>CBDATZ010000017.1:0-168847 GCA_965199845.1 Ilyomonas sp.
CGTTGACGTTGTGCCATCGCCAAAGTTCCAGCTATACGCTTTTAAAGTTGATTGTGAAGAAGCCGAAAATACAGTCGCTAAATTGGTGCAGCCATAACTGCCATGCGAGCTTTGGATGTTCGCATACGGCTTATAAATATTTAGCGATTGTACTTTTTGCGCCATACAACCTGCGGCATTGGTTGCCTGCAGCATTATATAATAACTTCCGTCGGTTGTATAAGTATAAGAAGTTGATTGCGTAGCAGCCGTAGGATTGAAGTTATTATAATTGTAATGAAAATCCCACGCCCACTTGGTTGTATTGCTGGTGGTATCTTTAAACTTTACCGTAACCGGCGAGCCGCAGGCGCCTTGCATATCAGCAATAAAACCGGTGATGTTAGGCGATGGTAAAACTTTAATGTCTTTAGTCGCTGTATCTAAACAATTCCCGTAGGTATTTATCAATTGCATTTTATATGTTCCGGCGCCATAAAATGTATGACTCATCCGGTCGTAATAATATCCGTAATCAAGACCATTGATAAGCCAGTGCTGATTTGAAGTCGGTTTCGGGTTGCTGATATCATAAAACAAAGCATCTGTATTCTCGCATATGAGCGGCGGCACACTAAAGTCGGTAGTAAAATTGGCTACGTTGATATAATCAGTTTGCACAATTTCATTCTTACAACCATCGCTGCTTTTTACACCCAGCTTTATGGTATAGGTTCCTCTTTTACCAAATACATGCGTTGGCGTTTTATCGGTTGATGTTGTGCCATCACCAAAATCCCAGGCATATATAAGTGCGCCGGAACCTGCGCTGGTATTGGTAAATGAAACCGCATCGGCTTTATTACACAAAACAGTTTCGTTTGCTGTAAATGCTGCCGTAACCGAAGGAAACACTTTTACAATCTCAGGCTTACTTAATACCGCATAACACCCAAAACTGTTGGTAACAGTAAGACTTGCCGTAACGGTTTGCGGAATGGTATAGGTATGCTGCGGTTGCGCGCCCGTGCTTTCCGAGTTGCCGTCACCATAATCCCAATAATAGCTTTGTATAGTTCCGTCGCCGGCTGTAGAAAGGCTGTTGAATGTAACCGGCAATGGCTGGCAACCTTTGTCAATACTGGCTGTAAAATCTACGGTTGGTTTTTTATAAACCGTAATCGTAGCTGTTTTGCTGTCGGTTTTAGCGCCTTCTGTTACAGTAAGTTTTACAGTATACGTTTTTGGTTCAATATACGTAGCGCCGGCATCTTTTTTTGTTGATGTATTGCCATTGCCAAACTCCCAGTTATAAGTAGCCGATGATGAAAAACCGGTTGATATATTGGTAAATGAAACCGCAAGCGGCGAACAGCCCGATGATTGATTGGCCGTAAAATCTGCTTTCTGTGCAACAGCTGCAAACTGAACGTACAACAGTGTTATAACAAACAAAAAGGGTTTATTAAAAGCAAAAAAATGGCTCATAGCAGGTGAATGGTTGTACAGTCTGGTCTAACAGTTAGTTTATTCTTATTTGGTAAAGAAAATTAAAGATAACAGGAAAAGATATTACAACAAATAATTCTGATTCGTTTAATTGTATTTTAAGCTGACTGATAGATTAGGCGCTTGCAGAAGCAAATAAAGAATCAAATTTTACATGCTTATTTTATAATACAAAAGCGTTGATGATTTGCATAATAAATCATCAACGCTTCGCTAAAACAATTTACAAAATCTCTACAAAGTCTCTAATACTTGTAATGATTTTGCAATGATTTGCACGCATTCTGTTACCTGTTCTTCAGTAATGATGAGCGGCGGCGCAAAGCGAATTTTATCGCCATGTGTTGGTTTGGCTAATAAACCATTGTCTTTTAAAGCGAGACAAAAATCCCATGCCGCTTCTTTGTTATGATGTTCAATTACAATGGCATTTAGTAATCCTTTTCCACGTATCGTTTTAATAAAAGGCGATTGTAAATTTCGTAGTTCATCGCGAAGCAAATTACCCATCGCTTCTGCATTGGCAGCCATGTTTTCATCTTTTAAAACCTGTAACGCTTCCATTGCAACCGCGCACGCTAACGGATTGCCGCCATACGTAGAGCCATGCTCGCCGGGCTTTATGGTAAGTATAATATCATCATCTGCCAATACAGCACTTACCGGCATTACGCCACCGCTCAATGCTTTTCCCAATATCAAAATATCTGGACGAACATTCTCGTGATCGCAGGCAAGCATTTTGCCGGTGCGGGCAAGACCGGTTTGTATTTCATCAGCTATAAATAAAACATTGTATTCGGCACACAAATCTTTGGCACCGCGCAAATAGCCATCATCGGGCACAACAACACCAGCTTCACCTTGTATTGGTTCCACCATAAAAGCAGCTACATTTTTGTCTTGCAACGCTTTTTCCAAAGCAGGTAAATTGTTGTATGGAATGATTTCAAATCCTGTCATATAAGGACCGAAACCTTTGTAGCTGCTCTCATCAGTTGATGCTGAAATAGCCGCTAAAGTTCTGCCCCAAAAATTACCTTCGGCAAATACAATTTTGGCTTTGTTTTCCGCTACGCCTTTTTTATCGTAAGCCCAGCGTCTTGCCAGTTTGATGGCGGTTTCGCCACCTTCAACACCAGTGTTCATTGGCAGCACTTTATCGTAACCAAAATAAACTGTTATGTACTTTTCATATTCGCCTAACAGGTTGTTATGAAAAGCCCTGGAAGTAAGCGTGAGCTTGCCGGCTTGTTTTATCAAAGCTTCTATAATTCGCGGATGACAATGCCCCTGGTTTACAGCAGAATAACCGCTTAGAAAATCGTAATAACGCTTGCCTTCCACATCCCACATAAATACACCTTCGCCGCGTTCTAATACAACCGGTAACGGATGATAATTGTGAGCGCCGTATTGCTCTTCTAATTGCAAATAATATTGTGATGTCTCAGACAATGTATGAGTAAGCATAATAAAGTAAGATGTTTGATATAAAATGTAAGATGTAATAAGTAAGCAGCGATAAGTAATATTGGTTGATAAAAATTGAATTGTAAATATTCAATCTCAACTATTGTTATTCAATATTACACACGTCCGGGGTGGTCGAGAAAATCGAGGTTGCTATGTAAGAAGGAAAGATTCATTTGCCTGCAAAATAATCTTTTTTACAGTACAGGTTAAAATAAAGTCTGAACGCCGTTTGCCCACTTGGCTTCATGTTGTAATAACCATTGTTTGCGCCACGTTCCCCACGCATAACCCACCAGCGATTGATTGCTGCCAATTACGCGATGACAAGGTATGAGAATGCTAATCTTGTTTTTGCCATTACTGGTGGCTACTGCGCGAATGGCTTTTGCATCGCCCAACTGTTTTGATAAAGACAAATACGAAACGGTTTTTCCAAACGGAAGAGTTGTAAGTTCTTTCCAAACTTTTTGCTGAAAGTCAGTACCAGCCTGATATACAGGTATTGTAAACTCTTTTCTGTCACCTTCGAAAAATTCGTCAAGCTGTTGCATACATTGTTGCAGCAACGGAGAATCTATTGAGGTTGTCGTTGCTTTTTCTTCTATAAAAATTAACTCTGTAATGAACTGTTCGTCAGCCGTTATTTTTATAATACCAATCGGGCTTTGATAATATGCAGTTTGCAGCGTTTCCATACCGATAAAGTTAATGAAAAAGCATGGTTTTTATTCCAAAAATTTGTGCTATAAAACCCATACAATTCAGTATTAACACTACATCCGGAGCTGTATCAAATCTTTATTTTGCAGCGTTCAGATTCTTAATAAACGGTGCTGTAAAATGATATTTGCCCGAGCCAACTTCAACTTTTATATACTCATCTTCTTTACCGGAAACTTTTATACCGGCAGATTTCGACAAAGCTGTATTACCTTCCTGTACAACATCTGCGCTGCTTGCCGGAATATAAATGGTTGCCGTTGTATTAGCCGGTATTTCTACATCTAACATAAGTTTGCTGGTATCAATCATTTTCCAGTGAGAACTCACTGTTCCGTAATTGGTCGTGTAATCTGCATTGGCATACGTAAGATTGCCACCAACGTGCGGCATAATGCGGATGTGCTTATAGCCTGGCTGATCTTCGTACGTATCCAGCCCGGCAACAACACGATACATCCAGTCGCCGATAGCGCCATAAGCATAATGGTTAAATGAGTTCATGCCGGGCGTTTGAAACGTGCTGTCCGGCTTCTCTCCATCCCAGCGTTCCCAAATTGTAGTAGCACCCATGGTTACAGGATATAACCAGGACGGATATGTCTTTTGCATGAGCAATGTATAAGCCACATCGGTATGACCAAAACGACTTAGCACATGGCACAAATAAGGCGTGCCTAAGAAGCCTGTGGTAAGATGATTATCGTAACTTTCTATATTTTCTACCAGCCTGTCTGCCGCTTGTTTGCGTAAGTTTTCAGGCAGCATATCAAAGTTAAGCGCCAGCACATAAGCCGTTTGTGAAGATGAAATCAGGCGACCGTTCGGCGTCATATATTCTTTTACATACGCATCTTTTACCTTCTTTAATAAAGCTGAATATGAATTTACATCATCCGTTTTACCTAATACATTCGCAGCGTTGATAAGCAGTTGTGTTGAATGCGCATAGAAGCATTGCGCAATCATATATTTATCGGTAATGGCAGCGCGACCATCAGCATCATCTTCCGGATGATAGAAAAGCCAGTCGCCAAAATGAAAGCCGGTATTCCAAAGGTCGTTAGTGCTTTTGCTTTGCATAAAATGGACCCATTTCTTCATGCTTTCGTATTGTTGTTCTAATACACGCTTATCGCCGTAAGCCAGATAAAGATTCCACGGAATAATGGTAGCCACATCGCTCCAGCCGGTTGAGCCACCGGCACCAGGACCTAATACATTGGGAATGACATGTGGCACACTGCCATCTTCAAACTGGTCGGCAGCCACATCTTTCAGCCATTTGGTAAAGAAATTATCAACCGAAAAGTTATAGGTTGCCGTGCGTGAAAAAGCTTGTGCATCACCCGTCCAGCCAAGCCGTTCATCGCGCTGAGGACAGTCGGTTGGCACATCTAAAAAATTACCGCGTTGCCCCCATTGTATATTGTGCTGTAACTGGTTAATAAGTGAATCCGAAGTTTTAAATGAGCCTGTTGGTTTCATGTTAGAATACAAGGCAACCGCTGTAAAATTCTCAGGTTTCATAGCACCGGAAAAGCCATCTACTTTTATATACCGAAAGCCCTGAAAAGTAAAATGCGGATAGAAAGTTTCTTCACCATCACCACTTAATACATATATATCCTGTTGCTTGGCAGCACGTAAATTGTCTGTATAAAAATTACCTTTTTTGTCAAGTACTTCAGCATGATGAAGAATAACGGAATCGCCTTTTTTACCATTTATTTTTACCTGTACATAACCTACCAGGTTCTGACCAAAATCTATTACGTGCTCACCTTTTGGTGTGGTAATCATCTTAACAGCCGCAAAGGTTTCATGTTTTGTAACCGGTTCGTTATAAGTAGCTGTCAGTATATCTTTCGGATATTCTTTTACAGTAACAGAATTCCATTTGGCATCATCATAATCAGCCGTTAGCCAGCCTTTTTTATCATCGCGGGCATCGCAGGTTTCACCATGATATATCTCTGAATATTTGATGGCGCCGGTAGATGATTTCCATGAATCATCTGATGATATGATGTCTGAAGTTCCATCCGTATAAGTGATGTGCAACTGGAATAATAAAGCCAGCTTTTTGCCATACACATTATGGTTATTATCCCAAGCCAAATAACTCCGGTACCAGCCGCTGCCAAGCATAACACCAATTGCATTTTTGCCGTTGTTTACCAGATTGGTAACATCGTACACCTGGTATTGAAGACGCTTATTATAACTCGTCCATCCGGGCGTAAGACAATAATCGCCGATGCGCTTGCCATTTATAAAGCCTTCATATAAACCATGAGAAGTAATAAATGCTGTGGCAGATTGAATTTTTTTGTTTGCCGTAAATGGCTTTCTGAACATCGGGCTTGGACGCATAACAGAATCTTCGGTATAACCGGCTTCTATCCACTTTGCCTGCCAGTCTGAAGGCTGCAGCAAACCCATTTGCCAGTAAGCCGGCTGACTAAACAAAGAAGCCTTGCCATCATTATCCCAAACCCGCACTTTCCAATAATACTTTTTATCCGATTGCAAGGTATTGCCGGCATACGGAATGTGTACAGATTCGGCAGAAGTAACTTTGCCGGAACTCCACGCTGTATTGCCTTTGAAAGAAGCATCTTCACTTACTTGTATCTCGTAAGCCGATTGCATTACGTTTCTTTTTTCAGACAATAACTGCCAGCTAAATTGTGGTTTTATAATATCAATACCAACCGGGTTTGTTAGATTTTCTATACGCAGATTTTGAACCTGAACCTGGGCGTATAACAGACTAGAAACAAAAGAAAACAGTAAGGCTGCAAATACTTTTTTCATGAGAAGCAACAGTTATTTCAGGATAAATAAAATGATCGTCATTCAAAATAAATGATGGGTGAAAAATATAACAAAAAAGTTTACTGATTTATATTTCCTCTTTATTTCATTACAATAAATCAATACTTGTATAACATAAAAAAAGGACAAGATTGTTTTGATAATCTCATCCTTTTTTATATTGTATTCAACGCATTTTATTCTGAAAGCCGCTCTCTGCCTGCTTTTTAGCTGTTGCTTCTTACTCTAAAAATTTCATATCTTCTTCCGTAAGATTAATATTCACGGCTTCTATGTTCTCTTCAAAATGATTTAAGGAAGATGTTCCCGGTATCGGCAATATCCACGGCGAGTGATGCAGTAACCAGGCAAGGTTTATCTGTGCTTCGGTAGCGTTGTATTTTTTTGCAATGTCAGCAATGCGGGTATCCTTTTTTTGATTTGCTGTTTGTAAGGAAAAAAACGGAATCAGCGGAATTTCATTTGCCTCACAGATATGCAAAAGGTCTTCTGCGCCGCGGGTTTCGCCATGCAATTCTTTTACATCACCGCGCTGCGCATGACCATACATATTTTCTACCGTTGCTATTTCTCCCATGCTCATGGCTCTTTCCAGTTCATCAGCGTTTACATTGCTAACGCCTATATGAAGTATTTTTCCTTCCTGCTGCATTTGAAACATAGCTTCCATAGACTTTTCAAAACCTTTATCGCCGGTCATCACTCTAAAATGAACTAATGTTATTTGTTCCAGCTTTAAAGTGCGCAGGTTGTTTTCGATACTGGTGCGCAGGTTTTCCGGTTTATTAAACGGAATCCAGCTTTTATCGGGTTTGCGGGCGCCGCCAACTTTTGTACAAATCACAAGATCGTCGTTGTACGGATACAAGGCTTCGACAATTAAACGGTTGGTTACATCTTCACCGTAATAATCGGCAGTATCTAAAAAGTTGATGCCTTTTTTTGCCGTTTGCCGTAATATTTCAAGTGCTTCATCCCTTCTGGGCGGTTCGCCATAAATGCCTGCGCCCGTAAGGCGCATAGTTCCATATCCCAAACGATTAACGGTTAACGGATGTTTGCTTTTACCTGCAATGGTAATTGTTTGTGGTGTGTTCATGTATTTCTATTTTATTGTCAGAATGTATTTATCGCCTTTGCTTCTATACAAATTACAGGCTATTGTTTTACAGAAAATGATTTTATCTTCTGTTTAGCTTTCAGTTTACAATACCTTTTTCTTTTTTCAACCTAAATATCTCAGTTACGGCTTTGGGATAACCACCGGCTCTTTTAAAAGATTCATTTATCTTTTGAATATTTTGAAGATAGGTTGGATTATTCATTACGTTTTCAACAGATGTTTTTATAACGTCAGAAGTCAGGTTATTTACATCCAGAGAAATGGCAGCGCCTAATTCTTCTGCGCGTTTTGCTAAAGCCGGCTGGTCGGCGCCTAACGGGATAGCTACAAAAGGTATTTGGTGATATACCAGGTCGCTGATGCTGTTCATTCCCGCATGTGTGATAGCCACATTTGTATATGGCAAAATTTGCGATTGCGGCACATAGTTCCTGACAATAAAGTTTTGAGGAATGATAAAAGAAGAAAGATCTACACCATACGCAGCCATTACAACCACAAAGTTAGTGTTGGCAAAGCTTTTAAAGAAAATGTTATACAGGTCAGGTTTATAGTTACCAAACACAGTGCCCAGCGAAATATAAATGACTTTCTTTTCCTGAAGCTTATCAAAAGGAAAATCGGCGGCTTCTTTTCTATCATAAACAGGCGGACCCACAAACTTATAACTGTCATCAAAATAACCAGCATCCGGCGCGAAATATTTAGACGTATATACCAGGTTGATATCACCTTTATTTAGCAGGAGCTGCAAAATATTTTCAGGCATTTCCACACTGTATTTATCTCTTATTTTTTGTGCAACGCCGGCATACGTTTTCAACATCTCATTCATGGCGGCAGGCATATCGTCTGGTTGGTTCATTCTCTCCGTAAACCCGCGAAGACCGGCAAAAATGGCTAAAGAAGACACGGTTGGTATCTTCAATATTCCGGCTATTACTTTTGCATACGGAAAAGCGAATGAATGTACCAGGTAATCGAATTTATAGTCTTTTATTTGGTGTAAAAAATCTTCAATTACAACTTCTGCAGAGTTGATTATTTTTGGCATCGCACCCATTAAATTACCGCCTTTTTCAGCATTTCCATTTGCTTTGAAAATATCCAAATCAGCCGCATAACTTTTGAATACAGCACCTGTTTTTTCAACGTTTTCTTTAAATTGATTTGAAGAAAAATAAATAACTTCTTCGCCTTGCTTTACCAGTTCATTTACCAATCCTAACGTAGGATTTACATTGCCGTGAGAAGGAACACTTAAGAACAATACTTTCGACATTATGTTTTGTTTTACCGAACTTTTTTCATCGCCTCTTTTCGATTATTATTATAAAGCTTTTTTTAAGCCGGATGATAATTGCGATTCGTTTAAACTAAAGACGTAATGGAAAAGATTTTACTTTACAATATTCATTTTATCACAACAATTGTTTCTTGAGTAATACAAGTAAAGTTGATATCGGATAATCTATATAGGAACTTTTAATCAAGTTCTATACTTCTTTCTTTATCCGGATAAACTAACGGTTATAAACACATAGTGCGCCCTGAAATCTTGCAAAGCAAAACAAATCAGAATAATAAAACAGGAGAAAGAGTTTTAATGTACAATACAATCAATAACTAATGTAACGCAAGATTTTCCGGAAAGGATTTTTTCGATTGCTTAGTTTCCGTCAGTTATTTTTCCAAAGCTTCCTGCCATACAAAACAGGAACCGTCTTTTCTATCAGGTCTGGTACCAGGCGAATCGGCAGAAGCCAGGCTTCTTGCAAACGGATCGGCAAAAAGATAGCGGTGTGTAGATAGAGACATCAGCATCAAATCGCCTTGCAACATATCTTCCCATTGAAATAAAGAAGCATCGCCTTTCTCCTGTTTTTCAATCCTCACTTCTGCCATACCGCCCAATCCTTTCACCGTAACATAACCACTGTCTGTTATGGATTGCAATGCAATTCTTCCGTTACCACGATCAAGTATCCGGAACTTTGCAGCCTCACTTTTTGCCAAGACATCTTTCTTATTTATCGGTCGTATAAAATGCTTCCAGTTTACCAGCACGGTACTATCGGCAAGGCTGGTAAGAGTAATGATTTGATTATAAGGAATTGGCTTTGTTAATCCATGCGAACGAGGTTCATCAACTATAAAATTATTGAAGTCGGCGTAACCTCCGTTACTGCCATTTGTATTGTAGTTGAAGAGTGTATAGCGCACACCCTGAAAGGTTCTGAGCTGAAATACCATGATCGTTGTATCGCCAATATGTGTAAAGTTTAAACCGTCTGTACTATAACTAAACAAAGCTTTTTCTGTATCGAAATTGCAATGCACCCGAAGCCACACGCGGCTTGTCGTTAGCTTTTCTCTGTTTATTTTTCCTGTCTGCTGATCGTTCTGTTGAAGCTCTGTTCCATCATTGGTTTTATTGATTCCAATCCAGGCGAAAGGAAAATTTAAGAGAGCCAGTCCTGCTATATCACCATTCTGTAAACCGCTTGTTTCTACTTCAGTAGTAACGGTTGATTCCGGGCCAACCGCACGCTGTGTCAGCGAGTTTCGGGCACTCAATAAATCTTTAGCGGGAAGAGAATGTAACCGTAAAAAACCTTTCTTTTCTGTGAGCGACCATTTGTTATCAACAGGCACATGATTCCATTGCCATAAGGGCTGCAAGGTAGCTGTAGAAAAGGCATCTGACCGCCGGTAAGTGGCGTGTGGCTGAGATGAAAAACCGGTGTTGGGTTTTACCCAGGTGCGGGGTGAACGCGTTAAATTGCCCGGCAACCCAAAGTATGGCCAATCATCCTTCCATGTTACGGGAGATAATCCTGTTACTCTGCCAACAGAATTATAATCAAGCATAGACCAACCCCACCATTCGCCGGATTGAATCTGTATAATTCCTCCCTGGTGCATCGGGATAGATCCGACAAAATTAGGAACGGGTGCTATCAGTTTAAATGGAGGTCCATTCCGTGTATCTCCCATTCGCCACCCGGTACCGACGCCCATATTTTCTTTGGCGCTCATTACGTTCACTTCATAAGGTCCGCCGGGTTTATTTGCCCGTAAACAAACCTGGTAACAAAGCGGATCGTAGTTGGTATTGGTAATATAATATTTGCCATTAATTTTATAGAAATGGCAACCTTCGCCCGCGCCGCTTCCTTTCGGAACAATAATCATTTCTGTTCCGGTTTTGATGTCTAACAAATCATCTGTTAACTCTGCCATGTGAATCTCATCATATCCCCAAACAACATAATTTTTTCCATCGTCGTCAAAGAGCACAGACACATCATGAAAAGATTTTTTCATTTTTAAATGCGTCCACGGACCTTCCGGTTTTGTTGCCGTAAACAATTGCGTGGTTTGCCCGTTTACGTTGGTAAAAATGTAAAACGTATTGTTATGATAGCGAATGCAAGGCGCCCAAATGCCTTGCCCGTAAATGTCTTTTCCATCTTCCAATCTATACTCAGGACCAAAGTCAAGTTTGTCTGATACATTACAGATAAACTCCCAGTTTACCAGGTCTTTGGAATGCAAAAGAGGAAGCCCGGGCATTGCATGATTGGTGGTTCCGGTAAGATAGTAATCGTCACCAACACGTATCATGTCCGGGTCAGAAAACTCTTCGTAAAACAATGGATTGGTAAATGTACCGTTGCCATTATCAGAAGTCCAGGTTGGTGTATTAATCACATCTTCTTTACCAGCCTGTTTGCTTTTGCCGGCAGCCTGTTTCTGCGCTTGAGAAAGAATCGTTATTTGTAAAAAAGTAAGGGTAAAAAATAATTTTATGAAGAAGTGTTTGTTGATATTACTAAGTAAACTTTCTGAAAACATCATATATTATTCAAACGTTCTGAAAATAAGAAACGGCTTACAAATTAAAAGAATCATATCAGCTATAAAACAGTATATTATTGAGCCGCTTTTAATGTGTACATTTTGATGCTATCTATTTCCGGCTGGTGATAGGCAGAGAAATCAGGCTTAAACAAATCATGCTGCCAGACCTGTGGCTGCGGGTCGCCGGGGCGATGTCCCCAGGGCAAATCAGTTTGTGTTTTTCCATTCACCAAACCCCACAACATACAGCCTACTTTTTCATTGTAAAAAACGGGTAAATTATCAGAAATCACAGAGCGGTTTGGCCGGTTCATCCATTCTGTACAAATCATCGGGCGATTGTATTTTTTCAAATCGTTAATCTGTTGCTGCAGTGCTTCTTTATTGCCATAATTATGAAACGAAATGATATCTGAACCTGCCAGCGCTATGTCGTTCAACCGCTGGTTGTTGTTCCACACATCAATACTTACAGGCTGCGATGGATTTACTTTCCTTGCGCACATAATAACTTTCTTCAGCAAAGGGAAAGTAGCAGAACCTAAACCGCCATTCGTTGGTTCATTATACAAATCCCAGAAAAGAATGCGGGAATCATTTTTAAACCGTGTTAAAACGGCGGTTACATAACGCTCCAGTTTTGGATGTGTGGTCGAGTCTATCACCATGCTGTGCCCCGGGCTTGGCGACCAGTCCCAGGCATACCAACCCTTTAGTGGTTCTAATTGTTTGCCTACTTTGGGTTCGAACGTTATTCCAAACACACAATCATCAAACAGGGCAGGCACAAATTTTATCTTGTGCTTTGCGCAAACTTCCATGAATGTATTAAGTGTCTTTAAAAAATAAGCCGAATCATCTGCAAACACGGCATACTGCAAAACGGCTCGCAGAACATTCATACCAGCTGCCTGGGCAAGCGCTAATTCTTTATCTATTGCAACAGGATCGAAGGTTGTTTTATCCCACATTGCTGTGTAATTAATAGCATAAGCCGGTATGTAGTTAAAGCCGCAAGACCAGGATTGTTGCTGATACCAGTTCCACGCTTTTTGTTGCGACCAGCGTAACGTGGTATCCTGCGCTCCTGTTTTATTTGTAATAAGAACAATACTTAAAAAAATAAAGGCAATTAATTTCATTTTCATAATAGAAGGCAATCGGTAAGCGAGAAATAAAAATTTATAACACTAACGGATTATGCTGCGAGGCGGCTTTATCGCCGGGTTGCAGTCCGCCAAGCCATTTGTTACGATCGTTTTCCTGGTGTTTGTTCTGAGGCTCTGTAATGTGAGCGCCATCAGCAAAATAAATGATGGTCATCACTTCGCGCGTTACATTCGATTTATTACCGGGTGCTGCATGAAGCGTCCAGCCACAGTGCCAGGTAGCATCGCCGGCTTTCATGGTTTTGGCACGGCTTACTTCAAAATTTTTGTCTTTAATAAATTTTTCAAGTACGGCTTCCGATTCATCACTGATAGCAATATTTTCAACGAAGCCTGCAGTATGAGAATGCGAAGCAAAAGTAAGCATGCCCATATCTTCATCGATATCCATCAAAGGCATCCACATGGTAACTGTATTGTTAGTATCTAATGGCCAGTAATATTGGTCCTGGTGCCAGGGCGTAAAGCCACCGCCGGGTTCTTTATACAATGCCTGGTCGTGGTAAATGCGAACATTTTCTACGCCCAGCAAATCGGCGGCAATTTTGGCAAAGCGTTTTGCGAGAGTAAACTTTTTTACATCTTTATCAACCTCCCACAAATTCATGATTTGCAGAAACGCTTTGCCGTAAGTATCACGTTCCTGCAGCGCTCTTTTTTCTGTGTTGTATTGATAAGCTGCTTCGTTAATCGCTTCGCGATAAGCGGCAACTTCATCAGGGCGCAAAACGCCTTTAATTAAAGTATGTCCCTCTCTGCGGAAGGTTTCAATTTGTTCGGGATTAATATCTGTTGTTTCATCTAAAGATGGCAAGCTAACCGTATTCATAATTCAATGATTTTACTATTGCAAATAGAATAAATGATTCGTTGTAAAAGAAAGGACGTTTTGTCTAAAAAGTGGTTTATTTTGTCTTTTCTTATCTTACAGATATATTTATCAAATAAATTTCCCTTTATATGAAGCCTTCACTCGAATCGGTAAGTTCATCAGGAATGCATTCATTTTTAGTAAGGCAGTTTGAAGAAAAAAGTTTTCGCGCGCCATATCATTTTCATCCTGAATTAGAACTGACATTTATTTTAAAGGGAAGCGGAAAGCGATATGTAGGTGCGAATATGAGCGACTTTTACCCAGGTGATTTTGTTTTGTTAGGTTCCAATTTGCCTCATTGCTGGAAAACGGAAAGCAGCAGAACAAAAGACAAATCAAGCTCTGTTGTTATTCAGTTTCAGAAAGATTTTTTGGGTGCTGATTTTTTTGAAAAACCTGAAATGAGCCGCGTATTGCATTTGCTTCAAAAAAGCGATAGCGGCATTCAGTTTACAAATAATACAACCTTATATCAAAACAAAATGCAGGAGCTTTTACAGGAGCCAAACAGTTGTAAAAAAGTGATTCTGCTTCTTGACTTATTACATCAGTTATCTGTTTCAAAGAAATATATTTTACTGCAAAAACAAAAAACGCATACTACCTTATCAGCAACCGAACAACAACGTCTTCATACCGTAATGGTTTATATTGTAGAGCATTTTACAGATACTATATCACTTACAAAAGCAGCTTCATTAGCCAACATGACACCTGCTGCTTTTTGCAAATATTTTAAAAGAATTACACGAAAAACATTTATAGAAGCGGTAACAGATTACCGGGTTGATTATGCTTCGCAGCAACTGATTCATACAAATCATTCCATTTCTCAAATCAGCTTTGACAGCGGCTTTAACGATCTTTCTCATTTTCATAAAACGTTCAAAACAAGGCTGCAATTAAGTCCTTTGTGCTATCGCAATACGTTTCTGCAAAAGCTGGAATAGCTTTGTTTTTTTAAGAAAAATATTACGAAACATCGTATCTTTTTTTCAGCATGTTCATCATGTTTACATTAATGTTCCACTGGTCTGCAACAGGCTCATTTGTATCGGGCAAATGAACCATATAAGGATAAGAACCAAACTCCGGCGTAATGGTTATTACCACATTTTCTTTCCGCTTTCTTTCTATAATTTTATCCCACCAACGCAGGTGCGCTGCCAGTTCTTTTTCCCATTGCGGCAGAAATGGATTTGTGACTTGCGGGCCTTCCGTATAACCGATTCTTGTGTGGATATGTGCTGTATGATTACAGGCAAGCTGCATAGCTTCTTCCTGATCTTCCAGCAACGATTCTGCTACGCATACCCAATGAGACATATCTAACGTAATTTGTAAATGCGGAAACGTTTCAAAATAAATTTTTGCAATATGAGCAGCAAAAAGACATTTGTTACGGTGTGTTTCGTGATATACCGGAATGCCTGTTTTCTTTGTATAAGCAGCCGCAACTTCAAACAAAGCAGCATTCTCGTTAAGTGAAAAAAAATCTTTACCGGTTTGTGTATTGATAAATAAAAATTGAAAGGGTTTTATTTTTTCAAACCATGCTGCAAAGGCTTTTTTATGCGTTACAAAATTGCTGTCATACGTGTCGTATTGCTGTGGAATTAAGAGCATGTTATGCGAATCAGCAATCATCCAGATTTCATCTAATTCCTGTTGCGTTGTCATATTACTTACACCAAACTCAATTCCATCGTAACCAGCCTCTTTTGCTTTACTTGTAAAATCTTTCCACGATAATGCTTCACTTCCCCAACGCGGACAAAAGAATTGAATTGGTTTATGCATATATTGATTTTACTTACAAAATTTACTATGAACAATAATAAGCTTCACATTCAATTTCTGTGTTTTATTTTTTGAATAATTCAAATTATTTTGCCTTTACAATCCGGCAACCAAACAAGCCGCCGGCTGTATTGCCTTCATGCGCCTGGAAGGTAATTGTTACTTCTTTTTTGCCTTTCAATATTTCGCCCGGAATATCATATACCGCATCAAAAAATTCATTTGGTTTGCTGCCATTTAAAAGCTGTGTAGCAATGCGTTTTCCATCAACCAAAACTTCAAATTCTCTTCCACCGGCATCGCTTCCCCAATACGTACAAACCAATTGCTGCGGCACGCTTCCGCCCAATGTTTTCATGGTAAAAGAAAAGAACCCGCCATCCCGCGCATCACGCCATTTGTAATCGCCCAGTTCACCTGAATTTGTTTTTTCGCCTTTTAAATTGTGATCATGTTCCGGCTGTTGTTCACCAATGCGCATAATATCAATAGTGCGGTTTTCCAACTCTTTTTTACTTCGTAATTCGGCTTCATAATCTGTCTTTTTTTTATTCCATTGGTTATCATTATACAAATCCCAATACACAATTTCGCGCTCATCCTGAATGGCATAAAAAGGAACCAGTCTGGTATCGTAAGGCTGCGCTACATTCAGCGTTTGAAATACAAGACTATCGCCTTTTTTCTCTAACCATTTCGATGGATTTTTTTCATTGCTAACCAATACAGGAACATCAAACAAACGGTCATTACTTTTAGGCAACACTTTACCGGCTAACACCAGCGGACCATATAAAACAGCAATCTTACTTGGGTTTCCCGAAATGGCTTCTTCATACAACTGCATTGGCATTTGCAGTTCTATTTTATCGCCATTTTTCCAGGAGCGATTGATTGAAATATAAGAAGAAGGTGATGATGTAATTTCTTGTTTTGCGCCGTTTATTTTCACAATAAAATCAGAAGTTGCCCACCACGGACGGCGAATCATCACTGTAAATTTCTTTGCCGATTTTGTTTTAAAAATGAGCAACGTTTTATCAGAAGCCGGAAAGTTTGTTTGCTGCTCAATAATACAGTTTTGGTTTTTAAAATGTAAGGTAGAAGGGATAAATAAATTTACATACAAACTGCCATCGGCGCCCTCATTATAAATATCACCGCCATAATTTGCCGGGTTCTCCATTCCTGTTCCGGTGCAGCACCAGAACGATGAATCCGGTGTGCTAAAAATCTTCTTTGAACCGGCCAGTAAAGGCACATAATAACACATCATTCCATCGCTGTGGTTTTGCGAAGCCAGGATATGATTATACAATGCACGCTCATAATAATCTTCCCATTTTGCTGATGGATTCCAGCTAAACAAATGTCTTGTCAGCTTCAGCATATTATACGTATTACATGTTTCTGTTGTGTTGGAACTAAGCTGTTTGCTTAAACTATCGGGCGTATGAAAATATTCATAATTGCTGTTGCCGCCAATCACGTAAGTATGATGTTTGATGACGGTATTCCAGAAGAAGGAAGCAATTGTGCTGTCTTTATTTTCCCCGGTTAATTCATATAAACGCGATACCCCAATCACTTTTGGAATCTGCATATTAGAATGCTTTCCGGCAAGCTCATCTTTTTGTGCCGCCAGAGTATCCAGCACTTCTTTATGATAAAAATGATTGGCGGCTTCCAGGTATTTTTTATCGCCTGTAAAGGCATATAAGTTAGCCAGCGTTTCGTTCATGCCGCCTTGTTCTGTTACCAGCATTTTTTGCCAGTCGGCTTCTGTAAGATTACCAAATTTGGTAACGATCCAATCACCCAGTTTTGTTACAACATTCAACGCTTCTTTATTATCACAATACAGATAAGCATCTTCTATTCCAGCCATTACTTTGTGTACTGTGTACCACGGAACCCAACCGCCATTTAAATCAAATCCTTTACTGTTGATATTGCCTTTGGCAACATCAGTAAAGATGCTGTCTTCGCTCGGTATTGCGCCGACATAACCTGTCTTTCGTGCATCCTGGCACCGCTTTAACTGGTGAATGATATAATCAACTTTTTGTTTTAATTTTTCATTTCCTGTTGATGCATACATGACTGCGCAGGCAGATAAATAATGACCTAACGAATGCCCGCTTACACCTTCGCTTTCCCAACCACCATAAGCCGAATCTTTGGGCGGCAAACCTGCATTCTTCATAAAGCGGTTTAAAAAACGATCCGGCGATAAAGACAATAAATAAGCTTCGTCTGCCTGTTGTGCTTTCAAAAAAATACCATCCGTTATACGAACATATTCAGGTGAAAAACTATAAGCTTTTACAGCAACAACAGGCTTTACTTTTATCTTGCTGTTATTGCTGTCGGGGAAATAAGTTTGGGCAGATAATTCATGAGTAAGAAGTATTACAAGTACACTTAGTAAAAGGCATATATTTTTCATTGCAGGTAATTAAATATGTAACCAAAACATCTTTGGTAAAGTAATCGAATTCTTTGCATTAATTCATGTATTATACGGAAAGATGAACACTTAAAATCGCAAAGAAATAAACTCTTTATTGTTTAGGTTATGTATGATAAAGTGAAACTGTAAATCTATAAATAGTATCTCGATCAATACAGAAACAAAACGGTTTTGATTTTAGCGATTTGTATTGTTTTTAGTATGAAGATAATAAGCAGATAAAATATGGTCTTATGTTTAATTCGCTGATGAATATTATCGTTACCTGGTCGGCTTGCTTTACATTACTCGAGTAAAAAATCATTCACAGCTATAGTAACATCATAATCATAATATAGTCTCGAATAAAACAATTGTTGTGCTTTTATTGCGTAGTAAACGTAATAGGTTTATCCTTACTAATCACAGAAATACCGGCATCAATATATTGACCGCCAACTGTTTGTTTGCATGAAACAGCAATTACATTTTTACCATTTGATACAAGTGCCGTTTTACTTTCTTTTGTCATCGGAAACACGCTGTATCCGGAAGTGGCGCCTTTAATCGAAGCCGCCTTTATTCCATTTATATACACTTCTGCATCTTCATCGTGGTGCATATACAATACAAGATCGTCGCGGTTAATTTTACTTATATCGCCTAAAGTAAATTCTTGTCTTATCCAGGTGTTCTTAGTATCCCACACCGTCTTTACATGACTGCCGGGCGTAAAACTGGTACCAAATCCGGCTTCACCCGTTTTCCATGCCGAATCTGTAAACGTTGTTCTATACCAGTTGCCGGCAGGTTCGGTTAAGGTGTATTTCCACATCCTGGCGTTCTTTTCTGATACTGGCAAAATATCGCTGATATACATCTGGTCGTTGATGACTTTTGTATTTGATGACCGTATGGTTTCAACAGGTCCTTTACTAATTGCTCTGTCATAAGTCAGCAAACCATTCAGCTCTACTTCCACATCTGTTATCTCTGTATATACGGCTGCGCTCAATCCTTTATTTGTTTTATATAAAACAAGATCATTGGCAAATTCATCGTAAAGATTTGTATAGTCTTTTTGATTATCTATCATGATATAAGTAGGACCTGATTTCCAGATGTGACCAGGTATAATATAACCAATGCCGCCATATTCGCCGCAGGCTAATACCTGTGTTGTGCTGTAAGGCGCCGCAGGCGGCGGGTAACTGTGAATGTCTAAGTAATCACCGGCACCGAAATGCTCACCACCACTTGCCTGGTTTATCAGGCGTGAAGAATCAAGACGGCGAACCATATTTACCAAACCAACTGTATTATGCTGACCCTGACCTTCATTAAACACATCCCAGGTTACAATACACGGCGAGTTAAAATGTGTTTTTATCATGCGTGTTAATTCTGATGCATATGCAACCGTATCAACCGGTGGTGTATGTTCGGTATAAGAGTTTGCCGAAGGCATATCCTGCCATACCAGCAAGCCCAGTTTATCTGCCCAGTAATACCAGCGGTAAGGCTCTACTTTAATATGCTTGCGAACCATATTAAACCCATAGTTCTTTATCATCTGCAGGTCGTATTGCAAGGCTTCATCGGTTGGCGCTGTATAGCCGCCATCAGGCCAAAATCCTTGGTCGAGTGGCCCGATTTCAAAGAGGAATTTATTGTTTAAAAACAGCTTCTTAAAACCGCCTTCATCACCAACAGAAATCTTACGCATTCCAAAATAACTGTTGATAGCATCTACATTCTTGGCTCCGTTTTTTAAAGCAATTGTAAGACCGTATAAGAAAGGATGATCCGGCGACCAAAGCTTCGCATTCGCCACCGGTATGCTGATTTCTGTATTTGGTTTTGCCGATACCGTTTTGATAACTGCATTGCTGTCTTTTACGCTAATTGATACTGTATAGTTAGCGGCGGCTTCTGTATTTACGGTAAGCCGCAATACGGAATGATCAATATCGGGTATCATCTTAATATCATCAATATGCACGGCAGCTACCGGTTCAAGCCAAACGGTTTGCCAGATGCCTGTTACTGATGTGTACATGATGCCTTGCGGATGCAATGTTTGCTTGCCTCTGGGGAAACCACCTGCATCAGTCGGGTCGAATACTTTTACTGTTATTACCTGTTCGCCAGCCGCTTTTAAAGCTTGCGTAATGTCGATGCTGAAAGAATCGTAGCTGCCGGTATGAACGCCTACGCTTTTACCGTTAATAAAGATTTCCGATTCATAATCTATCGCACCAAAATGAAGTAAAACGTGTTCTCCTTTCCAGGAAGCAGGTATGGTAAATTTGCGACGATACCACAAGCGATCGTGGTGTTCCATCACACCCGAAAGTGCAGACTCAACCGGAAAGGGAACCAATATTTTACCTGATAAATTTCCATTGGGCATCGCTTCATTTTCTGCAGCCGGCTGGTATTGCCAAAGCCCGTTCAGGTTCATTCATTTTGTACGCTCCATTTGCGGTCTTGGATATTCCGGCAAAACATTTTCGGGCTTTACGTCCTGCGAAAATTTTGTCATTAAGACCGCTTTTTTAGGTTGCCATGATTGAGCAAATAAAAAGGACGGCAACAAGACAATAATAATAAATAGAATGTTTTTGGTTTTCATATAAATAGATAATATTGATGTTGCTTTAACCAGCTTATACCTGTACCGGAGAATAGCCAGCAGACAGGCAATGCAAGTCTTTACAAAACAACAATTATTTTATTAATGAATTTATTATTGTTCTGCTGCCTTTTATATTTCTGTAATCAGTTCTATATAAACATGAAGCAAAACCAATTGTTCCTTTTGCATTTTACCGGATCAATACAACCGTTCCTTTTTTTTGAATTTGTTGATTGGTATCTAATGTGCAGGATAATGTCCAGATATAAGTTCCTGCCGATTGTAATTGCCCGTTAAATGCGCCATCCCAGCCTTTACCGGCAATCTTGCTTTCAAATAATTTTTGTCCCCAGCGATTGAAAACAACAAACAGATAGTCAATAGCAGTACCCAATACAATAGGTTTGAAGACTTCATTTTTTCCATCATTATCAGGCGTAAAAGCAGTCGGTATTACAACGCCTTTCGATATTACTTTTACAGTAACAGTATCCGATGCTAAACAAGCATCTTTGGATTGTACGCTTACGGTGTATAAAGTCGTTGCAACCGGGCTTGCAACCGGATTTAAAATCCGGTTATTACTTAATCCGGATGCCGGACTCCATACAACATTATTAATTGTACCTGTTGTTACAGCATTCAACTGAAAATCGCTTCCATAATCTATTGACACAAATGCGCCCGCATCTACAGTAGGTAAAGAAAAACGGGGCAGACTGATTGCATTACTAACAGCGCTATTTACAGCCGCACAACTTTCCTTGTTAGTGAGCAAACAGCTTACTGTATCTCCATTTGAGAGTGTATTGATTGTAAAAGTATCGCTGTTTATTCCCGCTTCGTTCCCGTTAACGAGCCATTGATAAAGAGGAGAATCGCCACCGGCGATGGCTGTTGCTGTAAACGTAACAGGTGAGTTGCCACATATACGGCTGGCAGAAGCTGCAATAGAAACCGAGGGCGGAAATAAAGTTGATATGGTAACTGCTACACTATCGGTTGACGTGCAGCCTGATGAATCAGACAGTGAAGTTTGCACATAATATGTCCGGGTAATATCAGCATTTGTTGTATTGGGAATATCAACAGTCGGGTTGGCTATGGTTGATGAATTCAACCCTTCAGCGGGCGACCATTGATAAGTGTAATCTGTATTTGCCTGAGAACCGATTTCAACTGTTTGCCCGGCACAAATCCTTTTATCAGTACCTGCATCAAAAGAAGGAACATTGGTATAAATCACTACATTTTTTATGGAATGATTGTCATAATTTCCGCCTGTTCCGGAAGTAAAACCGAGATAACCGGATAAATTGAGTTGCTGAAAACCGGTGAGGTAAAGTTTGTTATTTACAGACACCGTAATATTGCCCGCATCGTAAGTGATCGTTGCATGATTATAATTATCTGACCGTATAAAAGATAAAGCTCCGTTACTATTGTCAAGTGTAGGCTGAGACGAGCATTCGCCATAACCTGTTCCCCAACGCAATTCAATTTTTGGTACGGCAAACGAATGATTATCTGAACAGTTATTATACGTATCGAATACTACTTTCAATCCATTTGATGTGGCCGGAATGCCAACGCCTTCACCACTTACAAAGCTTGTTGGCGGCACATCCAGAAAACAAAATGCAATGCCATCTGCTGCTGTGCCGTCAAATATTCTAAAGTCAAATTCCGCTTTCCATTTATTGCATTTCGACAGGTTAATAGGTTGGTTAAAAAAAGCGCTTCCGGTTTCGCTGTTATGTGTATCGCACAGAATGATTTCAGAATTATCAGTATTCTTAATATTCCCAACCCTTGCGCTGCCGGTAAGGTTCCAGCCTGCCGTATTTACAGGCGTTCCCTGCAATTGTGCAAATATGAAAGCCTGGCAAAAACCAGGTTGACAATATAACAAACCGGACAATATAACGAGGACTGCGATACGATAACGCTTAACCCATTTCTTATTGCGACGCAGAAATATTTTAAAGTAAAGAAAGCTATGTAATGGCACTGCCGATTTTTAGATAAATGTAGTTGAGGATGGTTGAATTAAAAGAATTAGTTACGACTTTTCTGAATGATATTATATGTATTACCTGTATTGATTTTAAACCATAGGTTATGAATTTGTACTTTACTTATTCATATCAAATAGCGGGAGTTGATTCAATTCATTTTAATCAATACCCAAGATGAGTGTATTATTCATCCATCTCTGTAAGTAGCAGCTTTTATTTTCAACATGATTATAACCTGCGGATGCGCTAATAACCAAAACGAATGCACAAAATATAAATTAATAAACGGAGCTAAAAAAGACAAACGCCTCAGTTGTAAGTTCTTAGCCGTTGCGAACTTTTGCCTGTTTAAATTGAAGGTTGCATAACAATAATCGCGGCATAGATAATGGGATAGAAGTATCTCAATTTGAATTATATCACTTCTTATTTTCATTCAGACATCTGGCTTACACACACCACCAATTTTCTTATCAATAAAACAAATACCTATGATTTTAAGACAAGATCGTCTCTTGCACGAATTGCCGACACCAACCAATCCATCTCCTAATGATGCGGCTGCCGTACAGGAATTGCTGGGCGGTAAGTTTGGTGAAATGTCAACGTTAATGAACTACACATTTCAGTCGTTTAACTTTAGAGGACGCAACAGGCTGCGACCTTTTTATGATGTGATTGCCAGTATTGCGGGCGAAGAATACGGACATATTGAGTTGGTAGCTTATGCGATTAACCTGTTATTAACCGGAACTACAAAACGCGGTCATGACCCCGAGCCGGGACCTCTTAAGGATGTAGTAGATGCCCGTAATGTGCATCATTTTATTGCCAGCGGCCAGCAGGCGCTTCCTATGGATTCGATGGGGCATTTCTGGACAGGACAAAATGTGTTCAGCAGTGGCAATTTGAAACTTGATCTGCTGCATAACTTCTTCCTGGAATGTGGTGCGCGTGGAAATAAAATGCGGGTATATGAAATGGTAACTGACCCAACGGCAAGAGAACTGGTTGGTTATTTACTGGTTCGCGGCGGTTTGCATGTGGTTGCGTATGCGCGTGCATTGGAGCATCTTACGGGTGTGAATGTTACGAAGCTTGTGCCTGTGCCCGAACTTAGCAATAAAGCTTTTCCGGAAGCAAAAAAACTGGAAGCTAAAGGACAGCATTTAAAACTGTACACATTCAGTCAAAGCGATTATCAGCGTGTGGGTGAAGTATGGAATGGTTTTCATCCGGAAGACGGGCAACCTTTGGAAGTGGTATTTGGTGCGCCAGAAGGATACAAAGTACCCGACCTGGAAGAAGAACCACAACTAAACTCACCAGGCGCAGAAGACTACGACCCGGGCATGTTCGCAGACATAGCTAAAAAGATGGGAATCAAAGTATAATATTGTAATTTTTATCTTATAAATCGCCTCCGTAAGAAGGCGATTTATTTATCTGTATAGTTACGTAAGTTGATACTTCTCCGCTTGCGGAAATTTATTATTTGCGTCTTTACAAAAGCGGCATTTCAGTCGAAAGAAAATAATACAAAGAAGAAAAGAAGACAATGTTTTTATATCTTCTCAAACACAAGCCGGTAATGATCCATCACTTCTCTTTCAAAACAAACTTTATTAGGGCTGATCCTGAACACAGCTACCTGGTGCCTGAATTCTTTATCAAACAAAAACTTTGGAATGAGAGATGCGTATAAGGCATATTTATACAAGCTGAACTGCCTGAATTTTTTTCGCCAAAGTTTTATGGTTTGTATATAATCTAAACGGCCGCTGCTTTTCGAAATAAGTTTCATAAAAGGTGCCGCATTCTTTATTACCTGCTCATCGCCGTAAGGTAACCACGAACCTGGAAACTGTTTTACCATTAATGCTAAAGCGTATTCATTCGAATCTTTATCCGCATCAACACTGATATCTTCAAACTTGGGCATGTTTTTACTAAACACCATTGTCTGCATATAAAATCGTCCGCCAACAGGAAGCAGGCTGCTTACATTTTTAAAAAAATGTGTATAGATTTCATCCTGCTTGCCTGCCTGAAATTCTTCTACCGAACAGAAATGCTCAAGACCACCAATACAAGTTACGGCATCAAAAGTTCCGAACGTGTCAGGCTTTATAGTGCGGCAATCCATAATTTTTACATCAAGCCCGTTCTTTACATCTGCTTCTGCCTGGCCGGTAGATAAAGTAACACCGATTCCTTTAGCGCCTAACTGCCTGATGTAGTTTAAAAAAGGTCCCCAGCCACATGCCATATCCAGCACTTTGGAGTCTTTCGCTATATGCAGACTGTCTGCAATAAACTTGTGTTTTTGCTTTTGCCCTTCTTCAAGAGTCATATTAAAATCGCCATCAAACCTGGCGCCGCTGTAATCTGCCATTTCTCCAAAGCTGAGCCTGAAGATATTATCAATAGTCGTGTATGTAAAATCTAAATCCTGCTTGTCAGCCATACTTATATGTTTGGTAATAAGATTATAATGAAGGCGTTATAACCGGCGCTCTGCCAAGGGTTTTCAGAAACCGGATGTGAGAACCGATCGCTCCAATGAATGTGCTGCTTTCGTTATACCGGAGATGATAATCTGCCGCCGTTTGCTTTACAATTTCAGAGATTTTTTTATAATGCACATGGCAAACTCTGGGATATAAATGATGTTCTATCTGGAAGTTGAGACCACCACAAAGAAAATTTAATAGATTGTTGTTGCGGCCAAAATCGGCAGTCGTATATAACTGGTGAACCGCCCAAGTATTTTCCATAGTTCCTGTAAGATTCGGCAGTGGGAAATCGGTTTCTTCTACTACATGTGCCAGCATAAAAACGATAGCCATCGTTAATCCCTGAACGAGGTGCATAACAATAAAACCAATCAAAATCTGCCACCATAAAGCTTTGATAAAAACAAAAGGAATAACGATAAAGAGCGTATAATAAATAGCTTTTGATAGAAATAAAATTACATATTCAACCGCCGGATGCGTTTTGTTATCATAATTGCCAATTTCTTTTTTAAAGAACTTAATATAGTCTTTTATAAAAACCCACATGAGAGAAGCTAAACTGTAAAAGAAGAAAGCATACCAGTATTGATGACGATGCACTTTACGTAGTTTTTGATTGGGCGACATGCGTAATAAAGAAAGAAGCTGGATATCTTCATCGTGCCCGTCTATATTGGTATAAGTATGATGTACAATGTTATGCGTGATGTTCCAGACATAACTGTTGGCGCCGATTACATTGAATGTATAACCCAATATTTTGTTTACTGTTTTGTTAGCAGACAGAGAACCATGCACGGCATCGTGCGAAATATTAAGCCCAATAAAAGCCGTAAAAAAGCCGAGAATGATCCATAACAAAAATTGCACAGGCACAGACAAATCTGCTACTACAAGAAGCAGGTAAGAAGCAATAAAAACGGCCGGGTAAAATATCACTTTAAACATCATTACCCAATTGCCTTTTTTTGAAAGATTGTTAACTATAAAATAGTCATCTACTTTTTTATTTAATGTAGTATAGAAGTCGGACTCTCTGGTTTTTGAAAATTTGATTTTAACTGTCAAACGATGAAATTTTAAGTAGATGATAAAACGTCCGGTTACATGATAATAACCGGTTGTAATTTTCCTAAGATAACAATATTAATTTGTAAGTGTTTGTTAATGGCTGCTTTCAGTAATAAATTCTATATGTTTTGTTCTCATAGCAATTGTATGATTTCACAAGCGCAGCTTACATTACAACGCGTTTATTGATGCATAAAAAAAATCAAAGTTCACAGTCAAGAGTTATTGCATTTAACTATCAAACTTGTTGTTTTATTATACCATTACCCGCAATTATAACAGAGCTTGTTACTTATTACATCTACCTTTAAAATTCTGAATTAATAGTTTTTTTAAACAACTTTCAGAAGGTTTATTTACCACACTTAATATCCACATTATAATGACACCAACCGTAAGCAGGAGCTCTGTAAAGCTCGCGCCCGATTATACAAGAGTAATACCGCGATTTTTCAATACAGGCAATGAACGTTCACAACTACTGATACATAACATTCTGCAAATGGATGATAAAGAGGCAGACGATCTTTTGACTGATATTCTGGCTGAGTTTTCGAGTCGTTACAGAAATATAAAAAGTATTTTTTTGAAGCATTTTTCTTTAATCCAATATCTGTTAGAAGGTGATACTATTAATACCATAACAGAAAAGAAAAAGCTTCTTACCGGTGCTTATTTTACCATGGAATATTCGATAGAAGCTGCGGCTTTATTCAATCCGTCTATGGTAGAAGATTTTGACCAAAGCGATACCGCGAACGGACAGAAGAATGTTATTGTAAGCTTTAGAGCTACGGGTGAAAGTCATATTTCATCAGTCATATTTAAAAAAGGAAAACTGGGTAAAAACGGCACTATTCATTTTGAAACTTCCGGCAGGTTTATGCAGGAAGGAACCGTTATTCAACGGGAAAAAGGCAATAAAGAATTTTTTGAAAATGCACTTCTGGAAATGAAGTTACCTGAAGACATCTGCCACAATATTTTAAACCAGTTAGGCAATTCCTTCTCGTATAAAGAAATAGAAATTGCACTGAAAAATGCTATGCCGGCAATACAATCGAAGGAAGAAAGGAGAATGAAGCACGACATTCTTACCCTGGTAAATACGAGTTATGAACTGCAATTTTCTCCGGATTCTTTGTTATCGGAACGTGTAATTTTTCCGGTAACGCGTATTGAAAAAAATGGTATCGAAGATGCCAGGTTTGTGAAGTTTGAAGAAGACGACGGCACGTTTAATTATATAGCTACCTATACTGCTTATGACGGGTCTTCTATTTTACCACAACTGATTATAACAAAAGATTTTTGCCACTTTAAAATATCTCCTTTGCATGGTAAAGCCGCTATTAATAAAAATCTGGCTTTGTTTCCCAGAAAAGTGAACGGACAATATGTAATGTTGTCGCGTATTGATGGTATCAATAATTACATCATGTTTTCAGACGATATTTTTGTGTGGGATGAAGCTATCTTATTACAACAGCCAAAATATCCGTGGGAGTTTGTGCAAATAGGAAATGCCGGCTCGCCCATAGAGACAGAAAAGGGCTGGCTGGTAATAACGCATGGTGTAGGACCGATGCGTAAATATTGCTTAGGTGCAAGCTTATTTGATCTCAACAATCCGATGATAGAATTAGGACGATTGCAGGAACCATTGTTAGTGCCAAATGAAGATGAAAGAGATGGTTATGTACCGAATGTTGTGTACTCATGCGGTTCTTTAATTCATGGCGATAAATTGATTATTCCTTACGCCGTGTCAGATTATGCTTCCTCTTTCGCTTCCGTTCCTCTTAAAGATTTGCTGGATGAAGTCTTGAAAAGTAATTAGAGAATTTTTCATTTATATTAGGGTATCCATTCTTCATACTTCTTTTAAGTATAGAATGAGTAAACTTTCGCCGTTACCTTTTTCATTAGAAAGTATACTTATACCATTTTCAGGTATTCAATTTTCTGTTCTTTCAATATAAAATGGTGTACGATAATTAAAGGACTCTCGGGAAAATCGCCGGTACATTGAGCGTTCACAACAAAGCCTTCTTTGTCTTTCAAAGCCTTTACTATCTTGAAAGAGATGTTATAAGCTGTGTTTATATTTGAACGCCACTGTTCAATCGCGTTAAGACCTTCGTATGTTTTCTCTTCGTCAACCACGGTGGCGTGTTCGGCAAAAAGTTTTAAGAGCTTTGCCTGATTATTTGTGTTGCTATATTCAAAATAATCCGCAATTGATTGTTCTAACTGATAAGCTGATGTCATTGATTGTTATTTTTTACTTCAATTGAAATTGTTGCTTTACTAATTTTATTTAATTGAACCTAAGTATCTGGACACAATTAGCTATAATTAATTCGGTCGTCAGATTCCGCACAAAGCCCTCGCAAAAATGATTTATGACGAATATTGCTGAGGGCAATTGCGGAATGACGGCAATCTTAGTTCTTATATCAAATTGCGTCTGGATACTTAACCAGCTACAGGTTTAATCAGCATCATATTTTCCTGACTTTTAGGAAGTAATAACTGGTGCGTCACCAAACGATAAATGCTTTGAATGAGCAGGTAAAGAATTATTATTGTTGAAATGGCTAACAGTATAAGTGGAATAACCTTGAAAACAAGATGGCTTTTGTGCGAAGCAAACCGAAAAGATGCAATTGTGATGGCTACCAAGGGGAAACCGACTGACCACCAAGTAACGCGAAACGGACAGCATCTGGGGAGAAGAATAATTTTGCTGCCAAGAACAAGTAAAAGGAAAATGTCAAAATAAAAAAAGATGCTGGCGAGTATGTCCTGCACGCCTGTTAATGATTCGTACGCCGAAAATGCCAATGCAAAAGGACCAATTAAAATCAGTAAAGTAGGTTGCAACGGTTCTGGTAAAGGAGGCTGAAATAATAAGCGGGAGATAATAATGGTTAGCAGGATGATGGTAAATATCAAACCTATGCTGAAGAAAACAAGGCATATCTCTTGAATCCCCGGAATGGGTAAGCGATACCCGACGATTGGAACATCAAGCGTACCTACTACTGGTATTATCCAAGCAGGCATGGCACTTCCCGGGTCTTGCTGGTGATCAAGCCATTTGCGAAGCACAAACCATGTAAAAACGAACATCAGAACAGCACCGAAACACCAGATGGCAACTGCAAGATTGGAGTTATAAGGCAGAATTAACCCCGGGATTAGAAGCAGTGATATGATAAATGTTCCAAAGAAGCTGACGGAAACAGGATTGTCAAATTCTGTTTTTGCCAGATCCGGATATTTCCTGTATTTTAAAAAATAGGCTATGGTCAATACCAGAAATAATATAATCGCCAGTCCTCCAAATATCTTGTTGATTATTGAGGGTGTATTAAAAAGCTTTTCCGACCATTCCCATGAAAAAGAAAGTCCCGTCATAGCCATTACCGCTCCAAACAGGCTAACCGGGAGAAACTCGAGAAATGAAGGTTGTAATTGATTGTTTTGCATAAATTATCATTGACGTTTTCTTGTATCCGAATCATATAACCGGTTATTCCAATCCGGCAGTTTTATCTGGTTCAAAACTGTATGTAAGCTTCTATACATCCAATATGTTTTCAGCCAGGTTCCGGGTTGATTGATTCATTATGTATCTTATGCCGGATTATGCTTCCGTTCCTCTTAAAGATTTATTAGATGAAATTATGAACAGCAATGAAGGCAACGCTTTATAGTTAAAGGTTGATGCGTAAAGAAACATCAAAGACTGTCTTGTCTTCGCACTATCTGTTGATACAATCTTATATAGTTTTTTGCCATTACCCGGCTGCTGAATTTATCTATCGCATGTTTGCGGCATTCGCAGCGGCAAAGAGTATTTATATTATCAACAGCCGCCGCAGCTTGTTCAGTTGTATATACTAAACAACCTGTTTTACCATCAACAATAAGCTCTTTCATAGCGCCGCGGTTAAACGCAATAACCGGCGTGCCGCACATCATAGCTTCTGCCACGCTTAAACCAAATGGTTCTTCAAAACTGATAGGATGTAACAGCGCAAGTGCATCTCCCAATAATTGATTGCGTTGCTGCGGATTGGCGTTACCCATATAAATAATGGAAAAATCATTCAGATACGGCGCTACCTTTTCGTCAAAATAATTTTGGTCTTGTATAAGCCCGCAAAGAATTAATTTTTTGTTTGACTGAATAGCGATTTGTATAGCTTCGTAAGCACCTTTATGCGGATGTATTCTTCCAAAATATAACAGGTAATTGCCTTCGCCTTTTCCAAAACAAAACTGCTGCTCATCCAAACCATTATAAACCGTATCCAAATAAGTTAAGTCGGCATGGCGGTCGCTGTTGCTGATGGAAACATAATGAGAATGTGCATTGTATTTTTTAAAGACAGGAACAATTTGTTCTGAAGAAAACCCATGTATTGTAGTGATGACAGGCGTATGAATTAAACCCGAATAAGTAAGCGGCAAAAAATCGAAATGATTATGAATCACATCAAATTCGGCAGCCTGTTCCATCAGGTTAGAAATATGCAGGCATTCCGCCACTTTTGCATCGGCCGGGTATTCGCCCAATGGTTTTTCCCAGACAGATTCCAGCTTTGCTGCTGTAAGCGAATCTCCGGTTGCAAACAAGGTTACGTCAATCCCTTCTTTAACCAAACCTTCCGTTAATACAGAAGCGACTTGTTCCCAGGGTCCGTAATTCCTGGGCGGCGTGCGCCAGGTAAGAGGTGCTAAAACGGCTACTTTCATAGTTGTGATTCAGATGCCACAATCATGTGTGATATCCAATAAGCTAATGTGCTTTCGGCACCCTGGTTTAAGTTGATTTCCTTTTCGTGCAATCCATCGGCGCAGCCACCTGTTGAAGGATCGTATAATGATATGCCAAGATCGTTATTTCCCAGGAACCATTGATAGCTTATATTCATTCGTGACAAATAAATTTCTTCCCGCGTAATCCGGTAAGCCTGCTGATAAAAAAGAACCATTGCCATGGCATCAATTCCCTGCTGATCAAACTTTGCACATTCAGCTTTTCCTTTCTCGCACCAACCCTGATTTCCAACCGGACTTAACCTGCCATTATGCAATACTTTCGATTCTAAAAACTCCATGGATTCAAATGCAACGGTTAAATACGATTCATCACTTGTAATCTCGTAAGCGTTTAATAAAGCCAACGGCAATATCGCGTTATCATAGGTAAGAATGGGTTCAAACCAATGCCAGTCATCTGTTTTATTGGCTTCATAAAGAGCAATCATTTTGTCTGATAACTTTACTACCAGGTCGCGCTTCATATCATCCGGATAATTGTATTTTACAAACTGGCAAACACCAATAACAGAATTGGCAATACCACGTATAGAAACCAATTTATCAATATGGCAATAAGCTTTATTAAAGATGCCTGCTGCTGTTTTGCTGAGCAGGTTAGAGCCGCCTTCGTTAATTAAAAAACCAAGCGCCATAAGGGTTCTGCCAAACGAATCTTCTGAACCGCGTTCTTCCGTAGCTACTTTTGTATAGCTCATGAAGTTTTTAAACTCGCCATTCTCTGTTTGCATGTAATGAATAAAGCTCAAATAAACCGGCAGCGGCGGCGGTTGCGTTTCGCGGTCATTATTTTTATAAGCCAGCACAGACAATAATAAGGCGCGCGAATTATCGTCTATACAATATCCTTCTTTACGGTTTGGTATATTGAATATGGCATGTTGTATAATGCCGGTATCATCGGTTAAATTCCTGATGTGCGAGAAATTGATGTCGGGTAAATTTTTAAACTCCAATGCTTTTTTTGCAGACGGACGTTTTGCTTTTGCTGTTTCCATAATTGTTTTCATTTATTAATTGATGTACACAGCCGGTGACTCTGTTGTAAGTTTCGTTGTTCCTATTATTTTGCTAAATAAACCGGCATGACTTTGTCCTACTTTTCGCCAGGTTGTGTTCCTGGTTTTGGCAAGCGCGTTTGTTCTCATTTCCATTTTTAATTGCGGGTTTTGCAATATCCGGATGGCATGTTCTGCCAGCTCGTTTTCTTTTGTTGTTGTAAGAATAACGCCCGTCTTTTCATCGAGCATTTCTTTAGCCAATACAAATGAATTGGAAATGATAGGACAACCCGCGCTCATAGCATACAGGAAAGTACCACTTACTGCCTGCTCGGGATCTTTTGATGTAAACAGGTATATATCTGTTAATGCTAAATACTCCATTAATTTTTTTGTAGGCACATACTCATTTATCAACCGAACATTTTGCTGCAAGCCATTATCTTCTATCAATTGTTGTAAATAATCGCGGTATTTTTCGCCTTCCTGTTCTAATAAATTCGGATGTGTTTGTCCAACCACAACATACATGGCATCCGGAAAAGCGGCACTGATTTCTTTCATTGCCAAAATGCCTTTTTCAATGCCTTTATTCGGGCTTAACAAGCCAAATGTTGTAAGTACCTGTTTGCCTTCAAGATTGTATTTTACTTTCAGTTCGTTTGTGCCTGTTATGCTGCTGGCGTGTGTTCCGTGCGGAATGATAATGATCTTGTCTGCATGTATTCCATAATCTTCTTTTATAATTCTTGCAGAATTTTTCGTCATTACAATGATCTTATCTGTAAGCCGTGAAATTGACTTAACGATGGTTAGCATTTTTGCTGACGGATGCGGAAGTACCGTATGAAAACGAATAACAAAAGGCTTTTCAAGCACAGCTAAAAATCCGAGTAAATATTCGCCAAGTTCGCCGCCATATAAGCCGAATTCGTGTTCAATACAAACGAGCTTAACATCAGGCATTTTATTAATTTTTTCTGCGGCTGCTACAAATACATCCGGCTGCTGACTATCTATTATCAGGCTCACCGGATATTTATACGAGCTAATATTTTTCTTCTTATCCAGCGCACAAACTTCAATATCAACTTCACCTTTTGTTTCCGGTTTAATAGCGTTTATAAGATCTTGTGTAAAGCTGGCGATTCCACATTTCTTAGGTGGAAACGTGCTTATAAAAAGAATCTTAGATGTCGTGACGGATGCATTCATAGTTTACATTTTAGGTACATAAATAGAGAACAGGCAATTGCCTTTACTTGCTGTAAGTATTGGTTTAAAATATAGCAACCTGTTTGTTAGAAAGAAAGATAAAGGCAGAAATGAAACTTACAATTGAAAAGCTGCGGTAGAATCAAAATGCGATTATAAAAGTGCCCGATTGCATTTAAAGGTAGGCTAATTTAAAATAATAATTGAAAGAAGTTTGAATGAGGCTCCCGCTAATCTTACTTATAATACAAAAAAATAAAGAAATAAAAGGTTTGCAAGTGTCGGCACTACAAGGCAGGTAAAAGATTAAAAACTGCAGCGTTTGCTGTAATAGAAATCAATCACATTTGTAATTATGAACTTTCATTCTTGTTCTGATCGTTTCGTATAAATGGCTCTTGCTGGTTTGTTTCCAGCAGCATCTTAATAGCTTCGTATAATTCTTTGGAAATGAGATATCCGTATTGAGGATAGAAGCAATATCTTACGTCTTTCCATTGCGTCAGCAAGTCTTTTGTATTTAATTCCATCATAATTTATTGCGGGGTTATGAACATATCATTATACAGTTCTTCCATTGAATAAATGTGAGTAAAAACTGCAGGCGCGCTAAAGAATAAAGTTACCTGTTTTTTAATGAATGATTTGTATTACAATACAAACTCTGCGAAATCATTATTATCAACAAACAGATTATAACTCTTTGCCGGCGTGGTTTTGTTTATATTGTTTTACGTTATACTTTATATACTTCTGTAAAGGCAAATCGTTGTTTCAAAGTATCAAATCAGTACAGTAATCATCCGGCTTATAAAGAATATATAGCGGTCAAAAAAAATAAGATTAGCTTGCAGGTAATCATTTGAGTTCCGCACATCGTAATCAAGCATTCTGCTACGGACTTTGGTCCATTAATAGTTACTTTCTTTACCTCGTTCCCTCCTCAAATTTCATTCACTTCTTTAATATTTTATACAATGACGATCTATGTATCGAACTTAAGCTTTCATGTGCAAAGCAACGACCTTATTGACTTGTTTGCAACCTATGGTGAAGTAGATTCTGTAAAGCTGATTACAGACCGCGAAACAAATAAAAGCAGGGGCTTTGGATTTGTAGAAATGAAAGACGATGCTGCCGGTATGGAAGCCATTGCAAAACTAAACGGACAGCTGATGGAAGGCAGATCACTGGTTGTAAATGTTGCCCATCCGAAAAAGAATTTTGAGCCTGTTATACATGGGTAATAATAACCAAATAACCTGTTGTTGATTTACCTTTTTGTTTTAAAATAATTACAATGATGTTTTTAAAAGAGAATTTATTAGAAGATGCTTATAGCTGGACCAGCAGTGCAGGAAAACCCGATCAATTTCCCACACGTATGCGGTTTGACCGTTTTAACGGAGATTGTGTAGTGCGCATGATTAATCTTTTCAATATCCTGGTAATGAATGTAAGCATTCTGGAAGGTCAGACAATAGAAAAATTACTTCAAAATGAATTGCCTTTACAAGCCAATAGTGAGATAACGGTATTCAATTGGTTAAAGACAAGATACGCACAGAAACAGGAAAAATTAATATAGATAATTGATTTGCTAAATCATTTTATCTATCATTAAATAAGCGAAGAAAATGATTTAGCAAATCGATCACAAAAGATAAACCGGATTAAGATTCTTTTGGAGGCGCTGCCTGTATAGAAGAACGCATCTCGTCCAATTCCTGAATACGCTTTTGCTTTTTATCAAGTTCCTTGGTAAGCTTTTCAATCTTCTTGTTCTGATCTTCTACATCATCACTGGCATTTTTAGAATCTTTCGTTTCACTCAAGGCATGTTTTGCTCTTTTTTTAGCTCTTTTAGCTTCCTTTACACTTCCATTAGTGGCTTTGGAAGCTTGCTCGTCACTTGCCTTTAAGGCACTGTTAGCATCATCAGAAGCATTGCTTGCTTTCGACTGCAAATCTGTCAATTTACTTTTAGCGTCTGAAAGTTTTGCTGTCAGATCGGTAATATCCTGCGATACTTGCTGATACTCAGTGCTTAGCCGGGCTGTATCGTCCACGGTTTTATATTTCTGCGAAAATCCGGCAAGACTAAAAAAAAGAAAAATAATAATTGCTGATAAGCTTTTGATACTCATAGGTTGTATTTATTACATTCAAATGAATGTTGCTATTGTTAAACGAAAAGCATACCATGAAAGAGAGCAGTTGCTAAACTTTATCTTTAATAATGAAAATTGAGTCTAAACTAAATTTTGCCAGCCAACCGAATGCTTGCTAAAAGTTTTGCTATTTCTGTAGGCGATTAACCAGTCTGTAAAGAATTTAAACCGGTATTTCCTTATTAATATAAAACCGGCTGTTGTAAATTATGTAAACAAAATCCAGTTTTGATATTCATTTTTCCATTTCTGGAAATACCATTTATTCCTTCATTTTTTTGTAGGCTGATTTTTAATGTGTTATCCTCTGGCACCCGGATTGTGACTAAGCGCCAGATATTGGATTCCGGGGCCTGGTATGTCTATACCGCCCCTTTTTTATTTTAATCTTTTTAATCAGTTTAACTTTTATAAAATTGTATCATTGCACTTTGGCAGCGCCGTTTGCCAGTAAGAGCTTTGGAGACAAGTGTGAGAGAATTTATATGCTCGTTTCGGAATCCAATACCTAGTTCAAACCTTGTCTCCATTAATTTTCTTCTCTTTACAAAAGCTTCGTTTTGTTTATACAGGAACTCTCAAATTTCAATTTGCCCTTTTATTAAGATTGAAAAATTTTACTTTTAAATCATTGTATATGATGTACCTGATTTTTGTTTACGGTTATTATTATGAGTTAGCTCTGGGCGTTCATAAAGAATATGATATTTTCAAAGCTGAAATGAAGGATCTGGGTTTTGCATCCACCGTATTATCAATTAAAAACTCCGATGTAGAATCTTTTCATAAACAAGGAAATAAATCTGATGATATAACCGTGCTTGTTAAACAGGGAACCAAGGTTTGGGTAAAAGCCCACGATAAAGATAATAAAGCAAATACAACCTAAGTTATGCAAGAAGTAATTATCACTCAGGATTCTGGTATCATCTGCTGAAAAATTTGCGAAATCCGATCATTCTCAGTTCTGCACTTATTTTCCAATACTGAAACAAAGCCCTTTTGTGCTGGTTCTGTAATGTGTTCAAAATCAATACAAACTTTCCGGCATTGAGCTTGAACGCAGTCAGGTAAATCTTTTAAAATCAATATCCAACAAAACCAAAACTTAATTTATGAAATCAGTGTTTTATTACCTGTCGAAATGCGTATTGTTTACTAAAATTGTTATGCGTGTCATTTTTCAGAGCTATGTTGATTCAACCCTTTTTCTTTTGAAAAAATTTAAGGCTCCTGAAGTAAAGACCTTTTTTCAATATGAAGATTTACCTGTCCTGAAAGATGGCCAGATTTGGTAAGGTTACATAACCTTAATCTGTTTGTTTTTCTCTTCTCAACCTTTCCTGCAACTTCACTCAAACGAATCCTACTTTTTGCCCAAGAGGTTTATATTGTTTGTTATACTTTACCAGAAAATTTGTATTGATCTTTTTAAAGAATTTCTGCAAATCATTTCGTCATAGATTTACAATGTTATCTCAGGTAAAAAATCAGGTAACAGCTAAGCCGTATGAATCCATCAAATGCTGCTGTCAGAGTTACGCAAACAAATGCTTCGAGCCGAAATAATAACCTTGCAGTTGTATTGGTTACTACTTTATTTTTTCTGTGGGGATTCGCGCATAACCTCGACCCGATTCTGATTCCCCACTTAAAAAAATCATTCACACTAACCACGGTAGAAGCCACACTTGTAGATTCTGCCGTGTTTGCCGCTTATCTCATTTTTGCATTACCTGCCGGTTTTATCATAAAGAAAGCCGGTTATAAATGGGGCATCATTACCGGCTTAAGCATATTTGCCGGCGGCTGCTATCTTTTTGTGCCGGCTGCCAATATGCAGTCTTACAATTTTTTCCTGATGGCTTTGTTTATTATTGCCTGTGGCTTAACTACGCTGGAAACTGCCGCCAATCCATACATCTCGGCGTTAGGCAATCCTGATACTTCCACGCAACGTCTCAACCTGGCGCAATCGTTCAATGGTTTGGCAGCCGCAATGGCGCCTGTTATAGGAGCCAGGGTAATATTGACCAAAGGTTATAGTGATGAACAGTTAGCCGTTATGACAAGCGAAGCACGCAGGCTGGCGCTGGCTTCCGAAGCCTCTTCTGTAAAAACACCTTATATTGTATTAGGCAGTATCCTCATTTTGATAGCAATTATTTTTTCGTTAATCAAACTGCCTGTTATACAAAGTGATGAACAAGGGCAGCAAAGCAGTAAGAGTGTGTTTCATGCGCTTCGTCACAAGCATTTATCCTGGGGTGCAGCGGCACAATTTTTTTATGTAGGCGCGCAGGTTTGTGTGCTTAGCTTATTCATTTTATATGCTACCAAATCGGCTTCGCTTACCGAAGTACGGGCTTCCGATTACTTAGGCGCATGTGGTATTGCATTCCTGATCGGGCGTTTTGCAGGCACTATTTTGATGAGATATATCAAACCGCAAAACCTGCTTGTGATATATGCTTCAATCAATGTTTTACTTTGCCTGGTCGCGATTTGGGGAACCGGCATGATAACCGTTTATGCGGTTATCGGCATTGCCTTTTTTATGTCTATTATGTTTCCTACCATTTTTGCATTGGGTATAAAAGGCTTGGGCGCCGATACGGAATATGGAAGCAGTTTGCTGGTAATGTCGGTAGTTGGCGGAGCCATTATTCCGCGTGTGTTTGGCTATATCAGCGATGCAACAGGCAATATTCAATATGGTTATTTTGTGCCGCTGTTTTGCTTTGCGTTTGTGGTTTTGTTTGGATGGACAGGCTATAAAGTTACAGCGAGTGAAGTGGAAAAAATACCGGCTAATATTTTATAAATGAGCCTTTTTATCTGAAATCAGGAAAGGCAATAGATAAGAAGGATTAATTTAATTTATTGCTTATAGTTTTATTACAGCAACATCAAATTTTATAGATAATGGATTGTATTATGATATGATAATGGAAGATAGATTACTTGTTTTCAGAACGTACAAGTAAGTCATTTGCTGCTCCCGCAAATTGACAACAAACAAACCATCTGAGTGATGTTGCCGGTTACATTATTTTTATTCTTAGTTGGAGCTATGATTGGATGAAGGTGAAACGTCTATTACTTTCATTTGAATGCTCCGCATTCCGTTCCATTCATTAAGATCAATGGTAAAAACAATATCTAACGGAACGTCCTTTTGAAGCAGATAAAATTTGTCTGCCATACTAAAACCAATACCGGTAAGTATGGTGTTATGCTGCTTTACCACGAAGCGAACATGTTGTTCTTTTACAATTTTGGAATAGCCGCTTTCAACAACATTCCGGGCAATAAAAACAGGTCGCATGTTTAGCGGACCAAACGGTTCCATCTGGCTGAGGATATTGTAGAATGCAAAAGTTAGTTCAGGAAAATTTACTTCAGCATCTATTACAATTTCGGGCGTAAGCATATGCTCGGCAATGGTTGCCGAAACAATTTCCTCGAATTTTTTTTGAAAGGCTTCAACATTTTCGGGAAGCATCGTCATACCTGCAGCAGCAAAGTGGCCACCATAACCTAACAAATGCTCGCGGCAGGCGTGAATGGCTTCGTATAAATTAAAGCCGGCTACACTGCGCGCGCTGCCGGAAACCACATTGCCGCTTTTAGTAAGAACAACCGTTGGGCGATAATAATTTTCTACCAAACGCGAAGCTACAATGCCAACTACGCCTTTGTGCCAATGATCCTGAAATACAACCGTTGTTTTGCGTTGTATAAGTGTGTCGTTGCTGCGAATCATGTGAATGGCTTCTTCCGTAATCGAAGTATCGGCTTCTTTGCGAAACGTATTATCAACATGTAAAGCTTCTGCGTATTGCATCGCTTTTTCGTAATCTTTTTCAATAAAAAGCTGAACTGCCTTTTTCGCATCGTCCATACGCCCGGCAGCATTAATGCGGGGTGCAATAATAAAGACAAGGTTGGTAATATGAAGTTCCTGCTGCATACCGGCAAGCTTCAATAACGCTTTAATACCCATACAGGGATGGCTGTTTATTTTCTGCAAACCATGATAAGCAAGAATGCGGTTTTCACCGTTAATGGGAACAATATCGGCAGCGATGGCAGTCGCAATTAAATCTAAATATTGTAAATAAGATTCGTCAGGCAAGTTCAGTTCTTCGCTTAATGCCTGCATGAATTTAAAGCCGACACCACAACCGCATAATTCCTTAAACGGATAGTTGCAATCTTTTTGTTTTGGATTTAAAATAGCCACGGCGCCAGGCAAAATATCATCGGGCATGTGATGATCACAAACGATAAAATCTATGCCTTGTTGTCTGGCAACTTCAATCAACTCGACTGATTTGATACCACAGTCGAGAGAAACGATCAGGGAAATATGATTTTCCAGCGCGTATTCAATCCCGGCCATGGAAATTCCGTAACCTTCTTTATAACGATGTGGTATATAATAATCAACATTCGGATATACGGCTGCCAAAAACTGGTACATGCTGGCAACAGAAGTGGTACCATCAACATCATAATCACCATAAACCAGGATTTTCTCACCATCCTCAAAGGCCGACAGAATGCGCTTTACGGCTTTCAGCATGTCTTTCATCAGCCACGGATCGTGCAGGTGCGATAGCTGCGGACGAAAGAAATCTTTGGCTTCTGCAAATGATGAAATACCACGCTGAACCAATATATTACAAAGTGTATAATTGATTTTTAACGATTGTTGCAGTAAGCCTGCTTTCTTATCGTTACCGGGTAATATGTTCCATCTCTTTTGCATTAGAATTTCCGGTCGGTTGTGTATCTCACTAATTCTTCAAGCGCATCTCTCACTTCGCCAGGTTGAAAGTGGTACAAGATAGTTAATGCTTCATCACGAAAAGCAAACATCTTTTCTGTTGCATAAGTAATACCGCCCGCTTCCTGTACTGTGTCGATCACGAATTGAACTTTCTGTTTATTTTTATTTTCGTTCTTTACAATGTTAATCAGTTTTCTGCGTAAAGAAGCATCAGCATGATTTAAGGTATAAATTAAAGGTAAAGTCAGTTTTTTTTCTTTAATGTCGTTACCGGTTGGCTTTCCTATTTTCTGGTTACCATAATCAAATAAATCATCTTTTATCTGGAAAGCCATGCCCACTTTTTCGCCAAACAATCGCATTTGTTCAATATTGCTATCATTGGTAAAAGTAGTAGACGCACCGGCAGCGCAGGCAGAAGCTAACAGTGAAGCTGTTTTACCATTAATAATATCATAATAGAGATTTTCGTGAATATCGAGATTACGGGCTTTTTCCATTTGAAGCAACTCGCCTTCACTCATCATCTTTACGGCTCTTGACATTAGCTGCAAAATTTTAAAATCTCCATTATCCAAAGAGAGAAGCAAACCTTTTGATAATAAATAATCCCCTACCAAAACTGCAACTTTATTTTTCCAGAGTGCATTGATGGAAAAAAATCCACGCCGCTCGAAAGCCTCATCCACAACATCGTCATGTACTAAAGTAGCTGTGTGGAGAAGTTCTACCAAAGAAGCGGCACGATAGGAAGCGGTGTTAATTTCTCCGCCAAGTTTTGCACTGAGTAAAACAAACATAGGCCGTAACTGCTTACCTTTTCGCTTTACAATATAACTCATTATCCTGTCGAGCAACGGTACTTTACTCTTTACCGCTTCTTTAAAATAAGCTTCAAATTCTGTAAGCTCCGCATTTATAATTTTATTTGCTTTCTCCATTATTGACAATTCCCGGCCTTCCGTTTTTCATCGTTAACTGCTTCTGTTTCAATTCAAACGAAAATAAATAAAGAAGTTGGTAGTAATTTCCACAGATTGTTTCCAAAATCACATATTACAGCCATGCAAACCTCAGATATAAAATCGGAAATACGTATTCATTTCGCATAAAATAAAAAAAGTAGTTGCAGCCGAAGCATCATTTTAACGAGTAATGATGTCTTTATTCACGAGTCAGCAAAATTGTTACAGTCATCATAAAGCGTTGGCACTGCAATTGCTACCTCACTACAAAATTTTAACAACAAGCGGTTAGGGGAATTAATATTTGTTAATTAAGTATCAATATCTATTTTTGCCAAAAATGAGGTCTTTACCAGGATTAACTTTTTTAGGTAGCCTAAACAAAAATTTAAATCACACCAACTATGGTAATTAAAAAGTATGCAGTAATGATGAGTTTGCTCTTTGCAGCTCATGGTATTTTTGCACAGGACAGTTCGATGAGCACTACAAATGATGCAAAATCTTATTGGGACGATTCTTCAAAAGTATCTACGAAGAATATGGCTCAATACAATGAATTTAGGAACAACCAATATCCTTATCCGGCAAAACCGCGCGATATGTGGCAGTTGGGTGTAACAGGCGGTGTTCTGGTACCTTTATTTGACGTTCCTAATGCACAGTTTCCAGGCTGGCATGCAGGTCTTAATCTTAGAAAATCTTTAGGTTACTTGGTATCAGTTAAGTTTGGTGCTGAATATGCCGAAGCAAAAGGCTATGAGTACAGACCTGGCTCGAGTAAATTAAATTTACCAAGTGCTGCTTTACAAAATGATTATCCGGGCAGCAGCGTTTGGCTTCCAAATTATAAAATGCAAGCAGTTATTCCTTCAGTTGAATTGATGTTCTCTTTTTCTAACATACTTTTCCATAAAGGAAATCCAAAGAGCAACGTATATTTTACAGCAGGTTATACTCCTTTTGTCTACCATACAAAGATTGATGCCTTAAATGGTAATGCACCATATCAGTTTACTACTAATAATGGCATTAATTTCACGCAAAAACGTACAGATATACAGAAAGCAGTTAAAGGTTATCTTGATGGCGATTATGAAACCAATGCTCCTGTAAGAAGCCGTAGCCAGAATTTTGACGATGGTAGTTCCAGCAAATGGCAATTCCGCCATAGTGCCTTTGTTGGTGGTGGTTATGAATTTAAACTAGGTAGTCGCGTATCATTAGGGTTAGAAGCTAAATATTATATGATTAGCGATGATTATCTTGATGGTGTTTATCGTCAGGTAAATGGCAGTCTTACCTCTTCAAATGATCAAATTATTTCCGGTGATGTAACATTCGGTTTCAACTTAGGAAGTTCAGCTAAACGCACACAACCATTGTGGTTCCAAAATCCGTTGAACTTTGCTTACAACGAGTTAAACGCTCCACAACATATGAAAATACCAACTCCGGTATTACCTGATGCTGATGGTGATGGTATTACTGACCAGTTTGATCAGGAGCCAAATACACCAGCAGGCGCTCCGGTTGATTCTCATGGTGTAGCAAAAGATTCTGATGGTGATGGTGTTCCTGATTATAAAGACAAGGAATTGCTAACTCCACAGAAATGCTTCCCTGTTGATGCAGATGGTATCGGTAAATGTCCTCCAACATGTTGCGATTCACTTGCCGCAGGTTTGATTAAGACAGCAGGCAAATGTGACTTAAGTTCTTTACCAAGCGTTCAGTTCAAAGGCAACACAGCAACACTTAGCAAAGCGGCTCAGGCATCTTTGGCATCAGTTGCACAGCAGTTGCAGAATAGTCCTGATTGTAAAGTAAGAGTAACAGGTCATGGCGCATCTGACAAACGTGCACAACAACGTAGCTGGGATCGTGTAAACGCTGTTATTCAATATATGGTTAACCAGCAAGGTATTTCTGAAAGCCGTTTCATCTTCGTATATGGTACAGAAGGTGATGCAAATGTGGTTGATTTAGAAGGAACTGAAGACGAAGGTCCAAACGAGGCTCCGGCTCCACATCCTCAATATCAGAATCAGAAAAAATAAATTTTTCAATTTTTATAAAGCCGCTCCTTGCTTGGAGCGGCTTTTTTGTTTATACGATTTCATTAATTTATGTGATGTTTGCCAACATGGCAGCTATCGAAGTGCTGGTATTTCTTTTGTAAGAAGCTGCATAGAAATTAAATTTTCAATTTTTAACTAAAGAACATTTATAAAACTCTGTTATGCAAAAAGGACAAATAAGAGTTCAGACAGAAAACATTTTTCCTATCATTAAAAAATTTCTCTATAGCGATCATGAGATTTTTTTAAGAGAGTTGGTGAGTAACGCTGTTGATGCAACTCAAAAATTAAATACACTTTCTTCAATCGGTGAGGCCAAAGGAGATTTGGGTGAGCTACGAATTGATGTTGTATTAGATGCAAAAGAAAAGACACTTAGCATTACTGATCGTGGTGTCGGAATGACAAAAGAAGAAGTAGATAAATATTTGAACCAGGTTGCATTTAGTGGCGCAGAAGAATTTTTAAATAAATACAAAGACGCCAATATTATCGGGCATTTCGGTCTGGGATTTTACAGCGCTTTTATGGTGAGCAGCCGTGTAGAAGTTTTGACTCAGAGTTATCACGAAGAAGCTTCCAGCGTTTACTGGAGTTGTGACGGAAGTCCGGAATTTGAATTGTATGAAGTAGAAAAGCGCGATCGGGGAACTAAAATTATTCTTCATATAAATGAAGACAGCAGCGAATTTTTAGACGGTATTCGTATAAAAGGAATCCTTGAAAAATTCTGCCGGTTCCTGCCGGTTCCGATTTATTTTACCGACGTTGCAGAAAAAAAAGAAGAAGGCGAAGAACAGAAGCCAATCAACAATACACATCCGATCTGGGTTAAAAAACCTTCTGAACTAACAACGGAAGATTATCAGAATTTCTATCGCGAGTTGTATCCTTTTGGAGAAACGCCACTTTTCTGGATTCATTTGAATGTAGATTATCCGTTTAACCTCACTGGTATTTTGTATTTCCCTAAAATAAAACAGAGCTACGAAATACAGAAAGATAAAATACAGCTTTACAGCAACCAGGTGTTTGTAACCGATGAAGTAAAGAATATTGTTCCCGAATTCCTGATGCTTCTTCATGGTGTGATTGATAGCCCGGATATTCCGTTAAATGTAAGCCGCAGCTATCTGCAAGGCGATCCGAATGTGAAGAAAATCAATGCTCATATCACCAAAAAAGTAGCAGATAAATTAGATGAAATCTTCCGGAATGAGCGTCCTTCCTTTGAAGAGAAATGGGAAAGCTTAGGATTATTTGTGAAGTATGGAATGATGACAGACGATAAATTTTTTGACAAAGCAAATAAATTTGTCATTCTTCAAGATGTTTCTGATAATAAGTTTTATACGCTTGAAGAATATAAAATGGCAACAGAAGCCATTCAGAAAAATAAGGAAGGTAAAAATGTTATTTTATATACCACCGACCCAATACAACAAGACGCTTATATACAAGCCGCAAAACAAAAAGGCTATAGCGTTATAAAACTGGAAACGCTTATAGATGCTTCTTTCATCAACAGTATGGAGATGAAATGGCAGGATGTGCATTTTGTTCGTGTTGATTCTGACATCATTGATAATATTATTGATAAGCAGGATGCAACAGAAAGCGTATTAAATAAAGAAGAAGAAACCAAGCTGAAAGAACTTTTTACTTTCGAAGTTCCGCAACTGCATGTTTCTGTTGAAGTAAAAGGCTTAAGCACAAGCACAGCACCGGTTGTAGCTACGCGCCCCGAATTTATGCGCCGCATGAAAGATATGGCAAATATGGGCGGTGGCGGAATGACGGCTTTCTATGCGCAAATGCCGGATGAAGTAACTTTAACGGTAAATGGAAATCATCCGATTTACCAGACTTTGCTGAAAGAAAACGACGAAGCAAGAATGCAAAAGCAAATTCGCACATTGGCTGATATGGCTTTGCTTTCGCAAGGTTTGTTAAAAGGAACAGATCTTACAAACTTCATCAACAGAAATATTGAACTGATGCAGGATGAAAAAGCAACTGAAGAAGTGTAAACTGTAACGTTACGATTACAAATAAAAATGGCTGCCGGTTTATAATGGCAGCCATTTTTGTTTCCGTTTATTTATGCTTTTCTCACTTTCCCCACTGCCGCTTGTTTTGCTGGCCACAGTTGCGTCTCCCGAATAAATCACATTCCCGCTTCCACTAATTTGTGCTGTTAAAGCTTTATCCGCATGAATGCGTAGATTTCCACTGCCCGATAATTTTACTGTTACATTATCACAACTAATATCATCGAGATTGGCATTGCCGCTGCCGCTTTGTTTAATATCCGCTTCGTTCTCAATTATTCCCGATAAATCAATAGAACCGCTGCCCGACATTCTGAGCGAAAGTGAAGTGAAAGAAGCAAACTTTAACTTCACAGAACCTGAGCCTGACATGGCAACAGATGTATTATCGTTATTACTAAAATTTCCCGAACCGCTGATGCTGCCACTTCCGCTTTGTGCCAGTGCATTAATGGTTGTCATGCTTACATAAATTTTCAGCGACTGGTTTGTTTTTAATGTATATCCATCTTTTACTTTTATCGTAAGCATTTTATCTTTTACTTCTGTTTCAATATAGGGCAATAAGTTTTCTTCACCTTCCAGTTTTATGCTGTTGCTGTTGCCATAAGCAATCTCAACGTTCATTTGTCCGCCCGACGCCAACGAAGTATAATCGCTCGCTTCGCGTGGTTCCGTTTTAGATACGCCATTGCCTTTTATAACATGCCATCCGGCAAAAGACGTCATACTTACAACTAAGCAGATAAGCAAAAAATATGTTTTCATGTTTTTGTTTTGAAGAATGAAACGCCGTTGCCGGAAAAAAGTTACAGGAATTTTATAAAGAAGCAACAAATAAGCTTTATAAAAGATAAATCAATACTGGAGAAATACTTTTATTTTGTTTTAAAACCGGCTGATTGCAGAGTATTATTTTTACTTGTTACTTATTACTTTTTTCCTGGCTTATCACCATCATTCCATTCTTTACACGTTCGGGCATTGGCAAATGGTGGCTGATTATTTTATTTATTATTAAAATAGCGGCTGGCTTTGCGTATGCAAAATATTTTTCGCTTCCGCAATATATTGCCACAGCTGATACCTGGAAATATTATAACAACAGCCTTACCGAAACCGACTGGTTGCTTCGCGATCTGGTTGGTTTTATAAAAGATTTGTTTTATTCTCCTTACCAGCAAAGCGGAAATTTATTTTCCGGTTCTTCATCTTACTGGAACGATTTAAAAGACAACAGCATCATCAAGTTAATGGCTGTTATGAATGTGTTTACCGGCAAAAGCTATTATACAAATATTATCGTCTTCAATTTTCTGTATTTGTTTGGTCCCGTTGCTTTATTTCGTATTGCAAAACCATTTCGGAGTAACAACAATAAGTTATGGTTGATTCTCCTCATTTTTTTACTGCCATCATTTCTATTTTGGTGCAGCGGCATTCATAAAGATGGGCTTATTTTTTCTGCCATGATGATAAGTATATATTGCTTTTGGCAACAAGTAAATGAACATCGTTTTGTATGGAAATATAGCCTGATTATATTGTTTTGCTTTCTTGCATTATTTGCTTTGCGAAACATCATTTTATTACTCTTATTACCGGCTTTACTCGCACTCTTTTTCAGCGAAAAAAAAACCACGTTATCAATGGCTCATTTTTTCCGGTTTATATGCAAGCGGATTGATTCTGTTTTTTGTTTTGCCACATATAACATCAGCACTAAACTTTCCGCAGTACATCATTAATAAACAAAATGAATTTAATGCCTTAACAGGCAATTCTAAAATAGCATTACCCACTTTAAAACCAACAGCAGACAGCTTTGCAAAGTTTTTTCCGTATGCAATTGATTTGATATTTTTTCGTCCGCATATCAGCGATATAGCAGGCATTAATTATCTTCTTACTTTCCTTGAAAATGGTTTTATCATTCTCGTTTTGCTTGCCTGGATATTATGGCATCAGCCTGTAAAAAATATTCCTTCTATATTAGTTTGTCTTCTTTTTTTTAGTCTTTTCTGTATGGTTACTTTGCGGTTACACAGTTACATTTTCCGGCGCCATAGCCAGGTATAAAAGTATGGTTACATCATTATTTTTTACATTTTTACTTTTAACTCTCGATTATCGAAAAATTGGTTTTATAAAAAGGGAAAAATAATCATTCATATTTTTTCTATTCCTTTGCAAACCGGTTTTACCTATTAAAAGCAGCTCTATAAAATATAAAAACCGATTATTCAAACCAGGAACAAAATTTTTGTCAGATAAATTCCGAATATTATGTCATTACGATTTCAGGCCATCAATAACCTAACCAGCCATTTACAAACACCAATAGAAAAATCGGCTAAGATTACTGCCATCTTTAACGAACACGTATTTACTGTAAAAAAAGCCCGAGAGTTTTTAAGTGATGAAGCTTATAAAAGCTTATCGGGCAGTATAAAAGGCGGCAAAAAAATTGACCGTTATGTAGCCAACCAGATTGCCAGCGGCATGAGAGCCTGGGCAGAAGGCATGGGCGTAACACACTACACACACTGGTTTCAGCCCTTGACCGGAACCACTGCTGAAAAACATGATTCTTTTTTTACCATAAAAAGCGATGGAACACCAATCGAAGAGTTTGATGGCGCTGCCTTAATACAACAGGAACCTGATGCGTCTTCATTTCCGAGCGGCGGTTTGCGGGCTACGTTTGAAGCGCGTGGTTATACGGCATGGGATCCTTCTTCACCGGCTTTTATTATGGAAATCGGGAATGGCAAAACGCTTTGCATTCCTACGATTTTTGTGTCGTACACAGGCGAATCTCTCGATTACAAAGCGCCGTTGATGAAGGCTTTGGAATCTTTAAATAAATCGGCTGTTGAAGTTGCCAACTATTTTGATAAGAATATAACCAAAGTAACGCCCACATTGGGCTGGGAGCAGGAATACTTTGTAATAGATGAAGGTTTGGTAAATGCCCGTCCTGATTTAGTGCAATGCGGTCGCACTGTATTTGGCGCCGCGCCGGCAAAAGGTCAGCAATTAGAAGACCATTATTTTGGTTCGATACCGGAACGCGTGTATGCGTTTATGCGCGATTTTGAAAGCGAATCTTACAAGTTGGGAATTCCTCTGCGCACGCGCCATAACGAAGTAGCGCCGTCACAGTTTGAGTGTGCGCCCATTTTCGAAGAAGTGAACATTGCGGTAGATCATAACACGTTGTTGATGGATATTATGACACGTGTGGCTAAGCGTCATAGCCTGGTTGTCTTGCTTCACGAAAAACCATTTGCCGGTATTAACGGCAGCGGCAAACATAACAACTGGAGCATGTCAACTGATACAGGTGTAAATTTATTAGCGCCGGGTAAAACGCCAAAGACGAACCTGATGTTCCTTACTTTTTTTGTGAACACTATTAAAGCCGTGCACGATTATGCTGATGTATTGCGTGCTGCCATTGCTTCTGCGCCAAACGACCATCGTTTGGGTGCAAATGAAGCGCCGCCGGCAATCATATCTGTATTTATTGGTCAGTATTTAGCAAAGGTTTTGTCTGATATCGAAACCAGAGTCGGGCAAAGATTTGATGAACAGGACGAAGCCATTTTAAAGCTTGATTTGCACAGAAGTATTCCGGAACTGATGCTGGATAATACAGACAGAAACAGAACATCACCTTTTGCTTTCACTGGTAACAAATTTGAATTTCGCGCGGTGGGTTCTTCGGCAAATTGTGCCAATGCCATGATTACTTTGAACACCATCATGGCAGAAACTCTAAAGAATTTCAAAGCGGAAGTGGACAGCCTGATAGATAAGAATGAGAAGAAGGAAATTGCTATCATGCACACCATTCAGAAATATATTGTAGATAGCAAAAAAGTATTGTTTGAAGGTGATGGCTACAGCGAAGAATGGACGCAGGAAGCCGAAAAACGCGGGTTACCAAATGTAAGAACCACGCCGCTTGCGTTAGATGCGATGGTTACAGATAAAGCCAAGCAATTGTTCGAAAGTAACAACGTATATAATCATCTTGAACTGGAAGCGCGCTATGAAATAGAACTGGAAAAATACATTAAAACGGTTCAGATAGAAGCTCGTATTATGGGTGATTTGGCGATAAATCATATTATTCCAACAACTATCAGTTATCAAAATACTTTGGCAGAAAATATCAAAGGATTGAAAGATGCCGGTTTGCCCGAATCTGCTTTTGCAAGCCAGTTAGAGGTTTTAAAAGAAGTATCGGAACATACAAACTTTATTTATACTAAAGTAAATGAAATGGTAGAAGCTCGTAAGAACGCCAATACGATGACCGACAGCCGCGAAAAAGCCATAACTTATTGTGATGAAGTAAAAGGTAAATTTTTTGATGACATTCGTTATCATGTAGATAAGCTGGAGCATTTGGTAGATGATGATAAATGGACGTTACCGAAATATCGTGAGTTATTGTTCCTGCGTTAGAACACGGATGACATGGATTTCATGCACGGATAATTCAGATGTAATGTTTAATAAATAGAGTTTTATATTGTTCTATAAATAAAAAGATCCCGAGTCTCAAAAGGTTCGGGATCTTTTTATAACTACATTATTTAAAAATCCGTGCATGAAATCCATGTCATCCGTGTTCTAAACTTCATTCCAGATTTTCCAATTTTCTTCTGCCTGTATTGTCAGCATATCATAACCATTTTGAATGGTTGCACCTTTTTCTTCACCCAAAGCTAAAAACTTTGTCAGCGGTGGATTGTAAACCAAGTCGAACAAGTAATGTTCCGGTGTAAGAAACTGATAAGGCAGGTTCGGCGCTTCTTCTATTTTCGGATACGTTCCCAGCGGCGTACAATTAATAATCACACTATATGTTTTGTATAACATCTTCATTTATGTCTTCATAAGAAATCATAGTATCAGAAGTTCCTGCGCGCGATACAATTTTGTAATCAATTCCTAATTTTTTCAATACAAACTCAACGGCTGCCGACGCACCGCCGCTGCCCAAAACCAAAGCCTGTTTGTGATGTGGCTTCAAATGCGTTACAAATGATTTTTCAAATCCCACAACATCTGTATTAAATCCATACAATTTTCCGTCTCTGAACCTGATACAATTGCAGGCGCCCATTTCTTTCACATCATCAGTTGCAGATGCAAGAAAGGGAAGCACTTGTTTTTTATATGGAATGGTTACGGCAAGTCCTTTTACGTTCGGTGCCGCTTTTAGTAAATTTGGCAAACGATCAATGGATTCGATTGGAAAATTTAAAAATATTGCATCAGAAATATACTCATCCAGAAACTTTTGCGTAAAATATTTCTGCGAGAAAGAATGGGAAAGAGGAAAACCAATAATACCAAATGTACGAGCCATTACATTTTTTGCTTTGTTTCTGCATCAAGATACAAATGAAACGTATCGCCACGCAAACCAATACGCATGGTTTCCAGCGGAATCATTTCGGAAGGCGCAATATTTCCCAGGTTCACATTACAACCTAACAATTCCAAGAAATAAAGCTGTTGTTCTTTTTGCGGCGCTTCCCACAATATTTTTTCACCCGGAATCTGGGTTAAAATTTCATTTACCAAACCTTGTCGCACTTCGCCGCTGCCACGGTAAATGCCTACATTGCCACTTTCGCGCGCTTCTGCAATTACGTAAGTAGAACCGGCTTCCAGCTCGGCTTTCATCAGTTCAATCCATTTGTATGGCGCAATAATATTGGCTGCATCTTTACTTCCCACTTCACTCAATACCGTTCCATATTTGGTTAGCTTTTCAATATAGCCGCATTTTTCTGCGTGAGGAATGGTAATTGAGCCATCGCTCACTTCCATATAGCTAATGCCATAATCTTTACAAACCGCGATGTAATCTTCAATCTGGTTACGTATTAAAAACGCTTCAAACAAGGTTCCGCCAAAATAAACCGGAATGTTATACGACTGGTACACTTCAATTTTATCGCGCAGGTTTGGCGTTACAAAAGAAGTTCCAAAGCCAAGTTTAACAATATCAACATACGGATGCGAAATACTCATAAAATTTTTCGCGTCATTCAGGCTCAGCCCTTTATCCATTACCATGGTAATACCGTTCGTGCGTGGCTGCTGTGTGCGTTCTGGTATCTGAAGAAGATTAAAATTCATTCGAAGTTGTTTAGCAGCGGCAAAAATAATGAACGGCGTGAAAGTGCAATTTTTTAATCTGTTATAATAAAAGCTGCGAGGTATATTCAAATTTACTTTTGCTATAACAAAGCTTTTGTCAACTCAAAATTTTCTTCATCAAAACAAACAAAAATCACTTCTTCTATGTTTGTCTCATTTATAAAATGCTTTACGGTTTCTACTGCAATCTTCGCGGCTTCTTTTTTAGGATAACCATACACACCCGTACTGATATTAGGAAACGCAATTGATTTGCAATCGTTATCGGAAGCCAGTTGTATTGAATGGCGGTAACAATTTGCCAGCTTTTCCGCTTCGCCGTTTTTACCGCCGTGCCACACCGGCCCAACGGTATGAATTACAAATTTAGAAGGCATATTTCCGGCAGATGTAATTACAGCTTCACCGGTTTTACATTTCCCTTGTTTTGCAACAATTTTTTTGCATTCTTCCAGAATTTGTTTTCCACCCGCCCGGTGAATAGCGCCATCTACACCGCCGCCGCCCAATAACGAAGAGTTAGCTGCGTTTACAACAGCATCAACCGAAAGCTTTGTAATGTCTCCTTTTATGGCTTTTAAATCATTCATGATAGCTGGCTTAAAAAATCTATCAGTTTATCTGTTGCTTTTCTGCGGTGACTAAATACATTTTTTTCGTCCATTGTCATTTCGGCAAATGTTTTATCGCTGCCGTCCGGAACAAAAACCGCATCGTAACCAAAGCCGCCATCACCACTTCGTTCTTTTGTAATTACGCCTTTGCAGATACCGTCAAACAAATACTGTTGATTATGTAACAGAAGAGAAATAACAGTTCTGAATTGCGCATTCCGATTTTCTTTATTCAGTAAATTCTTCAACAGCTTATCTATATTGGCTGAAAAATTTTTGTCTTCGCCTGCATAACGTGCACTTTTTACGCCCGGCTCGCCCAGCAAAACTTCTACTTCCAATCCTGTATCTTCACTAAAACAGTTGCTGTTAGTTAGCTGATGAATGACTCTTGACTTCTCGATTGCATTTTCTTCCAACGTATCAAACGGCTCGGGAATGTCAATATCAATTCCTGCTTCCTGCAGTGTAATGATACTGTATTGAACGCCGATGATTTTCTTTATTTCTTCTACTTTATGTTTGTTATTAGTAGCAAATATGAGCGTGATTGATTGCATCAATTTGTTGATTTGATATGAGGAACGAAATTGTATCACTTCTCTCTTTGTGTTATTTCTTCACTTCGTGGTTTTGTAGTTCCATTTCACTCGAAAATTGTTTTCAAACTCATCCAGAGTTTTGTTTTTTCAAGCTTTGCCTCTTTGCCGTTTCCTTTCATTTTGCTTAAAGATGCACTGCATAAAAATTTACAGTTACCAAATGCCTGCACTTTATAATCGGGCATCTGGAAAGGAAGCTGTATCAGTTGTGTTGGAACATCGAACAGCAGGCAGACTCTTGACCCAAACTGTTCTGTTATTTCTTTATAAGAAAAAGGTGTTGCATGGATATTAATAACCGCAACATCCTGTAAAGAAAGCTGCAAAGCCGTTAGCATATTCGTTAGCAACTGCAAACTTTCATCATCAATATAACGGTTTTGCTTGTCGTTCACTAAAATGGTAACATGCTTTTCGTTACCACCCAAAAACAAAGCCGGCGCGGCTTCTGCTTTATTTGATGGTTTTGAAGCCGTTACATCATCTGCTATTACCAATGAATTTTTATATAAATCGGCAAGCACAAAATCGGGCAAATGAATTTTCATTTTCTAACAAATTAAACAAGTCTTGTTTCTTACTTTTGTATTCGCAAACAAATGTAGTGTATGATAGCAGCATCAACCTTCCCGGTTACAAAAGTTTCGGAAAGTAAATTGAAAACCACCAGTTTTGAAAAGCTTGTTTTCGGTAAAGATTTTACCGATTATATGCTGGAAGCAGATTATAATAATGGTGAATGGACAGATGTAGAAATTAAGCCGTTCGGACCTATTTCTTTTCTCCCGACTATGGCTGCCATTCATTACGGACAAGCCATTTTTGAAGGCGCAAAAGCGTATAAACATGCCGATGGAAGCGCTTATATTTTTCGTCCGTATGAGAACCTCAAACGCTTTAATATTTCTGCAAAGCGTATGCAGATGCCGGAAGTACCGGAAGAAATTTTTGTTGAAGGAATGAGGCAGTTAATAGAACTGGAACGTGACTGGATTCCTGCCAAGCCGGATCATTCGCTTTACATTCGCCCGGTAATGTTTGCTACCGAAGAAACCATTGGTGTAAAACCATCGGGCTCTTATAAATTCATGATCTTATTAAGTCCAACCGGTCCGTATTATGTAACGCCAATGAAAATTTTGGTGGAAGAAACCTATACGCGTGCAGCACCCGGTGGCGTTGGCTTTGCCAAAAACGCCGGTAATTACGCCGCCAGTTTGCAGGCTGCGCAAAAAGCAAAAGAATTGGGTTACGACCAGGTGTTGTGGACAGATGCTTTTGAACACAAATGGCTGCAGGAAGTAGGAACCATGAATGTATTTTTTGTGATTGATAATACAGTCATCACGCCATCACTTGATGAAGGAACCATTTTGCCAGGTATCACCCGCGACAGCGCTATTACTGTTCTTGGCGATATGGGCTTACACGTAGAAGAAAGAAACATCAGCATTGATGAACTGATAGCTGCTTACGAAGCCGGCAAATATATAGAAGCATTTGGTACCGGAACTGCAGCAGTCATTTCTTATATTAAAGAACTTTTGTACAAAGATTATTCAATGTATTTTGATACTGCAAAATGGCGTATTGCTCCCGAATTAAAGAAACAGCTGGCAGATATAAGAGAAGGGAAAACAGAAGATAAATATGGCTGGTTACTGCCGGTATAATTTATAGAACACCGAAGACACGACTTAGATGCACGGATTGGTAAATTGTATGTAGAATATAGGAGCTATTGTAAGGTTCAATTTTAGTGCAAGTTGTTTTTTGTTTAGAAACTCTTTCAAATCTGTGCATAAAATACGTGTTTTCTGTGTTCCGTTTCATTCCTTCACAAAAATTATATTTTTATTCTTGGAATTTAAGATATAGGCAGTTACCTTTGCCGTCCTAAAAAAAATTAATTGGTTTAGAATGCCAACAATACAACAGTTAGTAAGAAAGGGTCGCGAAATCATCAGGGCAAAGAGCAAATCCAGAGCATTGGATGCGTGTCCTCAGCGTCGGGGCGTTTGTACAAGGGTATATACTACCACTCCAAAAAAACCGAACTCGGCGCTTCGTAAAGTAGCCAAAGTTCGTTTAACCAATAAAATAGAAGTTATCGCTTACATTCCGGGTGAAGGGCATAATTTGCAGGAACACTCAATCGTTTTGATACGTGGTGGTCGTGTGAAAGATTTACCAGGTGTGCGTTATCATATTGTTCGTGGTAGTTTAGATACGGCTGGCGTAAAAGACCGCAAACAAAGTCGTTCCAAATACGGCACCAAGAAAGGAAAAGCAGGCGCTCCGGCAGCTCCGGCAAAAGGAAAAAAATAATTAATTAAAGCTATTATAATCTCTTTTTAGATGAGAAAATCGCAAGCTAAAAAGCTTCCTCTCGCACCAGATTCAAAATATAATGATAAACTGGTAACCCGTTTTGTAAACAACTTAATGTGGGACGGTAAAAAAAGTACTGCTATCAATATCTTCTACGATGCTATTGATAAAATAGCTAAGAATACAGGTGAAGATGGCTACGAAATCTGGAAACGTGCGCTTTCTAACGTAACGCCTGCTGTAGAAGTACGCAGCCGTCGTATTGGTGGTGCTACTTTTCAAATTCCAACAGAAGTACGCCAGGACAGAAAAATTTCTTTGAGCATTAAATGGCTGGTTCGTTACAGCCGCGAAAGAAACGGTCGTACTATGGCTGATAAATTAGCGAACGAAATTGTATCTGCCAGTAAAGGTGAAGGTGCTGCTTTCAAAAAGAAAGAAGATACGCATCGTATGGCGGAAGCAAATAAAGCGTTCTCTCATTTTAAAGTGTAAGAAGCTTACCGTATGGGTTTATAAGAAAGCCTCGCTCAATGCGAGGCTTTTGTTTTTTCTCTTATGTGTATAATATAGCAGTGAGAAGTAAAATGTCAGACGTGAAATTTGGAAAAATATTTTTCACCTTTGATCTCTCATTTCTCATGTTTACGAAACCAGCGTTCCCACATTCATTCCCAAAACAACTTCTAATAAGTTGCCTTGTTTATTCATATCAAAAACAATAATCGGAAGGCCATTTTCCATACAAAGTGTAAAGGCAGTCATATCCATTACCTTTAGGTTGCGACCAATACATTCGTGGTACGTAATTTTTTCGTAACGGGTTGCTGTTAAATCTTTTTCCGGATCGGCAGTATAAATACCATCAACACGTGTTCCTTTTAAAATGACATCAGCCTTAATCTCAATGGCACGTAAAGAACCAGCCGTATCTGTCGTAAAATACGGATTTCCTGTACCGGCACCAAAAATTACCACCCGACCTTTCTCTAAATGCCGTATGGCTTTGCGGCGAATATAAGGCTCGGCAACTTGTTCCATTTTAATAGCGCTTTGCAAACGCGTATAAACGCCTATTTTTTCAAGCATTGCCTGCATTGCCATCCCATTAATCATCGTCGCTAACATGCCCATATAATCGCCGTGAGCGCGTTCTATGCCGCTCTCAGCTTCGTTCATACCACGATAGATATTTCCTCCGCCAATTACAATAGCAACCTGCACACCCAGATCGGTTACGGTCTTAATGTCATTCGCATATTGCTCAATAATTTCGGAAGAAAAAGGTTCGAAGCTATTGGATTTTGTACCTAAAAAAGATTCACCGGATAATTTTAAGACGATTCGTTTATATTTCGGAAGCATGAAATGTTTTCGTTTTCAGGTGCAAATAGACTGAATTTTTAGCCAAATGCCAAGTTTAAAGTCAAACCAAATGCATTAAAAAGAATTGGATTTATTTATAATAGATTCATAAGACTGTCATCAAAACAGATACAAATTTATTTACTTCTAATCGCTTCTACCGGATTCATTTTCGCGGCAATACGTGCCGGGATAATGCCAGACACAACACCCAACACAACGCAAATACTAAATGCCAATACAATAATGTGCGGCGCTATGACAATTGGAAACGGAAGCACGGTGCTAAGCGCCAACGATAATAGGTACACAAGCAAAAGACCAAACAAACCACCCAGAATACAGAGAAATGCACTTTCCAGCAAGAACTCCGTAAGAATAGTACTGCTCTTGGCGCCAATGGCTTTTTTAAGACCAATCTGGCTTGTGCGTTCACGTACCGTTACAAACATAATATTAGCCACGCCAAATGCGCCTACTATCAGCGATAAGCCCGCTATTGCCCAGCCACCAATATCTACTGAACCAAAGAAAGAACTAATTTGATTACTAAATAAACTAACATCGTTCAGCGAAAAATTATCTTCGCTTGTCGGACTAAGCTTGCGAACCTGGCGCATAATACCGCGGAGTTCATCTACCAACGCTGCTGTTGACACGTTTGGCTTGCTGTTTACCAAAATAGAAGGTTGCATCATATCGGGATTATTTACATCCCAAATGCTGGCAAAATAACGATACGATACAATCAGGCACTGGTCATAATCGTAACCGCCAATCATAGAAGAACCTTGCTTTTCTATAATCCCGATTATTTGAATGTGTTTGCCGTTCATAGATATAACTCTGCCTTCTGCTTTCTCAGCCGTACCAAACAGAAGCTCGGCATTTTTATAACCGATAATAGCTACCGGATTTCCATGCTGAAATTCATTATCGTTAATGTATCTTCCATATTGAATATTGAATGATTGGATTTTATTAAAATCTTCCGAAACCGCATACACGTTTACATTGCTAAGCTGGTTGTTACCAGCAGAAAGATTAACGGTTGCGCTGCCATCAAAATAAGCCGCGTTAGCAGCCAGCGTGCTGCGTTGCTTAATAAATTCCATCTCATTATACTTCATAATGGGACGATTCATAAATTTCCACCACGGATAATCAGATGAATTTGCGTATTCCCATTTGTCTATATAAATTGTATTTGAGCCAAGCGACTGAACATCATTCTGTAACTTTTTTTCCATGCTATCTACCGCAGCCAAAACACCAATGATGCAAAAAATACCAAACGCAACACCGAGCAACGACAAAGCACTGCGCAGCTTGTTATTCGTCAGTTCCTGCACCGACATTTTAAAACTATTCCAAACGATACTAATAACCCTAAGCATACACCAAACTTATTGCAAAAAAACAATATCAACGCGTGCGATTCGTGGTTTTACATGAATGGTAAAAAACAAAGATTGTACACTGGCTATTTTATTTGTTGCGATTATCTTTTTGTTGAACTGTTAGCAGCGTCGGCTTTATCACTTGTATCTTGTACTCTTCTCTTGTATCTTGTATTCTTCACAACACATCTTCTGTTATCTTTTTGCTCTTATAAATGGACGTGATATTATGCTGATAATAATCGCCTTTAAAACCTGCATTCATCAAACCAATATATGTGCTGAATGGAGTATTAAAAAACCGGAAAACATAACCTGCCGCCATTTCTAATTTAAGTGTAAAAGTCATAGCTTCATAATCAACCCAAAGAATGATTTCGGAAGAAATTTGTGTTCTTTGCATGGATTATTTTTTAAACCGCGAAACTAAAAATTACAAGAGTAAACAAGGATAATGAACAAGATAACAAGACATTAATTTCTGGTTTTCCGGTAAACAGAAGTAACAATAAATTCGTGTAAAAATGTTTTGCTTTCTAATAAATGATATGGATAATTTTCAAAACAAGAAACGACATCCGGAAGTTTTTTAGCTTCTATATGGCAAACAATGCGAAAGAAAGAATACATAACAAACAAAACCGCTTTTTGCCAGAAAGCCTTTTTGCTTGTTACCTGGAAATCTGTATATAACCAAAGCCCGTTTTCTTTTAATGTATGATGAAGAATTGCAAACACTTTTTGTGCTGTTTCTTCTTTAAAATTATCTAATAAAAACGGAGTTATAATGATATTGTATTGATGAGCTGATGCAAAATCAATAATAGATTTCTGAATAAAACTGACTTCATTTTTACCCGTATTTCTCTTCTTCGATAAAGCAATCATTTCAGAAGAAATATCAACATAATCTATACATAAACTTTGCGGATGAATCTTTGTAATTTCTTCCAGTATCCAACCGGTTCCGCCGCCAACAACCAATACATTTGCATTCTGCGGAATGAAAGGTAAAAACGCTGTCTGTGCTTTGCGCAAAGCCTTACCAATAAAGAGTTTCGCAAGCTTATCATATACATGGGCAACCAAGTTGTAACCGCGTTTCATTTTGTTTATTCAGTCATAAAAGTATGGCAAATAAAAAGCCTGTAACATCATAAGATATTACAGGCTCCGATATATAAATAAAAGATAGTTTACATAGAAAGATTTACTCTGCCGCTGGTTTTTACAACCACAGGAATTCCGCCGCCATTCAATTTGCCATCTATTTTGTCATCTTCTGTATTGCCACTAAAATTAGTAAGCGTGCCGGTTTTTATTTTATCGCCTTCAACATGCAAATCAACGGCGCTGTTTTTGGGTAACTGCAAATCAATACTGCCGCCCGAATTATTAATACGAACATAATCGCCAAGCTTGATAACTTTTACATTCATACTGCCGCCGCTGGTTGCTGTTTCTAAACTGCCAGACATATCATCTATGTTTACATTGCCGCCGCTGGTTTGTGCCGATAGCGTTCCTTCAATACTGCTTCCGTTAATGTTTCCGCCGCTGGTGCCGGTTTTTACATTGCCTTTTAAATTGTTCAAACGCACGTTGCCACCGGACGTTGACATATTGATTTTTCCATTACAATCTGAGGCGTCTATATTGCCGCCGCTGGTAGATAAATCAATGTTATCGCGCGAATTGTTTATTGAAATATTACCGCCGCTGGTGCCGCCGTTTATATCACCGCTAAGATTATCTAACGCTAAGTTTCCGCCGCTGGTTCTGAACTTTTGATCGCCTTCTAAACCACTTAACTTAATATTGCCGCCGGAGGTTGATAAGTCGCTTGATACACTTTTAGGCGAATAGATTTTGAAAGAAATACTGAGCGCTTTTTTCCAGTCCCATTTCCTGTCTTTATTCTTTGCAATCGCCGTTAATTTGTTATTGCTTGCCTCGATGGTAAGCTCATAATTTTTGAGTCTTTCTTCTATTTCATCTTTCGATGCGGTGTTGCCGTTGTTTGTTCTGATATAAACTTCAATACGCGCGTCGCCGTTGCTTATGCCTTCTACAGATATATTGCCGCCCGATGTCTGGGCTTCTATCTTTTTTATGGAAGCATCGGATAATGATTTGGTCATGTAAGGTTCATCGCCATTTTTTTGCGCAATAGAATATAGGCTTTGCGAAGCAAGCAGCAGAAGTAAAAGATACTTTTTCATAATAAAAGTTTGTGTTAGAATTTATGTAACGATGTTGTTTTAAAAATGTTACAATGAATATTTTGTTTACACTTTACAACAGTTTCACACAAGATGCCAACGGCTGTGCCAATGCTGAAAGCCTTACCCGGATTGACTTCCAGATAACAGCAATAGAAAAAGGCGTTCGATAATGAACACCTTTTGTACGATTGTGAAGCTGTAAATGAGATAAATAGCTCAATTGCTTTCGGAATGTATAAGAGTGATTATTTTTTCTACTGACTTAAAAGAAAGAAAATAACAAATAAAGATTGCAACGAACGATCAACCAGAAGTATCAGACTCTCGTAACAGGAAACTGTATTTTGTATTGATCATTCACCATTTACATTCTCGCTTACAGCAATACATTTTGTTGTACCTTCCTGCTTCTCTGTTCAACCTTTAAAGACCTTCCATATAAAAGACATTAAACTTATGACCATCGGGGTCGGTAAAAACAAAACCATAATATCCTTTTCCAAATTCTTCCGGTTGGGAAATCATTTTGCCGCCTGCTCTTTCCACCTCTTTTGCCCAATTGTCTACCTGGTCTTTGCTTTCAGCGGAAAGAGTGAATACCACTTCGTTTGCCTTTTGCGAGTCGGCTATTTCACCTTTTATATTGGTTTTGAGTATGTCTTTTAAAAAAAGTGTATTACAAAGTTATTTTCACCAACAAAAAAGCTTGTCAGTTCTTTAGAAGTATGTGCGCCGTTGGGTTTAAATCCCAATTGAGTATAAAATGTAGTGGTTCGCTCTAAATTGCTTACGGCGAGATTTGACCATATCTTTTTTGGATTCATACTATTTACATTTAAAAGGTTTTCTAATTGGTTGTATAATTAATTCGTTTGAGCCTTCATATTTTGAACTTGTTCTCTTTGAGGTCATTATATAGATTTCTGCCAACGGTTCAGTGTTTATGAAGTTGTGTCATTTAAAAAACGTTATCTTCAATTAACCACAAAAGCAAAATAGCGATTTAAAGTCGAATACTTAACGTCCCGCCACAATTTTTATAAATACAATATTACATGCCGTTTTGCTTCTCGCTTTGGGTTGGATCTACGACAATATAACAACAATCGAAATTAAAGGAGCAAATATTAATAGCAGGGTAAGAAATCCGCCGTAGTTGTTGAACCAACCCTTTTCAGAAAATTCTGCATCAATTTTTTCAACCCTTTTATTGTTGAAGTACAAAAAAGCGAACCAGATACATAAGAGCATGAAAGAGTACTCCAAAGTTTTATTATTTGTAAAAAAGGCAATGTCAACTTTATGTTTAAAATACTTTTCAATAATTGCAAGTATCAAGAAAGCATGGAGCCAGATGGTAAGAAATACTATAAGTCCTCCATTGAACCTTGCAAACCCAATACTCTTTCCTTTATTTATTTGCTGACAATAGATGTAATAAAAAATAAGATTGTACATATAATGTTTCAGTCAAGCTTTCGGAATCCGTTGTCCGCTAATTTAGAGTCAATTTTAAAAATGGCTTGCAACTCTCAAATATACGCAACCCAATCACGCAAATAAATTACCTGTAAGTTGTATTTATGAACTTTCAACCTCATTATTCATAGTTCAGGCTTCATTCTTCATAGTTCAAACATCCTTCTTTATAGATTGAAGCTCATTCTTTATAGTTCAAGGTTCATTCTTATAACATCCTAACTCATTCTCTATAGTTCAAGCTTCGTTCTCTATAGTTTCAACCTCATTCTTTATACTTCAAGCCTCATTCTTGCCAAATCATCGCTCAAAACAGCAAAGTCAATATATTTTTTGGATAGCTTGTTAAAAGCATTACTATCATTATCTCATTTTTCACCCACAAAATTAAAAAACCTGGCTAAGCCTATTGTCGTTCTCACGAACCGGACTAAAATGTCGTACATACAAATGGCGGCACTTGCACATAACATCGCATTAAGAATATCTTCCGCATCCAAATTATCTTCACCCATAATTGTAGTCTGTGATATATTGAAACTGCTTATTACCGGGAGGCGCATACCGGGGTTTAAGAACGATTGTTTGCGTAACAAGATAATGAGCGGTTCTTATTCTTTTTTATCTCCTACAAAGATCCAGGGAACACCATATTTATCGGTAAATTGTCCATAAGTTCCAAATGGCATATCATGCAACTCCATAAAAGTTCTCATGTCTTTATCTGCTCCTTTTGCAAGCTTATCAAAAACAATTTTTAGATCGTTAAACGTTCCGCCGGTAACGTATATGCTGAAAGTATTTCCTTGTTTTGGCATTAGCGTATCGGCATGCCAGTCTGTTGCAGAAAACTCTATGTTACCACTTTTGAGGTGAGCATTTATAATCTTGTTATGCTTCTCCGGCGGAAACTGGTCTTTCATGGGCGTGTCGCCGGTCTTTGTAAGGGTTAATTCTCCACCCAGACAATTTTTATAAAATGTCATTGCCTCAGCACAGTTTCCGTCAAACAGAAGAAAGGGTGTACAGTATAACATATTGTAATTTTTGTCGGTAAAAATAGTATTCAAACACTTTTGCAAGTTATCATAGTTGTAAGGGTTGTTATTAAGGCCAGTGCAATGTTCTCTGCTGTGCTGGCTTGCTTATTCGTCAGCCGAATACCAAACGGAAGATAAATAGAATTCCTAATGAGGCAGAGGTGTCAGCCGGCATAGCAGAAAGCCTCATGTTGTGCGTTCGTTACTGGTTCTTATTATGTTCTCCCTAAGTCTTGAACCCTTTATTAATAGCCACAACATAAATAGTAACTCTCCAAAAAAAGTAAGGGTTATGAACTTCAGATTGATGTCGGGAAATAAAAAAGGTTGTAAAGCATCTGTCAGATAGCCTAAACCACAAATGACCAGTAATAGTCCCATGATTTTCGGTATGTAGCCAGATTTAAAAACCAGGTGCCCGAGAAGAATCAGATGAACACTAAAAAGTAAAATTCCGAAGTGGTAACCACTTTTGAACATTGTAAGATAAAGCATCACCTGCGCATATAACTGGGTCTGTCCAAATGCAGTCAGGTAATCAGGAGCCATCAATAAATGAAAAACAGCAACAAGGTTAAGAAGTGCAACCAACCCTATTACCGAAAATACCAATCGAAACCAGGCTGTTAACAGGGAAAGAGATTTATTAACGGGCTTTAGCAAAATGTATAATGCCCAAGACACGACAATGTCACCAGTGAAGGTTAGCAGGTATCCAAAAATAGCCGAAACGAAAAGCATTTTATTGTTTGTAATATTCCTCACTGTTTCTGCCGCATTTGCCGGATGAATTAGTTTGGGATATACAAACAGTTCAGAAAAAGGAGCAATGAAAGCTATACTAAGGATAGTAAGTCCGGCAACGAGAGCAGCTTTGCGAAGAGAGATTTCTGTTCCCTGATTTGTCATTAGAAGATAATGATTGTTTGATGCCTGATTGTAATGACGCACAACATTGAACGTATTGCTTGTAGGCGGAGCAATAGCACTGTGTCAGCTGATAACCAAAGTTAAATTAATGTTTTGTTGTTGATGTTTGTTAATACTTTACAACAGTGCTATATCTGCTGGAACTGAAACTGAATAACGTTATTACTGTTGATGCCGCACTGTGTCCTTTAGACTTGCCGCAATCCTTTTGTTATAGGCAGTTTTAGTCAGTATAAAAGTTGTCTTCTAATCTTTGTAATTCATCTTCCATATAAAAGCGAAAACTTTCATATACAACTTCGCCGGGTCGCCAACTTGAAAAATGCCAATATTCCCATTTTTTATTTGATAGCGGAATTAATAAAAGTTGTTGTTCTTCTTCAAGCCCGCCAATAACAATGCTGCTTCTCAATTTTTCGCCATAACTATTGTCAATGTCATCCATGCGATTACCCCAAATATCAACAAGCTGCTCGTTAACATTTATAAGAAAATCAACCTTGTCAATAGATGAAAGAGTTACACCTGTATAAGAGAAATTTTCAAAGCCGTTTGAAGTCAATAAAAAATTTCTGTAATCATCGGGAAAAACAATGTTTAATTTCCTTTCTGTAATTTCTATTTCGGCATTTGTTGCTGGTGTTCTGCTTAAAGTTTTTTTTGCTAAAATTTCATTAGACAAGTCAATCGTATTTTGTTCAAGTGCAAGTTTGGAAATCCTGTTTAGTAATTGCTTCCACGAAAGGCTTTTGTAAACCAATGTTCTTCCACTTGTCATTCTCTTTGCTAATACCTCTATGATTTCCTTGGTTTCTTGATTGCATGTTTCTTTTGTTAGTTTGAATAGAGGAGCTAAGATGCCTGTTAATAACTGCTTTGCAGTTTTTCTATCTCTCATCAAGTAGCTTAACATATAATTGTTCCAATACTTTAAGTAACCTTCTCCCCAAAGCTTTATAAAATGATTTGCTTCATCAAGCAAATCATTTTATAAAGCAAGCAAAGCTCCACAAGAAGTTGCATGAAAATAAGTGTACCCGATAGCATTCTTTGTACTTACAAACTTTTTTATTGCGTTCAGAATATCTAAAGGTTTTTCAGAATTGTCGTAGCCGGAATTAACTGCTTTAAAAATAACATATTGTCGTCAAGTTCAGAAAACGATTTGCTTAAAATAATTGCCCTACTATTTTTGTCACCACATGTATAAAAAACTCCTGACCAGTTTTTTTGTTCTATTAGTTCAATGTCTTTGAATTCAAAAGGAATACCAGATGGTATTTTATTAGAGACAGTCCACATGATTTGCACACCTTCATCTGGCAGCCATAAATTTTCAGAGTGAGAAATTTTAAATTTCCATAATTGTTCAAGTAGGTTATTTGCTTCGTCAATAAAACCGGCAATAGCCCATTCAACCGCTTTGTCGCTTATATTAACATAAACCCACTCAATGTCATCCGATAAAATTTCTTTGAGAAGTCCTTTAGTGCTTGGTTTTGCCATATTTGGGTTGTCAAATTAAAATTGCTGCAACGAATAAATAACGGAACCACAAAGGCATAAAGAATACAAAGAATCTATAAGATTATTTTGTGTAACTTCTTTACGTTATGTCTTTGTAATTTTCTCATTGTAAAATGTTAAACAGCCTCTGATATAAATAATAAAAAAGTGAGTTTTGAACATAAGAACTATCCAAACTCACTTTTCCTATGTATCTTATTTAGCGGGTGTAATTACAACATTGCGAAACTCAATCGGGCCGTGGTCTCCCTGGATTTGTAAGGGTCCCGGTTCGCCTTCCTTGCTATCCAAAGCGCCGCCCGTAATGCCTGGTATTTCGCGGTTACAAATAATGGTAACACCATTCAACGCAACGGTTACCATTCTGCCCGTAAGCGTTACATCATACGATTGCCATTCACCGGCTTTCTTTGCGGCATCTTCGCTTGGCGCTATAAAGCCGTATATCGCACCGAGCCTGTCTAAAGCAGGATGTATTGTATCGCCATCTTCTATCTGAATTTCATAACGTCCGCGCAAATAAACGCCGCTGTTACTTTCTGCCGGGCAACGAAATTCAATATGCAGTTTAAAGTCATTATAAACACTATCGGTAACTAAATTAGCACCTGAATGCGGACTTTTTAAAACACCGTTTTCAACAATCCATTGATTGTTTCCCAACGCGTGCCAGCCGCTTATATCTTTCCCGTTAAATAACTTGATTGGCTTGCCCCAAACCGGTGCTGCGGTGCGTTTTAGCAAGGGCGCTTTTATGGCTGACCAGCTGGATTTTTTACCATTCGCAAATGTGATGATACCCGCTGCATTATCGCCTGTACATTTACCTTTTACCACAACATCATTGGTATCTTTTTCCCATTGCGGTGGTATAGAAAAATAGAAACTATCATTGTCCATTTTTACATGCGATATAGGACGCGCACTACCGCCGGAAGCCACAAATTCGCCAACCATTGTATTGTTGCCCGATATCCAAACGCCCAGCCAGGAAGGAGTTGGTTTGCCATTGTAATCAACCGTCATATCCCATCTGCCAACCGGTGATTGTGCGACTGCTGTTTGTATCAGCAAAAGAAAAAGAAATACAGAAAAGGCTTGCCTGATGATTCTTCGTTGATTCATGTGTTATGATTTATGAGACCAAGATAATGATTCTGAATTTGAAAACATGATGCTGCTATCAATACAAAACACTTTGTGTTATACGAACAAAATAAAAGCAATGACGTTCAGTAAACGCCACATCGTACAACATGCATCTAACATCGTACATAAAACGGTTTGTGCGAAACGACGAATTACATCAAACATGATTCAAACTGAAATATTACTTACGATAAAAACATTCTGCTTACAATAAAAATTGCTGTAAACTTGCCGCCACAGAACCCAAAACACACATGCTTGTAAAGACATTCGGAAGCGCCGTGTATGGCGTGGAAGCCATCACCATAACCATTGAAGTAAACGTAAGTGCCGGGCAGCATTATTTTATTGTTGGCTTGCCCGATAGTGCCGTAAAAGAAAGTCTGCAACGCATCGAAAGCGCCATCAAAACAAATAACTATTACATGCCGCGCACCAAGCTGGTTGTAAATCTTGCGCCGGCTGATATAAAGAAAACAGGTTCTGCGTTTGATTTGCCCATTGCCATTGGTGTGTTGGGTGCAACCGAACAGATAGAAGAACCCGAACGATTGAGTCAATACATTATGATGGGTGAGCTGAGTTTGGATGGAAAAATACAACCCATTAAAGGTGCGTTGCCCATTGCCATTCAAGCACGCAAAGAAGGTTTTAAAGGATTGATTGTTCCCACTGCTAACGCCCGCGAGGCGGGTATGGTAAACAACCTGAACGTGTATGGTGTAGAACACATGAACGATGTAGTTGAGTTCTTTAAAAATGAATCTTTTTTAGAACCAACTGTCGTTAATACACGCGAAGAATTCTTTGATTCGCAATATGAATTCGAGATAGATTTTAATGATGTAAAAGGACAGGAAAACATCAAACGCGCGTTGGAAATTGCAGCCGCCGGTGGTCACAATGCCATACTGATTGGTCCGCCTGGTGCGGGCAAAACCATGCTGGCAAAACGGTTGCCTACCATATTGCCGCCATTGAGTTTGCAGGAAGCGTTAGAGACAACCAAAATACACAGCGTTGCCGGTAAATTACCTGAAAACAGTTCGTTAATCAGCAAGCGGCCGTTTCGTTCGCCGCACCATACTATAAGCGATGTGGCTTTGGTTGGCGGAGGTAATGTGCCGCAGCCGGGCGAAATTTCTTTATCGCATAATGGTGTATTGTTTTTAGATGAATTGCCCGAGTTCAAACGCACGGTTTTAGAAGTGATGCGCCAGCCGATGGAAGAAAGACGTGTTACGATTTCACGCGCTAAAGTGGCGCTGGATTTTCCTGCCAATTTTATGTTGATTGCTTCTATGAATCCGTGTCCGTGCGGGTTTTACAATCATCCTGAAAAAGAATGTACCTGTGCGCCGGGCGTGGTGCAGAAATATCTGAATAAAGTATCCGGTCCTTTGCTTGACAGAATTGATTTGCATGTAGAAGTAACGCCGGTTGCGTTCAGCGAATTGAGCAATACAAACAGCAAAGGCGAATCTTCATCTACCATTCGCGACAGAGTGATTGGCGCACGGGAAATACAAACCGAACGCTATAAAGGCATCGCCGGTATATACGCCAATGCACAAATGAGCAGCAAACAACTTCGTGAAATTTGCGTGATTGGTCAGGCGGGAGAAACGTTGTTGAAACGTGCGATGGAGCGATTGAACTTGAGTGCACGTGCGTACGACAGAATCTTAAAAGTAAGCCGCACCATTGCTGATTTGGCTGCGAGTGCTGATATTAAAGTGGAGCACCTGGCAGAAGCCATTCAATACAGAAGTTTAGACAGAGAAGGCTGGGCGGGATGATGATTGTTTTATATTGATGTAGTATGTAATAAGTAGTAAGATAAATCTTGTATGCTATTGACAACATACTCTAAACTACTCTAACTTTATTTAATAAATGAAAAGTTTGCTCGAATATGGAAAATCCAAAACTTGATTTAAAAGATCTTGATAAAATAATTGCTAATCCAGAACTTGCAAGTATTAACAGTTACATTCGGGAAGTATTAATGAGATTAGACTTTTTGAATAATAGATTAACACATCCTGATTTTTATGATGACCGTGAGTTGTTGATTGAAGAAATAAAAATTCAAAAACTTAAGCTGCTCACTTTTATTCAAGATAATTCTGACAAGTTTTCAATTGATTATTACAATCAACTTCTTGAACAATCAAAATAATTTTTATGCTGTTAAACGCATTTGTTGACACACTTGGAGCAATCGCAGTTATCGGACTTTTTATTGCGTTTTTGTACGGTTTTGTTTGGATTATATCTTTTATGTCGAAAGCATCAGGTAAGACAATTGTTAGACGTGGAAAAGTTATGTACACTCCTGGCGACTTTGATCATATTAATAAATTACCTAAAGATTTAGCTGTTAAACTTAAACAGACAGTCTCAAAACTTCCTGACAGAATTCATTCTATGAAAGCGCTTTTAAATGGTGAAAAAGTTACCGACAAATTAAAAGCATTGAAAGAACTGACAGAATTAAAAGAAAAAGGAACCATTACTGACAATGAATTTAATGTTCTAAAAGAAAGAATCATGCGGTAATTAAACAGCATACAATAACTGGCTTTCTGCTATGCTGGCTGACACCGCTCATCTCAACAGTAATAATTTATTTATCTTTAGTAAGTTCTTCAGCTGACGAACAGGCCTGTCAACACAGCAGAAAGCTTTTCCGTTAGGCGAGATTAGAATGACAAGTAAATTGATTAATAACATACTCTTTATTTTAACTGCTTTTGCCGTAACAAAGACTTTTCTAGCAGTTGAGCATACCGATTACTAAATTGATATTCAATCGCTGACGGGCTGCGGGATAGCAGCGGAAAGCCCGCAGCGACGCAGGAGCGAGGACTTGCAGCAAATAGCCCGAACAAAAGCTTCATTCATAATTAAAGTTCACAGCCCCAAAATTTCCTGATTTTATCTTGTATTCCTGTGTTTTGTCTCTTGTATTCTTCAATCTTGTCTCTTGATACTTTATCTATAATACGGGCTGATCATAAAGTAAACAACGGGTCCGGTAACGGCTACATAGAACCAAAGCGGCCAAATGATTTTAGAGATTTTTTTATGCTGCGCAAACTCGCTGGTTAAGCCTTTGTAAGCGGTATATAAAATGAAGGGAAGTGTAACCGTGGCTAAGAAAATATGAGTGGCTAAAATGAAGAAATAAATATAGCGGATGCTGCCTGCTGCTGCGGCTTCTTCGGGTGATGTAATGCCATCGTGATTGGTATCGCCATAATGAGCTTCACCGGCTAAAAGATGATGAGCAATATAAGATACCAGGAACAAGATTGATAAGATTAAAGCGGCTATCATCAATTGCTTGTGCAGCCTGTATTTCTGTTGTTTGATAACGACTAAAGCGGCTACTAACAATACAGCAATAACGGCATTGATTACTGCATTGGCAGCCGCAAAAATATGTACGTTAAAAGGCACTGAAATATCAAACTTGACATTGCCTAAAAACACAACCGCAGCAAACACAACAAAAGAAAAAATGCCAATGAGCCATTTTGCCTGTTTATCATTTTTCTGAAATACCGGTTGCAACATAATTTGTCGGTTTGGTTTTTTTATAAAATACTAATCGTATTACTACCACAACAACAATGGCTGTGATAAAGAAAAAGATTGCCATCAATACCGGATCGAAAGGAAGCGGTTCGGGATTGGTAGCTTTTTCTACCATCAGCAAACCAATATCCTGCGCCAGTTTGCCAAGCGAATTTGAATCCAATCCATCGTAAAAACCACGCACTTTAAACGTCTTATCAATCAATACAAAACGATTGGTATGAACGAAGTTGGAATCAATTGGTTCTTCGCTGTATTTATCTACATGCAGTTGCTCAAAAATGAAGTTATAAATCGAATCTCTGTTGCCGGTGAGAAACCACCAGTTATCATGATCTACACCAAAACGGTCAGCATAATTTTTTAATTGTTGCACGCTATCACGCTCCGGGTCTATGCTAAACGATACAAACTGCACCACCGAAGTATCTATCTTATGATATTCATCGCCGCCAATTTTAAAACTGCGTTGCAACTTTACCATGTTTGCCGTAAGGCGTGGGCAAATACCGCCGCAATGTGTAAAGAAGAAATCGGCAACAATCGGTTTGCTTTGAATGTCGTATAAATTAACGGTATCGCCCAACTGGTTTTGCAGCCTGATGTCGGCAACCGTATGCCATGCTGTATCGGTGGTTCGCCTGCCATCTACTACGCGCGTTACTACGCTGTCGGGAAGATAATGGTGAGGCATATCTATTGCCTCTTCGCTTGCATATTTTACAAACAGGTAGCTGATTAGCGGAACCAACACTGCGAGGCAAAGTGCTAATAAAGCTTTTTTATTCATTGTATTCTTTGCATCACTAACCGTCAGCCAGTTTTGCGCCGCAAAAGTAACAGCAAAAAAACAAAAGCCTTTCCCGCAATGAAAAAGGCTTTGTTATAAAATGAAAGATAAGAAACAAGAAACAAGTATCAAGAGACAAGATTCAAGTATCAAGAATTAAGTATCAAGAATTAAGATTCAAGTTACAATACAATACAAATTTTGATTTTCCCTTTTGAATTTCATTTCCTGTCTCTTGATTCTTCCTAATTCTTGTCTGTTGTTTTTTGTACTTTGTATTCTTGTTTCTTTTGTATTCTTGATACTTGTACTTTGTATTCTTGAATCTTGTATCTTGATAATTGTTTCTTGTACCTTTTTAATTGACATTAATCTTTGCAATCTTCAGTTCAGATTTTGCCATGGCATGTTGTCGCATACTTGGTATGTAAATGGTGTTGCCAACGGTGTAACTATGACGCGGCATCAGGACAATATCATCGCTGTTTTCGTTAATGAATTTGCGCGATAATTTGCCTGTGTTCAAATCAACCATCACGCCGTATGTATCACTATACTTTTTAAAGGTTCTGATCATTTTTACTTTGTTGCCGTAATCGGCATTGCCGGTATTCTTTTTATGATCGTTCATAATAATGTACATGTTATTGTCTTTTATAAAAGAAGTGTAGGAAGAATAATATGGCATGCCACCGGCGCGGGCAAAATAGCCTACATAACCTGAGTAACCAAACCCACTACGATTATCGCTGATTTGCTCAACCTGGTATTTCGGTATTACATTCAGCCAGCGTATTTGCGCATCTTTATCGGCATCAATCAACAAAATATCGCGGTTGGTAAAAGTATAAACAGTTCTTGTTTGCCAGGTAGCCGCAGCACCTGCGCCCGACATATATGAGTAGCTATAACTGGTAAATTTATACGACTCGGCTGTAATAATATACGAGCCATCCATAGGGTTTTTATTTACAGAACGAATTACATAACTGTTAGGCAATTCTTCGTCATTATCGTCATCATCTTTCTTTTTCTCTTTTTTGCTTTTTTTCTCATCGTCATCATCATCGGCTGCTTTGGTATCATCGGCGTCTTCCGATGCATCACCCAACATACCCGAACTAATATCTTTGTACGAAGAGAGCAACAGCGTACCGTTTTGTATGTCTATCTTATTCATAAAAAAACCGTTCAAATCAGTCTTCCTTTGCCCGTTGCTGTAAAAGCCGGCCAACAATAATTCGCCGGTTGGTTCTTCAATTACTTTTCCGCCGATTATAAAACGGTTGTCGCTGGAAAGGTTGATGTCTTTTTCTTTTGCGCCTTTCTTATCGTACACCGATAAAGCAAATTCTTTAAACACCATTTTCCTTTTTGCTTTACCGTTGTTTCTTGTCATGTGTTCCAATACTTTACCCAGCAAAACAATTTTGCCGCTTGCTGTGTATTTCACATCTTCCAAGCCATACGTTCCCTTTTCGTAAGAAAGATTAATAACAGCCGATTCTTTCTTTTTCAGGTTTTTATCAAGTACGGCAACCGCTATAGAAGTGCGGTCGTTATTTGAAATATCGGTAACCAATAAAAAGTTTTTTGTGTTGTCTATAGTATCAAAATGAATATCGTATTTATCGCGTTTGCTTTCGAGCGAGTATTCATCCAGTTCCATCATTTCGCCCATCAAATCGCCGGTGCTTTTATCTAACTGCGCACCGAAAATCTTTACTTTTTTTTCTCTTTTATCATAATCGGTTGCAAACATAAACAGCTCATCATCCAGCATCTGGATGTTATCAAAGTCGATTCCTTTCAACTCTTTGCTATAATCTCTTTCAAAAACAGGATTAAAGTTTTTATCGAATTTTACCAGCTTGGCAGCGGTGTTTACATTACCGCCAAAAACACCAAACGACATTCCTTTCAAACGCTCTTCGGTAAAGTAAACACCGCTTTTATCGGCAGCTACAATATCCATGTCGGTAGTATTTTTTTTCATCTTTACTTCATCGCCCCAATTTATTTTATAGGTTTGGGCATAAGAAGCGGCTGTTAGTAACAATAAGGGCAGGATGCTCACAAATTTTCTCATATTAATTCTGAATTCTGGTTGTCGGCAAACATAATTGCGGATTGATAAATAGTGAAATTAATTTCAGCTTAATTTTTAATTATCCAATGTTCTTATTTTGAATAAATAATTATGGAAAAACAAGATATAACAATCACAATACGATCTATTGAACAGCACGACAATGCAGGCATTGCGTCTATTATTCGCGCGGTATTAACCGAGTTTAACGCTGCCAAATGCGGCACTGTTTATTACGACCCGACAACAGATGATTTATACCATCTGTTCAAGACAGAAAAATCGGCTTACCTGGTTGCAGAAGTAAACGGAAAATTAGTTGGCGGTTGCGGCGTTTACCCAACCAAAGGTTTGCCCGATGGTTGCTGCGAACTGGTGAAATTGTACCTGCTTCCCGAAGCGCGTAAAATAGGTTTGGGCAAACAATTGATTGAACAATGTATTGCGCTCGCCAAACAGTTTGGTTATACCAGTATGTATTTAGAATCGCTGCCCGAATTAACCAAAGCCGTAAGTCTTTACGAGAAATTGGGATTCACATATCTGCCGTCTGCCATCGGCGATTCCAAACATTTCGGCTGCAGTTTGTGGATGATAAAAGAGTTGATTTGATTGCAAAGCGTTTCAAAATACATCACACGCTGGCATTGCAAATGAATGTTTATGTTACCATCGTTTGCAACTCCGGTTGAGCATCGTTGCGTCGCACTCTTGTACGCTTAGAAATCAATTGAGCTAAGCAAAAAAGAGCATCACCGATAATAAAAACAAAGCGACAAACGCATATTGAATTCCTTTATCTTCATTTCTCAAAACGAAAAACCATATATGAAAGCCGCGAAAGTTTTCTTCATTCTTTTATTTCTTCAAACTTGTTTCTTTGTTACTGCTTTTTCTCAAAAACAATTCAAAGTTTTATTAGTAACAACCACGCGCGGCTGGCATCACGAGTCGCTTCACGCCGGTGTATTAGCCATCCAGGATTTGGGAAGAAAAAATTTTTTCGATGTTGAGTTATGGCAAGATCCAAATGGCTTTACTGATGATTATGTAAAGCAATTCCAGGCAATCATATTCTTAAATACAACCGGCGATATTTTCGATTCGGCGCAGCAAAAAGTAATGGAGCATTTTATAGAATCCGGCAAAGGTTATGTCGGTATTCACAGCGCGTCTGATACCGAATACGATTGGGATTGGTACACCAAATTGGTTGGCAGAATGTTTCATATTCACCCGGCTATACAAACGGCAAAGCTGACGATTCTAGATAATAATTTTCCCGGCTTGCAAGGTTTTAGCAACAACAAATTATGGACGGATGAATGGTATGAATTCAGCCCTGAAAAAACATCCGGTCTTAATTATGTATTGGCTGTAGATGAATCTTCTTACAATCCAAAAACAGATTGGGGCACGAAGAAAGGCGAAGGCATGGGAAAGTTGCACCCAATTGCCTGGTATCATACGTACGATGGCGGCCGTGCGTTTTATACAGCCCTTGGACACATGCCAACCGACTTTAGCAACGATGCGTTTTTAAATCATTTATACGCCGGCATTTTCTGGGCGGCAACAGGCAAGAAATGAGTTGTGATTTAACGACTGCGCGAGTGCAGATCATTGATGGCATTACCTTTTTTAACTACTAACAGTTAGACAAAAACATAGTATTTTTAACCTAAATAATTGTGTGACAATGGAAAGACGAGTTATAAATGTTGACCCTGAAATTTTAGGTGGAACTCCGGTTTTTTATGGAACACGTGTTCCTATTAAAAATCTTTTCGACTACTTGAAAACAGGTGACACGATTGAAACATTTCTTGACGACTTTGACGGTGTAAAAAAGGAACAAGTAGTTAAAGTTTTAGAAATATCGCAAAAACTGATAGCAACATCAACAGCAATACTGAATGAAAATTTTGCTTGACGAATGCGTAACCAAAAGGTTGAAACTTTATTTAATGGAGTTTGAAGTTTTTACGGTATCGGAAATGCAGTGGAACGGAATAAAGAACGGTAAGCTATTGACTTTATGTATTGATAATTGCTTCGACTTGCTTCTAACGATTAATAAAAACCTTATGTTTCAACAAAACCTCGACAAATACAATTTGACAATTGCAATATTAAATTCATCTACAAGCAAAATCGAAAAGCTTGTGCTGTTTATTCCTTCCTTTATAGCGCAAGTTGATAAGCTTGAAAAACATAAAGCTAATCATCACAGAACTATAAGGCGAATGCACAACATTTAGCTATAGAATAATTTATTAGCTTTAGAACAATCAATCAAAATCTGTACTGCCAATACCATTACGGACAGCAATCCGTTGGTAGCAATTAAACGTCCACTTATGAAAAAAGCTTGCTTAATCATTTCGGTGTTATTTTATTTTACTTCTTATTCTCAAAATACACTTTACGATAGTATTCATTTGTCAATTTCTCCCGGAATTAATCAGCAAGATGAGTTTAGTAAACAGATCATAACTACGCTCAAGAACTTTTTAGAGACAATGGATAGCTCTTACACTGAAAATAGATATTGGTTGAAATCAGACTTCGAAAAATATGTTGCGCCTTATTCTGATCTGGAAGGTCTCGGGGGAGGAAGATTAGGAAAACATTACTATCAACCTTCCTTAATGGAAATTATTGAAACAGACAGAGCGGATAGGAAAATTGTAAAAGTGGCGTTTGTGGGTCATAACAATAAAACCAATACCAATTTGATAAGAGCCATTTATAATATCGTTGCAACAAAGAAAGATGACAATGTTGTATTTAGTGAATATATGGATTATACGACAAGGAACTGGAAAGAACTGAAAGAAGAACATATATTATATAAAATATCTCCTTGCAGATCGATCAACTTTAATGATATAAGCAGACAAAAGAGCGAAGTGAATACGCTTTGCAAATTTTTAAACACAACTCCGCTTTCAATAACCTTTTATTCTTGCACTTCACCCAAAGAGTTATTTGAACTTTTGGGCTTCGACTATCATCCAAATATATATTTAGATACATCGGGCGGATGGAGCAGAGACAAAAACATTGTTATCTCGGCAAATAATTCAGAATATTATCTGCACGAGATAACACATCTGTACTTAAGACATCTTTTCCCACCAGTGAATGCTTTTTTTAATGAAGGCTTTGCTACTTATACCGGTGGAAGTGGAAAATTTGATTACCAATGGCAGCGAAATAAACTGAAGAAATTTTTAGATAGGAATCCGGATTTTAAATGTGAAGAACATATAGAAGACCCTTACGATAGATTATACTTTGAGCATGAAACACCCGTTCCGTATGTACTTGGTGCATTAGTTTGTGAAAGAACAGTAAGACTGTATGGAAAAGAAAAACTGTTTGACGTTTTCCGAAGCGATAAAAACGTTTTTGACACATTACAAACAGTTGGTTTGACTAAAGAGAATATGACTGAAGAACTGCGAAAAGAAATAAAACTGCTACCAACACTATATTGCTGCAAGCGGGGCTGATAATACGCAGCATCAGCACTTGTAATGCTATTTGACTTTAATTTCATCGGAACGCAATGCAGGTGAGCAGCAGTAATAAACATCAGCAATTAATCATTAATTTAGCTTCGGTATTAGCTGACACGGCGATATTATCCTGCCATCGGCAATATTTGTTCGTTGATAGCAATTTCAAATGACCATCTTCATAAAGCAACTTTTCAAAAATATTACACCGTTAAGTATTCTGACAATCGTTGGGATAACCTTGTGCTTGGGAAGAAATCATAATTTTATTTCTATCTAAGGATCAAGGTGAACTTATGACCGGCATTCTCGCTTTTGTTGTTTTAATACTTTATGCAGTTTTTCTTGTTGACAGATATTTGGTTAAGAAAATAGAGTATAAGAAAGTAATTATTAGTGAATTTATCTTTTTAATTCTTATTCCACTTTTATACTTGTATTTAAACAAGGACACAAGAATTTATGTAGACACAGATATTTGGTTAAGAAAATAGAGTATAAGAAAGAAAACATATTACATTTTGTTGTATAATAATAAAGAACTTCAAAAAAGCAAATTCATTCAGGCGGACTATTTGACCATTCCATAACTTATAAAAATGACAGTATAATAAATCTTAACTATTCTTTGCTTTATGACAAAGATGTTTGTGTTATTGAACCTGAAAATTGGAGTGGCTACAATGTCAAACGTCTTGACACAGTGATTAATTTAAAGAAAATAAAAATTGAAATGTATTCTAACGATTTGACTGATTTGCAGAGAGACAGTATATTAAAAAAACTGCTACCAACATTGTGTTTGCAATATGTTGGCTAACGTAATTCATTCATCACTATTTTTTCAATTAAGCTTTCTATCTTTATCCAGACTGACGGAACACAGATTCCCGCTACGGACTGCAAGCTCTGTTCGTTATACGAAATGTTTTAAAAGTATCAGAGTGTTTATTGATATAGCGAGCGTTCAAAATGAAAAAATAAAAATTAGTTTTGTTATCTTCAAATGCTTGCCCAATGAAACGAGTTCTTATCTCTTTGATTGTTATTTTTAGCGCTCTTTGTGTTGCTTTCTCATGTCAGAAAGGGATTGTTTGGGAATCGCTTGGAGAACTTGAAAAAGACAACACCAATTTCTGTATGCCGGTAACAACAGGTGGTACATATCTTATCAATCAGCCGGTAAGCGATAGCAATTTTCTGGTTGTTAATGTAAAGGTGACTCTTCCGGGCACATACACAATCCATACAGATACACTTAATGGCTATTCATTTAAAGCCGCGGGAAATTTTAAAACGACCGGTGTTATGCAGGTTAAGTTAGCAGCTTCCGGTAAACCGGTAATTGCCGGCACCGATCATTTTACCATCTTCTATAATGAAAGTGTTTGTGAAGCTGATATCGCTGTTGCAAAAGATACTCTGCCAACTGCACCGTCTTCTCCTCCTGCCGAGTTCAGTTATACCAAGAACACGGGCGGTTGTTTGGGTACAACAGTTAACGGAGATTATGTAAAAGATATTTCTCTCAATGCAGACAATTCGGTGTTTGTTAATGTAAACGTTATTACGCCCGGCTCTTACCGCATGTCAACCGATACCGTAAACGGCTATTATTTTTCTGTAGCCGGAGAATTTACATCAGCCGGTATGCAAAGTGTAACACTCACTGGTTCCGGAACGCCCGTTAAAACCGGGACAGATATGTTTTCATTCAGCGATACAACGGCTACCTGTAACTTTTCTATCACCGTAATTTCAGCCGTGCCGGTAACTAATAACGATCTTTTACCCTTAGCCAATAACAATTACTGGGTATATGATGATTTGGTAAATGTGGGCGATTCGATAACGCGTACCATCACCGGAACAACGCAGGCAAATAACAACACATATTATGTAATGAATGAGCAAAAGAAGTATAATTCTGATGCGCAATATTTGTTTCGTAAATACAATAATATTTACTACGAATACGCAAGGATTGATAAATACACAGGTTCATTTCAATACAGCAAAACGATAGATACAGATTTGGTATTTTTAAATGAAGTCATTACCACAGGCGCTTCGTGGGAGTCTGATGAAATAAAAGATGTGGCTTCTTTCGGGCAAATCATTTTTTTGAAATATTATTATGAATGTACCCAGGCAAAAGCGGTAGTAACCATAAACGGAAAAACGTTTGCCAATGTTTACAAAATAAATATGCAGCCGGAAATCCGATCGGAATATGCAGGATATGGCGCTACGGGTGAATTTTATACATTCTATTATGCAAAAGGCATAGGTTTAATTTACTTTAAAGCCGGCGACCTGGATTATATTGATACTGAAATGCAAATCAGGAGATGGCAAGTCAATTAAAAAGTGACTACACATTGTTTAGAATTTCTATTGCCAATAGTTCAAATCATTACAATATAAGTTTGTCATGGTTCAAAATTGTATTCTTCTCATAGTAAATTTTACATAAAGCAAATAAGCCATATAGAAGAGTAAAAAATACTTTCTTTCAAACAACATTCTCTCCTTTTATTTGCGCTGCAGACATCGTCTATCACACTTCTAACATCGCACATTTTATGTCATCATACATTTCTAACGAAACGCCGCCGGCAGATAAAGTCATCACCGATATTGCAGATTATGTACTGAATTATGAAATTAAAAATGAGTTAGCCTGGCAAACAGCACAATATTGTTTGCTTGATACTTTGGGTTGCGGCTTCGAAGCACTTACATATCCGGCTTGTACCAAACTATTAGGTCCTATTGTGCCGGGAACTTTTGTTCCAAACGGCGCTAAAGTGCCAGGTACAAATTATCAGCTCGATCCGGTACAGGCTGCATTTAATATCGGCGCAATTGTTCGCTGGCTCGATTTTAATGATACCTGGCTCGCTGCAGAATGGGGACATCCGTCAGATAATCTCGGCGGCATATTAGCTGTGGCCGACTGGCTTTCGCGCACCGCCGTTGCTAATGGCAAGCAGCCGTTGCTGATAAAAGATGTGCTGGATGCCATGATTCGTGCGCATGAAATACAAGGCATAATGGCTTTGGAAAATTCATTTAATCGTGTCGGGTTAGATCATGTGGTTTTAGTAAAATTAGCTACTACAGCGGTGGTCGGAAAACTGATTGGTTTAACACGTGATGAACTCATCAATGCCATCTCACTTGTGTTTGCTGACGGGCAAGCTTTGCGTACTTACCGGCACGCGCCCAACACCGGCAGCCGCAAATCGTGGGCAGCCGGCGATGCAACGTCGCGCGGTGTACGTTTGGCTTTGATAGCAAAGACCGGCGAGATGGGTTATCCTTCTGTTTTATCTGCCAAAATCTGGGGTTTTTATGATGTGTCGTTCCGAGGAAAAGAGTTCTTTTTCCAGCGCGATTATGGTTCTTATGTAATGGAACATATCTTATTTAAAATTTCTTTTCCGGCAGAGTTTCATGCGCAAACAGCCGCCGAAGCAGCTATGATATTATATGATAAACTCAAGGCTGAAAATAAAACGTCAGACGACATTAAACACATTCGCATTCGCACGCACGAAGCTGCTATCAGAATCATAGATAAACAAGGTCCGCTGCATAATCCGGCCGACAGAGATCATTGCATTCAATACATGATTGCGGTTCCTTTAATTTTCGGAAGATTAACGGCTGCCGATTACGAAGATGACATCGCACAGGATAAGCGTATTGATGAATTGCGCAGCAAAATGGAAACAACAGAAGACAAGCAGTTTACAAAAGATTATCTTGATCCCGACAAGCGTTCCATAGCTAACGCATTAACCATAACCTTGCAGGACGGAACTGTATTCGATGAAGTGATTGTTGAGTACCCGATTGGTCATAAACGCAGGCGCGAAGAAGGTATGCCATTACTGATTGATAAGTTCAAAATAAATCTTGCCAGGATATTTCCTGCGAAGCAGCAAAAAACAATACTCAATATTGCTTTAGACAGTAACAAACTAATGAACGTGCCTGTACATGAATTTGCAGATATGATGGTTGTATAAAATCAAATCAATCATTTGCCGTACTTTCATTTCCGATGCAGAGAGCAAACGTATCTGTTGTTGTAACGCACATAGCAAGCTGGCTTCTTTTTTTAAGTCTGCCGGTTATATTTATTGCCAGTCAATCAAACAATACAAATGCTGCTGACGTTTTATTATCACCTTATTACTGGCTTTGCTTTGCTTTTTTCATCAGCCTGTTTTACCTGCATACTTATTTGTTGTTTCCTCTTTGGTACAGGCAACGGCAAAGGCTGCTTTATTTTTCTGCCATAACTGTTTTGTTTTTGATTCTTTTATGGCTGAGTCCGTTTGATAAATTAATGAACAACCGGCATCAGCAACAATCGCAACAAGGTACTGCGATAGTACAGCAACAAAATGCACCGCCACCTGTGCGAGACAAGCCGTTTGATGATAACAACCCGCCGCCGGATAATGGAAGCGAACAACCACCGGCACCACGCAATGATGAGTTTGGTGAACATCGTTTTAATCCGCCGGAACATGAACAGCCTAACAATGGAAACAGAGTTGATATTGTAAGCATTTTTATGTTTATGGTTGTGCTTGCTATCAGCATCAGTACCGATGTGTCGAAGCGTTTACGCGAAGCGGCAGAGCAGGCTGCCAAAGCAGAAGCCGATAAAGCCAATGCAGAATTATCTGTATTAAAAGCGCAGGTAAATCCACACTTTTTGTTTAATACATTAAACAACATTTATTCGCTTGCTGTTACGAATGATGAGAACACTGCAGAAAGTATTTTGAAGTTGTCTAATATTATGCGTTATGTAACCGATGATGCACCGGAAGATTTTGTAACGCTGCAAAAAGAATGGGATTGCATCAGTGATTTTATAGACCTGCAACGGTTGCGCATTGGCAATAAAGTAACGCTGAATGTTTCGGTGCAAGGCGATTTGTCGGGTAAAATGATTGCTCCTTTTATCCTGCTTACATTCATCGAGAATATCTTTAAATACGGCATCAGCAATCACCAGGCGTCAAGCATTATTATCCGGCTTTCTGTTGTTGATTCTGGAATAGAATTTTTTTGCAGCAATCCTATATCAGAAATGAAAGAAACAGGCCGAAAAAGCACAGGCATTGCTAATATAAAAAAGCGGCTGGCTTATTTATATCAAAACAATTATTCTCTTAACATTTCTACAAGCAATAATTTGTATTCTGTTCAGTTACTTCTAAAAAATAATAATCCTGTTTATGCTGCTAACTTGCATAGCTATAGATGATGAACCGCCTGCTTTGCAGCTCATAAAACAATATACGTCCCGGCTTCCGCAATTGCAATTACTGCAAGTGTTTGATGATGCCATTGCAGTTAAACAGTTTCTGCAAACAACGCCGGTTGATATTTTATTTACCGATATTAATATGCCTGATATTCTGGGTACAGAACTGGTGCGTTCTCTGCCACACAAACCGCTTATTATTTTTACTACGGCATATAAAAATTTTGCTTACGAAGGCTTCGAATTAGAAGCTGTTGATTATCTTCTGAAACCTTTTTCTTTTGCCCGTTTTGAAAAAGCCGTACAGAAAGCAATTGATTATTATCAGCATAAAAAAGCGACTGCATCTACCGAGGAACCATACATTTTTGTTCGTTCTGAATATCGTATGCTGAAGATCAATACAGATAATATCAGTTATATAGAAGGATTGGAAGATTATATAAAAATTCATCTGCAAAATGAACGTCCGGTACTTACTTTAATGACCATGAAAGGTATATTGGAAAAACTGCCTGCCGATACGTTTAAAAGAATACACCGCAGTTATATCATCCATACAGGTAAAGTAAAATTGGTAACCGGGAAGAAGATACTCTTATCCAACGGTACCGAGTTGCCGGTAAGCGATAGTTATCTTGGCTTTATACGCCAGTGGATAAACGGACAATAAGAACCGTTTATCATTTAATATCGTTTTGTTTTTTATCAGGTATTCCTTCTGCCTAAAACTTTTTTTGGTATTCGGAAAAGGTTTTACCTTACTCCTATAAATTCTTGCCTTATGACACAGCCTATCGTTTCACGCATAGCCGTGATTATACTTGCTATTGTTATGATCGTGTTTGGCGTTTATCATTTTATGGCTCCGCAAACTCTTATGGGCTATGTGCCCGAATTTTTACCGGGCGGCATTCTCTGGGTTTATTTTGCAGGTGTTGCTTTCATCCTTGCCGCTGTTGCATTTATCACCCATAAACAGGTAAGACTGGCAGGTTACCTGCTGGCAATACTTCTTATGGTTTTTGTACTTACTATTCACTTGCCCAATTATCTTCATGCCGGCGGTGCAGAAATGAAACAATCGGAATTTGTAAACATTCTGAAAGACACTGCCCTGGCGGCTTTTGCTTTGTATATCGGCAGCAACGCCAAGCAGGAGTATTGAAAAATAAATCTTTAAAAAGTATAGATAATAAGAGTCGCTTTGTAACAGTTGTTTCATTTTATAATAAGACACTGTTGTTGCTAAGTGTATGAAATATTATGATGTACTCGTAAAGCAAAGTCAGGCGGTTGGGTTATTTGTATTAAGCCTGTGATACATAGAATTGCAGGCTTCTATAATCCTGCCATTACAAAGGTGGGCGATATTTTGAAGCGGATTTATACCAGATCAAACTGCATCTTTATTATAAAAATTGTGCAGGTTTGCAAACAATGTTATACAAGTTATATTCAGCAATACTTTCTATGATAATGGTAGAATTGGTGTTAATAAAAAAGCCTTTCGCGAAAGACTTTTTACTAAAATTAGTAAAACTGATTTATGCTATTGCGTGTAATTAACCTATAATTATTACAGCTTTATTTTACTACGGTTACAACTTTTTTCTTACTAAACACTTTTCTCTTTTCGTTTATAGCCGATGCGTAAATTGATAATAGTTGAGACAGATTTTTTTGCGGGGTGTATTTGTCATTATATGTCTGCAGCGCGTGCCTGGAAAACTCATTCTTTTTTTTGCCTGAAAATGTTTGCCATTTATGAAGCTGCCGGTTCAGATTATCAGCATCGTTGGGATTGAATAACAAACCATTATAATTATCATTCACAATTGTCTCCATAGCACCCATTCGGGACGTAATAACCGGTGTGCCGGCAGCAAAGCCTTCTACAATGGTTAAAGGCATGCCTTCATAACATACAGAAGGCACAATAAGCGCATTGCATTTGTGTAGTTCAGCATCAATCACATCTTTATTCTGATAACCTAACCACTTAATCAGCGGATTTTGTTGTTGCTGCTTTATTACATCATCGCGTAGCGGACCATCGCCTATAATCGTAAGCGCCAAACCATTACCAGCAAAGGCTTTCATCAATACAGGAATTCCTTTTTCGGGTGACAATCTGCCAATATACAAAAAGTGATTGCCTCGCAGAGAGGTTGTTTCTACAGCATTTTGATTGATGAAATTTGGTTTTAAAACCAGCTGTTCTTTTTTTACTTTTAAGTCGGACGATAAAATAAGCGAACCACTTTTTTCATTCAGGATAATATACTTTTTAATATGCTTAAATGTGCCCGACTTTTTGTGCAGCCATGTTGTAAATGCCAGCCAGAAAGTAAGCGGCATTGAGTTACGGTACACTTTATCTTTCACAGCCTGCCAGGGAAAAACTGTACCGATACTTTTTAAGTAAACTTCATTGTTGTGAAACAACGCACCAGACGGACATAACAACCGGTAATTATGCAGCGTCATTACCATCGGAATTTTCATACGATTGATGGCACGAATAACAGAAAATGAAGCGGCAAAATGCAGGTTATGAATATGAATAACATCGGGCCGGAATATTTTTATTTCTTTAATTACCCGGTTGTAAGAAATGATATTAAAAGGCAGCAAAAGAAGGTTTTGCAGGTTGTGCTGACTATTATCAAAATACAAAGCTTTTACTGTATTGCCGCTTTTTGTAAGCAACTGAATTTCGCTTTCCACAACAACGTCTTCGCCGCCACGTTCTTTATATTTTGTATGAATAATCAGGATTTTCATTATAAACTCTGTTGGGCTGTTTGAAAAGATAAAGTTTGGTCTGCCATCTCTCCGTTTGCTACATAAATAAAATCGTTACGATTGCTTACAATTCGAAATAATTCTTCCAGTTTATTCCATAACCCAAATTCTTCCAGTTCCCACGAATGTCCCCACAAGTGAAAGCAACCGCCGTCTTTATTTATTTTGTTCAGGTAATCTTCGGTTAGATGAGATAATTTATACAAAGAATGGCTGCTTAGCCATTGTAACAGGTTGGCTAATTGTCTGCGTTTTATCAGGTGTTTTGCATACGTAAAAGCTGTATGCTCGTAAGCTTGCAGTGTAGTTGGTGTTAACCCGTTTGAAAGCCGGCTTTCTGTGCTTAGCAATTCGGTAGTACGGGCAACCTGGTAGCCGGATTGAAATACAATCTTTACTGCTTTATCGTGAAACACACCACCGGGAAAACAAAACGAAACCGGAGCCTGGCCTAATAAATCTGACAACCATTTATAGCTGCCGTTAATTTCATATTCCAACGTTTTTGTATCGGTGCTGCGTAAGCGGATATGACTAAGTGTATGACCGCCAATTTCAAATTGTTTGGCAAGCTCTGTTACTTGTTCCGGCAGCATCACTTCATGCTCGGCATTGCTTTTCGGAATATAAAAAGTGGCAGGAAGATTATATTTATTCAGAAGATCAGCCAGCTTAAAATCAAGCACATGACCATCATCCCAACTTGTAGTAATAAATTTCATATCCAACTAAATCGAAGTTCTATGTGTAATTTTAAAAAGGCTTATAAATAAGCAGGCAATCATATAAAATAAAAATCAAAACATTTGGCTACTGCAAAATGTTTATAAATGATAAATAAGTCTTGTCATACATATACGTAATAACGGGTTGTTGCGTTTTTGACATGCTTCTATTTTAAAATGTTTAGTTAATTACAAGCCGGTAAAGGAAATAAAAACGGTTTAAAAGATTTGCAAAAGACACACCATCATATTTAATTTGCACAAAACAATTGTGTATCAATATAATATAAGAACGGCGAAACAATTGATTTATAAAATTATTCCCTTTACAGGAAAATATAACGGCTGTCAATTTAGCATTTGGGAAAAAAGGCAAGTTACTTGCAAATAAAAATGACAATAAAACAAGACATGAAAAAACAACCTTCTTTGCGTTTTTGTTTAATTATGGATGCCATAGGTTGCATTCCGTTTTTGGTTCCATTGTTTGGCGAAGCTTTCGATATTGCTTGGGCGCCAATTTCGGCAATCATTTTTTACTTTACGTTTGGTAAAAAAGCTTTATTTGGTGCCGCTTTCAGCATGGTTGAAGAGATGTTGCCGGTTATTAATTTTATCCCCACATTTACCATTGCCTGGTTGTGGAAACGATATGTAAACAAGCCGGTAAATACCATTGAAATAAAGCCTGCCTGATTATTTAAATACAGGTCCTTTATGAAGTGTAAATGATGGTTCGTTATTAAGCAGGTATGGCCAATCTGCAATCCATTCAATTTTATCTAACAACATCATGCGTTTGTAGCCAAGCTCTTTATCAAACGCATGATATAACATCCAGGTATCACCGTTTTCATCGGTAATAATATCGCCGTTATGTCCTGGTCCTGTAAATCCGTTTTTTCCTGCATTGCCTTGCAGCAATAAACTGCCGCCATCTTCAATAAGAGTTTTGCCATCTTTATCAGTGTAAGGACCTTGCAATGAAGTGGCTCTTCCCACTAAAACGCGATATGTACTTTGGATGCCTTCGCAACAGGTTCCGGTCGAGCCAAAATAGTAATAATACTTTCCTTTTTTGTATATGTACGAACCTTCGTATCCATTTCCTGCAATCTGAAATTTATCACCTATCGTTTTGGTTCCGTCGTCGGATAACAGAACGCCATAAATGCCATGAAAACTTCCCCAAATCAAATACAGCTTTTCGTTGTCAACCATCAAAAACGGATCTATTGAATTGTCGACGCCCATTTCTTTACTAAAGAAAACTTTGCCTTTATCTGTAAACGGGCCGCCGGGTTTGTCGCTTATTGCAAAGCCAATTCCCGGGTCCGGATCGCCCCAGGTAGAAAAAGAATAATACATGTAATATTTGCCTTTGTAAAATGTAACATCAGGCGCCCAAATGCCACCTTCTTTTTTCCAGTCAGGTTTTTTTTGCAAGGCGTTTCCGGCAAATGTCCATTGCATTAAATCTTTCGATTTTAAAATGGGGATAAAATGCATTGTATCGCCCAAACTATCTTTCTTCCAGCTGGCTTGCGTAGAATACGCATAATAAAATCCATCTTTTGCTTTTACCAGATTCGGGTCAGGAAAATCGTGGCTGAAAACTGGGTTTTGATAAACACCGGTTACTGTGGTTTGAGAAAAACTGTGTTGTAAAAACAAGCTGAAAGATAACAATAATATGGCTTGGCGAATTGCAATCGGAATGCTCATGCGGCAAAAAATTGAGTTGGTAAATAAGAGAAACGAAAATAAAAGTATTTGTTGAACTTATAGTTTTCTTACTTTATATTGATAACTCAATAATTGCTTACGAAGATGATTGGATTTGTTTATTTGTAAAAGCAATTCAACTGTTGTTAAACCAGCAAAGCAACATTGTCAATAATCCTTTCTCTTGTTGTTATTTTCTCACTTACATACACCGATAAGCCAATAATAAACAAACCGATGCACAATCGCACCGGTTTGTTTATTATTGGCTTACTATGTATTCTAAAATATTATGGTTTTGGTGCCAAAGGTGAGCTTCGTAAAAACACAGGCCACACGCCCGGCGCAGGCACACTAACACCTAACGTTTTACCTCGGGTTAAAGAATCCGGTCCAAAATAATACATTGGCCAACCCCGGTATGTGTATTGATTTTTTCCATAAACGGTGATGGAAGTAAAATCGGAAGAAGATAACACGGAAGGCACATGCTCAACGGTTGTTCCTTGTACAATTGGCCAAACCGCATCGTTGCTAAAGTCTGGTTTCGTAAATTTATTTACATTAAAACTATCCGGCGAAAACGCATATAAGGTTCTTCCCCAATCGTCTGTTATATACAGTGTAGAACTTGTATTAGCTGTTGCCGTGCTATCGTAGCTAACACCATCTTTACCTACCAATTGCGTTTGTGCCATCATAAATGTATAATCGGGTTTTGCTACAAACCATACATTGCCAACTTTATCGCCATTTACATCGCCAGCCTGCGCATCGCCGGCATAATGATACAGCGGCCAACCTTTATAGGTAGTTTGCTTTTGCCCGTCGCTGCGCGTGATAGTGCTAAAATCGCTGGCCGACAAACCGCTCGCTAACCGCAAACTATCTGTATGAAAAAAAGGCCAATGAACAACGCAATCGCCGGTGCAGCCGGAGTTTCCGTTGGCATCAATAGAAAAGAAATAAAGTGAGTTGCCTGCGCTGTCTGTCAGAATATCTCCAAAACCCGTGGTTGACGACAGAAGAATGTTATCGCCGACAACCGGCGGCGTTACCGGATCGTTGTTGTTTTTAGAACAGGCTGCTAATATCAGCAGCAGGCAAAGACAGGAATAAATGGTTTCCCTTTTCATAATCATTGTTTTGATAAGTTAACAGATAATAGTCTTCGTTGTTTATGCTCATTCAAGGGCAAAGCCTTGCCATGTAGTAAATATTGCTATTTACCCACTCCTTTTCAGTGCCATGAAACAGGAAGATTGTGTTTATTATAATTTGATAGAACAGCCGCCAGCATTGCTGTTGCTACCAGGCTCTGCCGGCAAGGTTGACAGTGCCATTTGTTTGTTTGTGAATTAAGAATACGCAACAGAAAGAAAAGAGTTGCCTGCGATGAAAAGATTCTTGGTTTTGGGTTTTTGAAATAATACAAAAACTATAACACTATACAACAGATACGTTTACACTACAAATTATGCTGTAGTTACTTAATAAAGGTTATCGCTCTATCTTTCCCAATCACCTAAGTATTCTATAATAACTCTCACTTATCTTACTTTTACTCTTTATGAAAACTCAAATAAAAGCGATTGTTGTTTTATTGCTTGCTGTACACGCTTTTCCTTCTTTTGTAATGGCGCAAAAAACCAAAGCACTCACTTTTGCAAAAGGCGCTGATATAGGTTGGTTACCACAAATGGAAGCTGCCGGTTTTACCTTTTACAATACAAAAGGCGAGAAGCAGGATTGTATGAAGATTTTGAAAGATCATGGCATAAATACCATCCGGCTGCGCACCTGGGTAAATCCTTCCGACGATCCATCTACCGGGCATTGCAGCAAAGACAAAACCGTTGCTATGGCAGTGCGTGCAAAAAAATGGGGAATGCGGGTGATGATAGATTTTCACTACAGCGATAGCTGGGCAGACCCGGCTAAACAAGTAAAACCAAAAGCATGGGAAGGCCATCCCTTTCCGCAATTATTGAATGATGTGTACAATTATACATTCGATGTGATGTCTGCCTTGCAAAAGAGCGGCGTAACACCCGAATGGGTGCAGGTAGGTAACGAAACGGCCGGCGGAATGATTTATCCCGAAGGAAGCACACAGCATTGGGATAGTTTAGCGCAACTGATAAACAAAGGTTATGAGGCAATAAAAGCCGTAAGCCAATCATCGAAAGTGATTTTGCATGTGGATCAGGGAAATAACAATGTGCGTTTCAGAACCTGGTTTGATAGCGCCACTGCACATCATGCAAAGTTTGATGTCATTGGATTATCGTATTATCCGTATTGGCTGACGGGAAATCCCGACTATACAAAATCTATTGATGATCTGGGCAATAATTTAAAAGATATGGCTTCGCGATATGGTAAAGAAGTGATGGTTGTTGAAGTAGGCGGAGAAGATACAAAACCGCAGAACACGTACGATATGCTTGTTGCCGTGCAGAAGAAGGTAAAAGAAGTGCCCGGCGGTAAAGGTTTGGGTTTAATATATTGGGAGCCGGAAGGTGCGCAAAGCTGGAGCAAATATCCGTTGAGTGCCTGGCAAAGTGATGGAAAACCTACAAAAGCGTTGGAAGCTTTTTTGAAAAATTGATAAGTTTTTTATTTGCTCTGCTCTTTCTTTCGCGGCTATTATGAATACAGGAAATGTTACCATAATAAAATATCAAAAGCTTTTATCAAGTAAATCATAAGAACTTTTGCATAATGTATTGACAACCAAAAATGAGCAACCCGATATGTATTTATGTCTGCAGAAATGTGTTTCTTTGATTTTCTAAAAAGCCAATTACAAAAGCCATCCGTATGAGAATTTTATGCGTTTATTTTGATCTGAATGAACCTGCGCAGCAACTCGAAAAAATAGCTGATTATCTCGACCGTTTTAACGCCGGCATTCGTGCGGGAGACCGTTTATGGTTTGTGAAAACAACAAAGCAGCCTGGCCAGATTCGGGATGAAATAAATCAGTTATCTATACCCGCCGGCTATCATGTTCTGATATTTGAAGCCGGTGATAAATGGTCAACGCACAGTGCTAAAGACGAAGTAAATTCATGGATGGGAAAACATATTTAGTCGTTTTTCTACACTGAATTTATCATAACGTTCTATTAAGATACAGCTTCATCTATGCTGATCTTGCAATGATTTCTGCTTCCTGTTTAATCATAAACCTGTCATTTTATTTTCAGTATAGTCAATTCCCTTCTTTACCCATGAATCGGAGATAAGGATTTTCCCTATTTAACTACTCTCTTCCCTTTCTGCGCAGTAAATTTGCACACTTTTTTAAAATGACAACAGCACAACAAACCGTCCTTCAGGACGTAGTTATAAAATTTGCCGGCGATAGCGGCGATGGTATGCAGCTTACCGGCACACAATTTACCAACAACACCGCTTTGCTTGGTATTGACCTTGCTACTTTCCCCGATTTTCCTGCCGAAATACGTGCTCCGCAAGGCACGGTGCCCGGCGTAAGCGGCTTCCAGCTTCATTTTTCGAGCGACCGGGTATATACGCCCGGCGATATGTGTGATGTATTGGTAGCCATGAATGCGGCTGCTATTAAGGTAAACATCAAAAGTCTGAAACCTGGCGGCAAGCTGATTGCCAATACAGATGGGTTTGATGCTAAAAATCTCCGTCTCGCCAATTATACAGATGGCATCAATCCATTAGAAGATGGCAGTTTGCATAATTACGAAGTCATCAAAATAGACGTTACCAAACTTACCCGCGAAGCGTTAAAAGAATTTCCTGAGTTGGGTGTAAAAGAAAAAGACCGCGCAAAGAATATGTTCGTGCTTGGTTTTGTGTATTGGATGTATAACCGCACGCTCGATAACACCATCAATTTTCTTACAGAAAAATTTGGCAAGAAAGAATACATTTTACAAAGCAATATCCGTGTATTGCAGGCAGGTTATAATTATGGTGATACTACCGAAACATTTACGACCCGTTATCGTGTAGAAAAAGCCAAACTGCCTTCTGGTAATTACCGCAGCATTATGGGCAACCAGGCGCTGGCAATGGGTTTGGTGGCGGCAACCGTAAAAAGTGGTTTGCCAATGTTCCTGGGAACATATCCCATTACACCGGCATCAGATATTTTGCACGAATTGAGTAAGCACAAAGCGTTTGGTATCCGCACCTTCCAGGCAGAAGATGAAATTGCCGGTATCAGCGCCGCCATCGGCGCTTCTTATGGCGGAAGTTTAGGCGTAACCACAACTTCTGGTCCGGGCATGGCTTTGAAAGCCGAAGCCATGGGTTTGGCAGTGATGCTGGAAATTCCGTTACTCATTATTAATGTACAGCGTGGCGGACCTTCTACCGGCTTGCCGACCAAGACAGAGCAAAGCGATTTATTGCAGGCGTATTATGGCAGAAACGGCGAATGCCCGATGCCCGTGATTGCTTCTTCTACGCCGAGCGATTGTTTTGATGTGGTATATGAAGCGGTGCGTATTGCGGTAGAACACATGACGCCCGTTATTATGCTTAGCGATGGCTATATTGCCAACGGTTCTGAGCCGTGGAAATACCCGGTGAGCGAAGAATTACCGCCCATTCATGCAAAGTTGAAAACCGAATTGAATAATGATGAAACTAAGTTCCAGCCGTATGTAAGAGATGCGAAAGGCGCGCGTCCCTGGGTAGTGCCGGGCACACCAGGATTGGAACATCGGATTGGTGGCATTGAAAAACAAAACATCACCGGTAATGTAAGTTACGATCCGGAGAATCATCAGCTTATGGTAAAACTGCGCCAGCAAAAAGTTGATGCTGTTGCCATTCATATTCCAGACCAGACAATAGACAGCGGAAAAGACAAAGGTAAAGTGCTGGTGCTTGGCTGGGGAAGCACGTATGGTTCTATAAAAAGTGCCGTGCTTGAACTGCAGTCGCAAGGTCATAATGTAAGCCATGCGCATATCCGTTATTTGCGCCCGTTTCCTCAAAATTTAGGTGATATATTAAAGCGTTTTGAAACGATATTGATACCGGAATTAAACAATGGTCAGCTTATCAAGATTATCCGCGATCAGTTTCTTGTTGATGCCAAAGGTTATAACAAGATTATGGGTGTGCCGATTATGAAAGCTGAGTTTATAGAAGAAATAAAGAAGTATTTATAAAAATAGAACACATAATCAGAACACGGATAATGCAGATTTCATGCACAGATCAAAAGGATTTCTTTTATAAAATACCTGTGTAACTCTGTGCAGTCAGTGTGTTATCTGTGTTCCAGTTTGTTTTCCATCAATCCTCAATAAATGAATATTGTTATTATTGGTGCCAGTCGTGGTTTAGGACATGCTATGTCTGTTGGTTTACAACAAAGCAACAGGCATATTTATTTGGTATCACGATCAGAGCCGCAGGTAATCAAACAAAAAACGGATGATACTTACACCTGGATTCAAGCTGATATTGCGAGCCATTCTTTTACCCAAACACTAAAAGATTCTTTACAAACGGTAGCGGTTGATGTATTGATTTATAATGCGGCTGTCTGGGAGAAAAATACATTTCGCGGCAACTATCAAATAACAGATGATGCGGAAGATGACATCAGGAATATTATCAACATTAATCTTACCGGCGCTATTCTTACTGTTCAGGCGTTGTTGCCAAACCTCCAGCAAGCATCTTCTTCAAAAATTATATTGATTGGCTCAACATCGGGCGCAGATAACAATCGCACAAAAGCGGTTGCTTACTCGGCATCGAAGTTTGGCTTGCGCGGCGTGAACAACGCATTGCGCGAAAATTTTCGTGGCACAAACATCAATTCAACCATTTTAAACCTTGGCGATTTATCTACCACCATTCCATTTGAAGATGGCAAAGAAGCCGTTGTAAATGCCGTTGGTTTTTCGCTGATTCCAATGCAGGAAGCGATTGATATTTTGGAATGTATTATTAAATTATCACCGGCAATTTTGGTAAAAGAAATGGATGTTCCCGGCTCGCGCGACGAAAGTTTGTAATACTTTTAATCAAAACTTTTTATGGATATAGAATCGCTGCGCGAATATGCTTTGCAACTGCCCGAAACAGAAGAAACATTGCCTTTTGGACCTGATACGCTGGTGTTTAAAGTAAAAGCAAAAGTGTTCCTTTTATTACCGCTCGATGCTTCGCCAATTACATTTAATGTAAAGTGTAATCCGGATACTGCGATTGAATTGCGTGAGCAATATCCGGATTCTGTTTTGCCCGGTTATCACATGAATAAAAAACACTGGAACACTATTGTTGTTGATGGTGTTTTATCTGCGCATCAACTCAAGCAGTTTATAACAGACTCCTATCATTTAGTAGCCAAAACAAAGAAGTAAATCTTGCTTGTTTGTCTGTTATTTTCTTTCTTAAAAAATAAATGAAATCAGTAAAAATGTTGCGGTGATAACGCAGTTTGAAAGTCAATTCTTTACATCAAAAGTTTTCTTTTGTAATATTTTTTTAAAAAAAGTTTAAAAAGCTATTACTTTGTAATGTCATTTTATAAAAATCATCTCTTCTTCCTGTGTTTGTGAAGCTGCTGCGTTGTTAAAGAAGACTTGTCGGTTTGTATTGTAGCCAGGATGTAATTAGCCGGTAATTTCGGGTTTTCTTTTTTCTTACTAATTTCTTTTACAGATTTTTTCTCTTCATTGTTATTCTTTTTTGTTGTAAGAAAGAATATGATTTGATTGCTTGTTTTCGGTTTTTTAGTTTGCCATAACCTGTATTTATCAGTTGTCGGAGCAATAATTTTTTTATTGTTTCCTTTCTTTCTTTACCTACGACTACTTAGATAAGCAGGGTTAAGACAAGCTATTTAGTAAGATAATATTAGTTGCCGCAAACCTTTGTACCATTCATAAATAATCCAGCCTTATGATTAATCAGGCGCTTGATTTTCTATGTAATGAAATAAATAATTATCTCATTACGAAGCTTGTTCTGGCACCCGGCACCCAGGCTATTTCACTGTTTAATGTATCGCAGTTAAACAGTGAAACCGGCGGGGGAAACGGCGGTGGCGAAACAACCTCAGGCGCTTTTCTAACCCTGGTAAATATCGAAGAAGACCGCATTAGTAAATCGCAGGATAACTATATACGCAAAGAAGGAAAAATCATTTATCAGAACCCGAAAGTTCACCTGAATTTATATCTTTTATTTTCTGTTCAGTTATCAACTTACAGCGAAGCCTTAAAGCGTCTTTCTTACATCATACAATTCTTTCAGCACCGTTGTTCATTCGCGCCTCTTACATTTCCGGCTTTACCGGCCGGTGTTGAAGAACTGATTCTTGATTTGCATACCTTATCGCTGCAGGATATGAATAATTTGTGGGGAATATTAGGTTCTAAATACCTGCCTTCCATTATGTATAAAATGCGTATGATAACTATAAGCGAAGACTTCCGGCAAGGCGAAGCTGGCCTTATTACAGCCATTACTATTAACGACAAACTGATGCAGCAATGACAAGCATACAATATAATCCTTTGTTTACTCTCGAATTATTACATAAGTTTTATGCAAATGGAGCTTGTATTGATTTTACTATTCAGCCTTCTGCACAAACGGCATTTTTGTTAAGGGGAAATAATATAATTGCCAAACAATACCAGCACGAATTATATACCGGAATCGAAGTCAATACAACCGCCAATCCCTTTATATTACCGGCAGAAGGAGCACAGTTTACTTTCTTTTTGCAGCTTAACAACCCGGCATTTTTTAACTATACAAATTTGCCAGCTTCGTTTCCCCGAAACAAGATTTATTATTTCACCAACCGGAATATAAACAGCAATAACGGCAAGTCTTTTTTATCTCAGCCAACGCCATATAACAATACAAAAAATTATAAGCCAGGTGATATTGCCACAACGCCCGGCGGCGTTACGTTTCGTGCCATTCGCAGCAATCATAACATAACACCTGCGCCTGGTAACGACTGGCTTGAAATTGATGCGAACCGTTATCTTTCTGATAATGATATTTTGACTTTATTACCTTCTGTTTCAACGTATCCATTCGTTGTACCACAGTTAACTGCAACAATAGAAGTGAAAGGTTACAATACGATAGCATCAGATTATTCTGCCCTGGTTATTTCTAAAACCATTTCTTTTATACAAGCAGTAAATTCTTTTACGTTAGATCTTTCGTCTTTACAATCCGGCAAGTATGTGCTAACTGTAAATGGTGCTGAGCAAATGATATATATAAACGATGAAATACAAAAGAATAAAGCTTTTGCTGTGATTGATTTATACAACGATAATACTTTACCTGACGACTACCGGATGTTTGACGGAACCACGCTTCGCTCACCTTTTTATTCTATCTTTTTCTTAAACCGGGCAACGATATGGAAGTACACATTACTAAGTACAAATGGTACTGTAAGCGACCTTGCCGGTATCTATCATTTTTCTTCGTTACCACATACGGCATCTTCGTTATCACCGATACCGTTAAGTGAAAAAGCATTGAATTTAAAGTTGAATATCGGCACGCAGGAATATTCGCCCATTGCATGTGCAAGCCCGCAACGGTTAGCCAGGTTTAGCACAGCAACAGACACGTACGATTGCTCTGAAATCTTTCTTAATTATTAAATAAAAAGTACTCATCCAAAAACAATTACCTCATGGCACAGATAAACGAAAGCGCTATTAAAACCCCAGGTGTTTATGTAAATGAAATGCCTTCCTTTCCGCCCGCTATTGCACAGGTGGCAACGGCAGTTCCTGCTTTTATTGGCTACACAGAACTGGCGCAGCAAAACGGTAAAGACCTTACCATGCTGCCGACTAAAATATCATCCATTCTTGAATTTGTAACTTATTTCGGAAGTGGTCCCGAAATAAAAGCCGGCGATATTAAAGTGCAGATAGATACCGCTAATAAAAATGCGGTGAAAGCAATCAATATAAGCCGCCAGTTTTTTTTATACGATAGCATAAGAAGTTTTTACGATAATGGCGGCGGCGATTGTTATATTGTATCGGTAGGTAATTATAGCGTTACGTCTGTGAATAAAGGCGATGAAACCACAACACCAATGACAGGCTTACGCGGCGGTATTAAAGCCGTAGAAAAATACGATGAGCCAACCATTTTGCTGTTTCCTGATGCCGTTTTATTAAGCAGCGAAAATGATTTTTATGCGCTTCAGCAAATGGCTTTAGAACAATGCGCTTTGTTAGGCGACAGAGTTTGCGTTTTTGATATTAAAGAAAATATTTCCGGCGGCTGGGAACAATCAATACAAAATTTCAGAGACCAGATTGGTATCAACAATTTAAACTACGGAAACGCATATACACCCTGGTTAATTACAACATACAGCAAGGATATTGCTTTTGATGTTATTAAGAATAATGTCTTTAGCGATGCCGCGATGACGACAGTTGTTGATTTAACTACACTATCAACCGACCCGAACGTAAATGCGCTTGTTACCAGCATGAACACAGCCAGTGCAGATAGTGCCGCTATAACATCTATGGTTAATGCAATAAGAGGAACGGATGTTACCGTGCAGGATGGTTATAACAAACTGCGCAGCGCATTACTCGGGGCTACTTCCGATGCCGAAATAACCAGCGCTTCACAAGCACTCATGGCATATATGCAAACAGCATTAAATGGTTTGCTCAATGTAAAAGCTTCTGTGCATGGCACTAAGTTTACAAGCGATTTACAAACATCCGGCAAGAACGCTTCCACAGGATTGGTAAAGTATTTGGGCGATTATGTCGCCTTAACAACAGACACGCATTTGGGTGCCGTTGGTTTTACACCGGCTGCTTATGGCGATGTATCGTGGCTGGCACCTTTTACAGTAGCTGGTGTAACGGCAAGTACCAAAGATTATGGTGCTACGCTTTCGGCCATCAAATTGCCATTGCTTGCTGATTTGGATACCATTATGAACGGAACAACAAAGCTGATTAATTCAGTTCAAAATTCTGTAAACCAATATCAAACCATTGCTCAGCAAAGCTTATATCAAACACACCCCGACATCAGCAAGATCGTTTCTAAAATTGAACAGGAAATATCAACGCTTCCGCCAAGCGGCGCCATAGCCGGTGTATATGCAGCAACAGACGGAACGCGCGGTGTATGGAAAGCGCCTGCCAATGTAAGCCTGAACTCTGTGGTAGCGCCATCTGAAGTGATAGACGACAATACACAAAAAGATTTAAACATAGATGTCAATTCGGGTAAATCTATCAATGCCATTCGCGCCTTTACCGGCAAAGGTATTCTGGTATGGGGCGCACGCACATTAGATGGCAACAGCAATGACTGGCGTTACATTTCGGTTCGTCGTTTTTATGTTATGGTTGAAGAATCGGTAAAGAAAGCTGCCATGCAGTTTGTGTTCGAGCCGAACGATGGAAATACCTGGGTGCGCATTCGCGCGATGATAGAAAACTATCTTACCAACCTCTGGCGGCTTGGCGCACTGGCAGGTTCTAAACCGGAGCAGGCTTTTTATGTAAAAGTCGGTTTAGGACAAACCATGACATTCGATGATATTCTCAATGGTAAAATGATTGTTGAGATTGGTATGGCACCTGTTCGCCCGGCAGAATTTATCATTCTTCGTTTTTCGCAGACACAACAACAGGCTTAGTTTTTCTTACTTGAGTAATCTTCTAAACAAACATACATTATGGCTAACTACCCACTTCCAAAATTTCACTTCCAGGTAAACTGGGGTGGCACTCGCATTGGCTTCACCGATGTAAGTGGTTTAGACATCACCAATGACGTGATTGAATACCGCGATGGCGCCAGTCCTGAGTATCACAAAATAAAAATGCCGGGTCAGCGCAAGTTCAGCAATATCGTTTTAAAACGCGGCATCTTCAAATCGGACAACGAGTTTTATAACTGGTTCAATACCATCAATATGAATACCGTTGAGCGGCGCGATATTACCATCAGTTTACTTGACGAAACCTTAGCGCCGGTAATTGTATGGAAAATAAAAAATGCCTGGCCCACAAAGGTTACATCAACCGATTTAAAAGCCGATGGAAACGATGTAGCTATTGAGCAGCTTGATTTGGCGCATGAAGGATTCACCATACAAAACGAATAAGCATGTTCGAGTATCCGCTTACCGGTTTTCATTTTCTTGTTGTGTTCGAAATCTTTCCGCAGGTGCCTAACGATTTTCGTTTCCAGGAAGTTTCCGGGCTTACTGTTAGCGTGAATGTAGATACGTACAACGAAGGTGGCGAAAACCGGTTTGTGCATCGTTTGCCCGGTCGTACCACTTACCAGGATCTGGTTCTGAAACGCGGTATGACATTGGTTTCCGGCGTTACTGCCTGGTGCCTGGACGCGATAGAAAATTTCAATTATCAACCTACCAACTTATTGATTTCATTACTTAATGCAGATCATTTGCCGGTATCATCCTGGTATATTGCCAATGCTTATCCCATCAAGTATGACATCGCAGGTTTAAACGCAGAAAACGGGCAGATTGTAATTGAATCTATCACCTTGCGTTACGAGTATTACAAAACGCTCAATCTTTCTGCTGCCGTTGGCGCGGCGGTAGGTGCTGTTGCCGATTTGTTAGGTGGCGCGAGTGTTAGTGCCAGCATTTCGGTAGCGTAAAACGCGTATGATTAATCTTATTAGTTTCTTTATTTCCTGGTTGCTGTCGTGCGAAATTTTCTAATAAATATAAAAGTCTTCATAAGCAACATAAAGACTTATGAACTCTTACTTCTTCGTGGTTCAAATTAATTAATCAATAAACCATAATGCTATGCCGGTCGAAATCAGGGAACTGCAGATTACAACAATTGTAAGCGATACATCAGCAGCAAATAAATCAGCAAAACCGCCGGTAGATACAAACAACATCATTGCACAATGCGTAGAGCAGGTACTTGATATTCTCAAACAAAAAACCGAACGCTGATGGGATTAGGTGAATTAAAAAAGATGAAGCTGGTGGCTTATAAAGATGCCACTTTCAAAGATGCGATTCCGGGTGTTGAATATGAAGTATTAATCAATCCCGAATCATATTCACTTACCTATGGTAACGAGACAAATGATATTACCGGGCAAGGCTCCAGCGAAAGCGTACGAACGTTCAACAAACGTCCCGCGCAGAACATGACTTTCAAGTTCATTTTCGACGGCAGCGGCGTGGTAAAAAAAGGCGGCGGCGGATTGTTATCCGGTTTGGCGGTTCCCGGCTTACCGGCAGATAAACCGGATGTTGTGCAGGACTTCAATACATTTAAAGATGTGGTTTATAAATACGACAGCACTACACACTCGCCGCGCTATGTACAATTGCAATGGGGACCTTTAATATATAACTGCCAGCTCACAAGCATGACGGTTAGTTTTAAATTATTCAAGCCCGATGGAACGCCGGTAAGAGCAGAAGCTGAGTGTACATTTCAAAGTGCAATAGACCCGGCTACACTGGCAAAAAAAGAAGGTAAACAATCGCCTGATTTGTCTCATATCAGAACCGTAATTGAAGGCGATACATTGCCTTTGTTATGTTATCGCGAGTATGGCGATAGCAAATATTATTACCAGGTAGCCAAAGTAAATAAGATTATCAATTTTAAACAACTCGTGCCGGGAACAAAGTTGATTTTTCCGCCTGTAGCAAAATAAAAAAATGTCATTCAGTCAATCATTGCCGGGAACGCAGACTACAGATCTGGTAACATTTACCATCAAAGTAAATGGCGAAGCTGTGAGCACACATTACCAGGTAGCTTCTATTAACATCTCAAAAGAAGTAAACCGCATTCCTTCTGCAAAACTGATGATATATGATGGCGATCCGGCAGCGCAGGATTTTACAATCAGCAATGAAGATACCTTCAAGCCGGGTGCTGAAATAGAAATAATGGCTGGCTATCATTCCGATGAAACGTCGTTGTTCAAAGGACTTGTTTTACGACATAGTTTAAAAATACGAAACGACCGCTCACCCTTGCTGATACTGGATTGTAGAGATAAAACAGTCAGGATGACAATTGCCCGCAAAAACAAATATTTCTATGAAAGCACAGACAGCGAAGCGGCCGGAGAAATCATAGATATATATGGTTTGGAACACGATATTGAAGACACAAGCGTACAATACGAATCGCTTGTGCAATACGACAGTACCGATTGGGATTTTATTGTGTCGCGTATGGAAGCCAACGGAAAATTATGTTTTGTAAATGATGGAAAGCTGACAGCAAAAAAGCCCGACCTCAGCGGAACGGCCGTGCTTGATGCTGTATTTGGTGCCACTATTTTAGAGTTTGATGCCGACCTGGATGCACGCAATCAATATCAAAATATAAAGGCGTTAACATGGGATTATTCCAACCAGGAAATCACTAAAGCTGATGCTGAAGAGCCGGGTTTTGAAGAGAACGGAAACATCACATCAGACGATTTGGGAACTGTATTAAACATTGCCGAATACGACTTGTTTGCCGGTGAAGAAATAAAAGAAGATGAACTGCAAAACCTTGTCAATGCACGGTTGCAAAAAGCCCGTTTATCGCGTTGCAGAGGTCGCGTGCGCTTTCGTGGTTATGGAAATATCAATCCCGGCGATTGCATTAATATCGGTGGCGTAGGCGATCGGTTTAATGGTAAAGTATTCGTGTCGGGAATTCATCATGAAATTGTAAACGGCGCCTGGAAAACCGATATTCAGTTTGGTTTGTCAAACGACTTATTTACCAATACATCCGAAGTAACAACAGCACCTGCTGCTAATATGTTGCCGGCTGTGCGCGGCTTGCAGGTTGGTAAGGTAACCGCATTGGAAAATGATCCCGAAAGCCAGGACAGAATCCGGGTTCGCCTGCCCATTATTACCGAATCGGAAGATGGCATCTGGTGCCGCATCAGCACATTGGATGCAGGCGATAAACGGGGTTCTTTTTTTCGACCCGAAATTGGTGATGAAGTGATAGTTGGTTTTTTAAATGATGATCCGCGTTATGCCGTTGTATTAGGAATGATGAACAGCAGCGCCAAACCCGCGCCGCTTACCGCTTCCGACCAGAATGATGAGAAGGGATTTACAACACGCAGCGGTATGAAAATGATTTTTAACGATGCTGATAAATCATTAAAAATAGAAACACCGGTTGGAAAGAAAGTAACCATCAGCGAAGCCGATAAACTGATACAGCTTGAAGATGAAAACGGTAATAAAATAACGATGGATGATTCTGCTGTAACAATTGAAAGCAGTAAAGCCATGAATATTAAAGCCGGTGCTGATTTGAAGATAGAAGCTGCCAACATTACCCTGAGTGCATCAGGAAATTTCTCGCTAAGTGCTGGCGGCGCAACTATAGATGCCGGCAGCGGCAGCGTAAAGGTTTCAGCGCCATCGGCAACCGTAGAAGGTTCGGGAACCGCAACCATAAAAGGCGGCGTGGTAATGATTAATTAGGTGAATTATGAAAGATAAAAGAAACAGAAATACCGGTTATGTAGCGAGCGGAAATGCTCCGGTTCAACATCGTTGTTAATAAACATTTATGCGGATGTTATATAAATCACACAAAGAAGATAAGCAACACAAATACATTGTGTGTTGCTGTGGTTCAAAACAAGTAACAATAACCAATTAATAATAGTCAAATGCCTTTTGCAGCCAGAGTCAGCGATATGCATGTTTGCCCCATGTTCAACGGACCATCGCCGCATGTAGGTGGGCCTGTTTTACCGCCGGGCGCACCTACCGTTTTAATTGGTGGCTTGCCTGCCGCCTGTGTTGGTGACATGTGTACTTGTGCCGGTCCGCCGGATGCGATTGTTAGCGGTTCGTCTTCAGTATTAATTGGCGGCAAACCGGCTGCCCGTATGGGCGATCCGACGGCGCATGGCGGAACCATTATACTTGGTTGTTTTACCGTAATGATAGGAGGTTAATATGACACAATCATTTTTAGGAACCGGCTGGACGTTTCCACCCGTGTTTAATAACACGACAGATGCAGTTGAGATGGTAAGTGATGAAGCGGATATTCATCAAAGCTTACAAATACTGCTTTCCACGCGAAAAGGCGAGCGTATTATGGTGCCTGATTATGGTTGCAACTTAGATGAAATGGTCTTTGAATCTATGTCCACAACATTCAAGACATATATCCGCGAAATGATAAGAACCGCTATCCTTTTTTACGAAGCCAGAATAGACCTTCATAGCGTAACTATTGATGACAGCAGGGATATTGAAGGCGTTATTCTTATCATCATTGAATACTCGGTTCGCACAACAAATTCACGGTTCAATTTTGTTTACCCGTATTATAAAAAAGAAGGCACTGAACTACGCTGATGGCAAATACCTGTTACGATACCGACCTTTTGCAATACAGTGGTACAAGCCAGTTGGAGCGTGCTTTACAGGCTTTGTTGTCTCAGTACGCCAGGGTAGATGAGCGTACCACGGCGCAGCTTATTTTATTTGCAAAAAAGTATGGCGCGTATCTTAATTATTACGATGCTACAAACCAGTTTACAGGCGATTGGCAAAACTTTATGGCAAGCGATGTATCGGTAATTATTGCTGCTATAGCCGACTGGAAAATCAAAGACATTACACCCTTTATTACGAACGTTAAAGATGAAGTTCTTGATGCGGCCAATAGCGGCGAAGCCAAAAAGCATTTCAAGACAATTTTTGATCTTGTGTTTACACTCGCGATGCAGTTGGATGCAGGTGTAAAACACTTGCCGGATGATGTTCGTTTCAGTAATTTTTTATCTGTTGCTATCACTTCCAACTTAGCCTTGCCGCTGGCTTTATTATACAACTATTATATCAGTTTCAGAGATGCGCCATTATCGCTGGTTGATGAGTCTTTACAATATATTGATCCGTTAATGCCGGTGTCGCCGGTGTTTTTTTCAGGCAGCTTCCATCCATCTGAGCTGAGTAAATTTTGGGATATAACATCGCCTGATGTTCCGCAAATCACATTGCAAGGCGCAGATGTAAAAGACGACATCAGTCATGTGCTGACGCATAATTTATTTACCGGCCCTTTACAACTATTTATCAATGGTATTATTAACATCATAAGTAAGACGCCGGCTTATCTTGAAGAAACACTTAACAACTATCCTGCGCACCAGCCGCATTACGCGCTTTACTTAGCGTTCCTGCGTTTGTTTCGGTATGCGCAAAACCATTTGAACAAGTTTACACAAAACCATCTTGACTTTTATTATAAAGATGTTTTGCAGTTAAAGAATCGCAATGCAGAACCGGGTTTTGTACATCTTCTTTTTGAATTGCAAAAAAGCGCGGAGCCATATTTACTTTCAAAAGAAACCACTTTTAAAGCCGGTAAAGATGCTGCAAACAACGATCTTTTTTATAGTGTTGTAAACGATGTGGTACTGCAAAAAACAACGGTGCAATCTTTACAATCACTGTATCTGAGTAAAGAAGCCAATGCGGTTTTATATGCTTCGCCGATTGCTGATTCGGATGATGGAAATGGTGGCAAACTAACAAGCGCAGACAACTCCTGGTTTGCCTTTGGTAATCCCAAAAAAATAACGGCTGCCAGCATCGGTTTTGCGGTTGCATCGAATGTATTGTTCTTACATGAAGGCAAGCGCTCCATTGCATTTGTATTTGATTGTGATAACTTATCCGGCATCACCGAAAATGATTTGGCTGATATATTTACCATTCAATTCACCACAAAGAAAAACTGGTACACGGCCGCTTCTTATACGGTTGCTATTGATGGTTCTTCATTTACATTACAAGTTGATATAACAGGCGATGTGCCGCCGGTGGTTCCGTACTCGGAGAAAATACACAATGGCAAGTTGAATACAACGCTTCCGGTAGCTCAGTTTTTAGTAAACAATTATTCATCTTATCAAAAAATAAAAAAGATACAGATGAATCGCCTTACGGTAAAAGTATCAGCAGCCGTTAAGAATATAAGTCTGCAGAGCAAAGATGGAAAAATCAATGCTGCCAAGCCTTTCAAGCCGTTTGGAGACTTTCCTGATAAGAACGCTTCGTTTATTATTGGCAGCGAAGAAATCTTCCAGAAACATCTTACAGAACTAACAATTGATATTGACTGGCAATCTCCTGATATGGCTTTAGCATTAGATGTTGCCTATAATGAATTAGCTAAAAGTGAGTCTGTTTATCAGGAGGCCTCTACTTCTTTTCAAAGTATTACCAGTAACATTAGCACTCCGCTTTTTGCCCTGGCAAAAACAAGCCCCGGCAACGGCTTTGAAATCAGTGAAAAAAGTGATAACCTATTTAATAGCGAGTTTTTTAAACTTGCTGCAGATAAATTAACGGCACCGGTAAATCTGTTTGTATTATCAGCAGGCGACTGGCAACCAACTGCAATTGCAACCAGTACAAACATCACCGGTTCTGATATCACTTTAGACGATTTAAAAGCAGGAAACATACCCTTTACAGAAGCAGAATTTAACGGCAATACAGATTATACAATTGATGCTGTTTCAGGCTTTATAAAACTACAGTTAGATACAGATAATTACAGCCTCGCAACATATCTTTCCAATACACAGAAAGCGTTTGAGCCAACAAGCGTAGAAGTAACAACGAATGGTAATAAAGCAACTTATACTGTTCCGCCACCAAAATTAGTTTCGCCCGCGCCACAACTGATAGCTAACGGAATCAGCATTGAGTATTCTGCAAAAGACGAAATTGATTTTACGGATAATACAGAAGAATCGTTTATCAACAGCACAGTATTTTATCATCATATCGAACCGTTTGGAACGCGCGAAATGCACTCGCTGCTTACTGATGATAATATAACCTTATTGCCTGTTTTCAATCTCGATAATAACTCGTCAAATACAGATGGCGGCGAGCTTTGGATTGGATTGAAAGATGCGTTTCCATCCGAAACATTATCCATGCTTTTTGAAGTGTCTGATGGCAGCAGCAATCCGCTGAAAAATATGACTGAGTTAAAGTGGTATTATTTGGCTAACAATAATTGGTTGCCTTTCGATAAATCTTCAGTAATTGATGAAACCAATAATCTCACGCGTTCCGGTATTGTAACGATAACGCTGCCTGATAATGCCACTGTCGGTAACACGCGCGCGGATGCTTTGTGTATATGGATAAAACTGGTAACAGATCATGATACTGATGCTGTTTGTAAACTGATTTCTATACGAACGAATGCAGCAAAAGCGAGCTTTGTACAAGACCTTTCCAAAGGGATAGAATACAAAACAGCACTTCCGGCAAATATCATCAGCAAACCGGTGGTACCTATCGCTGCTATCAAAAAAACAGAGCAGCCTTACGCTTCTTTTGGCGGTCGTTTGCACGAAACGGATGAGCGTTTTTATATAAGAGTCAGCGAGCGGTTGCGTCATAAACATCGCGCTGTTACGGCGTGGGATTATGAACGTTTAGTGCTTGATTATTTTCCGCAGGTACACAAAACAAAATGTATCAATCATACCGGTTTTATTATCAATCAAAATACAGGCGAAACCAAGTACAGTGAAGTATTGCCGGGACATGTGATGTTAGTAACGGTGCCCGATTTAACCAACCGTTTATATGCCAACCTGCTTCGTCCTTATACAAGTGTTGGTTTGATTGAAGAAATTCAGCAATACTTGGAAAAACTGACTTCGCCGTTTGTAAAACTGCATGTTACCAATCCGCAGTTTGAAGAAGTGCAGTTTGATTTTGAAGTTAGTTTTTTACCAAACCACGATGCTGTTTTTTACACGACACTTTTAAATGATGAGATTGAAAAATTTCTTACACCGTGGGCTTATGAAAGTGGTCGTGATATTGAGTTTGGCGGCAAAATAGAAAAATCGGTTGTGCTGAATTTTGTAGAAGAAAGAGAATATGTTGATTACGTTACCTGCTTTAAAATGAACCATTTTATACGTGATGAAAACAACAGTATTGTAAAGAAAAATTACAACATTGAAGAAGCCGTGGCTTCAACTGCGCGCTCGATACTGGTTTCTTATTATGATGAAACTACGCTTGTAAAACACCTCATTCAATCACCCGCAAACTGCAATTGTAATGGCTGAAGAAACAATTCTTATAAAAAATCCGGTGCTGAACGCTGATGAAGATTATGCTTTTCTGCGCAGTAAAGGATTGCAATATATTGAAGAACTTGGCAGCCGTTTATGGACGGATTATAACGAACATGATCCTGGCATTACCATACTCGAAGCTCTTTGTTTTGCCATTACAGAATTGGGTTATCGCGCCGGTCTGCCGATGAAAGATTTGCTCACAGGTAATGATGGAAAAATATCTTCTTCGCAGGCATTATTTACTCCGAAAAACATTCTTACACAAGCGCCGTTAACCAGCAACGATTACCGCAAACTTTTGATAGATATTCCGGGTATAAACAACGCCTGGCTGTTTGCCGGTGATTCTTATACAACGAATGATATTACAACGCCGGCTGCCGAAGTTCCTTTCTTCGCCGATTGCAAGAAAGATAGTTTGACGTTTGAAACAACACCGCACCCGGTTTATATTTCCGGCTTATATAAAGCGCTGCTCGATTTGGAAGATGACCCGCAGGCAGGTAATTTAAACAATGGCGAATTAGAAGTGTTAAGTCCCGCGATAACGGACTACAAAGCAGGCGCAGTAAGCTTTACAGTCATTCTTCCTGCCTGGAATGATACAAATGTAAATACCGGTTTATTACAAGCAGATAAAGACTCGCTCTCGAATGTTATAGCATCGGTTACGGCTGATGGTAAGAACTGGAAGTTATCGGTTGATTTTTCTTTCCAAATAAAAAATGACGCTGCTACACACACAGCAACGCTGGAAGCGGGAATCATCATAGACTTAAAGCCATCGGGCAAAACCATTACGCTGGCTGATATGCAGGCTTTCTTTTCAGCTTCCTTTGCACAGCAAATTATCAACCTGTATATCTATAAAATTCAGGAGTCGAAACGTATTGTACAAACGGCTGTGAAAAAGCTGCACGAGAACCGGAATTTATGTGAAGATTTTATAAGTGTTGATACCATTCCGGATGAAGAAATTGCGATTTGTTGTGATATAGATATTACGTCCGATACCGATATGGATGATGTGCAGGCAAAAGTGTTTTATGCCATTGAACAATACCTCAATCCACCCGTACATTTTTACCTGCTGAAAGATCTGGTTTCAAAAGGTTATACAACTGATGAAATATTTGAAGGACCTAAGCTGGAACATGGTTTTATTGATACAGTTGAACTTGAAAAAGCGCAGTTGCGGCAAACCATTTATGCGTCTGATATTATCAGTCTTATTATGGATATTCCGGGTGTGCAGGCCGTGCGCGGATTTCGCATGACAAAGTATGACAAAGCCGGAAAAGCTGTTGCAACGCAAACGGGTAAAGCGTGGTGTATGCCGGTAACTTTATGGCATAAGCCTCTTTTTTCTGAAACACGATCAAAGATTATTTTTTATAAAAACAGGTTTCCTTATTTGCCTGTTTTGAACGAAGTGCGCGATACGTTACGCTGGCTTCATGCTGTAAACAGAAGTAATAAACTGACAGGTCACGCAGATGATTTATCCATACCTGTTGGAACGTACATAAAGCTGGATGAATATACTTCCATAAATTCTTTGTTTCCGCAAACGTATGGCATTGGCTCTGCCGGTTTGCCTCCCAACGCAACAGAAGAACGAAAGGCGCAGGTGAAACAATTAAAAGCTTACCTGTTGTTTTATGATCAGTTACTTGCCGATTTTTTCAGCCAGTTGCAAGGCGCGAAAGCTTTGTTTTCTACTGATGCAATTGTGCAAACTTATTATGGTCAGTATTTAGATGATATAAAAGATATAACGGAAGTTTATAAAGAAGACGGCAGCGCCAATTCGTTGCTGCAAGCGGTTTTGAGCAGCCAGGATTCAAGTTTACTTTTAGCAAATGACTGGCAAAAATTATACGAAACCAATCAAACATTTACCGACCGGCGCAACCGCTTTTTAGATCATTTAATGGCTCGCTTTGCAGAATCGTTCAACGATTATGTCTTGCTAATGTATTCGTTAGATTATGATACGCAGCAAGAAACAAAAATTACGCCTTCGCAACTGGCAAATAATAAAATTGATTTTATAAAAGCGTACCCGCAGTTGAGTTATGAGCGTGCAAAAGCAACCAATTATTTTCCGTTGGCACCCGCAAATACACCGCAAAATTTTACGGTAAATACAGCTGCTTTATGGAATACAGATAATGTATCCGGCTTAGAAAAAAAATCAGCGAGGCTTGCCGGTATTACTGATATAACACGCCGTTTTTTATATTGTTTTACACAGGCTGATATTATCGCAACAACAGATTCGCCGGCTAAATTTCAGTTTGTTTTTACAGACGAAAATGGTAATACCATTACTTCAGCAACGACTTATGAAACCGAAGTTGATGCAGCTTCTGCTATTGCTTCGTTTATTGAATTGGCAAAAAACAAAGACCATTATTCAATAGAAATATCAGGTGCCAAACAACAGGTTATTATAAAGGATAATAATGGTAACAAACAGGCGCTAAGCAATGATTTTGATGATGAAGTAACAGCCAATACAGCAATAGAAAATTTCGTTTTAAATTTTAAAAAAGAATGTAATTCGGAAGGTTTGCATTTGGTTGAACATCTCTTGTTACGACCGCGCAATACATCGTTTGTTTTGCCACCGGTTTGTCTTGACGCAGATTGCGATTTTTGTGGTGAACAAGATCCGTTTTCATTTCGCATGTCGGTGATATTGCCATATTGGCCGGTTCATTTTAAGAACATGGCTTTCCGCGATTATTTTGAAAATATGATGCGCAGAGAAGCGCCGGCGCATACGCTTGTTAAGATATGCTGGCTGAATAATGAAGACATGCGCCGCTTTGAAGTGGCTTATAAAAACTGGCTTGCAGCAATAGCAAATTATACGGCTGATAAAGCAACCATCAATATATTACAAATAGCAAACGACGCATTAATCAATATACTTTTTTATCTCCACAGCGAATATCCTGTGGCAACCTTGCACGATTGTGAAGACAGCCGGGATACCAACCCGGTAATGCTGGGCAGAACCATTTTGGGATCATTTAAAACGCAATAATTATGGCAAACGAAACCGAATTTTTATCAAATGAATATATGGTGTTTGAAGCCGACCAGGTGCTTACAAATGATCACCTGAACCAGTTGTTTAATTACCTTGATCAGCAGAACCGGTGGACTCGTAATAAACTGATTGGAATTGGTATTGTGTGCGGTCTCGATCTGGCGCAAAAGCCCGGCATCATCACCATTACAAAAGGCTGTGGGGTCACTTCGCAGGGTTATCTTATTATACAGGAAGAACCCAAAGATTATACGTATTATTTGCCTTATGCTGGTATTGATCAACCCAAAGATTTGCCTTTTACTTATCCCGGCGATTTGCCTTTTTATAACGCTTTCAACAAGAACAAAAGCATCTTTTCTCTCTTAACAGATGCAGAGTATGATGCGCTGGAAGCCGATGTAAAAAGTGGCGCCCAAACAATATCATCTGCCAATGCCAATAAAATGTTGGATGATTATGCCGTTGTTCTTTTTTTAGAAATGAGTGAGATGGATTTGAAGAACTGCGACATGTTTGACTGTAACAACAAGGGTGAAAAAATGTTGTTGAATCTACGCCCGTTGCTGGTTAAGAAAAGCGATTTGCCTGTGTTGCAGAAGGAACAGACGGCAACAGGAAAAATTGATGTTACAAAAATAAAACAGCCGGTTCTAAACCTGAAAAATGCGGCGATTACATCAGCCCTAAGCCGACCATTAAGAGTTACGACAATCGGCGCAGCAAAAGGAAAAACGTTATCATCCGGATTCATGAGTTCTGGCATCCGGCCGTTACAATCTTTTACAGGAAAAGCGCCGGAGATTAATCTGAAACGTTTTAATGTTCCGTACACCGATTTAAAGACAACCGATGATGTTATTAATGCCTTTGTAAAATTAGTTGATGATGCGACTTTAACTTCCGTTTCCGATGCTTACAATTATTGTTATAATCAATACAAAGATTTATTTGATTCAACAGTAACCGGCTTTCCCACTTTATTAAATGATTTAAAAACAACACGTGATAAAATACTAAAAAGTTATCCTGTTTTCATTCAATATTTCTACGATTTTATAGACGATCTTATCAAAGCGTATTATGAGTTTCGGGTAAAAGTATCGCAGTTATTATCTGCCTGTTGTCCTGATGAAAACCTGTTTCCTTTGCACGTTGTGTTAGGCGCTGCAACCGCTACTACGAAAGACTTTGCGAAAGATATGTATCGTACTTATTTCATTTATTCACCCTTATTTGCCAGGCAGGAAAACGAAGTGTCTGAATCGCAGTTTTTATTTCGCAGGATGCAGATTCTGGTTAGTGAATTTGTTACTGTTGCACCGGCAGATTTAAGGACTTTCGCTATAAAAATTTTACCAGGTTTATATCAGGATGCAACCTTATCGCAACGCGTTATACCGTATTACTATACCATAAACGAAGCAAATAAAGAACTGTATAAATACTGGAGCTATTACAAAACAATACGTGGCAATGCAGCTTTTAATTTGAGTTATAATTCCTATTTGTATAACAACAATACAGCCGTTACAGAACCTTTATTATATGATATTGAGCGATATAATTTTTTCCGAATCGAAGGGCATATTGGTCTCAATTACCAGGCAGCTTTATTTAACATTCTGCAACAACGTAAAAACTATAATTTACCATTTGATGTCGTTGCCATTTCTGCTGACCAGTTGCCAACAGGAACCGGCGCATTGCCGCAATGCAATATGCAGGATTTAGATACAGATTATAAGTTACTAATCAGTGAGTTTTCATGCAAAGTGCATACGCCGTTTTGCTTTATCACCAGGCTGCCTTATCCGCCGGTAGCCAAGCTTTCCGCTACGGTTGGTAAAGCTGTAAACAAAGAGATTATAAACGAAAAACTGACCGCTACGGAAGGCGTGAAATCAAAGCTTACACCACTATCTTTCAGCACATTTAAGTTGCAGGCTGCCGATGTTATAAACATCAATCTGCCTGTCTTTCAATTGCTTTATCGCAAAGGCGATTTTATGCGTAAATATTGTGCGCCAAATGCTAATACAATCGGCAGTGTTTACTTAAATTATTTAAGCAATGGTGTATTTATAAATCCGGTTCCGTTAAGTATAAATAATAGTAACCTGTTTCCGTATTTTCATTTGTTCAATTATATAGATGCAGTAGAATCGCTGATGCAGATAATAACGCCCGCAACGCTTACTACAATAGACATGAACGCATTTGCTGCGGCTTATAAACGCTTTGCCGATTCGTTGGTTGCCGTTACACTTTCGGTAACGCAAATTTTGAATGATGCGATCGGGAATTCGGATAATGCAACAGCACAGTTTTTTAAAGATATCGAAATGGATATGCTAGTGAATGAAATTAGTATGCCTATATATGATTGTATTGATGAACGTTTGCTAACCTTACAAAACGAGTATAAAAGCCGTTTACAAACGTATGAACTGCAACGCAGTTTTTATTATTACTACAACAAGCATTACGGGCTGGAACACAAAGCCGGCGTGCCAAAAGGCGGAACCTTTGTATTGGTATATCATCCCGAAGCAACAATACAAAACAGCGATGTAACCAGAGGTAATTTGACGGCTAATACAAGCGCATTTTCAACGTCTTCTGCCTTGCAGAATACAAACATAAAAGAAGCCGCTTCTTCAGTAACCGGTACTAAATTGTTCATGGCAAAAGCGCCAAAAATAACACCGGATAAAAGCGATATAAAAAAGCAAAAGCCGCAGCAAAAGAAGATAAAAAAGATTCGGTTGTAAAAGAAAATGTTGCCGGTAAACCAAGGGTTGAAAATAAGACAACAAGTGAAAAACCACAGGCATCTGCTACGCCGGGTAAGATAGCGGCACAGGCATTTGATACAGCTTTAGAAGACATGCGCACGTCTGTATTCGCACAACCTGCCAACACAATGACGTCTCAGTTATCGGGTTCCGTTCAGGCTTCTGATTTATTAGATCAGAATACTATGATGCTGATTCAAAACTTAGCTGGTACATCTGCCAATATAACATCAGACAATAAAAAAACGATTCTTGATTTTCTTACACAAGCCAGGCTGCAACTGGTTTCCAGCCGATACAGAGTTGCAGATAATGTAGTGATCGCCGATTTTTATGTGCCTTATTTATGTTGTTCCGATTGTTCGCCGGTTGCTTATATTTTGCAGCCGCAGGAACCAACACCGCCAACAGAAATACCTGAATTCAATATTGCTTCTACCGAATATGTATTCACGGATAAAAAGACATATCCTTTCATTGCGAAGCCTTTGGTAACAGATACAAACCAGGCGCAAGATCCTTTCTCATCAGCTAATGTTTTAAATCCCGGCAATCTGAATTTATTAACCGACGAGCAGAACATATTATATCTGCGCCCGTTATTGCCAGATCTTGATAAAACAATAACAACGGCTGTTACGTACAAAGACATATCAATCAATATAACGATTATAAAACCTGATGCTACATTCACAATTCAAGAGAGTGAAGATGCTGCCGGCAGAAAGATGATACAGCCGGTTTTGGTTGATGTAAATGCAGACAATTATAAGTGGACAGTGAATGGTATTGAAGACATATTTGAAAACACAAAAGCGCCATCAGCTATAAGTGTTATCGAATTAGAAAGGAAGTTAAATTCCAATTCATTTACAGTAACACTTACTGTTTCTTACACAAGAAATGGCGTTACTGCCAACGATACAAAAGAACAGGTTTATCAATCGTCTGCAGAGCCTGTCTGTATTGAGTTTGAAGATCCGTTTGTATTAGGTACTGTGTATGGTCCGCAGGTAGGTCAGCAGGAAGGTGAAACGATATTTACTACACCGCAAAAGGTGATAGGAAAAGTGCAGGCATATCAAACCGGAAACTCCAATGCTTTTGGTGGTGTTGCCTTTATTGCGCAGGCGCCGCAAAATTTTGGAAGCGGCAATTGTTTGCAGATAAACAATATCGCTATTCAATTCGATTATTCGAATAGCGCAAGCCAGCCAACAAAGATTACGCTCCGGTTTTTATCTCAGGGCGGCGACCAGAATTTTTCTGTAAATGACAGCGATACTTTCATAGGTCAGCTTGCACAAATACCGGCTCAAATGCGAGATGTAAAGACATCGGTAATAATGGCAAATGACCGAATGGGAACATTAATTATGCAAGGAGATATTACAACCTTTACCATTGGCGGACAGGAATTTTTTATAGATCATGTTTGCGCACAATAAAACGTTTTATTTAGTAAAAGTGATTGTATTTACCAGATTTTAAAACATCATTTTGTTGAACCGGCACATCATATATAAGCAGCATGTGGTTTTGAAAACAACAAAACAAGAGAATGCACAAGTTATACAAAACACAATTAGCCAGGTGTTGAAAAATGATTTGCCAACCTTGCTCGAAAACTTGTTTGATGAACTTGTGCCGGATGATGAAATCATTCGTATTGATATATTACAGATTGACTTGGGAATTATATCCTTACAAAATATAAAGCAGTCTTTTACTGAACATTTTTTGCAGGAAATCAGGAGAGAAATAATTATAAAAAAACAAAATTCTGCTAACGGAGACGAAGTAAAAATCATTCATAAACAACAATCAGTACGCGAAGCTTTTCTTTACTTTTTGGAGACGGGAACAAAACCTTGGTTTGCTGCTGCAACATACGTGAAAGACTGGGAAGCAGAGATGCATCAGCAATTCACAAAACAAGACTGGCAAAGCATTACGGCATGGTTGCAAAGAAAGAATCAGCAAAAAAATATTGTTATAAAAAGATTAATCAGCCAGTTTTCAGACAATTTTTTAGCAGAATTATTCAATCAAATATTACCTGCAGAAGATGATGATTGGTTACTTATTTATAAAGATTTATTTGCTCTTTTCATTTCATTATCATCAAATAAAAAAAGCGATAAAATAAGGTTAGAAATATGGAATGATTGTTTGTCTTATTATGTAAACAATCATCAAAATAAAAGTAAAATTGTTGAGCATATTGTAAAGAAATTAATTGTGCAATCACATGTTTCTACAGCTCATTTTATCAGGTTGTATGCGAATGAAGGAAGTAACATCATCCAAACATCAATTGTAAAAAATATAGTTGAACAAAGGATTCATGAGATCAATTCAGTCGCCGGAACATAATGATATAAGTATCAAAGAAACTGGTGCAAATGAAACGGATATAATAAGTGACATGATTCGGTTGCAGATAAAAAGGACTCAGAAGAAAAAACAAAAGCTTGGTAATGATAAAGTTGATGATATGCAATATGTAATCAACAGCGGTATTGTTTTGCTGCATCCGTTTTTAGAAATGTATTTTGTTGAGCTTAACTTATTGCTTGATAAAGTTTTTATCAGTGACGATGCCTGCAAACGCGCTGTTTTATTATTACATTATTTAGCAACCGCCGAAACGGAAGTAGCCGAGTTTAATTTGTTTCTTCAAAAAATAATATGTGGTTTATCAACCGAAGAAACCTTACCTGCTAACATTGAAATAACAAGTAAAGAAAAAGAAGAATCGGAGAAATTATTGCAATCTGTTATCAACTATTGGTCGCCGTTAAAACATACTTCCCTGGAAACGTTACGCAGCACTTTCTTACAACGCGAAGGAAGATTGGAAACAAAAGAAAACGGTTGGTTACTCACCGTTGAACAAAAGACAATAGATATTTTGTTAGATAAATTACCGTGGGGTTTTTCAACCATACGATTACCGTGGATGAAAGATATGATAAGTATTGACTGGTGTTAATGAATTACGCATTATGGTTACAGCACAACAAACGAAGCAAACAGCAAATCCTTCCGCAACGCAGAAAGATAGCCGTGCGCCGTTCTTTTCGCCTGCTTTTATTCAGCCTAAACTTTCAATTAATGCACCCGGCGATATATATGAACAGGAAGCAGATTCTATGGCAGATAGTGTAATGCGGAAGAGCGATGACACAAGTGCGCAACAAACATTCTTTAAGCCTTCTATTACACATGTGCAACGTAAATGCTCCCATTGCGAGGAAGAAGAAAAGCTGCAACGTAAAGAAAGCAATAACGATGCAACGGTTGCAAATACAACTACTGAAAGTTATATCAGTTCATTACATGGAAAAGGAAGATCATTAACAAATAACGAAAGAAGTTTTTTTGAGCCAAAGTTCGGGTATGATTTTTCTGACGTGCAATTGCATACAGATAATTCTGCAAACCAATCGGCACAAAGTATAAACGCATTGGCTTATACGCATAGTAATGATATTGTTTTTAGTGCCGGGCAATATCAGCCTGAAACAGAGACTGGTAAAAAATTGATGGCGCACGAATTAACGCATGTGGTGCAGCAAAGCAGCAATTCTGTTCAACCCAAAACCATTCAGTGCGAAGGCAATGGCGATTTGCCATCGCTAAGCTTTTTAGGGCCTTTGTATTATAAAGAAGAAAAAGATATACCTCTGAAAGATAAAGCAATCTCTGGTACCATTTTATCTCCATCGCCGTTGCCGGCAGATTTTGTATTACACAATATTCATAAACCCGGCGGCACAGAACCGTTACAGTCATTAATACCCGCTTCAAAATTTTATAAAATAGCTGAAGGAGAATATTATCACCAGGTTTGGGCAAAACAGGCAAACGAAGATGCCAAATGGTTCTTTTGGGGCTGGGTAAATCCAAAATATCTTTCTTACGACTCTGTCGAAAAAATCCCATCATCACCTGCAAATAACCAGGCTGACGAAGACATTATTCCTGATGAGTTTAAACGGTTGATGCAAGACCAGGATTCAATAGAAGGACCTGTTGTTTTACCTACCTTAAGCGAAGCCATGATAAAGAGTTTTATCAGGGCAAACCTAGAAGGTAATGTAGCCATGCATAAGCTGGCGATACAAACGATTGAACAGGTGTTTGCAGAAGATGGTAAAACAGATCAATACAAAGAATTTCTTACAGATATTGGCGCAAGCGACTGGGATGCAGCCGCCACGCATTTAGCCGGTTTATCTTCCGAAGAAATGCAATTGCTTTTTAGCCAGCTCAATTTAGACCAGCTTGGTGAGCTTAGTATTTCTATAGAAGCTCCGGATGCTATAGACGCCATGTCTGCTTTCATGTTTTTGTATGAAGAAGTAGATAGCAGCGTAAGAGAGGCGCAAAGTGCAGAACAATATGATCAGGCAATTAAAGATGGAGACTGGCAAACGGCAGCGAAAATTTTATCCGGTTACAGCGATGGCGTAATCGTAATCAAATTAAATTCATTAACCGAAGAACAACTGCGAGCCATGCGTAAAGGTGCCGATGTTGTAAGTGCACCGAAAGTAACTGAAATTTCTACGGCTATTATCAGCCAGAAAAGCCGGGCCGACGTTGCTGTTGAAAATATACTTAACCAGCAGTGGGGATTAAATTTCTTTCTTGGTTTGTATGATGCAGGCTTAGGAGATGTATTCGGAAAAAGCTGGGAAGCGATGAAGGCAGATTACACAGCATTTAACTCACTAAAATTCAATGCCGGCTTTTCGCTGGGTATGGATGTCGGTGTATTGGAAGACTTGTGGGACAATATAAAAGGATTGGCAGAAATAGTATGGCTGCTAACAAAAACGCAGGTAAGGCTGGCTTATGAGCCTTACGAGGTATTAAAGGAAATGTATGGCGTGTTGAAAGGGTTATTTGGCGCTGCCTTATTTGCTTTGGATGGCAGAGAAATAGGTTATCATGTAGGACGATATATTGGTACTCAAATTACAAAAGAGTTTATTGAACAAGGATACTTTGACCGCGGCTGGTTTTTAGGTAAAATGCTGGGTAAGTTATTAACAGAAATTGCTTTAGCATTGGTTGGTGTAGAAGAGATAGCTGCCGTTAGCAAAGCGGTGAAAGCAACAAGCTTATTTATGAAGATAGGTGAAGCTTTGGGCAAATCGGAAAAGCTGAAATTAATCATGGAAGCTTTGCCCAAACTCAGGCTTGCCAAAGGCGCAGAAACAGCAGCAGATGCTTCTAAAATATCAGAATTAGCCAAAGGTATTAGTGCTTTGGAAGATGTGCCAAAAATGGAGAAGGCGCTTACCGAAATGGCGAAGTATGAAAAAGAAGCCGGATCGCTTGTATCGAAAGAAATGAAAGCATTGGAAGAAACCGTATTGAAAGAAAAAATAAAAGATCCTACAAATATTAAAGAAGTTACAGGCGACCTGGCGAAGAATTACAATGCAGAAATCAAAACAGCAGAACCGCACACGTACCGGCGTAAATTTGATGGCACCTGGTGTCGGTTTTCCGATCCGGAATGTGGCGTAGGTGTGGCAAAAGAAGTAGAAGAAGCCACTGCCAAATTATTACAAAAACGACTTGTCGGCACGTTTGATGAGTTAGCGAAATTCAGGAAAGAAATTGGTTTGCCGCCTGCCAGTATGGAAAAAGGCAACCCAACACTTGCGCGCCTTGATATAAGTGGAAATCATACATACGGCACCAATTGGAATAAGAAGGCAACTCAGCCTTCGCGTTCTATAGAAGAAATTGCTAAGGTTAAAGAGTTTGTAAAAGAGGCATACGGCACGGCGCCACACCAGGCTGTGATGGAACATGCAGAAGCCGATGCTATTATTGACGCGTTTAGTAAAAGTTACACCGCGGAGCACGCTGTATTGTATGTAGATAAACCTTTGTGCGGCTTCTGTGATGGTTCTTTACGGAGATTACTGCCTTTGTTAGATTTAAAATCTATTACTGTATATGAGTTAGGAGAAAAGGGTGTAATTCGAACTTTTGATATTCTTGCCGTTTTATAAAAAGGCAAACAATCGTGTCTTTATAAACACAAATGCAATATTCATCTTTTTGAAAAACTGTTGCGCAGCCTAAATGAATCATCAATAAACCAGGCACTGCCTATATGCAGGAGTTAATACAATAATGGAGGATATGATGTGACGAGATTATCATTTAGAAAAGGTGAATTTTTTTATAGTAAAGTGTTAGAAAAATGATTATAAAGTATGATGAGCGAATCAACCGGAGAAATAAAAAATGATATAGACGTTTTGCGCAAACTGATTCTGCAACGACTGAATAATTATTTTAAAAACGAACCGATAAATCAATCAGAACCGATTTCTTTTCATTCCCCTTTTATAAACGAAAATCATTGGAGCAATGATGAAAAATTTATTTTGCTGATTGCTTTGATTCCGCATTTACAACCTAATTTTTTTGAATCGGTTATCCAGGAAGTGCTTCCGCAAGGTGGCGATTTTCCTGAGTTTGGTGGCGTTCGTGGTTCCAATCATCGTGGATTATTACCAACCGGTGAAACCGCACAATTTATTTTAGCCGGCAACGATTTTGAAAAACGAATCGAAATTCAAAAAGCATTGCTTGGCGAAGGTTATTTACTAAAAGAAAACATTGTTGAACTGGAACCTGTAAAGCATGGTGAACCGCAGATGAGCGGTCGTCTTATTGTGTCAGCCGAATGGCTTCACCAGCTTATAACAGGCAGCGAACAAGCTCCGAAATTCAGTGCCGATTTTCCGGCTAAACAAATTACTACGCAAATGACGTGGAACGATTTGGTGCTAACGGCTTATACGCTGGAACAAATTAATGATATTGTTGTGTGGCTGCAACACAACCCAAAAATTATGGACGATGAAATTCTGAAACGGAAAATAAAACCTGGTTACAGAATCCTGTTTCATGGTCCGCCGGGAACCGGTAAAACACTTACCGCCGCTTTGTTGGGAAAACAGTTTGATAAAGATGTGTATCGTATAGACATCTCGCAAATGGTTTCCAAATACATTGGCGAAACAGAAAAAAATTTAGAAAAAATATTTGCCAAAGCCGAACGTAAAGACTGGATTTTGTTTTTTGATGAAGCCGATGCGCTCTTTGGTAAACGTACCAATGTGCAAAGCTCGCACGACCGTTATGCCAACCAGGAAGTGTCGTATTTATTGCAACGTATTGAAGATTATCCCGGCTTATTAATCTTAGCTTCCAACTTCAAAAGCAATATAGATGAAGCTTTTCTGCGCCGCTTTCACAGCATCATTCATTTTCCAAATCCAAAAGCAGGCGAAAGATTTACCTTATGGCAAAAAACATTGCCGGTTAATTTTTCGCTTGAGCCATCCATCAATATAGCTGAGCTGGCAGAAAAATACGAAGTAAACGGCGCTACTATTCTCAATATTATTCATTATGCCACGCTGAAAGCAGCTTCGCGCAACGATGCGTTTATTCGTTATAACGATATTATAGATGCAATTCGTAAAGAGTATCACAAAGAAGAAAGATCAATGAATTAATGCCGTATTGTGATGATAAACCATAACGATTTGGCTTTATATTTCTTTCCTTTTAAATAACATCTTTATCTTTTTCAAGTTGTGAAAAATGGTATCAAATAAACCCATCCATACTGTATAAAACAGTATCTCTTTCGCAACCAATTTCTGTTCAGAAAACCAGGCTAAGTAAACAATATAAAAAAAGCATCAATAAGAACAGTTGAGTAAAAATGAAAGCAGTAATTGAATTGGTAATGATAACGCTTGATAGCTGCTACGCATTCTCTAATTATACAAACCAGATTTTCAAAATCTAATTCCAGCTATACTATTCTCATAAACTTAAATAGAATAAAACAGCCATAGTAGGTATTAAACTTACAGACTCTGATTTGATTTATTATGATTTCGGTTTTGCTCTTTCATACTGAACCGGATACGCTTGTTCATCGCCTAACTGATATGCTGCATGTAACGGAAAATACGGATCGCGCAAACTCTCGCGTGCAATCAGAATCAAATCAGCTTGTTCTTTTTCCAGAATGGCATCAGCCTGTTGCGCATTAGTAATTAAACCAACAGCGCCGGTAAGAATGTTGCTTTCTTTTTTTATACGCTTTGCAAACTCAGCCTGGTAACCAGGTTTGCTTGGTATAACCGCTTTGGGAACATTTCCGCCGGATGATGTATCTATCACGTCTACGCCATGTTCTTTTAGCAAAGAAGACAACTTAACAGAATCTTCAATTGTCCAGCCGCCTTCTGTCCAGTCGGTTGCAGAAATACGAACAAAAAGAAGTTTCTCATCACCCAATACTTTCTTCACCGCATCGGTTACGTCTAATACCAGGCGAACCCTATTCTCAAACGAGCCGCCATATTCATCATCCCGAAAATTACTGAGCGGAGAATAAAACTGGTGAAGCAAATAACCATGCGCGGCGTGAAGTTCAACAATATCATAACCAATTTCTACAGCGCGTTTTGCAGTTGCCGCAAAATCATCAATCACTTTCTGAATACCGGCATTATCTAACGCTATCGGCGCTTCCGTTTCTTCGTAAAAAGGTTTTGCGCTTGCCGAAAATGTTTGCCAGCTGTTTGCTTCGGTAAGTGGAATTTGTTTGCCGCCATCCCAGGGCTTTTGCGTGCTGGCTTTTCTTCCTGCATGAGCCAGTTGTATGCCTGCCAAAGCGCCGTTATTATGAATAAAAGAAACAATTTGCTTCCATTTTGTTACCTGTTCATCTTTCCACAAACCAGCATCGGCATACGTAATACGACCTTCGGGCGATACAGCCGTTGCTTCCTGTATAATCAATGCTGCGCCGCCAACAGCGCGACCTCCCAAATGAACAAAATGCCAGTCGTTGGCAAACCCATCTTCGGAAGAATATTGACACATGGGAGAGATAACAATACGGTTTTTAAATGTGATATTCCTGATTGTAAGCGGAGATAACAGCTTGCTCATAAATTGTATAAAATAAAAAAGCAGCTTTTAAAAGCTGCTTTGGTTTGAAAGTGCAAAAGTAAACTACGATTGCCGTTTCGCGTGTTGTATTCTCATAAATTCTTCAAATTGCTGCAGGCTAAAACTGCTTACATTTTGCTCTTTTGTTACGCCTGCTTTCTGTGCAACCAAAACGCCGTATTGAACATCGTTAAAACCATTGATCGAATGTGCATCGGGATTGATGGAAGTGAATACACCACATTCCAAAGCATAATTTAAATATCGCCAATCAATATCTAAACGATGCGGATTGGCGTTGAGTTCAATCACAACATTATTGGCAACGCAGGCATCTATAATTGTTTTGTGATTGACGGGATAACCATTGCGGCTTAATAATAATCTACCTGTCATGTGACCCAGAATATTTGTAAACGGGTTTTCAATAGCCGTTAATAAACGCTTCATGGCTTTCTCTTCGCTCATTTTTAAATTGGAATGAACTGAAGCAATAACAATATCGAAAGTTGATAAAACATCGTTACTGTAATCAAGATTTCCGTCATTCAAAATATCGCTTTCAATACTTTTAAAGATTTTGAAAGGAGCCAACGTTTTATTCAATTCATCTATCTCTGTATGTTGCGCCAGTAAACGTTCTTCGGTTAATCCATTGGCATAAAACGCAGATTTGGAATGGTCGCTGAGAACAAGATATTGCAAACCTTTTGCTTTGGCTGCATTTGCCATTTCAGCAATCGTATTAGTGCCATCGCTCCATTTGCTGTGCGAGTGAATGATTGAAGTGATATCGGTTGTTTCTATCACTTTGGGTAATTGTTTTTTCTTAGCCTGTTCTATCACTGCGGCGTTTTCGCGTAAATAAGTTGGAATGTAATTAAGACCTGCTTTTGCAAAAATTTCTTCTTCGCTATTGTATGCTTCTTCAAAAGAAAACTGTTGTTGCCAGGCCGTAATAAAATCAATGCTGCTGCTGGTTATAAATAGGGTTTTATACCATTGATTTTTATTGGTATGATGAACTTGCACCGTAATATGATCATCACTTTTATAAATTATGCTATCGCCAATAGCTTCTGTTTTTGTAAATGATTTATTTGCCAAAAACGCATCTGTTTTTTCAAAAGAAGCACTTGTTACCAATTCTATTTTTTCGATGATTTCCGTATGCTGTTTTAAACTCCCGGTAAGACTTGTTAAGTCATCAGCAAATGCAGTTTGTATTTCTCTTTCTAATTCGCTTGCATAGCCACAAATTTCAGCATATAAATAACTGCCTTTGTTATGTTGATAAAACTCGATTGACTCTTTAATGTTTTGCTGTGTCTTCTCGCCGAAGCCTTTATAAAGAAGCAGGCGATTTTCAGTACAAGCGTATAATAGCTCACCCAAATTTTCAATATCCAATTCCTTCCAGATAACAGAAATCTTTTTTGCGCCCAGGCCTTTTATGTTCAGCATTTCAATAACGCCTAATGGTGTTTTTTCAATGTATTCGTTCAACAATGGCAATTTACCGGTTTGCAATTGAACCATTATCTTTTTTGCAATGGCATCGCCAATGCCTTTAATAGCTTGAATTTTTTCTTCAGGTAATTCACTTAATTCAGCCGGAAGCTTATCTATTGTGTAAGAAGCGTTGGAATATGACTTGGTTTTAAAACTGTTTTCGCCATGAATATTCATTAGCTTAGCAAGCAGGGAAAAGTTGTGTGCAATAGTTTCGTTATCCATGCTGTGAAAGTAAAAAGAAATGCAAAACCATCGCTGATAGAAACGAAAAAGTCCCGATATAAACCGGGACTTTCTTTTAATCACATTAAAATTACATCTTGTTATTTTGCAGCTTTCTTAGCAGCTTTTTTTACAGTTGCAACTTTTTTAGGAGCGGCTGCTTTTTTCGGTGCTGCTTTCTTAGCTACAGCAGCTTTTTTAGGAGCGGCTGTTTTTTTAACGGCTACTTTTTTAGTAGCGGTAGCTGCTTTTTTTGGTGCAGCCTTTTTTGCAACAGCAGCTTTTTTAGTAGCTGCTTTTTTTGCAGTTGCCATAATTGTACAATTTAATGGTTAGTAAATATGACCTAAAAGTACACACATTATGCCAACTGCAAAAATTAAAATCTACTTAAGCTATTGCTTCTACAGCGTTTACAGAAATGGTTGTTCTGTTTTCTTTTGTTTTCTTAAACTGAACAACACCATCAGACAATGCAAACAAAGTAAAATCTTTACCTACGCCTACATTTTTGCCGGGATGATATTTGGTTCCGCGCTGGCGAACGATGATATTACCTGCTATTGCGGGCTGACCACCAAATATCTTTACACCAAGGCGTTTACTGTTCGAGTCGCGGCCGTTCTTTACGCTACCTTCACCTTTTTTATGTGCCATAAAAATCTATTTAATAAGTTTATTGAAGAGCAATATTGATTTAAGCAATACTGCTGATCTTAATTTGAGTATAGTGAGTACGGTGACCGTGTTTTTTACGGAAACCTTTTCTGCGCTTCATTTTAAAAGCAATTACTTTATCGCCTTTTACAAGATCGCTAATAATTTCGGCTTTTATAATAGTCTTAATATCAGCGCCCAGCGTAAGGCTGCCGTTATTATCAACCAACAAAATATCGCTGAACTCAACGGTATCACCATTATTGCCGGAGATATGCGGAACGTATAAGCTATCGCCTTCCTGCACTCTAAATTGCTGTCCGGCTATTTTTACAACTGCAAACATAATTTTTCTAAAATTAGGGCTGCAAAAGTATAACTTTAAAAATAAATATTAGCATCAATCTCCAAATTTTTTTAAATGAGATTCTAATATTGAATTTTTAAAAAATCGAATATGGATTTTGTATTGTGAAAATGCAACTCTTTTTTTATATATCGGCCTCATATAGAAATCAAAATTGCAATATCTACCAAGTTTTAAGCCGGATGTAATACAAGTTTTATCTGATGTTCATGCTCTAATAACAAAGAACGAATTAAACAACCTGCTTTTCTTTTTTAGTAAAAAAAGTTTTTAAACGAAGCTTGTGTGGTTCTTCAATAACAACTTCTCCGTCCGCCTTTTTCTTAACGCGCATAGGCGCAGGTTCGTAAAGATGAAGTGCTGAAATAACAGCAAAGAACAAAATGGCTTCGAGCGCAAAAACGATCGTTGTATTGAAAGATGCCATGCAGAAAAAGAGAAGTGAAAAAGTAAGGCTTAAAACAGCCAGTGTGAAAGTGGTTTGTACAGATGTAAAACCTTTATCGAGAAATAAGTGATGGATGTGATTACGATCGGGCGCAAATGGTGAATTGCCACGTGATAGCCGGATGCAAAATACACGAAGCGTATCCATCAAAGGAATTAATAATAAACCAAAACCAATTGCCGGTGAAGATGAAGCTTGCAAAACGTGTGCGGTAGGTGCTAAATTAATAAAGCGGATAACAAGGATAGCATTGATAAGGCCCAACATCATAGAACCGGCATCGCCCATAAAAATGCTGGCGGGATGATAATTGTAAAACAGGAAAGCCAGGATGCCGCCAAATAGAGTAAACGCAATTAATGAGTATGCCATATCACCGTTCAGGTACAACCAACTACCAAAGAGAAAAGTAGAAATGAGGCTTAAACTACCGGCGAGACCATCAACTCCGTCAATCAGGTTAATGGCATTGATAATAACAATAATTGTAAAATAAGTTAGAAAATAAGAAATGATGTCAGGGATTTGCTGAATGCCAAGAAAGCCATGGAGATTATTGATAAGCAAATGACCTTTAAAAATAAGAATAAAAGAAGCTACCAGTTGTCCAACAAATTTTTTAAATGGCGAAAGAGCCATAATATCATCACCGACACCTAAAAAGAATATAATTAAAAAAGCAGCCAGTAAATATTGAAATTCAAGAAACTGGTTGCTGATGCTGGCATTGATTAATATACTAAATATAAAACCTGCAAAAATACCAATACCGCCAAAACGCGGAACCGGGTCTGTATGAATTTTTCTTTCGTCAGGAATATCAACCAGCTTTTTTTTCTGAGCCAGATGAATCAGAACAGGTATTAAATAAAAACTTATGAAAAAAGCTACAATCGCACCTATAATTATTTGCTGCATGAGTTTGTTTTACTGGTTTAGTTTAGGCTTTTTCTGTAATGATTTTAATTATACTGGTTGTTGCAAAAATATCAGTTTTGCGACACCGGTTACAATCATTTAAAAAAAAACTTTTAGTATAATGTAAATACGCTATTGGAACGGCAATTTTGCTCAAATGATCACTTCTCATAAACGGCTGGTCTTAGTGAGGTAGGTATTAATGTCTGATTCTTCCTTGTTATGTTTGTATTCGAGCATACTTTATGCCAATAACACATAGCTTCGGAATGTATGAAAAATAAGTCTTTATACATCTTATTGATTTCTGCGCATATAAATTGCATTCAAGAGTAATTGTTTTTTAATCGTATCACGGATAATTAATTTTATTATTATCTTTTAAGAAAATATTTTTTAACGATGTAAATTCACATTCCGAACTTTATTATCAATACAGATGCTATGGAACCTGAAGTTGTTGCTTTTCTCAAACGAATTGCTTTATCAATTTTTATTACCTTTTGCTGGTTAGCTATAAATACCATTATTGGCATTAAGTTTAACCTCGCTTTTATAGACAGTTATATTACCATTGGCAATATTTTATTTTATATCTGGATGGCAGTCAGTTTTATTACAATGCTTATCTATTTTATACACATGTGGAAGAACATGGCAAAATGGTAATATACAGTTATCAAACACAAAATCTCAGCTATTTTCATGGATTATGTTTCTCATTTATCGAAAGATAAAAAGTTTGCCAATATCATCACGCGGGCATTTCAGCCTTTAGAACTCAGAACAAATATTCCGCTTCGGCTGATGTCGAGCATTATGAGCCAGCAGCTAAGCACCAAAGTAGCGAAAGTTATTTTTCACCGTTTTCTGAAATTATATAATGGCGAAGAGCCTACGCCACAGCAGGTTCTGGCAACAGAAACAGAAATTTTGCGTGCGATTGGTTTAAGCTATGCTAAAATAAAATACATACACAATGTTGCGCTGTTTTGTATGGAAAACAACATTGATGATACGGTTCTTTTAGAAATGCCGAATGAAGAAATTATAGAATGGCTGACGCAGATAAAAGGCGTTGGCAGATGGACTGTCGAAATGTTGCTCATGTTTTCTCTCGGCAGGGAAGATGTGTTTGCAGTTGATGATTTGGGTGTTCAAAATGCCATGATAAAAATTTACAACATCAAAACAGATAACAAAAAAGCCGTAAAGGAAAAGATGCTCAAAATTTCGGCACGATGGAAGCCATATCGCACGTATGCCTGTATGCATCTTTGGCGCTGGCAAGATAATAAGTCCGAATTGTAATACAATACAAGTTGTGTTTTTACCATAATTCATCACTCCGGGTCATAAAGATTTTCTATCCTTTTTCTTTCTCCACAAATTGAAAAAGTATCTGAATAAGCGGATGCCATTTGTAACGCTCCGTTCAATACCTGTTATCAGTTGAGCTTTTTTTAAAAAAAAATCCTGCCGCCAGAGCAAACAGGATTTTCACTTACACAAAATAATTTATTTATTGCGCATTTTTTACAACCACATCTTCAACAGTTCTTGTTGTTGTGCTGATGTCAAACGACTGCCTGATGTTGGCAGAAGATGATTTGATAATAAAAGTAAGATGCGCATCGCCCGGCTCTTTCGATAATACAACTTTTTTATCAAAATTCTTGTCGTTGTATTGTTGCTGGTAAACAACTTCACCATATTCATTCTTAATAATCAGGTTAAACGGAGAGGCGGTAGCATTATCGTATTTTACATTAAATACAACACCTTTCTCATTTGAACCTACATACTGTACGGCATTTGCTGTTTCTTTTTCATTTTCCTTGTTTGCAGCAAAACCTGATAAAGACAAAGAGCTTACTAACGCTGTCAGGATAACCATTCTGGAACTAAATTTCAATACTTGCTTGTTCATAACATTGCTTTTTTTAATTGTTAATTAATAAAAGGCACCAATCGGAATAACGTGCTACAGCAAAATCGCGCTGGCAAAAGCAATTGAAATATAGCAGCAAAGAATGCAGAAATATATCAGCAATCATTTACGAAACTGATATTTTAAGCCGACTTGTTATCGTTTGAAATGATAAAGCAAAGTCTTTGTTTAAACGATAAAACAAAAGTAGCGTTTAAACGGTTAAACAAACAAATTTATTTTTTGTAAATAATAATTTCTTAACATAGGAAGAATGAAAAGTTGGTTCCATTTTTGAATAATATAATGCTAAAAAATATAGTATGGACAACGAATTTAAAAATGAAACCGGCATTGATATTAACCAACATGTGCCGCAGCCAGACCCGGCAATTTCTAATTCAAATACAGAAAAAGATCCGGATGAATGGACAACCGGCGGAGAGCCGATGACAGGTGCGCAAAAGTCTTACTTAAAAACATTGTCCGATGAAGCCGGTGAAGAGTTTAATGAAAATCTTACCAAAGCCGAAGCTTCTAAACGTATTGATGAATTGCAGCACAAAACAGGCAGAGGTTTAAACAACAATTAAATTGGGTTTGATTATTATAAAACAGGCAGTTGATATATATCAACTGCCTGTTTTATTTTTTATATCTGAATTGTATTGATTTCTATTTTCCTTTCAGCCAGTTTTGTGGATCTAAAAAAAGTCCCCGCTCATTTGAAACCAGAAAGTGAACCATGCCACCGCCATCGTCGTTCGTTGCAGCTTTGCCCACAATCGTGCCCGCCTGTACAACATTATTTTTGGTAACACTTACTGTTGATAAATGGCTATAGGTAGTAAAGTATTTACCATGCCGAACCACAACCATATTTTCATCACCTAAATCTACAACAGCCGATACAACGCCATCTGCCACAACTTTTACCGTTGTGCCAACCGGAACACCAATATCAATACCATCGTTATTATCTTTCAGTGTTGTTCCCGGAATTTTATATATTCCATACGGTATTAATACCACACCACTACTAACCGGCCAAGGCAGGCGTCCTCTGTTGTTTTCAAAATTTACCGAAGCAGTTAAGTTTTCCGGTGTAGATTCTAATGCACTATAAGTGCGGGTTGTATTTCGTGGTGTGGTTACCGATGTTGCGCCGGAGTTTAATGCTGTTGTGCTTTGAGAAGGTGTTGCTGCTGTATTATCAGGCGTTCCGCTGCTTTGCGCCTGCGCCTGCTTGGCGGCTAATTGTTTTTTGCGCTCTTCTTCCTGCTTTGCTAACTGTGCTCTTTTCTCTTCTTCTTTTCGTTTGGCTTCCGCTATTTCCCTGTTGATAATAGCTTTTAATTGTCCTTGCAGTTTTCTGCGTGCGGTTTCCCGGTCTTGTATCTGCGCGCCTAAGTTTTTCTCCTGACCTTGCAAGCTACTTACAACCTCATCTTTTTCTTTCTTGTCAAGCTCCATCTCTTTTATTTGCTTGCCCTGCTCCTGTAAGGTTGAGTTTTTCTGCGTTTTGGTAGCCGTCAGCGCATTCATTTTTGTTTGAAGTAAATTCTGTGTTTGCGTGATATTATTTGCCTGCGTTTCGCGATACTGGCGATAGCTTTTCAGGTAAGAAATACGCTTGATGGCATCGTTAAAATTATCGGCCGAAAATACAAAGTTCAGATAGTCGTAACTGCTCCTGTTTTTATACGCAAACACCAAATTCTTGGCATAACGTTGCTTTAAGGTATCAAGCTCCTTCTGATAACGGTAAATATCAAGACTATTCAGGTAAATATCATCATCAATATTGTGCAGCTCTTTATTAATGTTAGAAACCAATTCTTCACGCGCTTTAATTTTGCGCTGCACCAACGCCAGTTGACTGAGCGATTGTTTTTTACTTTTTTTTATATCGCTGAGCGTACTGTTCAGATCCGCCAATTCGCTTTGCAATTGTTGTTGCTTACGCTGAATCTCTTCCTTGGTTTGCTGCGCAAAAGTGGCAAGCGAAAAGAGGACAAACACGATACAGGTAATCGTTTTTTTGGTCATAAATTTTCTCTGTTTACAAATACGACAAATGAAGTTAGCCGATGTAGCAAATACAGTACGTTGAGCGATTGTTAATTATTATCTGACCTTATAATTTTTTGGAATATTAAATGGAAATGTTTGCGGTTTATCAAAATCGTATTGCTTGAACTCCAGTTCTACATCCAGCTTGGCTTTTTCGGCCACCGATATTTTTCGGGAAGAAGAAAAATAGAAATCGTTTACTTTATCATAACTGTCGTACGTAATATCAGCCGTTCTGTTTTTTACAGGATTCACATCATCCAGCTTGCTGTGCGAAATGCGAAGGTTGTTTTTATCTAACGTCAGCAGGTTTTTAAACATTTTACCCGCCATCAGAATTAATAAGTTGTTATTGCTTAACTGGTACGAGATAATATTGCTGTCAATATAAACCGGGTTGCCAATCAATATATCCTGAAGCGCATGAAAATCTACCGGCACCTGTGTTAGTTCCTGCAAATAACCAATCCGGCGGTATTGAATTACTTTTTGCAGTTTGTTCATAATTTTTACGCTATCCTTTGTTATCATTACCCGGAAACCTTCGATGCCTAAAGCACCGGTAAGCGACATCCAGATCAGGCTGTCTTTCTGCATTCGTAAATAAACCGTTGCCTGGCCGTTACCTTCACTGCCGTCATAATCCATCTTTACCTTGGCGGAAAATGTATTGTATGGAATTTGTTGCATGGTAAGCTTATTTATAATACCTTTTACGATGGTTGCCGAATCAATTGTTTCGGGCTGCGTAACCGCTCTGGAAGTCGTATCTTTCGTGGTGATTACATTGCCAATACGCTGTACTTTTTTTGCCGGACGGCAAGCTGTAAACAGAACGATAAAACACAGAGCTAAAGAAAGCAATCGTAATAAGTTATGCAATAGTTTCATTCTTAGATTTTAAATAATGATAGGTTAGGTAAATGCGGTAACTGTTATTGTTTGCCGGTATGACCAAAGCCACCGGCACTTCTGTCTGTATCTTTCAACTCTTTTACTTCAATCCATTTTACTTGTTCAAACGGTTTTACTACCATTTGTGCAATCCGGTCGCCGGGCTGAATGGTATGTACTTCGTTTGATAAATTAATCAGAATGACTTTGATTTCGCCCCGATAATCGGCATCTATCGTGCCGGGACTGTTCAGGCAGGTAATACCATGATTGATAGCCAATCCGCTACGCGGGCGAATCTGCGCTTCGTAGCCATCGGGCAATTCTATAAATAAGCCGGTTGCTACCAAAGCTCTTTCAAACGGCTGTAAAGAAACCGCTTCTTTTACATCGGCTCTGATGTCCATACCGGCAGCGCCTGTTGTTGCATAATGTGGCAATGGATTGGCTGACCGGTTAATTATTTTGACAGTGCAAGTTTTCACAGCGGCAAATCTAAGGCAGGAGAAATTAGGGAAGATGTATAAAAAGAAACGGAATTTGGTTTTGTTGTGCACATAAGATTATTACCTGTTAAAAAGTGAATAAAATATGTTGTCTTATGAAAGCATACATTTGATTATAACAAGTTAGTAGTGCAAGAATATTACGTACATACTTCTTCATATATTGATGAGCCTTGCACAATTGGTAAAGGCGTTCATATCTGGCACTTTTGTCATGTTATGCAAAACAGTATCATCGGCGATAACTGCAACATCGGGCAAAATGTAGTCATTGAAAAAAATGTAACATTAGGAAACAATATAAAAATTCAGAACAATGTAACGGTTTATGAAGGTGTAACCTGCGAAGACGAAGTGTTCTTAGGTCCGTCTGTTGTATTTACCAATGTTATCAATCCGCGCAGCGCCATCAGCCGCAAACATGAATTTAAACCAACGCTTGTAAAACGCGGCGCAACCATTGGCGCCAATGCCACAATTGTTTGTGGAATTACCATTGGTGAATATGCTTTTATTGGTGCCGGCGCGGTTGTTACCAAATCAGTTCCGGCTTATGCTTTGGTTATGGGCAACCCGGCAAAACAAACCGGCTGGATGAGTGAATACGGGCAGAAACTTTTTTTCAATTCAGATAATATTGCGGTTTGTAAAGAAGCCGGAGAGAAGTACGTAATGAAAGATGGAATTGTGAAAAAGCAACTGAAAGAAATATAAGATTGTAAAGTAAACATCATCTGTAAAACGTCTTTCTGATAAATACTTTTTATGATTGTTGAATACATTCGCTACACAATAGATGAAGCCAGACATTCAGCCTTTGTTGATGCTTATAAACAAGCTGCTTTACAACTTGATATATCAGTTTATTGTAAAGGTTATGAACTGACGCAATGCGAAGAAGATGCTGACCAATTTATTCTTCGCATTGTATGGACATCAACCGAAGATCATATCAATGGATTTAGAAAAAGTGCTGCGTTTCGAGACTTTTTTACTGCCATCAAACCTTATGTAAATGATATAAAAGAAATGCGGCATTACAAAGTAACCGAAGTGGTGAGTAACAAATAAAAAAAGTTATTTATCGGAAATAGCAGATGTTCAATGCTCAATTGATTTCCGAACGTTGAACGGAGCGTCGCAAGTAAAGATAAACCGGAGTTACAGACGCTCGTAACATAATTTGTATTTGTATTTTTTCGAAAAAAAAAAGCCTTTTGCAAGACGCAAAAGGCTGTATCAAAAAAGGATAAGTAAGTCTAATTATTCAGCATCAAAGGCATTACCAGCATCAATAAATCTTCGCCTTCTTCCTGCTCAATTGGCTTTACAATACCAGCTTTTGTTGGCGTTGACAATTCAACTTTTACTTCTGTATTATCAGCTGCATTCAACATTTCAATTAAGAATTTTGCGTTGAAGGCAATCTGTAAATCTTCGCCGTCGTACTGGCAATTCATTCTTTCGTTGCCTTCAAAACTAAAATCTACATCCTGTGCGGTTAATTGCAATTCGCTTCCGCTAATGGCAAGCGCAACCTGGTTTGTGCTTTTGTTGCTAAACACATTAATACGTCGCAGTGCGCTCTGAAATTCATTTTTATTTACCACTAATTTGTATGGATTATCAACCGGAATTACCACTTTGTAATCAGGAAAACGTGCATCAATCAACCGACAAATCAAACGCGTTGTGCCATTGGTTACAAACAGGTGATTGCTGTTATAGCTGATGGTAATTTCATCATCGTTATCAGGCAATACATTTCTCAATAAGTTTAATGGCTTTTTCGGAACAATAAAGCTGTCGTTGTTCGGGCAGCTTACATCGGTTCTTTTATACCGAACCAAACGATGCGCATCGGTAGCTACAAACTGCACATAATCTTTGTTCAGTTCAAAATAAACGCCCGTCATTGCTGGTCGCAAATCGTCTGTACTTACGGCAAATAAAGTTTTATTGATAGCTGTAACCAAAGCGCTGCTGATCATAGTAAAATTGTTGGTATCATCGGCGACCGGTTCTTTAGGAAAATTATCCGGGTTTTCGCCCATCATTTTATACTTGCCGTTGTTGCTTGTAATTTCAATACCATAATTTTTATCAATCGAAAAAGTGAGCGGCTGGTCAGGAATATTTTTTAATGAATCGAGAAGAATTTTTGCCGGCACACACACACGACCATTCTCGTTGCTTTCTACATCCATCTGCACACGCATTACGGTTTCTAAATCGGTGGCTGTGATGCTGAGCTTTTTATCTGTAATATCAAAAGAAAAATCTTCGAGTATCGGCAAAACTGTATTGGCGTTAATAACGCCGCTAATCTGCTGCAATTGTTTTAGTAATGAAGAAGCTGAGACTATAAATTTCATATCCCGTATAAATTTATTTTCCTTTTAAATTATTGTATCTGTAACCAGACAGGACAACAAACGTACTGTAAAATAACAAGAAACCGATGATGAGTGAATACTGTGTTAGCAACTTATTTTATCTGGTTGTCGCCTTTATCAGTAAGCCTTTATAAATCAAAGTGAAAGCGGAAATGTCGGACGAGCGACGTTCGTTGCCTGGTTAAAAATTTCTAAAAATGCGTGGCGAAACAATTATTTACGAAAACTGTCGTATGTTTGTTACGAAGTTATTCGTAAATAAATTTATTATTCAAATCTCAAACTATGAAACATGTATTCTGGTCAAACACATTCGTTAAAATGGCTGGTTTGTTTGCTGCTTTTATTATTCTTGTTTCCTGGCAGCCAGGCTCCGCTAAAACGTCAAAAAAAGGAAGTCAAACTACCGAAGTCCGCGACACCACAGCGCCAAAATCAAACGATATTAATCAAATTGACCTTCAACTGAATTTAGATTCTGTAATGCAGCAGGTAAACATTGCGATGTCTAAAATTGACTATAATAAAATGAATAGTGATATTCAGAAAGCAATGTCGCAGATTGATTATAACAAAATCAACCAGGATATAAATACGGCGATGAAAAACATTAACTGGAATGACATGAAAGTGAATGTTTCTCTTGCTTTGGACAGCGCTAAAATGGCGATTGATAAGATTAATTGGGATGATATGAAAGTCCAGATCAGCAAAGCACAGGCAGAAGCGAAGCAGCAAATCAATACAGCAGACATTCAGAAACAAGTGCAATTAGCTTTGAAAGACGCACAGAAAAGTTTACAGGCTGCCAAAGCAGAACTGGCGAATTATAAAGGTTTGATTTCTTCTTTAGAAAAAGACGGATTAATTGATACAAGCAAGCCTTATAAAGTGCAATTAAAAGATGGCGATTTATATATCAACGGAGTGAAACAAAGTAAAGCTGTTACCGATAAATACAGTAAGTATTATTCCGGTAAAAAGAACTTCTCAATCGGAGATGGCGATGATGATAAGGAAGCTGATTTATGAATGAATTTGAACCACAAAAACACGAAGAAAGAAGAAACATAAGTCTTTGTGAACCTTCGTTATCTTATTGTCTTCGTGGTTCAAAATAAGTTATGCTTTTTCAAGCGCCTGTTCAATGTCTGCAATAATATCGTCCACATGTTCCAAACCGGTAGAAATACGAATTAAGCCAGGCGTAATACCAACTGCCAGACGTTCTTCTTCCGTTAATTTAGAATGTGTAGTACTCGCCGGGTGAGAAGCAATGCTGCGCGAATCGCCAAGATTTGGTGTCATGGATAATAACTCCAGCGAATCTAAAAATTTTCGACCGCTTTTAATACCATCTTTTATTTCAAAACACAAAATGCCGCCGCCCGCTTTCATTTGTTTTTTGGCAATGTCGTATTGCGGATGAGATGGTAAAAACGGGTATTTTACCCAGCTTATTTTTTGGTTATTCTCCAATGCTTTTGCTACGGCTAAAGCATTTTTGCAATGGCGCTCTATACGCACATCAAGCGTTTCCAGGCTTTTCGTTAATACCCAGGCATTAAAAGCAGAAAGCGTAGGACCTGTATTGCGACAAAACAAATAAATTTCACGAATCAATTCTTGTTTACCTACAATCACGCCACCTAATACGCGTCCTTGTCCGTCAATCCATTTTGTTGCAGAATGAACCACAAGGTGAGCGCCAAAATTGATTGGCAATTGCAGCAAAGGCGTCGCAAAACAATTATCTACATTCAGAATCAGATTATGTTGTTTTGCAAAGTTTCCCATCCATTCCAAATCCAATAGTTCAAGCTGCGGGTTGGTAGGTGTTTCTAAGTAAATCATTTTGCTGTTAGGCTTCACCGCTTTTTCCCAGGCTTCTTTATCATTCGCCGCAACCATTGTGTATTCTATTCCATAACGTGAAAGGTATTTGGTAACAATGGTAAACGTACTGCCAAACACAGAACTGCAACATAATAAATGATCGCCCTGCTTTAGTAACGGAAAGATAGAAGCAAATACCGCCGCCATTCCTGATGCTGTAGCAAAGCCGGCTTCTGCGCCTTCTAAAGCCACCATTTTATTGGTAAATTCATCTACTGTTGGGTTGTTGTAACGACTATAAATATTCTCGTCGTTCTCTTCCGTAAATGCACCGCGCATGGTATCAGCATCATCAAACGTAAAGCTGCTGGTAAGATAAATGGGCGAAGAATGCTCATGTTGTAATGTCTGCTCACCACGAAGGCGAATGGCTTTTGTTTGCGGATGCCAGTTGTCTTTATTACTCATTAGTTACACGGTTTCTTTTTCTGGTTTGTTCACAATTACTTTATAGCTGATATTGGCGCCGGCAGCGCGTAATGTAGCGGCTACCGAGCAATATTTATTGATTGATAAATCGGCAGCGCGCTGCGCTTTGGTTTCATCAATATTTCCAAAAAGATAAAACTCAACTTCAACAACATGCCAAAGCGAAGGTTCTACACCGGCTTGCCGTTCGCCGCTTACTTTCATCTTATAATCGGTTACTGTTTGGCGTTGTTTGTTTAAAATACTGATTACATCAATGGCGCTGCAACCGGCTAATGCTATCAATAGAAGCTGCATCGGTCGCACACCAAAATTCTTTCCGCCGGTTTCGGGGCTTGTATCCATTTGTATTGTGTGATTACCGGCGTCGGTAGCAACAAAACCATAATCTAATTGCTCGCGCGAAAGTTCTATCGAAATCATGCTTTTTAAATTAGTGGAGCGCAAAGCTACTGCATTTGATATGTATGTAAAAAGTGATAGCGGCGCGTTTTACTTTTGCGTGGCAAAAAGAATTGTTATGGATTGGTTGTTTCTGTTTATTGCCGGTATTCTATTTCGACTAACCTTAAACTCCAAAGACTAATCAATTTTTAAAGTTGCTTACTAAGACCACTTCCATGAGCATAATTTTATTGACACTTCAGAGACCACTATCTTAGCAAATAATAATTAAAAGAAAATATGAGCAGGACTTCGAAACTTTTTGTTGGATTTATAATAGTTATCATTGTAGCTATATTGATTTACTACTTAAGAAACAAAAAATCTTCAACAACTGAAAATCCGACTGTAAAAATTGGAATGGTAACGTTTCCGGGTTATGCTCCATTCTATTTGGCTAAAGAAAAAAATTTTTTTAAAAATCTTAATGTAGAACTTATAAGAATTGAGTCAATAGGAGATTTGAGAGCTGCAATGGCAAGTGGTAAGATTGACATGTACTTAGCTACTCCAGATATATATGAAGCAACAGAACAACAAAAGCCAATAGGAATAGGATTCTTAGCTGTTGACGAATCACATGGAGCAGACGGAGTTGCAGCTTCGGAGGCAATCAAAAATATTACTGATTTAAAGGGCAAGAAAGTTGGTGCAGAACCAGGATTTCCTCCATATTTTATTTTACAGTATATGCTCCATAAAGAAAATCTTACATTAAAAGATTTAGATTTTAAAGACATAGCTTCACAGGATGCAGGAAACGCCTTTGTAGCTAAACAACTTGATGCTGTAGGAACATATGAACCTTATCTTTCAAAAAGTATAAGCTTAAGAGCTAATTCGCATATTTTAGTTTCAAGTGCTAATCTACCGGGTTTAATAGTTGATTTGCTCTATGCAAATGCAAAATTAGTTAATGAAAAGCCTGAAATTCTGAAAAGAGTTGCTGATGGATGGTTTGAAGCCGTTTCGTATTATGAAGCAAATAAAAATGAATCTATGGCTGTTATGAGCAAAGCTTTTGGGGTTAGTACACAAGAATTAACTGACATTAAATCAGGCGTATCCTGGCTCAATGAAAATGAAAACAAACAATTGTTTAATAAAAATAATGAAAGCAATATTTTTAAAACATTTGATTTAGTTGGAGCAATTCTTAAGAGTAACAATCCAAGCACTATATCTGTTTTCGCACAAGAAAAACTAACTGATAAAATAATCAACCAGTACACAGATAAATGAAAAGAGTAAACTACTATTTTTTATGTACATTATTAATTCTAATTGTATTATGGTTTTTTCTAAAACAAAATAATATAATCAATGATTTGTTTTTACCTTCTCCTAAACAATTACTTTATGCATTCTTCTTTCTTTTTAAGGAACAAGATTTTTTACAAGATATTATTGCTTCAGTCTATAGGGTTTTTTCAGCCTTTGCGCTTTCAGCAGTTATAGCCATTCCTTTAGCTATTTTAATTTGTAGCTTTAAGAGTATTAGAAAAACTCTATCTCCTTATATAGATTTTATACGATACCTACCGGTTCCTGCTCTTATTCCATTGACAATCCTTTTTTTTGGAATTGATGAAGCCGCAAAAATTGTTTTGCTGTTTATAGGAACGTTTTTTCAACTAATACTATTAATAATAGATGATATTCAAGACTTGCCAGAAGAATACAACGACTTAATGTATTCATTGAAATTTACTAAACTTCAAAAAATGAAATTTACTTTCATGAGTGTTTTGCCACAAATTTATGATAACTCGCGTGTCACCATTGGCTGGTGTTGGACATATGTAATTATCGCAGAACTTGTAGCATCAGAAAATGGAATAGGGCACATGATTAAGGAAGCGCAAAGATTTTCAAATACGCCAAATGTTTACGCAGGAATTTTTACGATGGGTATAATTGGTTTTTTTACAGACTGGACATTTAAAAGATTTTATCCCATACTTTTCAGATATAAAACAAAAGTACAAATTACAATTCAGTGATAGAAGTAAGCGGCTTAAATAAAAGCTTTGGCAATCTTAAAGTATTGCAGCATCTTGACTTAAAAATTGAAAGGGGCGAAGTCGTTTCAATTATTGGTCCGAGTGGTTGTGGTAAAACAACGCTATTACGTTGCGTCACAGGTTTAGATAAAATATTCAGCGGTCAAATAAAGATTGAAGGTTTATTAAATTTTGATTACCTTAAAAATAATAGAATAGCTGTTGTTCTTCAAAAATTTTCGAATTTCTCATGGTTGACAGTCAAAGAAAATATAATGACAGCCTTTATACATGAAAATTACAAACCTAAAAGTGAACAAGAACTAATAAGCCTAAATCTGATTTCAGAATTACATTTAGAAAATTTTTCCAATAGCTATATAAGTCAATTATCAGGCGGTATGCAACAAAGGGTTGCAGTTGCAAGAGCGATAGCACAAAACTCAGATATAATAGCATTAGATGAACCGTTTGGTGCATTAGATATAATCAATCGAAACAAACTCCAAATTCTTTTTAAAGAACTAAATACAAAATTTAATAAAACTGTTCTTTTTGTAACACATGATATTGAAGAGGCAATATTTATGTCTGACAGAGTATGCCTATTATCTAAAGCTCCAAGTTGTGTAAAAAAAGAATATTTTACATCATTTAAAAAGAATTTAAATATAGATGCCAAGTACAATCCATCATTTGTTGAACTCAGAAAAGAAATCGAGTTTGAGTTAAGTGAATAAAATATGAAAAAGCTATATGAAGCATATAAGAGATTAGACACATATAATGTTGCTACTTTTTTAGTATTGATAATAGCATACTTATTAAGCTTTTTGTTTAGTGCATTAGGTTATACACCAGCTCATTATTATACCTTCATTGCGCATTTGTTTGAGGCGATTATAATCGTGTTGGCTTTTTATGCAATTAACACTTTCATAATAAATAGATTAAAAGATGAACAAATAGAAAATGTAATTGAACGTTATCAAACCGAATTTGCTAAAAAAGAAGATTGGTTTTACAGCATGAAACGATTACAGGATTTCGAAAAATATAATGAAGGATTTAATGAAGTTTGGGTTGTTTCAAATAATCTTCAGTACGATATTGATGACGACCTGTTTAAGGAAATCGTTAGAAAAAATCTGAACAAAAATATTACATATAAATACATTTACCCTGATGAAAAAAGATCATTAGAAGCTGCTGCAGTCATAATTGCAGAATATGAAGATTGTATAGTTAAACCTCTAATGCACCCAATTAAGCAAGATTTTTTTGATTATCCATGTGATATAATCATTTTTAATCCCAATCATAAAAAGGGACAAAAACTAAATATTTTCATGGAATTAAAAATTAATAAAGATGTTGCAAACCGAGCTTGGGTTAGAATAGATAATTCTTTAGCAGGAGTAATTAAAAGTAGCATTCAAAAAGATATTAAAGAATACGATGCTGAATTAATTAATGCAGAAATAAAGGAAATAAAAAAAATACTAAAACAAGATAGAGATAAATCCTAATGTAATGTTTAATAGCGTAATTAAAGATTTAAATCAGGCAATGCTTAATGAATATCATTGTGTGAATTATACCAATAATCCTGTAATGAAAAAAGAAGAGATTATAGATAGCACTTGCTTAACTTCTTTAATATTTCAATATAGTTTACTCCCAAAAAATATAATTTCTTTTTTTATTACGGCATTGTACAATCTAAACTTTCATGGTTGGAAAGATATATCGAAGGAACTTACTCGTAATTTAAATGAAGAACTTGGACAGCCTTTGGAAAACGATGATAACGAGGAGCATGAAAAATTTCTTTACAAGCCTCATTATGTTATTTTAAGAGAAGGTATCATAAACGGGCTTAATAAAGACATTAAACAAGCAACACCAAAAGAAGCGACCAATAACTTCCTATATAGTATTAAACACTTGTTAGACAATGATAACCCTTCTATTGTTGGCGGTGCTGTTTATGCTTTAGAAAGTTCAGCTATTCCAGAATTACAAATTATTTATTGCTTGACGACAAAGCTGTTTAAATTAAATGATAGACAGATGCCTGATGCACTAAAAGAGTTCTTTTTATTTCATATAGATGAAATAGAGATTGGGCATAGGGATAGACTTGCAGACACATGTTCCAAATATGTTCATTCAACCAATGATATAAAATCTTTTGAAATAGGTTTTAGGGAGGTTTTAATGATGATGGACACTTGGTGGACAGAACTCTCTAAAGACATAAGATAAAAATGTTCTTCCATTATTTATCTTGTTTAATGTGACAAGGGTGAACGCCCAACAAAAGTATTTATGCAAGCAGGGCTGGACATACCGCACTTCGGCAGCAGGTTCGCCATTCAGCTTTTGCTCCGGCTGATATAGTGCTATTTTACTTTTATTCATAACTTCAACTATTATTTTTTAAATCAGCATCAGTTCAGGCTGATACGGCACTGGATTCCCTACCTGCATAAATATCGAGCCGTTGCCGGTATTCTGGAAATTGGTTTCAGTATTTCGTTAGCTAAATTGAAAGACACAACCGGCTGGTTATTTACTGCCTAGACGGCTTCCTTTTTCTTCTTTCTTTTTGTTAGTTTATGGCTGATGTATAAAGCGGTTGAAACCATTCCTGTAGGAACTGCTTATGCTGTGTGGACAGGCATTGGCAGCGTAGGAACGGTGATTGTCGGCATTCTCTTTTTTAAAGAACCGGCTGATTTCTGGCGGTTGTTTTTTATCTGTACTTTGATTCTTTCTTTGATTGGTTTGAAGCTGGTTTCGGATTAATTTTTTGCCACAAAGGCAGGAAGACACAAAGTTTTCTAAGTACAATCTTCTTGTGGCTTTCATTATAGATAGAAAGTAAAATCAATCTTTTCTCTTAATTTCTTTGCGCCTTTGCGGCTAATATCAATTCAATTTAATCTCAAATAAAGACGGCCAGTTTTTACCTGTAATATAAAAACTGTTTTTTGCTGAATCATAAGCGATGCCGTTCAAAACTTTTTCGCGGTTTTCCGGGTTCGATTCATCAATCGGTTTCCCGGCTTGCGTTAAAATATTACCCACATTAATTACGCCTTCCACTTTTCCCGTTTGTAAATTAATTTTAATGATTTTTTGCTCGTGCCACACGTTGGCATATACATAACCATTCACATATTCTAACTCATTAATGCTGCTTACAGGTCCGTAGTTATCACTGATACCAAGTGTGTTTTTTAATTGAAAATTATCCGGATTTATAAAATATAAATTGCTGCTGCCGGTGCTGATGATGAGTTGTTTTCCATCCGTCGTCATGCCCCAGCCTTCATAAGGAAAATTAAATTCCTGCTGCTTTTTAAACGTTGCCAGGTCATACACGTATGCTTTATGATTCTGATAAGTAAGCTGGTAAATTTTATCGCCAATAATGGCAATGCCTTCACCAAAATCTGTGACGGGCAAATCAACTTTTTCTTCTTGTTTGCCAGTGGCTAAATCTGTTTTTACAAGACGGCTTTGTCCTTCTTCTCCTGTGCTTTCATACAAAGCATTATTATACCAGATTAAGCCTTCTGTAAAGTTGGAAGTATCGTGCGGATATTCTTTTACCATACGAAATGAAAGCGTTGACGGAGCCGGATTGTTAGCATCTTCAACAGTGGTATTGGAATTCTTTTTATCGTTATTGTTACAGGCAAATAAAGAAAGGGAAATGAAAGCGACAATTATTTTTTTCATACTAAAACGAATGGAGCAAAAGTAACGGCACAAAGTGTAACGTATTGTTGAAAAAACGTTACTTCATTTTCACCTGCGCAAAATACGGATGATCCGGATTTACAATCAATTCCTGACGCAACGGATGAATAAAAACGTCCATTTCTTCTAACGGAATAGCGCCCAGCAACACTTCGCTATCGCCGGGCAACACTATTGCACTACAACTACAACGACGGTTTTTAAAGTGCAGTTCCACCGGTGCTACTACTTCACATTCAATGATGGAACCATCCGCCATTTGCGCTTTTTTTGTTTCCATTACCGGCAATTGCAGTTGCTCCTGAATATTTTCATTAATGGCAAGCATGTAACTTCCGGTATCAACCAACGCTGTTACACACATTCTTTTTATTTCTTCGTCACTAATATAATTGCGTCTTGAAAGAGCTAAATCATCGCCGTTTATCAATTCTATTTCTGCATATACCAAACCCATGTTTTTTGATTTAAAGGGTATAAAAATAATTTCTAACAGTTTGAAAGATACAGATAATCTTCACTCTTTTATCTCTTTCATCTTTTCCTGCGCTGCTAAGTAAGCAATGCTCAAATTCAGTTCATACCCAATTAATAACATCATAGAATTTAAGAAAATCAAAAGCATCAGGATAATTAAAGACCCGATTGTGCCATACACTTTGCTATAAGTCGAAATATTTTGCGCCCAATACGAAAATAAACCGGTAATGGTAATCATCAATACAGAAGCCATTACGGCGCCAGGCGTAAACAACTTGCCTTTTGTTACGGCGGTTGGCGCGTATTTATAAAGATAACCAATGGTATAAATAAATAAAAACAGGATGATCAGCCAGCGCGAATTTTGAATTAAATTAATAACAGCCGGGTTTTTAATATTTGTCCAGCGCATGATTTTTGTAAAGATATAACCCTGACCAACAGAGATTAAAATGGTTCCGATAAGCAAACTGATTAACGTGCTGATAAGTCGTATAGCGCGTAATCGTTTCTTAATAAAATTTGTTTTTCTTTTTTCTACAACCGATCTGTCAAATGCCCGTATAATACCCATCATAGCATTGGATGAAGTAAACACAACAAGCAAAAAACCGATGGATAACAAACCGGATGTTTTCTTATTAAAGAAGTCATTCAGAAACTGCGTTAATATTTGTTGTGTATCGCTATTGGGTGTAAAATCTTTAACAAAAATCAGCAGCTGATCATACACTTGTCTTGAGCCAGGAACGAATGGAACCAATATACACAGGAACAGCGTAATAGCCGGAATAGCTGTAATGATGTTGAATGAAATAGCCGCGGCACGAATATTAAGTCCATGCCGGTTTATTTGTACCATCAGCGCATTAAATACATCGTATATAGCAAGACCTTTGAAGCCGGGCAAAGTAGCTTTCTTGCTAAAAGCACGTATGCCGCTGATAGGCGAAGAAGTAACTAACAGGCGCTCTATCTTGGTCATAAATTGTTATTTCGTAAGGCGGCTTTGTATTAACGAATCCAATGCCTGCTGATACAGCTTTGCGTATTGCTGGTGCTCGGCATAATTCGTACTGAAATGATGATAACCGCTGAAATCGCTTTTCGCTACAAAGAAAAGATAATCTGTTTTCGGAGCGTTTAATACGGCATCAATTGTTTTCGCCGAAGGCGTACAAATCGGTCCGGGCGGCAAGCCCTTATTTCTGTATGTATTGTAAGGCGAAACCACGTTTAAATGTCCGTATAAAATACGTTTTAAACTAAAGTCTTTTAAGGCAAATTTGATTGTCGGGTCGGCGCCCAATGGTTCACCTTTATGAAACCGGTTGATATATACACTGGCAATATTTCCCTTCTCGTCATTTTTATTCGTTTCTTCTTCCACAATAGAAGCAATGGTTGCTATTTGAAGCGGCGTAAAACCTTCGGCGTCTGCTTTCTGAAGACGATTGTTTTCTGCCCAGAATTTATCCCGCTCATCTTCCAGTCTTCTCATGATTTTTGAGAGCGATGTGTTCCAGTAAATAATATAAGTGTCTGGTATTACCAGCGTCATCAGCGTATTTGTATCAACGCCTGATTGCTGCAACGAATCGTTACTTGTAAAATAAAGCAATGCATGAACAGAATCGGTTGAAAAATTTTTACCTATCAGTTTTGCAAAATCACCGGCAGTGCGAAGTTTGTTAATCACCAATCTTGCCGGCGATTGGTTGTTGTTGCGAAGCGTTCTTACAATGTCTAACAGGCTTTGTCCTTTTTTAATTTCAAAGCGTCCCGGCTTTAATCTCTGCCACACATCAAACTGATTTGCCAGTACATTAAACCACCATACGTTGCTGATATAATTACTGTCTTTCAGTTGTTGCTGTGTTTGCTCTTTTACCGGCTTTGTATTGTACACCAATACATATTTTTGTTTTGATGAAAACAACGTAGCGCTGCCAAACGTAATCCAGGCAATATACAGAACGGCAAGCAATACAATAACGACAATCGAAACGATAATTTTTTTCATCCAAAAACATTCTCCAGAGTGAAGATCACAAATTTTTTATTCGGTGAAAGAAAGGCTTTTATTTTTAAAAAAGAATGAACAAAGGCTTTTTATTTTCTGGGTAAAACAGCAACCGTTAAACGACTTACGCAGGTTAATTTACCAGTTTCTTCTTCCCGGATTTGAATATCCCAAACGTGCGTTTGCCTGCCAATATGAAGCGGTTTGCAAGTTGCTGTTACAAAGCCTTCTTTCACGCTGCGAATATGATTGGCGTTGATTTCCAGCCCGACACATATATTTTCATTTGTATCAATTATAAGTGAGCTGGCTACGCTTCCTACGGTTTCTGCCAGCGCTGCCGATGCGCCGCCATGCAAAATGCCATACGGTTGTTTTGTGCGATTATCAACCGGCATTTTTGCGCATAAAAAATCGTCACCGATTTCTGTAAAAACAATTCCCAAATGAGCGCTTAATGTATTGGCATCGCGGTTCTCAAAATCGGCAATTGTAATATCTTTTTTAAACCAGATAAACATAAGTTAGAATTATGAATGATGAATTATGATATTATGGTAAATAAGATGACCTAACATAAATCATCATTGTAATTATTTTCCAGCCTGGCTGATGGAAGTTCTTACGGGTTCGGGTAAAAACATACCAGCGTTTGCGCCGTGCCTGATAATATCTCTCACTAATGTTGACGCAACGGAAGTGTATTGCGGAGAGCAGGTGAGAAATATCGTTTCAATATTTATATCAAGACTGCGGTTCATATCAGCAATTACTTTCTCGTACTCAAAATCGCTTACATAACGAATGCCTCGTAAGATGTAAGTGGCGCCGATACTTTTACAACATTCCACCGTAAGACCTTCATAAATCAGGGAATCTACACGAGGCTCATCTTTATAAATTTCTTTCAGCCATTGCAATCGTTGTTCATCGCTGAACATAGGTTGCTTGTTTGCATTTTTACCAATGCCGATGTATAATTTATCAAAGAGGTCAAGGCTTCTGTTAATAATATCCGTATGCCCTAATGTAACGGGATCAAACGTGCCGGGAAACAAAGCAATTCGGGACATACAATTTAATTATGAATTATGAATGATGAGTTATAAATGTGTTGTATTGAATACAAGTTTTCGCAGTATTTACATAATACTTACTACCTGATACATAATACTTAATCTTAGTTCTCTCTTCCGGCTAATAAATACAAGGCTGCCATTCGTACGGCTACGCCGTTTTCAACCTGGTTTAAGATAATTGAATGCGAACCATCAGCTACATCGCTGTCTAATTCTACACCGCGATTGATTGGTCCGGGGTGCATAATCACAATATCTTTATTTACTTCATCCAGCAATTTTTTACTTATACCATACGCCAGGTTGTATTCGCGCAGCGAAGAAAAAAGAGGCTGATTTTGTCGCTCTAACTGAATGCGAAGCACATTGGCGACATCGCACCATTGCAAAGCTTTTTTTACGCTGTATTCTACCTGAATTCCAAACGCTTCTTTTATATATTTGGGTATCAATGTCGGCGGGCCGGCAACCATTACTTCGGCGCCCATTTTCGTTAGTAAATAAATATTGCTTAATGCCACGCGGCTGTGCATAATATCACCAATAATTGCCACTTTCAATCCTTCCAAACTCCGGTTCAGTCTTTCCTGCATCGAAAACGCATCCAGCAAAGCTTGTGTGGGATGTTCATTAATGCCATCACCGGCATTGATAATCGCTGCGGGAATATGCTTTGCCAAAAAATGCGGCGCACCGCTCGCGCTGTGTCGCATTACCACCATATCAACCTTCATACTAAGGATGTTGTTCACTGTATCCAGCAACGTTTCACCTTTGGAAACGGAAGACGCCGAAGCTGTGAAATTGAGCGTATCGGCCGACAATCTTTTCTCCGCTAATTCAAACGAAATGCGTGTGCGTGTTGAGTTTTCGAAAAAGAGATTAACAATGGTAATATCGCGCAGCGAGGGAACTTTCTTTACGGGTCTTTGTAAAACTTCTTTGAAGCGGGCGGCGGTAGAAAGAATCAAGCCGATATCTTCTTTCGTAAGATCTTTAATGCCCAACAGGTGTGGCGTAGATAGTTTCATTAAAAAGCAAAAGTAAAAGAAACAGGAATACGAGGTGCAAGAAACAAGAGACAAGGTTCAAGATTAAGAATACAAGTAACAAGAGACAAGGTTCAAGATTAAGAATACAAGTAACAAGAGACAAGAATCAAGAGACAAGGAACAAGAATATAAGTTTCAAGAATACAAGAATCAAGAAAATAATTACTGAAGTTTATTGATGATGGCAGATAATATTTTTCTGATTTGTTCAGCTTCGTTGATGAGTAATAAACGTTTTGCGGAAAGTTGTATATTGTTATAAGTAAGAATAAGTTTCAGCCAGTAAATACTTTCTTTTGCTTCGCGACGAGAAATTTTTAATTTCATTTTTTCATCTGCTAATCCAAGACTATCAGAAGCTTCCAAATAATTTGCGCCAACAGAAGCACTTGAGCGAATCAATTGCTTTATATATTCCGTATTAACTACGTCCGATTTCAGCAGTAAACACCAATCTCTCACCTCTTCAGAAAACTTTAAAAAGCGTTCTTCTAATTGCTGAGACATACTTATTTTTCAGAGGGTTAAAAATTGACTTATTGTTTTCTAATGCCTTAACTCTTTTGTCCAGTATTACTTATATCTTAATTCTTGTTTCTTGTATTTCTTACATTCTGAATCTTGATTCCTGTATTCTTGTCTCTTGTATTTCTTGATTCTTGTCTCTTGTTCCTTGAATCTTACACCAAAACCACTTCATCCACTTCACTTTTCTCCTTCCATTTTACAATTACTTTTTGCGAAGCAAACGTATCAATGGTTCTGCCAACATAATCGGCCTGAATCGGTAATTCGCGGCTAAAACGGCGGTCAATCAATACGCATAATTTTACTTTGGCAGGTCGCCCGAAAGCCTGCAAAGCATCAAGCGCAGCGCGAATGGTTCTGCCTGTCCACAATACATCGTCTATGATAATAACATTTTTATTTTCTATCGTGAAATTAATATCCGTAGAGTTGGCAAAATGCAATTCGCTGCGTACATCATCGCGGTAAAAAGTAATATCTAATTTGCCATACAAAATAGAGGATGAAGACACCAGCGAACGCAGCTCATTTACAATGCGATCGCTCAAATAAATGCCACGCGGCTGCAAGCCGATGAGAACCGTATTTTTTAATTCCAAATGATTTTCTAATATCTGGTGAGCCAGCCGCTTTACGCTCAAAGCCACCTGCTGACCGGTTAAGATAGATTTCACAGCCGTTGATTTAAAGCGATAAAAGTAATTGAAAGCTTTGCGCAAAACAATAAACCAGGCGAAACTTGTTTGGTATAAAAACAGCAGCAACCAATTTTTTGCGCTTTTTTCACAACCACTTTTCTATCTTCAAAAAAAATTTCATACTTATGAAACCACTCCTTCAGCTGATTGCGTGCCTGTTTCCTCTGGTTCTGTTTGCACAAAAGCATACTGAAAAAACATCTGTAACTGATACGGGACTTCATTTTCAGCATAATCTTACCTGGTCTGATGTTCAAAGAAAAGCCAAAGCCGAAAACAAATATATTTTTATGGATTGCTATACAACCTGGTGCGGTCCGTGTAAGTTTATGAGCAAAACTATTTTTCCGCAAAAAGCGGTCGGCGATGCGATGAACGATAAATTTATTGCGGTAAAAATGCAGCTCGATACAGCTGATGCAGACAATGCGGAAGTAAAAAAAATGTATGCAACAGCACATGCCATTGCCCGTAATTACAATGTAAATGTGTACCCGACGTTTTTGTTTTTCAATCCGAATGGCGATCTGGTTCATCGCGCTGTCGGCTCTTCCGAAGCGGTAAAATTTATCGAAAAAACCGGCGAAGCTTTACATCCCGAAACGCAGTATTACACACAGTTAGCTAAGTATAAATCGGGTAAAAGAGATTCTGCGTTTTTGCACTCGTTAACCGATCAGGCCATGAACGCTTATGATATGGAAAACGCCGGAAAAATTGCCAACGATTATTTAGCTACGCAACCCGATTTGTTTACTCCGCAAAACCTGGCGCTGCTACGCGATGTTACACAAAAAAGCAGCGACAAAGGCTTTCAAACCATTTTAAATAACAGTGCCAAAGTAGATTCTGTTTTGGGCAAAGGAACGTCTGACGGTATCATACAAAACATTGTTATCAGCGAAGATTTATACCCGGGAATGAGAAGCCAGAAAGCAAAAACACCAAAAGATTTGGTTGAGCCAAACTGGAGCGATTACGATAAAAACTTACAGGCAAAATATCCGGCGCAGGCAGCCTCACTTTCGGCGTATTCCAAAGTGGTTTTTTACATGAGTAAAACCGATTGGGAAAAGTTTGGTCCGGCAGTCGTAACTTATATGAAATCGTACGGCGATAATGTAAGTGAAGACCAGCTAAACAATTTTGCCTGGTCGGTCTTTCAAAACTGTAATGACGAAGCTTGTTTGCAAAATGCGCTTGATTGGAGCAAGCGTTCTTTTGAGAAAGAATCAAATCCTACATTTATGGATACCTATGCCAATATTTTATATCGCTTAGGTAAAAAAGATGAAGCGCTGGAATGGGAACAAAAGGCATTGGGAATGGTTTCCGAAGCTGATAAACCCAGCTATCAGCAAACAATAGATAAAATGAAAGCCGGCGAAAAAACCTGGAATTGATGTATCAATACAAAATACAGTTTTATGTTACCATCGCCGGTAACTCCGGTTGATCGTCTCTTGCGACGCTCCGTTCAACGTTCCGAAATCAATTGAACAATCTATAAATGCTGTATTGTAAGTTAATCAGCATAAACAAAAAGGCAGCATAAAATGGCTGCCTTTTTCATTCGTACAAAAACAAAAAACTTTGCCCTAAGTTCGCACTTAAATATCAGGCTATGCTTCCTTCTTATCTTGTTGATTTGTTTGCCACACAATCTTACGATTCCGATAATTTTTTCCTGATTTCTGGTCCCTGCGTTGTAGAAAGCGAAGAGCTTGTAATGGAAGTCGCAGAAAAAGTATCAGACATCTGCAAGCGTTTGGCAATTCCTTATGTGTTCAAAGCCAGTTATCGCAAAGCCAATCGCACCAGCGCCAATTCGTTCACCGGCATCGGCGACGAATCGGCTTTGGCAATTGTACAAAAAGCAGGTAATCAATACAAAGTTCCCACAACATCAGACATTCACGCGCACGACGAAGCGGCTGTAGCTGCCAAATACGTTGATATTTTACAGATTCCGGCGTTCTTATGTCGCCAGACAGATTTGCTGATTGCGGCGGCTGAAACAGGCAAGATTGTAAACGTAAAAAAAGGTCAGTTTGTAAACGGCGAATCCATGAAGTTTGCGGTTGATAAAATAAAAAAAGCAGGCAACGATAAAATCATTTTAACCGAACGCGGCAACAGCTTTGGCTACCAGGATTTGATTGTTGATTACCGCAACATTCCTAATATGCAAAAGCATAATGTTCCGGTTGTGATGGATTGTACACACAGTCTTCAGCAGCCAAACCAGACGAGCGGCGTTACCGGCGGCAACCCGCAAATGATTGCAACCATTGCAAAAGCAGCTATCGCAACCGGTGCCAACGGCTTGTTTATCGAAACACATCCTAATCCTGCCTGCGCGTTAAGCGATGGTGCTAATATGCTGAATCTTTCTTTACTCGAAGGATTATTAGAACAACTGGTAACCTTGAGAAAAACAGTTGTTGAAATATCTGGCCAACAACAACCTGTATTATAAAAAAACGCCGGTAAAGACATACCGGCGGAGATCAAAAGCAGCCAAATCAATAGATGGCTACATCATTAAAAAGTTATTTTACATAACAGTACATTGCTTTGCTATATAGATACGAGATTGAATTCGTAACCGTTGTATTATCATTATAACTTATTTATTGCCTTACTTTTTTTTAATTGAAAAATGAGTGGCTCAAAATAAGCATCGCTTATCTTCGTTGTTATTCTTCTGTATGAGAAACCAATGGCTGCTGCTTGCTTTGCTTTGTGTTTGCGTGCTGCATGGTAATGCCCAGTTTCGTGTATATTCCAATGAATTTTTAAATATCGGCGCCGGCGCGCGTGGTTTGGGAATGGGAAGCACTTCAGTTGCTTCAACGTCAGATGCCAATGCCGGTTATTGGAATCCTGCCGGTTTAACCAACGTAATAGATCATCCTTCTGTTTCAGCAATGCACGCTGAATATTTTTCAGGTATTGGTAAGTACGATTTTATTTCGGCAGCGTTTCCTATCAGTGGCGAAAAGCCGCGCACGCTGGGCATTTCAGCACTTCGCTTTGGTGTAGATGATATACCCAATACATTATATCTTGTGCAACCCGATGGTAGTTTAAACTATAATAACATTACTACGTTTTCTTCTGCCGATTATGCTTTTCTTTTATCTTATGCGCAATCAATTATTAACGAGCCGGACAGGAAGCTAAGCATTGGCGGCAATGCAAAAATCATTTACCGCAAAGTCGGAAGTTTTGCCAATGCAATTGGTTTTGGTTTTGATGCCGGCGTTATGTATCAATCCGGCAAATGGCGTTTGGGCGCGGCTGCGCGCGATATTACTACCACATTTAACGCGTGGAAATTTAGTTTTACCGATGCAGAAAAACAGGTTTTATATCTTACCGATAATGATATCCCGGTAAAATCAACCGAGCTAACAGCACCACGATTGATTTTAGGCGGCGCGTATGAGTTTGAATTCAGTGAGAAATTTCATTTGCTGGCCGAAGCAAACTTTGATATGACGTTTGACGGCAAACGCAATACGGTTATCAGCGCAAGTCCTGTTAGCATTGACCCGAAAGCCGGGCTGGAAGCCAATATTAATAATGTGGTTTTTGTAAGAGCCGGCATTTCAAACTTTCAACAGGCTTTGAAAGATGGCGATACATTAAATCAAAAAAAAGTCTGGATTTATCAGCCGAGCGTAGGCGCCGGTTTTCACGTAGGAAATGTAACGATAGATTATGCATTTACAAACCTGGCAAACCAAAGCAACCCTTTGTACACGCATGTATTTTCGTTGAAAGTTGACTTGGTGAAAAAGGAAAATCAATAGTTAGAAGAAGAAACAAGAATCAAGATTTAAGGTACAAGAATCAAGAGACAAGGTACAAGAATCAAGAATCAAGAGACAAGGTACAAGAATCAAGAGATAAGGAACATCTTAAACTGAAGCTGAATTGAAATAAAAAGACAACAAACAGCCCGGAACAAAAAGGCGTTTGTTAAGAATATGGAATATCAATGTTATTGATTGGATTGCCCTGAAGCAAAACAAATTGTAATGAAAAAACTTTTACTGCTTTTATCTTGTTTGTATTGTATGTCTGCCTTGTTTGCGCAGTACAATAACGAATGGATAGACTACTCGAAAACCTACTATAAATGTAAAGTTGGACAAACTGGTTTGTGCCGCATCAGTGCTGAAACATTAACCGGTTTAGGTCTTGGCAATATACCTGCCGAACAGTTCCGGTTATGGCGTAATGGAAAGCAGGTTCCCGTGTACACCAGCGCTATTTTGGGCGTGTTGCCGGCGGGTGGTTATATTGAATTTTGGGGCGAAATGAATGATGGTTCTTTGGATGATAAACTATATAGAAATGCGGCAAATCATCTGAATACAACATATAGTTTTTGTACCGATACATCAGCCTATTTTCTTACGGTAAACAATGATGGAAGCAATCTTCGTTATGTAAATGAAACGAATGATGTTCAGAATAATACATTGCCTGCCGAGCCTTACTTTTTATACACGTACAAAGCCGATTTCAGGCAAAAAATAAATCGCGGAAAAGGTTTGTATTATGGCGAAACTATTTACTCTTCTTCGTATGATATAGGTGAATTCTGGAGTTCATTTGATATACAGGATGATAGTTCGCAAACAGTAAATATGACCAACCTGAATGCAGCAAGTTCCGGTCCCGCGGCTGTGTTTGATGTGACGGCTGCCGGTAATGCATCAGGCGGTAATAACCGGAGATTGAAAGTTGCGGTTAATAACATTTCTTATATTGATCAATCGCTGCCGGGTTACAGTGCAGGTTCATTTTCGGCTTCCGGTATTCCGTTGTCAGCTTTTAGTTCCAATTCAGCAAAAATTACCATCGCCAATCAAAATTCCGATCATAACCAATTTGATTACCTCGTTGCTGGCATGGTGCATCTTACCTATCCGCATTCATTTAATATGGGCGGCGCCAAATCATTCGCGTTTACTTTACCCGCTTCGGCGAATGGTAATTATATTGAAATCAGGAATTTCAACAGCAACGCAACACCCATTTTGTACGACATCACCAATAACAAAAGATACTCAGCCAATACAACAACCGCCGGTGTTCTGAAGTTTAAACTTACGGCAAGCAACATAGATCGTTCGCTGGTTTTGGTAAGCACCGACGCCGCAAACATTACGCAACTTTCTTTCTTCACAAAAAAGACATTTACCAATTACAGCGATGCTGGAAACCAGGGAAACTATCTCATTATATCGAACGCTATTTTACTGTCGGGCGATAACCAAGTAGAGCAATACAGGCAATACCGTTCCAGCACGGTTGGTGGTGGCTATCTTGCCAAAATTTATGATGCGGATGATTTGATTGACCAGTTTGCATTTGGCGTGAAAAAGCATCCGCTGGGCGTGAAGAATTTTTTGCGTTATTCCAATACAACTTTTAGTTTGAAGCCAAAATTTATTTTCATTATCGGCCGAGGAACTGCTTATGATAGTTATCGTTATAATGAATCATCACTATTTGCCGACAGGCTGAACCTCGTGCCTACATTCGGCTGGCCCGCGTCTGATGTTGTGTTAGCTTCCAATACATTTGATCCTGTGCCGGTTGCTCCTGTGGGGCGTTTGTCTGTGGTAAAAAGCAGTGAGATAAAAGATTATTTAACCAAAGTAAAAGAATACGAACAACAGCAAAGCAACACAACACAAACCATAGATAACAAAGCCTGGATGAAGACCGTTGTGAATGTAACCGGAGCCAATACAACTTATGAAGACCAGCAGCTCAGCGGATACCTGAACATCTACGGTAATATTTTGCGAGATACTTTATTTGGTGGTGTCATTAATAATTTCAACAGAACGGTTTCCGGCGACCCGACGCCTGTTACGGATGCCCGGTTGTCTCAGTTGTTTGCCAGCGGTATCAGCATCATCAATTACTTCGGGCATTCATCTTCCACTACATTAAATTATAACCTGAACGATCCGCAGAGCTATAACAACCAGGGAAAATATCCTTTTTTTGTAGCCAGCGGTTGCGATGCGGGCGATTTTTATGGATATGATACCACACGTTTTTCTGTGTTAAGTTCTATTGCAGAAAAATATGTATTGGCGCCGGAGCGCGGCTCTATTGCTTTACTTGGCAGCACCAATTTTGGTGTGGGCGACTGGCTGAATTATTACAATACCGGCTTTTACAATACGTTAGCTAAAACCGGTTATAATAAAGATGTTTCAGTAAGTATGGCTGGCGGCAACAATTACTTGTTATCACAAAGAACATTTAATGATTTTGATTCAACCACTAAAATTCTTCATGCAGAACAAATGGTTTTGCATGGCGATCCGGCTATTAAAATCAATGCGTTTGCCAAGCCCGATTTTGTTATAGAAGAACCGCAGGTTGTTATCAATCCAACCTTCGTTTCTGTAGCCAATAATTCATTTACCGTAAAAACGTATTTCTATAATATTGGTAAAGCCACCGGCGATTCGGTTTCTGTTACCATTCAGCGACAATATCCCGATGGCACAACAGAAACAGTGGTATCAAAAGAGATTCGTGCCGTTCGTTATGAAGATTCTGTTTCGATAGATTTACCCATTGTAGCTTCGCGCGATAAAGGTCAGAACAAGATTATTGTAACGATTGATAACCTGAATCAATACGATGAATTAAGCGAAACCAACAATACGGCTACCAAAACATTTTTGATATATGAAGATGCAATAACGCCGGTTTATCCTTACAATTATTCGATTGTAAATAAAACCAATATTACGTTAGCTGCTTCTACCGCCGACCCTACTTTGGCATCACGGCAATATGTGATGGAAATTGATACAACCGCTTTGTTCAATTCAACTTTTAAAGTATCTAAAACCGTTACTTCGTTAGGTGGTTTGGTAGAGTTTGAACCCGGTGTTTCTTTTACCGACAGCACCGTGTATTACTGGCGTGTGGCGCCTGTGCCGGCTGCCAATGATGTATATAGATGGAACGCTGCCAGCTTTGTTTATTTATCCAACTCTTCTTTTGGTTACAATCAATCGCAGTTTTATCAGCATTTATCTTCCGCAACAGACAGAATTTACCTGGATAGTGCAAGTCGTTTGTGGACTTTCATTGACAGGCAATCAACCATACAACTTACCAATTCGGTATACGGAATCAGCGGCACATTAGATGGCGATTTTGAAGTGCGTGTAAACGGAAACATCATTACACAAAGCGCTTGTCTGGGACATTCTGTTATTTATAATGTTTTCGATCCGGTTACTTTAAAACCTTTATACAACCAGGCAATTCCTTCTACGGTTGATGCCGGTGGCAATCATGGCAGTTTTATGGGAAGCGCCCAAACCTGCGGTCACTTAGGTAATGAATATAATTTTGAATACAGTTATTTAGATACTGCCAGCCGCCGTAAAATGCGTGACTTTATGGATTGGATAAAGACCGGCTATATTGTTACCGCACGCATTATTTTGAATGATATAGATGGCAAATACGATTCAAATCCTTTTGCGGCAGATTACAAAAAAGACCAGCAGTTTTATGGTGTTGGAAATAGCTGGTACGACAGACTCGTTTCTTCCGGCTTTACGCATATTGATTCCTTCTCTTATCCACGAATCTGGGTTTTTATTTACAAGAAAAATACACCTTCTTTTGAAGCCACACAACAGTTCAGTACAGGCTTAAGCGACAGGATTGTTGCGTTGCGCGATGTAGCTTCGGCAGACAGCTTAGGCTTTATTACATCGCCGGTTTTTGGCCCGGCAAAAGCCTGGAAATCTGTAAAATGGAGAGGAAAAACAAGCGATAATTCTGCGGGTGATAAAACAACGGTTGATGTAATCGGAGTTACTGCAAACGGGCAAAAACAAGTGTTGTATACATTGTCTTCTTCGCAGCAGGATTTTGACATCAGCAGCATAAGTGTGAGTCAATATCCATCTGTACAATTGCAAATGCGCACGGCAGACAGCATTCATTTCACACCTTATCAATTGCAATACTGGCGCGTATTGTACGATCCCGTTCCTGAAGGCGGATTGTCTGCTAACATTGCTTATACTTATAAAGATTCTTTGTCTGTTGGTGAAGTATTGACTGGAAAAATCGGGTTTAAAAACGTAAGCGATGTTGCTTTTTCTGATAGTATAAAAGTAAACGCAATTGTTTACAACAAAAGCAATGTGCCAACTGTAATTCCTGTGAATCCGAATCCATTAAAGAAGCTCGCGCCCGGAGATACAACCTCTATTAATTTCACGATTGATTCAAAACAATACAGCGGCACCAATACGTTTTATCTTGATGTAAATCCGGATGGCGCGCAACCGGAGCAAACGCATATCAACAACTTTATGTATAAAGCCTTAACTGTAAGCACCGATGTTTACAATCCATTGCTCGATGTAACGTTTGATGGCGTTCACATTTTGAACAATGATATTGTTTCGGCAAAACCATACATTACCGTAAAACTCACCGATGAATCAAAGTATTTGTTGCTGAACGATACGTCGCTGGTTAACGTGCAGCTTCAATATCCTGACGGTACGTTGAAGAAATATAATTTCAACAGCGATACTTTGCGGTTTACACCGGCAACTTCCGGCGCTAACAATGCGGCTACTGTTGAATTTTTACCTTTCCTGACAACAGATGGTCAATACAAATTAATTGTAAGCGGAAAAGACAGGAACGGCAATACAGCCGGTAACGTGCAATACAGCGTTTCGTTCCAGGTTATCAATAAACCCATGATTTCGGATATGTTCAATTATCCAAATCCGTTTACTACATCAACAGCGTTTGTATTTACCGTTACCGGAAGCCAGGTGCCGCAAAATATTCGTATCCAGGTATTGACAATTACCGGAAAAATTGTAAAAGAAATTACCAAAGAAGAGTTGGGTGATATTCATATCGGGCGAAACATAACCGAGTACAAATGGGATGGAACCGATCAATACGGGCAGAAGCTTGCAAACGGCGTGTATTTGTATCGTGTGCTTACCAACCTCGATGGAAAATCGCTTGATAAATTTACCATTACCGATTCCGATGGCAACACCGTAAATACATCGCAGTATTTCAATAAAGGTTATGGCAAAATGTATTTGATGAGATAGACGGAGATTTGGGTAGATTTTCCGGATTAAAAGATTCAAAAGATTTTGAGGTAGATAAAATTTATTCAAATCCATACATCTTCCAAATCTACCCAAATCTCCGTTACAGATACTTTTCCATCATCAACACCATGTCTTCATTTTCCTGAATAACGGCGTGGTCTATCGGGCTTTTGCCACGCACATCACGGGCATGAATATCGGCGCCTTTTTGTAACAGCATTTCAGCAATTGCCAGTTGCCCGAATGTAGCTGCAAATGTGAGTGCTGTTGCACCTTGGAAATTGCGTTGATTGATATCAGCACCGGCAGCTAATAATTTCTCCGCTAAATCTTTATAACCTTTAAAGCAAACGCCCATCAGCGCTGTATTTCCCGATGCGTCCTGCGCACTTACATCAGCGCCTTTTTCTAACAGAAATTCGGAAATGGATAAGTGATTGTTATAGACAGAAATAATTAAAGGCGTAAAACCTTTTACGTCTTGTGTGTTGATGATACCAGGATTGCTATTATACATATTTTCTGCTTCGGCAACATTTCCTTGCCGGCAGACTTCAAAAAAAAGAGATTGGTCTGAGAGATTCATCGTTAATTCTTATTTACTGCAAGTCGTTCTTTTTTTAAAACAGGCTTTCCCTTTTTGATACTGAAAAAGGTAAGCTTGTTATTATAAGTTATTCATTATCAGTATGTTTTCTTTTGGCATTTGGCTTGGCTAATAGATGTATCCTTTTTCATGTGATTCTTTTTTGTTTTATAATAAGAACCGCAACCACAATTATTACTGCTTCATTTTTTAAGCCTGACTTTTTTAAGCCGGGCTTTTTATTGTTAATTGGTAATGGTCAATTGAAAATGGAATAGGTAATATTAAGCTTCATCAATTAATAGTTAGAATATATACTCAATACTAACAATTGACCATTGATCAAAATTTATAAAAGCGCAATATCAAGCACTTGCTGCATGGTTTTTACATAATGAAAATTGACGCCTTTGATAAACTCACTATCAATTTCATTCACATCTTTTTCATTCAGGTAGCACATGATGATATCCCTGATACCGGCGCGTTTTGCAGCTAATACTTTTTCTTTAATACCACCAACCGGAAGCACTTGTCCGCGCAACGTAATTTCGCCGGTCATAGCTAAATACGATTTTATTTTTTTGCCGGTAAAAGCAGACGCTAACGAAGTAAGCATGGTAATACCTGCGCTGGGACCATCTTTTGGAGTGGCACCTTCCGGTATATGAATGTGGATGTTTTTCTTACTAAACATCTCTGTATCAACGTTCAGTTTTTTTGCATTTGCCTGCAGATAACTGTAAGCCGTAGTTGCACTTTCCTTCATTACATTACCCAAGTTGCCGGTCAGTTTTAATTCGCCTTTGCCTTCGCTCAATGCCGTTTCAATAAAGAGAATATCACCACCCACATACGTCCACGCAAGACCAACCGCAACACCTGGCATATTGGCTGTTTTATAAATTTCGTTGCTGTAACGTTGCGTACCCAAAATATCTTCTATATCCTGTAAGGTTAACGGCGATTTTACTTTGCCCGAAACTGCAAAATCTTTTGCCTGGTTACGCATCACTTTAGCCAGTTGCCTGTCAAGTTCGCGTACACCACTTTCGCGTGTATAACTCTCAATAATTTTTTCCAATACTTTATCACCAATCCGAAGATTTACATCTTTCAATCCGTGCGCTTCTTTCTCTTTTGGAACGAGATGACGGCGGGCAATTTCTACTTTTTCTTCAATCGCATAACCACCGAGATTGATGATCTCCAAACGATCCCGCAATGCCGGCTGAATGTTTTGAATATCATTCGCTGTCGCAATAAATAAAACCTTGCTTAAATCGTATTCAAGCTCGAGATAATTATCGTAAAACGTATTGTTTTGTTCGGGATCAAGAACTTCTAATAAGGCCGAAGACGGATCGCCACGAAAATCATTTCCAATCTTATCAATTTCATCTAAAATCATTACCGGGTTTGATGATTTCACTTTGCGTAAATTTTGCAAAATACGTCCCGGCATGGCGCCGATATAGGTTTTACGATGCCCGCGAATCTCGCTTTCATCATGCAAACCGCCCAAACTCAAACGAACATATTTTCTTCCCAATGCGTGGGCAATACTTTTTCCCAAAGATGTTTTTCCAATGCCCGGCGGACCAACAAAACAAAGAATCGGACTTTTAAAATCGCCTTTCAGTTTTAATACAGCAAGATATTCCAGTATGCGTTCTTTGATTTTTTTCATACCATAATGGTCGTTATCCAAAACTTCCTTGGCGCGTGCTAAATCATAATTATCATACGTATAATCTTCCCAGGGCAAATCAAGCAATAAGTCTAAATGATTGTAAACAATTGAATAATCCGGCGTGCTGGGATGCATGCGTTCCAGCTTGGCAACATTTGTTTTGAAAGCTTGTTTGGCAGCATCCGGCCACTTTTTGGTTTCAGCTTTCTTCTTCATTTCGGCAACTTCGCGGTCGTTGCTTTCTCCGCCCAATTCTTCCTTAATACTTTTTATTTGCTGTTGCAAAAAGTATTCGCGCTGCTGCTTATCAATTTCGGTGCGCGTTTTTGTGGTTACCTTATTTTTTAATTCGGCAAATTGAAGTTCATTCTGTAACAATTCAACTAAAGATTCTGCCTGTTTTTTGACATCCATTATCTCGAGCAGACGCTGCTTTTCCTGCAAATCGCTGTTGAGATTGCTGCTTACAAAATTGATAAGAAAAGAAGCGTTTTCTATATTGCGGAGAATGATAGAAGCTTCGGCGGGCATATTTGGCGACAACTGGATAATTTGCGTAGCCAGATCTTTAATGGTGCTGATATACGCTTCAAAATCTTTCTCGTCCGGTATCTCGCTTTCCTGCAGCAAATTGATTTTAGCTTTGAAATAGGGATCTTCTTCAACAATGCTAATCAATTCAAATCTTCTTTTTCCCTGTATGATAACGGTTGTGCCGCCATCCGGCATTTTAATGAGTTTTACAATCTTGGCTACAATACCAATTTTGGCTAAATCATCAAATTGCGGGTCTTCTACATTGGCATCTTTTTGCGCCAGCACACCAACTAATTTGTCGGCTTTATAAGCATCTTGTACAGCTTTAATACTTTTGTCTCTGCCAACGGTAATCGGCAATACAACACCAGGAAACAAAACCGTATTACGAAGCGGAAGCAGAGGAAGCAGATCGGGAATAACTAAATCTTTATCCTGTTCCAGGTCATTTTCGTTAATAGGAATGATAGGGAAGAAATTCGGCATCTTCATCGTTGCCGAAGTGTAAAACATTATTGTTCATAATTATAATAGCGTGTATTGATACGGTCAAACTGTCACCGGTGCCTTATACAATACAATAGGGAAGCGACTTAGAAACCTCTATCGGGCAATACAAATGCCAAAGGGCGGCAAGATAGATGAAATGTACAAAATGTCGTTTTGGTTTTGGTTGTAAACACAAGATGTCTTGTGTGCTGGCATTATATGCATTTTTACCGGCCGCTGGCAATGTGGTTTAAAACAAACGGCACAACAGAAAGACTCTTTTTGAGGATGGATGTACTATTACGGAAAGCAAAATATTTTACCCGGTTCTCATTCTCGGTCTTTATTTTAACAACAGATACAAAAAGGGAACAATGCTTGTATCGTATCTTTATATTCTATTCAATACAATATTATGGCAACAGCGCAAGAGATTCAGGATGGTTATATTGATTACGTATTAACCAATAACGAGCCGCCAAAATCAGTTTACATTTTTGCAAAAAACTTAGGCATTACCGAGCCCGAATTTTATGCCTTTTATTCATCTTTTATCGGGGTTGAAAAAGCCGTTTGGGCTGATTTAACAACAAAGACAATTGCCGAAATAGAACAGCAGGAAATATGGCCAACCTATTCTGGCACGCGAAAAAGTGCTGGCTTTCTTTTATGCATATATCGAACTGCTGAAAAGCAAACGCAGCTTTGTGGTTTATAGTTTACATAAACACAAAACAAAAATGCAAACGCCAGAAGTGCTTTCAGATACAAAAAAAATCTTCGAAAACTTTGCTGATACAACCATTCGCGAAGGATTAGATAAAGGCGAACTGGCAGACCGGAAATTCTTTACAAAACGATATAAAGATGCACTTTGGGTTCAGTTTGGTGTAATACTGAACTTTTGGGTAAACGACAACAGCACCGGTTTTGAAAAAACGGATGAAGCTATTGAAAGAGGCATTAACCTGACTTTCGATTTGTTTGAACGCTCAACCTTAGATAACCTGATTGATTACGGAAAATTCTTTGCCCGCAGCAGCCGGTTTAAAAGAAAAATGCGGATTTTAAAAGGATTGATTTTACAAATAATATCTCCCGCAGATGGCGCAGATACAAGCAGAATCTCTGCGAAAATTTGCACTGACTGCGGGATTTGTTTTAGACTATAATTTATGAAAGAACAGGAAAGTATTCCCACCAGTAAAGTGGCACGCTCGGCTAAGTTTGTAAAAACCGGAATGCAGATTGGCGGCAATTATATCAAACATTATTCTAAAAAACTTTTCAATCCCAATTTGAACCGGGACGAATTGAATGAAGATAACGCAGAAGACATTTATAATTCGTTAAGTGAACTGAAGGGCAGCGCTTTGAAAATAGCGCAGATGTTAAGCATGGATAAAAATGTATTGCCGCGCGCTTACATAGACAAATTCTCACTTTCTCAATACAATGCGCCGCCACTATCAGGTCCATTGATTGTGCGCACATTTACCCGGAACTTTGGTAAAACACCAGACCAGATTTTTGATAAATTCAATCCCAAAGCTTCTCACGCGGCTTCTATCGGGCAGGTTCACCAGGCAGAATTAGATGGAAAAAAGTTAGCCGTCAAAATCCAGTTTCCTGGTGTTGGCGATAGCATTTCGTCCGACATTAAAATGGTAAAGCCAATTGCTTTTCGGTTATTGGGCATGAGCGAAAGAGAGTTTACGGTATATGTGAAAGAAGTAGAAGAAGACTTTGTTAGAAGAAACCGATTATGAACTGGAAGTACGGCAATCTATCGAAATATCAAAGGCTTGTAAAGAACTTCAGAATATCGTGTTTCCAAATTATTATCCGGAACTATCGGGACATCGCATGATTACAATGGATTGGATTGATGGTTTGCATTTAAAAGAATTTTTAGCCACAAATCCATCGCAGGAACTGCGCAATAAAATTGGTCAGGCGTTGTGGGATTTTTATAATTTTCAGCAACATACATTACGTAAAGTTCATGCAGATCCGCATCCGGGAAACTTCTTAATTACACCGGACGAAAAGCTGGGTGTGATTGACTTTGGCTGTATTAAAACCTTGCCGGACGATTTTTATTACCCGTTCTTTTCACTTATATCTGCGAACGTATTGGCCGATAAAGAAAAAACTATCGAAGCGTTTCGCAAATTAGAAATGATATTGCCTTCGGATACACCGGCGCAGGTTGCATTTTACTACAAATGGTACAAGGAAATGATTGAATCTTGTTTGCGAAGCCTTATGCCAGCGAAAACTTCGATTTTAGCCGTGATGAATTCTTTGATGGTTTGTACGAATATGGCGATAAGATTGCCAAGATGCCGGAGTTTAAACAGGCGCGTGGTGTAAAGCATTTTATTTATGTAAATCGAACCAATTTTGGGTTGTATAATATTCTTCACGAATTGAGAGCCATTGTGCAAACCGAGAGATATAAACCGGATTTGTATTAGTGGTTTTTTGAAATGCAAAATAAAAAAGGAAAGCAGTTTAATTGATAATAAGGTGCGTACAAAAGTATTTCGGTAATACTGATTTTAAATGATTTTTCATTGCGCCGCAACGTTCCGTTGCGGCGCAATATCTTGTAACCGTTATATAAAAATTGATTTGCAACATCAGCGTGTGATGTATTATGAATAAGCTTTTTGTAAATCGGGAACAAGTTGCGGAGCATCTTCTTCATTTGGCAATTTTATATAGAAAGAAGTGCCTTTATTTTCTGTGCTGTTAAACCAGATTTTACCGCCATGCGCTTCTACAAATTGTTTACATATAGAAAGACCCAAGCCAAATGTTTTTTCATTATTGGTGCCCGGTCTTTTGGCTTCGGTAAACATGTCGAAAATTTTAGGTTGTAAATGAAAAGGAATACCGATGCCCTGGTCTGTAACTTTAATAAGAATGTCCTTTTCTTTTTGCGCCAGGCTTACCTGGATAATGCCGCCCGGCGAGCTGAATTTAATGGCGTTCGTAAGTAAATTCTTGATAACGCGTTGTATTTTATCTGTATCAATAAAAGCAAATTGCGGATCATCGGGCAGATGGGTTATTACCTTTTGATTTTTTTTGCGAGGCCGGCGCTTTTAATTGATTTACACAATTCTGAATTACGTTGCTGATGTTATGCCAGTGTTTATCTATCACCTGGGGATTATGATCGTCTTTTATCTGGAGAATGGTATCAATCATTTCCAGACTTTCCGAACTGGCACCGGCAATCAGGTCTAAACATTCGGTTTGTTCTCCGTCAAGTGTAGGATCATTTTTCATCAGCCAGGTAAGTGCCTGAATGGCGGAAATCGGGTTGCGCAAATCGTGTGCAATCACTTTTAAAATATGGTCTTTTTTGAGATTGCGTTTGTTAAGTATTTCGAGCGTACGCTCTAACTCTGTTGTTTGATTTTTGATTTTTTTGTTTAGATGTGTAAGTGCTGAAACGTTCTTTTTAGAAGCTTGCCAGTTACGCCAGATGAGCAACAGAATGGTGGCGCAGAAAAAGAAAAGAATACCGGCAATAAAAAGATATGTTTTTTCCAGGTCGCTGTTTTTTTTTAAGCAACTGCATTTCGTATTGATTTTGCATTGCCTGGAAATAGCCGCTGATATTTGTTTCACTGAGTTCTTTGTTTTCGGCACTTGTTTTTTTGTTATAATCAACAAGCGCGTTCAAATAAGAAAGCGCCAGATTTTTATTGCCTGTCATATCATAATAACGGCTCAGCAGGTAGCTTCGCCTCGCTGCATATTCTTCGTTGTGAACGCTGTCTAAACCTTTACCTATTGCCTGCAGAAATAGTTTTGCTTTTTCGAGGTTCAGGTTTCCTTTAGCAGTTGTATCTAAATAATAATTTGCCAAGCTTAGTTGTTTTTGTATGGCGCTGCCGTGGTCGTAAGCGGGCTGACTATTTATCGCTATACTTTTTTGTAACAGCTTTTCACCTTCTGCATTATGTTTCAAAAGGTAGGCTTCACCGGCGGTGCCGTTCATCACAGCTTCAGCAACTTCTATAAGTATCTTCTTATCAGGATAGCTTTTTTTATTCTTGTTGATGAATGCGTTCAAAACAGGATAATACAGCAAAGCACTGTCGGGTTCATTTGCCATTACATAGCTGTAAGCTGTATTGTTCAATACTTCCTGCATCCTGTAAAACTTGCTGAAAGTGAATTGTTGCTGATTATCGCATTGCTGAAAGGCAGTTATAAAATAATGAGCCGCCCTGTACATATTCTGCTTTTTTAAACATTACCATGCCTAAGAGATAATACAAATCACCTTTTGTATCGGCGCTTTTGCTTTTTTCGGCGGCTGTTTTAGCCTGGTATAAGTACGCAAGCGCATCGTTATATCTTTTAAGCGAAACCAGGCTTCCGCCCTTTGCTAAGTTTGCCAAAGTCTGCTTGGCAAAATCATTCCCCGGCGCGCCTTTTTCTGTATGTAATAAGTTTAATAAACTATCAGAATACATCAATGCTTTTACATCGTCGTGAATATTGGTGTGATAATAACCGCATTTGAAATCATAATAATTAAACTTGTCAGTAAAATTCAAGTTGGGATGGATATGATAAACCGAATCCAGGCTTTGATTAATGCTATTATAAAAATTAAAGTGGTCGAATTTTTTATATACCGAGTTGAATGCACGGGAAGCTGATGCATCTTTTTTCATCTGGCAGCTTTGTGCTGTCAGCAGCATTAAGAACAAAATATAAATATGAAGAATCGTCCATTGCTTCATGGAAATATCGAATAACGTTGCAATATAAAAGGAAAGAAAAAGCCAATAATCGCCGCAAAAATCTTTTAAGCAGATATTAATTCGCTATAAATAAAAATTTAAGTTAGGAGAGTAAAAAATATACTCGCGCAGGAAGCTTTTGCAGGTAGTAAACCGTTACTTATGAAATGATATATTTGATATAGCAGCATGAGAAAAACTATACAATCGGATTATAAATTTCTTGTGTAACTCTGTAACTTTTATTTCTGCATATTCAAAATAGAAAACAATGAAACCGGTTTTTTGTTTCGGCGAATTATTGCTTCGCATGTCTCCGTTGCCAGCTTCAAAATGGATACATGATGCTTGTATGCCGGTTTATATTGGCGGCTCAGAACTCAATGTGGCTGCGGCTTTGGCTGCCTGGCAAGTTCCGGTTCAATACAGTACAGCTTTGCCGAAAAATACATTGTCAGAAGATGTTTGTAATGTATTACTCGCAAAAGGTATTGATATTTCACCCATACAATTTTCCGGTAACCGCATTGGTATTTATTACTTACACACAAGGCACAGATGTAAAACATGCCGGTGTTATTTACGATCGTGCTTATTCATCGTTCAGCGAGCTGAAACCAGGTATGATTGATTGGGATATGTTACTGGAAAATAGTGGCTGGTTTCATTTTAGTGCCATTAGCCCGGCGTTGAATGAAAATACAGCTTTGGTATGTAAAGAAGCTTTGATAGCCGCATCTAAAAAAAGAATGGTTATATCGGTTGATTTAAATCATCGCGCAAAACTCTGGCAATATGGAAAACAACCTGTTGACGTAATGCCCGAACTGGTTGCCTATTGCGATGTGATTATGGGTAATATATGGAGTGCCAATGTCTTGTTAGGGATTCCTTTGGATGCCGATATTCACGCTAAAAAAAAGCAAAAGACGCTTACCTGCAACAGGCAGAAGAAACTTCTATATTGATAAAGAAACAATTTCCTGTATGCCAAACAGTAGCGCAAACATTTCGCTTCGATAAAGGATCGGGAATTCAGTATTATGCCGCGTTAAATTATAACGACAAACTTTACTTTTCAAAAAGAATATAATATAGGTTTTATACAAGAATAAAGTAGGCAGTGGCGATTGTTTTATGGCGGGTTTAATTTATGGTTTATACAATCAACATCAGCCACATTACATTATTGATTTTGCTGCCGCAGCAGCCGTAGGTAAAATGGCTGAAACGGGTGATATTACAAAACAAACCATCACCGGTGTAAAACAAATAATGAACAGTCATGAGTTGTAAAGAAAGGTGCCTGCAATGGAACAAAAAAAGTTTTAAAATCTGATTCTGTCAAGATACAGGAAGTTTATATTAGTGCAGGATGGAAGCGCAATTTATATTTGATTGATATATAGCTGCCGGATTGTTATGATCATAATAATTTTTAATTGAATTGATTTAATGAATGCTTCTGAATTGTAGCGGATAAGTGTTGAAATAGATTCGGAATGATGACAGCCCAAAATCAAAAAAAATTATAACGATTGTATTATGCAGAAAGAAGTCATTGGAAAATACAGGTGGACGATTGTAGTGCTACTATTTTTTGCCACATCAATCAACTACATAGACCGACAGGTAATTGGTTTGCTGAAACCTACGCTGGCACAGGATTTTGGCTGGACAGAGACCGATTATAGTCATATTGTAATGGCATTCCAGGCATCGTATGCAATCGGGCTTTTGATATTTGGAAGATTGATTGATAAACTGGGAACAAAATTAGGATATGCGGTTTCAATTATTATATGGAGCGTGGCGGCTATATTTCATGCAGCAGCAAAAAGTACGGGCTGGTTTTGTAGCTGCCAGAATTGGTTTGGGATTGGGTGAAGCCGGTAATTTTCCGGCGGGCTATGAAAACGGTAGTCCGAGTGGTTTCCTAAGCGGGAGCGGGCATTGGCTACGGGTATTTTTAATTCGGGTGCTAATATTGGTGCTGTTGCTGCGCCGATTATGGTACCCTGGATATTAAGCGCTTATGGCTGGCAGGAAGCGTTTATCATCACCGGCGCGTTAAGTCTTGTATGGCTTGTATTCTGGTTTATTTATTATGAAATTCCTGCGCGGCAAAAGCGATTAACAACGGCTGAATTTGATTATATTAATACTGATTTAGATGAGCGGGCTGAAAATGTAAATCAAGAACCTGTTGCTTATGCAAAACTGTTCAGGCTAAAACAAACCTGGGCATTTTTATTGGGTAAATTTTTAACCGACCCGGTCTGGTATTTTTTGCTTTTATGGCTGCCGGATTATTTTCATGGTGCGTTTAATTTAGATTTAAAAAAGCCGGGTTGGCCATTGGTTATTGTTTATACAGCTACAACAATCGGCAGCATTGGCGGCGGCTATCTTTCTTCTTATTTTATTAAACGGGGCTGGACTGTAAACAAAGCGAGAAAGACAACTATGTTGCTGATTGCGGTAATGGTTGTGCCGTGTTATTGCTACGCGGTATGCAAGTAGTATTTGGATGGTAGTCGCATTGATTAGTCTAGCAGCCGCAGCGCATCAGGCATGGAGTGCAAATATTCTTACCTTGCCTACAGATATGTTTCCTAAAAGAGCCGTTAGTTCTGTTGTAGGTATTGGCAGCATGGCAGGTTCAGTTGGCGGTATTTTGTTTCCTGTATTCATAGGTTATATATTAGATGCAGCTACGCAAAACGGTAACAAAACGGCAGGTTACAATACCATCTTTATTATTTGTGGGTTTGCTTACTTAGTAGCCTGGGGAGTAATACAATTGTTGATACCAAAAATGGAAAAGGCTGATATATAAAACCAGTAACATTTTCATCGGGATTCAATACGATTCTTGTATTCAATTCAGCCTTATGGTAGAATGATTAATAGCTTGTGTGTTTATAATTCGCTATAATAAAAATGAACATCGGTTTCCAATTGCTTTGTTCCTCTATTTGTATTTTCAAAGAGTTTCTAAAAGATAATAATTGCAACTATATTTCAACAAACAATAAGTCGCAAGCGTGCAAGGAATTGAACACTACAATAATTTGCATTGATGAAGGCTTTCTAAGAATTTTGCTTGTCTATCAAAGGCAATAATTCCATGAGGTTATCTATGATATAATCAGGATTGGCAGATTTCAATTGTTCATACGTATGAGCGCCCGAAGTAATGCCAATGTTTAATCCGCAACCCGCGTTTTTTCCTTCTTCAATATCTATCATCGAATCGCCAACTTTAATAACGCCTGCTGATTGATCAATATTAAAATGTTTCATGGCAAATAAGATCATATCCGGGTTCGGTCTGTTCTTATCAACATCAGTTGCAGTTACTAAACTATCAAAATGAGTTCCTTCTTTCCATCCAAGTTTATCTACAATTGATTGCGCAGTTTCCCTGTTGTAACCGGTATTTAACACAACCAGAATGTTTCTTTCTTTTAATGCGGTAAATAATTCTTCTGCGTTAGGTTGTGGTGTAATATCCAATTTGTTTATATGCTTCTTTCAGCAACACAAGAAATTTATCGTGAATAACATTCGCCAGTTTATCATCATTCTTTTGCGCAAAGTGAGATAAAATACTTTTCACTGCCTGGAGCTTTTCTTTGCCCGCTCCCTGTTCCAGCACTTCATCGAGACTTACCGAAAAACCGGCATCTGTAATGGCTTTATGAAGTGTTTTATAAACCACATTATTTTCATTTACAGTAGTACCGGCCATATCAAATACAACCATCTTAATTGCTTTCATGTTTTGGTTTCTTTGTTATATAAATACAATCATTAATTGTTTTATGTCTGCTTTGTTTTAATACCGATATGTACAAACTTTATTTCGCTGTCAAACCCGAAGATATTATCTGTTTTGGTAAATGAATGGTTTGTTTCAATCAGAGCTTTACAAAGATAACTTATTCACAGGAAGCATCGCAGGTAAACGGACGAATGAGCCATTCATTTCCAAACTTTAAAATGAGCCGGAAACGATATATTACGACTTAGAATTACTTCGTTAAAAGAGATTCGTGCTTTTGTTTTCAACCATTTATTTTATAACAATGGATGATTGTTAAACAAGTATAGAAAACTATTCATTATGGCGAAAGCTTCCAAAAAAGCCTCACAAAGTCAAGTAAACCTCTTACCAGCCAGGTATTGCAGCAAACGATTCTATGTTAAAAGAATTTTTTGTAGATGAACTGAAAGATATTTATTGGGGCAGAAAAACACATTGTTACCACATTACCGAAATTAAAGAAAGCAGCTTCCAGCCAGGAACTGCAGCAAGCTTTTGAAACGCATACCGAGCAATCTAAAAATCAGGTGACAAGATTAGAACAAGCTTTTAAGTTGTTAGACGAAAAAGCAAAGGCTAAAAAGTGTGAAGCCATGGCTGGTATTATTGAAGAAGGAAAAGGGATTATTGAAGAAACAAAAAAGGGCACAGCTACCCGCGATGTCGGTTTGATATTAGCAGCACAAAAAGTTGAACACTATGAAATTTCTACTTATGGTGGATTGGTGCAACTGGCAACAACTTTAGGATTGAGTGAAGTTGCCAACCTGCTGAAACAAACACTCGAAGAAGAAAAGCAAACCGATATTTTGCTAT
>CBDATZ010000018.1:0-9321 GCA_965199845.1 Ilyomonas sp.
TTTATTTTTCAAGTCATAAACGACATAATCGTAACTCGGGCTATTGGTATTCTGATGTGAAACTTCTGCACAAAGAAATGGGTCAACTATTTTGTAGTTATTAATAATTAATTCGTCTTGATTTGGCTCCGTCTTATCTGGGTCAGGATAAAAGTATGTCCAAGCGAAATCCTCACTTTGAATTGTCTGATTGTAACCAACAGGAATTTTTGAATTATCTCCAAGTCCAGTGTCTTGCCAATAAGAAAATGATAGCATAAATAGTAAAACTGAAATAATAAAATGGCTTAATAACCAAAACCTAATTTTTTTCGTCCAAACTCGTTTTGTCCATTGAATGTTTGTTGTTTTTGATAAAACAAACACAATCAAGAAAAGGATTGTCGCATAAATGGTTGATAGAACGATAATTTTTATGATAATCAAAAGCAATTCAAGCATTGCCATCATGTCAACTTAGTTTGGATTGTAATTTTGAACCTTCACGCAAGGTGACGCACAACGGTTCGGTATTGCTGCAGTTGGGGAATTTGAAAAACGTCCGCCCACAACTGCTGCACAACATTGTTTTAAAAGTTGAAGTTAAAAACAAAAAGCTAAATAAAGATTTTTCCGCCCGAACTTCTGCTGAAAAAAGATGTGAAGCTGATTGTTCTAACGTCCCGCCCCAATTGCAGCAATACTTATGTTGGGCGTTCGCTTTTCTTTCTGTCAACATTTAGAAACTTTTTCTCAAACAATTCAAAAAACTCTAAAAATCTTCGCTTTTGAAGTTTGTCAAAACAAAAGTTTTATCAACAAAAGTCAATTGTCCAGCAGAAAACGTTGTCAAAAATAAAAAGAGAAAAAAAATTGGTTTCCGCAAAAAAGCTTGTCAAAAGATTGAAAGCTTCCGGGCACAAAAAAGTCAAAAATCGAAAAGCATTTGTCCAGTCGAAACAGTTTTGCAAACTGAAAGGTTCTTGCATTATTCACTTTTACTAAAAAGCATGTAAAAAGATTTAAAACAGTTTGCGAGTCAAGTCAAGCGACAAAAAACAAACTGAAACTAAAAGTCTTTTTTTCCAGTTTCAGCGTGAGTCAACCTTGCAGATTTTTAAATATTCGCTTTTAACAAAAACATGCGAAAAAGATTAAAAGCTACAACTGCGAAAAACAAAAAAAGTCAATCAAAGCTTTTTGTCCAGCCGAGATTTTTTTCAAATTGTCGGGTCGAGTCCAAATGCAGTCAAAAAGCAAAACGCCAAAGTGACGCCCAACGGTAAGCATTTGTGAAGGCATGGCAATAGCGAACTGTCAGCCGGAACAAATGCTTAATTAAAAAACTAAAGTTGAAGATAACAACTAATGTTAAGCAGCGAAATGTCAGCCGGAACAAAAAGATGATAAGAATTACTGCTGCATAAATGCGGCTGGTCAAGCCATGCTTTTACAAATGCACTTGTTATGCGCTTTTATTCGTCAATCCTAAACCTCTTTTCAACATCAGCAAACGAACTATAAGTGCCTATAATATTTCCTTGTTTGTTTACAATTATATAAACTGGGAAACTGTGAATACTTAACTGATTTGTAATTGTATTTTTATTTGTTTGTAGATAGTTTCTCCAATTATAATTATGATTTGATAAATAACTTTTCCACTGCGAAACATTTTCGTCTGTTGAAATGCTTATTATTTCAATACTTCGTTGTTTGAATTTTTCATAGCTGGAGTTAATTTCTTTATGGTCATGAATACACGGCGGACATGCAAGAAACCAAAAGTCTAAAACATAATAATCTGAGCCTTGTAATAACAATTTTACTTTCTTGTTTTTTAAATTTATAAAACTAAAATCGTTGAGATTAAGTTTATCTATGTCAAGTATTTTATTCATTCTTTCAATAACCATTGGATAAAGAAAGAACCAACTGAATTTATCTTTCTGATTTTCAGCAAGTGCTTTCAGTTTTATGAGATTTAGTTTTGAGTTTTGATTTACGTTGATATAATAATTTCCAATCATCAACGAAAATGGGTTTTGAATGTTCTCTTCGTATTTGGTCAACAAGTAATTATTTAATACAGTTGTGTCATAGGTCTTATATAATTCATAATATTCTTTGGCAAAGCCCTTTACCATATAGTAAGTTGGTGAGTTAAAAACAGTATCAATAATTAATTTATTGCTGTCAATGTGTGCTTCAATTTTAATATTTCCAGTATCAAGCCAGATTTGTTCCCGAAACATTTTTCCACTTTCATGATAACGAATATTGTAACAGTCAATATTGTCTTTATCAAAATGCATATTGATGGTGTCTTTATAATCGTAGTTATGAAACTCTTTTTGACTAAGGTCAAAAGCATCAACTGTGTCCACTTTGTATGAAGATGAATTTTTTAAAATAAATTCAATATTGGTTTGCGCATATACAGAGAAACTTATAAAAAGAAACGGTATTAAAAATTTGAGCGTTGTCATATAATTGCGCATAACTCTCAAATATACGCACCTTTAGCATTCAAACTGCATGCAGTTTGAATGCACATTGTTCCTGTTTTATTAGCATAATATCTCCCCATACAGACATTCCGTTTTCAACTCTCCTTATCAAAACGCCACTTTCATTCTATTGCGTTGCATAGCACCAGCATTGCGCTCAATAGCATGAATAGTTCAAACAATCCGATACCCGCCAAAGACAACGTGACGCATTATTTTCTTTAACGAATCCGTTTTACACAAATAGGTGCAAAAAAGATTCTACAACGATTGACATAACAACCAAACAACCATAAAACCACAAGCCGCTAATCAGCAATAATTCTACGCGCGTCCATCATAAGCATCGGCAGCAAAACAGGAACACCACACCACAACAAAATGCCAACCGCTATATTTGTCCCCTATGGCGAAAGCGGGTACCGATACACCATTGATGCAGCAGCACAACGCCATCAAGCAAAAATATCCGGATGCCATCCTTCTGTTTCGCGTGGGCGATTTTTATGAGACCTTCGGCGAAGATGCCATTCGTGCCTCGCAGGCGCTTGGCATCACGCTCACAAAGCGAAACAACGGCTCACCTTCCTCCAGCGAGCTTGCCGGTTTTCCTCATCATGCACTTGATACATATCTTCATAAATTAGTAAAAGCCGGCTATCGCGTCGCCATCTGCGACCAGTTGGAAGATCCCAAACTTGCCAAAGGCATCGTAAAGCGCGGCGTCACCGAAATGGTAACGCCCGGCACCGCCACAAACGATAAACTGTTAGAGCACAACAGCAATAATTTTCTTGCCTCTATACACTTTGCCGACAATACAGCAGGCATGGCATTTTTAGATGTCTCTACAGGCGAGTTCTTTGTTGCCGAAGGCGATATTGAATATGCTGATAAACTCCTGCAAAGTCTCAAGCCCGCAGAAGTTATTTTTCAACGGAACCTGCAAAAGCATTTCAAGGAAACTTTTGGCGTAAAATTTTACACCTACACGCTCGAAAGCTGGATTTTTGAAGAAGCCTTTGCCACCGAAACGTTACTGAAGCATTTTGCCACACACTCTTTAAAAGGTTTCGGCATCGAAGCGCTTCACAGCGGCATTGTAGCAGCCGGTGCCATCCTTCATTATCTTAAAGAAACCGAGCATCCCAACCTCCAGCATATCACTGCTGTGCAGCGCATAGAGCGCGACGATTTTCTGTGGATGGATCGCTTCACCATTCGCAATCTTGAGATCATTAATACAGCCGATAACGGCAACAGTTTATTGAAGGTGTTAGACAATACAGTAAGCCCAATGGGCGCGCGCTTGCTGCGCCGGTGGATTGTATTGCCACTGAAAGACATGAACCGCATTAACGAGCGGCTCGATACGGTAAACGAGTTTATAAAAGAAGTAGATATCAGGAAGCAATTGCAGTCGCTCATTAAGCAATGCGGCGATATAGAAAGATTAGCAGGAAAGATTCCCTCCCGGAAAATAAATCCGCGCGAAGTGTTGCACATCGCAAAAGGATTGCAGCACACGGCTGTCATCAAACAACTGTGTTCCTCATCTGCAAATAATTATCTCAAACGCCTCGGCGATGCACTGAACAACTGCACTTATATCGTTGATAAAATCATTCACGACATTGCACCCGAGCCACCGGTATCAGCCGCCAAAGGCAACGTGATAGCGCGAGGTGTGCATGAAGAGCTTGACCGCCTGCGAAACATAGCTGTAAAAGGGAAAGATTATCTCATCAATATACAGCAGCGCGAAGCCGAAGCCACGGGCATTTCTTCGTTAAAGATCAGCTACAACAATGTGTTTGGCTATTATCTTGAAGTCACCAATTCGCAGAAAAATAAAGTGCCGCCCGAATGGATACGGAAGCAAACGCTTGCCAATGCCGAGCGGTACATTACGCCCGAGCTGAAAGAGTACGAAGAAAGCATCACCGGCGCCGAAGAAAAAACGTTGCAGATAGAAGCGGATTTATACAATAAACTGCTGCTGGAACTGCACGATTATATCGCGCCATTACAGGTGAATGGCAACGTAATGGCAACGCTCGATTGCCTGCTTTGCTTCGCCAATAATGCTATACAGTTTAATTATAAAAAACCCATCGTACACGAAGGCTTGGCGCTGGAATTAAAAGACAGCCGCCACCCCGTAATTGAACGCCATTTACCCGCAGGCGAAGCATACATTACCAACGACATTACACTTGACCCCAATGGTGAGCAAATCATTATTCTTACCGGTCCAAACATGAGTGGCAAAAGTGCATTGCTGCGCCAAACTGCACTCACAACACTAATGGCTCACATCGGCTCTTTCGTTCCTGCATCAGAGGCCAAAGTACCGTTAACCGATAAGATATTCACCCGCGTTGGCGCCAGCGATAATGTAACCGGCGGCGAAAGCACCTTTATGGTGGAGATGAATGAAACCGCAAGCATCATCAATAATATTTCTGCCCGCAGTCTTGTATTGCTGGATGAAATCGGTCGCGGCACATCAACGTATGATGGTATTTCGATAGCGTGGAGTATTGCAGAATACCTGCACCAAAGCGCTATGATGCCAAAGACATTATTTGCCACGCATTACCACGAATTGAACGAGCTGGAGAACAAGCTGCCAAGGATAAAGAATTATCACATCACCAATAAAGAAATTAATAACCGCGTTATCTTCCTGCGCAAGCTGGCGCACGGAGGCAGCACGCATAGCTTCGGCATTCATGTGGCGAAGATGGCCGGTATGCCGCCTGAATTAATTAATCGTGCTAATGAAATATTAACCCAGTTAGAAAGTCGTGATGAAGAGGCAGAACACACAAAAGAAGAGACAACAAAAAGCGGAGAAACCAAGGTAGCAAGCGTAAAAGCCAACGCACAAAAGCTAACAGCGCCGCGCATGCAGCTTTCAATATTCGATGCGCACAGCGAAACATTTGATGACATCAGAAAACTGCTGGAAGCGATAGATATTAACCGCCTTACACCGGTAGAAGCGTTACTGAAACTGAATGAAATTAAAGGCTTGCTGAAGTAAGGTGAATTTAAAAGTTTTTAATAAATCTTTCCCGGAAAAGTATTTTCGGTTCGCTTTTATAAAAGTCACATCATTGCCCTGAACGCTGATGGAAGGATTCTTGCTGCTTCGACACGCAAGAATTACAACAGCCGATCACAAAAGCGACTAACGATGGCTACCAAATCTGTATTTGTATTTACTTAAAATTACCTACAGGTAAGTATTCAATAAGCAGTGTTCTTCACAGTAAGTATGGTGATTTATAAAACCAGATTCTAAGCAGAGATACCGGTAATATATTGCCTGATCTCGTCGCGGTTCAATGGTTTTTCGGCATAGCCAATTACATTCCCGTAAGTATGAGCGCGAATATTATCGGGCCTGCAAACTGAAGAGGTAAGAATCACAACAGAATTCAACACATGCTCTGCGCGCATCCTCTCTAAAAACTGCCAGCCTGAAAACTGCGGCATGTTTAAATCGAGCAGAACGAGATCCGGATTTTCATTTCTGATCTCTTCGAAGGCCTGTATTGGATTTGTAAACTTTACGATATTCAAAGTGTTATCAATCTTCATTAGAATTTTGGTGCTGATGACATTATTGATATACTCGTCATCAACCAGGAAAATTTTCATGCTTTTCTATTTTTTCTGTTTTCGATATTACCTGCCTGATTGTCTTGTCCATGTCCCTAACACTTTCTTCGAGAAGAGGCCAATATTCATTGAAAAAATCGCCTGGCGACATTAGTTCGTACAAACTCATTAAACCCATAATGCGCGTAAGCGGCTCGCGGATATAATGAGAATTGAACTGGATTAAATCAAGCAGTTTTGTGTTGAGGCGTGTAAGCGCCTGCGTACGGTCATCAATGGTTTTTTCCCGTTGCGACAACAAAGTAGAGACCAGCGCATTGCTTTCTTCCAGCTTTTTATATGAGCATTGAAGAGCCTGCTGCTTATGGTTAAGGTCATCAATCAGCAGCACCATGCGTGTTTTGGTGTACAACATTTCGCCTGCGATTTTTACAAAGGGAATCTGCTCTTTTAAAAAGCGGTATTCGCCGTCGGAATAAACGGTGATAACCATTCCCGCATCTTCATTAAAAGCAAACTTCCACACCCACATTTCATTTATGGCACCGTCAGCGCCGGGTAATAAATCGTCTGCATGATGTTTTTGATAAAACGGAATTGCCGTAGAATAAACGCTTTGTTCGTTATCTAAAAAGAACGGAGTGTTGCCTTGCTCAACCTTTGCTTCCTGACGGTTAATGGTATAGCACACATGCCTGCCCTGGTGATAATAATGAAAGCGGCATACCGAGTAATTGTATAAATACTTGGTATTGCGAAGAAGGCAGTTACAAATATCAAAAAGCGTATCAGCTTTATTAATATAGATAGAAAAGCGTGAAATGCTATTCTGTAAAATACGATATTGAAAATCCGTCTCTACCACCGTTCATATTTATTATTATGCATCCAGTTCTATCAGTTCGCTGTTATTTTTAATACCCAAAATATTGGCAATTGTATTCAGCATATTTACCAGGCCGGCTTGTGCAAACAACTCCTGTATTTTTGCATCCGAATAACCGGCTTTAACAAGTTTACTCGTATGCACGCCGTTAATTTTTCCCGATTGTAAAGCCGCATCAGCATCAACAGATACAGCCACTTTTGTAAGTAAGCGGAATCAGCTTGCTTTCCATACTATCGGCTGCCTTAAAGGAACCATCTTCGGAAAGCGATTTTCCCATAATGTTTGCGAAATTGCAATGTGCAGTTGCGCAATATTTGCAATTGCGCTTAAAGGAAACATTATAGATAATCAGTTGCCTGATAAGATTGGGAACAATGCATCATAAATAGCTCTTACTTCGGGAGCAGCATCTTCATATTCTACGTTGGCGAAAACAGATGGCAGACTGGCTGTTAATGTCATAACCAAAGTTTTATTATGTAAGAAAATGAAAATCCATTACAGTTTCCACATTCAAAAATAGCAACGCCGAAGAAAAGCTGAGTTGGGTTTGCATATTTTAATCAGAGCTTAATCTGCCACCAGATATTTTAATCAAAAATTAATTGTGACCAGAAAAACGGCTTGGCTTATCAGTTGCTTTTTTTTATAAGATGACTTGAACATAAATTTATTTCAAAGCCTTTGTAAGCTATATCCAGCTTAGGCTTTAGCCAGGATAACATTGAAAATGTTTTAGATCGTTACTCTATTTTAATTTGAACAATTAACTCGTTTTAGAAATTAAAAACTGAACAGTCTTTTTAGTGGACGTAAAGTATATCGTTACATGAATTGAAAAGCAATCTGAACTTTTTGTATTAATGAAAGTGTATCGACAAGCGATAGCACTTTCTGAGGTATACGCAAAATGCCTTAATTTTACCACCATAACCAAACCGGAGCAAATGAGATACGAAGACTATCTTCAAAAGCCAATTATCATTTTCGGTACCGGTCGTTCAGGTACCACCATTATTTCCGATATTCTCTTTCAGCACGAAGATTTAGCGTGGCATAACAACTTCCAGGAATTATTTCCGCGTGTTCCCCAGGTCAATTATATACGTCGTTTGTTTGATAACAAATGGTGGCGAAAAATTGGGATGAACACGCAGAATAACAAGAACGTATTCAACTGGATTGCCTTTCGTCCGATCGAGCGTTATAATTTCTGGGAAAAAATTACAGGTCCGGATATTGACTTCTCCCGCGGCTTTTTGTTAAATACAAAAGCGACTGATAAAGAAGTAACATATATGCGCAACCTGTTTGGTAAAATGGTGAAATACCAGAACCGCAAACGGCTTGCATTTAAAACAACAGGACCATCAAGAATGGAATACCTGATGAGCATTTTTCCTGATGCTGTGTTTGTAAATGTGCAGCGTGCGCCCATTGCTACAGTTCGTTCCTGGCTTGAAGTAAATTTCTGGCAGGATAAAGGAAAATCGCAGCTTTGGTGGACGGGCGCTTACTCGCCGGAAGAATTGGCGACAGCGGAAAAACTATCTGCACAGCCGGAACTGATAACGGCTTATCAATACAGGAAACTTAGCGAAACAACGGCTTACGAAATCGCGAAAATGAAGCCTGACATTTATGAAGTGAATTACGAGGATTTTGTAAAAGATCCGAAAGCTTTCATCAAGGATTTAATGACGAAGCTCGATTTGAAACCATCGAAGCTGGTGGATGATTTTATGACGAACCGCGTTACCATCCGCAATAACAAACCTACCGAAGAGCGCAAGAATTATTTTACCGAAGAGCAAAAGAAAAAAATACTCGACATAGTGGCCGACAAAGCCGTTGTATAGCTGCTTATGAGTGATTCTATCAAATACGAAGAACTGCTGGAGAAGCCTATTATTCTTTTCGGCAGCGGTCGTTCCGGCACTACTATTATCTCTGAAATTTTGTTTCAGCACGAAGACGTAGCATGGCATAATAACTACCAGGAAATTTTTCCAGCCATTCCGCAAATCAATTTATTAAGAAGATTGTTTGATAACAAATGGTGGCGGCTTGTAAAGTTTTGGAACTTTGTTGGTGTTAGTAAAAACACTCGTCAAAACCGCAGTACGCAGCTTTTAAATCTCGCCATCTTCAGCCCGATAGAACGTTATAATTATTGGGAAAAAATAACCGGCAAGCGCATTGATTTTTCGCGTGGTTTTTTACTCGATACAAAAGCGACAGAAGAAGAAAGAAAACATATTCGCACTTCTCTTGCAAAGCAGGTAAAATACCAGGGACGCAAGCGATTGATCA
>CBDATZ010000019.1:0-84781 GCA_965199845.1 Ilyomonas sp.
TTTTTTCCTTCAATAGATGAAAAAAAATGGCAGCGAACCAGCCAGCAAAACTTTACGGCCGATGAAAAACATCTATACGCTTACAGCTTTGAAATTTGGGAAAGAAAGAAGTAAAATGAAAGAGATTTCTTTGTTTCAATCTTCGTATTTACAATTCAATATTCACTGTTTACAACTTATCCGTTATTATTGCGCTTATGTACAGTAAGCTGCAACTTGCGTTCAAATACATTCAGTACCAGCTTCGTTCTTCAAACGGAAAAGGTCATGGTATTCATTCTCCTTTTGTGTTTGATTTTGTAAAAAATGTATTGAATGATAAGCGTTCATTTTATTGTTACAATGCCATAGAATCTTTACGCAAAGAGTTAAGTCAAAACAATGAAACACTTACTATAGAAGACTTTGGCGCCGGTTCCAGAGTTGAACATTACCAGCAAAGAAAAATCAGTTCCATTGCGGCTTCTTCTGTAAAGCCAAAGAAATTTAGCCAGTTATTGTTCAGAATGATAAATCATTATCAACCATTAACCATACTTGAATTAGGAACTTCATTAGGCATCACAACGTCTTATTTAGCCAGCGCAAAAGCAGATGCCAAAGTAACAACTATGGAAGGCGCAAAAGCCGTTGCCAATATTGCGCAGCAGAACTTTAGCAAACTTCATTTGCAAAATATAGAATTGATTTCGGGCAATTTTGATGATGTGTTGCCAGAAGTTTTACAAAAAAAATCAATTGTTGATTTTGCTTTTGTTGATGGTAATCATCGTAAAGAACCCACTTTATCTTATTTTAAACAATTGCTTGTAAAAGCAAACGAATATTCTATTTTTATTTTTGATGATATTCATTGGAGTAAAGACATGGATGCTGCCTGGAGCGAAATAAAAGCCTGTGATGCGGTTACGTTATCTATTGATTTATTTTTTATCGGTATTGTTTTTTTCAGAAAAGAAAATAAAGAAAAGCAACATTTTATAATCCGGTTTTAAACAAATTATTTCTCTGCAAAATAGTCTTCCTGTTCTTTATAAAGTTTATCAGCAAAACGTCCTTCGGGCACAATCACATCATCAAAACGTATTGCACTGTCTTTTGCAATATCATTTTTCAGAATACAACCTTCGGCTAATCCCATCGGTAACAGATTTTCATTTCTTCTCGTATCTGCATTTTCACATTCACCATAAGTCATGTAAAACCCAATGCCATCAAGGGTTTCACCAGCTTTTAAATCTCTTTTCGCAATGGCTATTACTTCAACATAAGGCTTGCCGATCGGCGTTACAGCAGCATCGCCTAAGAGCACGGCGCGGGCAATTGTATTGGACGCTAAAAAATGACAAAGATGATAAGGCTCGTAGAACAAATACAATGGACCTTCACCCAATTTGTAGAGTTTTAAAAACTGCGCTTCATACGGATCGTCGGTAGTGGCTAAAACAAAAATACCCGGTGCCGGCTCGCTCACGCCAACAATATAATCTACAATGCCGGGACCGGGTATAATATCTTCTAAAGGAAAATAACTAATGACGTCTTTGATGGTTGTATTGGGTTTCGCCGTTGGTCCGTGCATACCTCTTTTTGCCACTCTCATACCTGTATTGTTCGCAATGATGGATTGCTCAAAAGATATTTTACTGCCATCGGCAAATGAAGCGACTTTATCGGGCTTTTGTCCCCATTCTTTTGCAAAAGAAATTTGCGTAGTCGGGTTGCGATACGGATCCTGCAGACCTTTCATATTGCCACACATCACAGGTTTTAAACCCATGCCTTTTACCATGCGGTAAACATTCATAATAACGCCCGGCTGGTCGCCATCAACGTTTGTATAAACAACGCCCATTTTATCGGCATACGTCTTTAATATAGGTCCAACAGTTGAGTCAAGCTCTGCATTCATAGAGATGAAATGCTTTTTATTTTGAATTGCATGCCAGGCTATGGCAGCCGCATATTCAATAGAACCGGTAACTTCAACAACGGCATCTATACCCGCAGCTTTGCAAATGAGCAAAGGATCTTTAGCTACGCTATATGTTCCGGCAGCAATATTTTCTTCCAGTTCTTCAACCGTATGTGGTTCTTTTATTTCAGTAATGCCTGCATTTATATAAGCTTGCTTTGCTTTTTCAATATGCCGGTTAGACGTTGCAACGACTTTAATACCTGGTTTGTATTTGGTAATCTGAAAAACCAGCGCGCTGCCCATAAAACCGGTTCCGATAATGCCAACACATATCGGGTTGTTTTCTTCTGCTCTTTTTTTGAGTAAATTGTCTATGATAATCATGAAATCAATATGTTAGCCTGAATAAAAAAAGTCAGGTTGTTTTGTTTGTTTCTGCCTGGAATAGTGGATACACTTTATCTTTTGGCGACATCACCTGCGGTTCCATCGGCCAGGTAATATTAAAAAAAGGATCGTTCCAGAGAAGTCCTTTTTCGTAACCGGGTTTATAAAATTCAGACATTTGGTAACTAACTTCTGTATCATCTTCCAACGTGATGAAACCATGCGCAAAACCTTCGGGTATATACAATATAGTTTTATTTTTTTCTGATAATTCTATGCTCATCCACCGGCAATAGGTTTCAGAATTTTTACGCATGTCAATGATTACATCATAAATTTTTCCTTTCATACACTGCACCAGTTTGGCTTCCCGAAACGGCGATTGCTGCATGTGAATGCCGCGTAAAGTTCCTTTATTCTTGTTGTAGCTGATATTGCTTTGCACAACCGTAAACTCAACACCCTGTTGCTCAAGTTCGCGCTGGCAAAAAGTTCTGCCAAAAAAACCCCGCTCGTCTTCATTCTTTTCAATGTCTATAACTAAAGCATCTTTAAGTTTAGTTTTTGTGAAAATCATTTTATCCGGATTAATTCTCTCCGCCGGAAACTGATATAGCGGATGATTGATTCATGTAAATATCGTTCTATAAATGAATTTATAAAGTGGCTATAATTTCAGGTTCTTTTGTTTCCTTTTGCTTTGATTGATATGTCCATTCCAACTGGTCGTTCAATTGATTGTTTTCCTGCAGACTATCGAGAACTTTAAGACGTATAAAATGCGAAGCTCTGAAATCGGTATCTACAAAATTCATTTCAGTAAGATGTTTCTGCAATTCATTCACGGCATCGTGTAATGTTACCTGCGGCTGATGTTCCGGCGCAAGCGATTTATACAAATCGAAGTTTACACGGTACGAGCGTTTGTCTGGCGCTGCATCTTTATTAACCATCACTTCTACGCCGGTAATAACGTTGGCAACTGTTTCAGCCAATTCTCTTACCTGGTAATTCCAGGTTTTTATCCCTGTATTAACAGCTAAGAAGTTTCCTCCGTTATCAGCCGGTCTTTGTATTGCCCATTCGATAGCGCGTGCCATATCTTTTACGTGTATCAGCGGCCGCCATGGACTTCCATCACTTAATATATTTATTTTACCACAAGCAACTGCATTGGCTACAAAATCGTTCAACACCAGGTCGAGGCGTAAGCGCGGACTCATACCGCAAGCCGTTGCAAAACGAAGACAAGTAACTGTAAAATTATCATCGGCAAGTGGTTCTAATTCTTTTTCGGTAAATACTTTAGAACGGGCATAAGCCGTAAGCGGATTTAAACTGGATTGTTCTGTTTTCGGAGCATCTTCTGCCGCGCCGTAAATGCTGCAACTGGAAGCAAATACAAACGATTTGACACCCGCTTCTTTTGCCATTTTTGCAATGCGGATGCCCGATTTATAATTGATGTCCATCGTTACTTCTTCAAAGCGGTGCCCCATCGGGTCGTTTGAAATAGCAGCAAGTTGTATTACTGCATCTACATTTTCTAAAACCTCTTTCGACATATATCGAACATCGCCAAACATTTGTATATCGAGTTTGCTTTCAGGAAGTGTTGATGCGTTGGTAAGATTGGCAGCAAAATAACCAATATCGTAACCGATCAAAGTAGCTGATGGAAACATGTTTCTAAGGTGGCTGACTACTACAGGACCTACATATCCCATATTGCCTGTAATTAATATCTTCATAAAAGATTTTGTTTTATAAAATTAATTCGAATCGTTATATAAACGTATCTCGATTTTACCAAACGAGGAAAAACATCGCTTAATTAAACTTACACGTATACCAGTCAACCGTTTGTTTTAATCCTTCATCTAAAGATGTACTGGCTTTCCATTTTAATTTTTCAAAAGCAAGGTCAGTGTTTGCCGTTCTGGTATGTTCATGATGTCTGTCTGGCAACGCACCAAAAACCGGTTTGTTTACCGGGTTCATAATGTCAGTCAGCTTTGTTATTACTTCTCTCACAGATGTCAGTCTGCCACTTCCCAAATCTATGGTAATTCCTTCACAACCATCCAATACACTGGCTGCTATAATGCCTTGTATGGTATCTTTTATATACACCCAATCTGTTAGCCAATAACCATTTGACAATAAAGGTGCGGTTTTATTTAGAAAAGAATTTATGACAAACGGAATGATTTTACCTGCCGGTTGTGCCGGACCATAACCCATAAAAGGTCTGACCATAACAACAGGCAAGCCATACATATTCTGAAACATTTTGCCGTACACATTGGTAGCCCACTTGGCGGCTGAATAAGGTGAGTTGGGAACCGGATTTTCTTCCAGCGGTTCGGTACTGGAACCGGTAAGAACAATGCGTTCGCAAGCTGTTTTATCTGCCAGTGTCAGTATATGTAATGTACTTGTAAGTAGGCTATGATAAGTAGAAAGAACATGCGAAATATCATTCGCCGCTGTTACATCTCCGGCCATGTGAAATACAATCTCCGGCTTTACTTCGCTAAACAGGTTGCTGGCAAAATCGTAATCCTGCATGGTTCCTTGCCACCACTTTATACGGGTGCCAAGTTCTGTGTTTTGATATGCACGCGAAGTGGCATGCAATTCGGCACCGGCAGAAAGGAGTTCTGATAATAAATGACCACCAATAAATCCTTTTGCGCCCGTAATCAGAATTTTTTTTCCTGCAAGGTGATGAAGATTATCAAAGTGGTTTTTGGTAGAAATGTTTTCCATGCAAATACGCTTTACAGCTATCTTAAATGCCTGAAAATGATTTCGCAGATGCCGCCGGTTGTTTGTCCCAAATATACCAGGGCGCGGTTCCTTTCTGCCATAAGTCTTCTAAGAAGTTTTTATCACGAAGTGTATCCATCGGTTGCCAGAAACCAGCATGACGGAAAGCCGATAATTCGCCGTCGAAAGAAAGATTCTCAAGCGGTTCGCGTTCCCAAACTACAGATTCATCATTAATATAAGTAAGCACTTCAGGTTCCAATACAAAAAAGCCACCGTTTATCCACGGCATTTCTGTATTGGCATTTGGCTTTTCCTGAAATGTTTTTACTTTATTTTCTTCTACGCCTAAATTAAACACACCAAACCTGCCGGGTTGCTGAACCGCAGCCAGCGTTGCCAGTGTGCCTTGCTCTTTGTGAAATTGGATAGAAGCTGTAATGTCAATATCGCTAACACCATCGCCATAGGTCATACAAAATGTTTCGTCACTGATATAATCTTTTACCCGAAGCATTCGTCCGCCTGTCATGGAATGGTAACCTGTGTTTACCAGCGTTACTTTCCAATCTTCGGTATGGTTGCGGTGAATTTCCATACTTCCGCTTTTCATATTGAAAGTGACATCCGAATTGTTCAGGCAATAGTTAGCAAAATATTCTTTAATCATATCACCTTTATAGCCGCAGCAAATAACAAATTCGTTAATGCCATGTGCCGAATAAATTTTCATGATATGCCAGAGAATGGGTTTGCCGCCAATTTCAACCATGGGTTTCGGGCGAATACCGCTTTCTTCGCTGATGCGGGTTCCAAAACCACCTGCCAGAATAACTGCTTTCATAGTTTTCAGTTTTATTTTAAGTGAATAGATTTTGCGGGGAATTTATTTACACAGTTTATTCTTCGTTATGTACGTGTAAATGCGGAATCGGGATTACGAATTTGCCGTTCCATTCTTTTATATAATCGAGTTGTTTGATGACTTCATCTTTTATATTCCAGGGAAAAATAATGATATAATCAGGCTTTTCCGTTTTGATTTTTTCTTCACTTACCACCGGAATGTGACTGCCCGGCAACCATTTGTTTTGTTTAAAAGGATTCGCATCTACAACAAAATCAATCAGGTCGTTTTTGGTTCCGCAATAGTTAAGAAGTGTATTGCCTTTTGCCGCCGCTCCGTAACCAGCCACTTTTTTGCCGGCTCTTTTTTGCTGAACTAAAAAATCTATAAAATCGAGCTTGATAGCAAAAGAAGCTTTCTGAAAATTGTTATAATAGGCAAGCGTTTTCATGCCTTTGCCCGCTTCTTTATCTAACAGGCGTTGCACATTTTCAGAAATTGGTTTTGATGCATCATTTTCATGTTTTGCATAAATGCGAAGCGAGCCGCCGTGAACCGGAACTTCTTCTACATCAAACATTTCAAGACCTTGTGCTTTGAAGATTTGTTTTACCGTATAAAAAGATAAATAAGAAAAGTGCTCATGATAAATCGTATCAAACTGGTTGTTATCTACCAGTTGCATCAGGTGAGGAAATTCCATGGTGATAACGCCGTTATCTTTCAGAACCAGGCTCATGCCACGCACAAAATCTACAATATCCGGCACATGCGCAAGTACATTATTTCCTAATAATAAATCGGCTTTGCGATGGTTGGCAACTAACTTTTTTGCGAGTTCGGTTCCGAAAAATTCACTAATATTTTCGATGCCTTTGCTGCGCGATACATCAGCCGTGTTGCCGGTTGGTTCAATGCCTAAAACCGGAACTTTTCTTTCTTTAAAATACTGTAATAAATAACCGTCGTTAGAAGCAATTTCAATTACCTGGCTTTGCTCGTTAAAATGAAATCGGTCAATCATTTTTTCTACATACGCTTTGGCATGTTTCAATGCGGTTGTAGAGAAAGAAGAAAAATAAACGTATTCATTATTAAAAATAGATTCTGATTTTTTATACTCATCTACCTGAACCAAAAAGCAATTGCTGCAGGTAAAAACTTTAAGCGGATAATACGATTCAGGTTCGTTTAATTGTTCTTTGGTGAGAAAAGAATTTGAGGCTGGCGAATTAATTAAATCAATAAAAACATCTGTCAACTCTGCGTTACAAAATCTGCAATTCATAATTATTATTTAGTCTGGTCAGGTTTTTTTAGACGGAAAAAAGGATTCTAAAATTTAAATCTGATTGTTGTTTTGGTTTATCTTTTATAAATAAAGTACAAAATAAAGATAGGGAAAGGTTTTTATTGATTAAATTATTTTACAAGCGACCGTCTGAAAAGGTTTTTGGTAAAACTGATTTTACATCGAATATAATACGGGTCTCACAGCAAACGTTTTCAATCATTTCTTTAGTAAATTGTTTATGGGCTACGGCTACAATAACAGCGTTGTATTCCGTGTTTTCCGGCAACGTTGTTTGTAAAGTAATGCCATATTCTTCTTGTACAGTTTCGGGATTTGCCCACGGATCGTACACATCAACTTCAATATGATAACTTTGCAATTGCCTGATAATATCAATCACTTTTGTATTGCGCATATCAGGGCAATTTTCTTTAAATGTTATACCCATTATCAAAGCTCTGCTTCCGGCTAAAGGAATGGCTTTTTTTGCCATCAGTTTAATTACTTCTCCGGCGATATATGTTCCCATACCATCGTTCAATCTTCTGCCTGCCAAAATAATTTCAGGATGATAATCAACCTCAATGGCTTTTTGCGCTAAATAATATGGATCAATGCCAATACAATGTCCGCCAACCAGTCCCGGTTTAAAAGGAAGAAAATTCCATTTGGTAGCGGCTGCATGTAATACTTCTGACGTATCCAAATCAAGAGAACGGAATATTTTAGACAACTCGTTCATAAAGGCGATATTGATATCGCGTTGCGCATTTTCTATTACTTTGGCTGCCTCTGCAACTTTTATAGAAGGCGCTATGTATATACCTGCCGTTATGATGTTTGCATACAATTCTTCAATCGTTTTTGTAGCTTCCGGAGAAGAACCGGAAACAATCTTTTTTACTTTAGTAAGACTATGTTCTTTATCGCCGGGATTGATGCGTTCGGGTGAATAACCAACATGAAAACCGGAGTGCAAAAACAGGCCTGAACCTTTCTCTAAAACCGGCACACAAATATCTTCCGTCATGCCCGGATACACCGTAGATTCATAAATAATAATGTCTCCTTTTTTGAGATAACGGCTTATAGTTTGACTTGCACTTTTTAAGTCAGTTAAATCAGGATGATGATAACGATCTACCGGTGTAGGAACGGTAACAATATAAATGGTTGCTTGTTGTAAATCGGTTTCGGTATCGGATATATATAAACCTTTCGATTCGTCATTGTTGCTTTTTAAAACAAGGTTTATTTCGTTATTATCAACTTCTAACGTATTGTCGTTTCCCTGTCGCAATTCTTCTGTGCGTTTATGGTTGACATCAAAACCCGTAACTGCATATTGCTTTGCAAATTCAACAGCTAACGGCAATCCTACATAGCCGAGGCCAATAACAGCAAGCCTTGATTTACTCATAACAAACGCTTCCTCATCAAAGTTTAAAATTCAAATGTAGAGTGTAATTTTTTGGTTTGATTTTTCTTTCTTTTATTGTTTAAAATCAAATAATGTGGCTGTAAATTCTCCGCGTTCGCGGTCGTGAAAAATCGCATGAAAATTACCTTTATAACGAAGTGTTTGAGGAACCAAAAGATTACCCAGTTTCGTTAATTCCACTTCCATATTCACATCAAAATCATAAACGCCGGCTTTATAACTAAGCTGGTAATTGCGGGCTAATACTTCCATCGTTTTCGGGTCGAACCAGGTTGTCATATCATCTATTACAATATCGCCGGAAGATGCGTCCGTCTTAGGTTTGATGGAAAATACATACGCATAGTTTCCTTTGTAAGAAACGTAATCTAAACGGTAATCATATAACTTATGTGCGTCATTATCGTACAAGTCTATTTTGTTGCCGATAAAAGGAATACCCGGAATTTTTTTGCCCGGGTTAAAGAACAACATTTTCAATTGTTCTTTATGTTTTTCCATGCCGCTTTTGTCTTCCGGGTTAAACGCCATGTTGCCAACGATATTGGTTTCGCCGCACACTTTACCTTGTGTAAAAAACAGGCTTGCATACATCTGGGCTGTCATGTAATTATAGCCACCTTTTTCATCAAAAAAGGCACCGGTTGTCTTTTTGTCTTCTTCCGTCATGGTACGACAACCATTGTTTACCTGTTGCACAGTTTTGCTGTTATAAGAAGCTTCAATACTGCCTTCTTTATCCAGCATATTGATATTGTTATAAGCTGAAAAATTGATGGTATGAAGCGTTCTGAAAGCCTTGTAAAAAGTAGTATCCTGCTGAATGCGGCGCAATATATCAGCATAATCGTTACCCGAACGAACAAACACTTCGGGTAAGATGTAATATTTATTTTCCACAACAACAGTTGTATCTTTTTGTTGTGAAATCGTTGTATCCTGAGAGAAAGATTTGCAATAAAAACAGAGACACAAAAACCCAACGCACCATTTCAATAATCTCATTTCGCGAACGACATTTTATAATCTGTTTTGATCTTTCCTTTGCTGATATCGGTTAATTTACCCAACAATAATTTTCTGCGCAACGGCTTCATATAATCTAAAAACAGTTTGCCTTCGGTATGGTCATATTCATGCTGAATAATACGGCTTGTAATGCCAATAAAAGTTTCTGTATGTGCAGTAAAGTTCTCGTCTAAATATTCAATGGTAACCGTTTCAGGACGTGTAACGTCTTCGCGAATTTTGGGAATGCTCAGGCAACCTTCGTTATAGCTCCAATCGTTACCTGCAAGTTCTTTTATCTTCGCATTGATAAACACTTTTTTTATACCCGGCTCGTCGGGAAATTTTCCTTTTTCATCTTCATCCTGGTTTTCAAAAATAATGCTGCTATCAACAAGAAACAATCGAATGTCTTTATTGATTTGCGGAGCCGCCAAACCCACGCCATTGCTGGCATACAGCGTTTCCCACATATCAGCAACCAGCTTATCTAATTGCGGATAATCAGGTGTAATGTCAACAGCTATTTTTCTTAAAATCGGAGCGCCATAGGCAACTATCGGTAGAATCATTTGTTATGTCCTTTTCGTCAAACTGCAAAAGTAACTTTTCAGTTATGAAAAAAGCTATGATAAATATTAAAACTGTGTTTGCTGTAAATATTCCTGCAGCATAATGGTAGCAGCAATCTGATCTATATTCTCTTTTTTGCGGCGGTCTTTTTTCTTCATGCCCATATCAATCATGGCTCGCACTGCCATTTTAGAAGTATAACGCTCATCAATTGTTTGCACCGGAATGTTCGGAATTTCTTTTTTTAAGCGGTTCATAAATTGCTGAACCAATGGCGTAGCGTGGGTTTCCGAATCATCAAGGTTTACCGGCGCGCCAACCAAAAACATTTCTACGGCTTCGGTTTTTACATAATTTTTTAAAAACGGAAACAGCTCTTTTGTTTCTATTGTTGTTAATGCCGTGGCTATAATTTTTAAAGGATCGGTTACTGCAATGCCGGTTCGTTTTGCGCCATAATCAATACATACAATTCGCATAAACATCAAAGTACACTATTTTAAAACCGATTACAAAAAATTAACTTTCATCAAAACATTGTGTTTGTACGTTTGCAGCATGAACGCACTTGCTATCAGCCATCGCGCGCAGATCATGCCACCATCGCCCATCCGTAAGCTGGTGCCTTATGCTGAAGCTGCTAAAAAACGTGGCGTTCATGTGTATCATTTAAACATTGGTCAGCCTGATATAGAAACGCCAAAACCCATTTTAGATGCGGTTCGTCATTCCGATTTCAAGATATTAGAATACAGTCACAGCGCGGGTAACGAAAGCTATCGCCGCAAGCTGGTTGAGTATTACAGTCGTAATAATATTTATGTAAATATTGGTGATATACTCGTTACTACGGGCGGTTCTGAAGCTATTTTATTTGCTTTCATGTGTTGTCTGGATGCCGGTGATGAAATTATTATTCCCGAACCTTTTTACGCGAATTATAATGGATTTGCTGTGGAAGCCGGTGTAACCGTTGTGCCGGTTACTTCTTATATTGATTCTGGTTTTGCCTTGCCGCCGATTGAAGATTTTGAAAAGAAAATTACGGAACGAACAAAGGCAATTTTGATTTGTAATCCAAACAATCCGACCGGTTATTTATATAGCGAGGTAGAGCTTGAAACATTAAAAGAAATTGCGAAGAAGCATAACTTATACATTATTTCGGATGAAGCATACCGGGAATTTTGTTATGATGGCGAACATTTTAGTGCGCTGCAATTACAAGATGTGGAAGACAATGTAATTGTGGTTGATACAATAAGTAAACGTTACAGCGCCTGCGGCGGAAGGATTGGCGCTTTTGTTACCAAAAATAGCAAGCTTACTGAAGTCGCTATGAAGTTTGCACAAGCACGTTTAAGTCCGCCTTCGATGGCACAGATGATGGGCGAAGCTGCCGTTGATTTGCCCGCCGATTATTTTGAGCAAACAAAAGAAGAATATAAAAGCCGCCGTGATACGTTAGTGAAATTGCTAAACAATATATCGGGAGTTTTTTGCCCCAACCCCGGTGGCGCCTTTTACGCAATCGCGAAATTACCCATAAATGACGCAGATGCTTTTTGCCAATGGTTATTAGAAAAATTTACATACGATAATCAAACGATAATGTTAGCACCGGCATCGGGATTTTACAGTACTAATTTCTTAGGTAAAAATGAGGTTAGATTGGCGTATGTTATTAATAATGAAGAAATTACAAAGGCGATGAAATGTTTAGAAGAAGCTTTGAAAATATATAAAGATTAAAATTATATTAAAAAAATTTGCTGCTTTTTAGTTTTGGTTTTATATTTGTCTTGTAATTAGAAACGATTAAACAAATAAAAAATTTACTAATAAGATATTTCTAAGATTTTCATATGGCAAGCAATCGAAGACACCCGTTGTTTCTACAATGGGTTTTTCTTTTGTATATATTTGAAATCCTTTACGATTGTTATTTTCTGTTTCATTTGTATTTAGCAAAGCTGCTTGTTTTTACTCAACCATAAAATCAAATTACCTAAATAACTCTTAGCGGTACTTATGTTTATATCATTCAAAACATTTGCATTTGATCAAGAATTACGCTCCACTTTTAACTCATTATTTTCAATTATTTCTAACAATATATAATGCAGTTTTTCTTTTCTCCGTTTGTGTAACTACACTATATTTGCACCCCATTTGGCGAGGTAGCTCAGGCGGTTAGAGCGCAGGATTCATAACCCTGAGGTCAAGGGTTCAACTCCCTTCCTCGCTACAGGTAAATGAAAAGCCTTTGCATGATGCAAAGGCTTTTCATTTATTAAATAAACAATTCTATTTTATCAAAGTTTCAAATACCTGTTCCTCTTTAAAATAGCCCGTTAATGTATCGCCAACCATACATTCACCTACGCCGGCTGGCGTTCCGGTAAATAACAAATCGCCAATATTTAAAGAAAAGTATTGCGACATATAAGAAATAACTTTCTGAACTGAAAAAATCATTTGCGTAGAATTTCCCTGCTGAACAGTTTCGCCATCTTTTTTCATCGAAAAAGAAATACCATCTTTCAATTCCTCTGTATTCAATTCCTGCCAGTTTCCAACAACAGCCGAATTGTCCCAGGCTTTTGCAATCTCCCAGGGCAAACCTTTTTGCTTAAGTTCAGCCTGAATATCACGCGCAGTAAAGTCAATACCAACCGTTACGGCATCAATATAATGGAGTGCATTGTTTTTCGAAATATATCTTCCGTTTTTATTAATACGAAACACCAGTTCAGCTTCATAATGAAGCTCATTGGTAAATTCGGGATATAAAAACGTTGCCGGGTTAGGAAGCAATGCAGACTTGGGTTTCATGAAGATAACCGGACTTTCGGGTACTTCATTATTCAGTTCTTTCGCATGATCAATATAATTTCTTCCGACACAAAAAATTTTCATAGTTGGTTTGTTAAGCAGGTAAACTAAAATCTTTTTTATTGTAAATATTCATTGTGTTTTCGATACCGGCAAATGCAAAGCTTTCAATTATTTCGATAGCCGCTTCTATTTTTTTATTTACTACCGGCATTTCTTCGGTAAACCATTTGCCGAGCACAAATTCAACCTGCATTCCTTTTGGATATTTATCGCCAATACCAAAGCGCAACCTTGGATATTTATCGGTTCCTAACGTCTGCTCAATATCGCGTAATCCATTATGACCGGCAGCGCTTCCGCCGGTTCGGATTCTTATTTTTTCTAACGGCAAAGCCAAATCATCAACAATGGTAAATGTATTTTCCAAAGCTATCTTTTCCTTATCCATCCAATATTTAAAGGCTTTTCCACTTAGATTCATAAAGGTTGTTGGTTTAATACAGACAAAAGTTCTTCCTTTTACTTTTACTTCAGCCACGTCAGCCAGCCGGTCGGTTTTAAAAAAGCCGCCTTTTTTTGATACAAATGCCTGCACAACATCGAAACCGATATTATGACGTGTATGAATATATTCTGTTCCGATATTGCCTAAACCGACTATTAAATACTTGTTCATAACAGAAATTATAAACCGACTTTACCTGGTAAATAAAACAAAGCCCCGCACAATGGCAGGGCTTTGGTGTAAAAAGGAGTTGATTATTTTTTCTTTTCGTCTTTTGCTGCCGCAGATTCTTCCTGCTTCAACTGGCGCGTTAATACAACCGATGCAATAGGAATACGTGGTGAATTTAAGATTTCGAGAGCCGGCTCTTTTACATCTTCCACACGTATATTTCCGTTCAATTCAAGATTGGTAATATCAACCTGGATATTTTCTTTTAAATCTTTTGGAAAAGCTTTTACTTTCAGCGCATTAATCTTGGTAATTAATTTACCGCCTGATTTTACACCCACAGAAGCACCAACGAATTTGATTGGCAAAGTAGCAACTACTTTTTTGTCTTCTACCAGTTCTAACAAATCAACATGATTCAGTAAATCAGATACTTTATCAAACTGCAGATCTTTTAAAATACAGGTATAACTTCCGCCATCTACCTCTACTTGTGCTAACTGAAATTCGCCTGTATAAACGAGGGGCTTAAAAGCCTTTGCCGAAGCGTAAAAATTCACTTCTTTAGCACCACCGTAAATTACACCTGGCACGTTGTCCTGAGAGCGGAGCTGGCGGGTGGCTTTTTTGCCGCTTTCGGTCCTCAGGTGACCTTCGATTGTAATTGTTTTCATAATTATGATTGATTAAAAATTGACTACTTGTATTATGTATAAAGTATCAAGAAAAATACATCTAAAATCTTATTACTTAATACCTCTACTTTTCTACCTGATTCCTCTCAACTGAGAATGAATAAAAAGACTTGTGATACTTTTATTTTCGTATGCATTACGAATTGCGATAGCAAATAAATCGGCCACGGAAATGGCTTTTATTTTAGTGCTTTCCCTTTTTAAAGGAATCGTATCGCAAACTACCAGTTCTTCCAGCTCGCTGTTTTCTATTGTTTCGTAAGCTTTTCCACTTAAGATAGGATGCGTACACAAAGCCCTAACGCTTGTCGCTCCTTTTTGTATCAACAGATTGGCAGCTTTAGCCAATGTTCCGCCGGTATCGCAAATGTCATCTATCAAAATAATATCTCTTCCTGCTACATCTCCAATTACCACCATGCTCGCTATCTCGTTGGCTCGCTTGCGATGCTTGTCGCAAATCACCATATCACAATTAAAATAGCTTGCAATTTCTCTAACACGATTGGTACTTCCCACATCGGGGGCGGCAAAGGTAAGGTTTTCGAGTTTTAATTGTTCAATATAAGGAATGAAAATCGCAGAACTGTCAAGATGATCAACCGGGATATCAAAGAAAGCTTGTATTTGCGGCGCATGTAAATCCATGGTAATCACTCTGTTGGCACCGGCAGCTTCTACCAATGTTGCAACCAGCTTGGCGCCAACAGCAACGCGGGGTTTGTCTTTCCTGTCCTGGCGCGAAAAGCCATAATATGGCATTACAGCAATAATTTTATAGGCGCTGGCACGTTTGGCAGCATCAATCATCAGCAGCAATTCCATTAAATTATCAGTAGGCGCAAAAGTGCTTTGTATAAGAAACACATAATCGCCACGAATACTTTCTAAAAAAATCGGCTGAAACTCTCCGTCGCTAAATTTTTGAATGTTGATTTTACCAAGTGGCGCACCAAAGCGTTGAGCAATCTTTTTGGCAAGCTCCTGGGAACCGGTACCTGAAAATACTTTTACAGACGGATTCATACAGAGATAAATAAGGCGGCGAAGATAATATTTGAAACAGAAAACAAATTTGTATTTTGACCGCTCGTTTCAATTAGTAAGTAAAATAAAAAATAAAGGCTGCAACTATCGCAGCCATACTTTTTGGTTTTTACGTTTTTAATTTTGAATTGATTTGCCTATTTCCTTTACAAACAGAACTGTATTTCAACATGACTATATCATCCATAAAAAACTGGGCGGAAGACGACCGTCCACGCGAAAAGCTGATGCTCAAAGGCGCGGAAGCACTTAGCAATGCCGAACTGCTTGCCATCTTAATAAATAATGGAACCAGAGACAGGAGCGCAGTTGATGTTTGCAAAGATTTATTAGCCAAAGTAAACAACGATCTGCAGCGACTTGCGGGCTTGTCGGTAAAAGAAATGCTGAAATTAAAAACAAAAGGAATTGGTGACGCCAAAGCGATTTCTATTGCGGCGGCTTTAGAATTGGGCGTGCGAAGAGATGCCGCCAGCAACAAGCGCGAAGTGATTACACAGAGCAGTGAAGTTGCTGCTTTTTTAAAATCGAAACTGCAATACAAAAAACATGAAGTATTTGCGGTTTTGTTTTTAAACCAGGCAAATAAAATAATGCATTATGAAGTTTTGAGTGAAGGCGGAATTACAGGAACCATTGCCGACCCGAGAATTATTTTACGTAAAGCCTTATCGCACGATGCCGTGAATATTATTTTGTGTCATAATCATCCAAGCGGAAGCATCAAGCCAAGTCGCGCCGACCAGGAATTGACAAAGAAAATAAAAGAAGCTGCGTTGTTGTTTGATATGACGGTTTTAGACCACATTATTGTTAGCGCCGATGGACATTACAGTTTTGCAGACGAAGGCATTTTATAAGCTGCTTTGTAATAGAATTGTATCTGAAAGTGATTTGAAAATCCCAAGTTCCAGCCCGCGCAGTTCGGCTAAACCGCGCAATCTGCCAATGGCTGAATAGCCGGGATTTGTTTTCTTAGTTAAATCGTCCAGCATTTGATGACCATGATCCGGGCGCACCGGAATGGATGTATTGCGCCGCTTCATTAACAATACAATTTCTTTTATGACAGCATACATATCGGTATCGCCATCGAGATGATTGGCTTCGTAAAAATTGCCTTCCTCATCGCGTTTTGTATTGCGCAAATGCAGAAAGTGAATATGATCGCCCAAACGTTTTACCATTCCAGCTAAATCGTTGTCTGTTCTCACGCCGTAAGAACCGGTACAAAAGCACAAACCATTGGCAGGCGATGGCATTGCATCGAGCAGTTCTTTTGCATCGGCTTCTGTACTTACAATACGAGGCAATCCCAATATATTGTACGGCGGATCATCCGGATGAATTGCCATTTGCAAACCCATTTCTTCAGCTACCGGAATCACTTGTTGTAAAAAATAAAACAAATGTACTTTCAGCTTTTTTGCATCAATATGTTCATACGTTTGTAAAGCCGCTACTATTTGTTCTTTGGTAAAACGTTCTTCACTTCCCGGCAAGCCCAGCAAAGCGTTGTTATATAATATTTGCTTTTCTTCATCCGTCATATTATGCAGGCGTTGCGTTGCTTTTTCTATCTCATCTTTTGTATAATCTTTCTCTGCGCCCGAACGTTTCAGCAGAAACAAATCAAACGCAATAAAAGCGCTTTTTTCAAAGTACAAAGCTTTGCTTCCATCCGGCATTTCGTACGATATATCCGTACGCATCCAATCCAATACAGGCATAAAATTGTACGTCACCACTTTCAATCCGCAGGCAGCTATATTGCGAAGACTTTGCTTATAATTTTCAATGTATTGTTTATAATTACCTGTTTGTTTTTTTATGTCTTCATGCACCGGTAAACTTTCAATCACAGTCCACGCCATGCCTGCGCTTTCTATTTCATTTTTACGTTTGTTTATCTCATCAATTTTCCAGACATCACCTACCGCAATATGATGCAAAGCCGTAACCACGCCCGTACAACCCGCCTGTTTTATATAAGGCAAACTTACCGGATCGTTAGTGCCAAACCATCGCATCGTTTGTTCCATTAACATAAACTTTTTGTTTGAATTTTTTTTAAATACAATTCAAAAATAACAGATTCATCTATGTAAAAAGAGAGAATCTGTATGTAAAACAATGCATTCTTTCTCCTGGTGAAGAGATAATTTTACAAGGCTAAAAAAATAGCTGTATTTCGTGGAATGAAGATTCTTATTGTGCGGTTTTCTTCTATCGGCGATATCGTGTTAACGACTCCTGTTGTTCGTTGCATAAAGCAACAAATACCAAATGCTGAGATACATTATCTTACCAAACCAGCTTATCATTCTGTGCTGGCTTCTAATCCTTATATACACACAATTTTTCTTTTGCAGGATGACTGGCAGCAAACAATAAATGATTTAAAAAAAGAACAGTTCGATTATATTATAGACCTTCATCACAACCTCAGAACACTTCGATTAAAGAAAGCATTGAAAGAAGTAAAAAGTTTTTCTTTTCCTAAATTAAATACGCAAAAATGGCTGCTGACTGCTTTTAAAATCAATGTGCTTCCACACAAACATATTGTTGACAGGTATTTAGAAACCGTAAAACCATTGGGCGTTGTAAATGATGGGAGAGGACTGGATTATTTTATTCCAACAGAAGATGAAGTTACGTACGATCGCTTGCCGTTAAGTCATTGCGCAGGTTTTATTGCCATCGTTATCGGCGCTACTTACCATACAAAAAAATTGCCCGTTCATAAGCTGAAAGAATTGTGCAATACAATTGATCATCCGATTATTTTATTGGGTGGAAAAGAAGACAAAGTAAAGGGTGATGATATTGCTACGGTAAATGACATTAAAGTGTTTAATGCCTGCGGCAAATTCAGCCTGAACGAAAGTGCAGATTTGATTCGCAAAGCAAAACTGATTATCTCGCACGATACAGGGTTGATGCACATTGCGGCTGCATTTCAAAAACCCATTATTTCGGTTTGGGGAAATACAGTTCCTGCGTTTGGTATGGCGCCTTATTTTGGTAATGAAGAGCCTGCGACAACATCTTTTGCCAACAATAAAAAACCGCAATCTGTTATAGCTGAAGTCAAAAAATTATATTGTCGTCCGTGCAGTAAAATCGGTTATAAAAAATGTCCGCTCGGTCATTTTAAATGTATGGAAAAGCAGGATATCGCAGCCATCAGCCGGTCTGTTATCAAGATATTATACTCGAAAAGTTAGAGAATGAAACCCGTTATTTGTCTGTAAACAAATCTTCATTTTCAACATAAGTTTGCCTAATCTTGCCACAAACGAAAAATAACATGCAGTTATCGCGTTATATTGATCATACGATTTTAAAACCAACGACAATTATTGGCGATGTTGAAAAGCTTTGTAACGAAGCCATTGAATACGGGTTTGCTGCTGTTTGCGTGCCGCCGCCATTTATAAAAAAAGCAAAGGAATTAACAAGCAATACAAACGTAAAAACCGCAACCGTAATTGGTTTTCCATTTGGATATTCGGCTGTAGAAGCGAAGATCGCCGAAGTGTTGTTAGCGATGGTTGATGGTGCCGATGAGCTGGATATTGTTATCAATTTAATCGCTTTAAAAAATAACGACTGGACGTATTTGGCGAATGAAATCAATCATATCATGCCAATCATAAAGCAACAGGATAAAACGGTAAAAATCATTATTGAAAGCGGTGTTCTTACGAATGATGAAATAAAAAAATGTTGTGAATTGTATGGCATCGCCGGTATTGATTTTTTAAAAACATCTACCGGTTATGCGGACGTTGGCGCAACTGTAGAAGCTGTAAAACTGATGCGTGAAAATTTACCGGCAGACGTTCAGATAAAAGCATCCGGCGGCATCCGCACTTATGAATTTGCAAAGCAACTGGTAGAAGCCGGCGCTACAAGATTAGGATGTAGTGCCAGCGTCGCAATTGTAAAAGGTGCACCGGCTGAAGAAAGTGGTTATTAAGGGTTTGATAATTTTAAACTTCACCGCAGAAACCATGTTTAATTTTGTGATGCTGAACAGAAATAAAATGAAAGGATTCTTAAGTATATTATTTTGTTGTTTGTTGATTACTTCTTATTCGCAAAGCGCCGATTCGGTTGCTGATCCAAAAGCCGCAAAGAGCATTTTGACAAATCAAAAAACAAACGCAAACGACAGTATTGTAGTTCGTAAAGATGGCCGGCTTGATATGTTAACCGCCATACAAGCGAAGCTTAATAAAAAAGCCGCCCGCATGACTTATAACGGCTTGTATCACGGTTACCGGTTACAGGTACTTAGCACGCAAAGCCGCGAACAGGCTTTCGATTTAAAAGCCAGTTTATTGCAGCGTTTCCCGGAACAAAAAGCATATACCATTTTTCAATCGCCTTATTTTAAAGTTCGGTTTGGTGACTTCATAGACCGCGACGAAGCAAACAAATACAAACGAAGATTATCTGCTGTTTATCCGCAGGTTATTTACATTGTAAACGATAACGTGGAGTACACGCCAAAAGACGAAGACATATCTTCACAATAACCTATGCTGAAAGAAAAAATTCAACAACTGGCGCAGCAATCAGCGCCCGATTTTATACAAATCAGGAGACATCTTCATTCGCATCCCGAATTGAGTTACCAGGAATACAATACATCGCATTTTATAAAAGATAAATTAGCACATTGGAATATTCAGTTCACTTCAATGGCAGACACCGGCGTTGTTGCGCTGATTGAAGGAAAAAATCCGCAAAGCCGCATGATTGCTTTGCGTGCCGATATGGATGCGTTGCCAATTAACGAGCAAAATGAAGTCTCTTACAAGTCACAAAACAAAGGTGTTATGCACGCTTGCGGTCACGATGTGCACTCAACCTGTTTGTTAGGCGCTGCTAATATTTTACAGCAAACCAAAGATGATTGGGAAGGAACGGTAAAGCTTATTTTTCAGCCCGGCGAAGAACGTAATCCCGGCGGCGCCAGCATTATGATAAAAGAAGGTGTGTTGCAAAATCCAACGCCGCAAGGTATTGTAGGCTTGCATGTGCATCCGGGTTTGCCGGTTGGTAAACTCAGCTTTCGCAAAGGCCGCGTAATGGCAAGTGCCGATGAAATTTTTATCACTATAAAAAGTGCGGGTGGTCATGCTGCCGCGCCGCATTTAACTGCCGATACCATTCTCATTGCCTCGCATATTATTGTTTCACTCCAACAAATTATCAGTCGGAATAACAATCCGACTTCGCCTTCGGTTTTATCTATTTGTTCCATACAAGGCGGGCATACAACCAATGTAATTCCCAGCGAAGTGAAACTGATGGGAACGTTTCGGGCGATGAATGAAGCCTGGCGTTTTAAAGCGCATGAACTTATTACAAAACAGGTAAAAGGAATTGCCGAAGCGATGGGCGCAGAAGCTGATATTTTAATTGATGTGGGTTATCCAACGGTAGATAACGATCCTGTTTTTACAGAGGAAGCGTGGCAGCTTGCCAAAGATTTTATGGGCGATGATTATGTGTCGGAAACAGAATTGCGAATGGGCGCCGAAGACTTTGGTTATTACACGCAATACGTTCCGGGTTGCTTTTTCAGGCTGGGCGTGCGCAACGAAGCTGAAGGAATTGTTCATAATGTGCACACGCCTAATTTTAATGTTGATGAAAGTGCCATTGCCATTGGTATGAGCATGATGGCCTGGCTGGGCGCAACCTTGCTAAACAATAAGGGTGGTTAAAATAATTTAACCGGTTGAATATATGTTTAATACATACCTTCACCGCCTCGCATCTAGAACCGATTTTGCGTAAAGAAAGATATGAAGAAACGCGTACTTATATGTGATGATGATGCTGATATCTTGTTTATCTGTAGCTATGTTTTTGAGAAGCAAGGAATCGAAGTCGTTACCCAAACTCACTGCAACAATATTGTTGAAACCGTTAAATCGGTACAGCCGGATGTAATCCTGATGGATAACTGGATTCCCGATACCGGCGGCATTATAGCTTCCCGAAACATTAAAGAAAATGTCGAATTAAATCACATTCCCATTGTTTATTTTTCAGCCAACAACGATATTCAGCAACTTGCCCGCGAAGCCGGCGCCGATGCTTTTCTTGCCAAGCCTTTCGACCTGGAAGAGCTAAAAAATATTACGACAAGTTTTATGAAATAATTTTTTATCGCGAGAATATAATTTGTATAAAACACAAAAGTGTTTTTATTTTTATTATATCACAAGCAACGGTAACTCAAGTAAACATCGTTGTCAATTTATTTCGAAGCAACAAATTACTTAGTTGTACGCCTTATTATTAATTAAACAATTTAAACCACAAAGACAGAAAGTTTCACAAAGATTGTTTGAGATACAAGGAAGTTACGATCACGCTTTCTTAACTACCGATTCGTTACAAGCTTCTATAAAATTCAGAATGTCTTCTTTGCCGGTTTTTGTATTGGCGCTGCTTACAAAGTGTTGCGGCAAAAACTGCCAGGTGCGGCGCATAGCATCTAAAAACGATTGCACATTTCGTTGTACTGCAAGTGGTTTTTCTTTATCCGCTTTGGTAAATATCAAACTGAACGGAACCTGCCATTTATCTAACTGACTTACAAATTCAAGATCTATTTCCTGCGGTTTCAGGCGCACATCAAGCAATACAAAAACAGTTATGATGTTCTCTCGTTTGCGCAAATAATTTTCAATCATCTGCTCCCATCGGCGGCGGCTGCTTTGCGATACTTTGGCAAAACCATAACCTGGCAAATCAACCAAATACCATTTAATAACCGGCGCTTTTTCTTTCGCCTGGCTTTCCACTTCAAAGTGATTAATGAGCTGCGTTTTTCCAGGTGCAGCCGATGTTTTAGCAAGCTTCTGATTATTGCAAAGCATATTAATCAATGATGATTTGCCTACATTACTTCTGCCAATAAAAGCATATTCAGGACGGTCTGCTTTCGGGCATTGCTCGTACGATGCGCTTGATATTATGTAAGCTGCTTTTTTAATAATCATAACTTGTAAAATTGCTTAAAATCAAAATAGTAAACGCTACTAAATTTTGATTACAAAGTAAACAAATACATGACCAGTTATTGTACGATAAATATATTATCGTCTTTATTGCTGTCGGGCGTGTAAGTGCTTCCCAACGTTACTTTCTCTACTTTTTTAGCAGATGAAAAAAGAAAGGTTGCTTTTGAAACATTATTCTTCCAGCATTCTACACTGGCATGAATGTGTTGCGTTGTTTTATCGGCAAGATATAATGTAATATCAACCGGAATTGGTTTGCCTCCTTTGTTTGTAATAGTAACAGAATATTTTCTTTTTTTATGGCTAACCTGCGTGATAGATAAATCGGGTATTCCATTGTCGAAGAACCAGCGTTTCCAAAACCAGTTCATATTTTTACCGGCACCTTCATTCATACAATTAAAAAAGTCGTACGGCATCGGATGTTTGCCTTGCCATGTTGATATATAATTGTGCAAGGCTTTTGTAAATAACTTATCGCCCAGCATATCTTTTACATACAAATAACCAAACGCCGGTTTCGGATACGAATTGAGAAAATAGGTAGTACCGCTTTCTTGTGTAGATAAAGTTATGATAGGTAAATCATCTTCTTTTCCTGCGTTGTTTTCGTAAGGAAAAACACCGTAGTCATCAACAATTGTCGTATCAATCATCGGCGAAATTAGCCACTCACCAATCGTTGCCCAACCTTCATCCATCCACGCATATTTGGTTTCATTAATGCCCATGTAAAACGGAAACATGGTATGAAAAATCTCGTGGTCTGTCAGTTCTATGGTTTCATCTTTTTCGTCTAACGGATTGTCGTTTACCATCATCGGATATTCCATCTGGTCAAGACCATCAAATACAGTTTCGTGCGGGTATGGATACGGCCACGCAGGAAACCTAAAACTCATATCCTCTACCGTTTTACGTGCATAATTTATAACAGCTAAAAAGTCTTTGTGTTTTGGGTTAAACACAGCATCAACACGCGTTCTTCTGTTGTTGCTTTTATCAACCACAATGCTCGATGATTGCCACATATAATGATTGCTGACAGCAAAAGCAACATCGGTTACATTATCGGCTTCGTATTGCCAGGTAAGAGTTGGTTTATCTCGTGTAATATCATTTGTATTGATGTCTGTGCTGTCTATAATTGTAGTTATACTATCACTCTTTTCGGCTTGGTGTAACCTTTGAAAATATGTATTGGTTAAAACATCTTTTCCATTTATTAAATTACCTGTGCACCAAATAATATAATTTTTTGGAACGCTGATATTCACTGTGAAATGGCAGAAGTCATTGTAAAATTCCTGTGAGCCTAAATATGGATTTGTGTTCCATCCATCTATATCATCATACACTGCAATACGAGGAAAAAAATAAGCAATAAAATCAGCGCCGGGTTCTATTTCGCCGGTACGAATGTGTGAGCCTTTGTTGAGTGTGTAATGATATTGAATATCGAAATGAACTTTTGTTTTTGGCAGCAACGAAACTTTACGGATGTAATAATTGGTACCATCTTCAATTGGTTTGTTTGTATCTATTTTATCTGATGATATCTTATCAATTACAACGCCTTCATTAATGTCGCTTTCCTGAATTGTCATGTTTCGTTGTGAACCTTTTTTATACAAATTCGGATATAATTTAAACACGATTTCCTCCAATGTATCAGGACTGTTATTTTCGTAGTCAATGCTTTCAACGCCTTGCAGGACGCGGGTTTCAGGATTAAACTGAATATCTAATTTGTAGTTGGCTGTATTTTGCCAGTAATGATTTCCCGGCTTTCCGTTTTGCGCACGTGTGCCTTTTGTGTACGTCTCAATAATATTCCTGGCAACCGGTAAACTTGTTTGTGCTTTTGTATTGATATAAAACAAAACTAATACGGTAATAATAGAAAAAAAAGACTTCATAAACCTGAAAATAAGCGTAAGTATAACTACAAAGAAAGGCATAAAAAAGCGAGGCAAAAATTGATTATTCTTTGCCTCGCTGCTGCGTTGTATTGTTCAGTTATAATATCTTGATACCCACACCTAATTGTAGTTGCTGGTTCTTCCATTTGTTTGGATTATCTACATCGCTGATGTTAGCCAAACCAAAGTTATAACGACCATAAATGCGAAGCTTGCTGATATTTATTTGCGCGCCAACAACGCCGGCTAAATCACCTTTCTTAAACGCATCTTTTCCGTTTTGTAATAGGTTTTCATCATCGTTTACCAGAATGCTGAATTGAGGTCCAACATGAAATGTAAGAAACTTGCCGGCATTAATACGAAGCAAAACCGGGATGTTTAAATAATTCAGTTTCACATCTTTTTTTAATAAAGAACCAGCTGCATTCTGGTAAACAGAATTAAAACCAGAATCTACTTTTGATGTGGTCTGGCTAAATAAAAGTTCCGGTTGAATACCCCAATCTTTGGTAAAATCAATTTCACCAAAAAAACCTAACTGGTAATTCAGTTTATAAGATTCACTGAATTTCTGACCATCAATCTTAGTCATATTCGCACCAATCTTTCCTCCAAAATCAAGTCGTTGTGCGTGTGCTGCAGTAATGCAAAGAACTACAATGAGCAAGCTTACAATTCGTTTCTTCATAACTATTCTTTGTTTAATTGTTTTTGGTTACGACAAATACTTTTCTATAACGTTTAATTAAAGCAATTTGTTACATAATCGAAAAAATCGGTCGTATCAGAATACATACAATCAAACAAATTCTATCACTGTTATTTCAGGAAGAATGCCCACGCGTCCCGGGTAACCAATAAAGCCAAAGCCCCTGTTTACATACAAATACTGCTTGCCTTCGGTATATAAACCTGCCCATTGTTTATACACCCATTGCACCGGGCTCCATTTAAACCAGGGCGTTTCAATGCCAAACTGCATACCGTGTGTATGTCCCGCCAGCATTAAATCTATATCGCCGTATTTGGGTCTTACTTCAGCATCCCAATGACTTGGATCGTGACTCATTAATAATTTGAAAGAATATTTTTCGGTTCCGGGATAAGCCAGATTCATCTTGCCATATTTTGGAAAACCAGCTTTTGCGCCCCAGTTTTCAATACCAATTAAAGCGAAAGCTTCGCCGTCTTTTTCTATGGCTGTATGCTCGTTCATCATTAAGCGCCAGCCAAGTGCTTTATGTGTATTGATTACATTCTGATGATTTTGTTGTTTCTCTACAAGCGCCTGCCCGCTTGGGTTTGAGCCCCATTTATAATCGCCGTAATCATGATTTCCCAAAGTGCTGTACACGCCATAAGGCGCCTGCACTCGCTTGAAAGTATCAATATAATCTTTCATCTCGATGCCTTCGTCATTTACAATATCTCCGGTAAATAAAATAAGATCCGCTTTCTGTTCCAGTATCATATCAACACCATGTTCAACGGCTTGTTTGTTATGAAAACTGCCGCTGTGTATATCGCTGATCTGCACAATGCGGAATCCTTTAAAAGCTTTGGGTAAATTATCAAAAGAAAGCTTAACGGTTCTTACTTTATAGTTGTATTTATTTGAGAAACCATATATCAGCGAACCAAACAAAGTTGTGCCTGCCGCAAAGCCAAGCCAGCTTAAAAAAACAGAGCGTTTGATAACCGGATTTTCCTGTACAAAATCAGCTCCGGTATGATGAAACAATTTGCTCATCAGCCACATAGCACCTCGTCGTATATCATCAACCAAAAAGAAAAGAGTAGCGATGAGTTTTGCGAAAATGATTCCCAAAATCGCAGCAAACACATAGTCGCGCGACTCTCTCATCCACGGATGATCGCGCCAGTAAGGAAATGTAAGAAGTACAATGATAACAATGATATTAATAGCCCAATAACCCGCATATAAACCCATTCGCATACGGTCGCTGCTGTTTTGAATAAGCGCGCGGAAGACAAAGAAAATATACGTGTCAAGCAATATCATAATCACCGCGATGATCCATAAAAAACTGGTACTTCTCATTTTTGTATTTTCAATTGAAAAAAGAAATTATGCAAGTAAAAATTTGAAAAAGAGAAAAGTTTCCTAACTCTTTTGCTTTTCAATTTTCAATTTCTACTCCGCATGATATTTGTAAAAATACTGCCGTTACAAAGCAATAACAACAATCTTTATTATACTAAACGTTTCTCTTATGACTTTTACTTTTTTTGGTCAATCTTGTTTTTTAATTCAAGTTGCCGGTCATTCTCTTTTGTTCGATCCTTTTATCACACAAAACCCGTTGGCAAAAGACGTTGATATCAAAGCCATCAAAGCCGATTTTATCTTTGTTACACATGGTCATGGCGATCATGTTGCTGACTTGGAAACATTGGCAAAACAAACCGATGCAACCATTGTTTGTGCGCCTGAAACAGGAGCGTGGTTATCAAAAAAAGGTCTTAAAAAATACATCCCATGAACCATGGCGGTAAGATTGATTTTCCATTTGGCAAAGCCAAAGGCGTTAATGCCATTCACTCTTCAGGCTTACCAGATGGCTCTTACGGCGGCAACCCAATGGGCTTTTTGTTTAATACGGAAGAAGGTGATTTTTATATTGCCGGTGACACCGCTTTAACCATGGATATGAAGCTCATTCCTTACTGGACAAAAGGATTAAAGTTTGCAGAATTCCCGATTGGCGGCAACTATACGATGGATGTTGAAGATGCCATTCTCGCGGCTGGTTTTGTTGAATGCAATACAATTGTCGGCACGCATTACAATACCTTTCCACCAATAACAATTGATACAGAAAAAGCAAAAAAAGATTTTGAAGTAGCGGGTTTAAATTTGTTATTGCCAGCCATCGGCGAAACAATCGAATTGTAATTTGTAATCCATATTTCGAGCATCCTCACAACTCATTATTCGCTGTTGTTGTGAAGATATTTTTATGTTACGAACTTTGAAACTCCGATTAAGCATCGTTGCGTCGCACTCTTGTACGCTTTGTTATCAATTGAACACTTTGAACCACGAAGACAGGGAGAAAGCAAACGTTCACAAAAAGTTTTTGTTGTTGCACTATCAAAATAACAATGATTTCTTATCCTATTAGCATAACAAACTATCAACTGTCATTTAATAACTATTAACTGATCACACATAATTCATAATTTTTCCTTTATTTCATCAACACTCATCAATTTTTGAGTTCGCATCAACTCTTCAATCTTATCACTTTCCACATCCCGATTCATGGAAGCTGCAGCCAATACTTTGCCTTCTTTTACATAAAAAGCTATAAACTTTTGATTCTGTATATCACCATCAATCACTATCTCGTCCCAGTCTTCCGCATGACCTACATAGGACAAACGTTTCTCAAATTGGTTCGTCCAAAAGAAAGGAACAATATCATGTACTGAACTTGTTTTACCTAACATATTCATCGCCGCAATACGACCATGTTGTTGCGCTAAACGCCAGTGTTCAATACGCATGTTTTGATTTGTTTTGGCATCCGGAAAACGAGCGATGTCACCGGCTGCAAATAAGTTATACGCAGCTTGTAAATATTCATCTACCAATACGCTTTTATCTTTTTCATTCAGCTTTACTCCCGTTATAAAATCTGTGCGCGGATGAACGCCAATACCAGCAATAACAAGTTCGGTTTCTATGCGTTCGCTGTTCTTCAAAACAATAGCTTCAACCGTGTTTTTGCCTTCTATTTTTTCTACTTCAGCGTTTGTTTTAATAACAACACCTTTCTCTTTGTGCATGTTATAAAATACGTCGCCGATTTCTACTCCAAAGTTCTTTTCAAAAGGCGTAGATTCTTTTGCAATCACGGTTACTTCCAGGCCAAGTGTTTGCAAACTGGCAGCCGTTTCCATACCAATAAAACTGGCTCCGATAATACAAACTTTCTTTACGTTTTTTGCTGTTTCTAAAATCCTTTCTGCATCTTCTGCAGAGCGTAATGTGAAGACATTTTTCAAACCGGCACCGGCAATCGTTAGCTTGTTTGGTTCACCGCCTGTAGCTATCATCATGGTATCGTATTGTATAGAACTGCCATCGAAAAATCGAATCCGTTTGCTATCAGCATCTACATGTTTCACTTCTTTGTTCTTTTCAATTTCTATCTTATGCTTTTCAAAAAAGTCTTCTTTACGAAGCAATAGTTCTTCCGGTTTTGCTTTTCCGGTCATGAACTTTTTACTCAATGCAGTACGGTCATAAGGAAGAGTATCTTCTTTTGTAATCATTATCAATTTACCATTGAAACCTTCACTGCGTAAGGTTTGTACTGCCATCAAGCCAGCAGCTCCGCCACCTAACATGATGAAAGTTCGTGAGTCGGTTACAGATAAATTTGTATTGATGTCTTCTGTTTTCTCTTCGGTAATTTGAACAAAAATCTGATCGTTCTCAATACGTGTTTTATAACGTGGTAAACCATCTATTGCAGGCGGCTCGCATACATTTCCATTTGTAATATCAAAGGCAGAATGATGCCAGGGACAATACAATCTTGTGCCGCACAAAGCGCCTTTAACAAGCGGTGCTTTATAGTGCGGACAAACCGCTCCAACCGCATAATATTTTCCATCAACTTTGGCTAATAAAATCTTGGTTTCACCAGCCTGCACTTCTTTCATTTGTCCATCCTGAAGTTCGGTTGTTGTGGCTGCAAATATTTCGTTATCAGTCATAGGATTTTCTGATTTTGCAGAACCCATCTCAAAAAATAAGCCCGAACGTTTTGCTCCATTATTCGCCGGGCTTTTTCAAAATGCTTTTCTTATTCAAAATCCCACTTGCTTATCCAGGGATCATGTGTCTTTTGCTGAAAGATTTTTATCTTTTTCTGCATTCGCTTTAACTCTTTTGCATAAGCCGGATTGGAAGCTAAATTGTGAAGTTCATCAGGGTCTTTATCGAGATCATATAACTCAAATTTCGGGCGATGTAAATAATTTTGTATGGACCGTTTACCTAACGTATTGATGTGATGATTTAATAACCATTGCCACGTGTACGAATTATATAAATCCATTGATGACGGATAGGTAATATCGTTCGCAATATTATAAATGAGTTTATATTTTCTTTCGCGCAGCACACGCATCGGGTAATACATAGTTATTTCATGGAAGGAATGCGATGCATAAACTTCATCCCAGCCTTTTACATTTTGTTGTTCGCAAATCTCTTTAAACGAACGTCCCGAGGTAGAAATGGAATCTTTCGCAACACCAGCAAAATCAAGCAATGTCGGCGTAATATCAACCCAGGAAATCATGGCGTCCTGAATACTGTTTTTTGTTGTTGAATTGGGTACTTTCAGGATGCACGGCAAGCGGATTCCCGGCTCATACAAATTGGTTTTAGAACCCGGAAACGGAGCGCCGTTATCGGATAAATAAATGATAACTGTATTGTCCCATTTGCCGGCATCTTTGAGGCGTTTAACCAATCGTCCAACACCTTGATCTAAGCGACTTATTGCTTGGTAATATTGAGCAAGCTCTTCGCGTGTACCGCGTGTATCTGTCAGGTAAGAAGGCACAATTACATCTTCCGGTTTATAGGTTATTTCTTTCACTTGCGGATAACCTTCTTTTCGGTTTGCAAAAGGGTTTGGCACTTTACCGCCAAAATCGGGACTGCCATTCGGCAATATTGCGCTGCTGCGGTGCGGATCGTCTGTTGCGTAATATAAAAAGAAAGGTTGTGAAGATGAATCGGTAATAAAATTGTTACACAAATCAGCTATTTCTACCGGGCTTCTTCCAATTGAATTGGGATCATCTACCACACCATTTTGTAACACTTTCTGAAAACGAAAAACACTTTCAGGTCCGACATGATATTTACCGATTCGCGCGGTTCTGTAACCGGCTTTTTCCAGTAAAACCGATAACGATTGTACGGTATCATAGGAACTGAAATGATGTTCTCTACTTTGCAAACCATACATGCCATTGCTATGACTATACTGCCCTGATAACAACACAGAACGGCTTGGGCTGCAACTGGCAACTGTAGCAAATGCGTTGGTAAATAAAATGCCTTCTTTTGCAAGCGCATCAATGTTTGGCGTCTTAACTACTTTGTTGCCATAACAGCCAACGGCTTCTCTTCCATGATCATCAGACACAATAAAAACGATGTTTGGTCGGGTCCCTGTTTGTTGTGCTTGCGCAGATATTTTGATTTGTATTGAGCCAATAAACAAGAATAAAAAAATGACTTGAAAACGGTTCATATAAATGAATTGGAAGAACAATAAGACCAGTTATCTGACCTTCTAAATAATGATATTTCTTTACTCCGGTAAACTCTTTCTCCATTGGAGCAACAAGGCAGACAAATGTTTTGCAAGTGCCGGATTTGCATCTGCCATATTCTTATTTTCTGCAGGATCGTTTTGAAGATTATACAATTCAGTGCGCGTGCTATCGTTGTTTATCAGCAGTTTCCAGTTGCCTTCCCTGATGGCGAGATTCGGGCTTACAAACCGCGGATTTCCCGGCTTTAAATAAAATTCGTTTCTTCCGTATTCCCAAAACAAAGGTGCTTTGCGTTTAAATGATTTTCCAAACAAAGAAGCACTTATATCCTCGCCATCTTTTTTTGTTTCGCCTGTAGGTAAACCGGCTATTTTCATAATTGTCGGAAGAAAATCTACCGAACTGATTACGGATGAATCGTTGGTTGTATTCGGCTTTATTTTTCCTGTCCAGCGTGCCATAAAAGGCGTTCTGATTCCGCCTTCGTACAAACTCCATTTTCTGCCGCGGTACGGATCTGCGTTGGCTGGTGGCCAATAGCCTTCTTTATAATAAAACGGCCAATCGGTTGGGCCATTATCACTGCATAAAATAACCAATGTATTGTTTGATAAATGAAACGCGTCGAGCTTATCAATCAAACGACCAATTTGCTTATCAAGATTATTTAATACGGCGTAAAAATCCTGTTTGTAATGATTGTTTGCATAATAAGAAAACTCTTTCCGCCAGGTGGTATCCGGCTGATACGGATCGTGCACATCATCAGGCCACAATTCAAGATAAAATGGTTTGTTTTTATGTCGCTGTATAAAATCAATCGAACGATCAACCAAAATTCCTGATTCCTGGTATTTATCAATCCATGTAATCTTTCCCTGGCCAAGCTTTGCGCTGGCTTCAGATAAATCGTGATTTTTATATAAAACCCGGTCGCCCAATCCTTCAAATGAAGTTAAGCATTCATCAATGCCATAAGCTTTTGGTAGCGGCGCGTCATCAACATCTCTGCCGCCGCCCAAATGCCATTTGCCAAAATGCGCTGTTGCATACCCGGCTTGTTGCAGCTTGCGTGCAATGGTTGGCGCTTTGGGATCGAGATAATCTGCCATGCCGCGTTGCTTGTTTTTTTCACGGCTGTCTAAGTAAGAATAAATGCGATAGCGTGACGGATAACTTCCCGTAATAGCCGCTACGCGCGATGGCGAACAGATAGGAGAGTTGTCGTAATAATTCGTAAACCGGATGCCTTCTTTGGCTAAGCGATCTATGTTTGGTGTTTTCATTTCTTTATTGCCAAAACAACTCAGATCGCTATAACCCATATCATCTATAAATATGAAAATGATATTGGGATGATTTTGTGCGATGCTGACATTATGAAGCAATAACGCGAAACAAATTGTTATAGCTGACAAGACGTATTTACTCATACAGAATTAATTTTTTGTTGCACCGGGAAACTGATCAAATAAAGCTTTTAGCTCTTTTGCTTTTTCCGGATATTCCCTTACTACATTGGTTCGTTCGCTTGGATCATAAGAAAGATTAAACAATTCAATCGTGGCAGGAACAGCTTTTTGAGTAATACCATTTACTCCGTTTGATTTAATTTCCCGGTATTTCCAGTCGCCTTGCCGCACGGCTTCGCAAATGCCATTGTTTACATAATAAACCGGGCGATGGCCTGGATGTCTTCCTGCTTTGCCCAACAAAACATCAGATACAGATTGACCATCTAATGTGCGTTCTTTTGGAAGCGGGGCGCGTGTCCATTCAGCTAATGTGGGTAATACATCGAGGTTGCTCATCATGGCAGTCGTAACACCGTTTACCGGCGTATGATTTTTCCAATATACAATAAACGGTTCGCGAACGCCGCCTTCATAGCTTTCGCCTTTTGAGCCGCGAAAAAAACCAGCCGTACCAGCATGCCAGCGTTTGGTTGCGCTATCGCCTTCCATGCGGGAAGGAAAATCAATCCACGGACCATTATCGCTTGAAAAAAAGAAAATTGTATTGTCTGCCAAACCTTGTTTTTCCAACTCCTTCCATATCAAAGAAAGATTGGAATCTAACTCTTCCACAACATCGCCAAGTGGTCCTCCGTCAGAGCGATTTTTATTTTTTAGGGATGATGCAAAAGCAACCGGAAGATGTGGCATATTATGAGCGAGATAGAGAAAAAAAGGTTTGCTTTTTTGTTGCGATTTGATATAACGAATGGCTTCTTTTGTATACAATTCAGTGATAGAAGAATCAGCCGGTTTTATAACTTCCGGCGTGCGGTTGCGAAATATCTTTAATGTTGTATCAGTCTTTACATAAGGGTAATGATAATCGTGACTATATAACAAGCCATAATACGAATCAAAACCTTGTGCTGTCGGATGGTTAAACGGATTATGATCGCCCAAATGCCATTTGCCAATCATCGCTGTATTGTAGCCGATTCCTTTCAGCATTTCTGCAATGGTAACTTCTTCATCCGGCAAACCCAACGGCGAACCGGGAGGAATGGGCGAAGGCAAATTCATTCGGGAAGCATAACGACCTGTAAGCAATGAAGCACGCGATGGTGTGCAGGAAGGACTTGATACAACATAATTGGTAGCGCGTAAACCTTTCTGCGCCATCTTATCTAAAAAAGGTGTTTTGATAACCGGGTTTCCATAGCAGCTCAGGTCGCTGTAGCCCATATCATCTGCTAACACAAAAATGATATTCGGGCGTTGCTGCGCAAGAAGATAAGAATGATAAAACAAGCATGCAAATAAAGATAACAGAACTGCTTTTCGCAGTGTGCTTTTGGCTTTCATAAGCGAGTGCTTTTGAGTAAGCAGGTAAGCCATTCATTTTTCATTAAAAAGAATGACAAATTGAGATTGTATATATGAATAATAAGCGCGGTATTTACTTTACATCCATTACGCAACGGAAACCCAGGTTGTTACCGGCGCTGTTGGTTTCGCCTTTGCCGCGGCTGCCGGCTTTATAACGAATACAATAATCATCACTGCATAAAAAAGAACCGCCTCGCTGTACATGTTTTTCCATATTGGGTTCATCGGGATCATAACTATCTTTTGGTCCCTGCGGATTTGCGGCTGTACTGATCGCATAAAAATCCGGGCGATATAAATCGCTGCACCATTCCCACACATTGCCTTCCATATCATACAAACCAAAAGAATTCGGTGCAAAAGATTTAACCGGTGCAACACCAACAAAACCATCTGCATCAGTATTCTTCCATGGAAAATTTCCCTGGAAAATATTCGCTGCCCATTTGCCGTTTGGCTTCAAATCAGCGCCCCAATAATAATCGTCAAAGTGTTTACCGGCGCGGGCTGCATATTCCCATTCGGCTTCGGTTGGCAATCGCTTGCCGGCCCATTTTGCATACGCCACAGCATCGGTATAACTGATTTGTACAACCGGCTCTTTTTCTTTACCAACAATATTGCTTTGCGCACCTTGCGGATGCTTCCAATTGGCACCGTTCACATATGTCCACCATTGCATCGGATTGTCTAAAGAAACAGCCTGGGAAGGCGGCGTAAAAACAGCCGAACCGGGCACAAGTTTATCTGCCGGAACGCCCGGATAATCTGCCGGATTTAATTGCTGTTCGGCAACTGTTGTGTAGCCGGTTGCTTTTACAAATTGCGCATATTGAGCATTGGTGACTTCATGCTCATCCATATAAAAACTGTTGACCGTTACACTATGAACTGGCTTACTATCCTGGTAACTGTCAGAACCCATTTGATAAGTGCCGCCTTTAATAAGAACCATCTCCGTTTTGCCTGCGCCGGTTATGCTGTCGGTATTGTTTTGATGGAATGAAGCATTGAGAAGTGCGGCACGCGAAGAAGGTGATTTACACGCAGCGCAGGTTTCTTTTTTAGCAGCCGTTTTTGCAGCAATACTTGCATTATCTCTATCTGTATAGTTTTTACAACTCATAAACAGGAGGATAATAAAAGCAATCAAACAGCCTTGTAGTCTTGTTATCATAAATCAAACTGTAAAATAAAATAAAAGCATACACTTTTCATTGTTAATATAGGCTGATCGTATTCTTTTTTATTTCGAAAATCAGGTATTTAGTATGACCTGTTAAAACATACTTACTCAACTGTTTGAATGGGCGGTAATTTATACGTTCCATCCAACAACGGTTTCTTTGGCAAATAAACGCGGAAGGTAGTGGTAGATTCACCTTTTGCTATCGGCAGCCAGTTTGATTCTTTGTCCGGTCCGGGCGATTCTGCCTGGATGTAAATATCAAGCGAGCCATCTGCATTGTATTTTAGATTCTTTGTTCGGTCGCGAACTGCATAGCGATTGATAGGATTGGGCAACAGAAAATAGCCCGGCGTTTCATTGGCTGTGATTGACCAGAATCCTTTGTCGTACAACGGTGGCAGCGAGTCTTTGGCAAGATGAAGCCTATATTTATGATTGCCGTTATAATAACCATGTCCTTCCCTTGATTTCGGAGTGATATAAAAGCATTCTGCCTGGTCATGCCCCGCATAAAATCCATGTTTCATGTACAAAGCTTCTTCCCAATAATGCGTTCCCCAATGACCAATCAACGGGTTGGTTCGCTGCCAGCCATTACCAAAATCAAGGTCGCCGCTTGCGCCTTCTGCATCCAGCAAAGAATCAGTTTGCACCAATGTGTTGTGAATTTTTTGCTGAGTGGCAGCGTCATAATTATTCCAGTTAAAAGGCTTATTTGTACCAATACCTAACGCTGCCAGTTTCTTTAACTCAGGCTTGTCTTGCGCAGGTGCGGAACTTAATTGTAAAGCGTTGTTGAGATTGATAAAAAAACTATCAATAGGATTGTAAAAAGAAGGTAAATCGGTACGTTCAAGTCCTTCATATTTTCCTTCTTCCACAGGATATTTGTCTAACGGCGTTAAGAGCGATTGACGCTGTAACGCAACCACATTCTTTATATCAACAGAATCATCTTCTACTAACGTTCTGCCAACCAAATTCAAATGTTCGTCTTTCAATCGTACAGCCTTCATGCCTGCCGGAACGGAGCCTTTCCAATCGGGACCAATAATCAGATAAGTTGCGGGTCCTTTGTCTCCAAAACTGGAACCGATATAATGAACATTCTGGTTGTAAATATTGATGAAATGATAGTTGAAATAGCGGTTGTCAAAATCAGGAATAGACAGCACAATTGGTCCTTCGCTTAGGTCGAGCAGCGTGCCGAAATAAGGCGTATCGTTATTGGGACCTGCGCCACCTCGATTTCTTGTGCTTTTATAAGCCGCAATCTTTGGCGCGTTATCAAGTGCAGCCGAAGCTAATTTTCCATTAAAGGAAAAATGATTGTACACCGGTTTTCCTTGTGCAATATCATCCTTCAAAGTAACGTACATGCGGTAACATTGCTCAACCGAATAGCCATAGATATACGCTTCTTTCACCAGGCTCAACAATGAATCAGTTGGCAATGAAGTTTGCGCTTTAATTGAGTTGTTTAAAAAAATAAAAATGCTGATAAGAACTGCGATGATATAATGATATGCTCGCTTCATAGTTATTTATATTTTAAAAAGAACCACGAAGCCACGGAGAAAAGAAGTCGCACTTTCTGTGCTGTCCTGTTTTGCAATAATATAGTGTACCAACACTTGTACTTTCGTTGGCAGAAGCATCTGTTTGCACCTGCCAACTACTTATATTACAAAGCAGGAAAGCGGCAATAATAAACCGGGTAATCATGATATTTATACAAGCTTTAATTCCTGTGTTTTTGCAGATGGATTTGCAGGTGAAGTTGGTGGTTCTTCAGTTTCTTTAAGAACGCCTTTTACAATGCCGCCGCCAATCATGGGACCTTTTGCCGACAGCTCGCTGCCTTCTTTTTTCGATTTAAAAATCGGCCATAAAAATTGTGCATACCATTCTTCCTGTTTGTAAAAAGAAAGACCATACGCTTTAGGATATTTACGACTGATAAAAGCCGTTCCGAATATAATATCCCATATAAAAAACATGTTTCCAAAATTGCCTTTATAATAACCAATACCATCATCGGTACTGTCGGCATGATGCGCATGATGTGTGGCTGGCGTTGAGATTACACGTTCCATTACCCAGCCAATGGGTTTTAGCCATTTGATTGTATAAAAAGGTTTGTCCCATTTAAGGCTGCTGTGCGCGCCGGTTGTTATCAATGCCTTTACACCTGTAACAAATAAAACTTCATAACCCAAGCCTAAATACACCATGGCAGTTGTGAAATAAATCTGCGAGAAGAAGATGGTATATAAAAAGTTTTGGCGGCTTGCCATTGCCATTCCCATGTAAGTGGCTGAATGATGTGTGCGATGAAAACGCCATAACCAGGGCATCTGATGATGCAAGCGGTGATACCAATATTGCGTAAGATCATCGCCAACGGCGATAATGAAAAATCCCCACCAAAAAGGCACCCACGAAAATATATCTTTTGCGCCGGGCAATACATTCGGTAATACAAGTAAACCAAAATACGCTATCAATGGTTTTACCAGAATTTTTGGTACAACAAAACTCACAATATCGAGCATGCGTTCATTCCGGGTCCAATGATTTTCGTATAAACCATACAAGAATTCAACAATGCCAATAACAATCATAATTACCGGTAATCCCCAGGTACTTAAATGGTGAAAAATGCTTTCAAATATTTGTGTCATAACAATGGTTTTATTGATGAATTATTTTGATTTAGTTGTTGATGTATGCGCTTTATTTTTCCAGGGCTGTTTACCTGTAATCTTAAACGACAATAACATAAGAAGCACTGGCAGAGCGTACAAAAAAATACTTAACAATGCATCTCTTGTTAACTTGTTGATGGTTTCTTTACTGAGTTTCATAGAATTATTTTACTGGTGAAGAATGATTTTTATTTAAAAAAGAAGAACTGTGCAAGCCATAAAATACCGGCTATAATACCAAGCGGAATTAAGAATATAATAAATCCGACAGCTATCTTTTTTATAAGTAACCAAATGTCTTGTATCAGCATAATCATTGTATTGTAAGATGATAAAAATTGATATGGAATAAAATTTATTTCTTGTCTTTGGGACTTTGAAGTAATAATCCTCCTGCCCGTCTTGAATTAATCAGTTTGCCATGAAATACATCATCCCAATCAATGAAAGGATAGATGTTGTATTTCTTCGCATTTTCATCAAAAAGAGCTTTTAGTTCTGCCAGTTTTGCCGGATTTTTTTTAGCCAGATCTGTTCTTTCATTAAAGTCATCATTCAGGTTATACAGTTCCCAGACATCTTTATCATAATCCTTTACAACAGGCGCTTTTGTAGAATCTGCAAACCCGGTTTCATCAATAAAATCCGGATGATGAAGTGCTTCTGCCTTCCAGCCATCTTTATAAAAAGAGCGGGAGCCGAAGATGTAATAATACTGTTCTGTATGCCGGGAAGGTGCTGTGGCATTAGCAAAAGAATAAACCAGCGAAGTACCTTGTAATGTATCTTGTTTTATATTTTTTATAGACTCCGGAAAACTAACGCCGGTAATTTCTAACGTTGTTGGCAGCATGTCTATAACATGACTGTATTGTGTGCGAATACCTCTGTCTTTTATTCCTTTCGGATAGAAAATGATTAAAGGATTTCGCGTTCCTCCTTCGCTGTTTGCATCCTGCTTCCAGTATTTGAACGGCGTGTTGGCAGCCTGCGCCCAACCTAACGGATAATTAGCGTCGCTTTCCGGTTTGCCGATTTTATCAATGCCTTCTTCATTCAATTTCAGATAGGTTGCTTCTGTCATACTCTTATTAGTACGGGGCGAATTCTTTCTTTCAACCACGCCATCATCGGTGCCTTCTTTGCTCGCGCCATTATCGCCAATCATTACACAAATAAGTGTATTGTCAAGTTGATTTAGTTCTTTTAGTTTATTGATAACACGACTTACCTGGTAATCGGTATAAGTGAGATAAGCCGCATACACTTCCATAAAACGCGCATACAATTTCTTTTGCTCCGGTGTTAATGTATTCCATGCCGGAACTCTTGCATTGCGGGCCGGTAAAACAGCATTAGCAGGAATAATTCCTGACTTCTTTTGATTGTCGAAAACCTTTTGTCTGAAAGCGTCCCAGCCATCATCGAAATTGCCTTTGTATTTGTCTCTCCAGTCATCCGGAACCTGGTGTGGCGCATGTGTGGCAGCCGGTGCATAATATAAGAAGAAAGGCTTATTGGGTGCGGCTTTCTTTTGTTTTTCAATATAACTGATTGCTTTGTCTGTTAGCTGCTCGCTAAAGTGTCTTCCATCAGGTTTAATGTTTACATTATCTTCTGCCAAAGCCGGTTTGTATTGATCCGTTTCAGAACCTAAGAAACCAAAGAAATGTTCAAAACCTTTTCCCGAAGGCCAATAATCAAACGGACCGGCATCAGATGAATCTGTATCCGGCGTTACACCATATTTACCAACCGCAAACGTATTGTAGCCCGCATTTTTTAAAACTTCTGCAATGGTTCCTGAACTGGAAGGAATATGACCATCGTAACCCGGAAAACCAGCGGATGAAAAGAAGTGCGCAAAGCCGCCCATGTGAACAGAGTGATGATTACGGCCGGTTAATAAGGCAGCACGCGTTGGCGCGCATATACCTGCTGTATGAAAGTTTGTATAACGAAGTCCGTTGTTGGCTAAACTATCAAAGGTTGGTGTTGGAATAATGCCACCAAATGTTGATGAAGCACCAAAGCCAACATCATCCAAAAGTATCCAGACTACGTTTGGCGCGCCGTTCGGTGCGGTTACGGGCGGTGCCCAATATTCTTTTGATTCGGCTAATGTTTTGCCGATGGTGCCGCCATAAGGCTGTTGAGCATTTACATAAGCAGATAAAAATAAGCTTGCTGTAATCATGAAAAAAAATGGTAACTTTTTCATCTGTTGTTGGTTTTGTAATAAGTCATATCGAATCAAATTTTGCTTAAATCGGGAAATAGAAATAGTCGTCACCAACAGGAAGCAATACATTTCTTATGTTTTGCCAGGATGGTTTTACTGTCTTTTCTTCCCATGTTTTAAAATCCTGTAACAACTCTTTTACTTTACCCGGATTTTGCTGTGATAAATCGGTTGTTTCGCTGATGTCGTCTTTTAAATTGTATAAGTATTGCACACCTTTACGATCATTCATATACAGCTTCCAATCGCCTTTCCTGATTGCTTTTGAATAACCATTGCGCCAGCATAAAATGTTATGCGGTTTGGTTGTATCTTTTCCATTTACATAAGGTATTAAATTTACGCCGTCAAGCTGCCTGTTATCGGGCATTACAGCGTTTGCCGCCGCCATTGCAGTTGAAAAAATATCAAGATTGCTTACCGTATTATCATACACTTTTCCGGCAGGAATTTTTCCGGGATATTGTATGAAATAAGACACACGCAAACCACCTTCAAAATGCGAAAGCTTACCGCCTTTTAAAGGCGAGTTATCAACCGTTTTAAAATAAGTCGGACCACCATTGTTGCTGGTAAAAAATACGATTGTATTGTCTTCGAGATGAAGTGCTTGTAAAGCTGCCGTTACTTTACCAACTGCATTGTCCAAAGACTTCGTCATGGCAAGTTGTATGCGAATGGAAGAATCTAAGTTTGATGGTGTTGCATCAAAATCTTCTTTTCTGGCTTGCAGCGGATCGTGCACGGCATTAAAAGGCAGGTATAAAAAGAAAGGTTTGTTTTTATTGGTTGATATGAACTTTACAGCTTCATTGGCAAACGCATCCGTCAGATATTTTTTTTCTACGACAGAATCTTTGTTGCGCACAATATTAAAAACACCGGCTCTGGTTTCAGGAAACAAATAGCGTTCAAAAAAACGTGGCTTACTTATAACAGAATTATCAGTTTCTTCGGCATACATCGTTCCCCAGCCAAGACAACCATAGAAATAATCAAAGCCATTTTGTGTCGGATAAAAACCTTCGTTCTCGCCAAGGTGCCATTTACCAATAATTGCTGTTGTATAACCATTGCTTTTCAGCGCTTCGGCTAATGTGATTTCGGTTTCCGGAATGCCTGAATTTAATTTTCTGAAAGATTCCGGATCCACACCTGGCTCAACCAATCCGTTTAAAGAAAATTTGCCAACATTATTGTTTACAATGATGTGCTTTGCCTGAACAGGACGGTTACTTGAATCTTTTAAATTTTCAGGTGTTAAAAATTCAAAACCAAAGCGGTTTTGATAACGTCCGGTCAATAAACCAGCTCTTCCGGGACTGCATATCGGCGCTGTTGCATAGGCTTGCGAAAAGCGCGTTCCTTTTATGCCTAATGAATCTATATGCGGCGTTTTGATGCGTGTGTTGCCAAAAGCGGATATTTCTTTCCAGCCCAAATCATCAGCACAAATCACAATGATGTTTGGCTTTGAAGCTGTTTTGTTTTGTGCGAATAGTATGAGCGGTATCAAAATGAAAAATACAACGCCTATAAGGCTTCTGAATGCGTTTATATTTTTTTCAATCCGCTCTTTTCAAGCTTGTTCAAGAGATGTATCATGTTCTCTTTTTAACACTCTAATGAATTAATTTTGGATCGTTTAGTAGTAATGATAAGGTTGAGCTTTCACACTAAAAATGTAAGTCTTTTTACCAGCCCGGATTTTGCGTCAGCAATGGATTTACATCAATTTCTGATTGCGGAACCGGGAACAAAGTATCTTTTAATGCTGCGCCTGTTTTAGCCGGAAATTTCATTAAGGCATCGTACAAATAGCTGCCGCCGCGACGTGATAAATCGAACCAGCGATTGCCTTCCTGGATAAATTCTTTTCTTCTTTCCAGGAAAACAGAATCTCTGAAATCTGCCTGGCTTAAACCTTCTGCAAGAGCATCAATATGTGCCCTGGCTCGTACGCGGTTGATAGCTGCATAAGCATCAGCCGTCGGTCCGGCGTTTAATTCATTTAATACTTCGGCATCCAGCAATAAAATATCGGCATAACGGATTACCGGATAATTCAGCCCGCTTTGCGTTTGATTGGTTAACGGCGACAAAGAATAATCAATAAACTTATTGTATCGCGGGGCGCCAAAGTTTATGGTTTGTCCTGTAGCAGCATTGTATTGCGTGGTAAAAAAAGTAACTGCTCTGCGTGTATCGTCGTCACTAAACAACAGGTAAATGGTACTATCAGCCGGACCATCACCCGGATACACAGACGGATTGAAAGAATTAAATAAGGTGTTGCTTAAATTTTGTACGCTATTCTTTGCACCTAAATTGGTTTCGAACTGAACAGAAAAAATATGTTCAATACCATTTTTTGTAGCTTTTTGAAACGCGTCGTAATAGTTGGGAAATAAATCATAACCATAACCTCCGTTCATAACTTCGTTTACTTCAGTCAACGCGTTGTTCCAATCTTTTCTGTTTACATAAACTTTGGCTAATAAAGCATGTGCAGCACCGCTTGTAGCGCGTCCTTTATCTGCACCTGTAAATGTTTTAGGCAGATGAATGGCATCAGTAAGATCGCTGATGATTTGTGTATAGATACTGTCTTTGGATGTACGTGGTACTTTGATTGCATTCACATTTGTGCTGGTTGGATCGTGAAGGATCAACGGCACATCACCCCAAAATCTTACGGCATTAAAATACAATAAAGCGCGAACAAATTTGGCTTCGCGTATTAAACGAAACTTTACCGTTGTATCGAAATCAATGTTGGGAATATTGTCTATTGCAACGTTCGCCCGGCTAATACCAAAATAAATTTGCTGCCAGTTTTTTTTAATGCGGTCGTTAGCCGCAACATAAGTCGTGGTTCCTAATGCACGCACGTCGGGATTGGTATTTGACGGACTAAAAATCTGGTCGTCACTACCATTGCCTGTCAATAAATTCAAGTCTCTGCCATAGAGAGAAAAATCGCCGGCCGCATCTGTATTTAGTGTACTGTAAACTGCATTTACAGAAGCAATTGCATCAGCCTGCGTCTTATAAAATTGTGAACTTACGATGATAGAATTCGGATCTTCTACCAGTTTGTTGCAGGAAAAAAATGCAATGCCTGCGCCTATTAATATGAATACTATTTTTTTCATTGAAATCAGTTTGGATAAAAGCCTTTGTTTTATTTTTTTCTTACTTTTTTCTGTTAGAAAGTAATATTTAAACCACCTAAGAAAGCCTTGGTACTTGGATAAACACCGTAATCAATGCCTTGTTTTGTATTGTCTGTATCAAAGAAGTTAACTTCCGGATCTAAGCCTGTGTACTTGGTCCAGGTAAGAATATTCTGTGCCGTAGCATACAAGCGTAATTGTTTGATGCCAATCTTTGAAAGCAAGCTCGTAGAAAAGCTGTATCCTAACGTCAGGTTTTTCAGTTTTACATAAGAACCATCTTCGATATAAACATCAGCTACCTGAGATACCGGCGCATTGGTAGCTCTCGGCATTTTTCCGTTTGGATTTGTTGTGCTGTATCTATCCAATAATGTGGCAGAAGCATTCAGGTTTACTGTTGTTAGTTCCAATTTCTGTTGCAGGAAATTGAATAACTTATTTCCATAAGATCCCTGGAAAAGGAACGATAAATCAAAGCCTTTGTAGTTGAGTGTATTTGATAAACCGAACGTAAACTTCGGTTGTGCATTTCCCAGGTCATGTTTATCAGCCGTTGTAACCACGCCATCACCATTGGTATCTACATACTTTCTATCGCCCTGTAACTGTGGAACGCCGGTTAATTTAGGCGCACCTTTTTCAATGTCATCCGCCGTTAATAAACCATTTGTATTATATCCCCAAAAAGTACCAACGGGTTTGCCAACCGCTACAATTACAGGCGATACATAACCGGTAGGAGCTAACGGAAAATAAGATGATGTACCATTGCCAAGACTTAAAATCTTGTTCTTGTTTGTTGCAAATACAAGCGTTGTGCGCCATGTAAAACTGCTGCTCTTTATATTGTCTGATGTAATGCTGAATTCAAGACCTTTATTTTCTACGCTACCCACATTCTGTAAGGAGCTTGCATAACCCGAATACAAAGGGAACGGAACGTTTAACAACAGATCAGATGTCTTTTTATAATACGCATCAAAAGTGAAATTTACACGGTTGTTCAGAATGCCGAAATCCAGACCAGCGTTGTATTGTGTTGTCGTTTCCCATTTCAAATCCGGGTTGGCAATTTGTACCGGTGCAATACCTGTAACAAGTGTGCTGTTGAAATAATAATTGGTTGGCGTTAAGGCTGACAAAGCGCTGTATGGCGGAACTTCCGAGTTGCCGGTTTGACCCGCAGATAACCGAACTTTTATATTGCTGAGAACGTTTGATACCGGCTTTAGAAAGCTTTCCTGGCCTGCATTCCATGATACGCCAATAGAAGGGAAATAACCCCACCTGTTATTATTTCCCAATTTAGAAGAACCATCAGCACGTAACGTAGCGGTTACATTATACTTGTGCAGGTAAGAATAGTTTACTCTTCCCAAATAAGAATTTAATTCAGCTTCGTGTGCGTCAGATATAGAAAGCACCGGTGCGCTTGCATAGTTCAGGTTATTAAACTTGGTAAGATCGTTCGGAAAATTTTGCGCTGTTGCAACAGCCGATTCATCTTTCTGATGTTGCATAGTGTAACCTGCTAAAACAGTCAGAAAATGCCTGTTGTCGAAAGCATGATCGTATGTAATGGTGTTTTCATTAATCCAGGTAGTAGCTTGCACGCTGCCCACCGATGCGTAGCCTTTTGTAGCATAACCGGTAGAACCGCCAGCCGGTGTACCTGTGTAAGACGGCGCGTAATAATTTTGTTTGGTATTAATTAAATCAGCACCGGCCGTAATCTTTAATGTCAGGTCTCTTACGATTTTATATTCCGCAGAAAAATTACTCAGGATTCTTGTCAGGTAAGTTTTATTGGTTGTTGTTGCAATATCCTGTAATAAGTTCGTTGGCGTTGTAGAAAAAGGGCTGTTGATATTATAAATGCCATTGGCATTATAAATAGGAATGGAAGGCGATAGCTGCAATAGGTTTGCATAAGCAGTATTGGTAAACTGGATACTTCCATACGCATTACCAAACAGCTTGTCTTCGATTGACTGGCTTCCGAAAACGTTCGCTGATACCTTGAACTTATCAGTTATATTTCTTTCGTAATTAACGCGACCTGAATATCTTTTAAACCTTGTATTTACAACAATGCCGCCCTGGTCAAAATAATTACCAGAAATAAGAAAACGAGATTTTTCATCACCGCCGGAAACAGACAATTCATGGTTTTGCATGGTTCCGTTTTTCAGTGCCGCGTTTTGCCAGTCAGAACCCGCACCCAATGCAGAAATCGCAGAATCGTTATAGGTTTTTGGTTTGCCATCACTAACATTAATATCGTTTACCAATGCCGCCCATTGCGAAGCATTCATCAGATCAAGTGTTTTTCTTGCCTTTTGTGTTCCGACGTATGTGCTGTAATTCACCTCGCTGCTGCCTTTTTTGCCTCGTCTTGTTGTAATAATCACCACACCATTTGCGCCGCGTGAGCCGTAAATAGCGGTAGCAGAAGCATCTTTCAAAATTTCGATGTTTTCAATATCGCTCGGGTTAATAGTGGCTAACGCATTTACACCAACGCCATTAGAAGCTCCGGTATTTACATAATTGTTATTATTATAAACAATAAAGCCGTCTATTATATACAGCGGATCGTTGCCAAAAGAAATTGAATTTCCGCCACGTACGCGAATGGTAGCCGTAGCGCCCGGAGCGCCCGAGCTTTGTGTAACCGCTACGCCGGGAACAGCGCCTTGCAGCAGGTTATCAAAAGAAGTAGCCGGCTGTGCCAGAACGCTTTTACTTACGCTGGCAACAGAACCCGTAATATCGCTTCTTCGCTGCGTGCCGTAACCAACCACAACCACTTCGTTTAGTTGTGTTTCTTCATCTTGCAGTTCGATGTTTATATTGTAGCTTGTCGCTTCAATTTCAAGCGGTTTAAAGCCAACAAATTTTACCTCTAAAATGAGTGGTGGTTTCTGTGCTGTTTTTAAATTGAAAGCACCTTTACTGTCGGTTAAAGTTTGATTGGTAATTCCTTTAATTCTTACTAACGCTCCCTCCAGCGGAGTCTTTGTTTTCGCATCTGTTACAATACCGGTAAATGTGGAATTGATAACTGCCGATGGAACAGATTGCGCCTTGCCAATAATGGACGTTGCCATGAATAACCATGCAAGCCATACAAACTTTTTCATTAGTTTTGATTTACGATTAAATAATAAGGCATACAGAAGCAGAATTTCTGCCCTGTATATTTAGCCAAGCCTTGTTTAGTCCCAGACCGGAACTGCGCCAACAGTGTCCGGTCGTTTTTTATAAATAATTATTCCCTTTTATACCCGGACCAGCACGCTGATTTAATGCTGTAATCCATTTGGTATGAAGAGTTATTTTTTCAAAATATCTGTTCATTTTTGTTGTATTGATTGTTTGTCAGGACGTTTGTTTTGGTAATTGTTTATTGCTGTATAAGTACAGCATAAATCTAAAAAATGTCTTGTACACGGCTCTTACCTGTTGAAGCAACAACAGCAAATACACATTGTGTTTGAACAATATGAATTCTGATGATAGCTAACAAAAGATAATTGTTTATACATGTTGTCTTTCTTAAAGAATAAAACCAATGAAGTGAATTTCAAAATCCTGGCAAAACTAATAGAAAATATAATTCCTACCAAATCCATAGACTTATTAGATTAATTATTATCAATACAGTTTTTTTTCAAATTTATAGTCGGATAAGAGTTTGGTTACGAGCCATTTTTAATACAGAAGCATAAAATGATTTGCAATAAATAAGAGTAAAATAATAATACGCATTCTATTCTTGTCCTAATTTTATCGCCTTACTTTATTAATCCGTTACTATGAAAATTATCAATAAAATTTTATTTTTTCTCATCTTTTGTACGCCTTTGTATTGCTTCGCCTGGGGAACGGAAGGACATCGGGTAACCGGCGAAATTGCATCGAGACATCTTTCCAAAAAAGCTTCGGCTGCCATTGCTTCTTTATTAGGCAATGAAACGATTGCAATAGCCAGCAACTGGGCTGATTTTATAAAGTCTGATTCTACTTATAAATATCTTGACGAATGGCATTATATTGATTTGCCCGACAGCTTACATCAACAAGGCGTGGATTCATATTTATCATCTGATACAGCTGCTGATGTGTACACAAAAATCAATTTTCTTTCTGCGCAATTGAAGAACAAAAATTTACCTAAAGAGAAGAAAGTTTTTTACCTGCGTTTATTGATTCATTTGGTTGAAGATTTACATGAGCCTTTGCATACCATCGGAAGAGATGATGGCGGTAACAAGATAAAAGTGTTGTGGTTTAATAATCCGTCAAACCTGCATACAATCTGGGATTCGGAACTGATTTTGAGCCAGCAATTCAGTTATACAGAATATGCAAATTATTTGGATCATGCAAACAAACAGCAAATAGAAAACTGGCAAAGCGGAACGTTACGCGATTGGATATACGAATCGTATAACATCGGAGAAAGTATTGTAAATGAAATTAAACAACCAAATCAAAAGCTTAGCTACCGTTATAATTTTGATCATATTGCTACGCTAAACGAACAGCTTTTAAAAGGCGGAATCCGGTTAGCCAAAGTGTTGAATACTATTTTCGGATAATCGTTTGAACACGAAGGCACAAAGAATATAAGACTCAAAAGAATTGCTTTATCTATCTTATTTCTTCCCGTCTTCGCGGATAAAATGTCAACTGTTTTTAGTAAAAAAGTTGTGCATGAAAAGCATCTGGTAACTAACGGCGTTCGCCCAATATTCCCAGCTGTGCAATCCGGGACGACTGATAAAATCGTGCGGAATATTCTTCTCTATCAGCTTCTCATGAAACTTTTTATTTACGGGATAAAAAAAGTCTTCGGTGCCGCAATCAAACACAAAAGGATACCTTTTATTTTCTAGTAAATAAGTAAGATTGATAACAGAATTATTCTTCCACATCATTGGATTATCGGTGTAACCGCCCAGCTTTTTAGAAATGTCCCAACTGGCAGTAAACGGTTCAAGATTAACGCCGCCGCTCATGCTGCCTGCAACGCCAAAAATATCTTGGTGTTTAAAGGCAATATACAATGCGCCGTGACCGCCCATACTCAAGCCGGTAATGGCTCTGCCGGTTGATTTTGTTATTGTTGTATAATGTGCATCAATCCAGTTTACCAGTTCTTTTGATATGTAAGTTTCATAACGTTTTGTGCTATCAACCGGGCTATCAAAATACCAGCTGTTATAATCGCCGTCGGGGCAAACAATAATAAAATGATAGTTATCCGCATAAGAAGTAATGGCTGATACTTTTGTAATCCAGTCAGCATAATTGCCGCTATAACCATGCAGCAAATAAACAACCGGATAATGTGTTGATTTATCATAACCATCCGGAGTAATTACAACCGCTTTTATTTCTTTTTTCATAGAAGCGCTGGTTGTAAGAACAGTATCAACTTTCGCTGCAAAAGCAGAATATCCAAGGCTAAGAAACAGGAAACAAACAGAAAGAATCAATCTCATCATCAAACCATTAATCGTTTATAATCTTGTATTTATTGTTACGCCCAAAGTTCGCGGATCGCCAAGATGAACCGCGCCAAAATCGTACGCATAACCAATGTATTTTTTATTCATAATATTGCGGCACCAGAAATAAACGCCGATATGTTTTACTTCAAAACCTGCGCGGGCATTGATGAGACTATAATCATTCTGTTGCAGCGTGTTGGCAAAATCAAAATACATCTTACCTCTGTATTGCCATTCACTTCTGATCAGCAATTTTGTTTGCTTGGCTATGTACACATTGTATTGCGCCGCCAACATAGACGTGCTGCTTGGCGTATAAATTTGCTTCTTGCCAGATAAATTTATTTCGGTACCGTTTTGTGATATTTTCAGCGAGCTATATTTTGTATGAATGATGCCTGCATTATACTCAATCTGCAAACCTTTTAGCGGCGCAGCTTGTATTTCTGCTTCAATACCTTTTGTTTGCAATTTACCTGTGTTCCTGATAACGGTTATCGCGTCCGGCAATACAAGAGTCGGCACCTGTGCATTGTTAATATACGTAAGAAAAGCCGTAAGATTGATTTGCAGTTTATTATTCAGCCACCGGTTTTTACTTCCGATTTCATAATTGTTACTGTTCTCCGGTTCGTAAGAAGATAACGTAATTGGACCCGATGGATCGGAAGAAACGGGAGACAAGCCGCCCACTCTGTAACCACGGCTGTAAGTTGCGTAAACATTGCTGTTTTCAGAAAATAGATATTGTAAACTTAGCTTTGGCGAAACAGCATGAAAGCTTATTTTGGATGATGTATCGGGTAACGTAACCAAAGAAAAATCTCCCTTCTGATATTCATTTTCTACCGATAACCGGCGATGCTCATAATCATACCGCGCTCCGGCTGTTACTACTAATTTGGAAGTAAGAGAATATTGCAATTGACCATACAAAGCAATGCCGTTACCAAAGCCTTTTGAAGTGTTGACAATAGAAAAAAGCGAATCATGGAGATCATATACCGCATTTGCCAGGGCGCCAAATTGCGTGGCTTGTTTTGTTGGATTATCCTGGTAAAAGAAAAGAGCACCGGCTGTGTATTGCAGCTTCTTATTTTTGTTGTTTGATGATAGTCGGACTTCCTGTGTAAATACTTTTACAAGGTTCCAGGGCTTTGCATAATTGTTATAAATGGAGACAATATCGGCCGGTGAAAAATCACCGTCGAGCGGCGCATTATAAGTACGCCTGTTGCTTTGATAAGAGCTGATGGCATTGAAGTTTACTTTGTTTCCTGCATGATTGATAACAAACGAACCATTGAACGAATTATCAATCATTTTGGCTGTTGCATCCTGGCTTAAATGATATGGATTTGCAAACGCTTCATCAACGCCGTTTACTAAAGGAAAGGTACCCTCATTCCGGTTTGGCTGATGTTTGATATTAACGGTGAGCATCCATTTTTCCGAAGGCAAATAAGTAAGATAATAATTGCCATAAAACAGGTGCTGATTATCAAATTTTTTACCCGTAAAATCATTTGTATAATAACCATGTCTCTTCATATCAAGAACCGTTGCGCCAAGGAATAATTTGTTCTTTACCAGCGGTACTCTAAAGCCTGCGTTATATCTCTGCAAGCCATGATTTCCAATATTAATTTCTGCAAATCCTTCAACCTGATTTGTCGGTTTTTTGGTAATGATATTAATCACGCCGCCCATTGCATTTCTTCCATACAAAGTGCCTTGCGGTCCACGTAAAACTTCAATACGTTCTACATCGGTTAGCGTGCCAATATACGTGTCTAAAGAAAACTGGTTAACGCCATCAATATAAGTTGTTACAGCCGGGTCGTAAGACGTTGTTACGATGCCTCGTATTGAGGTTATATTGCGTCCGTCACCGGGATTATCTGTATATAAATTAGGAATGATTGCTGTTAATTGGTTGTTGTTCCAAAGCCGGTATTCATCAATTTGTTTTGCTGTTAAGGCTGAAATACTTACCGATAATTGCTGCAGGTTTTGTTCTTGTTTTTCTGCTGTTACCGTTACCGCATCCAGTTCTTTTACAGATGAATGAAGTTGAATATTGATGGTGAAACTGGTATCTGTAAATGCAATATTTTTTTGTAGGGAAGCATAGCCGACGGCTATAACAGAAAGCGTAAAATTTTCAGCCGGTAAATGATAAAAGGTAAACGAACCATCTGCTTTACTAAATACCGTTTTATTCGTATTTAAAAGATGTAAGGAAGCATTCGGAACCGGTTTGTTATTTTCATCCTTTACAGAACCGTTTACACTGTATTGCTGACTGATGCCAGGCAAGTACATTATCATCATACAAAAGAAAGAGACGCAACAACGCAAAATCATAACAAGAATTATAAGTGCAATGATACTGCGAGTTTGTTCACATTATCACGATAAGTTTTTGCAGAAAATTTTTATAAGCTTATCATTATCTTGTCTTTATTTTTATGTAAATATTTGCCACTTCTTATGAAGATTTTCTTGTCATTCACAATTGCTTTTTTTCTTCTTTTTTGCTTTGCCGGTTGTCATTTTTTATCATCCAAACCAAAAGTATTGGTATTTACAAAAACAGCCGGTTTTGTTCACGATTGTATTCCTACGGCTGCTGAAGCTGTTATGAAATTAGGTAAGGAAAATAATTTTGATGTTGATACAACCAGCAATGCAGCCTGGTTTACCGACGACTCGTTAAAGAAATATGCGGCTGTAATATTTTTATGCAATACCGATCCGGACGATTCTCTTTTCACCATTGCCGAAAAAACAGATTTTCAACGATATATAGAAGCGGGCGGCAACTTTGTTGGCGTTCATGCGGCTACAGATGCCGGTTACCATTGGGGTTGGTATCATCGTTTGGTGGGCGCCACTTTCGACAGCCATCCGGCGCAACAACAGGCAACCATAAATGTGGTTGATGCGAACGATATATCAACCAAACATTTACCTGCCAAATGGTCTCGTTTTGATGAGTGGTATAATTTTAAAAATGTTGATTCCGGTCTTCATATTCTTTTGAAGATTGATGAAAGCAGCTACAAAGGCGGCAATATGAATGGCAATCACCCGATGGCTTGGTATCACGAATATGATGGCGGCAGAGTATGGTACACAGAGCTTGGTCATACCAAAGAATCGTACAGCGATCCGGCTTATTTAATGCACTTGTTGGGCGGAATTAAATATGCTATTGGTGATAATGAATCTTTAAATTATTCTAAAGTAAAAACAGAGCGCACGCCCGATGCAGACAGGTTTACCAAAACACAATTGGTAACCGGCACTTTCTTCGAGCCAACAGAACTAACTGTACTTCCAAATTTGGATGTTTTGGTGGCGCAGCGTCGTGGTGAAATTTTGTTGTATAAAGACAAAGATCATTCGGTAAAACAAATCGGTTTTTTGAATGTATATTGGAAGACGCAACATACGCCAAACGTGAACGCAGAAGAAGGCTTGTTAGGACTTCAAAAAGATCCCGACTTTGCGAAGAACCATTATGTTTATATTTATTACAGCCCGGTTGATACATCGGTCAATCGCTTGTCCCGCTTCACTTTCGAGAATGATACGATAGATAACAGCAGCGAAAAAATTATTTTGCAATTGTATTCGCAACGTGAAATTTGTTGCCACACCGGCGGCTCTATTGCGTTTGGTAAAGACAGAACTTTGTTCTTATCAACAGGAGATAATTCAACACCGTTTGACGAGCCGAACCAGAAGTTTGTTAGTCATGGTTTTGCGCCTTTGAATGATGCACCGGGACATACACAATACGATGCCCGCAGAAGTGCCGGAAATACAAATGATTTGCGTGGAAAAATTCTTCGTATTGTAATGAAAGAAGATGGTACATATACCATTCCGAAAGGAAATTTGTTTGCCGAAGGATCAGATAAAACAAAGCCTGAGATTTATGTGATGGGCGACCGTAATCCGTATCGCATTTCGGTTGATCAGAAGAACGGAAATTTATATTGGGGTGAAGTTGGGCCAGATTCAAATGTTGACAGTTTAAACACGCGCGGACCCAAAGGATACGATGAAATGAACCAGGCTCGTAAAGCCGGTTTCTTTGGCTGGCCGCTTTTTATCGGCAATAATTATCCGTATGTATCTTACAATTATCTCACCGGCGAAATAGGTAAAACCTTTGATCCGGCTCATCCGCAAAACTTATCGCAGAACAATACGGGCTTAACCGATTTGCCACCGGCGCAACCGGCTTTTATCTGGTATCCGTATGGCATTTCCAAAGATTTCCCGCAGGTGGGTTCGGGCGGAAGAACAGCCATGACGGGACCGGTGTATTATACCGATATGTTTCCCGAAAAAACAAGAATGCCTGGTTATTATAATGGTAAATTATTTGTGTACGAATGGATGCGCGGCTGGATAAAAGTTGTAACCATGAAACCAAACGGCGACTTTGATAATATGGAACCGTTTATGGAAGACACCAAATTCAACAATCCATCTGATATGGAAGTTGGACCCGACGGAAGATTGTATGTTCTTGAATATGGCAGCGGCTGGTTTGCCAAAAACGCTGATGCTGGTTTGGCACGTATTGATTATAACAATGGCAATCGTCCGCCGAAAGTATCAAGCATAAAAGTGAACAAAACATCAGGTTCTTTACCACTTGCCATTGAAGCAACGGTTGGCGCGCGCGACCCGGATAATGATAAGCTTACTTATGTTTGGCATGTTGGCGGCAAAACGGTTGAAACCAAAGAATCTAAACTGCAAACCACGCTTAGCACCGCCGGAGATTATGCTATTTATGCCGAAGTAAAAGACGATAAAAATGCGGTTGGCAAAAGCAATATGATTAGCGTATACGCCGGTAACCAGGCGCCTTTGGTTGACATTCATATCAATGGAAACAAGACGTTTTATTTTCCGGGCCAGCCGGTTGCTTATGCTGTTGAAGTAAATGACAAAGAAGACGGAACTGCTATAGATACAAGCGGTTTGCTGGTTACAGCCGATTACCGTGAAGGCAATGACAAAGCCGGTGTTGCGGAAGGTCACCAGGAAGTGTCGGAAACAATGATGGGGAAAAATCTGATGGAATCTTTAGATTGCAAAGCTTGTCATAAGATTGACGAAAAATCAGTCGGGCCGGCATTTACAGCCGTTTCAGAAAAATATAAAACCGATGCTACTGCGCTTACGTATCTCGCCAATAAAATCATAAAAGGCGGCGGTGGTGTTTGGGGCGATGCGGTAATGTCGGCGCATCCGAATTTATCTGAAGGTGATGCCAAACAAATTGTTACCTGGATATTGTCTATAGCCAATCAGCAACACCAAAAATCGTTGCCTCCTACCGGAACGGTTTCCCCAACAATGAACAAACCGGTTTTAGCTAACGGCGTTTTATATTTATCGGTTTCTTATACCGATAAAGGCGGACAAAACATAAAGCCGCTCACCGGTAATGGTTATGAAATGCTTCGCAACAGCACAGTAACATTTGCAGGTATAACGCATACAAAAGATGCGCAGACAATTACCTATCAGAATGTGCCCGTTATGTTGCTTACAGTCAACGACAGCTGGTTTGCGTTAGATAGTATTGATTTAACCGGAATCACAAAAGCAACTCTGAATTTTGGCTGGCAGGATTCATTAACCGGCAGTAACGCTTTTGAACTGCACCTCGATGCGCCTGATGGAAAATTGCTGGCTAAACATGATATTGAAGCCAATAAAGCTGGTGATAAAACGCCTGTTACTATCAAAACAGCTTCTCTTTCTTTATCGCCGGTTACAGATGGAAAACGGCACAACCTATATGTAGTAAAAAAAGCTTCCGGAGATAATAAAGCGCAGTCTGTTGGTGTAACGCAAATGACATTCTCATTGAAATAAAATTGTGAAGACAGTAAGATGTAAAGCTTACTGTCTTTATTTTATAATGGAATGTTTATGTAACAATCGCAGGTAACTTTTGTTGTCAATTTGCGGGAGGAGCAAGTGGTTCAATGTAAGATTCAGAAATGAATTGAACTATGATTAAAATACAATTCTGATTCCATGAAAACTAATGTTTCGTTTGCCATTATAGGTTGCGGTAAAATTGGCAGCCGTCATGCGGAGCATATTCATCGTTTGGCAAACCTCGTTGCCGTCTGTGATATTGATATTACCAAAGCAAAAAAGCTCGCCCGTAAATACAAGACAAAACAGTATTCAACCATCGAACAAATGCTTACCAAAGACAACAAACCAGATGTTGTTGCCGTATGCACGCCAAACGGACTTCATGCCATTCATACAATAAAATCTTTACGTGCCGGTTGTCATGTGGTTTGCGAAAAACCAATGGCTTTAAACACAACCGATTGTTTACAAATGATTGAAGATACAGAATGGGCGGAGAAGCATTTATTTATTGTAAAACAAAACCGTTTTAATGAAGCTGTTGTGGAAGTAAAAAAGCTGTTAAGCGAAAATAAATTAGGCAAAATTTATAGCTTTCAAATCAATGGATTCTGGAACCGCAATGCAGATTATTATACCAATAGCTGGCATGGCACAAAAGACCTCGACGGCGGAACTTTATTTACACAATTCAGTCATTTTATCGATTTGCTCCATTGGTTTCTTGGCGATGTTTCTTCTGTGCAATCTTACCTCCAAAATTCGGCTCATCAATCGCTGATTCAAACAGAAGACGCTGGTGTTGCAATTCTTTCTATGCAAAACGGCGCTGTCGGAACGCTCAATTATACAGTAAATGCGTATGCCGAAAATATGGAAGGCTCCATTACTTTGTTCGGCGAAAAAGGAACGGTAAAAATTGGTGGTCAATACTTAAACACCATTTCTTATCAGCGTATAGAAGATGTGGTAATTACAGATACAAAACAATCGCCGCCCAACGATTACGGCACTTATAAAGGCAGCATGAGCAATCACGATAAAGTGTATCAGAATGTAATTGATGTATTGACTGGTAACGGAACCATCAGCACCAATGCAACAGAAGGTTTGAAAACGGTTGAGATTATCGAGAAAATTTATGCAGCCAATCGTTATAAATTATAAAGTGAATTTCATATTTGAAAATGGAACTTACGAAAGTATTCAGGCTTCATAAATATCATGACTTGTCAAGTTTTTATTTGTCCGTATTCGACTTAAAAACTTGTTTTGAAACTCTTTGAAATGTTTGTATGTTATATTGCCTTTATAAACCTTAAACTTAGCTTTTACTGTTTGGTAAATCTGCTTAATGTTATGTCTGCCCTCAATTTTTTGTCGATATGCATTACTCATTTAATGTCCAATTTAAACTTTTTAAATAAAGCTCTATTCCATGATTTGCATTTGTCAATATTGGAAAAATAAGAATGTCCGCTCTTTTATCTTCATTATTTTCTAAACAATGCTTTGCTAATTCAATTGCCGAAATTAAAAATCCATCTGCAAGATTTAACAAATTGCGAATGTCGCTGTTTTGGGAAATGCGCCAATTCAAGAAAGCAATTTTGTCAATATTTATGTTTCTAGAAAATATAGGTTGCATAAAAATAATTCGTCCAACTCTCAAATATACAAAACACCTCATTATTCAATTCTCAAATTCAATTTCAAAAAACACATTTGAGAAACACCAAATCACCACCAAACATTCATTACCCGCCGCTTAAACAAAACAACAATTTCAACATTCGCATTTCCACTTATCTTTCATCCCAAATAAAAACAAATGGACGTTCTTACGGTTCATAATTTAAGCAAGGATTATGGAAAAATTCATGCGTTAAACAATGTATCTTTTTCAGTTCCCGCGGGTAGCGTATTTGGTATTTTGGGACCGAACGGAAGTGGAAAAACAACTATGCTCGGCATCGTGATGAATATTCTGAAAGCCACGTCTGGCAACGTTTTGTTTAGCGGCCAGGAGCCAACAGCAGATATGCGCAAACGCATTGGAACTTTACTTGAAACGCCAAATTTTTATCATTATTTATCGGCAGAAAGAAACCTGGCGATTGCAGCCGAAATCAAGCAAAAAGGAAAAGAAGATATTGATTCTGTTTTGCAGAAAGTAAATTTATATGAACGCAAGACGAGCCAGTTCAGTACATATTCTTTAGGTATGAAACAACGGCTTGCTATCGCAGCTGCCTTGCTTGGAAATCCTGAAATTCTCATATTCGATGAACCGACAAATGGTCTGGATCCGGTTGGAATTGCTGAAATCCGTGAGCTGATTTTGCGATTATCCGGCGAAGGTAAAACCATAATTATGGCAAGTCATTTATTAGATGAAGTTGAAAAAGTTTGTACGCATGTTGCCATTTTAAAAAAAGGAAATTTATTAACTGCCGGTGCGGTAAATGAAGTGCTGGTAAGTGAAGATACGGTTGAGCTTTCGGCAAAAAACATAATTGGTTTGCAAGCTGTTTTAGAAAAGATAAATGGTTATAAGAGTATATCGAAAGCCGGAAATGTACTGTTTCTAAATTACCCGGTTGGCACCGCTAATTTAGAAACTATCAATCAATATTGTTTTAATAATGGCATTGTACTAAATCATTTGCACCTGCGAAAGAAAAGCTTGGAAACCAAATTTCTCGAACTCACCAATAACTGATTTGTATGCTTCATCTCTTGTATATCGAATGGCTGAAACTAAAGAACTATCGTACGTTCTGGATATTGTTTGCTTTGTTTATTGTAAGTTTATACGGCGTTAATTATATTGTGTTTGAAGTGCAGCAGCAAGCCTTCACCAACAAAGATCCAATGGCAACAGCCATTCTTGGCAACCCGCCGTTTCGCTTTCCCGAAGTCTGGCAAACCGTAAGCTATATCAGCAGCTTTTTGTTGTTCTTTCCCGGCTTGATTATTATCATTTTAATGACCAACGAATTTTCTTATAAAACACATCGCCAGAATATTATTGATGGCTTAAGCCGAACACAATTTATTACGGTAAAAATGGTGCTGGCAACCATCATAGCTTTTGTATCTGCACTTATTATTTTTCTGGTAGCACTCATTTTCGGACTGCGCGAAGGCAGCGCCGGTATTAGCTTTCAGAATTTTAGTTTTGTTATTTACTTCTTTATCCAGGCGCTTAGTTATACCATGCTGGCTCTTATGTTTGCAGTCTTGTTTCGTCGTTCCGGCATCTCGATCGGTGTTTACTTTTTATATTCGGTTGTGCTGGAAGAATCTTTGGTAAAAGGAGTGAATTATTATTTCAGCGGAGCCGGTCATTATTTACCATTAGAAAGTACAGATAATCTGATTACGTTTCCATTGTTTAAAAGTATGATCGGGCAGATTGTAAAAACACCGGATACCATACCTTTATTAATTGCAGCCACCCTTTATTTATGCCTGTATATTTTTATTTGCCGGTGGAAATTTCAAACAGCAGATTTATAAGTGAAGCGTTACAAGTGAAAATGATTTTACTTGTATTGATGTACGCTATCAATATAATTTATAAATAAAAATTTGCGCTTCTTTTTCCATTGCTCCTTTGTGGTTCAATTTACTGCAAATTTGCCGTTCTGTTGTAATATTGAAGTATGTCGTCTGCATTGTTGTTATCATTAGTCCTTGTTTATTTTCTCGTTCTTCTCGGCGTTGCCTGGTACACAAGCCGCAACGCCAATAACGAATCGTTTTTTATTGGTAACCGAAGCAGCAACTGGATGCTGGTTGCGTTTGGTATGATTGGCACTTCGCTGAGCGGTGTTACGTTTGTAAGCGTACCCGGAACAGTGGGCACAAACGGCTTTGGTTACTTCCAGGTTGTGATTGGTTATTTCCTGGGTTATTTTATTGTGGCTTATATTTTATTGCCGCTTTATTACAAACTTCAGCTTACGTCTATTTATAATTATCTGTATCAGCGCTTTGGTGTTACCGCGTATAAAACGGGCGCTTTATTTTTTATTATATCGCGCACTTTAGGAGCCACAGCCAGGTTATATTTAGTGATAAATGTGCTGCAGATTTTTATCCTGAATAATATGAATGTTCCCTTTTGGGCAACTACATTAATCATCTTGTTTATGATACTTGCCTACACATTTAAAGGTGGCGTAAAAACAATCGTATTTACCGATACGTTGCAAACCACTTTTATGTTGTTAGGACTCATTATCTGCATCATCTTCATCATGCAAAGTCTTCATCTTACCTTGCCTTCGGCGATAACGGAATTAGAAAATAAAGGTTATACCAAAACCATAAACTGGGACGTAAAAAGCGGTACATTCTGGCTAAAGCAAATTATTGGCGGCGCCTTTATAACCGTTGGTATGACAGGGCTTGACCAGGAAATGATGCAAAAAAACATCAGTGTAAAAACGCTCAAAGACTCGCAGAAAAACATGATGACATTCAGTACCATTATGGTTGTGGTAAATCTTCTTTTTTTATTGTTAGGCGGTTTGTTATATCTCTTTGCTGCGCAACATAATATCACCACAACCGGCGACGATTTATTTCCGGCGATTGCGTTGAGCACAAATTCTGCAGTTCCTTATTTCCCGGTGTTTGTTTCGCTTATTTTTATTATCGGTTTAATATCGGCTTTGTTTCCCAGTGCAGACGGCGCCATTACCGCTTTAACTTCATCTTTTTGTATTGATATTTTAGGTATCAAACGACAAAAAAATCATACCGAAAAGCAGCAGAAAAACATTCGTATTGCGGTACATCTTTCGTTTACGGTTTTGTTCTTTGTGTGTGTATTGATGTTTAAACAAATCAACAGCAAGTCTATTATCAACAACATTATGAGTATCGCTGGTTATACGTATGGACCGTTGCTGGGATTATTTACGTTCGGCATTTTTACAAAGCGAATCATTAAACAGAAAGTGGCAACTATTATTGTTTGTTTAGTTGCGCCTTTGCTTTGTTATTTTCTTAGTCTGTATTCTGCCGATTGGTTTGGTGGTTATAAAATTGGAATTGAATTGCTCATTATAAACGGTTTATTTACATTCTTAGGATTGTATTTTATTTCTGTAAAAGAAGATAAACCGGCAAGCCAATCTCTATAAAATTTATTGTGATGAACCGGCAAATATGCGGTTGTAATATTCAGATAATTCGGCTTCGTTATATACGCTGCAGATATAACCAATATACATATCGGGACGAACCAAAGCAATCCATTTCGTATCAAAACGAAGTTTTTTAAAAGCAGATATATTGGTTGTATTTACAGGTAACGAAACCGCATGTAAATTGTCATTCTTTACATCGTTTATATTGATATTAAAACTCACCAGCAAGAAAGGTTTGTTTATTTGTTTGAAATATTGATAAATAGAAATTTTCTGTCCGTTATCTTCAATCATTGTATAAGGAAATCGCGCGCCGGCCTTGATTCTGCCACTTTTCCCTTTTGATAAAAATGATTTATTATAGTTGATACTTGTTTGTGAAACTGCCGCAAAAATTTGTTTTTTGATAAAGTGGCTGCGAACAAAAACAGGTACAATACGTAATAAGATTTGTGTTCTGAAAAGAACATAAAACCAACTTTGTTTTATCATGAAATTAAAGAAACGATCCGTGGTTTGCAGCAGTCTTATTGCAATCGGGTTTCTTTCTTTATGATATGTGTTTAATAAACTTTCTTTTGCTTTTTTTTTAATCACGAAAGCCAGTTTCCACGCAAGGTTGTAAGCATCCTGCAAACCAGTGTTCATGCCTTGTCCGCCGGCAGGACTATGTACATGCGCGGCGTCGCCGGCAAAGAAGATGTTTCCCTTTCTGAACTGCTTTATTTTTTTATGATGAATGCGATAAGTTGACGACCATTTGGTATCGTAAACCTGCACAGGTAATTGCGTTGTTTGCCTGAAATGATTAATCATTTCATCAAAATTCAAATCAGGTTTATGATAATATTCTTTTGGCAAAATACCAATGATGCGATACCTGTTTTCACCTTTCATCGGGAACAATACATTCAAGTCGTGTTTTGATGTAAAGAGGTTCAGTTTATCATGAGAAATATCAGCCTTAACATGCGTGTCTGCGAGGTAAAAAACATTTTGATATGTACTACCTTCAAAGGCTACGCCGCTTTGCTCGCGCACTTTACTTTTAGAACCATCGCAAGCAATTAAGTAGGTTGTGCTGATTGTTTTTTCGACGTTATTACTTGATATAACAACATCAAAACCATTATCTTTTTCGCTATATTTTACAAACGCTGTATTCCATTCTACATCCTGATTTTCAGAGCGCAAAGCATCGTATAATAACTGTTCAATTTTGCTTTGTTCATACACCATCAAATACGGAAACGGACTCACACCTTTTGCTAATTCGCCCAATATAACAGCGGCTTTACGCTTCCCGTTTTTATAAAGAAGAACGCCTTCCAATTTTTGTCCTTCTGCAATAATTTTATCACTCAAATTCATTTGCTCATATATTTCCATGCTACGTGCCTGCACAACCAAAGCGCGCGATTCTTTTGTCGGTTCGGCTTTGCCATCAATAATCAAAAAGTTAATGTTAAAGCGAGCCAATTGGTTGGCTAACATCATTCCCGTTGGTCCGGCACCGCAGATAATAACATCGTAATTCATGGTCATTCATTTATATGATGATGTGAGTTCTGAAATAACAATTCAAAAGTAAAAAGTAAAAGATGTTTTGTTATAGCAGGAACTGATTTGTGTTGTATTTACTTTCTCAATTGTTGTTTGGGAAGCATTCATTTATGTTGTTAATTTACAAAACAAAGAACCATTTTATACAAAGACATTTTATGGAACTTGTTAATGCGCTTGCCGAGCAATATGCCGACCAATTTACCACACCTCACGATGAAATTCTTCACCAGATTCATTTGCAAAGCCGGCAGCACGAGCATTCAACAATGTTGAGCACTGAAACACAGGGACAGTTTTTATCTTTTATCAGCCAACTTATACAACCAAAATACATTTTAGAAATCGGAACATTTACCGGTTACAGCGCTTTGTGCCTGTGTAAAGGTTTACAGCCCGGCGGCGAGTTACACACAATTGAACTGAGACAAGCTGATGCGGATAATTCTTCAGCAAATTTTAAACTTGCCGGAAAGGAGAAACAAATACATTTGTACAAAGGCAATGCGGTTGAGATTATTCCCACACTTGACTACGAATGGAATATTGTTTTTATAGATGCCGATAAAACCAACTACATCACATACTACGAATTGGCGATCGAGCGTTTAAGCCAGCAAGGCTTAATTATCGCCGATAATGTGTTGTTTCACGGGCAGGTTCTGGAAGATAATATAAGCGGAAAAAATGCGAAAGCCATTCATGAATTTAACGAGCATGTTCGGAAAGATGAAAGAACAGAGCAGGTTTTTCTGACAGTGCGCGATGGTTTGATGCTGATAAGAAAAATACAAGGTTGATTTTCTTATAAAGAATACTACTAACTAAAAACTTTTTGACTACTCATGAAAAGACTTTTTTTGATTGCTGTTGCATCATTCGGATTGCTGTCGGCTTACAGCCAAAGTGCTGCTTCTATCAATGAGTATATCAACAATTATAAAGAGCTTGCTATTAAGGAAGAAATTCGCACTGGTGTTCCGGCTGCGATAACCTTAGCGCAGGGAATTTTAGAAACCAATGCCGGTCAGTGCGATCTTGTAAAAGCATCGAATAATCATTTTGGTATTAAGTGTAAATCAGACTGGACAGGCGCAACTGTTTTTCATGATGATGATGCCAAAGGTGAATGCTTCCGCAGTTATAACAATGCAGAAGAATCTTACCGCGATCATTCCGATTTTTTAAAAACAAGACCTAACTATACATTTTTATTTAACCTGGATCCGACCGATTATGAAGGCTGGGCAAAAGGATTAAAGAAAGCGGGTTATGCAACCAACCCGGCTTATAGTTCTATACTTATTAAATTTATCGTAAACAATCACTTGCAGGATTATACTTTGCTTGCGCTGCAACGCCAGCCAGGCAACAACGAGCCTTTGATGGCAGCCAATGCAATTCCTGCAGTTAATAACAATAGTTTTAACGATGATAATGAAGATGCTGCCGAAGCACCAAGACAAACTCCGTTAACTGCAAAAGTTGCGCAAACAACCATCACGGCGCCAACCGCTTTATATCCAACCGGCGTGTTTTCGATTAACGGAGCAAAAGTTGTTTACGTTCAACAGGGAACTTCATTATTTGCATTAGCCAGCAAATACAATATATCATACAGCAAATTGCTCGAATACAACGATATAACCGGTGAATCACAAGATAAAAACCAATTGATTTATCTGGTAAAAAAACCAAAGAAAGGCAGCAAAGCTTATCATGTTGTTACAGTAAACGAAACGCTCTCAGACATTGCCCAGATTGAAGGCGTAAGGCTTGAAAACCTTACTGAATACAACCAACTGGCAAACGGCGCAAATCTGCGTGTCGGTCAGAAAATATATCTGCAGGACGCGCCACCTTATTTAGCTAAATAATTTCGGAAAGAGATACCTATTATTGCTGCAAAAACCTATGAAACTGGTTCAGGTTCATGATAAATATTTTTCACCTTATTTATCAGAAGAAACAATTGCAGAAAAAGTTAAGGAATTAGCTGCGCAAATCAATACCCATTATAAAGATAAAAAGCCTTTATTTATTGCTATCCTCAATGGTTCTTTTATGTTTGCCGCCGACTTGTTCAGACAAATTACCATTGAAGCCGAAATATCATTTATCAAACTCGCTTCTTACAAAGGAACAAAATCAACCGGTCATGTGTTAACAGCCATCGGTCTTGATGCCGACATCACAAATCGCGATGTTATTATTGTTGAAGATATTATTGATACCGGCAAAACGCTGTTCCATTTTCTTCCGCAACTACAGAATCATCATCCGGCGTCTTTAAAAATTGCGGTTCTTCTCCATAAGCCGGAAGCTACTGTTCATGCTATCCATATAGATTACACTTGTTTTTCCATTCCCGATAAATTCGTGGTTGGCTATGGATTAGATTATGATGGTTACGGGCGCAACTTGCCTGCTATTTATCAGCTTCATGAAGAGTAAATATTTGGAAATAGAATTCCTGTTTTCTCATTCTTCGTGATATTTTCTATCATTATGATTTGTGGTTCAATAACGTATTGTAACCAACTTGTAAAAAACGGTTAAGCCTTTGCAAATGAAGGAAAACGAGTGCAAATGCGTTAGCTTTGCGCCGTTTATGAAGGTAAGAACATTACAAAAAGACAAGGTAAATATCATTACGCTCGGTTGCAGTAAAAACCTTGTGGACAGCGAAGTATTGAGCGGTCAGTTGAAAGCCAATGATATTGATGTTCTGCACGAAAATACAAAGCTCGACCACAATATCGTCGTTGTAAATACCTGTGGTTTTATTGATAAAGCCAAAGAAGAAAGCATCAATACAATTCTCGACCAGGTAAATCTGAAAAAACGCGGCAGGCTTGATAAAGTGTATGTTACAGGATGCCTCAGCGAGCGTTATCGCGGCGACCTGGAAAGTGAAATTCCCGAAGTTGATGCCTGGTTTGGTACGTTTGAACTTCCGCTTCTACTCAAACAACTCAATGCAGATTACAAAAAAGAATTGTTAGGCGAAAGGCTGCTAAGTACGCCACAACATTATGCGTATTTAAAAATCAGCGAAGGTTGTAACCGTACTTGCGCATTTTGCGCCATTCCGTTAATGCGTGGCAAACATATAAGTAAAACCATTGAACAAATCATCTTTGAAGCCGAAACGTTAGCAAAACAAGGCGTAAAAGAAATCATGCTAATCGCGCAGGAATTAACGTATTATGGATTGGATATTTATAAGAAAAGAATGTTAGCCGATTTAGTAAATCGTATTGCAGATGTGCCCGGTATCGAATGGATTCGCTTGCATTACGCGTACCCGAATAATTTTCCGATGGATGTGTTGGATGTCATGCGCGACAGACCAAACGTTTGTAATTATTTAGACATGCCTTTACAACACGCCAGCAGCAAAATGTTGCAGGCAATGCGCAGGCAAAGTACAAGACAGGAAATTGAAGAAACCATTGCAGCAATCCGCGATAAAAATCCCGGTATTTGTTTGCGTACCACTTTAATTGCCGGCTTTCCCGGTGAGACGCAGGATGATGTAGATGATGTAAAAGATTTTCTGCAGCAGCAACGATTTGATCGTGTTGGCATATTCACATACAGCCATGAAGAAGACACGCCGGCGTATGTAATGGAAGATACAATTCCGGCTGAAGAAAAGCAGCGCCGCGCACAGGAAATTATGGAAGTGCAGCAGGAAATCAGCTACGAAAAAAACCAGGAAAAAATTGGCAATACGTATAAAGTAATTATTGATAAAAAGGAAGCCGGACGTTATATTGGCAGAACTGAATTTGATAGCGTGGAAGTAGATAACGAAGTTGTCATTCATTCCGATTGTAAACTACAGCCCGGAACTTTTGCGAACATAAAAATTACAAGAGCTTACGATTACGATCTGGAAGGAATTGTAGTATAACTGTCATACACTGCGCAATTCATATTTAGCCTTTTATCTTTGCAGTTCAGAGTTTACTTATGAATCAACAGCAAGCGGCATTAAAAAGTTCAGATTGTACATATATTCCTTACCAGCAAACAGGTTTTTATTCCAAAACAATTCTCGATTATTTAGATAAACAACAAACTCTTCAATCTTTTTATAAACATGAAGTTTCTGTTGAAGGAATTAAAGCTGCGATTGAAGAGCGAAAAGCGTTTCCTCAAAACCGCGAAGTCTTGGTAAACGTTCTGAAACAACAATATCAGAATTTACAAATTTCAGATAACGTTCAGCAAAACATCAATCTTCTTTCACAACCCAACACATACACAATCACAACCGCGCATCAGCCGGTTATTTTTACCGGGCCTTTATATTTCGCCTACAAAATTTTACACGCTGTAAAACTGGCTGAAGAGCTTTCAAAACAATTGCCGCAAAACAATTTTGTTCCTGTTTTTTATATGGGAAGCGAGGACGCCGATTTAGATGAACTGGGAACTATAAAAGTGGATGGAAAAGAATATAAATGGCAAACAAAACAAACCGGCGCAGTTGGCAGAATGAAGGTTGATAACGACTTTATTATCCTACTTCAGCAGCTTCAAAATCAAATTTCTGTATTGCCTTTTGGTGATGAACTGATTGATATTTTCAAACGATGTTATCGTCTTGATATAACCATTCAGCAAGCTACATTAGAAGTGATAAATGAGTTGTTTGGCAAATATGGTGTTGTTGTTTTGATACCTGATAATCCTGACTTGAAACGCTTGCTGCAACCGGTTTTTATAAAAGAAATTCAAGAGCAGTTTTCTCATAAAGAAGTCGAAGAAACGTTAGCTGATTTATCTCAATATTACAAAGTACAAGCGGGTGGGAGAGAACTCAATCTTTTTTATTTGCTTGATGATAAACGCGAACGTATTGAAGCGAAAAACGACAAATTTATTGTTCAGAGCCTGGAACTAATTTTTACCCGGGAAGAATTAATAAATGAAATAAAAAATCATCCCGAACGCTTTAGTCCCAACGTTATTTTGCGGGGTGTTTTACAGGAAACCGTATTGCCAAATATCGCTTTTATCGGCGGCGGTGGCGAGATGGCGTATTGGCTTGAATTAAAGAAAGTTTTCGACGCCGTGCAAGTTCCATATCCGGTTTTGATATTGCGCAATTCATTTCTTTTTATAAATAAAAAACAAGCAGAAAAAATTGAGCAACTCGGCTTTTCGGCACCAGATTTTTTCAACGATACATTGTCGTTAATTAACGACTTGGTAAAACGAACTTCAGATAAGCAAATAACAATTGAAAGTGAAATACAGCAGGCAAAAAATTTGTTTTCTCACTTACAATCGGTTGCTCAAAATGTTGATATAACGCTTCAGGAACATGCAACCGCTTTGTCTGCTTTAATGGAAAAGAAATTAAAGTCTTTCGAAAAAAAGATCATGCGCGCCGAACGAAAAAAATACAATACGCAGCACAATCAAATCGAAACCATAAAACAACAATTATTTCCCAATAAAAACCTGCAGGAAAGAGTTGAAAATATCAGCGGTTTTTATCCACGTTACGGCAAATCATTTTTAGACATAATCTATCAAAATTCATTATCGCTCGAACAGCAATTTGCTATTGTAACGCTATAAATCCTTATCAAAATCGTTACGATAATTTTGCTTTAGTTTACCAGCTTTTGCAATCACTTCCTGTTTCATAGTTTCTTTAAATTGAAACAAAGTTTCTGCAATTTTGGTATCTGTTGCGCCAATAATTTGCGCCGCTAAAATACCTGCGTTCTTCGCTGCATTCAAAGCCACAGTTGCCACCGGAACGCCGTTTGGCATTTGCAAAATAGACAATATAGAATCCCAGCCATCAATTGAATTAGACGATTTTACCGGTACACCAATTACGGGCAATGTGGTAACGGCTGCCACCATTCCAGGCAAATGCGCCGCGCCGCCTGCGCCTGCAATAATCACTTGCAAACCTCTTGCTTTCGCCGTTTCTGCATATTGAATCATGCGCGCCGGCGTTCGATGAGCAGAAACTACGGTGAGTTCAAATTCTATTTCAAACTGCTTCAATATATCTGCGGCTGCCTGCATCACGGTCAAATCACTGTCGCTTCCCATTATAATTCCCACTAACGGCATAATTGATTTATGATTTATGAATGAAGAATACAAGATACAATTTTATGTTACAGGCGCCGGTAACTCCGGTTTATCGTTCGTTGCGACGCTCCGTTCGACGTTCTGAAAATAATTGAGCAAATAAAATACAGACAAAAGATTATCAATATAAATTCAACAGCCATTCTTTTTATTCATTTATAAAAGCTCTTTATCCAATTTCCAGCGTTTCATAAACTCAACGGTAGCTTTCATATCATCGTGCAATACACGGTCTTTATCATTAAAGCTAACCACATTTCTATATTCATTTACCAATCTTTCTATTGTTTCAGAACTTTGTTCCGGTCTCCTGAAATCCAATGCCTGTGAGGCTGTCATCAATTCAATAGCTAATACTTTTTCGACATTATCTATTACACGCAAACATTTTACGGCTGCATTGGCGCCCATACTTACATGATCTTCCTGGTTGTTAGATGAAGATATCGAATCAACGGAAGAAGGCGTACAGAGTTGCTTGTTTTCACTCACAATTCCCGCCGCCGTGTATTGTGGAATCATCAATCCCGAATGTAACCCGGCATCTTTTACAAGAAAAAGCGGCAAGTCTCGCTGACCGCTGATTAATTGATAGGTTCGACGTTCACTTATGTTTGCCATTTCACTCATCGCGATGCACAAAAAATCAAGATGTAAAGCCAACGGCTGACCATGAAAATTTCCTCCGCTCAATATCAAATCTTCATCAGGAAAAATGTTTGGATTGTCTGTTACCGAATTAATTTCAGTAAGAAAAACAGCCAGCACATTTTCAAACACATCTTTTGATGCGCCGTGCACTTGTGGCGCACAACGAAACGAATACGGATCCTGAACCTGTGGCTTGCATTGTTCTGCAATAGAACTGCCTTCCAGATATTTCTTTATAACGGCTGCTGATTGCTTTTGCCCTTTGTGCGGGCGAATCGCATGAATGGCTTCATGTAACGGATCGGTACAACAATGAAAAGCGTCAAAAGAAAGCGCACAAATCAAATCGGCAAACTGTAACAAACGCGATGCTTTATGAAGGCAATACAAGCCGTAAGCTGTCATAAACTGCGTTCCGTTTATCAACGCCAAACCTTCTTTGCTTTGCAGTGAAAGTGGCTGCCAGCCTTGCTTTGATAAGATTTTTTTGGCTGTAACTTTTTTATTATCAATATAAACTTCACCCAAACCAAGTAAAGGCAAACATAAATGACTTAACGGAGCCAGATCGCCGGACGCGCCCAATGAACCTTGCGTGTAAACCACCGGCAATATATTTTCATTACACATAGCTGCCAGTCGCTGAACTGTTGATAAATGAACGCCGCTATGTCCATAACTTAACGACTTAACTTTCAACATCAGCATCAGCCTGATAATCTCTTTCGGCACATCATCACCAAAGCCGCAGGCGTGAGATTGCAATAAATTGTGTTGCAGTTCCTGTATCTGTTGTTTGTTGATTTCTACATTTTGCAGAAAACCAAAACCTGTATTGATTCCATAAATCAATTCATGTTTTTCCGCCAGTCTTTTATCTAAATAATCCCTGCATTTTTGAATACGTTGTTCCACATCGGGAGTCATTTGTATTGAAGAATTTTTTTCAATAAAAAGACTGACTTCCCCGAAGCTTAACCATTGATTACTGACAGATAATTGATTCATAAAAAGTGTTACAAGCCGTAGTTAGATATGTGATGTTTGCTGAAAAACATAGCAAACATAAGGGACGAAATTCTTTACAAAATCAAAGTAAGCGTTCCTTTCTGTATCTTTTTTTCTCCGTCATATTCATACGAAGCAAAGTAAGTATATGTGCCGGTTAATTTTTGCCCATTTGGAGTAAATCCATTCCATCTTTGATATGGATTTGTTGATTGATAAACCATATAACCATAACGATTATAGATAAAAAGACGATACGATTTTATGGAAGAAAAATGTCCGGTAGGTCCAAATAAATCATTCAGCAAATCGCCGTTTGGCGTAAAGCCCGACGGAAAAACCAAATCGGTGCAACCTAGGTAAATATGAATGGCATCGCTGGCTTTGCAACCGCCTGCATTTGTTACTTCTACACTATAGTTGCCTTCTTTATCAATTTTTTTTGTTGGTAATGTTGATCCATCATTCCATACATACGATGCGAAATCTCCGGCTGCGTACAAATCAAGTGTTTCGCCTTTACACAAAACCGTATCTTTTCCTATATCAACATGCAATAATTTTTCTGCAAGAATTGCATGAACAGTGTCTTTACAATCATTGTTATCCTTGATAAGAATTGTGTAAGTTCCTTGTGAAAGATTGTTTGCTTCACTATCGTTATTATTGGTTTCCAGCCATGCAAACTGGTATGGCGCAATGCCGCCGTTTGTGTTTATTTGAACGCTGCCATTGCTTTCGCCACAATCAGGTTGTTGTATTGTAATGGTATGATTGATTGGAGAAGGCAAGCTAACAAGCTGAACAGAAACATCGCCAACGCAACCTTTTTTATCAGTAACCTGTATCTTATAATTTCCGGCAGAAATATTTGTTGCTGTGGTTGTATGGCTCACCGCCGGAATCCATTGATATTGATAAGGCGATTCGCCACCAGACGCATTTACCTGTATTGTACCGTTTGAACCTGAACAAAGTGGTTGCTTAATATCGGTTGTTGTTTTGATCAAGCTATCTGAGGGAGGTAAAATATAATCTACTTTTTCTGTGCACGAATTTTTATCTGTTATGATAATTGAATAATTGCCGGAAGATAAATTCTTAGCTTCTGAAGTTGTGCTTACCGCAGGCGACCACGTAAAGCTATAAGGCGCCGAGCCGCCGCTTGTTTGTATTGAAACAGAGCCGTTCTGATTTTTGCAATCCGGTTTTACTGATGTGATAGAAGATTGTATTGCCGAAGGTTCAGGTAAAATAATCGTGGCTGAATTTTGACAACCATTTGTAACATGAACCGATACATAATACGCATCGGCTTTTCCGGTTACAGTTTGTGTGGTTGCCGGCGGCGTATTATTCCATAAATATGTTATGCCGGTTCCTTCTCCTTTCACAATGGCTTCTACCATACCGTTTTCACCATGGCAGGAAACGGGAGTTACGATTCTGGCGGAAACATCCGGAATTACGAACTGTATTTGTTTTGACAGATTATGGTTGTTGTTTGAATTTTTACCACTCAATGTAACGGTAAAAGTGCCGGACAAAGAAAAAAGATGTGTGATTGTCTGACTGCCGTCAGCGTTATTTTCAGTGCCGGATTTTGGATCGCCAAAATCCCATTTCAGATCGGTAATACAAGGCGAAAGAACAGATGTGAAGATGGCAGTTTTATCTGCCAGGCAATGATATTCAAATGAGAGTTCATCATTTAGCGGCGCTTCATCAATACGAATGTTATCTACCGCAAAACCGTTATAGTTGTTTAGCACTTTTCCAGATCCAAATACAAAGCGAAACGATACATTTTTCTTTCCTGATAAATACGGCATCGTATGACGTAATGTAAGCCAGTAGCCACTTGCGCCGCTCCAGCCGTTTTGTTGTACGCCATATTTAATTGCATTTGCATCGTACCAGTTTTCATTCAGACAATCTTCTTTATCACCATAATTGCCAACGCTTTTCCAGGTTAAACCATCGTCGTCTGAATATTGTAACGCGGCGCCGTCATTGTCATATTCTGTATCCCAGTTACATAAAAAAGAAATGTACGGAAGTTTTATATTGGTAAAATCGAAACATTTGCTTTGCAGCCAGGAGCGTTCGTTTTCGTTATATAAATAGCCTGTTAAACCGCCCGCTATCCAGCATTTTAGACCTTCGCCTGCCGATTCAATTCTGAATTTAGAAGGAGTTCCCCAGGTCCAGTCAGAATTATCGCCGCCATAGGTCCAGCCGCCGCCGCTTTCTTCAAAATTTTCTGTATATGGAAATGACGAAATGCATTGTGTAAATGCTTTTGTAGCAATACCTGTTACCAGAAGAATGCAAAAGAGAAATGATAAAAATATAAATCCCGAACGGAACATTCAACTGTAATTAAATGGCAAGCAAAAGATACAAGCAAGATACTTATTAAAATCTTATAAGTAAAGTCTTACATAGATTGATACGAGACAATCATTCGTTTGGTTTTAAAAAGATACAAAAGGCTGCATCTTTCTAATCAGTTAATTTCGCAACTTTTCTTTTTTGATATTTTATGATTATGCGCGCAACATTTAAAAGATTATTTGACAGGATTAAGAACCAGCAGCTTAAATACAACCTATTACAGGCATTGCCATTCTGGATTGCTTCTCTGGTTACAGGATTGATAGCTGTTTTATATGCGAACCTTTTTGCTGTCGCAGAAAAATATTCAAGACAGTTTATAAATGCGTACGGCTTGTGGTTGTTATTGCTCGCGCCTGTATGTTTCATCATTGGTTTTTTTGTGGTGAATAAATTTTCCACTTATGCGCGCGGCAGCGGCATTCCGCAAGTAATGGCGGCTTTGGAATTACCAACCAATACATCAAAAAAAACACTGAATAAGCTGGTTGGCTTACGTGTAATTCTTGTAAAAATTGTCTCCAGCTTGTTTATGGTTTTGGGCGGAGCCGCCATTGGAAGAGAAGGACCCACCATACAAATTGCGGGTTCTGTATTTAGAAAAATAAACCAATGGATACCCGATAGTTGGCCTAAAATTTCGCGCCGCACAATGATTATGACAGGTGCTGCGGCCGGCCTGGCGGCTGCTTTTAATACACCACTTGGCGGAATTGTATTTGCGGTGGAAGAGCTTACCAGCACGCATATTCGCTTTTATCGCACAGCCATTTTTTCTGCTGTTATTATCGCTGGTTTAACAGCGCAAGGCTTACTGGGTTCTTATTTATATTTAGGGTATCCGAAAGTGAGCGATCCGAGTGTTTACATCTTTGGTGCAATCATTTTTGTGGCAGCCATTTGCGGTTTGTGCGGCAGTTACATGTGCAGCCTGATATTGAAGTTGTTTGCCTGGAAAAAGCGGTTTACACTTTTGCAGCAATATGTATATGTTGGTATTTGCGCTTTGCTTATGGCAGCCACGGCTTTGTTCATCAACCAGGAAGTATTATGGTCAGGTAAAGAATTGATGACCGGATTATTATTCGATACAGATAAACACCAGGAATGGTATATGCCGCTGTTACGAATTTTTGGTCCGATCGTTTCATTTACAACAGGTGCTTCGGGCGGTATATTTGCGCCTGCATTAAGTGCCGGCGCAAGCATTGGCGCACTCATCTCGCAGTGGTTTCATGTAAACGCTATCAATACAAATTTACTTATCCTGTCAGGTATGGTTGGCTTTCTTACCGGCGTTACACGCTCGCCGTTTACGTCTGCTATTTTAGTGTTGGAAATGACCGATCGCCACAGCGTTATTTTTCACCTGATGCTGGCGGCTATGGTTGCCAGTTTATTTTCTTTGCTGGTAGATAAGCATTCGTTTTACGATCATCTCAAACATCAATATATTGATGCGCTGAAAAAAGAAGATGCCGTAGAAAAAGAGATGGAAAGAGCAAATAAAGAACAATAAGAAAAGTTACCCGACCTGGATTCGAACCAAGACAAACAGAACCAGAATCTGTGGTACTACCATTATACTATCGGGCAATGAGAGTGCAAATTTAGGAGATTTGATGAAAGAAAAAAGTGAAGAATAAGATTTTAGAAAACAAGAATAAAGACGCAGGATTCAGGAAACAAATCGGAAAGGCGTAAATAAAGATTAGTGCAATAATTTTATACATCTGCAATATCATCTGTTCTTTTTTATATCTTGATTCGTGTACCTTTAATTACTATAAACAATAAAAATACCCGCTATGGCATTCTTCGATTTTCACATGCACACAACGCTAAAAAGTTTTTTTAGTGTTGGTGATAAAAAATTAAATCCCTGGGAAAAAATCCCGGAAAAACACATTCCGCTGAAACTGTGCGCCGATTTAGCCAAGTATCTTTTACAATCGCAGGGCGACTTGCGACAGTTAAGCGATGTTGGTTGCAATTTGTTTGGATTTGCTTTTTTCTTTCCCGACACGGCAATGGTAGATAACAGGTCGGTTCGCTGGCTGGCTAAAAAAATGCCTGATGAGTTTGACAAAAATTTGTATGACGATATCGTCAATAAAAAATTATCGCCTTATCCAACCATTTTAAAAGAAGTAAAAGAAGTTTTATTTAATCCTTCCCGGTTTGGTGTGCACGATGTGGAAGTGTTGCGGTTAAGTCATCCGAATAATTATGTGCCGGACAATAAAAAACTGTTTGTCTTTTTTGTTGTTGAAGGATGTCATACCTTATCCAATACGCAGGAAACATCGGAATTTAATGTAGATGAAATGATTTCGAACTTGGATGATTTGCGAAGCCAGTTCCCGGTTTTTTCAGTCAATCTCACACATATTGAAAACTCTAAAATCTGCAACCAGGCTTTTGGTATGCAGTTCGAAAACGACAAACGATTTCGTCCTTTTCAAAAAGGAATTGGTGCCGATGGCTGGAAAATGATAAGACATTGCTACGAAAATAAAATTATTGCCGACGTTAAGCACATGAGCATGGGCGCACGTCGCGAATTGTATGCGCAATGGTTCGATCCGGCATCTGCAATACAAAATATAAAACAGCCGCTTATTTGCACGCACGCTGGTTTTACCGGTATTTCGTGGACAGAAATTCCGGATTATATTTATAAAGTTGAAAAATCTGCCGGCAATACATCTGTGTATATATCAATGGCAAAACCCTACAAACCATTTACAGGTTTATGTCCTTCTTTCAATGCCAGCAGTATTAATTTGTATAATGAAGACATTGAGAATATCATTTTATCAGGCGGAATTATTGGTTTGAATTTAGACAAAAGAATTCTGGGTTACCAGCAACCGGGAACGCCGATGATTGAACTGTCAGATGATTTGTTTCCTTTTGAAGAAGAGTATGTATCTGTTCAGGAACTTAATTTGTTTTACAGCAAAACAGATGTAAACCGCATCAGTTCAAAAATTGATGATGCTTTTAGTATTACCTGGCAACGTGTGGAAGAAGGCAGCGAAACCGCAACAGAAATCCGGTATCATTTACTTCATTTTGTAATGCATGTCGTACATTTCTGTAAGGTAATTCAATTGTCAACAAAAGGAATTGACGTAAATAAAGCGTTGACTCAAATCTGCATCGGCTCTGACTTTGATGGTTTGATTAACCCGATTTGGTGTTGCCTTACCGTAGAAGAAATCGGTAATTTAAAAGCATCTTTTAAGAAAGAATTTATTCCTTTAGCAAATGATTTAGAAGTAAAACTGCCAGCAGGTTTCGACATAGATTCATTTACCGAAAATTTGTTTTTTAATAACGGAAGCAATTTTATTTTTTCACGGTTAGAATTGTTTAGTCAACAATAAAATCATTGTTTTAAAATCTCATCAAATCATTATTCAAAAGCCGGTTCTGGCTACAAGTATAAATAAAAACCATCCTGATTATAGAAAATCTGGACGGTTTTATTATTCAGAAAAAATGATCTTATTTAGTTGGAGCAGGTGTTGATTGCCCGGCTGGCGCAGACGTTGGCAAATCTTTTAAAATTTTATTGTCGTTATTGGTGCCGGCAGATGTAAAAAACAAAATAGACACAATACAAAGAACACCAACTATAGAAGCAAAAATCCAGGTGCCGCGCTCTAATACGTCAGTCGTTTGTTTTACACCCATAATCTGGTTGTTTAACCCGCCGAAAGTGCCGGATAAACCGCCGCCCTTTGGGTTTTGAACCAATACAAAAAAGCCTAAAATAATACAGCTGATAGTAATTAATATAAAAAACAAAAGTGTCATAAATTATTGTTTGAGTTGCTCTATTTTGGCCGCAAAATAAGCGTTTTTGGCAGGATAAAGCAAACTTAATTTTTCGTAAATTTCTACGGCTTTGCCATTTTTATTCTGTTTCAGTAAAACTTCCGCCATAGATTCGGTTACAATTTCTTTTGTTTGGTTTGAAGTTGCGGCAATATCAGCCACATAACTTTCCTGTTCTACATCGGTTCCCAAATCGGACGGATGCGGGTTGATGCGCTTCATCTGGCGCAGCCAGTCGGTAAATTTATGAACCTTCGTATCGAAACTGGTTTCTTCTTTTTTAGGTTCTAATTGAATGCCTTGCGAAGCAAAATAATCTACCGTATGAAATGGCTCGGATTGAATGGGAACGGTTGTTTCGTCTTCTGTAACCGGTTTTTGAAATTCGACTGCCTGTTCTGATAAAATAGAGGCAATTTTTTGGTGAGATTCTTCTATTGGCAACGGCGAAGATAATTGCGCAGCCAATTCTTCATCATCAAGCGGCGCTTCTTCCGGTTCATCATGAACATCAAATGCATTAGAAACTTCTTCTAAAATATCTTCGGCAGGAAACGTTATGATATTTTCATCTTCCGGTTTTTCTGTCTGAATGCCATTCTGCAAGTTGTGGTTGCTGTCATTTTCTGCAACTTTATGTTCTGCCGTAGCAACATCATTTCGTAGAGATGAAACATTGTTGTTATTGTCTTCTGTATTCTTCCAATCTGTAAGCAAATAGCGAAGCCACGATTCATCCGGAAAATACAACGCTGTTTTATATATCTGATTTTGTAAACCGGATTCATTCTCTTGCTGCATTTTCTTAGACAACAGCAATTGCACAGCCGAAAAATAAGGATGTGCTGTTGCCAATTGCTCTAATTCTTCAACACGAACATCAGCCAGGTTGGTCTTGCCGGTGAGCAATTGCAAAGCATTCGTTTCTTCCTTATTCATGCGATGAAAATACAAATCGGTTACCAGTTAGAAAAAATATGATTGAAAATTTCATCCGTTATATTCTTTAAAATGTCGGCTTGCAGGCTGCCTTCTGCCTGCGACAACGTGAGTGAAGCGGAAAACGGAAAATCACGGCTTACATCAAATTCATCCGTTTTATCTTTTAAGTTGTTTCTGAAAATGATATGAACGCCTACCGTTAAATTGTTTTGCGTGGTTTGCTTACCGGAAACCGCTGAAAAAGACACCGAATAATTGGTGATGGTTCCGCTGATTTGCCAGTTGGCATCATCGCTTGTTGTGCGTGTCAGCTTGGTTTGGTTTGATATTTTTTGTTGTAAAGCATCCGTTAGTTGCGGGCTTAATTGCGGATTGACATAGCGGGCTTTGTTTTCAATATAACTGATCTTAATTGTTTTTACTTCCGGCGGAATGCTGACATCTTTAAACGTGTAAACTCCACAGGAAGAGAGAGAAAATAAAAAGATACAAGATACAAAATACAAGGTGCAGGAAACAAGGCGCGAAGAACGAGGAACAAGAAACAAGAAGCAAGTCTTTATATTCTGAATCTTGAATCCTGAGCCTTGAATCTTGTTTCTTATTTCTTCTATCTTGTTTCTTTTTATTCTATTCATTAATATCATATTCTTTCAGCTTTCTGTATAAAGTACGTTCGCTGATGCCCAAATCGGAAGCGGCATCTTTTCGTTTGCCTTTATGCTTTTTCAGTGCTTTTACAATCAGTTCTTTTTCTTTATCAACAATGTTCAGCGTTTCTTCTACTTCTTCGTGATGATGAATTTCGTTAGTAGCCAAAATAACCGGCTGACCATTCGATTGCCCGTTTGTTGTTACCGGCGCCTGAAGCATCGGTTGCCTGTTGTTATTTTCATCGTTACTATAAGAAGGATTGAAGTTGTAATCGTCCTGCAAAGATTCTCTGGTAAAATCCATAGCTCTACCGGAAGCGCCCGGATTCTGCAGAATTTCAACAAACATTTTTTTCAATTCCGTTACATCTTTTTTCATATCAAAAAAAAGCTTGTACAAAATTTCACGCTCGTTAGCAAATTCAGATCCGCCACTGTTTGCATTAGAAGCCAATACAGGTAAGCGATTCATCATTTTTTCAGGCAAAAAGCGCCGCAGGTTTGATGCGTTCACATTCGGGTCTGTTGACAAAACGGATATTTGTTCTGCAATATTTTTTAACTCGCGAACATTGCCGGGCCAAGTATAGTTAATTAATAAATTTTTAGCGTCGTCATCTAATTGCACCGGTGTTGTTTTATAACGATCGGCAAAATCGGAAACAAATTTTCTGAACAAAATAATAATGTCTTCTTTTCTGTCGCGCAACGAAGGAACCCGAATGGGAACAGTGCTTAAACGATAATATAAATCTTCGCGGAAGCGACCGTTTTGTGTTGATTCATACAGATCTCGGTTGGTGGCTGCAATTACACGCACATCTGTTTTTTGCACTTTAGAAGAGCCTACGCGAATGAATTCGCCGGTTTCTAATACACGTAATAAACGGGCTTGCGTACCAATCGGCATTTCACCAATTTCATCTAAAAAAATGGTTCCGCCGCTTACGGTTTCAAAGTAACCTTTGCGGCTATCAACCGCGCCGGTAAACGAACCTTTTTCGTGCCCAAACAATTCAGAATCTATCGTGCCTTCCGGTATAGCGCCGCAATTGACCGCGATAAAAGAATTGTGCTTGCGCGATGATAACGCGTGTATAATATGAGAGAACGCTTCTTTACCAACGCCGCTTTCGCCAACAATCAAAACACTTAAATCGGTAGCGGCTACCTGCACAGCTACGTTCAAAGCGTGATTGAGTGATGGCGAATTTCCGATGATGCCGAAGCGATTTTTTATAGCTTGTATATCCATTAATTACTTTCTAAAATTTTTATGTATTGCTTTAGTTCCTTTATAAGTAACGGTATGTTTTTTTGAACAATGTTATAGAGAATAAAAGGGTCAACTAAATCATACTCATGAGCAATCTTATTTCGGGTAGAAAATATTTTATTTATATCTGTAATTGGTAAATTCACTTCGATAAGCGATGCTCTTTTCAATCCCTCACTGATAATTTCGATACCTCGTTCAACAATCCATTTTGTAGCAGATTGACTGTAATTTTTTACAGTCAATTCTAATGTGTTTATTTGTATTTCCTGAGCTGCATACAATGCATCATTCAAATATTTTAAAAGTTTTATAATTTGATCAGGCTGCATAAATCTGAATTTTTGATTTATCTATTTCCTGTTTCAAATATTTATTTTGAATTACAATATCAGGAACCAAATCCACATCTCTTTTCAAAAGAGTTTTTAATTCTTGTTCAAAACTAAGCAGGTTGTCGATATAATCATATTTTCCCGTATCCCATTGATCAAAATTGTCTATATCTATTTCGTATAAAAAATCAATATCGCTATTCAAATTAAAATTTTCATTCAAAATACTTCCAAAGACATAAAGGGTTTTGATATGATGCCCGGAGCAAATACTTTTTATTTCTTTTAAATGATTAAGTACTAAAGAAATGGATTTGTTATTTAACCTGTGATGAAGTATTAGTTTCTGTAAAATATTTTGCATTGAATGTCCGACAGCTATAAGATTATTTGTAAATTCTGCCAGTTCGTCTTGAGTATAAGATTGGTTGGGAATATAATATTCATCTGATTGATGTAATTTATAAATTGAAACAGGTTCAAAGGCAAGCCTGATAGCTTTATTCCTGTTAATTAAAAAAGTAAATCTGGAATAGAAATCTGAAAAGCGACTGCTGATTTTCTCATACCTACTTTCTTTGTCGCAATCAGGTGATGACAAAGAGTTAAAGATAGAATTATGACTTGTGTTTAGTAGAAATTCTAATTCATCATTCAATTCAATCAGAACTTTATATTCTGTAATTTCTTCCATCATAATTCTCTTAATGAAAGTTAATTTACCAATTTTCCCAGCAAAGTTGCCTGTGTGCAATCATGCACTTTTACATACGCATAATCACCTTTCTTCAACGCAGTTTTGCCTTTGGCAAATACAATCACTTTATTGTGTGAATTGCGTCCCATCCAATCATCAGCGCTACGCTTGCTTTCGCCTTCAATCAATACTTTGTATGTCTTGCCAATATCACGCTGGTTGCTTTTTAAAGACAACTTGTTTTGAACAGCAACGATTTCCTGCAACCGTCTTTTTTTGATTGGTTCGGGAATATCATCAGTATAACGACGTGCGGCTAATGTGCCGGGACGTTCACTGTAAAAGAACATATAGCTCATATCATATTGGCTATGTTCCATGATGGAAAGTGTGTCTTGATGTTCTGCTTCTGTTTCGGTACAGAACCCGGTAATTACATCGCTGCTGATGCCGCAATCCGGCATAATGGTTTTGATCTGGTCAACCTTCGCCATATACCATTCGCGTGTGTATGTACGGTTCATCAGTTGTAAAATTCGCGTATTGCCACTTTGCACCGGCAAATGAATATACTTGCAGATATTCTCATACTTTGCCATCGTGTGCAAGACTTCTTCTGTAATATCTTTTGGGTGAGACGTGCTGAAACGAACGCGCAAATCAGGATTAATCAAAGCCACCATTTCGAGAAGCTTTGCAAAAGTTACCGGTTGATTGGTTTCTTCATTCATCCAATAATAGCTATCCACATTTTGGCCTAATAAGGTAACTTCTTTATAACCTCTGTTGCACAAATCCTGCGCTTCGGCAACGATAGAATGAGCATTGCGGCTGCGCTCCCTGCCACGCGTAAACGGAACCACGCAAAAGCTGCACATATTGTTACAGCCGCGCATAATAGAAACAAAAGCGGTAACGCCGTTTGTGTCCAATCGCACCGGCGAAATATCAGCATAGGTTTCTTCGCGGCTTAATAAAACATTAACGCCTTTTTGCCCGGTTTCTGCTTCTTCTATCAATGCCGGTAAACTTCTGTACGCATCCGGACCAACAACAATATCAACCAGTTTTTCTTCTTCTAAAAATTTCGATTTTAAACGCTCTGCCATGCAGCCCAGAACACCTATCAACATGCCGGGTTTGCTTTCTTTGGCTTTACGAAATTCTGTCAAGCGCTTTCTTATGGTTTGTTCGGCTTTTTCGCGTATTGAACAGGTATTTAATAAAACAATATCCGCTTCTTCTGCATTTCGGGTAGCGCCAAAACCTTCACTGTTTAATATGGAAGCCACGATTTCACTATCACTAAAATTCATCTGGCAACCATAGCTTTCTATGTAAAATTTTTTATCGTACGCATTCACGTTTAAAGCAAAAGGCGTGTAGGCTTCACCTTGCCTTATCTCATCATGTACTTTTGAATTGAGCGTCAATGTTTCCATTCCCATAATTAAGTCGGCAAAAGTAACGAAAAACACTATCAGTGCCAGATTGACAGAATGTTAACAGTTGGTTTTTTTCACATCAAAAGTATATTTGTCCGCTTTTGCACAAAGACGGTTCATTATGATGAGATGGGTGATTGTATTTTTATTTGTCTGTGTTGTTTGCAATACCATAAACGCACAGGATATTCCGGTAAGATCGTTGCCAAACGAAATATTTAGAAGTGTACAAAAAGATGCAAATGATACATCAACCTGGAAATGGAAACGCGGCGGTATAGCCAGCATTAGCCTGGCGCAAGGTTCGCTAAGCAACTGGTCTGCCGGCGGCGATAATTTTTCTATGTCGTTAAATTCTCACGTCAATTATTCTGTTTTTTATCGCAAAACAGTTCATACCTGGGATAATAGTTTTGATTTTAATTTTGGTTATGTGCAAGCCACTACGTTAGGAAGCCGCAAGAATGATGACCGTATTGATTTTTTGTCGAAGTATGGAAGGCGGATTGATACAACAAACAAATTATTTGCTTCGGCTCTTTTTAATTTTCGGTCTCAGTTTTTTGATGGTAGAACTTACGCATCAAAAGACGAAAGCACACTTACTTCAACGTTGTTTTCACCCGCTTATATTATTCTTTCGCTTGGGGTTGATTACAAGCCGAAGCCTAATGGAAATTTTTCTATGTTTTTTTCACCGCTTACCAATCGAACTACGCTGGTAGCCAGCAATAAAACATCTTTAAAAAAAGCTTATAGCGTAGATAGCACACGTCATACTTATAACGAGGTCGGTGCGTTTGCTTCCATCAATTACTCTGCTAACATTAAGAAGTATATTACCTATAAAGGACGTATGGATTTATTTAGCAACTATGTGCACAATCCGCAGAATGTAGATGTTTATATGACCAATTTGCTTGCGTTTAAAATTACCAAATTTCTGGCTGCTACTTATAGTTTGGATGCTATTTATGATGATGACGTTAAGCTGTTTGGACCAAATAAAAGTCCCGGCTTGCAGCTGAAAAGCCTGATAGGCATTGGGTTCACTATGCCATTTGCGCAGGAAAAGCGGTAAGATTTTTATGGGATGATCTTAAAATAAAAATTAAATATTACTATCAATTTATGTGCTGAAGAAGCAAGTATTTCACTCGTACATCTTGTTATGAATTGAATCATTATCTTCTTACTTCTTACCTTTCATATTATCAACAATCCTCTACATTTACCTTGTATTTGAATCATTTCAAACAATGAAATATTATCTGATAGCCGGTGAAGCCAGCGGTGATTTGCATGGCAGTAATTTAATAAAAGAACTGCACAAACTCGATGCTTCGGCCAACATTCGTTGTTGGGGCGGCGATATGATGCAGGCTGCCGGCGCCACATTGGTAAAGCATTATAAAGAGCTTGCTTTTATGGGCTTTGCCGAAGTAATTATGAACTTGCGAACCATCTTAAAAAACATTGATTTTTGTAAGCGGGACATCTCTGAATACAAACCTGATGTATTGGTTTTAATTGATTATCCGGGTTTCAACCTTCGCATCAGCGAATGGGCAAAAGCGCAAGGTTATAAAGTTGTTTTTTACATTTCGCCACAAGTGTGGGCGTGGAAAGAAAACCGCGTGAAAAAGATGAAGCAAACCATTGATCACATGATGGTGATTTTGCCTTTTGAAAAAGAGTATTATAAAACAAAATGGAATTGGGAGGTTGAATATGTCGGGCATCCGTTAGTGAGTGTGATTGAAAATTATCAAATGAATTATAGTCAACCGTTGACAGCAAACGGTCAACAAAAAAAACAACCAATCATTGCCTTATTACCCGGTAGCCGCAAACAGGAAATTTTGAAAAAACTTCCGATTATGCTGGATGTAAGCAAACTATTTCCCGATTACCAGTTTGTTGTTGCCAAAGCGCCGGGACAAGATGATTCATTTTATGAAGACTTACTAAAAGGTTATGCGAACGTGAGTTCTGTATCTGGCAAAACGTATGATTTATTGATGAAAGCCACAGCCGCATTGGTAACCAGCGGAACGGCAACATTGGAAACGGCTTTGTTTGGTGTGCCCGAAATTGTTTGTTATAAAGGCAGTCGCATTTCTTACGAAATTGCGAAGCGGTTAATTACGATCAAATACATTTCCTTAGTGAATTTAATTATGGATAAACTAGTTGTAAAAGAACTCATTCAACACCAGCTAACCGTTTCAAATATCACTTCAGAATTGCAGTTGTTGTTGACGAATGAAGACAGAAAAAAACAGTTGAAGCAAGATTATGCAGAACTAAAAAATAAATTGGCTGCGGATGGAGATGCTTCCGCGAAAGCTGCTGCCAGCGTATATCGTGTGGCTTTATCGCAAAAATGATATATCATTATTCCATCAAAACTTATCTATAAAATTCAATGTTCCCTGAAAAGAAGAAGGCTGTTTGTTCATTGCTTTTTCTAATTGCTTATACACAGGTTCCAGTTTTGTTTTGTCAAGCGTCGTTCCTTCTACAACATGCCACTGTATTGCTTTTCCGCTGTTTTTGGCTTCTGCCGCAGGTCGGTTCGATTGTATAATTACGGTATAATCGGTTCCGGTAATAGAAAGTATAAAACGCTCCGATTGTTTTGAACGATAAATACGTTCAGCGGTTAGCGTTAGCATCAATCCATCTACTTCAGCTTTGAAACAAAATTTCACGCAGTAAAAGTAAAATTAGCTGACAACTATGCAATACTTTGCGGTAGTAATTTATTCATAAGTTATGTAATGAAAGATTGCATCAACTCAAAGTAAGTTGAAAGACAAATTATCTTTACTTTATTTGAATAATAAAAGGAATAAAAAGATTCATCAAAGCCTTAACCAATGAACGGAGATACAAATATCAAATCAAGAAATATTATTGAAACGGTGCTGGTTCTTTTCTTGTTACTTGCCTTGCTGGTAGCTTTGTATGAAGTGTTATACTTATTTTTTGGCGTTCTCACTTTTGCGCTTGTGTTTGCCATTTCATTCGAAACTTTTTTTGAGTGGATGGTCCGGCGTTTAAAAAACAGGCGCAAGCTGGCCGCTTTTCTTTTTTCTTTGTTGCTGATTGCTGTGATAGCCATTCCATTAAGCTTTCTGTTTTCTTCGCTCGCGCGTAATGCGAAACCTGTAATTGGGTGGATAAATGATGTAAAGGAAAACGGGCTTCCGCCTTTACCGGTTGCTATCACTAAGCTTCCATTGGTTGGTGGAGAAATTGCAAACTTGTGGAATACATATCATGATGATCCCAAGCAAATACTGATTGATAACCAGGAACGCGTGCAGGAATTTTCGCACCAGGCAATGACAAGCGGGTTCAATATTTTAGGCTCGGTAGTTAATGTATTGATCGGAATTATCATTTCATCTTTGCTGCTGTTTAACAAAGAAAATATTTTAAGTTCTATCCGTTTAACGCTGCAACATCTGGTAGGCAAGGAGTCGGGAGTTTCTTTGTTAGAAGCCATAGCCATGGCAATTAAAGGCGTTTCTATTGGTGTGATGGGAACGGCATTGATTGCCGCATTTCTGTCTTTTATAGGTCTTGAAATCGCGGGAATTCATTTTGCGGTTGGATTGTCAGTTGTTATTTTCTTTCTTGTTGTCATACAAATCGGGCCACTTCCGTTATGGATTCCGTTGGTCATTTGGATGTCAACACAAAATCATCCCGGGCTGGTTATTTTTCTTATTATCTGGGGCGTTGCTGTAACCATTGTTGATGCAATAATAAAACCTATATTGATAGGGAAAAGCGGCGGTAAACTGCCTTTCCTTGTTCTTTTTATTGGTGTTATCGGCGGTCTTTCTGCCTGGGGATTTACGGGCATGTTTAAAGGTGCTATTATAGTCGCTGTTTTTTATACAATCTATAATAAATGGTTAACGCGGAAAAGTATAGTGCCGTATGAAAAGAATGAATTGATTTGATTCAATTCATTCTTATTTACAACTGTTGTTTTGTATTTTTAAAAGGTTAGTAATGTAAAGTATATGATAATGCTTTGGGCGTGTCCGCAAGCTGCGCAAGCGGTCGGGCTATCCGTTACAAGTCCTCGCTCGTACCTTGCTGCGGGCTTTCCACTTCCATCCCTCACGCGCTGCCGCACTTTGTAATTGCTCCTTATTTGCTTTTTACTTTTTAGACAAAAAAACTAAAATAGTTTCTACAATTAAACGACACTTTCTTCACTCATTACCGGCTCGCTGGTTGGTTTAACTTCTA
>CBDATZ010000020.1:0-13378 GCA_965199845.1 Ilyomonas sp.
CCCGTTACCGGGAGGTTTTGAAAAAAAGTAAATAGTAAAAATTACAGGTTAGATGCAATTTTTTTATCCAATACCGATTTAGGTACTGCACCAATTTGCTTATCTACCACCTGGCCGCCTTTAATAAACAGGATAGCCGGTATAGAAGTGATACCGTATTTTACGCTGATATCCGGGTTATTGTCAACATTTACCTTACCCACATTAATGCGGCCCTGGTATTCTTTAGAAAGCTCTTCAATAACGGGCCCGATAGCGCGGCAAGGCCCGCACCATTCTGCCCAAAAATCTACAACTGTTAATTTATCGCTGTCCAGCACATCTGTCTGGAAGTTTGCATCGGTGAATTCTAAGGCCATAACTTTAATATTTTTTGGTAATAAATGATTTATGTTCAAAGATAATTCCAAAGCCATTTGTATGCTGAAATGACCGTACCGGCGCTTAAATTTTGATGCAACTATGACAATAAAGCCTGTCTTGCCAGAAACTCAAGTTTCTGATTGGCGTTAATGAGTTTGGTAGTTAGTTCTAAGTTTTCTTTACGAAGCATATACACTTCGTAAGCTTTATCTATAAAAATTTTGATTTCCTGTTCGTGCCAGGGTTTGGTAAGATATTTATATACCTGTCCGCGGTTAATGGCATCAATCACGGCATTTATGTCGGTATAACCGGTGATGAGAATGCGGATTGGGTCGGGGAAGATGGCAAGGATAGATTCAAAAAATTCGATACCCGTCATCTTCGGCATACGCTGGTCGCTGAGGATTACATGAATGGTGTTTTGCTGAAGAATGCGGATGCCATCATCGGCCGATTCGGCAATGAATATATTAAAATCTCTTCTGAAAGCCGCTTTAAAGGCGGTGAGGTTGTGCCTTTCGTCATCAATATACAGTACGCTTATCATGATAATTTGGATTGGTTATAATTTATATTGCAATTAAAATTTCATTAAGCCGGTATAAATGTGCGGCCAAACCGGCTTTGGTTTCTTCTTATCATTTATTATTGCAAATATGGATAGAAAGAATGCAATACAAACTTAATGGTTACAAGTATGATTTTGATACATCTGAAATCAAAACCTGAAATTTTAAGCTAAATTTATTCTGTGATTATGTCAGTAAAAGGAAAGTTACCATAGACAAGCAATGCAAGAAACTACAGACATCCGTATCAGAGCTTTCAGGGCTACCGACGATCCTGACACATGTTTAAAATTTATACAAGGGCACCGGCGGGTTTTATCAATCTATGGTATCGAAAATATCACTACCAACACCGACGACTGGATGTACAATCCGGCTATTTTTGTTATTGTAGTAGAATCACTTGACAGAGAGAAATTGTATGGTGGTGCACGGGTGCAGGCTGCCAATGGTATTACACCCTTACCTATAGAAGAAGCAACCGGCGATATGGATAATAAAATTTACGACGTTGTAAAGCGTTATGCACAGCATGGTACAGGTGAGTTATCTGGCTTGTGGAATTCAAAAGAAGTAGCTGGTTTGGGTCTTGGCAGTCTTGTTCCAACACGATGTGGCGTTGTAATTGCCGAACAGATAGGGCTTACTTCCATCTTTTCTTTATCATCTCCTACTACTGTCCGGTTTAATAAATGGTTGGGAAGTGAATTGCTGACTGAAGTGGGCCACGATGGCACTTTTTACTATCCAAAATTAGACCTGCTTGCTTCAGCTTGTATATTAAAAGATGCGGTTACGCTAAGCAATACACATCCAAGAGAAAGAGAAAAAATGATATTTCTGCGGAACAATCTTGAATGTGAAACACGAGAAAAATCTCCTTTCAAAAATATCTATGTAAATGTCTCTTATAATCTTGTTATAAGTTCCGCAATTAAGGATGAATTTAAATTAAATGCTGACTCATTAGGTTCAAAATACAATTGAAAAATAATTAAAACAAGCTTGAATATATATGTTGAAATTAATTGAAAGCGGAAATAAAAATTTGGAATTTCCCAAAACAAATCGTGTTAACGATTGCTTTTATTTTTTAATTTTTAGTTCAGTATAGTTGATATATAAATATTATCCTATTATTTACAATTAGCGGTCAATAACTTTTAAAACAATTAGATAATCATATTGGATTCAAATTAATTTACAAAATAATTGCATGAAAAATTTAATCATTTCTGTATTAGCTAACATACTTCTAATAATATTACCACTCGCATTTCAACCCTTTTTGATATACAATTTTAAAATTATAATAATTATAATTGGAAGTATAAGCATATGGTTGACTCAACCAATTTTTTCACTTGAAGAAACACAAAAAAATAAATCTACAGACAAATTTTCTGTTATTCTTATTATATTAATGTCTTACATTAGTTTATTATGCCCAATAATAATATGGGTTCTTAATAACAATGATAAATACTCTTTTACATTTCTTACAATTTTAGGAATTATTCTTTTAACTATAGGTATTCTATTACGTGCTTGGGCTGTACGTAAATTAGGAGTTTATTTTACTCCAACAGTTCAAATTCAATTTAAGCATCAATTAATAACAAGTGGACCATACAAACTAGTAAGGCATCCTAGCTATACGGGTGCTTTTTTGGCTATAACAAGCTTTGCACTAATACTAAATACCCTTACAGGTTATATAATTTCTATTATAGCAATGTCTATATCCTATAAATTCCGGATTGGTATAGAAGAAAAAGAATTGAAAACTTATTTTGGTATAGAATATATAAAATATAGTCAGCACACGAAAAAATTAATTCCGTTTTTATGGTAAACATTCTTCGATGTTCGTATCCTAAATACTTTTATGGTATCTTATAAATTTTTGAAAAAAGCTAAACAGCAGTTTGTTTACATCAGTTTGCTAATTTTATTCTTTTTAAGTTGTACACAATGTATTGCTCAAAATCCAATTGAATTAAATGAAATAAGTAATGAGGTGTCTATTTCGAAAAGTTATGCTTACATAACTGATAATCAAGATACGATTTCTATTAAATCAATTCTGAATCAAAAATTTACTATCGAGAAAAATAATGTTCCAGTTTTTCCAATTGGTGTCAAAAAAGTTTGGATAAAATTTGTTTTAAATAATCAAACAAAGGAAAGCAACTATTATATCGATTTCCGATATAACAATTTATCAGTTATTAATTGTTATACAATAATACAAAATAATATATTTAAACTTGATAGTCAAGGCAATGCCCTAAAATTAAAAAAAGAAAAAAAAATTGTTCCTAACTATATTTTTGAAATAAAAATACCTTTTAAAACCCAGCGAACTTTTTTATTTGAAATTGAAAGCATTCATCCAATAATTACTCCGATTTATTTATGTGACAGAAAGAGATTAGAGGTAACTAATTCAAAACAAAATATAATTACTTCATTATATGTTGGGATTTTGTGTGCTTTAATGTTTTACAATTTTTTTTTATATATAACAGTAAAGGACAAAAATTATTTAATTTATTTAATATACACTATATCCATCTTGTTTGCCCAACTCACTCTAGCAGGTTACTCCTATATGTTTCTTTGGCCGAATATGCCTAGCTTTAATAAGTATGCTGTAGTACTTTCTTCGAATCTCAGCTTTATTGCAGCTATTCTTTTCGCAATTAATTTTCTAAGGGTAAAAGTTTACTCTCCTAATAGTTACAAAATTCTTATTACTATAATTATCATTTCAATATTTGATGTTATAGTTAATTTATTTGATTTAAATAATCTTAGTTATACTATTTTAAACTATAACAGTCTTTTGACAGGTATAACAGTTCTAACAACATCTATTAAAATTGCAAAGAAGGGATTTAAACCAGCGTATCTATATTTTGTCGCTTGGTCGTCACTGTTTATTTGCTTGATTTTATTAGCATTAAGAAACCTAAATGTTTTGCCATACAATAATCTAACTGCATTCATATTTTACATTGGTTCTACAATCGAAGCAATATTACTCTCCTTCGCCTTAGCCGATAAAATCAATATATACAAAAAAGAAAAAGAAGAATCGCAGGCGCAAGCTCTTAAGGTTTCAAAAGAAAATGAAAAGCTGATACAGGAACAAAACGTATCACTGGAAAAGCAGGTTGCGCAACGAACATACGACCTTGAAAAAACATTGCGCGATTTAAAAGATGCACAGGTGCAGCTTGTTGAATCGGAAAAAATGGCTTCCTTAGGTCAACTGACGGCGGGCATTGCGCACGAAATAAATAATCCCATCAACTTTGTAAAAAGCAATGTCAGTCCGCTGCTGATGGATGTAAAAGATTTGTTTGAACTCATCACCGAATATCAAAAACTGCACGGCGCCGGTGATGGCCAACTACCTGCCTCGCTGCAACAAATCAGGTCGCTGGAAAACAGGCTCGACCCTGACTTTCTGAAAGAAGAAATTGAAAACCTAATCGGCGGCATTGAAGAAGGCGCCGAACGCACCGCCGAAATTGTGCGTGGACTGCGCAACTTCAGCCGGCTGGATGAAAGCGAAATGAAGGAAGTAAACATCTACGATAACATCAACAGTACCCTCATCCTGCTTCGAAATGCAACGCCCTATTACCTCAAAATCAGAAAACATTTTGAAGCCCGCGGCGATATTGAATGTTACCCGGGCAAGCTAAATCAGGTGTTTATGAATATTCTTACCAACTGCATACATGCCGTTAAAGCGAAAGCCGAAAAAAATGAAGAAGAATACATAGACATCGTTGTTACCGAAGCGGAAGAATACATGAGAATCGAAATTTCGGATACAGGCGTTGGCATGACAGATGAAGTGAAGCATAAAATTTTTGACCCTTTTTTCACAACTAAAGACGTGGGCGAAGGAACTGGTTTAGGCATGTCTATCGTATTTAAAATAATTGAGAAACATCATGGTAAAATTTCTGTTCACTCAATACCGGGCGAAGGTGCAGCGTTTACAATAGAAATACCTTACATGCTTAAAACTGTTTCTGAATTGGCGGCGGAAGAAACGGCGATGGCCGACGAAGAACTGGAAACAGAATAATAACGATACCTGATATGGATATACAAGAGGAACGGATTAAAATTCTTTACATTGACGATGAAGCCAAAAACCTCACCGCTTTTAAAGCCAGCTTCAGACGAAGCTACGATATTATAACAGCTATATCGGCCGATGAAGCTTCGGAGTTACTGTTGCAGCATTCGTTTCACATCATTATTGCCGACCAGCGGATGCCTGCTATTACCGGTGTGGAATTTTTTCAAAAAATTCGTAATACTTATCCCGCTGCCATCCGCATTCTGCTTACCGGTTATACCGATGTAAAAGAAATTGTGGATGCCATTAACAAAGGTGAAATTTTTCGCTTCATCACCAAGCCGTGGAACGAATTTGAAATGCACAACGCCATTCATAATGCATACGAATTGTATCACATGCGGATACAGTTGCAGCAGAAAATGGAAGAACTGGAAACCGCCAACCACGAGCTGAACCGGCTTATTTACAGCACCTCGCACGATCTTCGTTCGCCGCTGGCTTCCATTGTCAGCATCATCAATCTCGCAAAGCTGGAATCACTGGATGAAGAAATGGTTAATTACTTTGGATTGATAGAAAACTGCGCTTCCAAAATGGATGGTTACATCCTGAAAATTGTTGAGTATTACAAAAGCGCTCGGCTCGATGACGAAACTTCGTTTATAAATTTTACACAACAGGTACAGGAAGCGATAGACCTTTGCAGCGTACAAAACAAAAAAATTGTATTCAGGCAACATATTCAGCAGCCGGTAGCTTTTAAAAACGACAGCTTCCGCCTGTCGGTGTTGCTGAACAATCTGTTGTCAAATGCGGTTAAATATCAGAAACCTGAAGAGACGGATCCTTCTATCACCATCACCATAAACGTTACAAACAAACAGGCAACCCTGAGCGTGGCCGACAATGGCATTGGCATTCAGCAGCAAAACCTTGATAGCATCTTCAATATGTTTTTTCGCAGCACCAAAAATGCAACAGGCTTGGGCATTGGTTTGTACATTGTAAAAGAAGCAGTGCACCGCATGGGCGGCGATATTACCATCGAATCTGTATTCGGCACCGGCACTACATTTCAGGTAACTATCCCAAATAAGGTTGAGGGATGAAATGTGATTTATGAATTATGATTTATGAGCTATCAGCTGCAAGCATAAAGCTAATCACTGATAAATGAGGACTTACTGCTTCTAAAAAATTGTATCAACTTACAACTATCTTCAACAAAATTATTTACATCTCATACCTCACATCTCATAATTCATAAATCCTAATTCATAATTCCTAACTCATCTCCCTCCTATCTTTGGCAAAAACAAATAACGAATGAAGCTGACGGAAGTGAACAACGCGGCAGACGCTGCCGTTTTTGTAAGGGTGAATGCAGAAATGAATAAAAACAATCCAAAATACATTCGTCCGCTGGATGTTGAAATCAATGACGTGTTTGATAAAGCGAAGAACCGGTTGTTTAAATACGGCGAAACCAAACGCTGGATTTTGTACAGCGATACTAACAAAGCCATTGGCCGCATCGCCGCTTTTACCAACAGTAAATATATAAATAGCGGAACCGGTTTTGCCGTTGGCGGTGTTGGTTTTTTTGATTGTATTGATGATCAGAATGCAGCCGCTCTTTTGTTTGATGCGGCTAAACAATGGCTGCAACAGCAAGGCATGGAAGCAATGGATGGGCCCATTAATTTTGGCGACCGCGATAAATGGTGGGGTTTGCTGGTTGAAGGCAGTGAGCAAGCGCCGGTTTACGGAATGGCTTATAACCCGCCTTACTACCAGCAACTGATAGAAAATTATGGCTTCAAAAACTATTACAACCAGTATTATTTTGCGATGGGTGTAGATGATCCGCTGCCGCCAAAATTTCCTGAGCGGTATGCAAAATTTAAAGCCAAACCCGACTATAGTGCAAAGCATGTTTCAATTAAAAATTTAGAGAAGCATGCACAGGATTTTGCCACCGTTTACAATGCGGCATGGGCGCAGCACGGCGAAGCCAAAGAGATAACAAAAGAAGGCGCGATGAAACTTTTTAATAAGATGAAACTTGTGATGGACGAGCGCTTGATCTGGTTTACGTATTACAAAGAAGAGCCGATAGCCATGTGGATTAACATCCCCGACCTCAATGAATATTTTAAGCATTTTAATGGTAAATTCGGCTGGATAGAAAAGCTGCGTTTGCTGTGGATGAAACGCCGTGGCGAGTGTAAAATTTTTACCGGCGTTGCCTTTGGTATTGTACCCAAATACCAGGCGCTGGGCATTGATTCGTTTATGATTCAGGAATTTGCTTATATACTACAGCACCAGAATTGGTACGATACGTACGAAATGGGCTGGGCAGGCGACTGGAATCCCAAGATGATTAATATTTACAAAAGCCTGGGTGCGCGCCAAAGCCGCCACCTCATCACTTATCGTTTTATTTTTGACGAGACAAAACATCCGTTTGAGCGCCACCCAACGCTGGAATATAAGTGAGAGAGAAGCTTTGGAAGTAACGCACTGTAACAACCCTGAACGTATCGCAATAAGATTATTAAACGAAGTTGAAATGCTGGTTGAAAAAATGTGTAAGCATTAATAATTTTAAAGTAGACATCATGCAGCCTGCATTGACAAATGTAAAGAAAGAAATGAGCGGCTATTTAAAAAAAAGACATATAAAAAACCTATCTTAAAGCAAAGCTGATTGCTTCTTAACGTCTGGCAATCTTTGTAATATCTATATAGTTGCCGAAGCAATGAGCAGTATCAGTTTTCCAGTCAATTTTAACTGCTATTGGAAATTTTGGATTGTCACCTATGATAAAGTTTGTTGGTAAGCTACCAATCAGGAAGTATGCATTTCCATTTGGATTTTGAACATTGTCAATAGTAATTTCAGTGCCACCGCAACAAACACACATTTTTGCGTCATACCCAATAATTTCAGCATTACTCATGAATTGCTGATCTTTTTTGCAAGAAAAAATTGTCAAAATGAGAACAGTCAATGTGATGAATGATTTCAAAGTCAAAAGTGGTTTCATAAAATATTCATTTATTTGATGACACTCAAAATGATATGAGCGTTGCGTCAGGAATACCTACAACACATTTCGTTTACTACCTATACATCTCCAACCTTAACAGTGTAAAGCCACGTCTTTCAGATGCAGTGTTTATCATTTATAAAAAAATCAGTCAGCATTCTTTCATTCCCAACGGCAGATGAAAGGCAAGGCCTCCTTCCGCTGTTTCTTTATATTTTGCGTTCATATCTTTTGCCGTTGACCACATGGTATTAACCACCGCATCAAGCGAAACCTTTGCATAATCGGGCATGCTTTGCAGCGCCAGTTGCGAAGCCGTAATCGCTTTGATGGCACCCATCGTATTGCGTTCAATACAAGGCACCTGTACCAAACCTGCTACCGGGTCGCAGGTCATACCTAAGTGGTGTTCCATGGCTATTTCGGCTGCCATCAATGCCTGACGTTGCGTACCGCCTAAGCTTTCGGTAAGCGCCGCCGCCGCCATAGATGAAGACACACCAATTTCGGCCTGGCAACCGCCCATGGCAGCCGAGATGGTGGCCCCTTTTTTAAAGATGCTTCCGATTTCGGAAGCGGTTAATAAAAAACGAACAATTTGCTCATCGCTATTGCCGTTGCAAAACAAAACATAGTACATCAGCACAGCCGGAATTACACCGGCGGCACCGTTGGTTGGCGCCGTAACCACCCTGCCAAACGAAGCGTTTTCTTCATTCACAGCCAAAGCGAAACAACTGATCCAATCAAGCACCTGCTGAAAATGCGAAGCGCTTTCTTTTATTACGTTCATCCATTCATCAATGTTATTGTATGTTTTGCCTGCCATTAATTTTTTTTGTAAGCCGAAAGAACGCCGCCGCACGCGCAGACCGCCGGGCAACTCGCCTTCGGTATGACAGCCGCGATACATGCAATGCTTCATCACATTCCATATCTGCAGCAAACCTTCTCTGGTTGCTGTTTCGCTGCGCCACGAAGCTTCATTTTCCAGTACAATACCTGAGATTGGCAAGCCGGTTTTCATGCACCAAAACAAGAGATCTGATGAAATATTTATAGGGAACGGAAGATCAAAACACAGTTCGGCCGGCGTCCTCTTCTCTCCTTCTTTCACCACAAAGCCGCCGCCAACAGAATAATAAGTTTCGCTGATGGCATCGCCGTTGCTGAAGCCTGCTAAAAAAGAAAGTGCGTTGGGATGAAACGGCAGCACTTCATTCATCAAAAAAACAATATCATCTGCCGGTGAAAACGGCACGATAACATTGCCATCAACAAACATTTCATTCTTGTTTTTTACCGTTTCAATTTTTTGAAACAGAAGCGAAATATCTGTTGTAACGGGGTCTTCGCCCATCAGTCCCATCTGAACGGCAATGTCGGTTCCATGGCCTTTGCCCGTTTTTGCCAAAGAGCCGTACAGCAATACTTTCAGCGATTGCAATTGTTTTAAATGATGGTTTGTGTTGATGCTTTTGATAAACATCATGGCAGCACGCCACGGGCCTAACGTGTGCGAACTGGAAGGACCTACACCAATTTTAAAAATATCAAATGCTGAAATGGCTTCGTGCGGCATACCGGATAATATTTATACAGAGGCAACGTTTTTTTGTGTTATCACATCTTAAAAAAAGGCAGCTTTGTGTTCAGTTTCTAATAAAACACAAATGGCTGCAAACAGCATCCACACTGCAATTTTGATGATAAACCGAATAAAATTTTATACAAACTTAATGTTATGATGAACAGAACCGGCGGCTTTATTTTGATAATGTGTTTGTTTTTTATAAGCGCCTGTAATAAAGACAATTCAAGCAGCAGCAACGGGCCGTTTGCATCGGTAAGCGTATATGCGCTTTCGCCCGACGCGCCGGGTTTTAATCTCTTTATCAACGGCGAAAATGTGGCCGCCAACCTTCCTTTCGGCAGTTATACTTTGTACAATCCGATTGCGCCCGGAAACGCAGCCGTTCGCATGCAAACCATAGCCGGCAATATTGCTGTTGATACCACCATTACCACATCAGAAGGAAATAATTACTCTCTTTTTCTGGTTGATTCTTTAAGCAGTATAAAATCTTCCTTTTTGCAGGATAATTTAACAGCTCCCGCAACCGATACATCAGTAGGACTTCGCTTTTTTACTTTTTCGCCCGATGCTCCGGCGGTTGATGTACACGTGTTGCTGGCCGACAGCAGCCAGCAGGTGTGGTGGCAGAACAGAAAATTTACAGATGATGCAGCCAGCGATTCTATCAACAAATTCGTCAGCAAACCGGCGGGCGTTTATAGTTTTTATATTCTGAAAAGCAACAGCAATAAAGACACGCTGGCAACATTTACAAGACGAAGTTTTACCACATCTGCCAATTATACTTTGCTTCTGGAAGGTATGTTTACCAACGCAGATAAAAGCGATACCACACTGCAACTGGGCATCCGCAAGCATTAAAATTATTCTCCCGATGGCGTGTACTGCACAATCACTTTTGCATTTTTTTCTTTGGTAGATGTGATGGAGAGTTCATAACGTTTGCCGCCCGTAGTAATGACCATCAAAGCTGTATTGGGCGGAATTTTTCCGAGGTTGTTGGCATACATTACAAACTCGTGCGTGGCATCCTGCGCAGTTGCTGTAATGTGAATGGTAATGGGCAATGTACTCAATCCTTTCTGGTAAGCCACCACCTGGTTATTGTGATAAACAGTGATTGTATCGCCATCAATTTCGCCATTGTCGTACAAATCAATTTTGATGTCGGGCGAGTTGGTAACAATGGTTCTTACCAAATCGTTACGCCTTTCTTTCAAAGCCGGCGGAACAGGCAATGGTGCCACTTGTTTTTTTACAATGGTATCTGTTGGCGGCAACGTTGGCGCCGGTTTGCTGATGGGATTTCGCGAAGCGGTATCTTTTTTTTGTATGCGCGGTTGCGGTGCCTTTCGTACCAGCGGCGGCAATGATGGTTTGGGACTTGAACTTATAGATGGTTTGGCGGGTTTTTTCAATAAAAAATCTTCTTTTACAAAATCAGAATTTTCTACGCGTTCCAAATACACAACGCCGCTTCCGCAGTCGGCGCCCGAACCCATTACCACACTTATAAAATTGCCTTCGAGCGTTTCGGTTTTTCCTTCTTTGTGATAATCTAAATAACACGTCATCAAACAAGTCTGGCCACTGTTGCCACGCACTTCCAGCAGCGTATCTTCTTTCATAATCACCGAATTGGCAGTGTTTTGAAAGATGCCTTTTAAACCGGCTTTGCCGTAAAAAGAAGTGGTGTTATAAGAATAGGTAACGCCTTGCAGCGATTTGTTTTTTTGCTGATTAAACTGCACTTCGTACTTATATTGCTGGCGAAACATGCCAACGCCGGGAATAAAAATTGCCGCGCCAGACTCCGGTTAAAGATTGTGCCTGAAGAATGAAAGAAAACAGCAGGCAACACAACAGCGAAAGTGTAAATTTCATACGTACGCAAATGTAATTTTTCGCCTGCCGCACTGCGTGATAAAGAAGCGTTAAGGTTTAGGGCAGGAATTATAAATTATGAGTTATGAATTATAAGTTACAGGTTGTACAGACAAGGTAAAATAAGTTCGGGTTGACAGCATTTTTTAAGAGTCATAAACTGTTATTTATCAGTGTGCGGCTGGTGGCTTAACCTTCAGAATTCATAATTGCTTCTTCCTTGCCTTTTTTGCTTTTACCTTCGCGGGCAAATGACCGAAAAAATACTGATTCTCGATTTCGGAAGTCAATACACCCAACTGATAGCGCGCGCTGTGCGCGAAGCCAATGTGTACTGCGAAATCATCCCCTATCTCAAACCATTTTCTATAGATCCGTCACTGAAAGGTGTTATCCTCAGCGGCTCGCCATTCAGCGTAAACGACGCGGCTGCGCCGGTTGTTGATGTAGCAGCCATCGCGAAAGATATTCCTGTGCTAGGCTTGTGTTACGGCGCGCAACTCACTGCAAAATTGTATGGCGGACAGGTAAATAAATCGAACAAAGAGAGAGTACGGACGAGCCAAATTACGCATTCAAAAAGAAGGAGATTTGTTTGCAGATATTACCGATCTGAGCCAGATTTGGATGAGTCATAGCGACTCGATCAGCGAGCTGCCGGAAGGTTTTGAAATTACAGCAACAACAGACAGCATTCCGGTGGCAGCTTTTTGTTATAAAACCCACGACAGCCGCCCTGTGTATGGTTTGCAGTTTCACCCTGAAGTGTATCATTCCACCGAAGGAAAAAAAAATTCTGAAAAATTTTCTGGTTACGGTTTGCCATTGCAGCCAGAACTGGACGCCCGCTTCGTTTGTGCAGGAAACCATTGAGCAACTGAAGCTTCAGATTGGGCGGCGCACATGTGATTATGGCGCTTAGCGGCGGTGTTGACAGCACGGTTGCAGCAACGCTTATCAGTCGCGCTATCGGCAACAGGCTACATGGTATTTTTGTAGATAACGGCGTATTGCGCAAGGCCGAATTTGAGCAGGTGCTGGCAACGTATGAACAGATTGGATTGAACGTAACCGGCATTGATGCGAAACAATTGTTTTATAGGGAGTTAGCAGGTAAAACCGACCCCGAAGCCAAACGAAAAACCATTGGTAAATTGTTTATTGATGTGTTTCAGCAGGAAGCGGCCAAAGTGCCGGAAGCGCGCTTTCTGGGGCAAGGCACCATTTATCCCGATGTAATAGAAAGCGTAAGTGTACACGGACCTTCGGTTACCATTAAATCGCACCACAACGTTGGCGGACTGCCCGAAAAAATGCACTTTAAACTTAATAGAGCCGCTGCGGTCTTTGTTTAAAGATGAAGTGAGAAAAGTGGGTTTGGAACTTGGCATTCCAACCGATATGATACAGCGGCATCCTTTTCGGGGCCGGGTTTGGCAATCCGCATTCTGGGAGAGGTACGGAAGAAAAAGTAAACCTTTTGCAGCAGGCAGATGACATATATATCAACGCTTTAAAAGAACATAATTTATACGATAGCGTTTGGCAGGCCGGCACCATTTTATTGCCTGTAAAAAGCGTTGGCGTTATGGGTGATGAAAGAACGTATGAACATACCATTGCTTTACGGGCCGTATCGTCTGTTGATGGTATGACAGCAGATTGGGCACACCTGCCTTACGATTTTTTAGCGCATGTGTCTAACGAAATTATTAACAATGTTAGAGGCATTAACCGCGTGGTGTACGACATCAGCAGCAAGCCACCGGCAACCATCGAATGGGAATAAGATTGAAGC
>CBDATZ010000021.1:0-23733 GCA_965199845.1 Ilyomonas sp.
CACACCCAATTTTTCAGGAATCGGAATATTACGTTCTTTGGCTTCTTTTACAACACCAAGAGCTGTAAAATCTTCCACGCAAAAAATTGCATCAGGCGGTTGCAGCAACTTCATGTAATAATCAATGGCATCTCTGCCTGCCTGTATCGAAACATTTCCATTATATATCAGCGACTCATCTATCTCAATATCATTGGCTGCCAGGGCAGCTTTATAACCATGTAAGCGGTCGTTAAAAGTTTTTAAATGAAGCTGACCGCTGATATGACCAATGCGCTTGTAACCCTGATGCAGCAAGTGCTCTGTAGCAATATAACCGCCTTTAAAGTCATCTACAATTACCGAAGGAATGTTAAGCATATCCTTACTTCTGTCAAAGAAAACAAGCGGAATTCCCGCCTCTTTTAAGTCGAGATAATGCGAAAATTCGTGCGCGTCTTTTGCGATAGAAGCCAGCACGCCATCAACACCAATATCTATAAATGTTTCAATTGCTTTCTTCTCATACTTCGCGGTTTCATTGCTTTGATAAAGAAGAATATTATATCCTTTTGTAATTGCTAAACTTTCAATTCCATGAACTACGGAGCCAAAAAAATTTATCTCTGCGCTGGGTATAATCACACCTATCATGTGTGTTTTACCAGAGCGTAAAGACGAAGCCAGTTTATTGCGGCGGTAATTTCTTTTTACCGCTAATTCCTGCACTAATTTCTTTGTATTGTCACTGATTCGCGGATGATTATTGAGCGCACGCGATACGGTTGCAGTCGTTAATTTCAATTCATCAGCTAAGTCTTGTATCGTAATTTTTGATGGCAATTAATCCGAGCAATCGTTTACACAAAAGAGCTATTATTTTTCGGAATAAAAAAATTTTTTTTGCATTTCTTTAAAACATTTCTATTTGCTTCTGGCAAAGCAGTATTCTTGTTTTACCAGAAAAATTTATCTTACATACTAACTCATTTTAAATAAAACACTTATGGCATCACGCAGAAATTTTTTGCAAACAGCAGCTATCGGTTCAGCCGTATTGTTAGAAGGCAATTCGGTATTAGCCGCTGCTAAAAAAAACAGAATTGTAAAAAATAACCCGGTTGTTGTTTCTACCTGGGATTTTGGTAAATCAGCGAATACCGGTGCCTGGGAAGTGTTGAGCAAAGGCGGCCGGGCGTTAGATGCCGTAGAAGCCGGAGTAAAAATTCCCGAAGCCGATCCAACCATACAAACCATTGGTTATGGCGGATTGCCCGATCGTGACGGATTTGTAACGCTTGATGCCTGCATTATGGATGATAAATACAATTGTGGTGCGGTGATGTGCATTGAACATATTATGCACCCGATTTCGGTTGCCCGTTTGGTAATGGAGAAAACGCCGCATGTGATATTGGTTGGCGATGGCGCTTTGCAATTTGCGCTGGCAAATGGTTTTAAAAAAGAAAACCTGCTGACACCGGAAAGTGAAAAAGCGTATAAAGAATGGCTGAAAACAGCGAATTACAAACCTGAAATCAATATAGAAAACCGCTTGTACGATAAGAAGAAAGACCCGATGCCCGGCGGACCGGATAATCATGATACGATTGGTATGATGGCTATGGATAGCAACGGCGATTTAAGCGGTGCCTGTACTACCAGCGGCATGGCTTTTAAAATGCATGGCCGCGTGGGCGATTCGCCGGTAATCGGCGCCGGTTTATATGTAGATAATGAAATTGGCGCGGCTACATCAACCGGTGTTGGCGAAGAAGTGATACGTATTGTCGGCTCTCATCTTGTTGTAGAATTGATGCGCCAGGGCAGAAAACCGGAAGATGCCTGCAGAGAAGCCGTAGAACGTATTATTCAACGCAGTCCCGAAAAATCGAAAGGTATACAGGTTGGTTTTATTGCACTTAATAAACAAGGCGAATATGGCGGTTTTAGTTTGCAGCCCGGTTTTACTTATTCAGTTAAAAGCGACGGCGTAGAACAAGTGTTTAAAGCAAAGAGTCATTATTCATAATTGTATTATGTAGAATGTATAAAGTATTATGATAAAGAAAGCGATATTGGAAGTGTGTGCGTTTCATGTTGATTCATGTATAATCGCAGAAAGAGCCGGCGCTTACCGGGTTGAATTATGCGACAACCCGATTGAAGGCGGCACAACACCAAGTTATGGAATGATAAAAAGAGCCAGGGAAAAAGTATCCATTCTTTTATACCCGATTTTGCGCCCGCGCTCCGGCAACTATTTTTATAGTGATGATGAATTTGCCATTTTGAAAGATGATATTAAGATGTGTAAACAACTGGGTTGTGATGGCATTTCTGTCGGTATTCAAACCATAGATGCTCAAATAGATACCGGGCGTCTGAAACGTATTGTAGAATGGGCGGGAACCATGGGTGTTACCTGTAACCGCGTGTTTGATTGTGCGCCCGATCCGTTCAAAGCTATGGAAGACATCATCAGTTGCGGCTGTGAGCGTATTCTTACATCCGGACAAAAAAGCGCTGCGCCAGATGCCGGAGAGCTATTGAACAAGCTGGTAAAACAAGCCGGCGATAGAATTATTATTATGCCCGGTGCCGGCATAAAATCATTGAACATTAAACAACTTAAAGAAGAAAGTGGTGCTTGGGAATTTCATTCATCCGCCAGAATAAAGGCTCCCAATCCGGTTACGTACATGAATAAAGAAGTAAGCGATTATGGCAATGTTTACATTGCTAATGAAACCGAAGTTAAAGCTATGGTGAATGCATTGGAACACGGATGATATGGATTTCATGCGCGGATTTTTAGAATTGAATAAGTAACATTTACTTACGCCCATATCACATTCATGTATACATTACATCAAATTAAAATCCAGACCATCCGTGCATAAAATCCGTGTCATCCGTGTTCTATAAAATCATTTTCGCAAGCCATCCAGCATAATCGTAATCATATTTTCTTCCAGCTCTTTATCATTGATTTTTCGCTTGCTGCGATGCCAGCTTTCAATACCGCTGATGGCATGAAGCATAATTAAAACAGATGTTGATGCGTCTATAGATTTTATTTCTCCCTTTACAATTCCTTTTTCTACAATCGCAGCAAACCGCTTGCGGAAGTTACGACGTTGCGTTTGAAAATTAGACAGATAAGGTTCAGCCAGATGACGCCATTCCCTGTCGCTAACATGCACTTCATCAAAATAAAAAATCATTTGGTTGATAAGAAACCGAAGCAACGCTTCTATCTTTTGAATGGCGGTTGTATCTTCAGCTTCTACGCGGCTCATTTCTTCCCAATAGCGGTTAGCAACTACAAAACAAATGTCATGTAATAAGTCAGTTTTACTGCGTATATGATTGTATAAGCTGGCAGCTTCCACGCCGACTTTTTCAGCCAGATCGCGCATACTGGCTGCTTTGTAGCCTTTCTCTACAAACAAAGCTGCCGCCGCTTGTACAATAATATCTTTACGCGATGTGTCTTTGTTAGTTTGTATTCGTGCCATAATAAAAAGCTTTGAAGTATGGGTTTTGGGTATGAAATAAAAGAATACAGATTACTATATTATTCTTTGTTTTTACGAAGAGATTGTTTTAAAAGACTCAACACATAATCTATATCTTCAAAATCGGATAATTTAATTTCATAGGCTCCATTACCCCAGTGCCCAACATTTGAAACATCTCGTGCTATATTTTTCTGATCTTGAAGTTCGTTACTTTTTAAATTTAAATAAATTTTAAATCCTTTTCCTTGTAAAACAATGTCGCAAAATATATTGTTATCAACTTTAAATCCTATTGTCTGTTTCTTCGGTTGAACAGTTACATTATCATCTAAATTTAATAGCCTTTCTTTAAATTGTTCGTAAAACTCACGTGTTTCAAAATCAACTTTAGAAAGATGATCTTGTTCTGTATAAACTTTTACTTCTTTACTTACAGCTTCAACTGTATCATTATTTCGGGAAAGCGTTTTAATACATTCTTTAGCTGAAGCTTTCTGAATTTGTTCAAAAGAAATGGTATTGTTTTCAAACTTCCTGACTTCCCAAAGCTCAATTGGCAAATCTTTAAAATTTATAGCTTCCCGCTGATAGGTAGTAAATAAGGGAGAAACAAAAATTACTTTAGATTGAGACCAGTCAACATCACTTCTTTTAAGACTTTGATTTTGGCTTTCATTATATTCTAAAATAAAATCAGCTTTATTATTCAACATCAAAGATAAACATGCATAACCTTGATCAATAACGCTAAAAGTCTTATCCCTTTTATACTCAATTATTATAAAAGCTTTCAACTCAGTATCAAAGGCTAAAGTGTCAATACGAAAATTATTTAAAGAGAATTCAGAGCGAATAAAATCAAGCTTTAACAATGATCTCAAATTTCGCTCAATTAATTGCTAAATTTCACGTTCATACTTGAATGAAGTTTCTTTAATAAAATCAAGTTGCTGTCCAATCTGGTATAATGGCATATTTAGTCAATCTTTCGAAAAACGATGTTAATTGAAGTTTACAATTCAACTGTATTTACCTAAAACCCAGAACGCCGCGTTCTTCTAATAATCAATCACCTGTTCAACAATCGCATCCGGAATTTTGCGCCACTCATATTGCTGATTACGAAGTTGTGGTTCAAAACCAGCTTCGCGAATGGCTTGCTGAATGGTTGTGGAAGTAAAGCGATGCGGTGCACCGGCAGCACTTACCACATTCTCCTCAATCATAATACTGCCCCAATCGTTAGAACCGGCACGTAAGCAAAGCTGCGCGGTTTGCCTGCCAACGGTAAGCCAGCTTGCCTGCACATTCAACACATTCGGAAGCATGATGCGGCTTAATGCAATCATGCGGATATATTCTTCGGAAGTGGTTAAATTATGCACGCCGCGAATACGTGTGAGCAACGTATCAACATCCTGGAAAGTCCAGGGAATAAAGGCTAAAAAACCTTTTGCCGATGTTGGTTTGATAGCTTGCGTATCGCGCAGGCGAACCAAATGAATAAAGCGCTCTTCGATGGTTTCCACATGACCAAACATCATGGTGGCACTGGTTGTAATATTCAGTTCGTGCGCTTCGTGCATGATAGCAAGCCATTCATCAGCACCGCATTTTCCTTTACTGATTAATCTTCTTACTCTGTCAACCAATATTTCTGCGCCGGCGCCGGGCAACGAATCCATGCCGGCTTCCTGCAACGCTTTCAATACATCGTGATGACTCATTTTTTCGAGCTTACAAATGTGTGCAATCTCCGGCGGTCCGAGTGTATGAAGTTTTAATGTTGGAAATTCTGACTTCAGTTGCCGGAACGTTTTCGCGTAAAAATCAAGACCCAAATTCGGATGATGTCCGCCTTGTAGTAACAATTGGTCGCCGCCGTATTTAAAGGTCTCATTCACCTTGCGGCGATACGTATCCATGTCTGTAATATACGCATCCGGGCTGCCGGGAATACGGTAAAAATTGCAGAATTTGCAATTGGCAATACACACATTGGTTGTATTTACATTGCGGTCTATCTGCCAGGTTACTTTACCATGCGGAACTTGTTTCTGTCTAAGCGTATCAGCAATATACATCAGCTCTGTAAGAGGCGCCTGATGAAACAAATACACACCTTCTTCCACTGATAAAAATTCAAAATTCAAAGCTTTATCATACAACGCAGCTAACTCCATGTCTTCTTGTTTTCAGATGCAAAAATACATGTACAAACGTTAAGGAGAAGACACAAGAAATGAGATTTAAGAAACAAGATGGAAGATTCAAGTTTCAGGAAATAAGAGCCAAGAATCAAGATTCAAGAAGAAGTTGACATACAAATCAAATGCAACAACGTTTGCTGAAGAATCGAAGTATTTCTGAAAATGAATATAGATTAAACATCAGAGATTTCTCTATCGCTGAAATAACAAGGCTTAGTTGAATTGATTTTTATAAATAGTATCAATTCAATGAGAAAAATTACTTCAAATCAGCCGCCGCAGCTTCATCTAAAAACCAATGCAATTCACCTTTTGGTTTGATGATTTGCGCCGGGTATTCATCCGGATTGTAATTGTCTTTCAAAATATGCTTCATTGCTTCTGCTTTGCCTGAACCAGCCACCAAAAACATCACACAAGCCGAATGATTGGCAACCGGATGTGTAAGCGTTACGCGGTACATACTTTGTTCATCTAAGTAAAAAGAATCAACCCATTTTTCAGTTTCAAAAATAATTGGCTGGTGCGGAAATAACGATAATGTATGCGAGTTATCGCCTAAGCCTAAAATAATCAAATCAAATGTAGTAAAAGGCGTATTGTCGGGATGATCATCGGGGTGATGCGTATGCACCAAAGGAAAATATTGATGAAGCAATTCTTCGTATGCGTTAGCCGATGCTTCCGGCGTAATATTTTCCGTCTGCATAATGTGAATATGCTCTTTATTTACCGGCACTTTATCAAGCAAAGTATCAAACGCCATCTTTGCATTGTTGCGCTCATCGCTGAAAGGAACAAAGCGCTCATCGCCCCAGAAAAAATGAATTTTACTCCAGTCAATATGTCCTTTATAAGCATCGCTTGCCAACAATTCGTGCAAAGCCTTTGGCGTGCTGCCGCCAGATAAAGCAAGTGTATATTTTGACTGCTTTTGTAAAGTTGTATTGATATGTTCCACAATAAAATCGGCAGCTTGCGCACTTAGCTCCTTTACATTTTTCGTAATATGTAATTCCATTTTTGTAACAGTTTTGTTGTCAGCAAATAAAACATTTTTCTTTCGACGTTCAGTTAGTTAACGCATTCAATTGTTTCTGAAAATCGAACTGCAGATCTTCGTGCAATCCGGATATCAACTCTTGTATTTTACCCAGTTGAGACGTGTACATTTTCATCGTCGCCTGGTACGAATGCGATGCCATGCCTGCGTTCTTCATGTTCCGGCAAAAATGCAGCCGCAACTCCACTTCAGCTTCTTTTTCTCCCATATAACGACTGTATTTGGCAAAGGTTCGCAGCATACTGCGCAAGCCTTTTTTTACCAGATACCGGCTGTTTTTAGGCAAAGCAACAAACTCTTCGTCCATCTCGGCTTTTATTATATCTACATAACCCTGGCGGTCGTGCGCATCAAATAAAATATAGCTGAGCAGCTCTTTATTTTCTTTCTTATATTTTATCAGCCGCAGGCAAAGTTCTATCACTTCCTTTTGCGGCAGGCTTTTCAATTCTTCTTTAATCTCTTTGGTGCCTGCGGCTTTCATTCTGCTGAATTTTTAATTGCTCGTAGCTTACCCGCAAGACAACCAAGCGGCCTATCCGCTGCAACTGTAAAGCACTCATTTAGACCATAAAAATCATTATGACCGAAATAACTCCGCAGCGCCGCTTCTTACATCTTGTATCTTGTATTCTTGTTCCTTGCTCCGCCTTTCCGCTTCTATCCCTCACGCGCTGCCGCGGTATAAGCTTCTTCCTTTTTATAATATCAGTTTTTCGCTTCGCAAAGCGAATGTAAGAAGCCATTCATAATTCATAAAAAGAGAACAATAGAAAAATTACTTATTAAAAATAAATAATAAGTGTAGAAAGCTAATTTTTGTAGCGTTTTTATAACAAAATATAAGGACACAAAATGGTTTTATGGCATGGCAAAACGACTAATTTTAAGTAACTTCGCCAGATTGTAAAATGCTCTTTTTACAAGGATTTAGCACGTAAAATATGAACGAAGAAACACTTACCATAGAAGCGCCGCAACCCAAGACTTATGGCGCAGACAGTATTCAGATTTTAGAGGGTTTAGAAGCGGTTCGCAAACGCCCCGCAATGTATATTGGTGATGTCGGCGTTAAAGGTCTTCACCACCTTGTGTATGAAGTTGTAGATAACTCGATTGATGAAGCACTTGCCGGTTATTGTAAAAATATTACGGTTACCATTCATGAAGATAATTCGATAAGCGTTCAGGATGACGGACGTGGCATTCCGACTGGTATTACAACCAAAGAAAAGCGCAGCGCGTTAGAAATTGTGATGACTGTGTTGCACGCCGGTGGTAAATTTGATAAAGACACATATAAAGTTTCCGGCGGTTTGCATGGTGTTGGTGTCAGTTGCGTAAACGCTCTGAGCACTACTTGCCACGTAATTGTTCAGCGCGAAGGAAAAATGTTTGAACAGGAATATCATACCGGCATTCCGGAATACCCGGTGCGGGAAATTGGTACCAGTGATAAAACCGGAACTTATGTTCGTTTTTGGCCGGATTTATCTATTTTCCAGAGTGGAATTTATAACCGGGAAATTTTAGAAGGTCGCCTGCGCGAACTTTCTTACCTCAATAAAAAAATACAGATATTACTCAATGATCTTCGTGAAAAAGACGACAGCGATATTACATACAGCAAAGAGTTTTACAGCGAAGGCGGCATTATCGAGTTTGTGGAAATGCTCGATAAAAACGGCAACCGCAGTTCACTTATTGGCAAGCCATTATATGTAGAAGGTCACGATGCAGCCAGCAATGTAACCGTAGAAGTTGCTCTCACTTATAACGACGATTTTAAAGAACACATTTTCTCTTACGTAAATAATATTAATACAATTGAAGGTGGTACGCACGTTACCGGTTTCCGCCAGGCTTTAACACGAGTTTTTAAAACCTATGGTGATAAACAAGGTTTGTTTGAAAGAGCAAAAGTGGCTGTGGAAGGCGATGATTTTCGCGAAGGTTTAAGCGCGATTATTTCGGTAAAAGTGCCGGAACCACAGTTTGAAGGTCAGACAAAAACGAAACTGGGAAACAGCGATGTAAGCGGCGTTGTGCACACGACCGTGGCGCGTGCCTTAGAGCATTATCTCGAAGAAAATCCAAAAGAAGCTAAGAATATCATCAGCAAAGTTGTTTTGGCAGCGCAGGCTCGCGTAGCGGCTAAAAAAGCCCGCGAAATGGTGCAGCGCAAAACAGTTTTAAGTGGTAGCGGTTTGCCTGGTAAACTGGCTGATTGCAGTGAGCGAGACCCGGAACGTTGCGAATTGTATCTGGTTGAGGGTGATAGCGCCGGCGGTACTGCCAAACAAGGTCGCGAACGTAGCTTCCAGGCGATTTTGCCACTGCGTGGTAAAATTCTGAACGTGGAAAAAGCGATGGAACATAAGATTTATGAGAATGAGGAAATCCGCAACATCTTCACAGCTATGGGTGTAACTGTTGGTACGGCCGAAGATCCGAAGGCGCTGAACATTACAAAGCTTCGTTATCATAAACTGATTATTATGACGGATGCTGACGTGGATGGTTCTCACATCGCAACATTGATATTGACTTTCATTTTCCGTTATATGAAAGAGCTGGTGCAGCAAGGGCACGTTTATATTGCACAGCCGCCACTTTACCTGGTTAAAAAAGGAAAAGAAGCGCATTACGCTTATAACGAAGAGCAACGTAAAATGTGGGTAGAACGTTTGGGCAATGGAAAAGAAGACAGCGTTGGCATTCAACGCTACAAAGGTTTGGGTGAAATGAATGCTGACCAGCTTTGGGAAACCACTATGGACCCGGCTCGCCGTACCCTGAAACAGGTAGCTTTAGAAAGTGCTGCCGAAGCCGACCGTGTATTTAGTATGCTGATGGGCGATGAAGTTGCGCCACGCAGAGAGTTTATTGAAACACATGCGAAGTATGCGAAATTAGATGTGTAAATTTTTTGTTTATACTTTATTGTATTAAAGAAAACTTTACTGCTCTTCTCAATAAAAAAGTTCCGGATTCTATTAAGAATCCGGAACTTTTTTAATATACTTGAAAGAAGGTTTGCTGATGAAAAAGATATAGAACTGAGCAAATAAAATCCATTCAAAATGGCGAAATTGAACACGACTTTTCCTCAAATTTTTTTATTTGATGTATCTATTTAATTTCAGAACTTATCTTATTTATGCTCTGCCACAGCTATCTTAGAATCGGCGGTTCCGTAATAAAGAAAATACTGATTATGAAACTGAGCCAATCCTTCAATAAAACAAACTTTATTTACTTCGCCGGTTAATTCATAAGGCTTTTCAGGCTTCATAAAATAATGATCTAATCGCTTCAAAATTTTTGTCGGATCATTTTTATCTAACAAAACCTGCCCGGTTATATAAGTTCCTTCTTTCAATTCTTTATCGCCATCCGGCGGCATACTGCGGCTGTTGTACAACAACAAAATTCCTTTGTCGGTAAGCATTGCCGGTGGTCCGGATTCTACCAAATCATTATCAAACATATTGGTGCGGGTTGGAATGGCGATTTGCAAATCAGGCACTTTTTCGGCAACACCTTTTAATGGAACGGGAGGCTTTTGTCCCGGCTGCATTTCAACCGGCGTCCAGTTTATCAAATCATCAGAAGTCGCTGCCCAAATAAACAAATCACCCCAATACATCCAGTACTTTCCGTTAACACGTGTTGCCGTTATTTTGCCGTCTTTATAAGTAGAAACAATAGAGCCTGATTTGCTCCATTTATTTACATATTTACCATTGTAAGCTTTAGCAAATACAGACCCGTGTTTTGTCCAATGTACTAAGTCCGGCGATGTGGCAATTAATAAACGCGCCATCGTTCCATCGTAAGCCGTATACGTCATATAATACAAGCCGGCACTGTCTTGTACTACGCGCGGATCTTCGCAGCCGCCTTGCCATTCCCATTTTTTATAAGCATCGTTTTGCGGATATAAAACAGGCGATGGATAACGTGCAAAATGAATTCCATCGGTACTTGAAGCCAAGCCGATTCTGGATGTTCCGGTTGGCTTGCCAATACTGTCCTGCGCACGATACAACATGAACAATGTATCGTTACGAACAGCAACTGCAGGATTAAAAACATTCTTAGCTTCCCAGCCCGTTAACTTGTGTGTAATCGGATCCAGAAACGTATTATCGCCCGGTTGTAAAATCGGGTTTGCATTATCTGTTTTGATAAACGGAAGCAATGCCCAACTGTTCGTATCTGTTGTTGTTACAGCCGTTGAATCGGCGCCTGCCGTTTCTGCTTTGTTACCCGAAGACCGGCAGGCACATAGACCGATAATAACTGTTGTGATAATAACAAAAAGTTGTTTCAAACGAATCATGTTTATGTTATGATGTGAAGTAAGAACTCAAAAATAAAATGTAAAAAAGCAGAACGAAAGCAATCTGTAACTTTTTTATATTTTATGGCGCTTCCTGTGTATGAATAGATTGCACTTCTGCATCGCTTAATACTGTATTGTAAAAACGAATATCATCAATTGAACCGATAAAATAATTCGCGCCGTAAAAAGCATACGAACTTGATGAATTTACCAGGTCATACGTGTCTTTCGGAAGCTCGTTACCAATAGCCAGCGGAACCGGATCGGTCAGCGTAACCAAAGCACCATTGATAGCTTGCGTTTTTACCAGTGCACCATTTACATAAAACTTCATCGTGCCATTTGTATAAGAAGCACCAATCTGTGTCCAGGTTTCATCCGGTACAGCAGCGCCGGCATCAACATCGGAATAACCCGAAGCCGTATGTACAGTAAGAAACGGGTAATTCGCACTTTGTAACTGGAACTTAAAACCATTCCATCTATCAAGTGAAAAGATATAATTGTTGCTGTTCGTGCCATGCCGTTTTACCCATAATGTCAATGTAAAACTTGTTGGGTTCAGGTCCGCACTGTAAGGAACTTCCACATAGGCAGCGTTGTTGAAATCGTAAGCCATTCCTGCCTGCCCATAACGGTCGGTAACCAATTGCGGTAAAGTAGTTCCGGCTTTGGCTGATTTAGCATCGCTACCAACCCAACCAGCTTTTAATGTACCATCGTGACCATGACCGGAAGAATCTATTGTATTGCCATTAAACAACCATTGCGCAACTAAGAATTGCGGCGATACTTCCTGTATTAAATAAGTATTGAATTTTATCAGGGAACGACGCAGACTTTCTACCGCATTGTTTACTTCCTGCTGCGGATAGGCATTGCTTTGGCTAATGGTTGTTGCCAACCGGATAGTGCTGTCGAGCGGCTGGCGCGAACCAATAGCATATTCACCGGCTTTTTTTCCTTCTATACTTGTATTGTAAATATTGGTTGCTGAATCTATAAGTGCAGTGAGCGCTGATTCATCACTGTTATAAGTTGACGGCTTGTTATCATCTTTTTTACAGGAATCTAAAAAAACAAATCCGGTAAGCAGAAGAAATATGATAAGATAGAATGTACGCATAAATGTGTTTTTATTATCTACGAATTATAGCTTCTTGTTAGTGTCTCTTTCGCTTTGCGGAATGGGGAAGAAACGATTATTTGTATAATTAAAATTCGGCTTGTCGCTTAACGCGCTGGTTGCATACGCACTGCCATAACGCATAACATCGAAGAAACGCTGAAACTCAAGCGCCAGTTCGCTTCTGCGTTCGCGGCGAATAATATCACGCAGTTGCGACTGGTCGGTTGTTGTAATATCAGGCAGCAAACCATCCGGAATGGTTCCGGCACCCGGCAATGAATCATACAAATAAGATTCACGCGCGCGTTTGCGAACTTTGTTTAACGGAGCCAAAGCCGCAGAACTGTTTCCCTGCTCATTGAAAGCTTCTGCTTCTACCAACAGAATATCTGCATAACGTATGGCTTCATAATTTACGTCGCCATCGCCTTTGGTTGTTGTCGGCACTTCAGAAAGCGGCTGAACCTGCTTTTTGGTAATATAACCAGTTGTTGACCACGACGGATCAAATGAGACATCATAATAACTTTTGCCTTCTCTTGCCATCGTATAATCCAAACGCGGATCAACCGTGCCATCGGTGGCTTTTTCGTAATTATCTGCCAGACTTTGGGTTGGATAAAAGAAGCCGTAACCGTTTATGGAACGCGGTGCAAACCATTGGTTTAAATTATTTCCCTGGTACGGACTTTTACCTTTTGCATGCCATACAGAAAAGATGGTTTCTGTATTTGTTTTGGTGGAAGCGCTGAAGTTATCTGTATATTTTTGAGTTAATTGATAACCCAACGCATCCACTTGTTGCGCCATGATAGCAGCCGAATCCCACTGCTGTTCAAATAGATAAGTCTTAGCCATTAACGCAAGCGCTGCGCCTTTGGTGGGTCTGCCCAAACCCGCATCTGTTTGGCTTGCCGGTAAAGCAATGCTGGCATCACGCAAGTCGCTTAGAATCTGGGCAAACACCTGCGCTTGTGGTATAGCCGGACTTTGCAATTCATCCGGTGTTTCCACTTTTAAATGCAGCGGAATATCGCCATAAAAATTGGTGAGAATAAAGTAATAATACGCCCGTAAAAATTTGGCTTGTCCCAAACAGGACGTAGCTGTAGCCTGCGAAATCGTTGTATTGTTGGTTAATCCATCTATCACAACATTACATTTAAAAACACCATCATAATAACGCTTCCAAACCGCTTCGACGGCTGAGTTGGAAGGCAGGATATTAAACTCGTCAATGTTCTCAAAATCTGCCTGGTCGCCGGGATTTCCGCCTTTGATAGCATCATCAGATGCCACATCACCCAAAACCCAAACTGCATTGGAAGAAGCATCGGTAAAAGCCAGATCGGGATAAGCCGCGTTGATTGCATTTACCGCATTGGCGTCAGACGTAAAATAATTTGCCGACTGATAACTTCCTAAAATTTCCTGGTCTAAAAACTTTTTACAACTGAACAAGCCTGTTGCCAGCAAAAGAAAGCCGACTATTTTTATTGTATTTCTTTTCATAATAAACAATCATTTAAAAATTAGCAGTTACACCAAATGTATAAGTACGTGCCGATGGATACGTTCCCCAATCAATACCAACGGCTCTTACACCATCGCCAAGAGAATTGTTGTTTAAATACATTTCAGGATCTAAACCCGTGTATTTGGTAATAGTGAATATATTTTGCGCACTCACAAAAAAGCGAACGGAAGATATTTTTAATTTATTGATGATACTGTTTGGTATGCGATAACCCAACTGCACATTTTTTAAACGTAGATAAGAACCATCTTCCAAAAACCTTGTGGAAGGTTGCTTGTTATTGGTACCTGCCGTCCATGACAAACGGGGTAATGTATTTGATGTTCCTTCGCCATGCCAGCTTTCTGTAGCGGTACGTTCTGTAATATTAAACGCGCGGTAAAATCCTTCAATATCTGTATTGATTTGATTGTATAATTTGTTTCCATATACACCTTGAAAAAACAAACTCAAATCAAAACCGGCATAGCCAAAATTGCCTGTTAATCCATAAGTAAACTTAGGCAACGGGCTTCCGGCGTACACACGATCATAGTTATCAATCACGCCATCGGGAACGCCTTTTGGTCCGCTTACATCTTTAAATTTCACATCGCCCGGCTGTATATTATTTCCCTGGTAAGCATGTGTAAATACATCTTCCGGTGTTTGAAAAATACCATCTGCCTGCAATAAATAAAACTCACCAACAGAATGACCAACCGTAGTTATTGTTGCATAGTAATTGTTATCAACACGTCCGCCAACAATAGGCGTAGAACCGGCTAACGAAACGGCTTTGTTTTGCAGCGTTGCAAAATTTCCAATCAATTCATAAGAGAATTTCTTACCAATATAATTGCGGTAAGAAGCTTCCAATTCAAATCCCTGGTTTCTTATTTTGCCTGCGTTTACGGTGGGTGTTCCAAAGCTGCCTGCGCTGCTGGGAACCGGTATTCCTAACAATACGCCGGTTGTATTTTTTATGAAATAATCAGCCGTTATGGTTAATGAATTTTTGAATAAACCTAAGTCTAAACCAACATCAGTTTGCGTGGTGATTTCCCAGCGCACATCCGGATTGCCTTCAGCGATAATGGAATAGCCTTGTGAAGGTGTTCCACCAAAGGGATAATAAGCCGTTGATCCGATTAAGGAAGCATACGGATAATTGCCTATTTCCTGGTTGCCTAACTGACCAATTCCGGCGCGCAGTTTTAACAGTGAAATATTCTTACTGTTCTTTAAAAAGTTTTCATGATCAAGACGCCAGCCAACGGAACCGGAATAAAAATTACCATACCGGTTGGTAGGAACTAAGCGCGAAGAACCATCTCTGCGGAAGTTGAAATTGGCTAAGTATTTATCATCATAATTATAATCGGCGCGGCCAAAAAGGGAGAATAAGGCCCAATGCGTTTCGCCGCCGCCATTCTGTTGCGATTGCAAACCATTATTCAAATATTGAAAGACGTTGGATTGATCTACAAAGTTTTGTCTTGATGCAGACATGTCCTTCAAATCATACTTGATAGCTTCTGTTCCGGCCAGCAAATTAATGGTATGCGCCGTACCGAAATGAAGATTATAAGTAGCTGTGTTTGTCCAGTTATAAGATAGCTCGTTCGAGTTGGATTGAGCTAAACTATTGGGTGAATTAATAAAGCGATTGATGCCCCAGGTAGGAAAGAATTGCTTATAATCTGTGATGATTAAATTGCCGCCTAAATCAGTTCTTAGTTTTAAATTTTTTATGGGCGATACTTCTAAAAACACATCGCCTAACAAAGAATAATTATCGAAATTTCTATCGGTATTAGCCGCCAGTCCAACCGGGTTTAAACCATCACCAAAAAACTGTGTATTATCGGGCAAATCAACAAAATCTCCGTTCTTATTATATACCGGTGTTGCCGGTGTTCTGAAAAGCGCATAACGCATTACACTCGCGCCTGGATTTCCATCTCCAAAACCATCGCCGGAGGTTCCTACTTCACGTCTTTTTGAATATGCAATATTGATATTGGTTCCCACTTTAAAAATTTTAGATAATGTACTGTTTACCGCCGTGCGTATATTAAAGCGGTCGTAAGATGAATTATCTATCATACCGTCTTGTTTAAAGTAAGTAGCCGATACAATATAGTTTGATGTTTCGTTGCCGCCACTTACACTTGCCTGCAGGTTATTGATAGGCGCATTTGATAATACAGCTTTCTGCCAGTTTACATCCGGCAAAGTATCTAACATGCCTGATGGAATTTGTTGTCTTCCATCATTTGCAGCAGCAATATTATACGCATTTACATACTGCTGCGTGTTTGCCATTTTTATCAGGTTTACCGGTGTTTGAAAACCGGTATAAGCATTTATGCTCAACCTGGCTTTGCCCGATTTACCACGCTTTGTTGTTATAATCACGACACCATTGGCAGCACGCGAACCATAGATTGCTGCCGAAGAAGCATCTTTTAAAATGTTGATGCTTTCGATATCATTCGGTGATATTTGGCTGATGCCGTCGCGCGTGGGAACACCGTCAATAACATACAACGGATCGTTGTTACCAATGGTACTTACGCCCCTGATGCGCACAGCAATGGCATCGCCTGGCGCGCCGGTTTGCGCTGTAATAGCAACGCCTGCGGCTTTGCCTTGCATAATCTGATCAACACCGCCAACGGGCAAACTATTAATGTCTTTACTGCTGATGACAGATACTGAACCGGTTAAATCTTTTTTGCGTTGCGATGTATAACCCACAACCAATACATCATTCAATCCGCTTACTACTTCAGATAATGTAATTTGTAACGTGGTTTGTGTTGTAACCGACACCGTTTGCGGTTGATAACCAACACTCGAAACTTCCAACACCACAGCTCCTTCCGGAATGGTTAGCTGAAAAGTTCCCTGTGCATCTGTTGTTGTGCCGCGTGTTGTGCCTTGTATGGTTATGGAAGCGCCGGTAAGTGGCCGCCCCGAAGAATCGACAACCGTACCGCTGATTGTTCTGTCGGCTTCCGCATTTACAGTTAGTTGTTCTGTTGCGGCAGCTTCATACACAGCTGCTGTTTTTCGATACAAAAGCACCTGGTCGTTTACAATTTTGTATTCGATATTCAAGGGCTTGAAAAACTCATCCAGCACCGCTTTCAGTGTTTTGTTGGATACGGAAAAACTGATTTTCTTGTTGCCATCAATCGCTTGTGTGCTGAAGATGAATTTGGTTTGTGTTATGTTCTGTAACTGAACAATCACTTTTTTTACTTCCGTGTTTTGTACCGATAAGGTAACCTGCTTATTCAGCAAATCCTGCGCATCGGCGCCTTTGGCAAAACAAAAATTAACCAGCAAAACATACAGCACCAATTGCAGCAGCGTTCTTTGCATACATAGCGGAATGGATGCACGAGGTAGCTTTCTTTTCATACGTGTTCTTATTAATGAATAAATGAGATTTATATACAGCAGCCTGGCAAACGCCGCAAGCACTTTTTATTTATATCAAATCAAAATCGCAACGCAAAATTTAATCGCAACCGTTCCCGGTTAAGATAATACTGGTTCCTCTTATTTCATAATTGGCACCGATCGCCTGGCAAATCACGTCAAGCATATTATACAACGATTGTCCTGACAGATTACCCGAAAAAAGACACTGATTTATCTTTTCATTCTCTGCCATAATCTGCACAGCGTATGTATCTTCTAATTGTTTTATGATATTCAGCATTGGCGTTTCATTAAAAAGAAACGGCTCTTCTTTTCGCACCGAATCTTCTTTATTATCAACAATTACAGGATTGTCAACAAGCGATGTAATAAAGTGATGATTATCGCTGTAATACGTTACTTTTTCGTTTGGCGTTATTACTACGCCGCCTTTATTATGCAATTGTTTATTACCTTCTTCATACACAGCTACTTTACCGGTAATCACGGCGACTTCAAAACGATTGTTCTCTTTTTGTATGGTAAAACTGGTTCCCAAAACCTGCGTTACAATTGTGCCTGTGTACACTAAAAAAGGACAGTCCGCATTTTTTGTTACTGTAAAAAAAGCTGCGCCATCTAAATACACTTCGCGCTTGTTTTCTGCAAATTGTTTTGGATAAGATATAGCAGCGCCAGGCTGTAACTGTACCGTACTTTTATCAATTAATACAACAGGCAATACCTGATTCGTGTTATTTGTTGTTGTATAAAAATTATCGCTTTGCGGCAAATGAGAAATGTGTGTTGCAGAAAGAATTTTGTGTTTGCTGTTTATAGTAAACAGGCCAATACCAACAGCAATAAGCAACACCACAGCTATCCATTTATAAGCATCCGGAATCGCAGATAAAAAGCCGGTTTTCTTTTGAACACTTTGTGGTTGAACAATAACCGAATCCTGAATTTTTTGCCAGATACGATCTTCAACAACAGATAAATTAGCTGATCTGTTCAGGAGCAAACCTTCATCATCCAACAGTTCATACCATTGATCAACCAGTTCCTGTTCCTGTAGCGAACATTTACCGTCGAGATATTTTTTTAATAATAAATGAAAAGCTTTGCGGCTCATTCAGCAACCTTTGTTTGGCGGTAAACAATCTGTAAAAGTCATTCTTTATTATACAGTCAGTTTACCGGGCACAAACCCTAAAAAGAAAATAAATTTTTTAAAAATGTTGAATGAAGAAAAGTAAAATTTCTATTACAATGAAGTCTTTTAAATGTAAACGCATCAGCTTTAACGATTGCGTAATGTGATATTCAACGGCTTTTTCAGACAGGTTCATTTGTTGTGCAATCTCTTTCACGGTACGGTTTTCTTCACGACTTAATTTAAAAATGGCTTTTGTTTTTCCGGGTAACTTTTCTATGGCTGTATATATGGCGCTACTCAGTTCGTGAAGCAACACCTGCGATTCAGAATTATTCTCTTCTTTACTAACCGCTTCACTTACTGTTTTCAAATGCTTTTCTTTAGATAAAAAACTTTGTATATAGTTAATCACTTTATACTTCATCGCCCGCATTAAATACGATTCCAGGTGTTCAATTAGCGCAATACTCCGTTTCTCCCAAACCGATATAAAAATAGTCTGAACCAGTTCTTCGGCTACTTGTTGCGTATGAGTTTTTAAGAGCGCTATGTGGTAAAGTTTTTTCCAGTAGCGATTATAAATTTCTTTAAAAGCAGTATCGTCGCCGGCATATAAAAGCTTAGCCAGCAGCTGATCGGAAAGCAATGCGTAATCCATAAAACCAAATTATATCGGCGCTTCAAAACGTTAGTCTTTCATTACACTACAAAAACCGTTCTGTTTCATTGCTTCAATATAAAATACAGTTTTATGTTACGAGCTTCAATACTCCGGTTTAGCATTGTTGTCAATTTGTGTGTCGAAGCAACAAATTGCTCACTTGTACGCCTTATTATCAATTAAGCATTTTGAACCACAAAGACTTTAAGAAAGAAAAGACACAAAGAAAGTATCAAATCAAATTTCTTATTCTAATGTTTTTACACCGCTAATCGGTTTGGCTTCTTGCTGTAATAAATCAAACACAACAACTTTATTTTCTCCTTTCTTTAGATAAGAAGCCGGGCAATACAAATGTTTTTGCGGACCTACAAACCAATACCGGCCTAAGTTGTGACCATTTACCCAAACAACGCCTTTGGTATAAGCGCTCATATCAAGATACATATCGTTCACTTCATTCAAAGAGAAATTACCCGAAAAAAACAATCCTCTTTTTGCGGTATCAACTGTTGACGATTGCAGAGAACTCACAGCAGAATCATTCATCGGCAACAAATAAGTTTCCCAATCCATCAGTGTCATTCCGTTTAATGTAACTCTGTCGGTAATGCCTTTTCTATCAATCATGTACTGCGCAAAATTGATATGTCCCATCGCTTCAACAAGTATATCTAATTGCGGGTTTTCAACATCAGATTTGGGTAATGTAATCGTCCATTTTCCACCATCTCTGTAAACCGTATCAACAAATTTTCCGTTCAGAAAAATTAGTGCGTAATCGTGCGGTTCTGTAATGGTTAGCTTGCCGCTTTTGTGTCCGATCAACTTTGTTCTGTATAAAATATAACCCGACGACTGACCAAAACTTTCCATCGGTTGCGGCTGTGGTGTTTTAATTGGCGAAGGCAACATGTTCCAGACAGAAGTCATTGCTTTCATTTCAAAAGGCGCGACAGACATAGCTTCTACAGCTTTTGGAACAGCCGGTATTTTGTAAGATACATATTGACCAATCAATTTGCGAAGTGCATAATACTTTGGTGTTGGTTGTCCTTGCTCATTAATTGGCGCATCATAATCGTAGCTTGTTACATCCGGCTGAAACTGCGTTGGCGAGAATGCATTGGCGCCAGCCATAAAGCCAAAGTTTGTTCCTCCATGAATCACATATAAATTGAACGATTTTTTGTTTTTTAATAGATAGGTCACTTCCTTTAAAAGTTCGGCTGTGTCTGGCTTTTGCCACTTTTCAAACCAATGTGTTAACCAGCCAGGATAGGTTTCGCTGCTAAAAGAAGGCACATTTGGATTGTGCTTTTTTGCTGTTGCAAAATCTTCATCGCCACTGCCGCTATCCAAGCCAATGGCAGCGCCTTTTATATTACCCGCATCGAGCATGAAATTGGTTGCTCCGTCAGCCGTATAAAATGGCACTGTAATGCCATTTTTTACCCAAAGTTTACGTAGGGTTTCTAAGTATATTTTATCATTACCATAACTGCCATATTCGTTTTCTACCTGCACCATTAATATCGGTCCGCCATTATCGCATTGCAGCGATGTAACTTCTTTTGATAAGCGTTCTACATATCTTGTAACGGCAGCCATATATGTGCTGTCCATACAGCGCAATTTAATGTTTGGTGTTTGCAACAGGTAAGCAGGCAAGCCACCAAAATCCCATTCGGCACACACATACGGACCGGGACGCAATATAACCCACATGCCTTCTTTCTGACACAACTTTATAAACGCCGCAATGTCGCGGTTTTCAGAACTAAAATCCCATTTGCCTGGCGATGTTTCCAGGTAATTCCAGAACACGTAAACCGCTATGGTATTGCATCCCATGGCTTTTGCCATTTGTATCCGGTTCTGCCAATACTCTCTTGGAATACGCGCCGGATGCATTTCTCCGCTGATAATCTGGAACGGTTTTCCATCCAACAGAAAATCATTATTATGTAAAGAAAATACATGCTTTTGCTGCGCGAACAGAGACAACGATAATAGGAGAAAGAGGAATGATATAATAGCTTTCATATAAATGGAGATTCTGTTTAATGAAATACAGCGCTAATATAACCCGCAAATAAAAAAGAGAACCACGCACACGTTTGATAAAGAACTTTACTTCGATGTTTATATTGAATTTATATTTCTAAAAAATACAAAGGTATTTATAAGAATAAGCTGGTTTCTTATTCTTTGAAGCGTTTAAATGAAAGGAAGATTGATAACAAGTATATAAATACGTGTTTGCTTTTTGACTTACAAAATCACAAGAATATTTGTGTCGCAATTTTAATTTACAAATAAAAAAACCGCTCAGTTTTGAGCGGTTTTTTTATTTGTAAAATGCTTTAGCTTCATTACACATCATCTTATATTGAAGCTTAACTTCTTTCGAAACTAAGCTGCATAAAGACTTATATCTTCTCTTTCCCGATCACTAAGTAAAGAGTACAATTTCGATGAGTCAGCGGAATCGTTTTTAGAAAATTTGTCGGTTATAAGCGACATGATAATAAAAACCAGGATTGAAATAAACACAAGTGGGATGATTAAAAAAATCAACAGCGAAACCAGGAATTTCATAAAATTTCTTTACAATCGTTAGTAAAAATCTATGAGCTTAGCAATGTTTAATGGATAACGGTAAGCAGATAGTGTAATTTTAAAATATCAAAAAGAACACCAACTGCAAATGAGATTAAAAAAAGCGGAGGAAGCATTAAAGTGAAACATTTTTTCTACACTTCAACTTAAAATAATATTAAAATTTTAAAAACCGGGAATCATTTTGCACGGCAAGCAATCAAATCATTCGACAAAAAAGATATGGCAGGTTAAAATGAGACAATACAGAATACAGACTTTTGTATAATTCTCTTTGTATAAATACATGCTTCTTTATAAATGTCTAACTAATTTTATTTTGTAATATTTCTCGGATCTTCTTTCATCTTTAACTCATAATCTTTTGGTGGCATTGCGCCTAATAAATTCAATACAAAATAATCCCAGCGACGGCGCATCATATAGTAAGAAAACTCACCGTAGCCATGCCGGCTGTTTGGAAAGATAACAAGGTCATAATCTTTATTGGCTTTTTCTAATGCATCTATTACAAGCAGCGTATTGTAAGGTGGCACATTGTCGTCCAGCATACCATGTGCGAGCATCAGTTTTCCCTTTAAATTCTTTGCATATAACGGGTTTGCCTGCGGCTCATAATTCGACTTTCCGTTTGCATCTTTTGTTTCCAAACCAATGTATCTTTCACCCCAATCATCTTCGTAATTTCTGTTCTCATGATTGCCTGATTCTGATATACCTACTTTAAAGAAATCGGGATAACGGAACATGGCAGAAGCCGTTGCAAAACCACCACCGGAATGTCCCCAAATGCCAACCTTACCTGTATCCATAAATGAGTATTTCTGAGCCAGTTGTTGTATGCCGCTGATTTGATCGGGCAAGGTATTATCGCTCATGTTTCCATAACACATATCATGGTACGATTTGGAACGCAACGGGTTGCAAGTGCCTTCAATTTCTACGACAACAAAACCCAATTCTGCCAATGATTGATTATCGCCGCGCGAAGCGGCAAATGCCCAGCTACCAACGCTTCCGCCCTGCGGTCCGGGATAGATGTAATCAATCACCGGGTACTTTTTTGTTGAGTCTAATTGGGTTGGTAAAAACAACAAACCATATAAGTCTGTTTTGCCATCGCGAGCTTTTACAGTAATCGGCATTGGTGGTTTCCAGCCGCTTGCTGCAAGTCTTGATACATCAGTCTTTTCAAGTGTTGTAATGATTTTACCATCTGAATTTTTCAAAACAAAAACCGGCGGAACATCGGGCTGAGAATATGTATCGGTAAAATATTTCTCATCAGGCGAAAATGAGATTTGATGAGTGCCTGTTTCGGGCGTTAATGAAGTCAGATTTTTTCCGTCCAAACCAACTTTATATAAATGCGTGAAGTAAGGATTTTCGCCTTTTTCACGTCCATCAGCCAAAAAATAAACTACCCGTTTTTTAGTATCAACATTCAATACTTGTGTAACAACAAAATCACCTTTTGTAATCTGGTTTTTCAACTTGCCAGTTGTGGCATCAAACAAGTATAAATGTCCCCAGTTATCACGCTCCGAATACCAAATAAATTCTTTTGTTTGTGGTAAATACTGCCAGTTTATTTTTCCTTGTCCCGATTCAAATTGTGTTGGTGTGCTTTCTTCAAATACTTCGCGTACAGCGCCCGTTGCCGCATCCGCAATACGAACCTTTTCAACTTTATGATCGCGCGAGGTAGAAACAAAAGCCAACTGCGAATCATCATCTGTCCAATCCACATCATCCAGTCCATCACCACCGCTTGAAATATCATCGGAAAGCGTTGCCCTGTGCGGATCCGGCTCAACTTCCAAACGAATTACTTTGGGATTATCCACTTCAATAATCACGCGCTGAATCATAGCAATATTGCTATCGCCGGGAAGCGGATATTTCCATTGCTGCAAATGCGGTGTTCCCACATTTGTTGTTACCAGGTACATATCGCCAACTTTGCGCTGATCTTGCTGAAACGTTGCCATTTTTTTAGAATCGGGCGACCATGTTAGTACCGGCGCATCGCTGTGTTTCCAGCCGGCATTATCGGTTGCATAACCAAAATCTTTTACGCCATCTGT
>CBDATZ010000022.1:0-52281 GCA_965199845.1 Ilyomonas sp.
TTACCAGATAACTTACAACCATTTTATAAGGCATAAAAAAGCTTATAAGGTCGAACCCAAGTTTTACATCATTAACTTCGATGACTTAAACCGTTGTCATCGCTGTAATCCTTTGCATCCTGAGGGAATGAATGATATTTCTGATGCGGTTGAATCTGCAAGAACAATCCTGCTTGGATTGAATCGCTCATGGATTAAAAAGCAAGGTGAATTTTTTATTGAGTCTCCTATCAATTTTGTTACGGCTTTGATCTGGTTTCTTCGCAAGTATAAAGACGGCGAGTATTGCACTTTACCGCATGTGATTGAATTGATGCAAACCGATCATGAAAAGCTGTTTACCATTCTCCGAACAGAACCCGAAATAGATGCTTATATCAATCCTTTTATTTCTGCTTATATGAGTAATTCTATGGAGCAATTAGAAGGCCAGATTGATGCGGCTAAAATCGGTATGGCACGACTTGCTTCACCTATTCTGTACTATGTGATGACCGGCAATGATTTCACACTAGACATCAATAATCCGGTATCTCCAAAACTTGTTTGCCTGGCTAACAATCCGCAGAAACAGGAGGTATATGGTGCGGTGCTTTCCTTGTACATTTCAAGAATGACAAAGCTGGTAAATCAAAGAGACAAAATAAAAAGCAGCCTTATCTTTGACGAGTTTCCAACGATCTATTTTAAGGGTATTGACAACCTCATTGCGACAGCCCGTTCCAACAAGGTTGCTACTACTCTTGCAGTCCAAGATTACAGTCAATTGAAGAACGAATATTCACGCGAACAGGCAGAAGTGATTATGAACATCATGGGCAATGTAATCTCAGGGCAGGTAAGTGGTGATACAGCTAAATTTTTATCGGAAAAGTTTGGAAGAATTTTGCAAGATAAGGAAAGCATCTCCATCAATGCCAGTGACACATCTATAAGTCGTTCTAAGGGCTTGGAACAGGCAGTTCCTGCATCCGTTATTTCGAGCTTATCGAGTGGTGAATTATAACACTGCTCCCACAATTGCCACTTTGGTTTATGTATAAGTTTGAAATCATTTGGGAACCATTCCATAGCATCCACTTTTTCAGGTTTAATTTCAAGTGTTTTTTTATTAAAATAATCTCCGGCAACACTCCACGGAGGAACAACAGAATTATAAGGAAGAAATGGAAATGGGAAGTCTTTAGAGCAGTGTTTCCATTTTACAACTCCAGATTCCATGAAAATAATCATTACGGGAAATTCTCCAAGTGTGATATACTTAAGAAACACAGCCATTAAAGAAACATTGAAGAATGAACTAACCTCTTCGATAAGCTGAATACTTAACTTTCTATTCTTAATCTTATTTCGATATAAATCTTCAGGCATTAACAATGCAGATGCAAACTCATTAGCGTGGCGCTCATGCTCTCCTTTTATGTGCCATTCGGAAAGCGTCTTAACTGTGTCAGAAAATAAAGGAGTTATTTGTTTGTGGAGAATGAAATGCCCAATTTCATGGGCAACAACAAAGTTCTTTTTTCCTTGATGACTAAGCGAAGAATTAAGAGTAATAATACCAGTATTGCCTTTTATTAAAATCCTTCCCTCAGAACCTCTAATCTCTTCGTGCTTAACAATAACTCCAAAAGCATTAGCTATTTCTTCTATAGTAAAGTCTACTGGACTTGTCCATCCGATCTGTGCATGTAATTCTTTAGCGGCAAGTGTAGGATTATTGCTCTGAATTATCATTTGCCCGGTTATTAAGTATTTCCATCAATCTCAATAACTCTTGGTCTTCTAATATAGAGGCTTCATCTTCTTCTGTTATCTCTTCAAACTTTCTGAACAGAGGTATCAATTGCGTTTCCTCCTGAGGTTGAATAAGCTTCTTAAACTCCTCCAGCCCCAGTTCTTTAAGCGCTTTGATTTGTTCTTTTACTTTTTGAAATCGAGATACATTCACCTGTGCTTTCAACTTTGCATTTAACTGCTTTATTTTTATTAAATGTTTCTCAATCTGCGGATCTGGATTTTCCTGTAACTCTTTTAATACATCTTCATCTGCACGGTGAAGATTCAGTTCCATCATCAGTCCGTAAATGTTGCTCAAAACCTGCTTTGCGCTAACTGTTCCCATATTACTTATGTGATGCTTGATAATTTTGTACTAGTCTTATTAATTTCTCTCTTTTTTTGTCAAATTGCCGTGGAGTGATTTCTAATAACTCAGCAATTTCACTCCGCTTATTTCCTTCTTTGATGGCTTCGAAAATATATACCATTTCTTCATCGCCGGAAATTGCCGATTCAATGATCTGTAGCCGAGCTTCAGTAATGTTTCTTTCCAAGCTTGATTCAGGAGGGTCCGTAATCACATAGCACTCCTCACTAAAATCTCTATATTCTATTTTAAATTCTTGTCCTTTTGCTGAAGCGGATTTTACTACTTCTTTGCTGATGTAACTGTCAACTATTCTTATCATTTGTTCGGCCAGACCATACTCCTCTTTCCATTCCCATTCTCCGAGAAGGATTTTTGTATGTGACACTTCAAGATAATACTCCACAGGATCAGATCCAAGGTTAGCAGAAGAGTGTGCACCAGATAGTGTTTTTTGTTTAAGTTTTGATTTGATGTGCTCTATGCATTTGTATAAAGCCACTTTCCAATCGTCGTCCAATAAAGTTTCGATCTTTTTTTGATTCTTGTTGAAGTACTTACCCGTTTCCATAATATTATTAACCGGAAAAAATATTTTTTCAAACAATAGCATTATGGATGGCGCAAACAAAAAATTTACCATCCTTTCCATCGATGGCGGCGGAATACGTGGTATTATACCTGCAAAAGTTCTCGCAGAATTAGAACAGGAGTTGCTAAGCATTAATCCTGATAAAAAACTATATGAACATTTCGATCTAATCTGTGGAACTTCCACTGGAGCCATATTAGCCATTGCTATTGCACTTGGAATTCCTGCCGCTGACTTGGTTAAATTCTATAAGGATCATGCAAAGCTGATTTTTCCAAAATGGTATTTAAAGGTTTTACCTCGCAGCAGCAGGGCAATAGTCACTTCTATCTATAGCACTAAACAACTACGTAAGAAGCTAGAAGAGATTTACTCTGCCGCAAATGGAGGAACGCCGCCAACGCTCAATGACCTAAAAGCCAACGTATGTATACCGACCTTTAATGGCGTAGATGGTAAGATCAACGTACTCAAAACTCGTCATAATGAAGAATACATGCGCGACTACAAACTACCCGCTCATGAAGTAGCTCTATCCAGTGCTTCTGCACCCATCTATTTTCCACCTCATACATTTTCCTTTTCCAACGAACATGGCATTGGTCAAAATGTAAACATGATTGATGGCGGCGTGTTTGCCAACAACCCTTCCTTAATTGGTATTCTTGAAGCAACAGATAAAATCGGTCATAACTTCTATGACATCCGCCTGTTATCACTCGGCACTGGTAAGGGTAAACATGTTATCAAGACCGGATGGAAACCAAAAGACATGTGGTACTGGCTATTTCCTAAGCCTCGGTTGTTAGATATTATTTTAGACAGCCAGGCACAAATTACCGAGCAGTACATCTCCTTTCTTAAGAGATTACTAGCAAAGCAGGATAATGACTTTGAATACATGCGCATACAATATGATTTAGGTAGTGATACCATTAATCTGAATGCATCGGATAAGAAGGATATACAACGACTTGAAGCAATCGGCGATGAATTATCAAAGAATCACATTCCCGATATTTTAAAATTTTTAAAAGCAAAATAATATGGCTAATTGTCACGACCTGTTCCAGAATTACCACGGAAAAATATGTATTGGTGATAAGAAGAAAGATAGAATGATTACCTCTAAAGAGAAACTAAGAGACAGAATCCGTAAGTGGTTTAAAGAGAATCATCCTGATTATGTACCAATGTTTTACATACAAGGTTCACATAAAATGAAGAACGGCATTCGTACATGGGAGGACATTTGCGATTTGGATGATGGTGTCTATTTTTTTAGGATGCCGGATGTTACTGCAACCACTCTTCAGGGATGGGTATGGGACGCTGTTAATGGCTATACCGATACAACGCCCGAACATCGGAAGAAATGTATCCGGTCAATCTTTGCAAACGACTATGAGGTAGATCATCCTGTTTATTATAAAATCGATGGTCAATGTTACCGCATTGCAGTTAAGAATACTGGATTTGAAGACAGCGATCCTAAAGCGATGATAGATTGGTTCAACAAAAAGAAAGACAAAGATGGAAAGTTGATCAGAGATGTAATGTATTTGAAAGGCTGGTGTGATAACCATGATAGAAGTATGCCTTCCGGTTTGGCAATGACAATTCTGGCATGTAATGCAAAAGAAAAAATTGTTTTGAACAACAGGGACGATATTACTCTTAGAGATATTCTCAAAGAGATAAAGAAAGCATTGGATATTAAATTCGAATGCATTGTTCCGGCTTCGCCAAACGACAATTTATTCGCCAACTATGATGAAGTATGGAGAAAGCATTTTCTTACTGCACTTCAGGAGTTCATTGAAGATGCCGATAAAGCATTAAAAGAAGAAAATCAGCTCAAGGCAAGCAAACTATGGCAGAACCATTTAGGAGATAGATTTCCTGATGGAGAAGATAAAAAAGAAGAAAATAAATCAAGTATTTATACAAGTACAGCAGCAGGTGCAAGTACATCAAAACCTTGGGCAAATGAATGATGGTTTTACAAACTTCAAAAGTGAGGCGGCTAATATCAACCAACACTTTTGTAAGTTAATATATGCAGAAAGTGAAGAAGGAGTGCCTTACATTCATGGTGAACTGGAATTAAAAGATAAAACAGGTTTACGAGTTGATAGTTATTTTATACGAATACAGCCTGCATCAAATTATCCACTTCGCTTTCCGCATGTGTTTGAAACCAGGGGAAGAATCCCTCTAAACATTGACTGGCATGTCTTTCCAGATGGACACTGTTGCATAAAAGCAATACCGGAAGAACAAACTATTTGCAGGCAACGAATAACACTAATACAATTTATAGAAAACCAAGTCATCCCATATTTTTTCAATCAAAAGTACCGAGAACTTCATGGCTATTTTTTACATGAACGTTCTCACGGAATCAATGGAGATATTGAATTCTTCAAAGATTTATTTAGAACAAACAATCTAACAATGATTGCTAAGAGCTTACTGTTTATTACAAGCCGTAACGAACCTAGCCGAACCGAAAATTGCTTTTGCGGTGCAAAGAAAAAGTACCGCAAATGCCATAGAGATACATTTAGGCTCTTAAGTTTATTCAATGATGAAGAAATGAAACATTATACCCGAAAGGTGATTTCTGCTATACTAGAACCTTAAAATCTTTTGCTTCTTTTTTTATTTACAAGGTTAAGAGAACTCATCTATAAGTAAGTTCAGCACTGAAATCCCAACTTCTTGATTTATCTTAAAATTCATCTCAGCAACCCCTTACATTTCCTTCTTTTCTTTCCGAATTTTTCTTAGTTTGCTCGCCAGAAACCATCTCCATCTATGACTGCTGACCATTTGAAACAATTAGAGAAAAACTTATGGCAGGCTGCAGATAAACTAAGGGTTGACAGCGGCTTAAAAGCAAGCGAGTATGCAACGCCCATTCTGGGCATTATTTTTCTTCGCTTTGCTTCTATTCGCTTCAACAAGGTAAAACCCGAAGTTGAGGCTGTAATAGCCGCACAGCAAGGCTCTAGGCTTCAACAAACGGAAGCTGATATTGCCATTATCAAATGTGGCTTTTACCTGCCCGAAAAAGCACAATATGATTATTTGCTAAACCTGCCGGAACAAGAAGACATAGCCCAGGCAATTAAAAAGGCGATGGAACTGATCGAACAATTTAAACCGGAATTGGTGGACAGCCTGCCTAAAGATGAATACTATAAATTAGTAAAGCCGGATGATAACAGCTTGCCAAAATCTCTTCTAAAAATATTTGCCGATATACCGGAAGATGCCACCGGAGATGTATTTGGTAAAGTGTATGAATACTTCCTTGCCGAATTTGCTTTAGCCGAAGGTCAGGGCGGCGGTGAATTTTTCACGCCAACAAGTGTAGTAAAGCTGATGGTGGAAATGATTGAACCATATAAGGGAACCATTTTTGACCCCGCCTGTGGCTCGGGCGGTATGTTTGTACAAAGCTCTTATTTCGTTGACCGCCGGAGAAACGAACTGCATGATACAGACACCAAGGATTTAATGGTCTATGGCACAGAACGAACGCCTGAAACAGTGAAGCTGGCAAGGATGAATCTTGCTGTAAACGGACTTCGCGGCGAAATAACACCGGCTAATAGTTATTATGAAGACCCGTATAATAGCTATCAGAAGTTTGATTATGTGATGGCAAATCCCCCGTTTAATGTGGATGATGTGAATCTTGATAAGGTGAAGGCGCAGCATCGATTTAATGAATATGGAATACCAAAAAACAAAACCAAAAATACGGGTAAGAAAAAAGACAATCCTGATACGGTGCCTAACGCAAACTATCTCTGGATAAACTTATTTGCCACATCGCTAAAGCCTAATGGCAGAGCAGCGCTGGTGATGGCTAACAGCGCCAGCGATGCACGCAACAGCGAAGCCGATATACGCAGGAACCTGATTGAAAATGGCGTAATTGATTGTATGCTTACGCTGCCAAAGAATATGTTTTATACCGTTACATTGCCGGCAACACTTTGGTTTTTTGATAAATCGAAAGCGGGCAGCAAACCAAGAATTTTATTCATTGATGCCCGTAATATTTTCAGGCAGGTTACCAGGGCTTTGAGAGAATTTACAGAAGAACACATTCAAAACATAGCCACCATCATTCGCTTATTTCGGGGAGAAACAGACCGGTTTGCAGAATTGGTTGAAAAATACAAATCACTGGCAGCAGATTATGAGTTAACCGCGTTGGCGATTGAACAGCGGGGGTATGAATTGGAAAACGAGTTTCCTGATTTTGATTTTGTAACTGAGGCAGGAAATATTGTAAATGGGTTAAATCTTACTACTGAAATGTTGCCCGACAAATCGTTCGGCAAAGCGCAAAAGGCGCAGCATAAACAATTCCTGAAAAGAAAAAATGAATTAGAGATTGAGTATAAAAACGCTTGCGGGCAAAAAGATTATTATAACAATCAGATTAAATGGTTGCAAGAACGTTTTCCAAATGGCGTGTATGAAGATGTAACCGGCTTGTGTAAAGCCGCTACATTAGAAGAGATTAAAGAGCAGGATTACAGCCTGAATCCAGGACGTTATGTGGGCGTGGTGATTGAGGAAGATGGATTGACAGAAGAAGAGTTTTTGGCTGAGATGAAAGAAAGGCATGAGACTATATATGCTTTGAATGTAAAAGCAATTGATCTAGGAAAATTGATTGAAGAAAACCTAATGATGCTTGATGGAAGACTGGAAGCTTTGTAAATTCGGGGAAGCTGTTGAATGTAATCCTTCAATACCAGTAAAGAAAGGCGAAATAGTTGAAAACTGTGAAATGGAAGACATCAACCCCAACCATCGTTTTATTTATCCTAGGGATGGAAAGCTTTATAACGGGAGCAACTCAAAATTTCAAAATGGAGATACTGTGTTTGCCAGAATAACACCTTGTTTAGAAAATGGAAAAATTGCACAAGTAAAAGGATTAAAGAAAAACAAAGGAATCGGTTCAACCGAGTTTTTGGTTTTTAGAGGCAAAAATGGAATAAGTGATAACGACTTTGTATTTCATCTATGCAAAACAAATCTTATTAGAGATACAGCCGTTAATAGCATGACAGGTGCTTCGGGCAGGCAAAGGGCAGATATAAAAGCAGTTAAAAACATTGATTTATTGTTGCCGCCTCTTTCTACGCAACGACGCCTTGCCTCTATTTTAAATGTTTATGACGACTTAATAGAAGCAAATACAGAACGCATTAAATTACTGGAAGAAACAGCCAGCCAATTGTATAAAGAATGGTTTGTCAGAATGCGCTTCCCGGGTTATCAAAATACAAAGTTTGAGAAAGGTATACCGGAAGGATGGGAAGTGAAGAAGCTTGGATGTGCTATTGAATTAGCATACGGTAAAGCATTAAAAGATGAAGATAGAACAGGTGGGAAATATCCTGTTTATGGCTCCAGTGGTATTGTTGGTTATCATAATAAATTTATTGCTCAAGCTCCCGGTATTGTTGTTGGGCGAAAAGGAAATGTCGGAAGCGTATTTTGGGCAACGGAAAATTTTTATGCTATTGATACGGCTTTCTTTGTGAAAGCTTCGCTGTCTCTTTACTTCGTTTATTACAGTTTACAAAACCAAAACTTCATCGAAGGTGATGCCGCTGTTCCTGGTCTTAATAGAAATCAGGCTTATTCAAATTTTCTTCTTATTCCTTCTAACGACTTGCTTATTAGGTTTGACGAAATAGTTAAGCCGATATTCAATCAAATAAGTGTGCTTCAACAACAAAATACCCAACTGCGCCAGATACGGGATAGATTATTACCCCGATTAGTCAGTGGGAAGTTGCGAGTGCCCATGGAAGGAAAAGTTATTCCAATGACTGCTAAACCAGAGCAAAACATTGTGGCTGATGAAAAAGCAGCATATAAAAAATCAAATCCTTACTTCAAAAGAAGAGTGTTAGCAGCATATATTATTGATACATTAAAAGACCACTCTACATTTGGACATGTAAAGCTGATGAAGCTGATGTTCTTATGTGAGTATCTGGTAAAAATTGAAACAGCAAGTAATTATCATCGGGATGCCGCAGGACCGTATGATAATAAAATGATGAGGTCAATTGATGTACAGCTTAAGAAAAGCAATTGGTTTGAGGCAATCAAAATGCAAAGAGAAAACCAGACTTACTACATATATAAACCCTTAACCAAGTGCGATGAATATAAAGAGTGGTTTGAGAAATATTATGCCGATAAGAAGAATCTAATTGATGAATTGATAGCAGTGTTTGGAACACAAAAAACACAAAAAGTAGAAATGGTTGCTACGCTGTATAAGGCGTGGTTAGACTTGTCAAAAGATCAAGATAATGTTTTTGAAGATGAGCTTGTGTATGAAGTTCTAAACAATTGGCATGATAGCAAAAAACAAATTAATGAAAGCCGTTGGAGAAAATGTATTGTTTGGATGAATAACAAACGATGGATAACCACATAATTATTACTTATATCAGTCATGCCTAACATTATCATAGAGAATCAGATTGAGAGAGCCATCATTGATGTCTTTGTAAATAATTTAGGGTATCGCCACATCAATTGTTTTGAAAAGGACACGACCGGGCGAAGTGGCGAACGTGAAGTAGTTATAAAATCTCTATTAAAGCAATACCTAACAAGACTGAACAAACACTTACCATCGCTCGCTATTGAACAGGCTCTGGAGCAACTTTGTCAAAGCCGTTTAGATAAAAGTGATTTTACAGCCAACCGTGAAATTCACGGATTAATAAAAAATGGAGTTCCCGTATTCATTACAACTGAGAAAGGGAAAGACGAACCAGCAACCGTACAGGTGATAGACTTTAACGAGAAATCTAATAATGACTACTTAGTAGTTTCACAGCTTTGGATTGAAGGAAAAGTTTACCGCAGACGCCCCGATTTAATTGTGTATGTAAATGGCTTACCGTTATTTTTTATTGAACTAAAAAACAGCAACATCGGTTTGCGCAATGCGTATGACGATAACTTAACTAATTATCGCAAAGACATTCCGCTGCTTTTTCATTATAATGCGTTATGCATTCTCAGCAACGGACTTGAAACCAAATGCGGTTCTTTCAATGCCAGTTATGAATATTTCTTTCATTGGTTGCGTCCTACCGATGAAAAGCAGGTGCCAGATAAAGAACGTATCCGGCAATTCGGCGTTAGCTTAGATTATGCCGTCTTAGGCTTATGCGAAAAGAAACGACTACTGGATTATGTAGAAAACTTTATTTTGTTTTATAAAGGCGCTCAAAAAATATCAGCGAAGAACCACCAGTTTTTAGGTGTTAATAATACGGTTCAAAATTTCGCTTCACGCCTACAGCACGACAAGGAAGGAACTGACAAAGCCAACAAAGGAAAGCTGGGCGTTTTCTGGCATACACAGGGCAGTGGTAAGAGCTTCAGTATGATATTTTTTGCCTTAAAAATCTTCAGAAAATTTGCCGGCAACTTTACTTTTCTTATTGTTACCGACCGTGATGATTTGGATGGACAAATTTACCGCAACTTTTTACATGCCGGTGCTTTTAGTGAAGGAACCAAGTGCCAGCCAAAAGATAGCGAGGATTTGAGAGGCATGTTGCAAACTAATGTCCGCTACATCTTTACCCTAATACACAAATTCCGCTATGACAAAGGGAAGCAATATCCGGTGCTATCTACCCGCAACGATATTGTAGTGATTATTGATGAAGCCCACCGTACACAATATAAAGACCTTGCAGAAAACATGCGCGATGGATTACCCAATGCGCAATATATTGCCTTTACAGGCACACCGTTATTAGGCAGTAAAAAGCAAACCAACGAATGGTTTGGCAAAACCGTGTCTGAATACAACTTCAAACAAAGCATTGAAGATGGAGCTACCGTTCCTCTTTTCTACCATAAGCGGGTGCCGGAAGTGTTGCTGCAAAACGATGACATTAACGATGACTTGGCAGATATTGTAAGCGATGAAAACATTACAGAAGAAGGGCAGCAACGTTTAGAGCGGGAGTTTGCACAGGAAATGAGCGTTTTAAAACGTGACAGTCGCCTTGAACGAATTGCCGAAGATATTGTTTATCATTTTCCGCGCCGCGGTTATCTAGGCAAAGGCATGGTCGTAATCGTTGATAAGTTTACGGCGGTAAAGATGTATGATAAAGTAAAAAGGCTTTGGGAAGAAGAAAAGCGAACTATCAGGAAGCAAATAAATAAAAGCACCTATGGCAAAGAAAAAGAAGAATTAGGTGCAATGTTGGAATGGATGCGCAAAACAGATATGGCAGTAGTAATAAGTGAAGAAGCTGGTGAAGAGGAAAAATTCAGAAAACAAGGTTTAGATATAAAGCCTCACCGCGAGCGGATGCAGGCAACAGATGAAAACGGAAAAGAACTTGAAGATAAATTTAAAGATGAAAACGATTCTTTGCAACTGGTGTTTGTATGCAGTATGTGGCTCACCGGTTTTGATGCGCCTACTGTTTCCACCTTGTATTTAGATAAACCAATGAAAGACCATACCCTTATGCAAACCATTGCAAGGGCAAACAGGGTTACTGATTTTACCATTTACAACAAACCGAAAACTAGTGGGTTGATTGTAGATTATTACAATGTTTTCCGCAACTTGAAAAAAGCATTTGCTTCTTATGGAGGCGGTTCGATAAGTGGTGAGGAAGCAGCTAAAGAAGAAGCCCCTGTGCAGGAGAAAGACAACTTGTATGTGTTGCTGCAAGACGCAATTAAGGAATGTGAAGATTTCTGCCAAACCATTGATATGGACCTGAAAAAAATTGCTGAAGCAGATGTTGTGTTCAGTAAACTGAGTTTGTTTGATGAATATGCAGATAAGATCGTAGCGAAGGACGAACAGAAAAAACAATTCTTTGTTTATAACAATACGATTGATGCCTTGTACGAGGCTTGCAAACCAGAGATTTTGAGCAGGCGAAAAGAATTCTTACTGGCAGCCGTTATCCGGTATTTGAGAGAAGTAATTGATGGCAAAGCGGAAAGAAAAGAGTTAGACAGCGCAAAAAGAAAAATCAGCCAGTTGCTGGACGAAAGTATTGTAGCAGATGCAGATTTTAATAATAGGCAAAAGTTTGATGAAGGCACAGGTAAATATGGCATTAAAGCCTGGAAGCAAATTGACCTTAGTAAATTAGATACAGATAAGCTAAGAGAAGAATATAAACAAGCACCTTACAAGAACATTGAAATTGCCGACTTGCGAGCCTTTATAACGGATAAGTTGCAACAGATGATGCAGCAAAACACTACCCGGAGCAGCTTCGCACAAAAGCTTCAGGAAATTATTAACCGGTATAATGCAGGCAATTCTACTAATGAAGATTACTTTAACGACTTGATGGAATTTGTACAAAAGATGAGGGAGGAAGAAGTAAGGGCATCCCGTGAAGGTTTGTCGGAAAGCGAACTGGAATTGTTTGATCTATTAAAAAAAGAAAACCTTACCAAAGACGAAGAGCAAAAGGTAAAACTGGCTGCCAAAGATCTATTGCACAGATTGAAGGAAGAAAAGCCAACTATTTTAATTAACGACTGGTACAGAGATACGCAAACCAAACTACAAGTACAAGCAACAATTAAGAAGATATTGAACGATACATTGCCTGAATCATATAATAGGGAAATTTACAGCACTAAATGCGATGTTGTCTTCCACCATTTCTTTATAATGGCACAGAATAGAAACGGTGTATTTGCATGATATGGTAGAGGTCTATGTATTTAAGCTACTACTTGATGGGCATACCATTCTTTCACTTCTTTCACTATTTTACTCAATGAATTATTATCTAACTTGTGCAAGTTCGTTTTATTTTCAAAAAGCAAACGACCACCCTTTTGCGGTTGTTTAATCCAGGTGAAATAACCCTGGTCTGTTTTATTATCAAATGCTACGAGGAGTAAAGGAAAAGAGATATTCTTATATTGTTCAGCAACAGATTTGACGTTAATTGGGGTTCCATTTAAAGCCTTCACTTCAACACCAAACAATCTCCCGGTTTGCTTTTGGCTTTCGCCTATATCTATTAAATAATCAAAGAAAGCATTGTTATCTTCTGCTTCTTTGATTATTAATTCATTAAGCCGGGAAAAATAAACATAACCCAACTTCTCAGCCCGCCACTCATTAAAATCTTTTTTATTCTCCATTGCTCCGTTCATTGAAGTGTGATACAAATTTCGTGATTTCTTTGGTATTGTTCCAATAATTAGCAACTTCATTCCAAAGTAAATTGATGTTTGAAGAATTTACGGGAAATTTTGTTGGGATGCCATTTTGGTTTTTGGTTGTATCCAAATGATTTGCGCATACAAAATAACCAGCTTCATTGTTTTCATCAATTCCAAACAAGTAAGTAGGTATCTTATATTTTGTAAGCTCAGTAACTTCGGCTGCATCTATGACAATTCTGAGTTGCGAATTATCTAAATTATAGCCAAGGGTTGTTGTCTTAACACTGGCAAAAAAGAAAGCTTTTATATCATTTTTTGATAAAAGATGCACATAAAAGTCTATGGTAGGAAACTTTTCTCCTAAGAAGGTTGGGTCTAATAAAAACCCTTTTCGATCAACATATCTGCTGATAATAGTAGAGAAAATACTTTCGCCTCTTTTCCCAATGACATTACTCATATTCTAAGATTGCTTCTTAGCTTTTTGAATTGTTTTATAGTGGCTGCTCTGATGTCGAAGCTTATTAGGAATTCATTCGACTAACAGTTTATTTCTTTCGATTAACAGCGCATCTTCAAAACTATCCAAATAAGCCTTCGTTGTAGTTATATTGGAATGCCCCAAATACTCACTGATCTCATCTGTGGAAACTCCTTTTCGTTTTAAAGTTGTTGCAAATGAGTGCCTGGCAGCATATGTTGTAATTCTATCTACTGAATCAACTTTGATTTTTAATTCATTAAAGACGATTTGCAAACGATTGTTTACTGTTTTGTTTAGTTTGTTTATTCGGTTGCGCTGCGTTACGACAGATAGCCCAGGCACAAGCACACTAAAAATGTAAGGATTGTTCGGCGTACGCCACTTCTTGATGATTTCCTTGGCAATCGGGTGCAAAGCTGCTCTGATTGGCAACTGCTTCTTTGTAGTACGAATTGTTTTAGTTCTTCTGAACTGAACAAAGTCATTACTTAGGTCAGTCTCTTGCAGCTTTGCTATATCAGAAATATTAATGCCGTTACACAGATAGCTGAATTTCCAAAAATCCAATGCCTTATCAAGCTTCGGGTCATCAGGCTTATACTTTAATAATGCTTGAATGTCATTCCAAGCTAAAGACTTCTTTGTATTTCTGCTGACTGGAATATTATACCCTGTGAATGGATATTTTTCTCTTTTCATAAATCCAAGCTCTATTGCCTTATTTACCATTGCACGAATATTTCTTAAATTAATCCCGATCGTCGTTGTAGAGTGGCCCTTCTCTTTGGATTTAGATTCAAACTGTTTTAAAAAGATCATTGTAATTTCGCCTACCCGTATTTTTGGTTTTACTTCGCGCAGACAATTAAGGGTAAATTGATAAGAGGCTGCTGTTCCCAATCGTTCTTCCTTTTTCAATTCACTAATATTAATTTCAAACAGTTGTAAAAAAGAATTGTTTTTTAAATGTTCTTTGCTGCCAAAGTAAAGCGCCTCAAATTCCTCAAAAGTAAACTCCTCAAGATTAGCAATAATGTCGGAGGCTCTTGCGACAAGGGTATCTAATCGTAGTTGCACTTCCTTTAATGATGCGTCCCTTAATTTAGGTGCATTAATTTTTTCCCATTCTTCTTTTGTCAAATCGAATCCGCTTCCATAACGCTTTTTTGCGTCTATAAAATAGACTGTGATTTTTACAGGAAACTTATTATTTGATTTAACTTTTCGGGTGTCTAAAAACAAGTTTACAGTAGCTTTATTCATGATTCTTAAATGATAAAAAGATGATTATTTAATTAAACAAATTGCACCAGAATTTGCACCATAAATTTAAAGAGAAATGAAAACAAATACAAATAATCTAAAAATATTTTCTACTATTCTATTGATTATTAGGAAACAAGAAAATAAATCCAAACAAAAGAAAATTAAACCTAAGGACTCTTAATCAATGGGTCCAGAGTTCGAGTCTCTGCGGGGTCACGCATAATAGAAAAAGCCTCCGAAATTTCGGAGGCTTTTTCTATTATAGTGGAAAATAAAAGCTATTAAAGTTTTATAGTCTGACAGCTTTTATTTTCTATGACTTTATGCTTAACTCATGGATTCAAAACGCTGTTGCACAAACGGCCAGTTCACCACTTTCCACCACTCGCTGATGTAATCGGGACGACGGTTTTGATAGTGCAGATAATAAGCATGTTCCCAAACATCGAGACCAAATACAGGCATTCCTTTTAATGGGTTTACATCCATCAGAGGATTGTCCTGGTTAGGCGTAGAGCCAATCACAAGCTTCTTATCATTCGTCATTACAAGCCATGCCCAACCGCTGCCAAAACGAGTTTTTGCGGCTTCGCTGAATTCATTTTTAAACGCGGCAAACGAAGTGAAGTTTGCATTGATGGCATCAGCCAGTTTTCCTGAAGGCATGGCGGTTGAAGAAGGCGCCCGCATTGTTTTCCAGAATAACTCATGATTGTAATGTCCGCCGGCATTGTTGCGCATCTTTACAGAATACTTTGAAATACCAGACAGCAGATTTTCCAGAGATGTGGTTTGTTTATTTACACCTTCTGCAGCACACGCTTCAGCCAGATTTTTAGCATATCCAGCCGCATGCTTTGAGTAGTGCAAATCCATAGTTTGTGCATCTATTACCGGTTCTAATGCACTATATGAGTAAGGCAAAGGCGTTTGCTCATAAGGCGTTGAGGCGTTGCTATTATTCACTGCCGCAAACGATGGCAACACGGTGGCTGCCAGCCCTGCTGCAATACCTGCTTTTCCTGTGGTTTTAATAAACTCGCGCCGGCTATTCGTTTCATGATTCATAGGAACTATATTTTGCTGTTCGTTGTTTTTTAAAAAAATGACCCAATCGTTTAAAGAACCGGCTATACACTTCGCGGTTAAACAATTGAGAATCCTTCATCGCTTTTATTGTAAGAAAAATACCAATCGGTATCAGCACCATAGTAGACAGCCACATACCCGTAAAAGGAGAAGTAACGCCTTCCTTGGCGAATTTTTCTCCGAAAGTATTCAGCAGGTGAAACACGACAAAAAATACAATGGCAAAAATAAGCGGTGTACCCAAACCACCTTTACGAATAATGGAACCTAATGGTGCGCCAATCATAAACAGCACAATACAGGCAACCGAAAGCGTAAATTTCCGGTTCCATTCAACCCAATGCCTGCGCAGCGATTTGGTACGGTCACCATAATCGCTTGCCTGAAGCCGAATGATATTTGTAGCTGTGCTAACCTGGCTGAGCGACTTGTCCATAAGCGCTACATTATTGTCACTGTTCGCCCCTTTGGTTTTGTTTTTTGCCGTATCTGCGGCGTATTTAGTTTCTACCGATTTAGCAAACGAAGCCGGCGTCCATACGCTGTCTTTATACTTTAGAAAAGATAATGTTGGCCGCAGTTCCCGCTCAGCACGCTGATGGAAAAAAATATGGCTGTTTTTCAATGAATCGATGGCTACATCCAATTGCCTTACACTTAACATTTTGGGATTGTAGCGAAACAAACTGTCTTCCGTTACGCTTGGTGCAAAGCTGGCCAAATCGAAGAGTTTGGTATATTCTTTAAACCCAAGACGAATGAATTCTGTATTCGGATTGTAACGGCTGCCACGCTCTTCGTAACGCCAGCCGTTGCGCAGCTTAAACTCCATAAAACGCTTATCATCTGTAACCCGCATAATGCCGCTTTGCGCTATCATCAGGTTATCCTGCAAGCCGGGATTGCGTTCGTAGATGGTAATGTTATGAATAGTGCTGTCGTCTTTATCTTTTTTACCAAGTTTAATGGTATAGCCTTCGAGCTTGTCGTAAAATACACCTTCTTTTATATCAAAAGCTGGCTTTGTTGCTACCATATCCCATTTCAGCGCATCCAGTTTCAGGTTGGCGTAAGGAATGATATTGTTTTCGAACAAAAAGGCAATGCTGCTGATAAAAATTGCCACTATAAGCAGCGGGCGCATAAACCGAAGCAGCGATATGCCGGCTGATTTAATTGCCACCAGCTCAAAGCTTTCTCCCAGGTTGCCAAATGTCATAATGGAAGATAACAACAATGCCAGTGGCAATGCTAAAGGAACTACAGTTGCGCCTACGGCTCCTATCAAACGCATGATAGTAAAGAAGTCGAATCCTTTGCCCACAATATCATCGATATACAGCCAGAAAAACTGCATAATGAGAACAAAAAGAGCTATTAGAAACGTGGCTAAAAATGGCCCGACGAACGCCTTAATAATGAGGATGTCAAGTTTCTTGATCAATGGAATGATTGATTACAGAAACAAAAATAAATTATCGCAGCGCAGTTTGGTAAAGAAGATGAAAGACAGACCTCCTTTTAACAAAGAACAATCATAAAAAATCCCTTTTGTACAAAGGGATTTTCAAATCTTTTAGTTGCCAAGACGATGAAATAAATCTTTCACCTGCGACTCCCAAAGCAAGGTTTGGTCTTTGATCTCCCCTTTTTCTGCAAAATCTTTAATTACTAAAATGGTCTGGTTCGTGATTTCCGTTTTTTCAATACGGAACTCAAAATATTCTTCTTTAGGTGCCGTGAGCCAATGATATTTTACAAACTTATCCTGCTCGTGCTCCAGTTGTTCTGCTTTTTCGGTTGACCCATTCCAGCTAAAGATAAACACGCCATCGCGCTCATCCACTTTATCGGCAAACCACTCGCCCAAACCGGATGGAGTGTATAGAAAATCGTATAATATCTGCGGCGAACATCTAACCGGATATTCAAGAGTAAATAATTGCTTTTTCGCCATTAAACTTTGTTAACAATGTAAAGGGTGCAATAGTATAAAATAAATGAATCGGGGTAAAATAAATTTTAAAAAGAATGCTAACAAAGCACCACATCTTTTCCAAAAGGAGCCAGTGATAACCCGGCAAGTTCAAAATGCTTTCTGGCAAAAGGAATACCGATAATGGTAATGAACAGAAGCAATCCGAAGAAAATATGGATCACTGCTGTGTATATGCCACCTGAAAAAATCCAGATAACATTGAAGAGAGTCGATAAACAACCTGTGCTTCCCGGCGCCGATATTACTGTTCTGCCAAACGGCAGCAATACATAACCGGCGATTTTGAAACATTGAATTCCAAAAGGAATCCCGATGATTGTAAAACAAAAAACCAACCCGGCAACCGCATAGGCAATTGCAGACAGAAAACCACCACAAATGAGCCAGATGAGATTGCCGAGTAGATTCATGCTTTGTTGTATTGGGTATAAGGTATCAGGTAGTATGTATTAGGTAGAAGGTAATAAGTACCATTATAGTTGACTTTTAATACTTACTACATAATACCCGGTACAATCATCACAGCTTATCCATTTCTTCTTTCACAAACTCCATCAACGATTTGATATAATCCGGCGAAAGATTAAACTCCAGCCCGGCTGCTTTATATAGTTCCGGAAGCGTTCTGGTGCCGCCAAGGCTGAGTGCATTAATATAATTTTGCAAGGCTTCCTGCGGATTGCTGATGTATTGCTTCCACAAACCAATGGCGCCTAACTGTGCGATGCCATACTCGATATAATAAAACGGAACTTCGAACAGGTGAAGCTGGCGCTGCCAACTGTTTTTCCGGTATTCTTCCAGCCCGCTGAAATCAACTGTATTCGTTGAAAACTCATCCAGAATACTCATCCACGCTTCTGTTCTTTCTTCCGTTGTATGCTGCGGATGCTCGTATATCCAGTGTTGAAACTTATCAATTGTAGCTATCCACGGAAAGATAGTAATTACGCGCTCTAACTGGTGTTCTTTCGCGCGTTTGAGATCTTCTTTGCTATCAAAAAAAGTATCCCAATGATTCATAGTAAACAGTTCCATGCTCATGCTGGCAACTTCGGCAATCTCCATCGGGTATTCTTTAAAAGCGCTTAGCTCCAGGTCATGCGCCAGGAAAGAATGCACAGCGTGTCCGCCTTCGTGAACCATAGTCGTTACATCGCCCATTTGCCCGGCGGCATTCATAAAAATAAATGGCGCACCACTCTCGGCTAAAGGACAATTATAACCACCGGGCGCTTTCCCCTTGCGGCTTTCAAGGTCAAGATGACCCAGTGCATTCATCTTTTTTAAACAATCGGCAAAGAAGGGATTGAGAGCCGTAAAACAATCTTCCGTTTTATCAAGCAATTCTTTTCCACCTTCAAAAGGGTGCAATGGTTTTACACCTTCGGGCTCCGCTTCGGTATCCCATGGTCGCAACGTATCAACGCCAAGTTTTTCCTTTTTTGCCTTGTTAATTTGCGCTACCAGCGGCAACACATGCAGTTTTACTGCTTCATGAAACTGGAAGCAATCTTCCTTGCTATAATCAAACCTGCCAAGCTCAACAAACTTGTAATCACGGTAATTGGCAAAGCCGGCATTGTGCGCTACTTCATTGCGCTTACTTACAAGCTGTGTATAAAGTTCGTCAAGTTTGTCCTTATCCTGCAAGCGTCTTTCCTGTAATTTTCTATACACTTCCTCACGTAAGGCGCGGTCATGGCTTTCTAAAAATTTGGATGCCTGCGGCAGCGTATATTCCTGACTATTTACTTCAACCGTCATAGCGCCGGTAATGGCGCCATATTGTTGTTGCATCACACTAAGCTCAGCCTGCAGGGGAATATTCGCTTCGCGAAAAAGTTCAATACTTTTCTGCACATTGCGCAGGTAAGTAAAGTATTTTTCCTTATCCAGCTCCTGTGTAAAAGGCGATTCAATTAACCTGCGATTTAATGCATCTGAATACGGTTGCAGTTTCGGTTGTATTTCCATGCAGAAAAAAGCAAACGCTTCTTCCAATGCTTTATCCGTAGTGTTGCAGGTCATCCTGATCTGGCGCCAGCATTCATCTTCGCTTACCACTGCTTCCAGTTCGCTGACGTCGTGCAGCCACTGCTCAAGATCATCACGGCTGTTTATTTTTCTATCCTGTGCTTCTTTAAAATACGGCTCCAAAGCTTCCCATGTTGTAACTTTAAAATCAACGGGAAGAAAGTGACGCCGTAGTTTATGTATATCTGCGTTTAATGTCATGCTTCCTTTTATTTAATAAGTAATATTTAAGATTTCATATTAGAAACTTACCGGAGATAAAATAAGCATTCCTTGGCCTCTTTTATAATAAATATTCATCCTTAAATATTCAATTTCTATGCTTCATCCGATGTTTGAACCGGGTCAGTTTCAGGCTCTTCGCTTTCGTCTTCGGTTCTCAGCCTGATTTCGATATCGTTTTTTTGCAAAACAGCAAACCATTTGATCATTTTTTTCATATCGCTGCTATATACACGATCAAAATCCATTGAAGGATATACTTTTTCGAAGTAAGCTTTTACAGCTTTAGCGTCTTTATCAGAAGGCAAAGCTTCACTGCTTTCTTTCATAGCCGTAAACACATCCACAAGATTTACATTGTCGCGATCGGTGTACACTTCAATGCTTTCGAGGTGAGAAAAATTGTGCACGCGGGAAGAAACGAATTTGGTACTGTTATCTTCCAGAGAGCGAACGATAGCGCCATCTGTTTTGCTGCCAACCAATTCAAATAAGCCACTTAAACCGGTAACTGATATAATTCTGCTGTATTCCATATGATGTATTTATAGATAAAATGATGAACAAAGGTGCGCAAAATAAGAAGAGCGCCGAACACGGTAATACGTGTCTTGGTTAAAATTTAAAAATAAAAGGCGTAAAAAAGGGACGCTTAGACAAGCATCCCGACGTACTATTAACTGAAAATTTTAAAATAATTTTATTAAGCAAACAACCACTTATCTATTGCCACACGCAATTGTACCGTTACTATGTACGTATGAAAAAGAAAACCGGTTTTATTGGAAATAATAAAAATCGAAAAAGCTTTTCGCGATACGAACAGACCTCATTTTCTGGATTGAAGATGACTTCTGTTTTACTTTTGGCGCATGAGGGGCAAATTAATGGGATGGAACGATACGATTGCCGCACTGGCAACACCACAAGGGCTGGGTGCCATTGGCGTTATCAGGGTAAGTGGCAGTGCCGCCATCCGGATTGTGAATGACTTATTTCCGGCAAAAGATTTATCAGTGCAGGCTTCGCATACACTACACGTTGGTTCGTTAACATTTGAAGGGAAAAAACTGGATGAAGTGGTTGTCAGTTTATTTAAAGCACCGGCTTCCTACACCGGTGAAGATGTGGTGGAAATTTCCTGCCATGGCTCGCCGTTTATTCTAAATAATATTTTATCTGTGCTGGCGCAACTTGGCGCAAGAACGGCAAAGCCCGGCGAGTTTACACAACGCGCTTTTTTGCACAATAAAATGAACCTGTTGCAGGCAGAAGCAGTTGCCGATTTGATTGCCAGCAATACAGAAGCGAGCCGCCGGACAGCGCTGCAGAATATGCGCAGCGGTTTTACAAAAGTGCTTGCTGAAATACGGGAAGAACTTCTCTCCTTTTCTTCTTTGATTGAGCTGGAGCTTGATTTTGCAGAGGAAGATGTTGAATTTGCCGACAGAAGCCGGTTACATAATTTATTAAATGATGCAGAGGAAAAAGTAAAGTCTTTACTGCAATCATTTGTGTTAGGCAACGTGATAAAGAACGGCGTGGAAGTAGCCATTATTGGCAAGCCAAATGCCGGAAAAAGCACATTGCTGAACGTTTTGCTCAATGAAGACAGAGCCATTGTAAGCAACATTGCCGGAACCACACGTGATACAATTGAAGAAACGCTGAACATCAACGGTATTTTGTTTCGCCTGGTAGATACAGCCGGCATTCGCGAACACACAACGGATAGCATTGAAACGATTGGTGTGCAACGAAGTCTGCAGAAAATGAAGAGCGCGGATATTGTTTTGTACCTTTTTGATGTCAATGAAACAACAGGCAGCGAACTGAAACTTATTATAGCTGACATTAGGAAAAGCGGCGCTAACGTATTAGCAATCGGTAATAAAGCCGATCATGAATTTGATGCTGAACAATATTGCGACATTCATCATTTGCTTTTTATCTCAGCCCTGCAAAACCGGAATATTGATGTGCTGAAAGATAAGCTTTATGAATTGGTGACCGGCAATTTTGTCAACATGCCTGATGTGATTGTTACCAATGCGCGGCATACAGAAGCGTTGCAAAAAGTGCTGGATTCTATTGCGCTTATTAAGGATGGATTTTTGAACCGAGTTCCGCTAGATTTGATTGCCTCTGATATTCGGACTTGTCTTTATGAAATTGGCACCATTACCGGAGAAGTGACACATGAAGATCAACTGGATTATATCTTTTCGAAGTTCTGTATCGGAAAGTAATTTTGGTAATAATTTCTGTTGAAATGGCTTTTTAGTAACCGCTTTAATAAAAGCCGAATCATTGTCCGGAACTCATGATGGGAGCATTCCTGCGTGCGGAAGCAGCAGGAATAGAAACAACCGCAGCCCAATGGGTAAACCAACGATGGCTACCAAATCTGTATTTTGAATTTTACTCAAATTGTTCACGATAAATATTTTCGGATGCTTCTTACGGCGAAGCTTTTTTGTCGACTAATTGGTTATCAGATAAATAGCATCGATTATTTTGTTTCAATTTCAGGCAACGGTTAATTTCGCTTTGCGTAATAAGTATTTGAACTTTACATTTGCACGGTTGAACACTGAAGCTATATACCGCTACCTTGCTGTGATGATCATGTTTACAGCCTTTTTTGCGCAAACGTTTAACGGTTCGCTCATTGTTGCCGGGTATTATGTAAACACGCAATCTTTTGCAGCTCGCTGCGAAAATAAATTGAAGCCTGAATTGCATTGTAATGGCAAATGCCAGATGCGTAAACAGGTAAGTAAGGAAGAAAATAAAGACCAGCAAAACCCAGAGCGCAAAGACAGCAAGCGTGAAATCATTTGCGCAGCAGAACAATTTTCTTCTCTTATAAAACCATTTATTTTACTGCAACCTGATACATATCCTCGTCTTTCAAACAGTAAAGAAATCAGGATGCCCCGTTCCATCTTACGACCCCCGATTGTATAATCCATTCTTTCATTTTTGAGACTCTTGCAAGGTAAATTTTTGTTAGCCAACAGATCCTTCGCAGGTTGTGATTATTGTATCGCAAACTGATAGAAAAGAAGACTAACATTCTTACTATCCACAATGGCGTTGATGTTGAATCAATGCTTATCGCGCAGGTCTCATTGCAACAATTTCTTTATCTAATTATCTGAATTACTACAATCAGAATCGTATGCGTTTTATAAAATGTGCTTTCCTTCCTTTGAGTTTATTTATACTACTTTTTACGTCGTGCAAAAAAGACAATTCTTCTCTTTACAACAGCAATGTAAAAGCCGATTTATCCGTTGAATTTGACAACATCGTCGGCTCTTCCGATTTACAGTTAAACACAGGTTCCTATACAAATTCTTCAGGCGAAAATTTTACGGTAACAAAGCTGAAATATTATGTCAGCAATTTTGTTTTTATCAAAACTGATGGTACCGTTTATACCGTTCCGCAAGACAGTTCTTATTTCCTCGTTGACGAAAGCGATGGTACAGAACACGCACCCATTTTGCATGTGCCGGAAGGAGAATACAAAACGATGAGTTTTGTTGTTGGTGTTGATAGTTTACGTAGTACAAAAGATATTAGTATGCGCACCGGTGTGTTGGACCCGACAGGTGATGGCGGTGATATGTATTGGGGCTGGAATAGCGGCTATATTTTTTTAAAAATAGAGGGAACATCGGCGGCTTCTGCAGACGGAATGTTTATGTATCATATCGGTGGCTTTGGCGGCTATTCTACATCTACCATAAACAATCTTAAAACCATTACACTGGACTTAACGGCGCGTGGTGTGCCGCAGGTAAAAGCGGGTAAGGAAACAAACATTCATCTGCTTGTAGATATTCTGAAATTGTTTGATGGTTCAACCAAACTCAGCATCGCTGCGCATCCTTCGGTAATGTTTAATGACTACAGTGTAAACATTGCTGATAATTACACGGCTATGTTCAGGCATGACCACACAGAAAATTAAAGGTTATGCGTCGAAAACATATTGTTGTTATACTGCTTTTTTCAGCGGGTATTTATGCCTGCAATAAAGATGTTGCCGGTGTTTTGTTTCAGGGTTTCAGGCAACCGGAAAACTTTCCTGCTCCGGTTTATCGTTTTGAAACAAATAAAGTAACAGAGGCAGGATTTGAACTTGGCAGAACTTTATTTTATGATCCGGTTTTATCTCATAATAACACGATCAGTTGTGGAAGTTGCCATATACAAACATCGGCTTTTACACATCATGGCCATAGCGTAAGTCATGGTATTTACGACAGGTTAGGAACACGCAATACACCAGCTATAATGAACCTTGCCTGGAGTACAAGTTTTATGTGGGATGGTGGTGTTTTCGATTTGGATTTGCAGCCCATTGCACCCATCACAAACCATGTAGAAATGGATGACACGGTTGCACATATTCTGCAGAAATTAACCAACACATCTAAATATCCGCCACTGTTTCAAAAAGCTTTTGGAACACCTGATATCACAAGCGCTAATTTTTTGAAAGCGCTATCGCAGTTTATGGTGATGTGTGTAAGCGACAATGCAAAGTATGACAGCGTAAAACGAAGCCAGGCTTCATTTACAGCAGATGAACAGGCAGGCTATATAATATTTCAGAAAAACTGTAATAGTTGCCATAAAGAACCTTTGTTTACCGATTATTCTTTTCGTAACAACGGTATCAATGCAAGCTCTGTAAACGATTTGGGCAGATATGATGTAACACTCCAGGAAAAGGATAAATACACTTTTAAAGTGCCCTCACTTCGTAATCTTGACTTTACACCACCTTATATGCACGATGGAAGGTTTTTAACGCTTGATGCTGTTCTTGACCATTATATAAACGGCGTTCAAAACACCCAAAATCTGGATCCCTTGCTAAAGAAAAATGCAAGCTTAGGTATACCGGTGACACAGGAAGAAAAAACACAGCTTCTGGCTTTTTTAAAAACACTAAATGACAGAAGTTTTTTATTGGACAAACGTTTTTCAGAACAATAAAAAAAGGGATAATGAAAAAGATGATGAGCTTGATTTGTTTAGCAACGATAATGATAACAACAGCTTGTAAACAAAAGAATACAAAAGCGGAAATAGCAAAAAGAGATACTACAACGAACAAGCAATTTATAAAACCTGCAAACAAGTTTGCAGGCATTCAAATGGCATCGAAAAAAGACACAAGCTGCGGAATGCCGCTCAGTGCTGGTTTGGAAGATACGGTTCAGTTAAACGGAAAAATATATGGCTTCTGCTCACCGGAATGCAAACAAGATTTCGTAACCCGATTAATATCTCAAAAGAAACGATGAAAAAGTATATTTCTGCTTTGCTTATACTATTATTTCCATCGCTGCTTCATGCCTGCGATATCTGTGGCTGCGGTGTGGGAAACAACTACATCGGCATTTTACCTGATTTCCATAAACATGTATTTGGCTTACGTTACAGGTATAGCTCATTACTCACCCACGTTGGTGTTGATGGAACAACAACCTATCTTACAACAAAAGAAAATTACAACACTGTAGAAGCCTGGGGTGGCTGGAACATCAGTAAGAATATACGGATCATGGCTTCTGTTCCGTACAGTTTTAATGAACGGACAAATCAAGGTATAGAACAATCAAAAAATGGTATCGGAGACGCTAATGTATCTGGCTATTACCAGTTACTGAACAAAAGGCACACGATATCTGATAAGGTGCTGGTACAGAGCCTTTGGCTTGGTGGTGGTGTTAAATTGGCGACGGGAAAGTATAATCCATTGGATAAAGCTTCAACAACAGAAAGCGCAAATTTGTTTCAGCTTGGAACGGGAAGCACAGACTTTATGGCGAGCGCCATGTATGATATACGATTGCAGGATGTTGGAATCAATATCACGTCCACATACAAAATGAATACGGCGAATAAGTATGATTATAGATACGGAAACAAATTGAATGCAAACAGCCAGCTTTATTATAAGTTCAGAATCAAACATAAGTTACTCATTGCGCCAAATGCGGGCTTACAATATGAGACAGCATCAACAGATAAAGACAATGGTTTTAATGTGACTGTGTCTGGTGGAAATCTGTTGTTAGGCACTGCAGGTGTTGAAACGTCTTTTGGTAAACTTGCGATCGGTGCTAATTTTCAGACACCTGTTTCGCAACAACTCGCCAATGGCATTGTAAAGGCAAACGATCGTATGATGCTACACATTTCGATTGCTTTGTGATGATAAATATCGCTACGTAAGCATACGATCAAGATGGGTATAACCGCCATCAACAAAAATGATTTGCCCGGTTGTATGAGAAGATACATCGCTTAATAAAAAAGCCACTGTATTTGCAATTTCTTCTGGTGTGGTAAAGCGTTTTTGAAGCGGAATATGCGACAGTATCCGTTGCAGTTTTTCTTCTGATTGTGGTTGCGTTTGTATCCAGCTTGCATATTGCGGCGTGTCTGCTTCAGCAGGCACCACAGTATTTACGCGAATCTGATAAGGCAGCAACTCAGCCGCCCATTCACGCGTTAACGCATTAATACCGCCTTTGCTGGCTGCATATCCTGATGAGCCGCCTTGACCTGTAACGGAGATTTTTGAACCGATATTGATGATAACGCCATTACTTTTTTTCAAATAAGGCAAGGCATAGTGAGCCATTGCATAACAGTGAATGATATTGACAGATAATGATTGCTGAAACCCTTGCACAGTACCGTTTTCGAGACTGACATTATCATTGGTACCGGCGTTGTTTACCAGTCCATCCAAACGATTATATTGACGAATTACTTTTTCAACCAATTGTCTGCAATCATCTTCATTGGTAAGTTCAACAAAAACAGCAAAAGCTTTCTGTCCTTTCTGTTGTATTTCTGCACACAGCTTTTGGCATTTTTCTGCATTCCTGTCCGCAATAACTGCAATGCCATCTTCTTTTGCAAGCAGCCTGCAAATCGCTTCACCAATTCCACTGGCACCGCCGGTTATGATATACACTTTATTGGCAAGGTTCAGGTTCATATTTCTTCTTCATCTAAATGAAAAATCTGCGACATCAACACCCATTTTTCGCCGGCTTTGGCAATGGGCAAAGCTTGCTGGTATTTCCACATCAGTTCCTCCCATTGTTGTACATGCGGGTTGGTTTTATCGCTTTCTTCTTTTTGCGTAAAAGAAAAAGAACCGTTCGTTTCCATGATCATAAATAAACGATTACCGGCACGATAAATATCCATCGAGATGATGCCGCTATCTGTGATGCTGCTTACAATTTCAGCAGGAACGTAGCGATGATGTTCTTCATACTCATCAATCAATTGAGCATCATCTTTCAGGTCCAAAGCAAAGCAATATCGTTTCATATAGCATTGTTTAAAACCAAAAGCTTATATGGTTAACCATTATATGCTTTAGCAATTTGTTTTGATGTACCCAAACCATCAATGCCTAATTCAATAACATCGCCGGGCTTTACATAAACCGGCTCAGGCTTCATACCAAGCGCCACGCCGGCTGGCGTTCCTGTTGTAATGATATCGCCGGGCAATAAGGTCATAAACCGGCTGATGTAGGAAATAAGAAACGGCACTTTGAAAATCATATTTTTTGTATTGCCATCCTGCATCATTTTTCCATTTACGCTGAGCCACATTCGAAGATTATTTACATCCCCCACTTCATCCGGCGTTGTAAGCCATGGACCAACAGGAGCAAATGTGTCACAGCTTTTTCCTTTTACCCATTGTCCGCCACGTTCCAGTTGAAAATGACGCTCGCTGTAATCATTGTGCAACACATAACCGGCGATGTAGTCGCTTGCCTCGTTTTCCTCTACATAAGAAGCTTTCTTTTTAATAACAATGGCAAGCTCTGCTTCCCAATCTGTTTTTGTGCTGTTTTTTGGAATAATCAAATCATCGTTTGGACCCACAATAGCCGTTGTGGATTTAAAAAAAAGAATCGGCTCTGAAGGCGCTTTCATATTGCTTTCTTCCGCGTGGTCGAAGTAATTTAAACCAATGCAAATAATTTTGGAAGGCTTTGCAATCGGGCATCCGAGTCTTATATTATTGTCAATGACCAGACATTCGTTTTGATGTATTGTGAGCCATTGTTGCAAACGCTCAACTCCATTGCTTGCAAAAAATTCTTCATTAAAATCTTCTCCGAACTCCGATACATCAAGTCTTTGATTTTGCGATGTCTGAATGCCTGTTTTTTCGCTGCCGGCTTCGCCAAAACGAATTAATTTCATAGCAAGAATTGAAGGTAAAAATAATGGAAGAAGTGTATTTGAATCAAACGATTTATTAACCGGATTCTGATGTCTGTGAGTACATTCATTCGCAGAGATCAAAATCTTATTTTTACAAAAAAATGAGTGCCGCACCAGCCGTTACTTTTATAACCATTGAAGATTATTTGGCTAAGGAAGAAGCAGCCTCAGAGAAACATGAATATTATAAAGGCGAGGTGTTTACGATGGCAGGCGCTTCTATCAATCACAACCGGATTGTTAGAAATGCACTACTTGAAATTGGAAATTACTTAAATGGCAAATCATGCGAAGTTTTCCCGGGCGATGTGCGGATTTACATAGAAGTCAATACTCTTTTTACGTATCCCGACCTGACCATCTTCTGCGATGAGATTGAACGATTTGAAAATCGCACTGATACAGCTTTAAATCCAACAGCTATTATTGAGGTGTTATCCAAATCAACACAGGAATACGACAGAGGAACGAAATTTAATTTGTATCGTCAAATTCCTTCACTGAAAGAATATTTAATGATTTCCTCAACGGAAGTTTTGGTTGAAAAATACACAAAACAATCTGATACTGAATGGCTTTTTACTGCGTATGAAAAAGCAGAAGATTTTTATATGCTTGAGTCTGTTGGTTTGACTGTCGAAGTAAAGAGTTTGTATAGAAATGTAAGTTTTGAGAAAGAGTTAACAAAGTTCTATTTTGAATTTTAAATTGAAAACCAAAAGCCGATGGGCTGCGGGATAGAAGCGGAAAGCCCGTAAAGCGGCAGCGGAGGATATTGGTAAGCGTAGAATGTTAATGTGTAATTTAGCAGCCGCCGCTGCGGACTTGCAGCGAATAGCCCGGACCTAAGCTGAATATAATTACCGGACGCAGACAGCCCCAGATCATTTCTCATAATATTCATTATTACTTCTTCCATATTCAATTGTATTTCTCTACTTTTGCGCTCCCAAAAAGTTCTTTGTGAAGGTTGGGAGCCCGCTGATGGCGTGGCGTTATCACCAAAAAAAATTATACAATGGCTAAAGAAATTGCAACCTACGTGAAGTTGCAGGTAAAGGGTGGCGCTGCCAATCCCGCACCGCCGGTAGGTCCCGCTCTTGGCTCCAAGGGCGTAAACATTATGGAGTTCTGCAAGCAGTTTAATGCTCGTACGCAGGACAAAGCAGGAAAAGTAGTTCCTGTAATTATTACGGTTTATACTGACAAGTCTTTCGATTTTGCCATTAAAACCGCTCCCGCTCCTATTCAGCTTATGGAAGCTGCTAAAATTCAAAAAGGTTCTAAAGAGAGCAACCGTAACAAAGTAGGCAAGGTAACCTGGGCACAGGTAGAAGTGATTGCTAAAGACAAGATGCCCGACCTGAACTGCTTTACGGTGGAAAGCGCCATGAAAATGGTTGCCGGTACGGCTCGCAGCATGGGCTTGACTGTGGAAGGACAGGCACCGTGGGAAAAGAATTAATTATTCACTATTACAACTTTTTGAACAATGGCAATTACTAAAAAAAGAAAGCTGGCGGACGCGAAAGTGGACAAAAGCAAAGACTACTCTTTGCAGGCTGCATCAACGCTGGTAAAAGAAATAAACACAACAAAATTTGATGCGTCGGTAGATATTCACGTTCGTTTGGGCGTTGACCCGAAGAAGGCTGATCAACAGGTTCGCGGTACAGTTACTTTGCCACATGGCACGGGTAAAACCAAGCGCGTATTGGTTCTTTGCACACCTGATAAAGAAGCGGACGCAAAAGGCGCTGGTGCTGATTATGTTGGTCTTGATGAATTCATTTCTAAAATTGAAGGTGGATGGACTGATGTTGACGTTATTGTAGCAACTCCTTCTGTAATGCCAAAGATTGGTCGTTTGGGTAAAATATTAGGTCCTCGTAACCTGATGCCGAACCCTAAAACCGGTACTGTTACCAATAACGTTGCGGAAGCGGTGAACGAAGTAAAAGGCGGTAAAATCGCTTTCAAGGTTGACAAAACTGGTATCGTGCACGCGTCTATTGGCCGCGTATCATTTACACCGGAAAAATTAGCCGCTAACAGCCAGGAATTAATCAATGCTTTGATTAAACTGAAGCCTACAACTGCAAAAGGTATTTACCTGAAAGGTGTAAGCATGGCGAGCAGCATGAGCCCTGGTATTTCGGTTGACACCAAATCTGTTCAAAGCTAAATTCATCAATCGCTTCCGAATGATTATTCGTTTTGAAGCCCAAACAAAATCGTTATGACGAAAGAACAAAAAAACGAAGCGATTGAAGTTCTGAAAGAGAAGTTCAATCAATACAATAATTTCTACGTAACTAATACGGAAGCATTAACCGTAGCACAATCTACCAAGCTGCGCCGTATCTGTTTCGAAAAAAATGTAGAAGTAACCGTTGCAAAAAACACACTCATCCGTAAAGCACTTGAGCAGATTGATGATGAGCGTTTCAGTGGCGTTTACGACAGTCTGAACGGCGTAACAGCTCTTATGTTCAGCGAGAACGGTAAAGAACCGGCGATGATTATCTCCGACTTCCGCAAGAGTACAAATACTGAAAAACCAGTATTGAAAGCGGCTTACATTGACAGTGCTGTTTTTGTTGGCAATGACCAGCTTGATACGTTGAAAACACTGAAAAGCAAGAACGACCTTATAGGTGAAATCATCGGCTTGTTGCAATCGCCTGCCAAAAATGTTATCAGCGGCTTGAACGCTGGTGCTAAACTGGCTGGCATTATCAAAGCGCTGGAAAACAGAGAAGCAGTAGCACAGTAGTTATTGGTAATTGAATATTGTTAATGGTTAATTGTTTTGAAGGCTCCGGCTGTTTCAATTAACAATTACCCATTGACAATTAGAAATATTTGCCTCAAGCCTGAGAGGTAATACACACAAATTTTTTTAATGATACCGCCGGAGCACAGGCAATGAAGGCGGCAAAAATTTGAAACAATGGCTGATTTAAAAGCATTTGCAGATCAACTGGTTAACCTGACCGTAAAAGAGGTTAACGAATTAGCGAAAATTCTGAAAGATGAGTATGGTATCGAACCAGCTGCTGCTGCGGTTGCGGCTGCACCTGCTGGTGGCGGTGGCGCTGCGGCTCCTGCTGCAGCTGAACAAACTGCTTTCGATGTAATCTTGAAAAGCGGCGGTGCCAACAAACTCCAGGTTGTTAAGATTGTAAAAGATTTGACAGGCTTAGGTTTGAAAGAAGCAAAAGAATTGGTTGACGGCGCTCCAAAACCTATCAAAGAAGGTGTAGCGAAAGGTGAAGCTGATGATTTGGCTGCCAAGCTGAAAGAAGCTGGCGCTGACGTTGAAATCAAGTAATTTCAATAAAACGCTTATTAAGAAAGAGCCATCCGCTACAGCGGATGGCTCTTTTGTTTTGGAGAAGGAACGAATTATAGAACAAGCCACCAGTTACAAAACATGGTTGTTATAAAAAGCAAATGGCTGATTGCTTTGATTACCGGCTTATTCAGCATTATTAGGCAATCCTGCGAAAAATATTTTATCAAATGATGGCATCACTAAGAAATGGAAATCTATTGAGAAATACGCTGGTTATAGCAATGGTAAATTTTCCTGAAAAAAATGACACAGGGCAATTTTCATATCCTATCATTTTCAGATGGCGGAGACTATCTGAAAACAGGAAATGCCTATCCTGACCCAAATTATTTTGAGGAAACTTACCGATTGCTGGCAGATAATATATTGAATGTTATTTCAGACGGTAACACGAATATGCAGACATCAAAAATAACAGAGTTGTCGGAGCAAACTTCGATTATAGTTTATCCCTTGATTAAAGAAAAAATAAGATATAAATACAAGACAGCAGACTAAACAACATTTGAATCATTCACCTTTCCAAATGACCTCTTCTATATTTAATTGCTTACCAATAAATCTGGCAAGTATAAATAAGTAATCACTTAGGCGATTCAGATATTGTATGATGATAGGCTGCACATACAATTGCTGTTCCTGCAGGAGAACGCAGCTCCTTTCGGTGCGGCGGCAAATGCTGCGCGAGATATGGATACACGATACCAGAATATGCCCGCCGGGAAGGATAAAATTTGTAAGCTGGGGAAGCTCTTCGCTCATTGCATCTATCTGAAGTTCTAATTGTGTTATGTCTTTTTCATAAAGCCCGGGCAGCTTCATTTTAATATCTTTATTATCATCTTGTGCCAATAAAGAACCGATTACAAAAAGGTTGTTTTGTATGCGAAGCAATATGTTCTTGATGTCTCTGTCTGTGATGTAATCGCTTAGCAAACCTATATAGGAATTAAGCTCATCGACATTGCCATAACTTTCGATACGGAGATGACTTTTAGGAACTTTGGCGCCGCCAATCAATGACGTTACACCTTTATCACCGGTTTTTGTATAAATCTTTTGAGACAAGAAGTAAGATTAAAAAATACAGAGATAATTACCGGATCAACCAACGATCGTTGGTTCTAAGCTTTCTGTTTTGTTGAGGGTATCAGTTTCAACGTTGCCATCGCGAAGGCGAATAACACGCCTCGCATAAGCAGCTATGTCTTCTTCATGTGTAACCAGAACAACAGTGTTGCCGGCGGCTTGTATGGCACCAAAAATCTCCATCACTTCTACCGATGTTTTACTGTCGAGGTTTCCGGTTGGCTCATCGGCAAGTAATAAAGAAGGATTGTTTACGATGGCGCGGGCGATGGCTACGCGCTGAATTTGTCCACCACTCATTTCGTTGCTTTTGTGATGACTTCGGGAACCAAGTCCTACTTTTTCCAAAGCAGCAACCGCTCTTTCTATACGTTCCTTTTTGCTGACGCCGGCATAAACGAGTGGCAGGGCAACGTTCTCTGCGGCGGTAAGGCGCGGCAATAAATTGAATTGCTGGAACACGAATCCAATCTCCACATTGCGGACGTCGGCAAGCTCGTCGTCGGTCATTTTGCTGACGTCTTTTCCATTTAATACATAGCTGCCTCCGGTGGGTGTGTCGAGACAGCCAAGGATATTCATGAGTGTGCTTTTGCCGGAGCCCGATGGTCCCATAAGAGCCACATATTCATTTTTAAAAATATCGAGCGTAATGCCTTTCAGCACGGGAATAGCTTGTACGCCCATGAAGTAGCTCTTTTGTATATGGTTGAGATGGATGATGGATGATGCTGCCATTCGGTTTTATTTTTTGATAACTTTGGGAACGAGGAAGAACTGATCATTCTTTTTGGGTGCGTTTAAAAGGGCTTCTTCGCGGCTTATGGAGCCTTGCACAATATCGTCGCGAAGAACATTGCTGCGGGAACTCATGTGCATGAGTGGCTCTACGCCTTCGGTATCAAGCTCGTTGAGCTTATCGATGAAGCCTATCATTTGCTCCAAATCCTTTTTGAAACCTTCCTTATCTGTATCTGATATTTTCAGTCTCGCAAGTTTAGCGAGGTTATCTATCATTTCAGTGGTCACAGTCATGCAAACAAAAGTAGAGGAAATGAGAGGAGAGATTTGTGAATTTTTATACGGGCGGTAAGGGAAGGGTTTGATCTATGGAGTTTGCGGTACAAGTTAACCGCTGCAGATAATTTCAACAGCCATAAAAAAGATTGGAAGAAATGCTTAATCGTGCAATCAGCGTTTTGGGTGGGATATTTGCGCAGCAAAAACATTATGAAAAAAGCATTGATAACGGCAAAAGTGCATCCGTATTTAAACGAGACATTGACTAAAAATGGCTATGAGGTAGTGTACGAACCGGCAATTACTTACGACGAATTATTGCGCAGCATACCTAACATTACAGGGCTTATTGTAACGACGAGACTAAAAATAGATAAACCGGTTTTAGACGCAGCGAGGGAACTGAAATGGATAGGTCGCCTGGGCAGCGGGATGGAGTTGATAAATGTGCCGTATGCAGAAAGCAAAGGTATCAGGTGTGTGAGCAGCCCGGAAGGAAACCGGAACGCGGTGGCGGAGCACAACCTTGGCTTTTTGCTGAACCTGATGAATAAGATTACGAGTAGCTATTTGGAAGTACGGGAAGGGAAATGGATACGGGAAGCGAACCGGGGAACGGAATTGACAGGGCGGACAGTAGGGATTATTGGTTATGGAAATACAGGTGAGGCATTTGCGAAGCTGCTGGCGCCATTTGGCGTGACGGTGCTGGCGCATGATAAGTATCGCCATGGTTTTGCGAAGGGTTATGTGAGGGAGGCAGAGCTGGAACAAATTGCCAGATACGCGGATGTTGTGAGCCTGCATTTGCCGCTGACGGAGGAGACATTTCACTATGCGGATGATGCCTTTTTTGATGCACTGGCGCAGAAGCCTTATTTTTTAACGGCATGCCGGGGTAAAGTGACGGACGTGCAGGCTTTAATGAGAGCGGTGCAAAATGGTAAAGTGAGTGCGGCCGCTTTGGATGTGCTGGAGAATGAGAAGCTGGAGACGTTTTCTGCTTCTGAAAGGGAACAATTGGAATGGCTGACAAATCAGCCGAATGTGCTGGTGACGCCGCACATTGCGGGATATAGCCATGAGGCTTTTTTTAAAATGGCGAAGGTGGTGTTGGAGAAGTTGGGAATTGAGTGAGAGTAAGTGAAAGCAACAATAATTTACAGGCGTTTTATTTATTTTTATTCGGCGGAAGCTTAGCGGTTGTAAGCATTTTGTTTGCTTTTTCAAGTTTTTGGGGAAACATAATTTTATCCCGGTATTTATTGAGTGCCGGATCAATAGTGACAATATGAGATTTGCTTCTGTTAAGTTCTTCAATTGTTTTCATCGTATGCAATTTAATTGAGTTTTCCGTTGCGCTAAAAATCCTTCATAATCTTTATCTAATTTAAACTCCAAATAATCATCTCCAGTTTGTCCATACAAATAAAAGTCATCCTGCATTTGGTGATAAAATTTTGTAATGCCCATTTTGTATAGTCTTGTTCTGGCCTTTGTACTTCCGGTTACATATACATAGGCTGTTGGATGATTATCGAAGAATACATACAGAGCCCCTGCAACTGTTGCTGCCACCTTCTCTGTATCTCCATTATTTGTTACAGCTAAATCATCGATATCTCCTGTTACGGCATCCTTATCGCCGAATGCGAGATTATAAACATCAGGATCAGAGGTAGATGAAAGTCTATCAGTTTGCGGATAGCGCCATTTCTTCCTTCACTACCGAATTCAAACCGGGTGAACTTGCTTTCTGCTTTTAGAGGATATTTTGTACATTCATAGAACAGGGTATTATTGACGTAAAAACAGCAAGTTCGGCTTTAAGTCAAAAAGTTATTATATGCGCATATAGCTTAAAGTTTAATAGAAAAATAAATCATCGTGTAATTTGTAACACTTATTATTCGCTATCAACCCTTTTCACGCCGTGTACTTCTCATTTATAAATGCCAGTATCTTTTTCTTAGATTCTTCGGGGCTTTTTTCTTTTTCAGCTTCTTTACTAATGTTGGCGAGTTCTTCGTCGTGAACAGTGTTGCGGAACCAGTTGGTGAAATCACCATTGGATAAATGAAACTTCCAGGTGGCGTCGTCGATGCCTTCGGCGATGTGAACAAACATGAAAAGGTTGTTGGCTTTAAGCCTGAGCCTGCCGCTTTTACCTGTAAAAATGAAGCTGTTATCGCCCATATCGCCGGTGGCGTATTTGCGCTTGTGGCGTTGCTGTAGTTGCTGCGGCTCGTTTACTTTGATTACATAAGGTATTGTTTTGTCTTCTTCCAAATCGTAAATGCAGGCTTCACCCTGGTTAAGCGTTGGCGTTTTTTTGGGTGGATTGATCTTTTTGATTTTGCAGAATTGCTCTATGGGATACGCGGCATTATCGCCAATGGTGATGACCATGCCGACCTGTTTTAAAATATCGGAACACATGGCGTCAGGCGAATAGCTGATGAGCATGAAATTATTTAAATCATTGTAAAAACTACTGTTGGCACCGGATGGAATAAGATGATGAGCTTCGTCTATAAGAAGCCAATGCGGATGTCCTAAAGATTTACGAAGAGTGATGACCACTTCAAGCATTTTCTCGAAGAAAGAAGGACGATCAACCATATCAACCGACAATAATGAAATAACAAGGCTTTGCTTTGGCTTTTTAAGCAAGCCGGCTATCTCATCCATCGTTGGCAAGGCTTTGCCATTTCCAATGACAATGGCACCGGGAAGCTCAACATAATCGCCCTCGGGATCTATTAAACAAAACTGGTAATTGCTCTTTATAAGCGCTTCTGTAACGGCTACGGTAAACGTAGATTTGCCACCGCCGGATACACCCGATAATAACACACCGGAGCGGTAAGGGTTGAGTAAAAAAGGTTCGCCGTTTTCCAGTGTTCCAAGCTGAAGAAAATGGCGTGTAAGCTTAGGATTCAAATTTGCCAGATCATCTTTTACGATTGCATCTATCAACTCGCCAACGCCTGCGCCATGGTCGCTTTTGGTAATCATATCTACCGTTTCTTTTAGCGATGGCAAAGCATTTTCTACGGCTACAGCGCACTCGGCTACTTTGAACATAGCACTATCGTTTTCAGCATCGCCAACAGCTACGGAATTGTGTTCGGATAAGCAAAGTTTTTCGAGCAAAGCCTGCAAGCCGGAAGCTTTATTGATACCTGGCGGCAATATCATAACCGCACCTTTATTGAAGATGATCTGCCGCTCGTAACCAAACTCTTTGATGACATCGAGAGCGGTATTTTGATGAGGTTCCCATGTGGCAATAATGACTTTGCCTACAGAAACAGGACCCACACCACGCTTCTTTAATTCTTTCACAAAAGCCTCGTCGGGCGCGGGTCCTAACAGTTCTTCAGTGCCGGTAGATGTATTGTATATTAAAGCGCCATTTTCAGCAACGATATAATCAAACACCTTGAAGGCGGGAAACACGCGCTCCAGGTCGGGCATTTCACGACCCGTAACCAAGGCAATTTTTCGTCCTGATGTTTTCAGTTCTTTCAGCTTTTCAACCGTTTCATCAGATACGGTTTCGTGATGGGCAATGGTGCCATCATAATCGGAAGCAAGAATATGGTAGCGCATGATTAATAATTTTTGTTTGATGATAAAAGAAGAGTCGTTTTACCAAAAAATAAAACGCAATACTGTAAACAAAAAAGCCTGCCATAATTGATGACAGGCTTGTAAGAATGTTTGAATCCATTAATCGGCTAATGGTTTTACTTTGATGTCTTTAAAGTAAACAACGCTGTTAGGATCGTGCCCTTGCAAAGCAAAAGTGCCGCCTGAAATAACACGACCTTTCATATTGTCGGAACGCTGTACATTATCAGGTTCTGTGTAGTCAACAGTCCTTTTATCATTGACCCAAATCTGTACATGCTTACCTTCTACTTTTATTTTTTCGGTAAACCAAACGCTGTCTTTCACAAGCTGCTCTTTCACATCTTCTACAGCATATAAACTACCGGTGCGACGCCAGTCGGTATGCGAATTATTCACCTGTACTTCGTAGCCTTTTGAGGGCCAGCCGCTTGCCTGGTATTGCGTGTGAAAATAGATACCGGAATTAGCGCCGGGCATCGTTTTCACCTGCGCGCTGAATTCAAAGTTTTTGAAGTTGTGGTTCATTACATCGCCTACATAAAATAAGTGAGCTGTGTTGCCATGCACTACAATTTCTCCATCTTTCACGCTAAAGGTTTCGGCATTGTCGCCCACCTTCCAGCCATTGAGCGATTTGCCATCGAAAAGCGCATACCATTCTTCTTTAGGCACATGATATTTACCGTAAGCAAAAGAGAACAAAACCGGAATAAAGAACAACCATGAGAACTTTTTCATAGACATTATTTGAGTGTAAAGAAAGATGAAGGTAAGGGTTGATGGATTATATACAAATGAAACGCATCGCAAATCGTCTTGTATATATTGCATTGATGCATTGACGTTATGTTGTAACCAAAGTGGCTTTGAAGAATAAAATAGTTGCGTATCAATATAACCCGTTAATACATTTTACAAAACAACCAACTTATACTAGCCTGATTCTTTCTTTCACTACCTTGCCTCAAAATTGTAAACCATGGAATTTTTTGTAAACTACTGGTGGCTTCTTGTCATCTTATTTATCATATTCAGCGGGCTGGTTACTGTTCAGCAGGGAACTGTTTCTGTTGTAACCATGTTTGGTAAATATCGCCGCGTTCTGCGCCCGGGATTAAACTTTAAAATACCGATACTGGAACAAATTTATCGCCGCATCAGTATTCAGAACCGTTCTGTAGAACTGGAGTTTCAGGCAGTAACTGTTGACCAGGCAAACGTGTATTTTAAAAGCATGTTGTTGTATTCGGTTATTGATCAAAATGAACAAACGATTATAAAAGTTGCCTTTAAATTCATTTCTGAAAAAGACTTAATGCAGGCATTGATACGAACCGTTGAAGGCTCTATACGTGCATTTGTTGCTACGAAACGGCAAGCAGAAATCTTATTGTTAAGACGAGAGATTGTTGAGTATGTAAAAGACCAGATTGACCATTCTTTGGAAGACTGGGGTTATCATTTACAAGACCTTCAGATTAACGACATTACATTCGACAAACAAGTTATGGACAGCATGAGCCGCGTGGTGGCCAGCAATAACCTGAAAGCCGCTGCGGAGAATGAAGGACAGGCTTTATTGATTACAAAAACAAAGGGCGCCGAAGCCGAAGGGAATGCCATTAAAATAGCCGCCGAAGCCGAACGTGAAGCAGCGCGTTTGCGTGGTCAGGGTGTGGCTTTATTCCGGGAAGAAGTAGCCCGTGGTATGAGCCACGCTGCAGAAGAAATGAAGCAGGCAAACCTTGATACAAACGTAATCTTGTTTAGCATGTGGACAGAAGCAATTAAAAATTTTGCTGAATATGGAAGAGGTAATGTTATTTTCCTGGATGGCAGTACAGATGGCATGCAAAAGAGTATGCAGCAATTGATGGGATTGATGAAAATGAATGGCAACGGGCAGCCTGCGGGTGGAAACGGACAACAAACGAAGCAACAGGCATAAAAAATATTCTAAAACAGTTATCAATAAAAAAAGACCAGCAATATATTGCTGGTCTTTTTTTATAAAAAGTCAGTATTAATAACGATACAAATCTGACTTAAACGGACCTTCTTTTCTGATGCCGAGGTAGCCAGCTTGTGTGTCGGTCAGTTCATCCAGCACAACGCCAATTTTAGCTAAGTGCAGGCGCGCAACTTTTTCATCAAGATGCTTTGGTAGTACATACACTTTATTTTCGTAAGCATCACCATTTGTCCACAATTCAATCTGCGCCAATACCTGGTTAGAGAATGAATTACTCATTACGAAAGAAGGATGACCGGTAGCGCAACCCAAATTTACAAGGCGGCCTTCAGCCAGTATAAGAACTTCTTTACCATCAATATTATACAAATCAACCTGTGGCTTGATGGTATCTTTTGTATCACCGTAATTATCATTCAACCAAGCCATATCAATTTCAATATCGAAGTGACCAATGTTACAAACGATAGCTTTGTCCTTCATAGCACGGAAATGCTTTTCAGTAATCAGGTCGCGGCAACCGCTGGCTGTTACAATAATGTCAGCTTCCTTCACAGCATCTTCCATTTTCTTTACGGCAAAGCCATCCATAGCAGCCTGCAAAGCGCAGATAGGATCTATTTCGGTAACGATAACACGACAGCCTGCACCCTGCAGCGAAGCAGCAGAACCTTTACCCACATCGCCATAACCGCCTACAACAGCAACCTTACCGGCAAGCATAATATCGGTAGCACGGCGAATGGCATCTACCAAACTTTCCTTGCAACCATATTTGTTGTCGAACTTGCTTTTGGTAACCGAATCATTCACATTGATAGCAGGCATTGGCAGCGTGCCTTTGGCTACTCTTTCATACAAGCGGTGAACGCCTGTTGTGGTTTCTTCCGAAATGCCTTTTACGTACTGAGCCAGTTCGGTATATTTATCCAGAACCATGTTGGTAAGATCGCCACCATCGTCAAGAATCATATTTAACGGATTGTCGGTGCTGCCAAAAAATAACGTCTGCTCAATGCACCAGTCAGCGTCTTCCAGTGATTGACCTTTCCATGCAAATACACCGATACCAGCCGCTGCAATAGCTGCTGCTGCGTGATCTTGCGTTGAAAAGATGTTACATGAGCTCCATCTAACTTCCGCGCCAAGGGCAACCAGTGTTTCAATCAATACAGCGGTTTGAATGGTCATGTGGAGACAGCCTGCAATGCGTGTACCTTTCAAAGGCTGCGAAGCGCTGTATTCTTCACGAATCGACATCAGGCCCGGCATTTCAGCTTCGGCAAGACGGATTTCTTTTCTGCCCCAGGCTGCCAATGAGATATCAGCAACTTTATAAGGCATACTCAAATCAATGGATTTGGTAAGTGTTGACATAATTTTTATTTTGATTGCAAAAGTATTTCAACAGAATAATTTACTTTTAGTTTTTTGGAATTTAGGATAAAATTCTTTTTTCATCTCTCTGAAAGAATAAATACAAGGTTAACTATGGCTAAAATGAATCAAAAAGAAAATTCAGCTACACCGGAATTTTCACTTGATAAAAAGGACTTTGCTATCCTGCATCTTCTTCAGCAGAACGCGCACATGACGGTGAAAGAGATTGCTGCCAAAACGCACTTAAGCACCACGCCGGTTCATGAACGGATTAAGAAAATGGAAGCCAGTGGCGTGATTACACAATACGTTACATTGGTTGACCATGTAAAAGTGAATAAATCGCTGATGGTCATTTGCCATGTCTCCTTAAAACAACATAGTAAAACGGCGGGTGTAAAATTTATTAAAACCATCAATGAGTTAATAGAAGTCGTGGAGTGTTACAGCATATCCGGCGAGTTTGATTTTTTATTGAAAGTGGTTTGTAAAGACATGAATGACTATTATGATTTTCATGTCAATAAGCTAAGCGCGTCGGAAAATATCGGTCATGTGCAAAGCACGTTTGTGATGGGTATTATTAAACAAACGCACCAGTTGATTCACTTGTAGTAAGGTCTCCGCCTGAAAATAATTTTCACTTAGAAAACGCTGATAAATTGTGCAGATAAACACAGATTATTAGAATAATCAAGGGAAATAATCTGCATAAAATTTTAAAAGTGAGTATTCATTTGTAGATTGCAATTTACTCTTACTACATAATATCTCTGTTGTTTACACTTGCACAACACCCATCTTAAACTCTTCCATTTTCGGGTTGTTATTCGCTGCTGCAATGCCTTCGGAAATAATCAGCCTTGTTTGTGCCGGGTCAATAATATCATCTACCCAAAGCCTTGCCGCTGCATAGTAAGGCGTGGTTTGTTTTTCGTAACGTCCTTTTATTTCATTCAATAAATTCTGCTCTTCTTCTGCGCTTACTTCTTTACCTTTTCCTTTCATGGAAGCCACCTGTATTTGAAGCAATGTTTTAGCAGCCTGCTCGCCGCCCATCACTGCAATTTTTGCTGATGGCCACGCAAATATCAAACGCGGATCATAAGCCTTTCCACACATGGCATAATTACCGGCGCCATAAGAATTTCCGGTGATTATGGTGAACTTGGGAACGACAGAATTTGATACGGCATTTACCAGCTTCGCACCATCCTTTATTATACCGCTGTGCTCGCTGCGGCTGCCTACCATAAAGCCGGTTACGTCTTGCAAAAACAGGAGCGGAATTTTTTTCTGATTACAATTCATAATAAAGCGGGCAGCTTTATCAGCGCTATCATTGTATATCACGCCGCCCATCTGCATTTCGCCTTTACCACTTTTTAAAACCAGCCTTTGATTGGCAACAATACCAACCGCCCAGCCATCAACACGTGCATAACCACAAACGATTGTTTTGCCATAATCTGCTTTAAACTCATCGAAACTGTCTGCATCAACAAGACATTCAACCACATTTAAAACATTGTAAGGCTTGCTGTTATTCGCTGATAAAATATGATACAAAGCATCAACTTCTTTTGAAGGCGCAATGGCATCAATGCGATTAAAACCAGATGTTTGTGATGCACCGATTTTACTTACCAGTTTCTTTATGTAATCAAGGCATTGCTGTTCTGTTTCAAACTTATAATCGGCAATGCCGCTGATGCTGTTATGTGTTGTTGCGCCACCTAATGTTTCGGCATCCACGTTCTCACCAACAGCCGCTTTTACAAGATATGGACCTGCCAGAAAAATACTACCATTGCCTTCCACCATCAGCGTTTCATCGCTCATGATAGGAAGATAAGCGCCGCCAGCCACGCAAGCGCCCATCACGGCTGCGATTTGTGTAATTCCCATGGCGCTCATCTTTGCATTATTGCGAAACATGCGGCCAAAATGTTCTTTGTCAGGAAAGATTTCATCCTGCATAGGAAGAAACACACCGGCGCTATCAACGAGGTAAATAACAGGCAGATTGTTTTCGATAGCTATCTCCTGCATGCGCAGATTTTTTTTGGCAGTAACAGGAAACCACGCGCCTGCTTTTACGGTTTGATCGTTAGCCACAACCACGCATTGCCTGCCGCTTACATAGCCAATACCAGCAACCGTTCCACCTGACGGACAGCCACCATATTCTTCATACATTTCGTATCCCACAAGGGTTCCGATTTCTGTAAATGGCTTGTCACTGTCACATAAATAAGCAATGCGCTCGCGGGCTGTCAGCTTGTTTTTTTCGTGTTGTTTGTCGATAGATTTTTGCCCGCCACCTAAGTAAACTTTTTCTTTTTTGCTTTTTACTTCATCCCATTTTTGTTGTAGCCAACCTAAGTTATTTTCTGTGGAAATCATCGCGCTTACAATTGTTAGTTTGCAAAGATAGCAGGAGGAAAATGATTTGGATTTTGAAGTTGAGATTTATGAAAACGATGGCTTAAAATTATGACAACGCACATCGCTTGTATCAGATTTCAATTGTGGTTAAGCTAATATTCGTTACTGTAAACTACAGTTTTATAATTGCTGCAACTTGTAAATAAATTCAGCCATAAGTCATTTGATTATTGCTTTGATAAAATCTCAATCATTGCCCTGAACGCTGATGAGAGAATTCTTGCTGCTTCGACACGCAAGAATCACAACAGCCGATCACAAAAGTGGCGGACGATGGTTACCAAAACTTTATTTTGTATTGCATTTCTAACTGGCATATTACCAAAAAAATCAAACCAGAATTGCGTATTGCGATAGCGGAAAAAGTATTTCTTTACAAAAAATTAATGGCAAAACTGTTTATGCTGATCCTTGGAGCGACGCCAAAAGGCAGGCATATTGAACAACATGATATTTTCTTTGGAATTGCTGATGAAGTAAAATATCTGGTGCCCGATATTATTGCTTATTGGCCGGAAGCGGAAGGTCGCATTCATATTGATGCGTGGCGCGAAGTGACTACAGTAAATGATTATAGGATTGCTGTTATCGAGAAAGTAAATTCAATGCAGCAAACTTCTTCAGTAAAGTTATTTTTTCTCAATTTAGGTGGATACAAGCGTGGCGAGTTTGAAGAATATCATTATAAAATGCTGGCTGTATCGCCGGATAAAGGCGAAGCGATTCGCCAGGCAAAACAGACAGCTTTTTACAAACACACGGGTTATCCCGGAGCTACTTCGCATATTGATGACAAGTACGGCGTGGATGTAGATGATGTGTATGAGATAACCGATATTTTATCAACTCTTTTGAAAGAGAAATACGAAATTTCCATAACCAAAACAAGCCACCCGGCGGAAGACGAATTGCACATTGGTTACTACAAGCTGAACAAATTATAAACGACTTTGCTATCACTTAAAAAACATCACTGGCATTTAATTTTCTTAGTAGGAAATTATATGAATATTTCTCTTCACAAAATGGATACAGAGCCTCCAAAAGGCTGGCAGAAAGCAGCCACAAAAAAGAAAACAGAAGCGATACTTGAAAAGCTGGCTGAGCTACAAAACTTACTTTACGCGAATAAAAAACATTCGGTGCTTATCATCTTACAAGGCATGGATGCCAGCGGTAAAGATGGCGTACTGAAGAATGTATTTAGTCATTTTAACCCACGCAGTATACAGGTGCATTCGTTTAATGTGCCAACGGAAGAAGAGAAGGCGCACGACTTTCTTTGGCGCGCGCATTTGCACACACCTGCCAAAGGAATGATAGAGATTTTCAACCGCTCGTACTATGATGATGTATTGGTGGCGCGCGTTCATAAATGGTGCAGCGATGAGATGGCAAAACATCGCATGAAATTTATCAATGCATTTGAGCATTTGCTTCATAAGGATAATTATACACAGATACTGAAGTTCTATCTACACACATCAAAAAAAGAACAGGAAAAGCGGATTCAGGAGCGCGTGGATAAGCCATCGAAGCATTGGAAATACGACGTGAATGACTATAAGGAAATAGCACTGCGCGATGAATATGTTCGCATGTATGAAGATGTATTTACACATTGCAATGAGGTTCCATGGACACTTGTACCGGCGGATAAAAACTGGTATAAGGAATACTTGATTGCTAAGACACTTTTAGATACACTTGACGCCTTGAACATGAAATACCCGCCTTTGCCTGAAGAGAAAACAGCGTAACGATTTAACACCTTTTAATTTTCGGAATCGATTATTCGTTTTACAACTTATTGACATTCATATAAAATAAGAGCGGACTATACGTATAGCCCGCTCTTATTTTGATAGATAATTCTACTTCGATTATAGACCTTGTCCACCTGACACTTCGATTCTCTGTGCATTTACCCATTTTGCATCTTCTGTGCAAAGAAAAGCAACGACACTGCCAATATCGTGCGGTAATCCAACGCGGCCTAATGCCGTGTTTGTGGCAATTTGTTTATTCAGTTCTTCATTATCACGAACCCTGCCGCCGCCAAAATCGGTTTCTATGGCACCCGGCGCAACGATGTTAGAACGAATACCGCGGCTGCCAAATTCTTTTGCCTGGTAGCGCGTTACCACTTCCATAGCTCCTTTCATAGCTGCATAAGCGGAAGAGCCGGGATAAGTCATCCGGGCAAGCCCTGATGAAATGTTGACAATGCCACCGCCATCGGCAATAACAGGCAGCATTTTTTGAGTCAGGAAATAAGGCGCTTTTACATGAATAGTCATTACGTCATCAAACTGCGGCTCAGTCATGTCGGTTATAAGTGAATATAACGCTGTGCCTGCATTGTTAACGAGGTAATTGATTTTATCAGCCCCGAATTCATCTTTCAATAATTTTTCTACCTGCTCAATGAACATTGGAAATGCGCCTGTTTCGGAAACGTCCAACTGCAGGGAAGCTGCTTTCACTCCTTTTGCTTTTATCTCTTTTACAACGGCTTCTGCTTCGTCTTTCTTGCTGTTATAAGTAAGAATAACATCGTGACCTTTTGCTGCTACGCTAAGCGCCATATCTCTGCCCAATCCGCGGCTGCCGCCGGTAATCAAAACAATTCCTTTTGTGTTTGCCATACCTTTTATGTTAAAAATGAAAGGCAAAATTATGAGAGACTTTCAATCTGAAAATAATGCAAGCTTCAGTTTTTCTTATGCTGTTTTCGATATTGAAGCGGACTGGTGCCGGTGATACCTTTAAAGAATTTGATGAAGTTGGTAGCTTCATTGTATCCAAGCTGACAGGCGATATCCGAAACGGAACGTTGAGTATTTGTAAGCAATTCTATCGCTGCGGTTATCATTTTTTCTTCCACAATATCGCAGGGCGATCTGCCGGTGGTAAGCTTGATGGTATTGGTAAGATGACGAGGATGCACAAACAGCAAAGCACCAAAATCTTTTGCATGAAATTTACGGTGCACGCGGCTTTGCAACAGATCATCTATATGCTTATCTGCCAGTGTAAGAAAGTCGGCAGTAATCTCATCTTTTCGTGCTAAAACGGTTACAGGTATTGGCTCAGTCATATTTCAACAGTTAAAATAATAAGTGATAAAAATCAGCAACCAGCGTTGCTTTGTAATGAATCTTTTTGGAAATAAGATTTTCTTATTTCCTTCGGTAAAAGCGCCGTCAATGCCCTGAACGTTGATGGAAGCATTCCTGCGTATCGAAGCAGCACGAATGGCAGCAACCGCAGCTTAACTGACACGCAAACGATGGTTACCAAAATTGTATTTTGTATTTTAAAATTGATTAGCACGATTGCTTCCTTACAACACGCCTTTCACTCTTTTTTACATACCGAAATTATGGCTTCAAAATTGAACCTATAGCAACCGGATTTACACCACAAATTATCTGAATACACCATGACGCCGTCATTATCAAGAGCGCTGCCATTCTATGTAAAGCTGGCTTTGGTTCTGTTTAGCCTGATTGCATTAGGTTATATTTCTATAGAAGCTAAAGAAATATTATCACCTCTTATTTTTTCGCTCTTATTCTCTGTAGCACTGTTGCCGCTTGTGAATTTTTTCGAAAGGAAATTACGTTTGCCCGGCGGACCTGCGGCTGGCTTATCAGTTATATTATTGGTAGCCGCTTTGTTTCTTTTGTTCTATATTCTGGGATCGCAATTTTCGCGGCTGGCGCAGGATTGGCCACAGTTTCAACAGCAGATTGACATCACAATAGGCAACCTGCAGCAATGGATAGAGAAGACAATAAATATAAATGTAAAAGAACAAATGAGCTATGTAAATAAAGCAACCACTGAAGTGCTGAGTTCGAGCTCAACGGTCATTGGGGCTACGGTAGCTTCACTGTCAGGCATCCTTTTGTTTCTTGTGTTCACTATGATTTATACCTTCTTCTTTATTTTATACCGCCATCATCTTTTGAAGTTTTTAATCGCTGTTTTTAAAGAAGAAAATTCAGTAACGGTGTATGATGTGGCTGAACAGGTGCAATACATTGTGCGCAAATATATTCTGGGGCTTTTAATTGAAGTGCTGATTGTTTCTTCAGTGTGCTGCATTGCTTTTCTCATTATCGGCGTAAAGTATGCGGTGCTGTTGGGTCTTATCACGGGCATCTTTAACCTCGTTCCTTACATAGGTATTTTTACATCGCTTGCCATTGGTACATTCATCACATTTGCAACCGGCGCAGCGGCTTCCAAAGTGCTGCTTGTAGCCATCGTATATATCGTGGTGCACCTGATTGACAGTAATGTTATTCTTCCTGTGATGGTGGGTTCTAAAGTTCGTATCAATGCATTGATAACAGTGCTTGGTGTTATTATTGGCGAAATGATGTGGGGCATCTCCGGAATGTTTCTTTCGATACCGGTGATTGCAATATCCAAGATTGTTTTTGATCGCATTGAAACCTTAAAACCGTGGGGTTTGTTATTGGGTGAGGAAGAGAAAGAGAAACCGCAGAGCAAAAAGAAAATTATTGCAGACGCTGAAAATAAGAAACCGGAAGAGTAGAGTTCATTCTTCATTGCGAATAATTATTCTCTTAAAATCTTTAGCGCAATCTTTGTTATTGCTTGTTTAAATATTTACTTAAAATCTACAAATCATGCGCGACTGGTTACGTACTTTATTAGCTGGCTATGGAGCTTATCGCTGGGGCGGCGGCTGTTTAGGAACAATTCTTTTATTCGTTGTTCTATATTGGGCTTTGGGACATTGCTGATAGAATACAGCCCTTTAATATCAACAGATCGTTGTATTAAAGGGCTAATAATTCAGTTTATCAGATATACATCCGCACCATCACACGCCAATGCCGCGGACGATGCGCTTCTTCATTCCATACGTATAATGTATTGCAAATGCACTTTTCAGACAGCGCATTACTCAGCAATACATTGCTATCAAAAAAAGGATCTTCCTTCCCGATCACAAAAACAATTTTCATTCTTTTTAGCGCCCGTATAATCTTCGGGTCTTCTATGTTCGGAACAAACATCGTCGGCGTGTTGAAGTAAATATTTTCATCCATGTAGCCATCAAACAAATCCCTGAAGTTGCCCACGCTTTGGCTCAAGTCATACCGCCCGCTCATACCTACAATTTTATGAAAATGCTGCGGATGCTTCATCCCTATATTCATGGCGTGATATGCGCCTAAGCTGCAGCCGGCAAGTATCCGGTAATTGCTTTTGTTTTTCTTTTTAATAAAAGGCAATACCTCATACATAATATAACTTTCATAGTAAGTGTATCGCAATATTCTTTCGGATGGCGGTATATCAGCATTATAAAAACTGTCAGCATCGGTGCTGTCAACACAAAATACCTGCAGGTAACCGGCATCAATTTTATCCTGCATCGACTCAATTATCTTCCAGTTTTCGTAATCGTAAAAATGCGCTGTGCGGGTAGGAAAAAACAAGACAGGAATTCCGGCATGACCGAACACCAGCATTTCAATTTCTTTGTTTATGTGCTTGCTGTACCAACTGTGGTATTCGCGATTCATAGGTGTATTTATTTGAGCGCAACCCGGCTACTGATTAAAAACCTGTGCCAGTAAAATTTCTTTCCACACTTCGTATCCTTTAGGTGATAAATGAAGCCCGTCTTCTTCGTAAAGGTCAGCATTGGGATAACCATCATCTCCTAACATGTCATCATAGATGTTGACATATAAAAATTGGTTGCCTGATGCTTCAATTTCATCCCGGATCAATGCGTTGGCAAGTTTGATATTCCCGTTGATGTTCCAGCGGCTGATGCTGGGCTTAATAGAAATATAATAACACGCAACATCCGGAAAATCTTCGGTGAGCAGATCTTTTAATTGCTTAAAAAAGAGAAGCACTTCTTCGGGCGAGCGACCATCGCCGAGGTCATTATCACCAGCGTATAAAACAATTTTATGCGCTGCTTGCACAGGCTTCACCAGCCAGTCAAAATAGTAAACACAAGCTTCCAGCGTAGAACCGCCAAAACCTAAATTGACAGGCAAAAAAGTTTTAAAATCCTCGTACATATTTTCCCACAAGCGGATAGTAGAACTGCCATAAAATACCGTCACCGGCACATAAGGCATCTGTTCTCTTTTCGCCACTACTTGCTTCACTTCTTCTTCATACCAATCCATGTAATCAATAAATTTAATCAACCGTTATCTATCAATACAGTTGCGAACTATAACTAAAATGATTCCGCTATTGTGCAAGGATATAAGAAAAGAATGATTGCCGCGGGTTAAAAAAACATTAGCCAATTCCTAGGTCGGAACAGTTTGCGTTAGCTGTTTTCAAGTCTGTGCTCAATTTAAATAAAAAATACAAAATACATTTTTTGGTAATCATCGTCCGTCACATTTGTAATCGGCAGTTGCGTCGCACACATCAAGGTTCCGGGCAATGATTCGGCTTTTCTCAAAGCGAAAAAGAACATTTCAAAAAGACATCTTACCTCATTATTTCAATATGCTCTCTTCCGGAAATTACACCTTATTTTGCTACAAAAAGACGTTGTATTCTATTACAGATATTGCCGGTGTGCTTGAAGTAAAATCTTTTATACATGATGACACAACTATCATTGAACACCTGCTTACAGATAGCCGCCGCATTGCCTTTCCGTCTACGTCTTTGTTTTTCGCACTCACTTCATCGCGCCGCGACGGGCACCAGTTTATCGACGAATTATATAACCAGGGCGTCAGAAATTTTGTAGTAAAAAACGAACCCGATTTTTATAAATTCACCGAAGCAAACTTTCTGATAACAGGCAACACGCTTACGGCTCTGCAATCGCTGGCCGCATGGCATCGCGCCCATTTTCTTTATCCGGTTATCGGCATCACAGGCAGCAATGGAAAAACAATTGTAAAAGAATGGCTGAACCAGTTATTGATTCCTGATTATAACATAATCAGAAGCCCGCGCAGCTATAACTCGCAGATTGGTGTGCCGCTTAGTGTTTGGCAAATGACCAGCGATTACAACCTTGCCATTTTTGAAGCCGGCGTCTCGCAACCAAACGAAATGGCGGCTTTGCAGAGCATTATAAAACCAACTATTGGCATCATCACAAATATTGGCGAAGCGCACGGCGAAAACTTTACTGGTCTTGAAGAAAAGACAAGAGAGAAGGCGCAACTGTTTGCAGAAGCTGATATCCTTTTTTTCAATAACGACAATGATATTATCCGCAATGAAGTAAGCCAGCTACAAAAGCCAAAGCATTTTTCATGGGGTAAATCGGAGGGCAGTCAACTACAGATTTTATCATTCGAAAAACAATCGCAGCAAACACTAATAACAGCTTTATATAAAAGCAGGAAAAAAGCTTTATCAATTCCTTTTACAGATGATGCATCCGTAGAAGATGCTATTGTTTGTTGGTGTGTTTGTTTGCATCTCGGTATCGCAACTAAAGAGATAGTAAAACGCATTCAACAATTACAGCCTGTAAACATGCGGCTGCAACTGGTGAAAGCCATCAATGGTTGCTCAGTCATTAACGACAGCTATAGCTTCGATATCAACTCTTTCAATATTGCGCTTGATGTGCTGTTGCAACAACATCAGTATGCAACCAAAACGGTTATTTTATCAGATTTTGCCATGCAGGTAAATGATAAAATTTACAAACAGATTGCCGATGTACTAAGTACAAAAAAGATAAACCGCGTTATTACAATTGGTGAAAACTGGCATCGCCTGCAGAAGCTATTAAAAAGCAAAATCATGCGCACCAGTCACTTCATAACGACAAAGGGTTTTCTCGATCATTTTAATACAATACAATTTCGCAACGAAGTGATTTTATTAAAAGGCGCCAGGCGCTTTCGCTTCGAAACCATCGTGGCTGAACTGGTAGAAAAAGTACACAGCACGGTGATGGAAATCAATATGACGGCGCTCTCTCACAATCTTCGTCAATACCAGCAACAGCTTAGCCCCGGCGTAAAGCTGATGGCGATGATAAAAGCCGGCGGCTATGGCAGCGGCAGCGCTGAAGTAGCCAATGTGCTTCAGTTTCATAAAGTAGATTATCTCGCCGTGGCTTATGCCGATGAAGGTACCGAATTAAGAAAACGCGGCATTAGTTTGCCGGTGCTTGTATTGAATGTAGATGAAGCAGCTTTTGAAGTGATTGTAGAATCGAACCTGGAGCCTGAACTATTTTCTTTCCACATCATTCGCGCGTTCGATAAATACCTGATGCAGCAAGGCATTCAGCAATGCCCTGTTCACATTAAGCTTGATACTGGCATGCATCGCCTCGGCTTTGAAGAGGATGATGTACCCGATCTCATTACTTTTTTGCAAAGCACAAACCGGCTTGCTATTAAATCTGTGCTAAGTCATTTGGCTGCCAGCGAAGCGAGAGAAGAAGATGCGTTTACGCTTCATCAATATGAAGTGTTCGACCGTTGCTGCAACCAGTTGCAACAGGCTTTGGGTTACTCTTTCATACGGCATATTGCTAACTCGGCTGCTATCTTCCGCCACCCAAACATTCAGCTTGATATGGTGCGGCTTGGCATTGGTATGTATGGCGTTGACAGTGCAGCCAAACACCAGTTGCAACTGCAAACGGTTTGCATTTTAAAAACTACCATTGCACAATTGCGCAAAGTAAAAAAAGAAGATACTGTTGGCTATAATCGTCGCGGTGTATTACATCGCGATTCACTCATTGCTACACTCCGGATTGGCTATGCCGATGGCTTTAGCCGCAGGTTGAGTAACGGCAATGGTTTCGTTTTTATCAGGGGAAAAAAAGCGCCGGTTGCCGGCACTGTTTGCATGGATATGACGATGGTGGATGTTACCGGTATCGAAGGTGTAAAAGAAGGCGATGAAGCAGAAGTGTTTGGTAATAACATTACTGTGCAGGAAGTAGCAAAGCAATGCGGAACCATAGCCTACGAGATATTAACTGGCATCAGTC
>CBDATZ010000023.1:0-8622 GCA_965199845.1 Ilyomonas sp.
AGATAATACGACCATCAATAATTTCATCAATCCGTTTGCCTGGCGAAGCCAAAATCAAATCCCGGATCCGTAAATCATCAATCAGTTCGCCTTGTTCATTTATCACATAAATCACATCAATGGTTTCGCTGTTTTTTGCCACTTTGCGAATGGTGCTGAATGCCTGTTCTACCGTGTTGTATTTATAGACATATACATAATCAGGCGTCATCAGTCTGCCCACGCTATCTTCCGGGTAACCCAACATGGCAAGCGTAATCCTACGCTCATCGTGGTTTAATAATTTGATTAAATCGCGAATAGCAGCTTTGGGCAATTCTTCTAAAAAATCGGTGCGGTCATCTGCCGGCAATTCATTTAACAGTTCTGCCGTTTTGTGCGAAGGCAGTTCTTTTATCACTTGTTTTTGTTCGCCAATATCTAATATCTTAAACACACCGGCAGCCCGGTGCACGGGCATATTCCCGATAATCTCGGCTGCATAATCTTCATATTCATATATCAATTCAGCTACATCGCTGATGTTGAGATGATTGATAAAATCGTAAAGCGGCTGCCTGTCTTCTCCGGTAGCCAGTTCTTCAAACTGCTCGTTGATAGAAGGACTTTCCATTTCCGTATTCATGTGCGCAATTTAAGTGATAACGCTCTGCAAGAAATCATCCCGGTATGATTGTTTTGTTTATTTTCGGCTTTTTATACCAACCAATAATTATGATTCTGCCTTACATTGATGTGAAACCTGCCGGCAGCAAAGGCAGAGGTGTTTTTACAAGTAAATCTATACCAGCCGAAACGGTCATCGAAATTTCACCTGTGCTGGTGTTAAAACCAAAAGAAAGAAAAACATTAGAAACCACGCTTCTGTATCATTATGTATTCGAGTGGGGCGATACGCGCCGCAAAGCAGGCATGGCGCTGGGTTATATTTCTATGTACAATCACAGCTACGATTCCAATTGCGTTTACGAGATGGATTTCGATGAAATGAGCATGACCATAAAGACAATAAAACCCATTAAAAAAGGCGAAGAATTAACCATAAATTACAACGCCGTACCCGACGATAAAACGCCGGTCTGGTTTGATGCGAAATAGAACTTTTGATAGCCAGATTTTTGCTGAATACTATAAATAAAACAAGAGCCGAAAATTATTTTCGGCTCTTGTTTTATTTGTTCCCGTTTCCTCATATTACACGTTACTATTACAAAGTATTTTTTGTGTTACGAGCTTTTGATACTCCGGTTGAACTTTACTTGCGTCGCACTCTTGTACGCTTTGAAATCAATTAAACTTTTTCAAAACAGCAATCTTATTTCTGCGATTTCGGATAGCTATAATTCACCATCCACTGCACGCCAAATTTATCTGTAAGCTGACCAAATAAATCGCCCCAAAACATCTTTTCAAGCGGCATCATTACTTTGCCGCCTGCAGATAAACCATCAAAGAATTTATGCGCCTGTTCTTCACTATCTGGAGAAATACAAATGGAAACATTGGTTCCGAAAGTTGCCTGTGGCATACCTTCAACAATGTCGGTTCCCATCAGGAAAATATCTTTTCCTAAAGGCAAACCAATGTGCATGATTTTATCTTGTGCGCCGGCAGGCATTTTACCACTTTCCGGCGTGTCTTTAAAGCGCATGACATCTGTAAATTCACCACCAATGACTGATTTGTAAAAAAGAAATGCTTCTTCTGTGTTACCATTAAAATTTAAGTACGGATGAAACGTTGGCATAACAATGTTGTTTTTGTGTTAGATAATTATTGCTGAAAAACATTAAAAAATTCTTTGCTTACGATGCAAATTTTTCATCGTATGTAAGCATCCAGGCAATGCCAAATTTATCGGTAAACTGTCCAAATAAAGCACCCCAGAATTCTTTACTTACCGGGTGCGAAACCTTGCCGCCTTCAGACAGTTTTGAGAAGAAAGAATTGAGTTCGCTTTCGCTGGTGCAATTGAGCGATAATTCAATCTGGCTGCCTGTTTTTGTAGTACCCATAATATTATCAGACGCCATAAGTAATAAAACACCTTCGCGCATGAGGTTGGCGTGCATTATTTTATCTTTTGCTTCCGGCATTTGCTCTGCCACCGGCGTTTCGCCAACGGTCATTAACGACAGTGCGCCGCCGAGGCATTCCTGGTAAAAAGTCATGGCTTCTTTGCAATTACCGTTAAAATATAAATAGGCATTAATCTGTGCTGTCATATTGATTGGTTTTATACGTTTTGAGTCGTAAAATCTGTTGACTTTTGTTTATAAAATAAGATTGATTCTTTTGAATTAATTATCATCGTAAGCCTTTTGCAAAGCAGCAATATCAAACTTTTTCATTTGCAGAAACGCTTGTGTTACCCTGGCTATTTGCTCTTTGCTTCCGTTCTGCATCATATCGTTCATAGCTACAGGTGTAACCTGCCACGACAGCCCGAATTTATCTTTCAGCCAGCCGCATTGCTGTTCCTTTCCGCCTTCGCTGGTTAGCTTACTCCAGTAGTAATCAATCTCATCCTGCGTTTCGCAATACACGATAAAAGAAACGGCTTCGTTGAACTTAAATAAAGGTCCGGCGCTGATAGCCATAAAAGGTTGTCCGCTCAATTCAAACGATACGGTTTTTGCATCGCCGGATGGTGTGTTTTCAAGAACGGTTGTTTTATTAATTTTTGAATCGGGAAAAATAGAAACGTAAAATTCTGCGGCTTCCGAGGCTTGTGTATCGTACCATAAATGAGGCACGATTGTTTTGAGTTTTACTGCCATTGTTTTTGTGTTTTGTTGAAAGAATTTGATTTGTTTACTGATGATTGTTTATGAAGTGTTTGAAACAAGTAAGAATTGCTCAATTGATTTCAGAACGTTGAACGGAGCGTCGCAAGAGACGATCAACCGGAGTTACCGGCGATGGTAACATAATCTGTATTTTTCAAATGATTATGAAAGCGAGATTACAAAAAGTAAAAGGCGAAAAAATTAAGTTTTTACGATTTCATTTCCACCGTATATGAATCCATTTTTTGTATTTTATCACCGGCAAAATAATAGACGTCGCAAAAGCTGTAATTCTTCTTTTCGCCACTTTTATCAGGCATATTAAAAGTGCCGGTGCAAGCGGCTTTTTCATCCGTCGTAAAAATATCTTCGATAACAATATCAGGCGAAAAATCAGGCATTCCGTTCATCATCTTTAAGATGGCATCTTTGCCTTTTGTTGATGAATTTCCAACCATATTCCACACAATATCATCTGTGCAATAAGACAGGAAGGCCGACATATCGTTGTTGTTAAATGCATCGTTTACTTTTTGAACGATTTCTGCTTTTGAGGCTGACATAATTGTATTGTTTTGTAGTAAAGAAATCTGGTGCGGAGCTATTTTTTTTAGCTGATGTAAATGTCGTGTTGTGTGATAAGTAAGGAAATGCAGCAATTCTAATTTAGACATTTCTTTTAGCGCCGGAATGGTAACGATTTCATTTGTATTGATTCTTTCAGCGAGTTGTTCCAATTCGGTTGTTACAGTCTGAAATCGTTGAACCAAATCTTCCTTCCGATATTCTTTTTGCTCAGGTATAATAGACTCGGGCGACTGCAATTTGGTATTAAAATTCAGGAATATTTCTTTCAGTTCCTGCACTCGTTCATCCGGCTTCCGGGTAGGATTTCCGGGCATTGCTAATGCCTTCAACATCCCCGTATCAGATTTGATTACGTGTTCTGCAACCTGTGCTGCCGACCAGCTATTTTCTTCGATTGTTTTGTTGACTTGTGAATCATCGAACAAAGTAAAAAATTGTATGAATTGCCGGTTGATATTATGAAATTCGGTTTTTATTTCTGTTGCCATATTGTTCGTTTATTATTACAAACATACTATTATCTTTAGCAAATAAAGCGGTGTAAAAGCGTCAATACAAAGGGTTAATTACGACAAAAAAAGAACATACTTTTATAACATGAAACACATATCTATTTTAGTTCCGAAAGACGCTGTATTAGGCAGCATCGAAGGTCCGCGGCAATTGTTTACACAGGTAAATCAGTTCATGAAAATGCGTAACGAACCGCCGATGTTCAATGTGCATTTAATAGGGCTCCAGAAAGAGACAAAACTGTGTGGCGGGTTGGTTACCATTAATGCAGATACAATGCTGAAAGACGTTCACAAAACAGACTTAATTATTATACCTGCGGTTGATGGTGACATGACATTGGCGTTGCAAAATAATGCCGATTTTATTCCCTGGATTACAAAGCAATACAACAAAGGCGCAGAAGTGGCAAGCCTTTGTATGGGCGCGTTTATTTTGGCGGCAACCGGATTATTAGATGGAAAAAAATGTGCTACGCACTGGCTTGCCGCAAATGAATTCAGAAGAATGTATCCGGAAGTAAACCTGATTCCTGATAAGGTTGTTACCGATGAAGCCGGCATTTATTCAAGCGGCGGTGCGTATTGTTATTTGAATCTTGTTTTATATTTAATAGAAAAGTATGCAGGCAGAGATATGGCGATTATGAATGCGAAAGTATTTGCTATAGAAATTGAACGCGACAGTCAATCGCCGTTTATAATTTTCCAGGGACAAAAGGAACATGAAGATAATGAGATTCGCAAAGCACAGGAATTTATTGAGATGAACTTTGAAGAAAAAATATCTGTTGACCAGTTGGCTTCTATGTTTGCAATCGGCAGACGGAATTTTGAAAGACGCTTTAAAAAAGCAACTTCAAATACGATTGTTGAATATATACAGCGCGTGAAAATTGAAGCCGCAAAAAAGAGATTGGAAACAAGCCGCAGCAATATTAACGAAGTGATGTATAACGTGGGTTATTCTGATACCAAAGCATTCAGAACCATCTTTAAAAAGATAACCGGTTTATCGCCGATTGATTATAAGAATAAGTACAATAAAGTAGTGGCGATTGCCTGAGAAGCAGAAACAAATTAAACCTCTAAACCTTTATTACTTGAAATGCACCTAAACCATTATGAACTAATAACAGAAGCCACCTTTACAAGCTTCCAATTTATCAGCGAGGGTCGTAAAGGAAGAATAATCAAAATCATAGAGTTTCAGAAAATGAACGGTTTCATCAATATGTATAATCTTGCTTTTGGCGATAAAAATTTGGACACAGGAGAATTTGATGACAAGATTGTAACAGACAATGGCGATTCTGAGAAAGTGCTTACAACGGTTTTAGCTGCGCTTTACGATTTTTTGGCAAAAAATCCAAAGGCATGGATATATGTTACAGGAAGCACTCCACCAAGAACAAGACTTTATAGAATGGGAATTAATAAATATTTGGATATCGCTATAAAAGATTTCGATATTATGGGTGAATTTGAAAATAAATGGGAATTATATAAAAAAGATAAGGATTATTATGCCTTTGTTGCGCGTCGAAAAAACAATTAAATTTGAATTATGAAAACAGGAGAAAAAATCAATAAAAAAAATCTATTTCACGCACGCGTTGATCCTTCAATGGATAAATATAAAGACGTTATACTTTTTCCGGAAAAACTGAAACAAGCAAATGAAAATTTAAAAAAAACAAACATTTTAGAGTTCATTAAAAAAAATGAGGAGTCGAATTCAGAAAAGATATAGTCTCGGTTTCTATTGAATTTATTTTCGAATTGCTGCCAAATTCAAACAATCTTCTCAATAAAATTCTTCAAAATCTGTTCGCCTATTTCTGCGCTTTTTTCAGGGTGAAATTGCACACCATAAAAGTTGCTTTTGTGTAATGCTGCGCTGTAAGGCTGTACATAATCTGCTGTTGCAATGGTATCTTTTCCTAAAGCCGCATAATAACTATGAACAAAATAACAATAGCTGTTTTCTTTCAAATTATGAAACAAAGAAGATTCTAAATGATAGATATCATTCCAGCCGATTTGCGGCACTTTTACATCATGCGCAGGTGGCGCAAAACGTTTTACCTCTTCATTAAAAATACCTAAGCATCCGGTGTTATTTTCTTCGCTGTAAGCACACATTAACTGCATTCCCAAACACACACCCAGCACAGGTTGCGTAAGGTTTTTTATCACTTCATCCAAACCTCTTTCCCGCAAATAATTCATAGCTGTACTGGCTTCGCCAACACCCGGAAAAATCACTTTATCAGCGCTTTCAATTTGTGCAACATCATCGGTAACAAGAGCCGTGGCTCCTATCCTTTCCAATGCATATAAAACCGATTGAATATTGCCTGCATTATATTTTATGATAACGGTATTCATTCTTATATCAAAACGCAAAAGTAAGAAGGAAAGATTCAAGACTCAACTTTCAGGCTGCAAGACAAAGCAAAAAGCAGGAAACCAAACGCTCACTCTTAATGGCTTTTTCACATCATAAAAGATTCAGAAAAATCAACAGGGTTGCAAGTTTCTGCCTTCCGAACACTTACTTTGTAGATTAACGAATTATAAGAATCCATGCAAACCGGGGAAGACATTCGCAGGCTAAATGAAGCCATTGCCCAACAGGCTGTTTTTATAGATGCACTTCGCGATGAACTACATAAAGTAATTGTGGGTCAGCAGTATATGATTGACCGTTTGCTTATCGGCTTGCTCAGCAATGGTCATGTGCTGCTGGAAGGTGTACCGGGATTGGCAAAAACATTAACTATCAAATCGCTTGCGCAAGCTGTGCAGGCAAATTTTAGCCGCATCCAGTTTACGCCCGATTTATTGCCTGCCGATGTAATCGGAACTATGATTTACAACCAGCAACGCAACGAGTTTATCGTACGCAAAGGTCCCATTTTCGCTAATTTTATTCTGGCTGATGAAATCAATCGTGCGCCGGCTAAAGTGCAAAGTGCGTTGTTAGAAGCGATGCAGGAAAAACAGGTTACAATTGGTGAAAACACCTTTAAACTGGATGAGCCTTTTTTGGTATTGGCCACGCAAAATCCGTTGGAACAGGAAGGCACTTATCCGTTGCCGGAAGCCCAGGTTGACCGTTTTATGCTAAAAGTAGTTGTAGGTTATCCCGACCGTGCGCAGGAGCAAATGATTATACGCCAGCAAGTACAAGGCGAAGCTTTACCAACGGTAAATAAAGTTGTCAATACACCGCAAATTATCGAAGCGCGTAACCTGGTAAAACATGTTTATATGGATGAAAAGATTGAGAAATACATCATAGATATTGTATTTGCCACGCGCTATCCCGACGAGTTTGGTTTGGGTAAAATGAAGAACCTGATTAGTTATGGCGGCTCACCGCGTGCCAGTATCAATTTAGCATTGGCAGCCAAAGCACGTGCGTACATGCAACGACGCGGTTTTGTAATACCCGATGATATTAAAGCCATTTGTAAAGATGTGATGCGTCATCGTATTGGTCTTACTTATGAAGCCGAAGCCGAAAATGTGAAAGCGGAAAACATTGTGGATGATATTATGAGAGTCGTAAAAGTACCGTAAGTCTCTCATCGCCTAAAGAGGAGTTTTAAAACAGGATTATAGTAATCAGTCAGTCTTTACTTTTTACAAGAATTACATGAGTTTATTTAATCGCAACAAAAAAAAGGAAGTCGCTTCCAACTCTCCGTCAGCGGATGAGGGCACAAACTCGCTTCTTAAAAAAGTGCGTGAACTGGAAATAAAAAGCAAGCGGTTAACCAATCATTTATTTACCGGCGAATATCATACGGCGTTTAAAGGTCGGGGCATGGCATTTAAAGAAGTGCGCGATTACCAGGCTGGCGATGACATTCGTTTTATAGATTGGAATGTATCGGCAAGAATGGGACATACATACAGCAAAGTGTTTGAAGAAGAACGCGAGCTAAGCGTGTATCTTTTGGTTGATGTAAGTGCCAGTAGTTTGTTTGGAACTTATAAGCAAACCAAGAAAGATTTAATTACAGAAATGTGTGCTGTGCTTGCTTTTTCTGCCATTAATAATAACGATAAAGCCGGGCTAGTTTTCTTTAGCAATAATGTAGAAAAATTTATACCGGCACGCGGAGGCAGAGATCATGTATTGTATATGGTTCGTGAGCTGATAAATTTTTCATCACATTCAGGAGCCACCGATATTGTAAAAGCACTTCAGTTTTTGAATAATGTAACGCGTCATAAAAGTATTGTGTTTATTCTTAGCGATTTTGCCGATGCCGGCTATCGCGAAGCGCTTCGCGTAGCTTCCAAACGCCACGATGTCATTGGCGTGCAGGTGTATGATCGTCGCGATGAAAATTTACCAAAAGCCGGTTTATTACAGGTGCATGATGCAGAAACCGGCAAGATGCTTTGGCTTGATACCAACGATGCGTATGTAAGGCTGCAATATAACAAGCAGTTTCATAAAATTATAGACGATGCAAAAGCTACATTTCGCAATGCCGGTGCTGATTTGCTGCAGTTGGCAACCGGCGAAGATTATGTAAAAGCGTTACAACAATTTTTTATTCGCAGAGCCTGATGAAGATGTACGATGTTAGAGGTAAGATGTCAGATGTGAAGTATCAGCCGCCAGCTTTTTGCTTTCTGCTTTTTGCTTTGCGCACCTTCTTTCTTGTGTCTTGTCTCTTATTTCTTGTCTCTTTTTGCTCTTATTCGCAGAC
>CBDATZ010000024.1:0-394007 GCA_965199845.1 Ilyomonas sp.
GCCGCCTAAGCGTCCGCGGGCAAAGTCAAGAATATTTTCTATCAATCCATTTATGCGATACGTACTGTTTCTTATAATGCTCAAAAACTTTTGTGCGGTACTTTCCAAAGGCATTTGCTGCAGCACTTGTGCACTGTTCGAAACTGCGTTAACCGGGTTGCGTAAGTCGTGTCCTAAAACTGCAATGAACTGTTCACGCAATTTCTGATATTTTACGTTCTTCCTGTAAGTTTGTTTGCGCAAGCTGTAGTTCTTTTATTGCGTTAATATGAAACGAAATCAGGTCGGCAAACAAATTAAACATTTCCAGCGATTTCGTATTTTTCAGGTTAGCTGGTTTCGGATCTATAGCGCAAAGCGTACCGAAAAAGCTTCCGTTTTTTAAAAAAAATGGGTACAGAAATATAGCTTTGAAAACCATATAGCAGGGGCGTTGGATGATGGTTATACAGTGTATCTTCCTTTACATTGTCTATGACTACGGGTTTGTAACTCTGGTGTATTTCGTGACAGATGGTAGTTTCTAAAGCGAGTTCGCCGCCAGGCTTCAAACCAAAACTCAATTTCATCCCGCACCGCACAGGCAATCCATTTGGTATCGGTTACACGTGCCAGCGCGGCAAAACCCATTCCCGTGGTTCGGCAAACAACTTCCAATATATTAGTTACCGTCGAAATCTGGCTGATAAGTTCAATATCCTGCTGAATTTCTAAAGCCGTCTGCTCCAATTTAAATATTTCTTTTGAATGTCTTGATGCAATATAATACAATTAAAAATATGAAATATTTCAAATAATCATCCTTTTGCTATGCTTTTTGAATTATTCATAATTTTTCTATAGGGTAAATCATTCCCGATTGTTTGCATATAACTGTAAAATGCAGTTACGAAGTTTATAACCAGATTTTGCTTTATTTACAAAAAGAATAAACTATTTTATTATTCCTTGCCTCTCGTTCAAATCATCTTAAAACTAATGCCACGCCTGATAATCAACTTTATGTCTTACATTAAAACCTTTATCTTCCTTATTTTGTAAGATGTTTTAACTGTATTGAGTAGCTATATTTTTTTCTGGTAAGATATGTGCCATACTATTGTAAATTCTAAATTTGAAAAACATAATCTACATTATAGATGATGAAGCGGATATTTTATTTTCCTTGTCGTATTGGTTTACCAAAACGGGCTATGATGTAGAAACCTTTCTCAATTCAAAAGATTTACTGGACACTTTAGCTGATAAAAAACCGGATCTTGTATTGTTAGATGTCAATCTCAACGGAGAAGATGGCAGAGAAATTTGCAGACACATAAAAAAAGCATACAATCTTAGTATTCCGGTTATATTATTTTCTGCGAATCCTGCCAACGGAGAAAACTTTAAACAGTGCGAAGCTGTCGATTTCATTAATAAACCTTTTTCGTTGGTTGAAATGTCGAAAATTATCGCTCATCATTTAGAACACAAAGCCTCCTGATAGAAATTTATTCTGTAATAGAATTTTATAAACACTGCTAATCATCTTAATAAATTCCTTCCTCTTTTGAAGTCCTGCTAACATAAAACTTTACGTTTTAATATCGCGGAACTAAATCTGCCATAAGTTTTAAAAAAAGCAAATATCTTCTTATCATTATATTTAAAGCAATACGAAAAAAGTAAATAATTTAAAATAAATTGTCTTGTAAACTCTGGATGGTCAAACGGTTGCGCTGTAGCTTAAGAATAATAAAAGGAAATAACAGGCATAAAACTTAGATAAAATTTGGTGAGAGATTTGCCTGTTGTGCATGGATAAATTTTCTGGTTTTAATTCTGATTCTTTAACTATGAGCAGCAAAAGTCAACAGCTTACTGATACTGAATTACTTACTATTATTTCTCTTTCAAAAACAGCTATTGCAGTTTACACAACTGAGGATATTATTGTTCAATGGGCTAATGATACCATGATTTCATCCTGGAAAAAACAGAAAAGTGTTATTGGCAAACCATTAATAGAAGGTCTTCCTGAACTGGCGGGACAGCCTTTTATTAAAATATTGCAGGACGTGTGGCGCACCGGAAATACCTACGAAGCCAAAGATATACCGGCAAATATTGAGGTTGATGACAAACTGCAAACATTCTATTTTGATTTTGAATACCGGGCTTTTAAAAACAACGATGGCTCTACGTACTGTATTCTGCATACGTCAACTGATGTAACAGAACGTATGGCGGCCAAAAGAGCCGTTGAAGAAGGCGAAGATCGCCTGCAAACGATTAATGAAGAACTGACAGCATCTAACGAAGAGCTTACAGCAATGAATGAAGAACTGTCGGAAGCTCAAAATGATACGCAATTATTGATTACGAAACTGGCAGCCAGCGAAACTAAGTTTCGCTCTTTAGTGGGACAAATACCAACCGCCATAAATGTATTTAACGGTCACGAGCTTGTTATTGAACTTCCAAATGAAAAGATGTTGGAAATATGGGGCAGAACATTGGACGAAGTCATAGATAAACCTATGCTGACAGCGATGCCCGAATTAGCAGGTCAGCCTTTTATACAAAAACTATACGATGTTCTTTCTACCGGTAAAGCCTATTATAGTAACGATGAAAAAGCTTTCATTAATCGCAACGGCGAACTGGTGGAATGTTATTTTAATATCGTTTATCAGCCACTTATTAATGAAGATAAATCTGTTACCAGCGTTTTACAAATTGCCAACGAAGTAACGGAAGACATACTTGCCAAAACCCAGATTCAGAACCTGAACGAAGAACTGGCCTCAGCCAATGAAGAGCTGGCAGCCAGCAATGAAGAGATGTTGCAGATTCAGGACAATTTATTAAGCACCAATTCTCAGTTAACCGAGAGTGAAGAACGGTTTCGTACCATGGCTGAATCCGTGAATGTATTAATTGCTGTTGGCGATGAAAGCAGCAATGCAACTTATTTTAACCAGGCTTGGACAAAAATTACCGGCAGGTCAACAGAAGAATTATTAGCTTTTGGCTGGGTTGATCTTTTACATCCCGACGATAAAGAACGATATGTAAATATTTACTTATCGGCGTTTGAAAAACGGATTCCTTTCAAAGGCGAGTTCAGGTTATTAGATAAAGATGGAACGTATCGCTGGTTTTTGGCGCAGGGACCACCGCGGTTCAGAGCCAATGGAACTTTTGCGGGTTATATCAGTTCGAGCGTTGAGATTTCGGAACAAAAGAAAGATGAGCAGCGCAAAAACGATTTTATTGGTATGGTAAGTCATGAACTGAAAACACCACTTACCTCAATGAGTGGCTACCTGCAGATATTAGAAGACAGAGCCAAGAAAAATGAAGACCATTTTACGGCCGGCACCGCAGAAAAAGCCAATAAGCAGGTTCGTAAAATGACAAGTATGATAAATGGATTTCTCAATGTATCAAGGTTAGAATCCGGTAAAATTCATATTGATAAAACTCGTTTTGATATGGCGCTTTTGGCAAAAGAAGCAGAAGAGGAAACTCATGCCATGTTTACAAGTCATAAATTTGTTTTTCATCCTGTTGAAACAACGTATGTAAATGCAGACAGAGATAAAATCAGTCATGTCATCAATAATTTAATCAGCAATGCAGTTAAGTATTCGCAGCTTGGTTCTGAAATTAATATAGCCTGCTTAACTGTTGATAGCGTGGCAAAATTCAGTGTAAAAGATTGCGGAATCGGGATAAAAGGAGAAGATATTCCGAGATTGTTTGAGCGATATTATCGCATAGAAGACAACAATACAAAATCCGTTTCAGGTTTTGGCATTGGTTTGTATTTGTGTGCTGAAATTATTCATCGTCATAATGGTAAAATCTGGGCAGAAAGTGAAGTAGGCAATGGTTCAAATTTTTATTTTACATTACCATTAGCGGATAAGTAATTATAACGAACCAATTACCTGGTTAGCAAAATCGTAATCAACCTGTCTCTCATAAATTTTCAAATTATTATCCATTTGAAGAAGTAGAGTATCGCCGGTTAAAATCTTAATGGTTGCCTCAATTGTTTCTGTGGGTTTTTTTATTACAATATAAGGTTCATTGTCGGAATGAAAATGCAGGGAATATGTGGCTTCCTCATAGCTTCTATCACTTTTGATTATGAATGAAGCTGACGTTTCTAATCCTTTTGGCAAGGAAAGGATAATGAATTCTTTCTCCAGGAAATTATACCAATAGCCTACAATACGGTTTGCGTAGGCACGAAATAAATTATCTTGTATCTGGTTTGGCATCAGGTAAATTTCATTGCAAATTTGATTCCGATGTAAATTCAATTATGTAATAAATTCAGTTAGGAAAGATTGATTTCATTCTACAAGCAAGGGTCGGAATTTGCTAATCCCGACCCTTGCTTGTAGAATTTGTATTTGTAAATAAAAGCTGTAACTACAAAGTTGCCATATCAATTACAAAACGATATTTCACATCGCCTTTCAACATACGTTCGTACGATGATGTGATATCTTTAATATCAATCATTTCAATATCGGATACGATGTTATGTTCAGCACAAAAATCAAGCATTTCTTGGGTTTCCGGAATACCGCCGATTGAAGAACCAGCCAAACTTTTTCTACCATCCAGAATGCTGAACGCCGCAACCGGTGAGGGTTCTGACGGTACACCAACGCAAATCATAACACCATCTCTTTTTAATAAATGCAAATACGCATTCAAATCGTGTTTGGCAGAAACTGTATCAATAATAAAATTGAAATAACCTTTTACTGCTTTTAATTGCTCATCATCTTTTGTTACTACAAACTTATGAGCACCTAATTTCCTGGCATCCTGTTCTTTATCCGGCGATGTGCTTAACACGGTTACTTCTGCACCAAAGGCAACGCCGAACTTAACCGCCATGTGCCCAAGTCCGCCTAAGCCAACAACACCAAGTTTATGTCCTTTTCCAACTTTCCAATGACGTAAGGGAGAGTAGGTTGTAATGCCTGCACAAAGCAATGGCGCAACAGCCGGAAGATTCAGTTTATCGCTTATGCTTAGCACGAAATCTTCATCAACAATAATTGTGTTTGAATAACCGCCATAGGTTGGTGTTTTTTTATCTTGTTCCAAACCATTATACGTTTGCGAACTTCCATTCTCGCAGTATTGTTGTAAACCTTCTTTACAATTATCGCATTCGCGGCAGCTGTTTACCATACAACCAACGCCAACAAGATCGCCTTCTTTATACTTTGTAACTGCGCTGCCAACTTTAGAAACAGTACCCACAATCTCGTGACCGGGAACCATTGGAAAAATACCGGGAAACCAATCGTTTTTTATCTGGTGTAAATCGCTATGGCAAACGCCGCAGTAAAGAATATTAAATTGAACATCATGCTCGCCAACTTCGCGGCGCTCAAATTGCCAGGGCGCCAAATCTGTTTCGGGCGTTTGTGCTGCATAACCTTTTACCTGTATCATGTGTTTTGTTTTTATTTAATGTATAAAAGTAGTGATGAATAATTACAGTTGATGAATAGCAAGGTTACATTTAGGTAATGTATGATTGAAAATCTGCTGCTGACGGGCTGCGCGATGGGCAGCATCTACCCCGCTGAGGCCTTTTGCAGCGCGGCTTTGCGGCGGAGTAGTGCAGACAGCGCGAACAGAAGTTGAGTAATTACTAAAAGATAAAAGCCCCGAAGAAAAAATTATTTTATTATACATTATAACTTGTAAAATAAAAAATTTTATCCTTTGAAAATAAAATAAACGGCGGCTACCAGCAACGCAAAACCAATCAAATGATTGACGGTAAAATGCGTGTCTTTAAACGCAATAACGGAAAAAATTGTAAACACAATAAGCGTAATAACTTCTTGTATCACTTTTAACTGAACGAGCGAAAAAGGTCCGCCGGTTTCTGAAGAGCCAATACGATTTGCGGGCACCTGGAAGCAATATTCAAAAAAAGCAATGCCCCAGCTTATCAAAATAATAATCCAAACGGGAGTTGTAGCATGTGCGCTGTCTTTGGCAAAAAATTTCAGATGTCCATACCAGGCAATTGTCATAAATGTGTTGGAGAGAAATAATAAACCGATGGTAGAAAAATATTTTGACATGAAAATGTTTTATGAAAACACAAGAGAGCAAACTCTGTGCTTTATCTTTTTTATAGCTAAAAATTAAATAAAAAAGAAAAGCCTCTTCAGATTTTGAAGAGGCTTGTATATATTTAGAAGTGTTTTTTACGAACCTAAATACACGGAAAACATAACCGGAAGTGATATAATGATAGCAGCAAAAAAGATTCGCTTTATAATATTCATTTTATGATTGGCAATCATGTTATCAATACATAAAAACCACGCGAAAACCAAACCTGTAACGCCGGCAATTACAATCAGGCTTTTTAAAATAACGCCTGATATAAGTAAAGCCAGGCTGATAAATAGTAAAGCTAATGGTGTAATATCATTCTTTGTTAAGTCAAGTTTTTTCATGATGAATCTGCATTTTTCTTTTTATTTAAAACAATGTGCCAGACTTCAACATTTGCTGCAACCGGGCACTTATAATGAATCGCAATTCATTGATTTGGAGTAACAAATTTTTATAAAAAATTTTACGGCCGCCTGGTAAGGCTTTTAAAAAACAGTGTGGAAAATAAATTTTTGATGGGTAATTTTGGGTAAACGATTTACAATGGTTTAAAAAGAAATGGCGATTAACACTTGCTGATTTTTTCGATAATATTGGTTGTGGAAAATCCTTCTACAATCGGGTTTATAACTACACGACCACCATTCGCAATTACTTCTTTTGCGCCAACAATCGTATCAATTGTATAATCGCCGCCTTTCACCAAAACATCCGGCAATAAAGAAGAAATCAGATGATGAGGCGTATCTTCTTCAAAAATAATAACCGCATCTACAATCAGCAGTGAAGCCAATATGAGTGCGCGGCTCTGCTCATTATTTACCGGGCGATTTTCACCTTTTAATTTCTTTACGCTGCTGTCGGCATTTACCCCGACAATTAAATAATCGGCTTCTTTAGCCGCCTGGCTTAACGAGTAAATATGACCTTCGTGCAGCAAATCGAAACAGCCGTTTGTAAAAGCGACTTTTTTATTCAACAGGTGCCAGGCTGCAATACGATATTGCAAAGCAGGCAGTGTATAAATTTTACTTTTGATGAAAGAAATATTTCTCATAATAACTTATTGCCTTCTTTTGGAAAAACGAGCCACGGTTTGAATGTTCTGGCTTCTTCAAAGTCCATTGTTGCATAAGAGATGATGATGATAACATCACCCACAGCGCCACGCCGCGCAGCAGGTCCGTTTAAGCAAACCGTTCCACTGCCGCGCTTACCTTTTATGATGTACGTTTCTATACGTTCGCCATTGTTTACATTTACAACTTGTATCTTCTCATTCTCAATTACATTGGCGGCCTCCATCAGGTCTTCGTCAAGTGTAAGACTTCCTACGTATTGCAGGTTCGCTTCTGTAATTGTTGCCCGGTGAATCTTCGATTTTAAAACCTCTATTTGCATAGCGGCGCAAAGGTAATCTGTTTTTATTACGATACAAATGCTGGTAAATCATTATGATTTAGTTATCTATAAATGAACTTGCACAGTTCTTGTTTAATTTACACAAAACATTTAGTATGAAAAAAATAATCTTAGCTCTACTTATCACGGCTTCCATAGCAGCCTGCAGCAGCAACGGTAATACGAAAGATAGTGCTGCCGATACCACAACTACGATTACATCCGGCAATACCAACTCAACACAAGGTCAGGATATTCCGCGCGATTCTATAGAAACGAGCAGCGATAGTACAGGCAATATTCATCCCGGCGATACGACTAAAAAATAGAAACAATCAATCATTTTGCTGCATCTTTACGCCGCATGCAACCGATTATTATTACGATTGACGGATATTCTTCCTGCGGAAAAAGTACGCTGGCAAAGGGTTTAGCAAAAGAACTGAATTATATTTTTATAGACAGTGGCGCGATGTATCGCGCCATTACTTTGTACTTCCTTCGCAACGATGTCAGGCTATCCAATCACGAAGAAATCAGCGAAGCTTTACAACAGATTCATCTTTCATTTCAACGCAGTACAGAAAACGGTAATAACGAGATTTTATTAAACGGCAAAAATGTATCAGTTCCCATTCGCGGTATGCTTGTCAGCGATAGAGTAAGCGATGTTTCGGCTATTAAAGACGTACGTGAATTTGCTGTTGCGCAGCAACAAAAAATAGGCGAACAAAAAGGTCTGGTGATGGATGGCAGAGACATTGGCACAACCGTTTTTCCTAACGCCGAACTTAAAATTTTTATGACGGCAAATAGCGAAACCCGTGTGCAGCGCCGCTTCCAGGAACTTGTAGTGCAAGACCCTGATATTACTTTAGGTGAAGTAAGAACCAACTTAGAAAAACGCGATTATATTGATAGTCATCGTGAGATAAGTCCTTTGCGCAAAGCTGATGATGCCATTGTATTAGACAATACAAATCTTTCAACGCAAGAGCAGTTACAAATTGCATTGCAATGGGCAAAAGAAAAACAAGAGTAAAGAGTAAGACTTATTCGTTTCGTAAACTATGAACCGGGTTTGTAAAAGCCGTTTTTAATGATTGAATGACAATAAGAATACTTACCAAAACAAAAATAATAACAGATACAGCTATATAAGGTTCAATGGTTTGCTGAACCCGATACGCATACTGTTGCAACCATTGGTAACTAACTAAGTAAGCAAGCGGGCAGGAAATAAGAACCGATACCAATATAAGCCACGAGTAATCTTTTACAAACAGCCAGATAATATTTCGTTCATTGGCACCTAATACTTTTCTAACCGCAATTTCTTTGCTTCGTTTAGCCAATGTAAAAGCAACCACACCAAATACACCCAAAAAAATAATAATTAAATTCAACACAGTAGCCAGATTGGTTGCTTTTTTCAACTGCATTTCTGTTGCATACAGATGCGCAAAATTGTCGTCCATAAACGAATACTGGAACGGGGAATTTGGAGTTAACTGTTTCCATTTTGTTTTAATATCGTCCAGCGCTTCTGTTATGTTTGTTGTATTTAATTTGATGGTAAAATAACGGTATGCAGTTACGTCTTTTGCATTCAAAAAAGCCAGCGGTTGTATTTGTTGCTGAAGACTTGAATAGTTATAATCTTTTATAACGCCCGCAATGGTAAACTCCGCGTTGTTAAAAGACGGAACTTTTATTTTTCGATTTACCGAGTTGTTTATTGTATATCCCAACGCTTTGGCAGCCGATTCATTCAATACAATTTGATTTGGAATATAACCGCCTTTTTGCGCAAAAAATTCACCGCTTAATAACTGTAACTGATAAGTCGCGGCAAAGTCATTATCTGCAGAAGTTACGGTAATCAGCAAAGGCTTACTTGTTTTTGCATTGTCGGGAAGTATGTCTATCGTGCTGGGCGGTTGCCTGTCGGGAACTTCAAAAGAAAGAGAAATATTTTTTACCACGGGCAGTTGCTGCAAACCACTTTTAATAGCTTCCATTTTAGCAATGCCAATGCTGTCCCATTGCTTGGGCAAAGCAGCTACAACAAGCAAATGTTCACGGTTATAACCAAGGTCTTTATTATATACATAAGAAATTTGTTTTGCAATAATAAGTGCATTGATAAATACAATCATTGCTAAAGAGAATTGCAATACCAGTAAGCCTTTGCGAAGCCAAAGACTTCCCGAAATGTTGTTTGTTTTTCCTTTTGATAAAGTAACGATATTGGATGAACTCACTATAAAAGCCGGGTAAATACCAGCTATCAAACCAATGCCAATTATAAATAGCAAAAGCATCGCCATTTGCCACGAAGTAATCTGCCATATTGAAGCGATTTCTGTGTTGAGGATTCCGTTAAATAAAGGTCGCAGCAACTGGTATAAACCAACAGATAATAAGGTTGCGATAAAAGTAAGAATTACCGATTCTGTTATGAATTGAAAAATCAGTTGCCAGCGTGCGCTGCCAAATACTTTGCGCAAGCCAATTTCTTTTAGCCGGTACGATGAGGTGCCGATACTGATATTTACAAAATTGATGATTGCCATAAGTAAAATAAACAAAGCAATGGTGCTTAAGATGTTTATCATTCTGTCAACCGCGCCGTTGTTGGCTTTCAGGTAATAATCCTGCAGAGGCAGCAGCGTAACTGTAAGATTTTTTTGTACATTTTCCGTTGTGTATTTGGCTAAAATGGTTTTTATTGGCTGCGTTAAAGAAGCCGTTGTAATTCCTTTTTTTAATTTGATAAAACCAATTTCGTTTGCCGATTTCCAGTCTTCTGCCGGGTCGGATGTTCCGCTGAAATACTGGCTTCCGATGGTTGGTACATATAAGTTGTAATGATCGCTGATATAGTCGGTTACCGAATTGTATGGCACATCTTTCAACACGGCTGAAACAAGATACTGTTGTTCTATTCCATTTACGGTTGTTTGCAGGCTAAGGCGCTTGCCAACTGCGTTTGCTGTACCGTATAATTTCTTTGCAAATGCTTCTGTAATTACGGCAGAATTTACATTGGTAAAAGCACGATTTTTATCTCCATATAAAAGCGGGAAATTATACATGGAAACCAGCGTTGTATCGGCTATCGCAATATCTTCTTTAAAATGCTGGTCGCCTGCGTTTACTACGTTTGTAACCGGATTGTACCTGAAATAATTTTCTACCAGGTTTGGATATTCATCGTGCAACGTGCGGGCAAGCGAACCCAAGGTCGTAACTTCAAGACCCATTTCTTTTACTTTCCAGTTGCTGTTCAGCACATACTGATTTTCTATATCAGCCAGGTTTTGATTTACCTCTTTTTCATGTGTGATGTAAGCACCAATAAACATGGTTAATGTGATGCCGATGGCAAGACAAATAATATTGATTAACGAAAAGAATGTATGCTTTGTAAGATGGCGGAAAGCAATGGTTATGTAATTCTTTATCATGATAGTAAATTTGAAGATTACTTATGAACGTACAAAACCATTCATCACAATGCTGCGGTTACAGGGTTCCTAAACAAGTAAGATATTTGATTTGATACAACAATATAAATGAGCTTCTTCACATAGTCATTATAATGATAAAAATCGGCGAACCATCACGAAGTAAATTGTAAAATATCATTCGATTTCATTTAATAAACTGTTTTAATTTCTCAGCTTGATGATTTAAAAAACTTATCAATATAAACTTCAAATCAATCATTATTCTGTTCACAAAAACGTCCTGAACATGTACATATCCAGGACGTTTTATTGTAAGTATTTATATCAAATTATATTTATTCCTTCATCATGTCTCTAATGGTTTCGATAATATCTTCTGCATTGGGTTTACTAAAATAATCACCATCGCTTCCATACGCCGGGCGATGCGCTTTGGCAGTAATGGTTCTTGGCGCCACATCAAGATGTTTATAACCGTTTTGTTTTTCCATAACCTGGTTGTACATATACGCGCTGGCACCACCGGGAACATCTTCATCAACAAAGATGATACGATTTGTTTTTTGTAATGATTGTACAATGTTATGATGAACATCGAATGGCAATAAAGTTTGCACATCAATCACTTCGCAACTAATTCCTGCCGTTTGCAAACGTTCGGCGGCTTCCATAATAATCCGTAATACAGAACCATACGAAACAATGGTTATATCGCTGCCTTCTCTGATTGTTTCCGGCACACCAAGCGGAACTGTAAATTCGTATAAGTTAGACGGTATTTTTTCTTTTAAGCGATAACCGTTCAGGCTTTCAATCACAAGTCCCGGATCATTACCACGCAACAATGTATTGTACATACCGGCAGCCTGAGCCATATTACGAGGCACGCAAACATACATGCCGCGAAGCGCACTGATAATCATTCCCAGCGGCGAACCGCTATGCCAGACGCCTTCTAAGCGGTGACCGCGTGTGCGAACGATGAGCGGACAACTCTGCGTGCCTGCCGTGCGGTAATGCAGGCTCGAAACATCATCCGTTAAGGTATTGAGCGTATAAACAAGATAATCTAAATATTGAATTTCGGCGATAGGCCGCAAGCCGCGAAACGCAAGTCCGTAACCTTGCCCGATGATTGTATTTTCGCGGATGCCGGTATCGAAGATGCGATGTTCGCCATACTTTTCCTGCAAGCCGGCAAAGCCTTGGTTTACATCGCCGATTTTACCTACATCTTCACCAAAGGCAAATACAGCATCGTTTTTTTCAAACAAAGTATCGAAATACGCATTGATTAATTCATAACCGTTTACGGCTTTCGCGCCATCCGGAATAACAGCTTTTATTTCTTCTACTTGTAAAGTGCTTTTTGGTCCTTCGTTATACAAATAAGAATGATAACGCTTATCGTTTTCTTCTCTGAGTTGTTTATAATATTGAACGATGCCGGCTTTTGTTTCTTCGTTTGTAATCAGTTCTGTTGCCTGCGCAAGTGTGTGCAAAACATCCCGATGCAACAGATCGCGCCGGCGTTCTAAATTATTGGTTAACTGCTGTATAATTTTAGTTGTAACCTCGTTGCCCGGCGTTATGGCTTTTAATAAACCAACCGCTTTGGCAGCTTCTTCTTTTATAGGCGATAAATAGTTTTTCCAGGCATTCTCACGGGCTTCTTTCACCATTTTACGGGCTTGCGTACGAATGGCTTCCAATTCATCTTCTTCGGCAATACCATTTTCTAAAAGCCACTCTTTAAATTTCTTTACATCGTCCCATTCTTTTTCCCAGCTTAAGCGCTCGGTTGATTTGTACCGTTCATGACTTCCAGATGTGGAATGACCTTGCGGCTGCGTGAGTTCTTCTACATGAAAGACAGCCGGAATATGTGTTTCGCGAATCTTTTTCAACCCGGCTTCAAACGTTTCGCACAATCCTGCATAATCCCAGCCTTTCACACGGTAAATATCAATTCCATTTGTATTGTCTTTTTTCTGAAAGCCCTTTAGCGCAGCCGAAATAGAACCTTTTGTGGTTTGATATTTTACCGGAACGGAAATACCATAACCATCATCCCAGACAAACACAGCCAGCGGAACCTGCAATACGCCGGCCGCATTGATTGTTTCCCAAAACATACCTTCCGAAGTTGACGAATCTCCAATGGTACAAAAGCAAACTTCGTTACCATTGTTCGATAAATCAGCCATATTTTGCAATAACGGATTTTCGCGAAATACTTTGGAAGCAAAGGCAAAACCCAAAGCGCGTGGCATTTGCCCGGCAGTTGGCGAAATATCGGCAGATATATTTTTACTGTTTACTAACGGAAGCCAGTTTCCATCTTTATCAACGTTCGGTGTGGAAAAATGACCAACCATTTGCCTGCCTGCACTCGAAGGTTCGCGCACTGCATCGGCATCGGCATATAATTGTGCAAAAAACTGTTCTAACGTTAACAGGCCAGACGATAACATAAAAGTTTGATCGCGGTAATAACCAGATCTGAAATCGCCGGGCTGAAAAAACTTCGACATGGCGGTTTGCGCTACTTCTTTGCCATCGCTGAATACACCAAACTTGGCTTTTCCGGTCAGCACTTCTCTCCTTCCCATCAGGCTGGCTTCGCGGCTAACAATACACTTCGTATAATCACTTATCACTTCTGTGCGGAATGCTTCGTAAGATAGCATGGCTTCTTGTTCAGTGGAAACGGTCAATGTATTTTCCATATGCCAAAAGTATTTGTTTACAGACAAACGCTTGTTTGTAGAAATCGTTAGAAGAATAAAGATAAAAATGAAATGATTACGGTGATAAAAACATTGCTTTTATTATAAACAGCACGTGTATAAAATATTGAACCGTATAGATTATTGCCAAAATTGATGCACCTGCTATATTTGTTCTTGTTTTGCTTTATAATAAAATCTCGTTTGTGTGAGCCGACAACGTTATAGTTTATTTCAAGAAGTTTTTGGAAGAATATGGGCTGTGTATGCATTGCTCCTGTTTGTGGCTTCGATGCTGATTGCCTTGTTTTTTTATCTGCCTTGTTACCTGATAAAAGAACCCGGAGCGGCGCGTTGGCATCGTAAAGTTTCTATTGTTTGGATGACGTTTTATCTGAACCTGATTGGTTGCCCGTTACGCGTAACAGGCAAAGAGAATTTTACGAATGGAGAAAATTATATTATTGTGTGTAATCATAACAGCTTAATGGATGTGCCGGTTACAACACCGTTTATGCCGAATGCAAACAAAACGATTGCAAAAAAAACGTTTGCTTATTTTCCCATATTTGGCTGGATATATAGTTTGGGCGCCATATTAGTTGACAGAAAAAATAATGAAAGCCGCAAACAAAGTTATAACCGCATGAAAGCCGTGCTGGGCTTAGGTTTGGATATGGTGATTTATCCAGAAGGAACGCGTAACAAAACAGATCAGCCATTGGGCACTTTTCACGATGGCGCGTTCCGCTTGGCGAAAGATTGCAACAAGCCGGTTATGCCAACTTTATTGTTTAATACAAAAAAAGTATTGCCAGCCTCAAAGCCTTTTTTTATGCTGCCGCATAAATTATATATGCACTTTCTGCCGCCGGTTTCACCGGACGATTTATCTATTGCTGAATTGAAGGATAACGTGTTTCAGCAAATGTGGAAATATTATGAAGAGAACGAAGGGAAATTATGAATGATGAGTTATGAATTATGAATTATAAATTGCGATTGATGATTTGTGAAATCAAGGTTGATTATTTCCAAATTCATTTGATGAATATGAAAATAGTATAAGCACAATCACAATTCATCAATCACAAATCATCAATCACAATTTCATTTCCGGCACTTCATCGGGTGCGACCAATTTACCTGCGGTTTTACTTTTAATTTCTTCTACGCTTACGCCGGGCGCACGCTCCAGCAATAAAAAACCGGCTGTTGTAATTTGCAAAACAGCTAACTCGGTAACAATTTTTTTTACGCAGGCAATTCCGGTTAACGGTAACGTACAATGCGGCAATAATTTGCTTTCGCCTTTTGGATTGGTGTGCTGCATAGCAACAATAATGTTCTTAGCACTGGCAACCAAATCCATCGCGCCGCCCATTCCTTTTACCATTTTACCGGGAATTTTCCAGTTGGCAATATCGCCGGTTTCGCTCACTTCCATCGCGCCGAGAACCGTCAAATCAATTTTACCGGCGCGTATCATTCCAAAGCTTTCAACACTGTCAAAAAAAGCGGCGCCGGGCAAAACGGTTACGGTTTCTTTACCGGCATTAATTAAGTCAGCATCAATTTCTTGTTCTGTCGGGTAAGCGCCGGTTCCGAGAATACCGTTTTCGCTTTGCAAAATTACCATCATTCCCTGCGGAATATAATTTGCCACCAGCGTGGGAATACCAATACCGAGATTTACATACATTCCGTCTTCCAGTTCCTGTGCAATTCGTTTGGCAATACCGTATTTATCGAGAGACATTTTGTTTGTATTATGTAGTAAGTAATAAGTAGTAAGACGAGAACAGTGTTGATAGTTAAAAGTCGACTGTTAACTGTCGGCGATCAAAGTTTTATTGTTCTTTTCTCAATTCGTTTTTCGTAGTTTTTTCCCTGGAAAATGCGATGCACGTAAACACCGGCAACGTGCACATCATCCGGTTCGATTTCGCCGGGCTTTACCAGTTCTTCAACTTCGGCAATGGTAATATTTCCGGCTTTTGCCATGGCGACCGAAAAATTGCGGGTTGTTTTACGAAAAACAAGATTTCCCATCGTGTCGCCTTTCCAGGCTTTTACCAAAGCAAAATCTGCCTGAAGCGCATGTTCCATCAAATACTGTTTACCGTTAAACTCACGTTCTTCTTTGCCTTCGGCGATTTCGGTTCCATAACCGGCTGGCGTATAAAAAGCAGGAATACCAAGCGCTGCCATGTGTATGCGCGTTGCCAATGTTCCCTGCGGAACCAAATCAACTTCTAATTCATTTGATAACAATTGCCTTTCAAATTCAGCATTTTCGCCAACGTAGCTGCTTATCATTTTTTTGATTTGTTTCGTTTGCAACAACAATCCCAAACCAAAATCATCAACACCGGCGTTGTTGGAAATGCACGTAAGATTTTTTACACCGCGTTCTTTAAGAGCCGCAATACAAGTTTCAGGAATTCCACATAAACCAAAACCGCCAAGCATTAACGTAGCGCCGTCTTGTATATCGGAAATGGCAGCAAAAGCATCATTATATACTTTGTTCATAAAAGCAAGAGTTATATTAATCGTCAGTTGTAAAAGTAAAAGATTGATGGAAAAGACAAGTTTATTTTGTTTTGAAAACATTCTCGTAAAACATCTTTTGTGGCAGGCAACCAACATAATATAATTTTTACAAAAACCATAACAGGAAATTATCGTTACTATTTTATCTCTTATCGTATCAACAATACAAAATCTCATTATTTTTACCGAAGTGCATTTTCCATTTATATATCGTTGGTTTACGGCGTTCTGCCTGTTTTTTTTGGTGACGAAATCGCACGCCCAAAATGGTCATGGTAATAACGATACCATTAAAGTAGACGCTTGTATTGAAGCCAACGGCGATACCATTCCTTGTTCCTGGCTTCCTACGGTGTATTTATTTACAAAAGAATCGAAAGAAGGCAAACGTGCCCGGCTTGAATGGACGCGGTTGCGAAACGCGGTTTATGTTACATATCCGTACGCAATTGCTGCCAGTAAAGTAATGAATGAAATAAACGCGCAGCTTGTAAATGTGACGGACAGAAAGAAACGGAAAGACATTATCCGCTCGCGCGAAAAAGATTTGAAAAAGCAATTTGCTGATAAACTAACGCAGCTTTCGGTTTACCAGGGAAAAGTGTTGATGAAACTGATTTACCGGCAAACCGGCAATAATTGTTACGAAATTATCCAGGAATACAAAGGTGGTTTTTCTGCCGGCTTCTGGCAAACCGTTGCAGTTGTAGTTGGCAGCAACCTAAAGCAACAATACGATCCGCAGGGAACCGACCGCGCTATGGAATCTATTGTTCAGGATGTGGAGCGCATGTATGGCGTTCGCCGCCAGGCAATGATTGCTCCATAATCTTTCTTATTTTATTTCTCAATCATTAATTATTGTCTAATTATTTGATTGCTGTTTTTACTCCGGCTCATCCTTTTATTTTTGCACTGTATGAAGGTAGATATCTTAGCTTTCGGAGTTCATCCGGATGATTTGGAACTGGGTTGCGGCGGAACCATTTTAGCCGCCATAGCAGAAGGAAAAAAAGTAGCCGTTGTTGATTTGACGCGCGGCGAACTGGGCACGCGCGGTTCAGCCGAAATTCGTACCCGCGAAGCTATGGAAGCTGCAAAAATATTAGGCGTTGAGGCGCGTGAAAATTTGGATATGCGCGATGTATTTTTTGAAAACAATGAAGAAAATATTCGTAAAATCATTGTTTCAATCCGCAAATATCAACCGCAGGTTGTATTGTGCAGCGCGCCGGAAGACCGGCATCCCGACCATGGGAGAAGCGCCAAACTTATTTCTGATGCGGCTTTTCTTTCCGGTTTACGAAGAATTGAAACGACGCTTGATGGCGAACCGCAGCAAAGCTGGCGACCGGCAAATGTGTTTCATTATATTCAGGACCGTTATCTGAAGCCTGATTTTGTGTATGATATTTCAGATCATTTTGAGCAGAAGCTGAAAGCGGTTCTTTGTTACACCACACAATTTAACACAACTGATTTGCGCGAACCGGCAACGTATATCTCGAATCCTGATTTTTTAGACGTTATCAAAGCACGTGCGCTTATGTTTGGTAAGCGAATTGGAGTTACATTTGCAGAAGGATACATTACGCATAAAATGATTGGCATTACAAGCTTCGACAATATCATTCAAAACGTTACATAACTTTTATTTACCATCAATATTTATTTACCACCAGCTACAGAACAAATTCAGAATGACACCAAAGTTTGCAAACACATCGCCTTCTTTTCATGTTGAACTTAAAAAAAGAATCAACCAATATTTTACAACTACCGGTAAAGAAATGACGGGCGGCTGGCGATTGGTAACCAAAGCCATTTTTTTAGTCACTACTCTTATTACAACTTATACGATACTCGTTTTCTTTACACCCACATGGCCCTGGGCTTTGGCTCTAAGTGCTTTGCTGGGTTTTACAACGGCTGCAATTGGTTTTAATATTATGCACGATGGCAGTCATGGCAGTTTCAGTAAATATAAATGGCTGAATAAAACGGCTTCTACCGTAGCTGAATTTGTTGGTGCCAGCCAGTTCATGTGGAACATGAAGCATAACGTAATTCATCATGCGTATGCAAATATTGATGGTATAGATGATGATATAGATGCCAAGCCGATTCTTCGTATGGCGCCTACGCAGAAGAAGTATAAAATTCACAAGTTTCAACATCTTTATTTCTGGATATTTTACGCGTTTCTTCATTTGTATTGGACGATGATGAGCGATTACCGCAAATATTTTACAAAGAAAATCGGTGACATTCCATTAAAGAAAATGACTACCCGAGATCATATCGGATTCTGGGCGTTTAAGCTATTGCATTATGGTTTGTTCATTGTTCTGCCTATTTTCCAGGTTGGCGTAATAGATTGGCTGATTGGTTATACCGTATTTACCGTTTGTGTTGGTTTTACCATCAGTATTGTATTTCAATTGGCGCACACAGTTGAGCATACAGAATTCCCTGTGCCGGATGAGAAAACCCATAAGTTAGAAGATGAATGGGCAATTCATCAGTTGAAAACAACAGCCAATTTTGCTACAAAAAACAAGCTTATTTCCTGGTACGTGGGTGGCTTAAATTTCCAGATTGAACATCATTTGTTTCCTAAAATTTCTCATATTCATTATCCTGCCATCAGTAAAATTATTAAGCAGGCTTGTGTAGAACATGGCGTTGTCTATGTTGAATATAAACGTATGTATCACGCGGTAGCTTCTCATGTTTCGTTTTTACGCGAAATGGGAAGAGCGTGATTTTGATGTACGATGTTAGATGTGTGATATATTTTAAGCTTGACTAACGAGGAATAGATAATTGTTATAAAATAAAAATCCCATACAGCATTAAAGCATGTATGGGATTTTTTATGCAGACGTAACTTGATTTTTCTATTTCATCGTACTTACTACTTACTACTACCTACTTCATTTAAAAAATACTGTTTGAATAATCAGCGTTCAATTGTATTAAGTCGGGCGCACGAACGTAGGTATTGTTATAACGGAAGCGCAGGTTGATGGTTGATTTTAGAAGAAACGGATTCATTCCCTGAATTTGTCGCGGAAAATAAACAAACCTGATTTCCATCGTTCCAAACAATAAGTTTTCATTTCGGGTACGGGCGCCGCCGCCTAAACTCCAGTAAAAACCCGACTTATCCAGAGATTCATGATTCGGCGTCAATACAGACAAATCATGAAAAACAAAAGGCGAGAACTGGAAACCGAAAGCTTTATATTTTAAGTAAAAGAACGTTTCGCCATGCAAACTAATTCTACGATCACCATAAGCAGAATCGGAACCAAAATAACGAATTCCAAACGGGTTGTTTATTTTAAGCGGATCTAAAGACACGCGGTCGAACTGTCTTGTAAAACTAAGCCGCATATATTGCCGCATCTTAAAACTCCGGAAAGCATATAACCTGCTGAACACGCTGGTGCCGAGAAGCAAACCGGCATCTTGTAAATGTCCCTGGTTCATAAAACCACCAGCGCGAAAAAAGTATTGAATAAAATGTCCTTTATTCGAAAAGCGGTAATAGTTAGCATCAACACCGGCATAAGGGCGCGATAAATCTAACTGCTGGTACCAGCCGCCGGTTACAGCGATATTATATCCTGCGGGAATATCCTCCGTTGTTCCAAAACCGTAGATATAATTTGTTTTATAGAAGTCCTGCCGGAAAAAAGTAAATTGTCCCAGAACTCCTTTAGAATCATTATAACGCTGATTAAAATGATCACCAATCTGGAAAGGCAATTCAGTAAAATTGGTTTTAAAATACCGGATACTCACAAATTTCCGGTCGTGCATGGTATTATCAGTCAAGAAACGTTTTACCCCGATATTATAACCAACCCAGCCATCGGTAATATTATACCTGTATTTATAAAAAAAACTGTCGGGCACTAAATAATCATTGTTCGTTTGATTGCTGCCAACCGTTAATCCGCCGGCAACGCGCCCGTAAGCCGAAGTAAGCGGACGATCCAGTTGCACTAAAAGCGACTTTCCATTGCGCCGTCCATCTGTAATATTGCTGTTAATCTGGCTGTAAATAAAAGTAGCATTTACAAAGCTGTGATTAATATTGTTGATATTGTACAAAACCGAATAACCAAAATTGGGTCGTCGTTGTTTTTCGTATAAACCAACCAATTCTACCTTTTGGCCGGTACCCATAATATTTTGCTCAGAAGCTTTTACTCTTACTTTCTGAGGCGAAAGACTTCCAACAGAACCTGTAATACTAAACAAGTCTTTTGTAATAACCTGCAAGTCAACAGAATCGGGACTTCCGGGCACTTCTTTTACCAATATACGCGCATCCTGAATGTAATCGAGCGAACGCAGGTAACGCTCATTTTCCGAAAGCAGGTATGTATTCAGCGGTGTATTTTCCTGGATAAACAGATTGTTCCTGATTTGCCAAGATCTTGTATTGTGGTGAAGACTATTTAAAAAGCGCGTTCCGAAATACCGGCTTTGTTTGGATGTATCAGTAAACGATTTACCAAAACCAAATTGTTTTGTTTCGATATGCCTTATAATTTTCCCCTGGTATGGCTGATAAGGAATTTCGGCTTTTACAACCAGCGCTGGCGCAATAAAAATGCTTGCTGTATCGGGATGTTTTTTTGAAATTACGCGAATTGCCGTCTGGAAAATGTTTCGTTTCTTCTTAATAATCAGGCTATCTTTCTTTACAAGAACGGTATCTTTCTTTGGTAAAACAACGGTATCCTTTTGTACAACAACTGTATCTTTCTGCGCATACAATTGATTGCCGGTAAGCAGCACAAAAGCAGGCAAAACAATCCGAAGAAAATATGTGTAAATTTTCGCTTTAATAAACGTGTTTTTCTTATGAGTAATTCCGTTAAACAAAACAAATAATAAACCCGACATTCATACGTAACCAAGCAATCTTAATAACTGCAAAATGAACTAAATGTTATTAACCGCAATATAGTCTTTTCAATTTTAACACTGTGCTGTTTTCATTTCAGAATATAGCTGAACAACAGCAAATATTGACATGTAACTTTGCAACCAAATTATTAGTAGAAATGGTAGCGACTTATCATCACATTGAACGTTTAATAAAACAGGAAAAAGATTCAGAAATAAAAAATATTGGTTACAAAATCGTCAATAACGAACGTATCAGTTTTGATGATGGCGTTCTTCTTTTTGAGAAAGCTTCTCTGCCTTATGTGGGCGCTTTGGCCAATTGGGTGAGAGAGCAAAAGCATGGCGATAAAACGTATTTCAATCGCAACTTTCATATTGAGCCAACGAATGTCTGTGTGTTTTCCTGCGCCTTTTGTTCGTACAGCCGTTTGTATGCGCATCGCGAGGAAGGCTGGGAACTGAACACGCAGCAAATGCTCGACATTGTGCGGAGCTACGATGGAAAACCGGTAACAGAAGTGCATATTGTTGGCGGCGTACATCCCAAATTAAACCTGCGTTTTTTTATTGATTTGATGCAACAAATTAAAGCGCATCGTCCTGAGCTTCATATTAAAGGCTACACAGCGGTTGAACTGGATTATATGTTTCGCAAAGCAAAAGTATCTGCCGAAGAAGGCATGAAGCTTTTACATGAAGCCGGTTTGGATTCACTTCCCGGTGGCGGTGCCGAAATTTTTCATCCCGAAATCAGGAAACAGATTTGTGCGGATAAAGTTGATGCGGAAGGTTGGCTAAACATTCATTGCACAGCTCACCAATTAGGAATGCACAGCAATGCAACGATGTTATACGGACATATTGAAAAGCCTTGGCATCGTATTGATCACATGAATCGCTTACGCAACCTGCAAGACGAAACCGGCGGCTTCAATACATTTATTCCTCTCAAATTCAGGAATAAAAACAACGATATGAGCCATATAAAAGAAGCGACTGTTTCTGAAGACATGAAATTGTATTCAGTTGCGCGTTTATATATGGACAACTTTCCGCACCTGAAAGCTTATTGGCCAATGCTTGGCCGGCAGAATGCACAGCTTACATTATCGTTTGGCGTGAATGACCTTGACGGAACCATTGACGATACTACAAAAATTTACTCGATGGCTGGCAGTGAAGAGCAAACGCCTGCATTATCTACCGCAAATCTTGTGGCTCTGATTAAACAAGTTGGCAGAGAACCGGTTGAGCGCGATACGTTATACAACGAAGTAAAAAATTATATGACAGAAGACATTGCAGAACTTCAGCAAAATCCTTTGCATAATTAGCCAAATTAAAATATATCTTCTACACTTTTTTTAATGTTGGTTGCCATTCGTTGCATCGGCAAATCGTTCTCGTCTTTGCCAAACGGATCTTCAATTTCTTCGGCAATCAATTCTAAACTGGCTAATACATAAAAAATAAACGTTACCACCGGGATAGAATAAAATCCGAGATTAAAAACGTATCCAAACGGAAGCGTGATTGTGTAAATCAGAATAAATTTTTTGATAAACGAACTGTATGAAAATGGTATAGGCGTGTTTTTAATTCTTTCGCAGGCGCCGCAAATGTCTAAGAAAGATTGCATTTCGGCATTCAATACAATTAACTGGTCGCCGCTCAAATTTTCTTCTTTATACAAATTCTGAATTCTTATCCACATAGCAGAGACAATCTGGTTGGGTAAATGTTTTTCTGCGTTCAATGGCGGAAGATTCAGGCGACTATGTTCGTCTAACTCAAATTCTATTTTACCAGATTGCAAATGCCGGCGTAGAAGCTGTGCAAATAATGGAATAAGCTGGCTGAAAATCCGGCGTTCTTCATTCATATCCTGCGGCAAAAAAGCATTTAGTTTGATGGCTAAATTGCGGCTGTTATTTACCAACGCGCCCCATAATTTTCTGCCTTCCCACCAGCGGTCATAAGCTGTGTTGGTGCGAAATACCAAAAGCATAGAAATGGCAAAACTTAGTAAGCTGTGCATCAAAGGAATATTCCGCAAATGATGTTCTTTTTCAAGATGAAGCCAGTACTGTTCTATCAATACAATAACCAACGTGTACAACGCTATCACCAATAGTAACGGCATCAGCCTTCGCAGCGTATCAGCTTTAGAAAAACTAAAAACGGTAAACCACTTTTTAGGATCATAACTTATCATAACGCAAATGTAAATCTGCAATCCTTCTTTTTACCTGTACAATTTGTTCGAGAGTTTTTTGAATTTAATATGATGACATATTGAAACCGGTTTGGTTATTTGTCACATCACAGAAAAGCTGAATTTTGATATTTTCGTATAAATTATTTATGTCTGAAACGCCCGACGCTAATGTGCTTCAGCAGTTAGTAGAAACAAAAATGCCGTTTGGTAAATATAAAGACGTGCTGATTTGTGACTTGCCCGTGTTTTATTTAGAATGGTTTCAGCGCAAAGGATTTCCGAAAGGTAAGCTGGGAATGATGCTCGCAACGATGTATGAAATCAGGTTAAACGGGCTGGATTATTTGTTGTTGCCGCTTAAAAAGTAAAGGATATTTTGTTTGAAGAAAATGTCTCTTTTGTTTTAGATATAACGTTTAGGACTTTGCGTTTGTGGCGAACATCGTTGTTCTATCAGCTTGGACAAAGATAAAAAGTTCGATTTAAAGACTAAAGTTGACTGCGATATGTAAGTCGCTATTTTGGCAAGCAAATGTTACCTACAGGTTTGTCTCAATTCCACCGCCAATTGTTCTTTTGTTTCTCTGCTTCTTGAAAAAGTTCGTAGTCCTTACTTAAAGCTAAATTGTCAATTTCTTGAATTAATTCGTAAAGGTCTTTTTGATAAATTTCCAAACCTGTAAATTTTGCAATTAGCCATCCTTTTGATTGTAAAAATTTGTCTTTCTCTTTATCTTGTTGTGCTTGCTCCTTTGTTTTTTCGTGAAAGTCGTGTCCATCACATTCAATTGCAATTTTTATTTTGTCACCACTTTCATCTGTTCTCGGATAAAATATCGCAAAGTCAAGTCTATATTTAAGTATACTGTTCTCATCTTTAATTTCAAATTGAGGATACAATTCAATCAAATGTCTTTCAATTGCACGTCTTGCTCTAATATTATTAGGTTCATACCATTTTAGTCCGTCTGGATAATATTTATCATCTTCAACAGAGTCGGGATATTGAAAAAAAGGTTTGTTCTGCTCTACCAATCCGTACGAAAACCAACTTGCAGTCAATGAGTCAAAAATTGTCTCGAAGTAATTCAATAAAAACATTTTCTCATTTGTGCTTTCACACAAGTCCAAATAAGCTTTGATTTTATTGTTAACTAAACTTGTAACTCTATCTAATCTTTGTTCGATACTGGCTGACATCTTTATTTGTTTGAAGCGATCACTTAAACTTGCGTGCGACTGTAACTAGTCGAAATAAACAATACAATAAATGAAATCGATTTCATAAGAGTATCGCACAACTCAGCTTTACGCTTGCGCGGTTGGTCCGCCAAAGTTTAAAGGAATATCAATCTGTTCAAGATCTTTTATTTTACCATGTGCGGCTTCGTATCGTTCTACATTTTCCTCTAAAGCTTTCATAAAACGCTTGGCGTGCATGGGAGTAAAAATAATACGTGATTTTACGCGGCTTTTTGGTGTGCCCGGCATTACGTTTACAAAATCAATTACAAACTCTGCGTGGCTATGTGTAATAACGGCAAGATTAGCGTATGTACCTTCTGCCATTTCTTCTGAAATTTCTATGTTTAACTGGTTTTGTTGTGGTGGTTGCTCCGGCATGAAATAATTTTATAGATAAGTTTCAAAAGTAATTGTATTTAAACCGAAAACAGCAGGTTGCCAATGTAAAAATTTGTAACCATAGCTGCGACAATGAACACGAAAGTTTGGCATTCGTAAAATGAATATGAATAAAAGAAATAACTGAATTCAATTTTAAGTAACAGTTTGCAGATACCTTTACCAGCTATTTTTAAACAGAAACCTCTTGCAGACTGCCAGGCAAAACTTTGTTGTACAAAAATGGATAACAGCACTTTCTGTTGTATTGTTCATTGCTAAAATTGCAGCTTATTACATCACGCAATCTTTAGCGATTCTTACCGATGCGTTAGAAAGTATTGTGAATGTAATAGCCGGTTTTATTGGTTTGTACAGTTTATATATAGCGGCAAAACCGCGCGATATGGAACATCCGTACGGACATGGTAAAGCCGAATTTATATCGGCGGCTGTAGAAGGCGGATTGATTGTATCGGCTGGTCTTATCATTCTCTATCAAACCATTCATAACTTTTTCATCAATAACCCGATTGGCAGGCTGGATAAAGGTTTGATTTTGGTTGGCGTTACAGGAATCATTAATTATATAGCCGGCTACATTTGTATAAAACGAGGCAAGCAAACCAAATCGGTTGCCTTGCAATCGAGCGGAAAGCATTTGCAGATTGATACGTATTCTACACTTGCGGTTATCATTGGTTTAATTATCATTTTATATACAGGTCAATACTGGCTCGATAAAGTAATTGCCATCATTCTGAGCGGAATTATTTTATATAACGGTTATCGTATTATTCGCACGTCACTTGCCGGTATTATGGACGAAGCCGACATGCAGCTGTTAACCGAAATGGTGCAAATGCTAAACAGAAATCGTGGCAAAAACTGGATAGATATTCATAATCTCCGCGTAATAAAATATGGCAGTTTGCTGCATGTAGATTGTCATCTTACCGTGCCTTATTATTTCATTGTAAACGAAGCGCATGAAGAGGTAGATAAGCTTCGCAACTGCATTACATCAGAGTTCCAGGATTCCTTTGAATTGTTTGTTCATACCGATGGCTGCATTCCGCCGTATGGTTGCGCCATTTGTATAAAATACGATTGTAATGTAAGGCAACACGCGTTGGAAAAAAAGCTCACCTGGACATTAGCTAATGTTCTTTCTAACGAAAAACATACAATTGAAACCATTGACGGAGATTTGGATAAATAACTACAATTATAAAGTTTAATAATACAGTTTTATGTTACGAGCTTCTGATACTCCGGTTGAACATTGTTGTGTCACTCACTTGTACGTCTTGTTATTAATAAATCATTTTAAACCATAGAATACAAAGCTTCACAAAACAATAATACTACAATTCTTTGTGTAGCTTTTATCTTTCTGTCTCCGTGGTTCAAAGCGATCAATACAAAATAAAAAAAGCTTCATTACTGAAGCTTTTTTTGAACAAATAATATCAATTCATCAATATACAATTCATCTACGTCATCGCATCAAAACGCTGTTGAATAAAAGGCCAGTCTACCACTTTCCACCATTCGCTGATATAATCGGGACGGCGGTTTTGATAATGCAGGTAATACGCATGTTCCCAAACATCCAAACCAAAAACAGGCATACCTTTTAAGGCACTTACATCCATTAACGGATTGTCCTGATTGGGCGTAGAACCTATCACCAGTTTTTTATCATTTGTATAAACAAGCCATGCCCAGCCGCTTCCAAACCGATTTTTAGCCGCATCGCTGAATTCATTTTTAAAAGCCGCGAATGAAGTGAAGTTCGCATTAATAGCATCCATCAGTTTACCCGAAGGCATAACTGCCGAAGATGGCGCCTGCATTGTTTTCCAGAACAATTCATGATTATAATGTCCACCTGCATTATTACGCATTTTAGGCGAATATTTCGAGATGCCGGAAAGCAATTGCTCAAGCGTTGTGGTTTGTGTATTTACATTTTCTGCCGCCACTGCTTCTTTCAGATTTTTTGCATACGTAGCTGCATGTTTTGAATAATGCAATTCCATAGTTTGCGCATCAATCACGGGTTCCAAAGAAGGATATGGATAAGGCAAAGGTGTTTGCTCGTAAGGTGTAGAAGCTTCCATATGTTTCCCTGTTGAATTTGCCAGAGACGATAAAGCTGACATGGATAAACCTGCAGCAATACTTGCTTTTCCACTATTCTTAATAAACTCGCGCCGACTGTTTGATTCCTCGTTCATATCTTTTATTTTTTTGCGAATTGGATCCGCGTAAAAAAGTTACCCATCTTTTTAAAGAAGCGACTGTACACTTCCCTGTTAAACAGTTCTGAATCCTTCATTGCCTTTACTGTCAAAAATACCCCGATCGGAATCAGCACCATCGTTGAAAGCCACATGCCGGCAAAGGAAGAAGTAACACCTTCTTTGGCAAACTTTTCTCCGAAGGTATTCAGCAAGTGAAACAAAACAAAGAATATAATGGCAAAGATAAGCGGTGTGCCCAAACCGCCTTTACGAATAATGGAACCTAACGGCGCACCAATCATAAACAATACAATACAGGCAACGGATAAAGTAAATTTGCGATGCCATTCAACCCAATGCTTTCGTAGCGATGAACTCCGGTCTTTATAATCTGTTGCTATTACCTGGGAAATGTTAGAAGCCGAATTAATCTGGCTGATTGCTTTATCTATAACCGACACTTGGCTGCTGCCGTTTTTTTTGTTTTTAGCCGTATCTTTCACAGCCAGTTGCATTGCAAAAGAAGCCGGCGCCCAGGCGCTGTCTTTATATTTTATAAACGACAATGAAGGTTTCAGTTCGCGCTCTGCGCGATTGTAAAAAAACGTATTCATCTCTTCGAGCGAATCAATGGCAACATTCAATTGGCGTACACTCAGCATTTTAGGATTGTATCTGAAAAGGCTATCTTCTGTTTCGCTTGGTTTAAAAGAAGCCAAATCGAAAAGCTTTGTGTATTCTTTAAAACCAAGCCGTATAAATTCTGTATTCGGATTGTAACGACTTCCTCTTTCTTCGTATCGCCAGCCATTACGAAGCTTGAATTCCATAAAACGCTTATCGTTTGTAACACGCATAATGCCGCTTTCGGCAACCATCAAATTATCTTGTAAACCAAAATTGCGTTCATAAATAACAACACTATGTATCGTGCTATCGTCTTTATCTTTTTTACCCAATTTAATTACATAACCTTCGAGCTTATCGTAAAATACACCTTCTTTAATGTCGAACGATGGCTTGGTTGCTACCATATCCCACTTTAAAGCATCGAGCTTTAAGTTAGCATACGGAATAATATTATTCTCAAACAAAAAAGCTACGCCGCTGATAAATATAGCTACCACAAGCAGCGGGCGCATAAAACGAAGCAAAGAAATACCGGCAGATTTAATAGCAACCAATTCGAAGCTTTCACCAAGATTGCCAAACGTCATTATGGAAGAAAGAAGCAAAGCAAGCGGTAATGCAAGCGGAACAACGGTTGCGCCCACGGCACCAACAAGGCGCATGATAGTAAAAAAATCGAAACCTTTACCTACAATGTCATCAATATACAGCCAGAAAAACTGCATAATGAGAACAAACAAAGCAATGAGAAAAGTTGCTAAGAAAGGCCCGATAAAAGCTTTTATAATGAGGATATCAAGTTTCTTTATCAAATTATAATTCGGCGATAAGAAACACAAAAATAAAGCTTACACATACAAAGTAAAATGTACAAGCAGGTGATAAGGCGTAATTTAACAAGCAGACCTGCTAAAAAAGATACTTATTACAAACAATCAGTTGCCAAGACGATGAAATAAATCTTTTACCTGCGATTCCCAAAGCCGGCTCTGATCTTTAATATCGCCTTTTTCGGCAAAGTCTTTAATTACTAAAATCGTTTGGTTTGTAATCTCTGTTTTTTCTATACGAAATTCAAAGTATTCATCTTTCGGTGCTGTAACCCAACGATAACGGACAAATTTATCTTGTTCGTGTTCCGTTTGCTCAGCTTTTTCGGTTGAGCCGTTCCAGCTAAAAATAAAAACCTTATCACGTTCATCCACTTTATCAGCAAACCACTCGCCCAAGCCTGATGGTGTATATAAAAAATCGTACAATATCTGCGGCGAACATCTAACCGGATATTCCAAAGTAAACAATTGTTTTTTCGCCATTACCGTTTCGTTAAAATCATGAAGGGTGCAATAGTATTAAATAAATGAATCTGCTGGAAATAAATTTTACTTTATCAGTAATGCCTGTGTAAAATTAAATGATTATGAAACTAAGTATTGGCTACCACATCTTTTCCAAACGGCGCTAACGACAAAGCCGCCAGTTCAAAATGCTTGCGTGCAAAAGGAATTCCGATGATGGTTATAAAGAGAAGAGAGCCAAAAATGATATGAATAAATGCGGTATATAAACCGCCGGAAAATATCCAGATGATATTAAATAAAGTAGATAAACAGCCGTTGCTGCCGGGAACCGAAACCACGGTTCTTCCAAACGGAAGAAGCACATAACCTGCAATTTTAAAACACTGAAAACCAAAAGGAATCCCGATAATCGTAAGACAAAAAAGCAACCCGGCAACCACATAGCCAAGCGCCGACAAAAAGCCGCCGAAAATGAGCCATATCAGATTGCCGAGCAGATTCATAGTTGTTGATTTATTGTATTAGCTGGTAAATGTATTAAGTGCAAATTGTATTAGGTAATATGTATTAAGTATTTTGATTTTTCATGCCTTACTACTTAATACAGACTACGTAATACAATACTTTAATACAATCACTTACAATTTATCCATTTCTTCGTTTACAAATTCCATTAGTGATTTGATATAAGCTGGTGAGAGATTAAATTCTAAACCAGCTGCTTCGTAAAGCTGAGGCAACGTTTTTGTGCCGCCGAGGCTTAACGCATTTACATAGTTCTGCAAAGCTTGTTCACGATTTTGTATGTATTGTTTCCACAAACCGATGGCGCCCAATTGAGCAATGCCGTATTCAATATAATAAAATGGAACTTCAAACAGGTGCAACTGGCGCTGCCAGCTATTTTGGCGATACTTCTCCAACCCTGAAAAGTCAACTGTAGCCGTAGAAAATTCGTTTAGAATATTCATCCATGCATCCGTTCTTTCCGCAACGGTATGGTTTGAATGTTCGTAAATCCAATGCTGAAATTTATCTATCGTTGCAATCCAGGGAAAGATGGTAATTACGCGTTCTAACTGGTGTTCTTTTGCGCGCTTCAAATCTTCTTTATTATCAAAAAAAGTATCCCAGTGATTCATGGTAAATAATTCCATGCTCATGCTGGCAACTTCTGCAATTTCCATGGGATATTCTTTAAAAGCGCTCAACTCTAAATTATGCGCCAGGAAAGAATGAACCGCATGTCCGCCTTCATGAACCATGGTTGTTACATCGCCCATTTGCCCGGCTGCATTCATAAAAATAAACGGCGCGCCACTTTCGGCTAACGGACAATTATAACCGCCCGGCGCTTTGCCTTTGCGACTTTCCAAATCGAGATGACCAAGTGCATTCATCTTCTTTAAACAATCGGCAAAGAAGGGATTGAGCGCCGTAAAACATTCTTCCGTTTTATCAAGCAACTCTTTTCCACCTTCAAAAGGATGCAGCGGCTTTACACCTTCGGGTTCAGCTTCCGTATCCCACGGGCGAAGCGTATCAACGCCTAATTTTTCTTTTTTATTTTTGTTGATTTGTGCAACCAGCGGCAACACATGCAGCTTCACAGCTTCGTGAAACTGGAAGCAATCTTCCTTTGTATAATCAAATCTGCCAAGTTCGGCAAACTTGTAATCGCGATAGTTGGCAAAGCCGGCATTCTTCGCCACTTCATCGCGCTTTTCAACAAGCTTCGTATAAAGTTCGTCCAGTTTATCTTTGTCTTGCAGTCTTCTCTCCTGTATCTTTCTGTACACTTCTTCGCGAAGTGAACGATCATGACTTTCTAAAAATTTAGCTGCTTGCTGCAAGGTATATTCCTGACCTTTTACTTCGATCGTCATCGCGCCGGTGATAACACCAAATTGTTGTTGCATCACGCTAAGTTCTGCCTGCAAAGGAATATTTGCTTCGCGAAAAAGCTCAATACTCTTGCGAACATTACGCAGGTAAGTAAAATATTTTTGCTGGTCGAGGTGCTGCGTAAATGGCGAAGCCACCAGCTTTTTATTTAACGCATCGGCATACGGCTGCAGCTTTGGCTGAATCTCCATACAGAAGAAAGTGAATGATTCTTCCAGCGATTTATCGGTTGTATCGCAAGTCATTTTAATCTGCCGCCAGCAGGCATCTTCGCTTACTACAGCTTCCAATTCACTTATATCGTGAAGCCAGTCTTCCAATGCTTCGCGGCTATCTATATTTCGGTCTGATAATTCTTTGAAATACGGCTCTAAAGCTTCCCATGTCGTTAACTTAAAATTTTCGGGAAGATAGTGCCGTGGCAATTTTTTTATATCTGCGTTCAATTGCATTATTTGTGTGTTTAAAAAAGCAAAAAGTAAAGGAACTAGAAACAAGGTTCAAGATTCAAAGAACAAAATACAAGGCATTATTTCTTGTCTCTTGATACTTGAGTCTTGTATCTTAAACTTTTTTCCTTTTATTTATGCTTCATCAGAATTCTGAACCGGATCGGTTACTTCATCTTCACCTTCCACTTCTTCGCTTCTCACTTTTATTTCGATATTGTTCTTCTGCAAAACAGAAAACCACTTCACCATTTTCTTCATATCACTGGTATATACACGATCGAAATCCATTTCCGGATATACCTTTTCAAAATAAGATTTTACGGCTTTGACATCTTTGTCTGAAGGCAATGGCTCGCTGCTTTCCTGCATAGCTTTAAACACATCAACCAGGTTTACATTATCGCGCTCGGTGTACACTTCGATACTTTCCAAGTGCGAAAAATTATGAACACGCGAAGACACAAATTTTGTAGTCTGATCATCAAGCGAACGTACAATTGCGCCGTCTGTTTTGCTTCCAACCAACTCATACAATCCGCTTAAGCCGGTTACTGATATAATTTTACTATATTCCATTTATTAATTTTTTATAAAGTAGTGCAAAATAAGAACACTACAGAGAATAGGAAGCAGAGTCTTGGTTAAAATTTTTCTTTACTATCCATTACGCGCTGATTTTGATAAATTTTTATATTGTGTGAGACTGATTCTTAGGTTTACTATTGTTGCAAAATCTGCGAGAGCAGCTATGTTGGAAACTCTGGTACGCTTTGTTAAATCACAAAGACATAAAGAAGATAAAATTTCATAAACAAATGAAACGATTTCTTCTTTTTTACTCATGGGGAAAGATTGGGATAAGGACACAAAAAAGGGGCGCTTAGACAAGCACCCCGACGTACTATTAACTGAAAATTTGAGTTACACAATAAAAGGATCTACAATGGCTAACACCTGGTCCATCGTTAAGATTTCATCGAAAGCTTCGGTGGCATCTTCAAAACAAATATCATAGCCATTAATACCTACGATTTCTACGCCCAATTGGTTTGTATTATCCTCACCATTATAACTTGCCTGTACGGCAGAACCGATTCCGGCAGTAGAATTTCCCGTAATCCATGGACGAATGGTTTCATCCATTGCCCGCATACTTCTTATTTCTCTGATGTGAGAAGCATGACGCGCTTCCACAGAATGAATTCGTAAAGCAGCGGTAAGGATGGCATTGTTAGACATCAGATTACCAGCTTGCCCTTTATAAGCACGCACACCGGTATCTTCAAATGTTTGCGAAACCGCTAAGAATGTATCGTAATCGGAAAACACAGTTGGAAAAGTGCCGCCTGCTGTAAAGTCAAATGATGGTTTCTTTACCGGTTTTGCACCCAAAGCCGTAATGGTGGTTCGTAAAAAATCTACGTGTTCATATTCATGCTGAAAAATCAGATCAAAACCCTGCCGGTCTGTACCCAAAGGAATGAGACGTTTGGTTTTGGTTGCTTGCCTGTAAAATTCAGATTCAAGATATTCGAGTGTCAGCGCAAAATTTAATACCTCTACAATAGAAGGCATGGTTGTGCTACCGGCGTACGCTTTTTTAAACATGCCGCCAAGCATCAGCGGAACAGCAGTTAAAGCAATACGTCCACCTACTTTGGCAAATTGTTTTACCGTATTGCGGCGCGAATCTAAACGATCGTAAACTTCAGGATCAACCTGTTCTATATGTGTTATTATTTGATTGAGATTCATAAGTAAATTTTTTATTGATGATTATACCAAGGCGCTTTTGTTGTATTTAATGTTACAGGCAGAAAAGGAATAACGGCTTTAATAACGGTTTCGGGATGATTTACTAAGTCTAACCCGTCGCTGTTTATAATAGTATTGTCTGCAAAAGAATTATAAACAAGTAAGTCTCTTATATAAGCTGCATGGCGCGCTTCTACAGAAACAATTTTACCGGCAACAGTAAGGTAATCCGGGTTTTTTATGTATTTACCCGCGCCATTATAAGCCGATACACCAAGGTCTTCAAACGTGCGTGCTGTGCCTAATACACTTGCGCGGCTGGTAAAATCAACTGAGCTCAGATTAAATTTAATTTCAGGAATCGCGTATTTGCCCAAAGCTGTTTTGAAAAACTCACGATGTGCAATTTCATGGTCGCGAATTTGCGCCAGTCTTAATTTTTCCCACTCAGAAGCGTCGCTGTAATAACTGGCGGTTGCCATAATATAAAATTGCGCTTCCAGTTGTTCCAGCAGGTAAGCATAATTCAATACAGCATAATCGCTGTTGCCCATAAATAAGCCACCTGCAGTCAGGCTGTTTGAGCCATCACTTAAAGAAGATAAGGTAGCATCATCGCTGGCTGTGAGCGACTTGGTACAAGAAACTGCGACGGCTGAAATAGCTGCCGCACCAAACATTTTAGTTAAGAAATTTCTTCGCGGTAAATTGGTGACAGAAGAAGGATTTTCTTCCTTCTCGTCAGACATGTGTTTCATTTGAAGCATACGTTAGATTTTATTGTGGATAATGTAGCTATACGGAATCAAGCGTAGAAAGAGTTTTGGTTTCCAAAAAAAAGTTAAAATAAAGTTTCGGTTTAAAAATGAATATCTATACAGGCTGAGCGATTTGCCAATAATTTAAAAAACTTGTCACGAAACAAAGTGCTGCACAAGAAATCTCTATCCTTAGATTTTTAGCTTAAAACTAATCCAAACAAAAGTTCAATTGAATTATAAAAAGATGACAGCGCAAGCCATTTTCTGATCTTCTTTTTAACTAAACCGTTTTTTACAAATGATAATTAAAGTGTGATTTACTTTTGAGGTATGTTAGGTAAATTAATAGGCTGGAATGATACGATTGCTGCTTTGTCTACGCCGCAGGGAACAGGTGCTATTGGCGTAATACGCGTGAGTGGTAATAAAGCCATTGAGATTACTGATAACCTGTTTCCTTCAAAAGATTTGTTTCTTCAGCCATCGCATACATTACATGTTGGCTCGCTGATTTATAAAGGTGTAAAGCTCGATGAAGTAGTGATTGGTTTATACAAAGCGCCGGCTTCTTATACAGGCGAAGATGTGGTAGAAATATCCTGTCATGGTTCTCATTTTATACAAGATAATATTTTGTCTGTTTTGGCTGAACTTGGTGCAAGACCGGCAAAAGCAGGTGAGTTTACACAGCGTGCTTTTCTGAATAAAAAAATGAACCTGTTGCAGGCAGAAGCGGTTGCCGATTTAATTGCCAGTAACACAGAAGCCAGTCGCAGAACGGCTTTGCAAAATATGCGTGGCGGCTTTACAGAAGTCTTGCGGCAGATACGTGAAGAGTTGCTCTCTTTTTCGTCTTTAATAGAATTGGAACTTGATTTTGCAGAAGAAGATGTTGAGTTTGCAGACCGCAGCAAACTGATGGCTGTATTGAACGATGCCGAAATAAAAGTGAAGAGCTTACTGCAATCTTTTGTGTTGGGAAATGTAATAAAAAAAGGTGTTCAGGTTGCAATAATCGGCAAACCAAATGCAGGTAAAAGTACGTTGCTGAATGCTTTATTGAATGAGGAGCGCGCCATTGTGAGTGAGGTTGCGGGAACCACAAGAGATACGATTGAAGAAACTTTAAACATCAATGGTATTTTATTCCGGTTGATTGATACAGCAGGCATTCATGACAGGCGAAGCGATGTGATTGAAAATATGGGTATGCAGCGTAGTCTTGAAAAAATGCGTAGCGCTGACATTGTATTGTACTTGTTTGATGTAACTGAAATGAATGCTTATGATCTGATAAAAACGATACAGGAGATTGAACAAAAAAACATCAAAGTTTTAGCAGTGGGAAATAAAGCGGATAATGATTTTATTGATGAAGCTGCGTTCGCACAGATTAATAATATCGTTTTTATTTCTGCTCTATTGAAACAGAATATAGACGTATTAAAAGATAAACTGTATGCCTCTGTAATCAGTAATCAAATAGCTATGCCGGATGTGATTATTACAAACACCAGACATGTGGAAGCTCTTCAAAAAGTTTTGCAATCTGTTCAATTTATTAAAGAAGGTTTTGTAAACCAAACACCTTTGGATTTAATATCTTCCGACATCAGAACCTGCCTGTTTTATATTGGTGAAATTACAGGCGAAGTAACCAATGAAGATCAGCTTGATTTTATATTTAGTAAGTTTTGTATCGGAAAGTAAACAATACACTATTTCTGCACTATTTGCAGGGTTTACATTCTCTATTAGCGGATTATTCTTGCCGATTCTTGCCTTTCTTTGCCTTTAGTAGCCGTTTCATTGTGACGATTCCGGTTACTATGTTTATTTGTAACCCTTTTGAAATGTAGAGGTGAAATTATGGTCAACAATGATACAGTACGATACACAATGATACGATAGTTAACAGGTTTTAATGATAGTGCAGTAACGGAACTGAAAAGTAAACGACTCAATGCTTTGCCTGTTTTCTTTAATAAACATTTGATACTTCTTGTCTGATAGAATCAGAAAATCAACCCTTCATCAGCCATTGATAAGAACATGTCCTCGCTGATAATCAAATGATCTAACAATGTAACATCGATTAGTTCCAATGCTTTCTTGACTTTATGTGTTATATCTATATCCTGAGTACTTGGCTTTACACTACCGGATGGATGATTGTGTGCTATGATAACACAGCTTGCCATAGAATGAAGTGCCAAGCTGACAAGCAGCTTTATATCAACCGTACAACTATTCATATTACCTGACGTAATTAAACGATAACCAATCAGCTTATGATTCCTGTTTAAATAAAACGCCATCAGTTATTCTTGCAAATTTATCAGTTCGCTACTCCAGACATTTTTCACTACTTCATAAGCTTCATTACTTGTACAAATTTTTGTATTATTCATTATGCGGCTGTTATAAGACACCGATATACAGGCAGCCGTCCAATCACCCTTTAAAGATTGAAGAAACCTTTTCTTTGCTGCCATACTAACTAGAAATTCCGCATTTGGAGATCATCAAATTCCGCTATAGATTGACAAAAAAAACCATTATTAATCAATCGTTTTACTGCTCAACGATTTGCAGAACAAGATGATCAAGACTACCGAAATTTCTAGTCAGGTACCGGTTTATTTCCAATCCTTTCCCCTTTATCAGCAAGTCGTTTATTGTTTTACTGCTTCTTTTACCTATCGTAAAAGCCAGTATCTCATCGGTTTCGTAACAATACGCATACAGGAGCCACACTTTCTTTTGCTTCTTTGCCACATACATCCACAATTCGTCTATCTGCACTTTATCATATCTGTGATGCCTTGGCTTTACCACAGCTTCAGACGATTCAACAATCAGACACCTCAGAACGGTAGCCGGACTTACGGCTGTGACGAATGCTGTATCTCTGACACCGCTGCCTCTCAACTGCATCAGAATCAACTGATCCGTTACCCCTTTTGTCGGCACCCCAATACAAGTATTCACTTTGAAACTGCTTGCGGCAGACTTTACACTTCCGGTTCTGCCTGCCTGTTGTTTTGATGCCATTCCTCACTACCTTTACCGACTGGCAGCAGGGACAATATTCCGCTTTGTCTTGCTTCACAACTTACAAAGCTATCCTGTCCCGCTGCTTTTCTTCTGCTCTTAACTTCTTATCATACATTTGATAACACCGCCCTGTATTTAAAAATAAAGATGTCGTAAATAGAGGGTACATCATTAGGGAAGAACTGCTTGTTTTTTTGGATGAAAAAAACGCCAAAATCTATCTGTACAAATTTTTAGATAGCAGTATTACCGAAGTTCAAACTGTTTATGATTTGTCAGGAGACGTTGGCTTATATGGCATAGAAGGTATTACATTAAATACCGTAAATAATATTTGTTACTTATTAAAGGAAAAAGATGGTAACAGTCAAAGTATAATCCATGTTTTCAAAATAATTACCCGAGATGGTAAAATCTGCCTCAGTTTATATAAAAAATGTTTTTATTGAGCAACCCGACGATAGTTGGAGATATGCTGATTTATGTTTTAATACCAAAGATAAATACCTATATTGCCTCAAAACAAAACCAGGCAGCTATCAGATAGATACTATTTCCACGAAAAGTTTAAGCCAATCGGGAGATGTAATCGTACAGCCAAGTTTTCCTAAACTTTTTCTGGATATCAGTTAGAAGTAAACAGATTTGGGTTAGACGGCTACAGCACAAATATGGAGGCATAGCTGTTTTTGATAATAGACTTTATCTGGTTAGCAACAATGCATAGGTATCATATGCAAATTGTGATGCTCCCGGACAAGGTAAAATCCTACTTATGTTTGATAAACTGTAATTTGTATTTGTTATACTCAGCAAGAACCCACGGCGAAAGGAAAAAAGTGTTCTTCATGCCTTATTCGGCAAGCAGGTGCGCCAAATAAGTGCAGCAGCAATAAAACCGTTCATAACTCTTGTTTGGTATTGTTGCACCGTTGACGTTATGCAGTGCTACATGTTGCAGTTCTCCAAGGGATTTATATTTTCGGCAGCACTGATGCATGCAGTCACTTATGTCTTTATTTTACATCATTTCCAATCACTACTCCGTTACTAAAAACGCTACAACCCACGGAAATTACTACTTTTCACTTTCTGTATCGTATCGCGATAATATTTACATATTTTAATCTACGACTTGACAGTCAATGAGTGAGCTTATGGGTGAATTCACTTTTACGCTATTTAACTTGATTATATTCTTGGATAGAATGTGAAATAGTATAAATAATACGAATAGTACAATTGTAATCTTTTCATGTTACAATTCCTGAATAGTGAAAAGTATACACAAATGCTTCGTCGTTTAATTTATTAAGACAATTACTTACTTCTATTCTAAATTTTAAATTCACTGATAAAGCATAGCAATTGAAATATATTCCGCTACTTCATGCACATTGAAAAAATTGAAAAACGCTGCAAAGATATCGCTGAGATATTTTTTATTACAATTCCTAATACTCAATTAGAGTGTTATCTTTTTACATCTTAAGAAATGATGCGAAAGAAATACCTTATTATGAACAGGCACTTGATCTTATCTCAGATTCTATTTGCTTTTTTCTTTAAGTAGTTTTATAATTTCAATGTTTTTGCCTTGTATCACTTTGGCAATATAGCTACCGGAAGGAAAGTTTTCACCTATCACTATGTCTGAATTTGTATTGCAATGAATTACTTTAACCTGCCTTCCTAAAATATCTGTTACAACAATTACTGTTTCTTTTATGCTGGAACCTTCAACCTTCAAATGAAAACTGTTGCTTGAAGGATTCGGAAAGATGGACACATGAAAACCGTCTGCAGCATTTAGCTCATTATTCTCATTCATTCGGATCGTAGCTGAACTTGATGAACAAGCCTTCGTTCCATTACTGATAGCTATGGGCGCGGTTACTGATAAGCAGCCTTTTGCATCTTTTATCGTACCTGAATAAGTGACGGCTGAAAGACCTGTGAATTTTATAGTAGAAACAAAAGTAGATCCATCTAAGCTGTAAACATAAGGTAATGTCCCTCCCGATGCTTTCAAAGTAATCGTTCCGTCCGAACCATTTTGGCAGGTTACATTTGTTTTACTACCGGATGCTGTAAGAGTTGCAGTTTTTGACACAATGAGATTAGTTACATAAGCAGTACATCCTTTTGCATCTCTTACCCATCCTTTGTAGCTGCCAGCTGTCAGGTTAGTAAACAGAGTAGCTGAAGAAAAGTTTACAGAATCATTCAAGCTATATTGATAAGGAGCATTTCCTCCTGATGCTTTTAAAGTTATAGTACCATCATCTTTACAACTGCTGGCAGCTACTCTTGTAGCAGTTATTGCAATGGCTGATGCTTTCTTTACCACAATGTTTGCTAACGAACCAATACAGCCTTTAACATCTTTTACGTAGCCTGTATATGCGCCGGAAGCTAAATTTGAAAATAAGTTTGAATTAACAAAGTGCGTTGTATCATTCAAACTATACAAGAAAGGAGATGTACCTCCCGACGCTTTCAGTGTCAGTGTTGCATCGTTTATACAGAGACTTGAAATAGTAGTGGAAGCGGTAACAACAATAGCTGTAGCCTTAGAAACAACGATGTTTGCTAAGGAAGCAATACACCCTTTACTATCTTTTACATAACCGGTATAAGTGCCCGCAGCCAGGGCACTACAAGTTGAAGTTGAAACAAAATGTAAAGTGTCGGTGAGGCTATATGTATAGGGTGCCGTGCCGCCCGATGCCTTTATTGTTATACTTCCATCATTCAAACAATTACTTGTTGCTGTCTTCGTTGCTGAAAGGATTATAGCTCCGGTTTTTCCAACTGTAATTGTTGTCAGTAAGCCAATGCATCCGTGAGAATCTTTTACACGTCCGGTATATGAGCCGGAACCTATACCAGCAAACAAAGCGGTCGAGACAAAATGTGCTGTATCTGAAATACTGTACAGGTAGGGTGGCACTCCTCCCGACGCTTTTAATGTGACACTTCCGTTATTCAAACAGTTAGTTGCAGATGTAATAGCAGCCGAGACAACAATAGCAGTAGGCTTTGTTATTAGAACATCTCGCAGTGTATCAGCACAGCCAGCAGAATCTTTCATCCATATTGAATATCTACCTCCACCTAAATTAATGAATGTCGAATCTCTTTGATAAGATAAGCTATCAATACTAAAAAGAAAAGGCAGCTTTCCTCCGCTTGCATGCAATGTTATCGCACCATCGGTTGTTGAAGAACAGCTTATAGAAGACGTTACTAAGTTTACACGTATATTATTGCAATCAACCGGAACACCCGTATTGTCTTGTGAGCAAGAGGTTATAATATCATTAGCTAAATATCGCTCCTTTGCAGGATTAGAGCCACTGTTTAAAATATTGGGAATGCCTATTGATGGCCAGGTTGATGTGATGTTCCAGAAATAAGGCTGCTGATGTAAATAAAAACTTTCTATGGTAAGACTATCTGTTCCTGCCGGCTGAATAGAACTATTGATATTATTGCCGAAGGTTAATTGATTATTACCAGCAATAATATAATTTCCTTTCTGACTCGCGTAGTTTGTATTTGTCACCTCATTTCCGATAATGTTTTGCTTGTCTGAAGTAACAGCCTGGTTAGAAATTATTATTCCATAGCCTTCAGCACGATTTTTAAAAAACGTATTATAAGGTCCCGAGGGTCCCCATGTTTCATCCTCCATGATTGTTTGCCCGATATTACCTTCGAACAAATTTGCAAAAGCATAATGTCCATGGAGTAACATATCAGCTCCTGCATCAGCAGGTATCTCCGTCCGGTTAGGTTCAAGAGAGTAATTATAGGCAAATACATTTCCATTTGCACCTTGCTTAGCAACCATAGAATGACGTAAATGCCTGAAGATAGAATTCTCGACTTTACAGTCACTATTATGAGCAATCATAGTTACGCCATAACCAGCAGTACCTGTTCCATCATAGTTATAAGCTTCATGAAAATAACAGCCGCTGACCGTTATATGGCTACTTCCCGACATCATAATATGCGCCCCTTGGCTTTTGTTGCTTTCAACACCGGTAACCCAACAGTTACTGGCATAATTGAAATTGATGTTGTAACCATACTGATTGGTTACCGTATCGGTTCTTGATATTTTGAGGCATTCAATGCCAACATTTTGTTTAGGTGCAACGGGTCTTATCTGAGGCTGTAAACTTTGTGAATATGTAATGTGCAAAGCTGGTTCAATTGTGATTGTGTTTCCATTAATGGCAGTGACTTTTACAATTTGTCCCACGTTATATGTCGCCCAAGCAGCAGGCTGCGTATCCCAACTTCCGTTTGCTTCACGCAGTTCTGCATAACCGTTAATCGTAAAGTTGCTGACACTGGAAAGTGTTAACTGAGAAGAACCTTTGATGTATCCATCGCTAAGAGAAGTGAAACTACCGGCTTGTACACTGTCGATCGAGATACAATTCCCGGAAAAGGATTTGAATATTAGATTAGTCGCAGCACCTGCTCCTCGCAAAACGACATTTGAAGGAAGGTGAAGTGAAGATTTAATCAGATAATTTCCGGCAGGGAAAAATATGACTCTGAAAGTAGCCGTTGAATTAACAGCGTTCATAATAGCTGTATAATCATCATGTATGCTGTCCCCATAAGCGCCGAAATCTTTTACATTAAGGATAAGAGAAGGTTCGGGTATTGAACCAGAATAACCGGCTGTTGACCAATCTATCCGCAGAGAATCAGGCAAACCTTGTGACAAAGCATGAAGAGAAAGGAATAAAACAGTAAATAAGAAGATCAGCAGTTTTTTCATAGGGGCATATAACGTATAGCAAGTTAAATAAATAACTAATATATACAATTAAAATTTACCTGATGTAAGTGTCTTTAAAAGAAGGAAATGGTTTATAATAACATATAAAGTTGAATATACTATACCTGAAAAGAAAGAGAAGATAAATATTTACAGAATATAGATTCTGGTAAATATAATAGCAGCTAAATTAATATCAATCGATAATCTATTTCCAAAATCTCTTTACTAAATCAATTGTTTTCTCCCTTTCTATATGGTATCAACACAAGATTTACCTATTTAAATTTATGACTTGATTATTAATAAGTATGCTGATTAATGAACTCACTAGTCTACCCTTTCAAATGATCATATTTAAGGATAGAATGCAAAACAATATAGAAATATTAATGGTGTAAATTTGGTTCTAAAACTCCCTTTGATGATCGTCTTCATCGAAATAACCATGTCAACTGGAAATTAAAGTCACATAATCAAGTCTTACTGCGTCTTCATGTTACTTGCCAGACATTTTGATAAACAAAAAAATATGTTGAGTTAGACTACAAATTCTGATAATCTTATATATTTGCTCTTATCCTGAAAATAATATAATAGGAATCTAATACCGTCCTAACGATGCAATTAATCTTTCGGTATGATCTGACCAGATTATACTCTTATTCCGTTCACGCGGAGAACAATATCAAAATCATTGATGAGCATTCACATGTGATTCTGTGTTTTCCAGAAGTAGATTATTTCAATTACTCCTTTCACAAAGAAGGAGAAGTTTTCACAAAGCAAAAACTAAGTGATGTGAGCGCATTTTATCTCGACAACCGTATCCGGAAACATAAGATACTGGTCGAGGCTTCCAGTGCGGAAAACAATAAATCTTTGGCCGGCGATAGTCGTTATAGATTAGTATCGACTATTGCTAAAACAGGACTTCCTGTGCAAAACAAAATCCCATTTCAACCGATTGAAGATATGCGCTTTGTTAAGGCAGATAATACCAATATTCAGGATTTTACAGACGTATATATCAATAGCTTTGAAGCCCTAAAGAAAGACAATACAAGTGTTTACAATAATTTCAAAACCTTACTCATGATTCCACATCTTGATCTTTATATTTTGCAGCATGAGGGAGTTAATGTAGGTGTTAATGTACTTTATCAGCAAGACTGTGAATGCCTGCTTGCAGGAGGTGCCATTTTACCCCGGTACAGAAACAAAGGGTTTCATAAAAAGGGTTTGTCTTTCAGGATTGGGCAAACTCTTACTGATTCAACAGAGAAAAATATCGTTGCCTGGGCTTACAATCCCAGCATCAGCTTAAACAACATGCTAAAGCTTAACATGCAAATAGAGGAAGAATTTAATGTGTATGAATATTGTAAATAGCCTCCACGCCTCCTTTTCCTCATTCTCTGAAAACATTGCTATAAGTGAAGAAGACAGTAAGCTTACCTATGCCTGTTTATATCAGCAGTGCCTGAAAGTTGCAATGTATTTAGAGCATAGAAGATTTACCCATTCCTTCATTGCAATCGAGGTAGACAATTACACAAACCATATCATTGCTATGTTGGGGATTTTAATGTCTGGAAATTCTTATATCTCTATTACAGAAGATAACAAAGTTTTTTTCTCAGCCGATGACTCTCTTCAGGCTCAACTAACCATAGTCTCAAATTCATCGATTTCTGCTATCGATACTGTTTGTATCTAATGACTTATTAAAAGATGAGTTATCTATGCGAATGGAAAGAGGAAGCCTTAAGAAGTGATATGATCAATTGCAAAACACCTATGTGTGCCTTTTTAACGTCAGGCAGTACTGGTAAAGCTAAGACCATTGTTCACACGAATCAAAACATCTTTATCGATACGATGAGACAAATAGAAACCAACGGGATTACATCGTCTGACAAATTAGACCTTGTCTTTTCCCTCAGTTTCAGTGCTTCTCTTGCCTGCATCTTTCCGGCTCTCCTTACAGGAGCAGAGCTTGCGATATTCAATCTAAAGGAAAAAGGATTACATAATCTTACCCGCTTCTGGCATCAGAAAGGTATCACTTTTTCAACACTTTCCGTATCAACCTTTCAAAGTGTATGCAAAATTCATTCTTCTCTCAAGCATCTGAAATCACTTAGGTTTATATCTATAAGTGCTGAACCTGTAAAGGACACTACAATTAGTCTTTTCAAGTCAACATTTCCACATTCTTCTATTTTGCAAATTGCTTACGCCACAACAGAAACCAGGACGATTTCTGACCTGAAAATTTATAATGATGGCAGGCAAAATGAATTTGTCGAATCGATCGGTAAACCAGTGAAAGATAAATTGGTTCATATCACAGATGCTTACGGAAACTCATTGCCAATAAATACAGTGGGAGAAATTACAGTTGTATCAAGCCATATTGCAGATCGCTATTGGGGACAGGCAGAAGACAGTAAACTTAGCTTTTCCAAGCAAGGCGATTTAATACATTATCGTACAGGTGACTTAGGATACGTAAATGAAGAAGGTTATTTATTTTATAAAGGGCGTAATGCGCACGAATTTAAACTTAATGGCGTAAAGATAAATATACCTGCTATAGAAGAAGCCGTTGAAAAAGCAGAGGGTATTTTGACAGCCGCAGTAGTGATTAGCCAATCCGATAGCGGTATGCAAAAGCTTACCTGCTTTTTTAACGCTAAGAGTAATTTTGAACTGGATAAGATTAAGCAGAAAGATGAAATCAGGAGTTTTATTTTAAACACTATGCCCCTTTCACATCAGCCCCAATACTATATTCACCTTCAGGAGATGCCTATTACTCATTCCGGCAAAATTGACCGGAAAGCACTTGAGAAAATTGATCCTGTTACTTATAAAAATAAAATCGGAAATACTTCGCATGTGTGTTCTATAGAGAAAGATAGCACAGAAGCCATTTCTAAAATCATTGCAATTTTCAAAAACATTCTCGAAACAGAGGAGATTGACGAAAACAGTGATTTCTTTGATTGTGGAGGAGATTCTCTTTCTTGCCTGGTTTGTATAACTGAAATTGAGACTGCACTCAATGTGGAGCTAAAGACCTTTGCATTGGTTTCAAATCCGACCCCGAAAAAATTAATTGAATTTATTACGATACATCGAGGAAGGTTAATTAATCTGATTGAAGTGAAGGAATTAAATGTTTACTCAGAAACAAAAAAGAACCTTTATTTTTTACATCACCATCATGACAGCACCTATGATTCCCTCATTAAAGGTCCACTGTCAGCACATTTTAATTTAATGATGTGCTATTACGACCTAAGGCATATTTATACAATAGACAATGCTTCCAATAGAATCCTTCAAGAACTTGAATCCTTAATTGGAAAGCAAGAAAATCCGATCGTGGTAGGTTATAGTATCAGCGGTTACCTTGCTCATCAACTTGCATGTATCCTTCCTAACATAACATGTACAATGATTGATACATATAACTATTTTGAAATAGAAAAATATAATAAAAAGATGGATTTAAAATCCAAGTTACAAAATCTATTTTGGCAGATTGTGCAAAACAAAGATTTCATCTATCCTTGGTTTTTATTGCAGTCAAAATATAAGCGGCTATTTATTAAAAAAAGAAAAGTATGGGACAGCTGGACATTTTTAGATAGCGTAAATTTTCTTATAAAGACCCTTACAAATAAAAGAGCATTAAATAATTGCATTTATTTCCAAGCCAGCAGGTACTATCAGGATTATGGTATGTCATGGAAGGCATACATTAAAGGAAACTTTCATTATTTTAGTTTCAAGGCAACCCATAAAACCATAATAAAGGATCATGCTATAGACATTTCAAATTGTATTATCAAAACAACTATATCGGAGAGTATTGATAAGTGTTAACTAACACTACTATTTTGGTATCATGCGTGTAGATTTCGTTCAAACAAACCACTGATTTCGTGCAGAAGTAACCAGCAAAATAATTGATTGTGAACGTATACATTGATCAACACCTTGCAGAAGTATGATCAAAAATTGCGAAATCATCCAAATTGGCATCACCGCCCATTTTTGTTTATCAACTATCAAGTTGAACATTCGGTTATTTTAAAAGTTGAACATTCCCCTTGAGAATGCTTTTTTTCCCTTCTTTGCTTTCATATTGCAGTATCTAAACGTACGTGCCGATCAGCTGCTGCATTCCTTTATATTCTCCGTTCCAGCAGTTGTGCAGTCCTTCATCCTCAAAAATCAATTGCCCCCATCGACTGTAGATACGAAAGCGTACATGGGAAATATCATTTCCATATAAAATTTTGAACTGGTCATTTGTTCCGTCGTTATTTGGAGAAAAAGCATTGGGTATGCTGATGCCATAAAAAACAGTTACGGTTATTTGTTTCTCTGCCTCATATCCTTGCGGAGATACGACTTTCAGTAAATAGGTTGTTGAAGAAGAAGGATTTGCTATCGGGTCTGGAATAGAAGCGTTACTAAGACTGTTTGCCGGCGACCATTGATAAGAAACAGGCTGCCCGCCCGCTGAAGCATATAGTTGGGTGTTACCGCCTTTGGCAATTATTGCATCACCGGTAATGGAGAGAGAAGGAATTGAATAAATCGTTTCAGTAATTGCATTCGACAAAATAGAGCCGGATGCGCAGGCAGTGTTTGCGGTAAGCAGTAAGCATTCAACTTTATCTCCATTGCGCAAAGTATTGGTTGTATAAACTGCTAAATTATCACCAGTCGCATTACCGTTCAGCATCCATCGGTAGGTTGGGTTCTGGCTCTCACTCACGGTGGCTTTAAAAGTGATAAAAGTATTTGAGCATACAGCATCCTTATCTGCCTGTATGGTAACAGTTGGTTTCACAATTTGCTTCACATAAATAGTCACCGGATTTGATTGAATAGTTGTATCACTCTTGCATAAGTTATGCCTTGTCAGGAAGCAGGAAACGACATCACCATCCGCTAAGTTGTTCCCGGTAAATGTGTTGCTCTGCGCCCCGGTTGTTACTCCGTTTATTGCCCAGCTATATACTGGGTTATCGCCTTCATTAACAACAGAAGCCGTAAATGTTACCGATTCACCTATGCATATTGTGTTGGAGGAAGCCGATACCATTATAGAAGGGAACAGCATCCTGACTGATATGAAGGATAACTGTATTGGAAGCGTAATTTTCACCCGTGATTGCACACGCCGAATTTGGCGATAAAACACATTGTACAGCATCGCCGTCAGAAAACTGATGGGTCGAAAAAGAAACACCGGTACTTGTAGTCGTCCCGTTCACCATCCACTTTATCAGGTAAGGCCCCTGAACATTTTGCGGGCTTGATGTAAAATGCACTTCTGTGCCTGCACAAACATCCTCTCTATCGGCAGAAATGCTGATTGAAGGTGCAACAGACGGCGTATTGGGTTTGAATTTAGCCAGGAACATATCAGTCTGTTCTATCCAGTCTTCCTGCTGCGCACCACAAGTCGAAATATTATTGGTGAAGGTAGTAGCCCCTGTAACATATACACTGCCATAAGCATCAGCAGCAATTCCATAACCCTCTCCATTACCGTAGGGTCCGCCATAGCCATAGTAGGTACCCCATAGCTGACGGCTATTGCTGTCAAATTCATCAATATAGGTTGTTCCCGGGCCATTTGCACCGCCATCGGTTGTCTGATAGGCGCCTGCTGTTGCAATACCAGACATTGAATATGTAGAACCGGTTATAAAAATATTATCATGGTCATCCACCGCAACTGCATCTATGTCTTCTTCTCCCTCTTTGCCAAAATAAGTACCCCATAACAGGCCGCCATCGTTGTTCAATTTAATCAGGAAAGCATCCCTGCGTCCTCCGCCATACGTCGGTTGGAAGGCACCTAATGTCCCTATACCGGTAGTGATACTGTTTCCCCTCCTGCAATTACGTTTCCTTTACTGTCTGTTGCAATCGCCAAGGCGTAATCCTCCCCTGAACCTCCATAATATGTGCCCCAGACTCTGCTGCCGGTGGAGGTAAATTTCGCAATAAATGCATCCCCGTCACCACCTGAAGTTGTCTGGAATACATTGGGCGAGGAAATATTATCCATTGAAAAAACCAGTCCGGTTACAAATACAGAACCTTTATTATCAACTGCAATTCCATAACAACGATCAGCGGAACTTCCACCATATTAAGTTGCCCAGGAAAGCGAACCGGTAGTGCTGAATTTGGCAATAAACCCGTCTGCAGAATCAGATATCAGGAAACCACCAGCATAAGTTGGCTGGTAACTGCCGGCAGTGGCAATACCATGCAAAGAAGTGGTAAACCCGCATACGTATATATCATTGTTTGCGTCCGTAACCATATCTATCCCAAAATCGCCGTTCTCACCACCATAAAATGTTGACCAGATGAGATTTCCGTTTGTGTCAAATTTCGTCAGGAAAACATCCAGCGACCCTGCATTATGGCTCTGGTAAGCTCCGGGTGTAGCAATGTGGTCATCACTAAACAATGTTCCGCCTACAACGATATTACCCGAATTGTCAACAGCTATGGATTGGGTATCATCTTCACCTGTTCCACCGAAATAGGTCATCCACTGCAGCCGTCCGTTATTATCAAATTTTCCTACGATAGCATCTTGGTATCCAAACATTATAGTCCGGTAAGCTCCGGATGTAGCTATGTTGCTTGAATTAATCGAACCACCGCAAACGAATATATCCCCGCTTTTATTAATAGCAATTGCATGCCCCCAGGCACCCACATTGCCCCCGTAATAAGTACCCCAAACCAAATCGGGTTTCGGGTCAATTACCAGTGTTTGTAAAAGATTATAAGCATCAGTTTTAAAACCGTAAATATCATTTCCCAGCTTGTTGTATGCAACCTCTACACTCTTGCCGCTACTGTGGTCAGCAAGTGGCTTCCCTATGTTATTTGTCAGGTAACTGCGCGGAATTTGTTCCTGCAATATTCCCCACTCTATTTTAAGTTCAATGTGGGTGCTTTTTAAGTCAGTTGCTGATGCACCGGAATATTTCCACCTGATTTGTTCTGCATGACCACCAGGCCTGACAACAAAATAGTACTCTGCTGTAGCTTCTTTACTTACATAGGTTTGCTCAAATACCAAGTCAATAAACGGGTAAAGATTTTTATATGTAATTTTCTGGTACGATTTCACTCTTTCACCTCTTCCCGGGAAGTTATAGAAATAAGCAAAAGGGCTGTCAGCAATCATGTCAGGCGAAGGATTACATTGTAGGAATTCTATGTCAACACGATGAAAATGAAACTTTACCGGTTCAGGCAATGCATCTGTCTGACGCCTGTTTTTTTGCACTATACCCGACTTTACAGAATTTGCTTCAACTGTATAAGTTTCGTAACTAAACCCGTTCTCTGTCAGTTCCACATTCATGCCTGCCGAAAGAGGCAATAAAAACTTTACTTTTAAATTCGGCTTACCATTCTGATCGGTTATCTGCCCTTTATTTTCTATAAAGCCTGTAAACTCACGTTTATTTAAAAAAGAAGAAACACTGTTCCCTTGGCTGAGATAAAACAGCTTAACAAGTAAAAGAAAGCAACAGGATGAAGAATACCTTCATAATTCTCATTTCGTTCATAAGGCAGCTTGCACGTGGGTTTTACTATTTTTCAAAATGCAATATATCACAGTCTTCTTAATTTTCTGCACCTTGCTCCAAACAATAAATCCCAATTCAGCGAAGTGTTATACAGAGGCTGAGCGAAGTTTTCAACCTTCGTTCTTCCTATCTTAAAGTCAGCGACTTCCCAGTGTTCCTTTTCACATTCTATCTAGCGGTTTCGGAAGCCTTGATCACTTTTTTTGACAATCTCTCAACAACAGAATGGTTGATTGTAAAAGGTTTCCCATGTCAAAGGACAGCGTAATCGGATGCTCTCAGAAGCAGAATTCCTAATTTGATTAAATAACAGTGAAATCGATAAATTTTTGAATTTAGAATATATATCAATTGGCTCACCTTTAGTTCTTATTTTTGAGGCATTATAGCGCAAATTTTACAATTCTATCTAATTTTGCATCCAATACTGCAACTGCTTTAAATGACAAGACATATACAAGTTATCCTATTCATTTGTCTCTCACTAACCGTATCCGCCCAAAAAGAATGGAGTAACTGGTATTTTAATGGAAGGAGTCTTTTAACCTTTAAACATGGCTATGCAGAACCCGTAAGTGATTTTGTAAATCCAGTTCCCCCATTTACCGATTGGTACAACTTTTACAATTTTGGCTCTGGTGGCATTTCTTATTCTGATCCACTGACCGGTAATATGAAATTAATTGTGTCGAATCGTACAGCATTCAGCAGCAACTATGAAGATATGCCGAATGATAATTTTATTAAGTCTTGCCCCGACAAATATTCTTATCATATTATTCCTTTCCATAGTGATAAAAATAAATTCTATATTCTTCAATTTCAGAGTGCATTTGCTGATTTGTATCAGCATGAGTCGGGATTACAGGTACGGTGCCCGAATGCTATTGGACTTGCATATACAATAGTAGATTTAAGCCTCAACAACGGGCAGGGTGATTATTATAAAGAAAATACAGGCATTGCAGGCGGATTTACAAATCTTATTACTACAGTTCGTCATGCCAACGGAAAGGATGTTTGGGTAATCGTACATCAATATAACAGCAATCAATATAGTGCTATCTTGATTACAGATGATGGCTTTCAGCCGGCGGTAAATGTACAGCAGGTCCATACATCGGTGGAAGCTCTATAAACATGATAGGCACACTTACCGCCTCACATGATGGAAAGGTGCTAGCAAGTTATTTCTCCTATACAAACTCAAATACAATTCAGCTTTATCATTTCAATAATGCAACAGGTGTAATCACGGATAATGCTATGTTGCCTACTGCAGAATTTGTTGCCAACATGCAATTCTCCCCGGACAATTCGAAGCTCTATACAACTTGTTCTGATGGTTTAATACAATATGATTTTAATCAAGCAGACGTTGTAGCAAGCCGTACAGTTATATATAATGAACTCTATTCTTCCTTTTATGATATGCAACTGGCACCTGATGGTAAAATTTATATGGCTAAAACCACTGTTATAGAAAACGGCAATTACAATGAATATACAGGTGCAATACGATGCCCGAATCTACCGCAGTATGCTGCTAATTTCAATCCGAAAGAACTAAGCATATTGCCTACCAATTTTCCCGATTTAATCAACGATTTCATCCAAGATCCCAAAGCCGATCCTGTTACTAAGTTTAGTTTAGGAAATGATACATCATTATGTTTTGGTTCTTATATCTTAAAAGCTCCCGATGGTTGGGAAAGCTATCGGTGGAATACCGGTGAGACAACAAAAAAAATTGAGGTAAAAAAAGCAGGTTTATACTATGTACTTACTGGTAATACCGGCTTTTCTTGTCCGTCCGGTTATGGATACATTAACATAGCAGATAAGGCATCAAAACTGAATTTAGGCGCTGATACCTCTCTTTGTCCCAGCAGCACTTATTTGCTACACATCAATAATGGTTATACAAATATCAATTGGCAAAACAATAGTCACAACCGCGATTCATTAATTACAACCAGCAATCAGTATATCATCAGCGCCAACGATGCGAACGGCTGTTATACGAGCGACTCTATCAATATTTACTTTAAACAGTATCCCCAAGCTTCCTTTGGCAAGGATACTACACTTTGTAATAACCAGCCTTTGAAGCTGACGCTCTTGCCGGAAAAAAGTTCGTTTTATGATGCCACCTACGCTTGGCAAGACGGAAGTAAAAACGATACTTATGTAATAACAAAGTCAGGCAATTATTGGGGAACTGCCACTTATGATGGCTGCACAGCAAGTGATACAATCAAAGTAGCTTATATAACTGCTGACAAAGTACATTTAGGTAACGATACAACCCTTTGTAGTGGAGATAGTCTTCAAGTAATGGCTGATGTAAGCAATTCTATTTACCTATGGAATACTGGAGAAACAACACAAAGTATCTTTGTAAAAACGCCTGGCTCCTATTATGTATTGGCAGGCAATGGCAATTGTACTGTCACCGATACGATACAGATAAACATGACGCCTAAGCCCTTGTTTACTTTAGGAAACGATACGGTTCTTTGCACGGGTCAAAAGATTGTGCTGAGTTCCTTTCAATATGCTGATAAATACAAATGGCAAGACGGATCTGTCGTATCCAGTTACGAAGCAACCGGACCCGGACTTTACTGGTTGCAACTTACACAAAATGGTTGCTCTGCCTCCGATAGTATCAAGATTGAAAGCAAACCTTTACCAACTGTTTCCTTAGGTAAAGACACCGGTTTTTGTAAGGACTCATCCCTGATCCTAAATGCATACAATCCCGATGCTAAATCTTATTTATGGGGTGATGGAAGTACTGACGAGCAATATGAAGTTACATCAGGAGGTCAGTACGCCGTTCATATTACTGGAAAAAATGGTTGTATATCTGCTGATACCATTTTGGTTACAGAAACTGTCCCACCTGTATTTTCTTTAGGAAAAGACACAACCCTTTGCCAAAACAGTGAGCTTAGTTACAACTTTAATTTGAGCAATGCTACTTATCTGTGGAGTAATGGAAGTTCTTCACCTTATCAAACCATTTTTCAGTCAGGCAACTTTTGGCTTACTATTACACAACAAGGTTGTACAGGCTCTGATAGTATCGAAATAAATTATAAGCCTTCACCTATTGTAAATCTTGGAAACGATACAATCTTATGTGAAGGAGTAACAAAGCTGTTGAATGCTACTAATCAAAATGCAACCTATCTATGGCAGGATAAAAGTGTTTCGTCGCAGTATGAAGTAAATAAAGCTGGTTTGTATTTTGTAAGGACATCAATTGATGGCTGCTCTGCGGATGATTCGATAAGTATTAAATATACTCCAATGCCAGTCTTCGATTTGGGAAAAGATATATTTCTATGTAAAGGCGCTAGTTTAATGCTGAATTCAACAGTAAATACAGCGGTTAGTTATTTATGGCAGGATGGCACAATTCATTCTTTCTATGAAGTAAAAGGAGCAGGTATGTATACACTTACTGCAACAAATAGCTGTGGTTCCTTAAAAGATTCTATTCGAATTCTCAGCGAAATTTGTAAACTAAATATGCCATCAGCCTTCACCCCTAATAAGGATGGTAGCAATGATATTTTCAAAGTGAAATATCCATTCTCTACGAAGCAGTTTAATATGGTTATTTATAACAGGTGGGGACAAAAAATATTTGAATCTAAGGATATAGTAAAGGGATGGAACGGAACTATTAATAACATTGATCAAGATCCAGGCACTTACATTTGGACAATATCTTTAATTGATGCCGATGATATAAAACAAACAGCACAAGGAACAGTTGCTTTGATTAGATAAATAACATAATTCCATCTTTCTTACTATTTTGTTACTAAAAACGTTACAAACCACAGGAATTGATACTTATCACTTTCTGTATCGGAAAGTAAACAAGCAAATAAGCTTCATCAAAAGAAAACAAACAACGCTGTAATGCTTACAAACACTGCATTACATTATTATTATCCTCTTGTTTCTAAGTTTTACTATAAGTTTGTTTTGTATCTTATTTGCACCTTAGCGAGGTCGAGGTACAAATCTTATGGGATTGGAAAACAACTACACTTATTTACCCTTATTGCTATCTAATTACTCCAATCTCCATTTATGAGTTCAAATATTCAGGTAACAAAAGTTTGTCAGCACTGTAAGGTAGAAATCCGGGTTAGGCTTAATCTCCTTATTTCGCTAATTGTTGATCAGGCAAATTATTGATTTTATACAAGCTTTTTGTCAAATGGCAGCGGATTGGGCAATCTCTGTATCTGAAATTTTAACCTACAGCCGGAGCAATAATAAATGCATCAACCAATCTTGTTGTAAACACTTCAATTAAATCTAACTGTTTATCTGCACTTTCATCGCTGCTGCCAAATATCACAACATAACCATGCTTCTTTGCCTCATCTTCTATAATTCTTGCAATGGTTGAAAAGAAAGGGTTTGAAATTTAAACCGATGGGTTTTGTTTTGCCCATCTTAAACTCTTGACAATTAAGTTAGGCTGATAATTCAATTCTGCTGCTGCCTTTCTTATCTTCTTCACCATGTCTGTACCAACCGTGCTTCTTTTTCTTTGCCATTTAAAACATAAGAAACAAGCGCCACCGAAACGCCAATATGTTGTGCAACATCTTTCAATGCTATCTTCTTTTCCACCTGGTCTTACTTCAATTTGTTTTCTTAATAAAACAAATAGTTTACAATTCATTTATTATGTACGTGGGTGTTTGATTTCGTCTTCTGACATATGTATTTTAAAGGAGCAACGTTGCCATTGCTCCTTTAAATATCTGCATGCAAAAACTAAATCCTAACAAAAATTAAAAGCTTTCTAAACACTGTTTGTTTGATTTGAATAGATAAATGCTTGTATAATTAACCTGTAAAAGATTTTATTATCAATAGCGAAACTTACTGATTTAAACAGCTATTTATTTTATAACATTTAATAACCGGGGTTCTGTTTTAAAGTGCCGGCTGATCTGTCTATTTCTATTTGTGGTAATGGAAATATCTCATCTTTTCCATCTTTATATTTAAAATATCCGGGTGTTACCTGATTCTGCCATCTTTTTGGATCAGTAAGATATTGACTGGCTATTCCCCATCTTCTTAAATCCCAACCGAATTTTCCTTCAAAAGCAAACTCAACCCTACGTTCATGAACAATCGCCCAAAACATATCCTCATAACTTAATGCTGACGAGATAGGCGGTAATGGCTTGATATTACTTGTATTGATTGTGTTAGGATCCGTAGTTGTGGCTGTGCGTGCCCTTACCTGATTTACATAAGCCGCTGCTGTTGCCTGGTCGCCTAATTCGTTCATAACTTCTGCATACCATAACAATACTTCCGCATATCTTACCAAAGTATAATTACTTGAGTTATTCCAGCTAACCTGGTCAACCGTTGTACCATCATTATTTGGTGGATTACCAATGCACCATTTTCTAATTCCAAGACCGGTTCCGTTTACCTTATCCATAAAAAGTTGTCCGAAGAAATCATCCTTGCTTTTGCGGAAAATGGAAGCCGTTAAGCGTGCATCACCAGCCTCATATTCATTCTCTAAATCTGGTGTCGGGCGTGTCCATCCCCATCCGCCACCGGCAACATAACCTTCGCCATTGGGTGCATTTAATACAGTACCAAAATTGTCTGTTCCTTTTTGATTTAAGGCAGTGTATTGTACTTCAAAAACGCCTTCAGAACTATTATCATGAGAACCATTAAAGACATTGTTGTAATCAGGAAGCAGTGCATAACCATAAGACATGATATCTTCCAACAAAGGCTTGGCATCGCTCCATCTATGTTCGTATAAATATATCTGGGTAAGATATGCTTTCACGGCGCCTTTGTCTGCTCTTCCCATTAAATCGCCTGTATTTCTATCCGCAATTGGTTGCTGTAATGCTAACTTGAAATCAGCTTCAGCCTGATCGAATAAATCACTTTTAGTTATCTTATAAGTATTGACTTTTTTGCCATTATCAAGTCCGGCTTCTCTTACTGAATTTGGAACATTCAATTCTGAAATATCCAATGGTTTAGTAACCAATGGTGCCGTACCAAACATATAGCCTAAACGAAACATCCAAAATCCCCTGATGAAATAAAGTTCACCCATATACCTTGCCTTTATCGTTTCATCCATATCAATGGCAGGAATTTTTTCTATGGCTTCGTTAGCCAATAAAAGCGCTTTATAGCAACGTTGATATAGCATCAGCATCTGGGCTGAACTTGGAGAAACAATGGATTCTTGTATTTGATAATATACAACGAGATCCGGGTGAGCCTGCACATCAGGACCGGTTATATCGCCCATAGGTGTATAGCCAGCCTGGGTGTTCCAGGTATTTTGTCCATCTAATAACTGAAACGATTTGTAAGCCGCGGTAACAGCCATTTGCGCATCATCAGCCGTTTTGTAAAAATTATCTGTTGAAACAACACCATAAGGATTTTTATCTAACTGCTTATTACATGAAACAAATGCGATTAGAGATATTAAAAAGAAGATTGTCTTTTTCATAATTATTTTTTTACTCTGTTTTAAAATTGCACGTCAAATCCTGCATAAAAAGATCGGGGCATCGGGTACCCTTCATTGATGCTTTGTTCAGGATCCCAACCCGGATAAGAATTGATGCAAAACAAATTTTGGGATGCCACATAAATGCGCAGTTTATGTATAACTTTTGAAGCAGCACCATTCTTTAATAAACCTGTAAAATCATACCCGATCTGCAGATTTTGTAACCTGAAAAAATTGGATGAACGAAGCCAGAAAGTTGATCTGCGATAATTATCATTTGGGTCGCCGGCTACAACTCTTGGTACATAATTACTTGTTCCTTGACCTGTCCATCTTTGGTTGTACATCCATGCAGAAGTTTGTTCTCCGCCGCGGGTTATGGCAAAACCTACCTGGTCTATACTTCTCAATGCGCCTAATTGTCCATAAAAACTTGTAACCAAATCAAATCCTTTATACGACAGCGATATATTGCCTCCAAAATTATCAGGAGCAACAGCCATCCCTAAAAAGGTTCTGTCATTGGCATCAATAATACCATCATTATTTAAATCTTTAAATCTTATATCGCCAGGTGAAGCATTGGGCTGTTTTGGCGCTTTACTAATATCATCCGCAGTTTGAAAAATACCTTGCTGTACATAACCATACCATTCATTAATAGATTGTCCTTCTATAGTTTGGCTAAAATCATTTACAATAGGAGATGGAACTTTTGTAACGATGTTTTTGTTATGAGTCCAGTTAACGCTAACATCATATTTGAATGATTTGCCGATTTGATCGGAATAACCTAAGGTTAATTCGATGCCCGTGTTTGATACACTGCCTGCATTTTGATAAGGCGCATTATCAACGCCGGAAGTTGCTAGCAAAGGAACCTGAACCAGAATATCGGAAGTATTTCTCTTATAATAATCTGCAATAAAGTTTAGCCTGTTATTTAAGAACAAAGCTTCTAAACCGGCACCATAAGTTGATGTTTTCTCCCAACGTATATTCGGATTTCCCAAGCTTGTTGGACCTACGCCTGTGTATGTAGTTCCTTCGCCGCCTGAACCAAACGGGTAATATAAACCAGTAGAATTAAGCGTGGTTTGATAGGGGTATGTTCCAATATCCTGGTTACCCAATATGCCCCAGCTGGCACGTAGTTTTAAATTATTTACTGCACGTACATTTTTAAAGAAATTTTCTTTTGAAATAACCCATCCCGCCGAAGCTCCCGGAAACAAACCGTTTCTGTTGTCTTTTGATATACGCGAAGTCTGATCATCTCTTATGCTGGCGCTCAATAAATACTTGTCTTTATAACCATAATTTATACGACCCAAGTAAGATTGAATGGCCCATGAATATTTGGATCCGCCATTGTTGATATTACTGCTTCCTGCATCTATAACCTGCATATTCGGATCATTATTTAAAAACCCGTTTCTGGAAGCACTTAAATTGGTGCCATTCGTTTGCTGGTATGTATAACCAGCCATAACCGTTAAATTATGATCGTTGTTTATTCGCTTTGTATAAGTCAGGATATTATCAAATTCATAATTGATATTTTCATTCCCATCTTCGTAAAGCTCTGCAATCGGATGATCGCCTATTAATCCTTTAGGACCGAACGTATAAGAAGGTATAAAATGGTCTTGATTCCAACCATAATATTCTGCATTAAATGAAGTTTTAAACTTCAGATCTTTAAGAATATCCCACTCTAAATATGTTGTTCCTAAAAGCTTTTTCCAGGTTTGATGATACTTCCACAAATTAACTGCGATGAGAGGATTCAGCATGGTAACAGGTTCGCCATTATGTATGGCTGCACTGTAATCACCATTAGCATCATAAACGGGTTCAGTAGGTGGAAATATCAATGCGCGGTCAATTGCCTGACCCCAATCTGTATTATCAGAAACTCCATAATTTACATTCAGGCTTATACCTAATTTTAAGTTTGACAAAATGCGGGTATCATTACTAATCTTCACATTGCCACGTTTAAAATCTGTATTCTTTATAACACCTTTCCCATCAAAATAATTTGCCGTTATAGCATAAGCATTATTCTTTGTTCCACCATAAATTGATAGAGGCATAATTCTGCTTCAATCCTGATTGCGTTATTTCATCAACCCAATTCGTTCCTTTTCCGTAAGAATCAATTTCTTCCTGTGTAAAAGGCACCGGCAAATTAGCTGCGCCATAATAATCATTTACCTGAACTGCATATTGCTTTGCCGTTAATGTAGGTATCTTATAACGTATTTGATCTGCACCTCCATAGCTGGATAAATTCACTTTCATTGGCGATTCAAAATTTCCTTTCTTGGTTGTAACAATCACGACACCATTCGCGCCTCTTGAACCATATATCGCAGCCGAAGCCGCATCTTTGAGAACCGTTATATTTTCAACATCATTGGGGTTAAGGTTTGATAATCCATCATTCGTAATCATTCCATCAATTACGATAAGTGGATTGCTTGATGCACCAAAAGAACCGGTTCCTCTTATTCTGATTTGCGTACCGGCATATGGCGTTCCATCATTTTGAATGACCTGAACACCGGCAAGCTTACCCTGAAGATTTTGACCAATGCCAACCGTTGCCTGGTTATCCATCTTTGATTGTGATACGACACCGATAGATCCGGTTAAATCTTTTTTCGCTTGTGTTCCATATCCTACCACAACCACATCATTTAAATTAGACCCGCCCCCATCTTTTAAGATAACGCTGATATTAGTATTATCACCAACCGTAACTTGTTCATCAGCCATGCCAATATAACTGATAACTAATACTTGTCCTTTTGCAGCTTTAATAGTAAAGTTTCCACCGGCATCGGTTGTAACACCCGTTCGGCTTCCTGAAACCTTTACACTGGCACCATCTAATGGTGAAGATTTTTCATCAGTTACTTTTCCTCTTACAGATTGTTGTTGAGCTACGATTTCAGTTGCAAAACCGAGGTAGCAGAATAATAAAATAAAAAGACTTTTTCTTTTAAATACAAGTGTTTTTAAATGCGTTATGCACGTAAGTGCTGGTTGCATTTTTTTTAAATGTGGCAGCATAGCATTGTTTTTTGTTTGTTGAAATATTATTGTGATTTTGAGCAAATGATCGCCCGGATCGCGCAGTTGAATGGTATTACCAGGCAATCGTAAAAAAGATAAAAAGATTACATATCGGAAAAACTATGATTCGGATTATGTTTTCTTCAAAACCATTAAGCCACTGAAATAACAGTGTAAAAATTTTGATTGAGGTTTTCCGTTAAAGTACGTAATAGGTGGCAAGTAGATCATGACAAGTTTAACTTAATCGTTTAAGCAGATCATTGAAAAAGAAACTTTTTTTTAATTCTTGTTCAAATATAAATACTTAATCGTTTAAGCAAAAAATATTTAGAAAAATTTTTGTTTGCTGTTTTTATACAGAAATATTTAGAAATTTTGTGAGGCTTGACCTTTAGATTATATTGATAGTTAACCAATAAAAGGATTGATCGTTAAATCATTTGCTGATCTATGCTTTGCAGAATGCTATTATTCCGACTGCGAAATCCTGGTTATATACCGGAAAGCCACAACTGCCAATAATTATTTTTCCTGACGACGTAAAGATTAGATCGACACGTGTGTGCAAAAAAGATACAAACACCGATTAATTTTTCCGCTTGAATAAGCATAGTAATGTGAATAAATAAAGTAATTGATATAGCGAATATCCCGATGTTATTTTATTCATTGAACACTTGTATAAAATCAATCGTAAGCCAATAAAATCTACACTAATCTTATCATTCGCTAATACCAAAACCGTTCACTATTATAAGAATGCTGTCCGAAAACGAACAATAACACTGCAACAATCTCTATATAAAAACTTTACAATCAATAATTTAAATAGCAGGCATGAGTATGTATGCTGAAAACCATAAACTCCACGTATTCATGTTTACGAACTATTTCAAAACAGCATGGCGCAGCTTATTTAAAAATAAGTTTTACACCGCCATCAACATTCTTGGTTTATCCATTGGCTTAACTACTGCCATTCTTTTATTGTTATGGATTCAGGATGAAAGCAGTTTTGATAAATTCAACACCGATTATAACCGTATTTATAACCTGAGTTCGCACTTCGACGTAAACGGAAAAGAACAGGTTTGGGGTGGTGTGCCGGGTCCGTTATATAAGTATGCAAAATCGCTGGCGCAGGTGCAAAACATCACAAGAGTGACTGATGATTGGGCAACCTTTCATCAACCCAACAGTAAGAACCTGATTGCCGGATTGCACATTGGTTATGTTGACAGCAGCTTTTTTTCGGTCTTTAATTTTTCAACAACCCAAGGTGGAGCCAATAGTTTATTTACTGCCACCAACAATATTTTACTCACCGAAGAAACGGCACAAAAGGTTTTCGGCACCGATGATGTAGTTGGAAAATTAGTAGCCATAGACACAACAGATTTTATTGTAACCGGTGTCTTAAAAGATTTTCCGCAAAACTCTTCTCTGCGCTTTGATGCATTGTTCCCGATGAGCCTGTATGCTAAAAGATTTACGGCATGGGGTGGCAACGGCGATTGGAAAACCATTGACGAAGACTTTGGCAATTATGCGTTTGATACTTATATAAAGTTGCAACCTAACGTGAGCAGCGCAGCCATTGGTAATGTAGTAAGTAAAATGTATAAAGATGCGCGCAACGGCAATAGCCAGTCAAAATTTATATTGCAGCCATTGGCAGATAAACATTTAATATCAGCCGATGGTAATAAGTCGGGTTTGCGCATTGTACAGGTGTTTATCATTATCACCATTTTACTGCTTGCTATAGCGGCTGTTAATTATGTAAATCTTTCAACAGCGCGTTCTATGGCAAGAGCTAAAGAAGTAAGCGTGCACAAAGTTATCGGTGCAAGTAAATGGCATTTATTCATGCAGTTTGTAATTGAATCACTTATCATTTTTGTTATTGCCGCATTGCTTGCGCTTGTGTTTGCCACGTTATTAATTCCGGCGTACAACAACATCTCTGGTAAATCGTTAGCGTTCTCGCTTACCAATCTTTCTGTTTGGATTATCATTGGTATTGCTGTATTTGGCACGCTAATTTTAGCCGCTATTTATCCTGCTATACATCTTTCTTCATTCAACCCCATCAACTCTTTAAAAGGAAAATTAAGCCAGAGCAGGGGCAGTATTGTATTACGCAAAGTATTAGTGGTTTTCCAGTTTTCCATCTCGGTGATACTCATCATTTGCACATTGGTTATCGGCAGACAGATGAAGTATATTAACCAGATGAATTTAGGATATAATAAAGAGGAAGTGTTTACTGTGCCACTTAGTGATGAAGCCATAAATCATATTGATGCGGTGAAAGATGAGCTGAAGAAAACGCCTGGCATTACGGCAACATCCTTATCGAATGTTTATAATGTAGCTGATTATCAAAATTCAACCGGCGATATAAACTGGACGGGCAAACCGAAAGATAATAACATGATTGTGGTAAATGCTACTATTGATAAAGACTTTATACCACTGATGCATTTTCAGTTTGTTGAAGGTGGTAATTTTAAGGGTATGCCGTCTGATACGGCGTCGTACATCATCAATGAAACAATGGTAAAAGAAATGGGATTAAAGCCACCATATATAGGACAGCAAATGAGTTTGCACGATGCGCCGGGTGTTATTATCGGCGTGGTAAAAGATTTTCATTTTCAATCCTTGAAAAACAAGATAGCACCTTTTGTTTTTTGGACGCAGCGCTGGAAAAACATATTGTATGTAAAAACTACTGCAGCCGGCGCGCAACAATCTATACAAGCAGTCCAGAAAATTTATAACAAGTACACAAGCGTTAATCCTTTCACATATAGTTTTGTTGATACAAAGTTTGATGAGCTGTATAAAACAGACAACCGTACCAAAACACTGTTCAACATATTTGCAGGCATTGCCATTTTCATTTCGTGTTTAGGCTTATTGGCTTTAGCCACTTATTCAGCGCAATTGCGCACTAAAGAAATCGGCGTAAGAAAAGTATTGGGTGCAAGTGTTGCCAACATTGTTGCCTTGCTCGGCAAAGATTTTATCGTGCTTGTTATCATCGCCATTATTATTGCCATTCCTGTTGGTGTTTATAGCATGAACAAATGGCTGGAAAGCTTTGTTTACCGAACAGATATAAGCTATTGGCTGTTTGTTGCAGCAAGCGCTATTGCTGTAAGCATTGCTGTATTAACCATCAGTTTTCAGGCAATTAAAGCCGCCATAGCAAACCCGGTGAAAAGCCTGCGGACAGAGTAATGAAATGAAATGTCAAAACTGAGACGTGAGTGAAATAGTGAAATAGTTAATTTATAAATCAGGCATCAATCATACATCATAAATCAACTTCTATGTTTAGAAATTATTTTAAAACGGCATGGCGAACCTTGGTAAAGAATAAGTTTTATTCATTCATCAATATAGCCGGTTTAACGCTTGGTTTAACAGTTGGTATTTTGATCTTATTGTGGGTACAGGATGAATACAGTTATGACAGTTTTTATAAGAATGCACCCAATATCATCAAGCTTGAAAACATGGTTGGCACCAATACAAGCCGCCAGTTATGGACATCAACTACAGCGCCAATTGGCATATCGGCGAAGCAACAAATTCCAGGCATTAAAGATGTGGTGCGTATTACAGGCAATTATTTCTATGCATTATATAAATACAAGGATAAATCGTTTAGTGATGTAAGAAATTATTTTACAGATGCATCGTTCTTCACCATGTTCGATTTCCCTATTGTAAAAGGAAATGCAGCCAATCCTTTTCCTGATAACTATTCGGTTGTAATAACAGAAACCACAGCAAAGAAATTTTTTGGAACTGATGATGTGATTGGAAAAGTAATTACGGCAGATGACAGTGCTCATTTTAAAGTTACAGGTGTTATAAAAGACTTTCCCAGGAACGCAAGCATGAAAGGTGATATGCTTTTCCCAATGAGTTTGCTGGCACAAAAAAGATATGCCGGCAACATAAACGGAAACAATATTGATAATGATTATGCGCAGTTTGATTTTGATACTTTTCTCTTGTTACAACCCGGTTTTACATTTGATGGCTTTGCCAAAAAATTACGCGATATACATTTAAGTGTAAAGCCGGATGATACTGATATAGGTTATGTTTGGCTGCCGCTTTCAAAAATTCATTTATATCATAGCGATGGAAGCGAAGGCGGCGCAAGTACGGTGCGCATGTTCATGATAATTGCGATTCTTATCTTACTTATTGCATGCATCAACTATGTAAATCTTTCCACTGCACGTTCTATGTTGCGGTCAAAAGAAGTAAGCTTACGCAAGATTGTCGGCGCTGCAAGATGGCAACTGTTCCTTCAGTTCATGGTTGAAACAGTTTTGCTTTTTGTTTTCGCAGTTGTAATTTCATTGATACTTGTTTATGTATTGTTGCCATTCTTCAACCAGGTTTCGGGTAAAGAGATAATTATCAAATTCGCAGATTATCATATCTGGATTGTAATACTTTCATCAATCATAGGTACACTTATTATCTCAAGTATTTACCCGGCTATTTTATTGTCTTCATTTGAACCAATCAAAGCATTAAAAGGAAAAATATCTGCAGGCATCAGCAGCGCAATGTTCAGAGAAATATTAGTGGTTGTTCAGTTTACATTTTCTATTGTATTGATAACAGGAACAATTGTTATAGGCAACCAACTCAGGTACATTCAATCAAAACAATTGGGGTACGATAAAGAGAATGTATTAACGATGCCAATGATTCACATGGCGCCGCATCTGGATGCCATTCGTGCCGACTTATTGAAGCAACCAGGCGTTACTGACGTTACATGGTCAAGTGGTGATATTATTGATCTTGGCGGACAAACGGGCGATAACGAATGGGATGGGAAACAAACTGGTGAAACAGTTATGCTGAACCCGATAAATGTTGACCAAAACTTTATTTCTTTTTTTAAGATGCAATTGATTGAAGGCAAAAATTTTATTGGTGATATATCTGACTCTGCACATTTTATTTTGAATGAAACCGCTGTTGCTGCCATGCGTTTGAAAAATCCGGTTGGAAAACGTATCAGGCTTTGGGAAACTACAGGAACTATTACAGGCATTGTAAAAGATTTCAACTTTCAATCGGTACGCAATAAAATAAAACCAGCTATTTTTTACAATCATCAAAAAACATACGGACATCTTTATGTAAGAACAACCGGTAAGAATTTGCCAAACGTAATTGCTGCTGCAAAAACCGAATGGAATAGATACAATGCAGACTTTTCTTTCAATTATAATTTCTTAGATGATAAATTCAAAAGCTTGTATGAAAATGAGCAACGTACCAGTTTACTCTTCAACATATTTTCCGGCATTACCATCTTTATTTCTTGTCTTGGTTTATTTGGTTTAGCTGCGTACACGGCGCAGGTTCGTACAAAAGAAATTGGTGTAAGAAAAGTGCTGGGTTCAAGCGTATCAGGCATCATTCAGCTATTAGCCAAAGACTTTGTAAAGCTGGTTGTAATTGCTATTGTAATTGCAACGCCTATTACGTGGTATTTAATGCATGCATGGCTGCAGAATTTCGCTTATAAAATAACCCTTGGCTGGAGTGTTTTTGTAGTTGGAGGATTGATTGCGATTATCATTGCATTAATTACCATCAGCTTTCAATCAATCAAGGCAGCACTGGCAAATCCTGTAAAGAGTTTAAGAACGGAGTAGATGTAAGAAACACATTGTGATTTTCAAATTTGATTAAGTTAGGTATGCTTTGTCATTAATAGCGCTGTAATCCACTAAAATCAACATGTCCACTTTCTGTATTGTGTCGAGATAACATTTACACATTTTAATAATTTGATCTTTAATGAGTGAGATGATTGGGGAATTCACTTCTCCCCTATTGTAGATGTATTATTCTGGTTTAGAATGTGAAATAATACAAATGATATGAATAGCAATGTAGAAGGTAGCGGACAGATATAAAGTAGAAAAACGGGTATTGATGTTCTCCTTTAATTGGGACATCATGGCATATAATCCACCTTTTACTCTGGTACAATTTTTAAATTTGTTGCACAAACAAGTTGGGAATAATGTTTATTTTGATGAATATATACAACTCAATCGGTAGATATTTACTATGAGTAAAATTTTGATTATAGACGACGAAGAAAAATTAAGAAGCTTGTTATCTCGTATTATAAAATTGGAAGGTTTTGAAGTTATAGAAGTAAGCAATGTAAAAGCTGGCTATAAAGCCGTTGAACGTGAGGAACCGGATGTTATCTTATGTGATGTAAAACTGCCGGATGGAAACGGCGTTGATTTCGTTACAGAAGTAAAAAAGAAACACCCGATGATTGAAGTTATTTTACTGACCGCTTATGGCAATATTCCCGATGGGATACAGGCAATGAAAAACGGGGCTTTTGATTACATAACCAAAGGAAATGATAATGATAAAATCATTCCTTTATTATACAAAGCCATTGCGAAATCAGAACTGCAAAACAAAGTCGCTTTGCTGGAAAAACAGGTTGGCAAGAAATACAATCTTAGCAGCATTACAGGCAATTCCAAAGCAATTCTGGCTGCCAAAGAGTTAGCGCAAAAAGTAGCGCAAACAGATACGACTGTTTTGCTGACCGGCGAAACCGGTACCGGTAAAGAAGTCTTTGCGCAAGCGGTACATAACAGCAGTAAAAGAGCGGCTAAATCTTTCCTGGCGCTCAATTGCAGCGCCTTCTCAAAAGAACTGTTAGAAAGCGAAATCTTCGGTCATAAAGCCGGTGCATTTACAGGAGCTGTAAAGGATAAAAAAGGATTGATTGAAGAAGCGAACGAAGGCACTCTTTTCTTAGATGAAATTGGCGAAATGCCATTTGATTTACAAGCCAAAATGTTACGTGTATTAGAAACATCGGAGTTCATAAAAGTCGGCGATACAAAGTCAACAAGAGTAAATGTAAGGTTCATTGCGGCTACCAACCGGAATCTGGAAGAAGAAGTAAAAGAAGGAAAATTCAGGGAAGATTTATTTTACCGGTTGAATGTGTTTGCTATCTTATTGCCACCACTAAGAGACCGTAAAACCGATATACCACTTTTTGTTCATCAATATATTTCTCTTTTTTCTGCGAAGACGAATAAGGCAATAAAAGGCATTACCAAAGAAGCCGAAGATTTATTACAACAACAGAACTGGAAAGGCAATGTGCGCGAACTGAAGAATGTAATAGAACGGGCGGTGATACTTGCTGATGGTGATTGGATAACAATTGATAACCTGCCTTATGATTTTCGTTCTTCAGCAACAAGTACAATTAATATTTACGATTTGAGTCTTGTAGAAAAACAGCACATTCAAAAAGTGCTTCAGCAAACAAACGGCAACAAAACAGAAACAGCCAGGTTATTAAATATTGGTCTCACCACGCTTTATCGCAAGATGGAAGAATATAATATAGCCAAATAAAATAAACCATATCATTTTGACAATTGACCCTTTCATTTTGAAAGGGTTTTTTATTTGCAGGCGATTGCAAATAACTGAGTGCATCGTCTCCAAAGCCATGCTCCTATTGGCTTTGAAGCTTTTATATGTTGCCTTACAAATGGCAAGGCATTCCTTTTGGCAGTAAAGAAACAAAAGGTTTTATAATGACAATCATTCTTATTATAAGCGGGCTTTTTCTTTTCGCAATCTTCTTTAGATCCATTCAATGGTTCGATAAAATTTAAAACTATGATTTACTTATTCATCATTTCCATTTTGGTTTTTCTGTACATCTGTTATGTGCTTGTAAAGCCTGAAAAATTCTAATCATTCAACATTTTATATTTATGGATACACAAATTCTTGGCGTCTATGTCATGTTCATACTTACCATCCTGTTTGCTATACCATTAGGCAGATACATTGGTAAAATTTATGAAGGAGAAAAGACATGGCTTGACCCGATACTTAACCCGATCGATAAATTATTTTTTAAAATCAGCGGTATTAAACCGGAAATAGAAATGACCTGGCAGCAAAGTCTTGTTGCTTTATTAGTTATCAATCTTGCCTGGTTCCTGCTTTCGATGTTTGTATTAATGAACATGAGATGGCTGCCACTCAATCCCGATGGTAATCCATCCATGACAGCAGACCTTGCATTCAATACAACAACAAGTTTCATATCTAACACCAATCTGCAACACTATTCCGGCGAAAGTGGTGTTTCTTATTTGGGACAGTTGGTGTTATTGCTATTCCAGTTTATTAGTGCAGGTATAGGCATGGCTGCCTGTGCAGTTGTATTCAAAGCATTAAAAGAAAAATCAACAGACAAGCTGGGAAACTTTTATAACTACTTTATTAAATCCTGCACCAGAGTGTTGCTGCCTCTTTCCATTGTAGTTGCCGTGTTGTTGTTATTCAACGGTATGCCAATGACATTTGAAGGCAAAGACAAATACATCTCTTTACAAGGCGATACAATGAATGTAAGTCGCGGTCCGGCAGCCGCTATGGTTGCCATAAAACAATTGGGAACAAATGGTGGCGGCTTCTTTGGAGCTAACTCTGCACATCCGTTAGAGAACCCGAATTATGTTACCAACATTATAGAAAACATTTGCATCCTTCTCATTCCTATTGCCATGATTTTCGCATTGGGATATATAATCAAACGCAGAAGATTTGCCTGGATGATTTTTAGTGTTATGACGTTAGGTTTCCTGTTGTTATTAATTCCTTCTGTTACGCAGGAAATGCACGGCAGCAAAGCCATTGCGGATATGGGAATTCTGCAAAACCTGGGAAGTATGGAAGGTAAGGAAGTTCGTTTTGGTCCGGCGGCATCAGCATATTGGGGCATTACAACAACTTGTACATCGAATGGTTCTGTTAATGCTATGCACGACAGCTTTACGCCCCTTACCGGCATGTGCGCCATGCTGGGAATGATGATTAATTCATTTTATGGCGGGGTTGGTGTTGGCTTTTTAAACTTCTATATTTTCATAATCATTGCTGTATTTATCAGTGGTTTGATGGTGGGTAGAACACCCGAATTTTTGGGTAAAAAAATTGAAGCGAAAGAGATGAAAATTGCAGCAATCATCGCGTTGCTTCATCCGTTTTTAATTCTTGTCGGAACGGCTGTTTCATCCTATTTATATGCACACAATCCTACTGAATATGCAGGCTGGCTGAACAATCCGGGCAATCATGGTTTTAGCGAAATGCTTTATGAGTTTACATCATCATCAGCGAATAATGGTAGCGGTTTTGAGGGCTTGGGCGATAATACACCTTTCTGGAATATTAGCTGCGGTATTATTATGTTATTAGGTCGTTATCTGCCTATTATCGGGCCTGTTGCTATTGCTGGTATTCTGGCAAAAAAGAAGTATGTGCCTGAGAGCGCAGGTACGTTGCGAACAGATACATCAACATTCGGAATTATGGTATTTGCAGTCATTTTTATCATAGCCGCATTGTCTTTCTTTCCCGCTTTGTCATTAGGTCCGATCGCTGAATTCTTAGGAATGAAATGATGCAAAAGTGAACAAATGAAAATCCAAATTGAATCTCACGTTTTACTATTTATTCTACATTTTATCTGTATTAATTATGTCAAATCAACAATCAAATAAACTGTTTGAATCTGCTTTGGTAAAAGAAGCGATCAAACAATCATTCATAAAATTAAATCCGGTTCTCTTGTATCGCAACCCGGTGATGTTTACAGTAGAAATTGGAACAGCGGTTATGTTAGCGGTATGTATCTGGATTATGTCCGGGGAAAAAGGTCAGGGCAATGTAACATACAATCTTATTGTATTAGGCGTTCTGTTTCTTACTTTATTGTTCGCAAATTTTGCAGAAGGCATTGCAGAAGCCAGGGGCAAAGCGCAGGCAGACAGCTTGCGCAAAACAAGACAAGATACACCGGCTAAGAAAATATTTCCCGTAGGTGATATGTATATGGACGAAGTAAAAGTTGTGTCTTCTTCGCAGTTAGAATTAGGTGATCGTTTTGTATGTGAAGCAGGTGACTTGATACCGATGGATGGTGAAATCAAAGAAGGCATTGCTACCATTGATGAAAGCGCAATCACCGGTGAAAGTGCCCCGGTTATAAGAGAAGCCGGCGGCGATAAATCTTCTGTAACCGGCGGTACCAAAGTATTGTCTGATAGAATCGTTGTTGAAGTAACTACAAAGCCAGGCGAAACATTTTTAGATAAAATGATTGCCTTGGTAGAAGGTGCATCAAGACAAAAAACGCCTAACGAAATCGCCTTAACAATTTTGCTGGCAGGCTTTACACTTGTCTTTATCATCGTATGCGTTACACTAAAACCCTTTGGTGATTATGCCAATACACCTATCACCATTGCAGCCTTTATTTCCTTATTTGTTTGTTTAATTCCAACCACAATCGGCGGTTTATTAAGTGCCATTGGTATTGCTGGTATGGACAGAGCATTACGTGCTAATGTAATTACCAAAAGTGGTAAAGCTGTTGAAACGGCAGGTGACATTGATACGTTATTGCTTGATAAAACAGGAACCATAACCATCGGCAATCGTAAGGCTACACATTTCCATGTGGTAAATGGAATGAACGAAACAGAGTTCATTGAACTGGCTGCACTTAGTTCATTGGCAGATGAAACGCCCGAGGGAAAATCAATTGTTGAATTAGCATTGTCGAAAGGTGTGAATCCTAAGAAATCTTCTGATATGGAGTTCATTAGTTTTACCGCAGAGACAAGAAGTAGCGGTGTAAATGTATTGGGTGGAAGGAAGATTCGCAAAGGCGCGCAGGATGCCATTCGCAACATGGCGCTGAATACAGGAAACTCATTCCCAAAAGAAGCTGCAGATATTGTCAAATCCATTTCTGAAAACGGCGGAACGCCGCTTGTTGTTGCAGAAGACAATCAAATAAAAGGTGTTATCGAATTGCAGGATATTATTAAACCCGGCATTCAGCAACGCTTTGATCGTCTTCGCAAAATGGGCGTAAAAACAGTGATGGTAACGGGCGATAATCAGTTAACCGCAAAATACATTGCTGCCAAAGCTGGTGTTGATGATTTCATTGCAGAAGCCAGGCCGGAAGACAAAATGAACTACATAAAAGCCGAGCAAACCGGTGGTAAATTAGTTGCTATGATGGGCGATGGAAACAACGATGCACCTGCTCTTGCGCAAGCTGATGTTGGCGTTGCCATGAACAGCGGAACACAAGCTGCAAAAGAAGCTGGTAACATGGTTGACCTCGATAACGATCCAACCAAACTGATTGAGATTGTTGAAATCGGAAAGCAGTTATTAATGACAAGAGGAACATTAACTACGTTCTCCATTGCTAACGATGTAGCGAAATATTTTGCTATTGTTCCGGCTTTGTTTATTGCTTCTGTTCCCGGTTTACAAAGCCTTAATATTATGCATTTGCATAGTCCTGAAAGTGCGATTTTATCAGCCGTTATTTTCAATGCTATTATTATTCCTGCCCTGATTCCTTTGGCTTTGAAAGGTGTTGCATATAAGCCAATTGGAGCCAGCGCTCTGCTAAGAAGAAACCTGTTCATCTATGGGTTTGGCGGCATCATTGTGCCTTTTATCGGTATTAAAATAATTGACCTGATTGTATCTATCTGGTTTTAAAAATTGAATTATGAAACAAAATATTTTTATAGCTATCAGGCTTACGTTAGTCTGCGTGCTCATGTTTGCTGGCGTGTACACGCTTTTGATTTTAGGCTTTGCACAGGCTACGCCAAATAAAGGCAGAGGCGAAACGATCATCATAAATAACAAAGTAGTTGGCTATGCGTTAGAAGGTCAGAAATTTACAGATGACAAGTATTTCAACAGTCGTCCTTCTGCGGTTGATTATAATGCTGCCGGTTCTGCGGGCAGTAATAAAGGACCTTCTAATCCTGATTATTTAAAAACTGTTCAAGATAGAATTGATACATTTTTAGTGCACAATCCAACAGTAAACAAATCGCAGATTCCATCCGAATTTGTCACTGCATCAGGTAGCGGTTTAGATCCAGACATTTCACCCGCAGGTGCTTATGTACAAATCAACCGAATAGCAAAGGTTAGAAATCTTTCTCCTGATAAAGTAAAGACACTGGTTGAATCTCACATTGAAAAAGCGTTGTTAGGTCCGGCTATTACTAATGTGCTTCAATTAAATATTGACTTAGATAAATTGAAATAAACAGATGAAAAATATACTGGTAAGTATAGCCTTGTTAGCATCTGTTGCAACAAATGCGCAAGACAGCACAAAGCAACAAACGGCAACAAATCCACTCACTATCAGCGGCTATGTAGAAGGTTACTATAGTTACGATTTTAATAAACCTTCTAACAATGCACGTCCTCCTTTTTTATATAGTTACAATCGCCATAATGAGTTTAATCTAAACTTAGGATTTGGTAAAGCAACTTATGCAACAGACCGTGTAAGAGCGAACCTTTCTCTTGCAACAGGTACATACATGAATGCAAATTATGCGGCTGAACCTGGTGTATTAAAAAACATCTTTGAAGCCAACGCAGGTTATAAGCTTAGTCGCTAAAAAGAACCTTTGGTTTGATGTCGGTATTTTGCCTTCGCACATTGGTTTTGAGACAGCAATTGGTAAATACAACTGGACATTAACAAGAAGCATTGTAGCAGAGAACTCGCCGTATTTTGAAAGTGGCGCCAGGCTAAGTTATACAACCGATAATGGTAAACTTTCATTAACTGCTTTGGCGTTAAATGGCTGGCAACGCATCACCCGCGTAGATGGTAATTCTTTAATGAGTTGGGGAACTGAAATTTATTATAAACCGTCTGGTAAAGTAACTCTTAATTACAGCACTTTCTTTGGGTTCGGATAAGCCGGATAGTCTCAGATTGTGGCGCATTTATCACAATCTCTATAGCATCTTTCAATTCAATGATAAGATAGGATTGATAGCTGGTTTCGACATCGGCACCGAACAAAAATCGAAAGGCAGCAGCGATGTCAATACGTGGTATGCGCCGGTTGTTATTCTTCGGTTTACACCTTATACGCATTGGGCATTTGCAGCCAGAGGTGAATATTACAGTGATAAAAATGGTGTTATTATTTACACCGGAACACCCAACGGTTTCAAAACAACCGGGCTTTCCATAAACATAGATTACTTGCCGCAAAACAATATAGCCTTACGTTTGGAAGGCAGAACGTTGATAGGAAAAGATGATACTTTTATAAAAGCAAATTCTGTGAGCAATAACAATACAGCCATTACATTTTCCACAGCCGTTTCTTTTTAAATCATGCCTGAACAAGAGCTAAATAATAGTGAAATTTGGTTGCAAAAGAACAGCAATACAACCGCCAAAGGCAAGCTGAAAATTTATCTTGGCATGAGTGCCGGTGTTGGCAAAAGCTATCGCATGTTGCAGGAAGCGCATAGCTTGTTGCAAAACAATATAAACATTCGGATTGGATATATTGAAACACACAACAGGAAAGAAACGCAGGCATTAACAGACGGTTTGCCCATGATTCCACGCAGGGAGGTTTTTTATAAAGGAAAGCTTTTAGAAGAACTTGATGTGCAGGCAATTTTATTGCTCCATCCTGACGTTGTTTTGGTTGATGAACTTGCGCACACGAACATTCCCGGAAGTAAAAATGAAAAGCGCTGGCAGGATGTGTTGGATATTATGGAAGCTGGCATTGATGTTATTTCAGCCGTAAATATTCAACATATCGAAAGCATTAATGAAGATATTAAAGAGATAACCGGTGTTGAAGTAAAGGAACGCATTCCGGACAAGATATTACAGGTAGCAGACGAAGTTGTCAACATAGATTTACCTGCCGATGAATTGATCGCAAGATTGAAAGCCGGTAAGATTTATGACCACTCCAAAGTGCAGCAGGCATTATCAAATTTCTTTCAGCCGGATAAGATATTACAACTTCGCGAACTCGCTTTGAAAGAAGTTGCCGGACAGGTGGAACGCAAAGTAGATTACCAGATTACAGCCAGGCAAACGCCCTTTCGTCATGAACGTTTTTTAGCCTGCGTATCATCTAATTACGAAATAGCACAACGCATCATACGCAAGACAGCAAGATTGGCTTCTTATTATAATTGCAACTGGTATGTGTTGTATGTTCAGTCAGCCAGAGAATCATCTGATAAGATTTCGTTGTCATTACAACGGCATTTAATTAACAACTTTAAAAATGCAACGGAATTGGGTGGAGAAGTCATTCAAATACAGGCAGAAAATGTTGCGTCTGCCATTATTGAAACAGCAACAGAAAAAGGCATTACAACCATTTGTTTGGGCAAGCCGCATTTTAATTTATTTCAAATCATTTTGCGCACCAGTATCTTTAACCAGTTGCTGAAAACACTTTCAAAAAATAATATTGACCTTGTTATATTATCCTGATGACGCTCTCTGTTAAACAAAAAATATGGTTGGGTACTTTGTTCCTGTTTTTGCTTTTGCTGATAACAGGCGGGGTCGCCATTTTTTACATGGTAAGATTAAAAGCCGATGCTAAAAATGTGTTGCAGGATAATTATGAAAGTCTTTCGTATTGTCATGTGATGCAACAAGAGTTAAGTACAATGCCAGAGGATTTTTCCCGTTCTGTAACCGCATTTGAAAAAGCTTTGCAACAGCAAAGAAATAACATTACGGAAAAAGGCGAAAAGGAAGCTACTTACCTGTTAACGAACGATTTGGCAAAGGTGAAGAATGGCGATACAAGCCAGCCATACAGGCAAGATATTCAGCAGCAGTTGCAGACCATTCTATATCTCAACATGCAGGCGATAAAACGCAAAAGTCTGACCGCTGAAACATCAGCCGGAGATGCACTTACCATTATTATCTCACTAAGTGGATTGCTGTTTATTATAGCTTTTACATTCATCTTTAATTTTCCTTCTGTTATTACCGAACCTATCAGCCAGTTAATAAAAGCCATCAAAGAAATATCCAACAAGAATTACAAATACCGCATTCATATTGATAATAAAGATGAATTTGGTGCATTGGCGGATGCTTATAATAATATGGCAGAAAGGCTTGAAAATTTTGAGAACAGCAATGTAAATCAATTGATGTTTGAAAAAAGTCGGGCAGAAGCCGTTATCAACAGTTTGAAAGATGCGAGTATCGGGATAGATAAAAACAACAAGATTTTGTTTGCTAACCAACAGGCATTACAGTTGTTGGGTTTGCGTTCAGAACAAATGATTGGAAAGCCGGTTGACGATGTAAAAAGTAAAAATGATTTATTCCGCTTTCTGATTGATACCGATTCTACTTCGCCTTTTAAAATTGTGGTTGACAATCGTGAAAACTATTTTACAAAAGAAAGCATTGAAGTAGAGCAAGAAGATAGTAAAAACAAAGTTATTGTTCTCAAAAACATTACGTCTTTCAAAGAACTGGATGTTGCTAAAAATAATTTTATAGCTACTATTTCTCACGAATTAAAAACACCGTTGGCATCTTCTGATTTTAGTCTGAAACTGCTGGAAGATGAGCGAATCAGCAAGCTATCCGGCGAGCAGAAAGAACTGGTGACAAATCTGAAAGGAGACAACCAGCGGATGTTGAAGATATTAAGTGAATTGCTGAATATGTCGCAGGTAGAAGCCGGTAAAATACAATTGGTTTTTACAACTGTAAATCCATCAACTATCATTTACAACGCAATACAAACCGTAGCAAACAGTGCAGCCGAAAAAGGAATTACAATTGTCAATCATTCTGATAACAATCTTCCCAATATACAGGCAGATGCCGACAAAACAGTTTGGGTTCTGAATAATTTTCTTACGAATGCTATTAAATACTCTTTCGATAAAAGCACAATTGAAATAAAAGCAATCGTATTAAATAACACGATTATCTTTTCTGTTGCCGACTACGGTTCAGGCATCTCCCCGGAATACCTGCCACGTTTATTTGAAAGATATTTCCAGGTGCCGGGCGCAAAGGAAAAAGGAAATGGTTTAGGTCTGGCAATCTCGAAAGAATTTGTAGAAGCCATGGGTGGAAAAATTTGGGTGGAAAGCGAAATCGGAAAAGGTTCAACATTCAAATTTCAATTACCTGTTGGTTAATATCAGGCTTTTATTTCGTTTCCTTCGCTCTTGTACACTTGCTATTTGCTTCGCATTCCTGGTTAAAAGTTTATTTTTTATAGCCTAACATATTAGCCTAAATCTACCCGTTAGAATCAAATAACTTTTGGCTATGAGTTTAAATATTCAGGTTGCAGAAATTTGTCTATAATATCAGCGAAACCGTCAATTCATACAATTGATACGATTGTCATTAAGTTATTGAAATATTATTATGATTCGTATTGGAAATTACGATTAAGATAATTTATATTCTATATAACAATCTATATGCTTTCATTGTGTTATGCAAAAGTGGAAAGTTATTAAAAGAGGTAAAGACGATGATTACAAAACAGCGATTTCTTTCTTCTCTTTTACAAGATAATGTTGATTCAAATTTTTACATCAATAACAAAGGGAATATCGAAATTATAGCATCTTAAAACACTAAATAAAGCTATTGAAATAAGTTGTAACCGGCATTTACTAATAGAAATGTATTTGCTGATTTGTTTACTTTAAACCATTCTCAAATTAGAGAGCTATATACTATCAGGATTCACAAGCACACCATTCATGATAACAAGAAATATTATATAGAAAATGCATCATTCTTATCTCCAGCCAGCCACGAATGCACAAAGCTCGTTTTTAAAATCAGTCGTTTTATATAAAAAAGGACCTGGTATTTTACGACCCACAGTGCAATTAATATACAGGTAAGTATCGGTATCAGGCACATACATAATTTGTGTAGTACAGCCAACGCCATCGCCTTCATGCCCGTATTGTGGTGTAGTTCCGGGCGCAAACTGGAAATACTCAATGCCCAAACCATAATCCGGCTGTGTTGATTCTTTACCCTGAACCCAGGTGGTCATTTTCTTAAATGAATTCTGGCTTACTACTTTACCATGAATCAGGTTGTTATAAAAGGCAATAACATCCGTGGCTCTGGCTGCAATACCTCCATAGCCAAGCGATGTATTACCCAAAGCAATACTCCATAACGTTGCGTTTAGCAGTTCTCCGGTAGACGTTGGATCGCAGTAGTAGTTAGGAAATTGTAACGGTTTAATTTCATTTGGTGCAAGATCATAGTAAGTATATTTCAATTGTAAAGGCTGAATAATTTCTTTTTGTAATAACAATTCGTATGTCTTGCCCGTAACATTCTGCAGAATCACATACAATAAAAGATAGTTGGAATTGCAATAAAAGAAATCTGTATCCGGCTGAAACATGAGAGGCTGGTTATATAAAAGTTTCATCTTTTTATTTAAAGATGGCTGATGTAACGGATGTGCAAATTGCGCCTCTACAAACTCATCCGATGCTGTAAAATCCATTAAGCCAGAAGTATGATTTAATAGGTTGCGTACTGTTATTACATCACTTCCTGCAATGCTGTCCGCATCTTTTTTTAAAAGGTAGCGTCTTATTTTACTATCTAAGTTAATCCTTCCACGCTCCACTTCTTTCATGATAAGAGAAGCCGTAAATGTTTTTGTGATACTGAATATCCAGTCTGTTTCATTTGGGTTCATAGATGTTTGTTTCTCCAAACTGGAATATCCGCCATTTACAACAAATGTTTCAGCACAGTTTTTAATCGTCACCTGTATACCGGGAATGCCTTCCGCGATATATTTATTTACGATTGTCTGTACAGAATCTTTAAAACTATTTTGCTGTTGCGGATAAGGCTGAAGTGATGCAGAATTTCGCGAAAAACTGTTGATTACATTTTCATTGTTCTTTTGGCACGATGTAATAATCATAAGAGCTAACAGCGCTAAAGCTGCATAAAGGTTTCGTTTCATACTATTTTTTGTGCAAGTAACACATGCGGGAAAGTGAAGTCAATCTGTATCATTTTGAAGCGTAGAAAAATCTATTTGAAAAGAAGAAATGCGCCTTTGAAATGAAGACAACCATTGTAGTAATACGCATATCAAAAGTGTATTGTTTCTGCCTGGCTTTTACCTCTTTATTTACGTTTCAATAAGCTAATTCTACGATTCGCAGGGTTGTTACTTTATATTTTATAAGATAAATAAAACCTTGCCTAAAACTTTATGCAAATGCTTGCAAGAACTCTATATATTTTGTTACTCGTAGCTGTTTATGGCAAAGCTTCGCCGCAGTCAATCGTAAAAGAATTTACAGTCGCACAGCTGCAACAGGATTATAACATCTTTGTACAATCGTTGAAAGAAGCGCATCCGGGTTTGTATCGTTATACAAGTAAAAAAGAGTTTGATAGTTTATTTCTGGAAACAAAAAATCAGATTAATCTTGCTATGAGCGGGGAGGCGTTTTATAAATTGCTGATGCCTTTGGTTGTCAACATTAAATGCGGCCATACCAAATGGAACCCGGAAGGAAAACCGGATGACAGGTATCCTTACCGGGAAAACAATTTGTTCCCGTTGAAATTATATTTCGTTAACGATAAAGCGTATGTCCTGTATAGCTACGATTCAACAGTTGTCATTCCAAAGAAAAGCGAATTGCTATCTATAAATGGACGAAAAATTAAAGACATTATGCAGCAAATCAGCAAATATGTAACTGCTGATGGCAATGTGCGCTCAAGCCTTTATGAAGAACTCAACCATTCATTCAACGGCTTTATGGCTACCTTTATAGATACTTCATCTCTATATAATATCAATTTACAACAGGATGATAATGCACACGAAGTTGCGCTGCCGGCGACAAACTTAAAAGCAATTATTGCGAGAGAAGAACAAAATAAAACACCGTATCGATTACCATTACAGCTTACGTATCCAGATCAGGAGACAGCTATATTAACCATAGAAAATTTTTATGTGGATGAGAAGGAACAAAAGTATTATTCTTTTATTGACAGCGCCTTTAAAGACATATATAAGAAGCAAATAAAAAATCTGGTATTAGACCTTCGCAATAATGAAGGAGGCGAAGAAGACTGGGGCGGCTATTTGTATTCTTATCTCACTGACAGCAGTTTTCAATACTATAAAAAACTTACGCTAACTACTACAAAGCCATATAGCTTTCGCAATTATGCAGCCTTACCTTCTTCACTCGGTTATATAAATAGTCACACAAAAATTGTAAATGGTGAAATACACTTTACCGATCAGAAATATTTGTATAAACAATCACCACAGAAAAATCATTTTACAGGAAATCTATTTGTGCTCATCAACGGCTTAAGTTTTTCAGTAACAACTGAGCTTACTTCCGTAATTCACAATCACAACAAAGCCGTTTTTATTGGCGAAGAAACCAGTGGTGCTTACTGTGGCAACAATAGCGGTGTATTTACCATTGTAACTTTGCCCAACACAAAATTGTCGTTGAGTATCCCGTTAATAAGCTTTTATTCCAACGTATCGGGCTATCCGTATAAAGATCGCGGCATTTTACCTCAACATGAAGTGAAGAGAACGGTAGAAGATGTGTTGCAAAACAGAGATGCTGTGATGGATTATACATTACGCCTGATTCAACTAAAACAAAAGGACTAAGATGTTTGTAAAAGAGCAGCCTGTATTAAACGATAAATGGTTTCGCTTTTTCGGCATTCCGTTCATTGCTTTGATGTCGCATATCATTTTTTACAACCAAAACGATTCCGGAGAACAGCGTTTCGGATTCTGGATTATTTATCTCATTTCTTTAGCCGAAACTTATATTGTTTGGGAAGTAATCAGGCTTATTATTATCTATTTCCGCAAACGTTTTCCGGGTATAGAGAATTCCAGGAAACGAATCGGAGCCACATTATTAACCGGAACAATTGCTACGATCATAATAAGAACAGCGAATATTTTTTTGTATGATAAAACAAAATTCTGGGGAGATGATTTTCCGATAGAAGGCTATTTATACAGTGTATTTGTGGCGCTGTTATACCTTGTGATTGTAGGCGGCATTTATGAGAGCATTTACTATTTCAGTATGTGGAGAAATGCGGCGCTGGAAGCAGAAGCATTGCGAAACGAAAACCTGCAGACACAACTGGATTCTTTAAAGGCACAAATCAATCCTCATTTTTTGTTCAATAACCTGAGTTCTTTAGCTTCTCTTATTTCAGAAGATCCGCCAAAAGCCGAAGAGTTTGTAAACGAGTTGTCTTCTGTGTATCGTTACCTGTTACAATCTACCGAAACTGAGCTAACAACGGTAGAGAAAGAGTTGAATTTTATAAAGGCTTACAACCGCTTGCTGCACATCAGATTTGGCGATGCATTCCAGGTTTCTATTGCAGTAAATAAAGAGTATTTTTCTTATTATCTGCCGCCGCTTACACTTCAGTTGCTCATCGAAAATGCGGTAAAACACAACATCATTCTTCCGCAAAAACCTTTGCAGATAAAAATTTATACAGACGATACCGCCATTCTTGTAATAGAAAATAATTTGCAGGTAAAAAATGCGCAGAGCACATCAGGCAAAATGGGTTTAAAAAATATTTCCTCAAAATACAGGCTTATGAAATTCCGGGATATTACTGTTACAAAAGACGAAAACCGTTTTATAGTTACTGTATCTCTTATCAAATACAAAATATGCATATCCTGATTGTAGAAGACGAAGCTCTGTTGGCAAAGCAACTGCGAAAACTAATAATTGCCATTTATCCGCAGTCCGAAATAAGCGGCACAAACAGCATTAGCGAAACTGTAACATGGCTGGCTGAAAATGATCAGCCGGATCTTATATTTATGGATATCGAGCTTGCCGACGGACAGAGCTTTGAGATATTTGAAAAAGTACAAATTAAAAGCCCGGTTATCTTTACAACAGCGTATGATGAGTATGCGCTGAAAGCCTTTAAAGTCAACAGCATAGATTACTTATTAAAACCAATACAGAGTGAGGACATTATAGCCGCGATAAACAAATTAAAAGAACTGCGTCATACAAGCGAACAGGAAAATTTATACCAGGCAATCAGGAACATACAATACAAAAAAGAAGACGAAATCAGGGAACGTATTCTTGTGAAGCAGGGACAGAAAATGATTACCATACATTGCAACGACGTTGGCTACTTTTTTACACAACATGCCGTTACCTATCTCATTGCAAAAGATAAGAAAAAGCACATGATTGATTATACGCTCGATCAGTTGGAACAGTCGTTAGATCCGAAGAAATTCTTCCGTGTCAACCGTCAATATATTGTTGCTTATACCATTATCCAATCCATGCATCAATGGTTCAATGGCAAATTAAAAATTGATATTAACCTTCCACTCGAAACACCCATTATTGTAAGCCGTGATAAAGCTCCGTTATTAAAAAATTGGTTAGGTGGATAATCGAATTTCTTGTTTAAGCCATCACATCGCTAATTGAAGATTTAAGATGAGCTTCTGTTTGAAACCTTTTTTAATAATCGCATTTTTCAGAATCTCACCCGGCAAATCATTTTTTCTTGCATTATAACTTTTCAATATCTTGTTTTGTACTATTTGTATAAATTGCTGCCATGATAAATCTCCTTGCTTCGCCAAAAACTACACTTACATTCTTTTGTTTAATTCTGGTAACGGTTTCTGTAACCATGCCTGCCTGCGAACAGAAAGCCAATGTAAATAACATCAAACAAATGGATACTGCAAAGACAGCACAGTTGGCTGCTTCCATAGAATCAATCGTCAAACCCGAACTTGCAGACAGTCTTACGCTGAGTTTGTGGGGCGTAGATTCGCTGGTGGTTTCTCCCATTGCAATTGATATAGACGATATAGGCAGAATCTATTACACCACAACAGACCGGCAAAAAAATTCAGAATTTGATATTCGCGCTCATCCCGACTGGGAAATTCCGTCAATACAATTGCAAACGGTAGAAGAGAAACGAGCCTTTTTACACAAAGAATTATCGCCGGAAAACAGTAAGAAAAATACCTGGCTGAAAGACCTTAACGGAGATAGTTCGCACGACTGGAAAGACCTGACTGTAGAAAAAGAACATGTATTTCGTTTGGAAGATATAAACGGCGATGGCGTGGCTGACCAATCGCAATCATTGGTAGATGATTTTCATGACGAAGTAACCGATGTTGCCGGCGGCGTTTTGGTAGATCAGGACAATTTATATATTGCCGTGGGTCCCGATTTGTGGCGAATGAAAGACAAAAACAATAATGGCATAGAAGATGAAAAAACATCCATCTCACATGGTTATGGCGTACACATTGGATTCTCAGGTCACGGAATGTCTGGTGTTGAAATGGGACCTGATGGCAGGATCTATTGGCAAATCGGTGATATTGGTTTTAACGGTACAGATAAGAACGGTAAAAAATGGGAATACCCAAACAGCGGCGTCATTGCCCGCTCCAATCCCGATGGAAGCGACTTTGAAATATTTGCTGCCGGTCTTCGCAATACCCATGAGTTTGCGTTTGATGAATATGGCAACCTGATTAGTGAAGACAACGATGGCGACCATCCCGGCGAAAAGGAAAGGCTGGTTTATGTAGTAAATGGCTCTGATGCCGGCTGGCGCAGCAATTGGCAATATGGAAAATACAGAGACAAGGACAATAACAAATACAAAGTATGGATGGATGAAAAAATGTACGTGCCACGTTTCGAAGGGCAGGCGGCTTACATCACGCCTTGTATTGCCAATTATGTAAGTGGTCCGGCAGGATTTGTTTACAATCCCGGCACTGCGCTAAGTCCGAAATATAAAAACACCTTTTTTGTTGCTGAATTTGTTGGCAATCCGGCGCAATCGGGCGTGTATGGTTTTAAACTGAATCCAAAAGGCGCCACGTTTGAATTGGGAGAAAGTAAAAAAGTCTTGGGTGGTGTTTTGCCTACCGGACTCGATTTTGGTCCTGACGGCGCGTTGTATGTAGCCGATTGGATTGATGGTTGGGGAACGCATAACTACGGGCGCATCTGGAAGATGGATGATAACAACGGTGCTGCTACGTCTCAACGCCAGCAAACCAAATCGCTATTAGCTGCTGACTTTAGTAAGCGTAAAGAAGATGAGTTGGGCGACTTATTAAAAAATGAAGACATGCGCGTGCGTTTGAAAGCACAGTTTGAACTGGTAAAACGTGGCGCTGCGGGTGCTACCGTATTTCAGAAATCATTAAACAAAACAAATAACCAATTAGCAAGAGTTCATGCCATTTGGGGCATTAGTCAATTAGCCAGGAAAGAAGAAAAATATGGTGATATTTTATTGCCTTTGCTGCGCGATAACGATCCTGAAATCAGAGCACAAGCTGCTAAATGGCTGGGCGATATCCGCTATAAAAAAGCAGGCAATAATTTACTGCCGTTATTACAAGATACATTCAGCCGTGCGCGTTTTTTCGCTGCAGAAGCTTTGGGTAGAATCGCATTCGAACCCGCTATCAATCCCATCATAACAATGCTAAAAGAAAACAACGATAAAGACACTTACTTACGCCACGCCGGAAGCCTGGCGCTGGCTCGTATTGGAAAAGCAGAACCTGTTATCGCGTTAGCAAACAACCCATCCCGTGCGGTGCGTATTGCAGCCGTAGTAACACTCAGGCGGATGAGCAACCCGGGTATTGCTGCGTTCCTGAAAGACACAGATGAATTTATTGTTACAGAAGCTTCGCGCGCTATCAACGATGATCTTTCCATTCCCGGCGCTTTGCCTGCTTTGGGAAATTTACTGAAGGATACAAAGTTTACAAATGAAGCCTTTATAAGACGTTCTATCAACGCTAATTTGAGAGTGGGAACAGACGAAGCGTTACAGAATCTGATTGGTTATTCGCAGGCTCCGGCAAGCCCGGCAAAGATGCGTGCAGAAGCCATAGACGCTCTGAGTACGTGGGCAAAACCTTCGGTAGTAGATAGAGTAGACGGGCGATACAGAGGCGTTATTCAAAGAGATGCAGCACCTCTGAAACAGAAGTCCGCTGCTGTGCTGATTAAATTATCAAGCGATAAAGATTCCAGTGTACGAATCAGTGCAATCAAAGCCATTAACAGGTTGGGTTTAAAAGAAGCTTCTCCGTATTTGCTTTCGCTTTTAAAGAATGATCCGAAAGCAACTGTTCGGGTAGAAGCGCTTACAGCGTTAGCTTCTACGCAGGATGAACATATCAGCGAAGCCATTAAAATAGCGTTGACTGATAAAGACAAAGCTGTCCGGATTGTTGGTATAGACCTGATTGAAAATCTGAACATATCAAAAGACCTGATGGTGTCTTTATTGTCAGAGGTAATCAATACAAAAACAACAGAAGAAAAACAAGCTGCACTTTTAACATTGGGCAAGCTTCCGGTAGCAAATTCGGGAAAGGTTTTAGAAAGCTTGTTGCAACAAATGAAAAGCGGGAAACTCTCTTCAGAAATTTATCTTGAACTGGCTGATGCCATTGACAGTACACGGTCGCCGGAATTGATAAATCAATACAAACAAATTAGCTCAACACTTTCTACGGACGATTTAACGGCGGCTTATGCCGGAAGTTTATTTGGGGGTGATCCGGAACGCGGAAAAAGAATTTTCTTCAGCAATGAATCCACGCAATGTATGAGGTGTCATTCTTATGATGATATGGGCGGTAATGCGGGTCCGCGTTTAAATGGTGTGGCGTCAAGAATAACACGACCTCAAATACTTGAAGCATTAATTAAACCGAGCGCCCGGTTAGCGCCAGGTTTTGGTGTGGTTACGCTTAAACTGAAAGATGGAAAAACAGTATCGGGCGTGCTTGAGAATGAGACGCAAAACAGCCTTATTATTAAATCAGGTGACGAGCAAAATACAACTATATCGAAGGGAGATGTTGTAACACGAACAAATGCAGCCTCAAGTATGCCTGAAATGAGATATATTCTTACCAAAAAAGAAATCAGGGATGTGGTGAGTTTCTTATCTACATTAAAAGAGTAAGTAACAAATCTTGTAAGCAAATTACCAGTTGACATTTGCAGATATTTTATTACAATATTGTACTCTTTGTTATTTATAAATAAAAAATTTGTGTCAGAAATCTATTTTTGGAGATGTAAGTATTATGTGTATCTTAGTATCAGCATCAATTCAATTCATAATATCAAATCCTAAGATATGAAAAATGTATCCCGACGTATTTTTATAGAATTTTCATGGTTGACGCTTTCTTTTGGTTTAACATTTTTAGTAGCGATATTTTTATTTGAGTGGACCTTTTTAAAAGGTGAATTAGGTTCTTGGCTTCCTGTAACATCGCTCTTTTTTGCAGTAACATTTATCGTTTATTTGATTAAGGCATTTAAGAAAAAGTCTGCAACAACACTTTCAAGTTAGGTTTACTCATATCAGGTTTTACGCATTAGTTTTATCGACACCTTTAATAAAAAGCCTTTCTAAATTTTATTTTAGAAAGGCTTTTTATTTACCTTATCAGAACTTTCGCATGACAAAGTTTTAGACGGTTGCCAGGTGCAGGATTTTACAACTCTCCCATAATCGGCAATACGGGTTGTTATCTATTAAGATAAATGCAAGCTTACATGTTGCTGGTTATACGAATGGGATGTTCCTGTTGTGAAGACACTGCTTTGGTACGCACCTTTTTGTGATAATTCTTAAACATGCTCTGCCATTGTATTCTCAATACACCAAGAATACCTTCTTTTAAAATGCCTTTCGACATTTTGCTGACACCAAACTGGCGGTCGCGGAACGTGATGGGAACTTCCGCGATTTTAAAACCTAATTTCCAGGCAGCAAATTTCATTTCAACCTGGAACGCGTAGCCAACAAACTTGATTTCATCAAAATCAATGGCATCAAGCACTTTACGGGTATAACATACAAAACCGGCGGTCGGGTCGTTTACCGGCATCCAGGTAATAAGCTTTGTATACAACGCTCCGCCGCGTGAATAAATGTGACGCGAAAGTGGCCAGTTTTCAATCTTTCCTCCGTTTACATAACGACTGCCAACTGCCAGATCGCTACCAGCACGGCAAGCAGCATACAATCTATCCAGATCATTTATATCATGAGAAAAATCGGCGTCCATTTCAAAAATATAATCGTACCCTTTTGCCAGCGCCCATTTAAAGCCATGAATATAAGCGGTACCCAAACCCAATTTACCTTTGCGCTCTTCTAAAAACAAGCAATCCGGGTATTGAGACATCAGATCTTTTACAATCTGTGCAGTGCCATCGGGCGATCCATCGTCTATTACCAGCACGTGATAGTTTTGCTGTAAAGAAAATACAGCGCCGAGAATAGCCGTAATGTTATCCTTCTCGTTGTAGGTAGGTATAATGACAAGTTTCTTTACAGTCAAAGCACAGGCGTTTAAAAAAGCAAAATACAATTAAATAGACTGAGAAGCGGCATCTGCTTCTGAAATATTGTTCTTTATATTTTTTTTAGCAAAGTGCGGTTAATAATTTCCGTGAGTTTTTCTTTTGTATGTAAGGTAAATTCACCGCGCATCACCCAATCGTAATATTGCGGCTCTATCCTCATGACTTCGGTTATGGCTTTTCCTTTGTGTTTACCAAAGTTGTAGCTTTCCACTCCATTTATTTTTATGAGACGACGCGAAAAATCTATCGTATCATCTTCGCTGCAGAATTTACAAATGGTTTCTGTTGTATTGCCAAGATTTGGATAGCGTTCTATTTGAGCTTCTAATATTTCGTACGTTGCGGTAGCATCTGTTTCGGCGCCATGTGCACCAACGAGTTCTTTTTCGCAGTAAAACTTATAGGCTGCGCTAAGTGTGCGCTGCTCCATTTGATGAAAGATTTTCTGTACGTCAATCAGTTTGCGGCCTTCCATATTGAAATGTAAATCACAACGTAAAAATTCTTCTATCAGCATCGGAATATCAAAGCGATTGCTGTTATATCCTCCGATGTCGCAGCCATCGAGAAACTGCTTCACTTCGTTTGCAACCTGTTTAAAAGTCGGCGCATTTTTTACCATATCATCAGTAATGCCATGAATAGCAATCACGACTTCCGGTATTGGCATCTGCGGATTAATCAACTTGCGTTTCACAACGCGTTTGCCATCCGGAAAAATTTTGACAAGCGCAATCTCTACAATCTTATCAGTAACCAAATTGATACCCGTGGTTTCCAGGTCAATAAAAGCCACGGGACGCTGCAGCAATAATTTCATTAATAGTAAAATTTATGAGAAGCGCGAAAATAGGCGTTTAAGATTCAAGAGACAAGAAACAAAAATCAAGAGACAAGATTTAAGAAACAAGATTCAAGATATAAGAATGAAGAAACAAGAATGAATTATTAAGATTGTTGCTTACACTTTGCCTCTTGATTTTTTTAATTCAGATTCGGACTTTGAAAACTCAGCTTTTTCATACCTGATTTTACTTCGGGACAACTCATGAAAAGATTCCAAAGCAAGCCTGTGCGCATGTTTTCAATCATCACAATTTCAGGTCCCTGGTCTATGACAAGATATGAATTGGCAAACCAGTTATTGGTAAGATTAAAAGCATCTGTAAAACCATAATCACCCCAAATTTTATCGCCTAATTTATAATAAAAGAAACGAAGCGCCGCCATAGATTTAGCCGTATCGTAAGGCAAGGAAGAAATGGCGGCTGTCGGAGAAATGGTACCATTATCATTGGTTGGTGAATGCGCACTATAACCATCCTGTTCATCACTTGCGGTTAAACCCCAGCATTCATTGCTATAACCGGAAAATGCTTTAGGATTGGCAATACAGTAACTGTAATTAATATCAGTCTGCGCTGTGTTTTGCTGCCAGTAATCGGACGCATAATTGTCTGATAAATTTTTGGGATTGATACCTAAAAATGAATAATGCGCAAAGAAAAGCGGACCGCCATAATCTTCGCCCAAAGGCAAAGTAATATTGTAAAATGATTTGCCATTTTTAATGGCGCCGCCTCTTGCCCAGCCATTATCATAAACTTCTTTTGTTATCGTATTTGTTCGCGATGAAGCAGCCAATGCATACACAATAAGTGCTTCGTTCCAGCCTTGTATTGGCTGATTGATTTGCCAGCCGTAATCCGGACTCCAGTGCCAATACAAAACGTTTTGATTGTTTTGCTGAAACCACGTCCATTCCACCGCATCCCACAATTGATTGATGGTATTTCGTAAAGCCGTTTCGTTTGCATCGGCATAAGAAAAATATTGTCTTGCACATAACAAGCCTTGCATCAGGTAAGACGTTTCTACCAAATCAGCGCCATCATCATACATACTAAACGGAACGGTCGCGCCGGTTGCGCCATTTATCCAATGAGCGTAAGTACCATGATAAGCGGTGCAATTATTCTTATAAAAATTGGCGATCTTGGTGATACGTGTTAATGCATCTGCGCGCGATACAAATCCCCGGTTGGCGGCGGCAAGCATTGCCATGATGCCAAAGCCGGTTCCGCCGGTTGTAACCACATCGCCCGATGTATTTCGCTCACGGATTAAACCGCTGGTGGGATGACCAAAATCCCAGAAATATTTAAACGTTTGCTTTTGCACAAGTGTAAGCAGGGAATCATCTGTTATACGCGAAAATTTATCTGTTGAATCCAGCGTTGTAGTGAGGTTAATGAATGTGGTGTTTTGCAGGCTGCCGCCATCTTTTGATTGTAACGCAGTTGATAACGTTATTGTGTAACTCGTGAGTGGCTGTAAAGCAGAAGATGGTTGAATAACAAGACTGCTATCGCTGTTTTGAAATGTGCTTGTATAAGTTATAACAGCACCCGCTTTTGATTGAAAACCGACAGCCGTTGTTACGGTTGATGTATTGAGCGGAGCCGAGAAAGAAAGCTGAATAACGGGCGTTAAATTGAGGTTGGTATTTGTTAAGCCGGAAGAAGTGCCGTTTATTTTTAATGATGATAACGTGAAAGACGCAGGCTGCGTATTGGGAGGATACTGCGTGTCGGATCCTTTTTTTGAGCAGGCAAACAAAAAAATTATTATGATAGTATATGTGGCTAAATAATATTTCATAACCGAATAATAATTTAATAGAAAAGGTTGCTCTTAACCGAACAACCTTTTCATAAAAATTTGTATTACAATAAGTAATTGCTTAATACCCTTTATTTTGAGTAAGAACACCTCCGCTGGCATCGATTTCCGACTGAGGTACAGGAAATACTTCATTCTTGCCATCTACGAAACTTTTACCTAAAGCACGCAGAACAGTACCAGCGCGTCCCTGACGAATGAGGTCGAAGAAACGGTCGTATTCCATGCCCAATTCCACTCGTCTTTCGTTCCAGATTGCTGTACGTAAAGCATCTTGTGCAGCAGCCGGAGAATCTCCCAAACCAGCCCGGTGTCTGACTGCATTTAAAGCGGTAGTTGCAGCCGAGGTATTACCTAATTCGTTAGCGGCTTCTGCCTGAATTAAGTAAATATCTCCCATTCGTAAGATGCGAACATTTTTATTTGTATTGTCATCATTACCATCATAGGTTTCCTGCGTTTTACTTACATAAGCTTTGTAATTATAACGAGGATTAGCTGCACTAACAACAATAACACCATCGAATAATGTATCGCCAATATGAATAATGGTAGCTTTTTTTCTAACATCGCCGGGTTCGTAAGCATTGTTTAAGTCTTCGCTTGGCGTATTAAAACCCCAACCTGTAAATGCGTCTGTATTGCCTGCAAATGCAGCTGCCCGCATGCCCTGCGGAGAAGCAAACTGCTGTATGCCCGACACCGGATTGCCGACTTTACTTTGAATTTCAAATAAAGATTCGATACTGTTTTCTCCCACTTCTCTCCAGATGGTTGAATAATCCGGAACCAAACCATACGTTCCTAAACTGCCATTTATGATTTGCGTTGTTAAGTCGTAAGCCTGTTGCCATTTCTTTTCATACAGACTCACTTTGGCTAACAAACCGGCGGCGGCACCTTTTGTTGCGCGACCAACATCGCTGGCAGCTTGCTGATCTTTTGCAGGTAAAACACTCATTGCAAAATTCAAATCACTTTCAATAAGCGCATAAATCTGATCAGTAGAAACTCTGGTATTCGCTTTTGCCAGATCAGCCGGGTTGGTAGCATCTACAACACTATCAATTAATGGCAATTCTCCGTAAGCACGTACCAATACAAAATAATAATACGCTCTTAAAAAACGCGCTTCACCTAATAAACGTTGCTGTAGGCTTTGATCTATATTATACTTCGGAACGTTAGCCAATGCCTGGTTGCAATTGGAAACTCCCTGCCAGTTGCCTTTCCACACGTCACTAACCGAGCCTGCCGTTGCTGTGTAGGTAATCGCGTCCATCTGGTCTTTATCAGAACCCAAATCGCCGGGATCGCTTCCTTTATCTGCATCGTCAGACGTAATACTGGCTACTCCCATCCATGAAAAAGCAATGGTTGGCCAAGTCATCAAATTTGTATAACAGGCGTTTACAAATTTGGTTGCATTAGCCGGATCAAGATAAGTAGAATCTGTATTTACCAATTGATTTTCAGGAGCCGGATTTAACCAGTCTTTCTTGCAGGAACTTGCAGCCAGGAAAATAAGTACCGCTGCTATAAAAATTTTACTATACATAATTTAAGCTTTACTTTTTAAAATGAAAGATTAACACCCATCATATACGTAGAAGATACCGGATAAATATTTAGTTCGATACCGGCACTTGTTGCTCCACCCGGTAATTCGGGCGTATAACCGCTATATTTTTTGAAAATAACAGGATTTTGTGCTGTTGCAAAAAAGCGCAGACTTGTTATACCTGCATTCCATGACTTGGTAGGTATTGTATATCCCAGTGTTAAGTTATTGATACGAAAGAACGATCCTGATTCAACAAAATAAGTGGATGGTCTGGGTATTGCGTTGGATGCTCTTGGCTGCGTACCGTTGGGATTGGATGCGCTCCAGCGATTTTCTGCACGGCTGGCTTCAATATTTTCGTTACCAAAACGCACACCTTTTTTACCGTTATAAACTTTATTACCTGCATTTCCGTAACAATCAAAAGAAAAATCCAATTGCTTCCAATTGATTCCTCCGTTAATACCATAATATGTTTTAGGTTGGTAAGAACCTGCAAATATTCTGTCTTTATCATCTATATTACCATCTCCATTTACATCCTGATATTGGAAATCTCCTGGTTTTGTACCTTGAATGTGTGCCGTTTTATCAATCTCATCCTGTGTTTTATAAATCCCTTCTACATTCAATACCCAGAAGCTACCAATTGGCTGACCTTCTACAGTATAGGTTGTAATTTCTCCATTGCCTAAACTACCGGCTTTTAACTGAAGACTTCCATCTACATGTTCAACATTGTTAGTGTTAAAAGTCATATTTCCGCCGATATAGTATCGGAAGTCTTTTCCGATTTTATCCGCCCAACGTAAACTAAACTCAAAACCTTTGTTACGAACATCAGCTGCCTGTGCAAATACAGTCTGATCAACATCGCCGACAGTTGACGGAACAGTTACGTTTATATATGGATTAGATAACTTATTATAATAAGCAATTTCACCACTTAGCTTTCTATCTAACATAGTAAATTCAATACCGGCATCAATACCTTTCGTTGTTTCCCAGCTTGCTGCGGCATTCTTTAACTGATCGAAAGTAATAGCTTGCTGTGCCGGATAAGAGTTTCCACCAAATGGATAATAATAGTTCTGAATAGTTACACCGTTTAAAGTAGCTAACGATAAATTAGATACATCAAGCCCAACTTTTCCGTAACCGCCTCTTAGTTTTAAATCATTAAATATTTTCTGATTCTTCATGAAATTTTCTTCAGAAACTATCCATGATGCACCAACAGAATAAAAAGTTCCATATTGATTATCGGTTGGAAAACTGCTTGACCCATCTCGACGAAGCGAAGCAGAAACGTTATACTTTTTGTCGAATGTATAAGTTACCCGACTATACAATGAAGCACGCCTGATAAGAGAGCCATCGCTTGCACTGGTTGCCGTTGTTAAATCTCCCTGGCCGATATACCATAAATTTCTTTGATTTGGTACATCATTAACGGTACCCTGTAAGTTATTAGTCCGGTCACGTTCTGCGGAATAACCAACTGTTACATTTATTTCGTGTTGCTGTGCAAATATGTTTTTATAAGTCGCGTTGTTATCGAAGATGTAGTAAAAGCGGTTGTAATTATTTACTAATAATTTTGAAACGCTCCGTCTCTGCACATCGAAAACAGTATACTCGGGTGCATAGTCAGTACTATCATCATACATTTTATCAAAGTTGAGGCTGCTTCTAAGTACCAAACCTTTTAACGGCGTTATTTCTGCATAAGCATTTCCCTGCAACCTTACGCCGTTACCGATTTGATTTGCATAATATAAAGCCGCCACCGGGTTAGCTACGCTCAACGCGCTAAAATATCCATAGTTGCCATTAGGAAACTTTATAGGTGCCGTAGGTGCCATACGATAAGCATCACCAAACTCATTCGGTTTTCCGTTTGCTTTGTAAAAACTTACGTTTACATTATGTCCTAATTTTAAAAATTTAGTCAGTCTGTATTCGTTGTTAGAACGTATTACACCGCGGTCATAACTCTGTCCTTTAATAGTACCATTATCTTTAAAATAAGACGCACCAAAATAATAAATCACATTATCAGAGCCGCCGCTTACGTTCAAAGAATAATTCTGTATCATTCCTTTATGTGTAATGGCATCAAACCAATCTGTATTATATTTTAATGTATCCAGATTAAACAAAGGAGCCTGATTATCGTACGCCAAAGCCTCATTGGTATATTGAGCGTAGGTTGTTGCATCAGCCAGTTTTACTTTAGAAGTAACAGCTCTGAAACCAACATAGGAATCGAAACCAATACGCATTTTGCCGCTGCGTCCTGTTTTGGTTGTAATTAATACAACACCATTACCTGCACGACTACCATAAATAGCCTGCGATGACGCATCTTTCAAAACCTCAACAGATACAATATCGGAGTTATTAATGTTTGTAATATCTGACGTAATAACGCCATCAACTACAAATATCGGGTTGGCATCACCGGCTATAGAACTAACGCCTCTGATACGAACCTGCGGCTGCGAACCAGGCTGCCCCGAAGCAATAATCTGTACACCGGCAGCTTTACCCTGCAAGCCTTGCGCGGCTGTTAATACAGGCTGTTTGGTTATTTCGGAGCCGTTTACTTTGGCTACAGAACCAACTATCTGGCTCCGCCGTTGTGTTCCATAACCTACTACAACAACCTGCGCCAGTTCCTGCCCGGCGGTTGTAAGAGTTACATTGATTGTAGTTTGGCTGCCAACTGTTATTTCCTGCGACGCATAGCCAACATAAGAAACAACCAATACATCACTGGTAGTTGCTTCAATGCTAAAATCGCCTTGCTCGTTGGTTGTTGTGCCGCGCGTTGTGCCTTTTACCTGAATAGAAACGCCGGATAAAGGCTGATTGTTATCGCCGGTGATTTTGCCGGTTATAGTTGCCGCAGGCGAACCGGCAGCAAAAGCATGTGTTTGTGTAAATAAGGATAACCCGAATAATAAAATAATAAATTTGGAGGATAGCATTAGCTGGTTGAAAAATCGCGATTTTACTCTTACATGTTTTGATTGTACAAATTCCAATTCCTGATTAGATTTTTTTTTCATATCGCATATTTTGTTTCATAGTAAACTGACAGGCTGATTAACAAAGACAGTAATTGTTCTTTACCTGGTTATAATAAAAATGGTTGCTGATAGATTAAACAACAGAACAACAAATCTCAACTTTGTATGGAGAAGCATTGTCTTAATTTTTTGAAAGAGACACAGAAATTCAGGAAGTATTTATTCGTTCGGGAACATCCATCTTACACAATTCAACACACATAGGTAACAGCAAGCAAACTTATAGACAAAACAATCGTCCAAATCTCAAGACAATATTACAGTAAATTTTGCTGCATCTTTTTCAGAACTGGTTTTATATTTACTCTTTACCTCAGGATGAATGATAGATTTGCAGAAAAACGGAGATAATATTTTCCTTACTCTAATTTAAAAAACACGTACGTTATGAAAAAAATATTGCTTTCCTTTTCACTTTCGTTATGTATGCTTGCCTGTAGCACTCATAAAAACCTGGCGGCACAAACAACAGCTATGTTATCAAACCAGGATACTTTAATTGAAAATGTAAACCGAAGTCAAAAAGATGTAAAATCTATCATTCCGCAGGTTATAAAATTTCAGCTTGAAAACGATTTAGTTATCGCATTTGCTTCTCTCAATTATGCCTGGACAAGAAAGGGAACTTATTATATACTCGCGAGCAAAAACAATACGTGGAAAGTGTATTCTTACCAGGCAAAACTGCCACCAACAGAAGCAGAAGCAGCTATGCCTTTAACACCAATAAGTGTAGATGCAAAAACAGCTGATAATATCAAACAAATGTACACAAAGGCAAAGCTTTGGGAGACGCAAGGCGATGATGGCAAAAGCCCTTGCACAAGCAGCAAAAACTGCAATATCAACGATGCAGAATCGTGGGCAATTACGGTAGCTACGCCGCAAAATATGCACACCACAACTTATTATGCGCCTGATTTTTTTGAAAACTGTTGCCCGGGAGATGCGTATCGAAAACAGTTTATCGGGATTGCAAAAGAGATGATGAAATTAGGCAACAATCAAAGTTCATATCCCGACAGATAATCAAATTCTTTATGAAAACATTGTTCTTATTGCTGGTTTGTTCTTTCTTACACATCATTGCTTTTTGTCAAAATACAACTGACAGTCTTGTAGTTAATCAGCTTGGGTTTTATTTGCGGGCACCTAAAATTGCAGTGGTAAAAGGCAATACAAATACCACTTCGTTTTCCATCATAAACAACAAAGACAACAAAACAGTTTATACCGGAAGGCTAAGCAAACAATTACAATCGCATAATTCTTCTACACAAACGCGGATTGCAGATTTTAGTGGCTTTACAAAAGAAGGAGATTACAGAATCATTATTCCAAATATTGGTGATTCGTATTCGTTTACCATTACTAAAAATGCAAATCATCAAGTTGCTGTGGCTTCTTTAAAAGGCTTTTATTTTATGCGTTCCAACATGCCGTTAGAAGAAAGATATGCAGGCAAATGGCATCGCGCAGCAGGTCATCCCGATACAGCCGTTTTAATACATTCTTCAGCCGCAGGCAAACGTCTCGAAAGAACCATTATATCAACACCCGGCGGCTGGTACGATGCGGGTGATTACAACAAGTATATTGTGAACAGCGGCATTACAATGGGTACTTTATTATCGGCTTATGAAGATTTCTCTTCTTACTTCGATACATTACATACAAACATCCCGGAAAGCAGTGATAAAGTACCCGATATATTGAATGAAGCCATTTATAACCTACGCTGGATGTTAACGATGCAAGACCCGGATGATGGCGGCGTTTATCATAAATGTACCAATGCTGCTTTTGATGGCATGGTGATGCCCGGCGTTACCAAACTTCCGCGTTATGTAGTGCAAAAAGGCACAGCCGCAACTCTCGATTTTGCAGCGGTAACAGCGCAGTCAGCGCGCATTTTAAAGAAGTACAGGCAACAGTTACCGGGCTTATCTGACAGTTGTTTGACAGCATCTGAAAAAGCATGGCATTGGGCATTGCAACATCCTGATGTAGCTTATAATCAGGATGAAAACAATAAGACATACCAGCCGCCGGTAACGACCGGTGCTTATGGTGATAATAACTTCCTTGATGAATGGTTTTGGGCTGCCTGTGAGTTGTATGTAACAACAAGCGATGAAGCTTACTGGCAGATTATTGCTAAACATATTGATGATGATTTCTCTTTACCAAACTGGGGAAACGTGCATACATTAGGCGTATATACATTACTGCGAAATCGTTTATCCAAACACCTGCCGGAAAAAGAAAAGACATCAGATAAATTAATTGCTTTTGCCAACGATCTTTTACAAAAGAAAGACAGCACTGCTTTTGGAACTGTGATGGGCGGCTCGGTAAAAGATTTTAACTGGGGCAGCAATTCTAACGCTGCCAATCAAGGCATTGTTTTGATAAATGCTTACTTCATCACTCATCAAAAAAAATATATTGATGGCGCGCTTAGCAATCTTGATTATATAGCGGGACGTAATGCAACCGGGTATTGCTTTGTTACAGGCGTTGGATCAAAAAGCACGCGTCATCCGCATCACCGTCCATCGGTTGCAGATGGTATTGAAGAACCTGTTCCGGGCTTACTTGCCGGCGGTCCAAATCCTGACAGACAGGATAAATGTGCTTATCTATATTTTGAACCTGAAACAGCTTATGCAGACAGCGATTGCGCGTATGCAAGCAATGAAATTGCAATCAACTGGAACGCGCCGTTGGTGTATTTATCAAATGCTATCGAAGCTTTACAAACGGCTGTTGGATATTGATAAATACATAGATCGTATTGTTGAAGCTGAATACAATCATTCTTACAAAATTTTTTCAATCATTCTAATCAAGCTATAATCATACATAAAACATAAGCCCGTTCTTGCAAGAACAGGCTTATGTTTTTAAGAGAGCTTATCAAATCAACTTTACTTTTTTGTATCTATCGCTTTATCTACCAGATAAACAATATTGCCACGATGCGCTTTAGTAGATTCACTTGTGCCGCCGGCTGTTGCCATCATCGCCTTTATCTTTTTTAAAGAGGCTAATGCGGCTGCTTTTGACATATCATCATAATAACGTTCATCTTTTAAAATATCAGACAAATCGCTTACATACATGGTTTGTAAATTTTGGCGATACAGGTTTACATTACCAGATAAATCAGCATTGAAAATATCTTTTGTTATGTCATTCATTACCTTGGCCAAACTATATGTATTTCCATACAAACTGCTGTTGCTGATACGTCGCATTGTGGTTGGATCTAACAAGAAATCAAGCGTTAATTCCTGCAACCGTTTTACTGTATTTAAAGGCTTATAATCTTCGGTAACACCAAAGAAATCGTAGCTGCGGCGTTGCATTTGCAAATACGGATACAAAGCGGAATCGGCTGCAAACGCATCGGGCGCATACAAGTATTTGCTGATGAGCACCAAGGCTTTTTTTTGATAATCTTCTGATACCGGTGTAAATGGTTTTGTATTCGTTGCCTGTGCCGGAAAATTGCGGTCAACATATACACCGCCAATATAACGGCTTAATGCAGAAACCATACTGTAACGCTGATTTAGTAGTGTATTGTATCTGCCACGCAATTCCTGGTAGCTTTGGTCGGGCTTGATAAATTTTTGTTTCAGCTTTGGCAACATTGTATTGATGAGCTTAAAATTATTTTCAGCAAATGTTACCATATCACTGCTCATATCATTTATCATTACACGCGGATCAATACCGCTGCCCGGCGTACGCATATCATCGGCATCATTACCAAACAAAAGTCCCGGCTCGTTGCTATGACTCAATATTTGCTTTAAACCGGCATCTTCATTTTGTGGTGTAAAAGGCGTGTAACCATAAGAAATTGCCCACCAGTCGTAGGGTCCGGTTTTCGTTGTATAATAATCGCCTTGTTTGCTGCGGTCTGCATTTACATTAATAGCCGGGTAATCCATAACAGAACCTTGCAAGCCAAGTTTATGTGTAACGGCTGTATCGTTTAATTGAGCCGGCGTCAGCATTTGTGAAGCTTTCATGTTATGGTTCAAACCCAATGTGTGTCCCATTTCATGCAATACAAGGTAATAGAGAAACTGCTCGTGCAGTTTATTTACAGCCATTACTTTTTCTTCTTCTGTTGCCTCTTCATTCAATGTTTCAATTGCCGATACGCCGGATTGATATTGCGCAGCCAGTTCATTGGCAATGGTACAGGCAGCGGCGCGGTTTTTACCGCCAATCGCTTTCTGAACCTGCGCTTTTTCTTCATCCGCTTTTATCTTTTGAGACAGAGATTGAGCGCCCAACGTTTCGTCATAAATTGTTTGCTGACGCTCAACGCCAGCACCGGTTTGCCATTCGATAGTAATATCGGCGCCTAATATTTGCCCGTTGCGCGGATTATAAAAACTTGGGCCAATGGCGCCATAAGACGGATAGGGTGAAGATACCCAGCGGATGACATTGTATCTTACATCAGCCGGATCCCAGGTTGCCGTATCCGGCATTTCTTTCATTACAACCGCGTTTTTAAAACCGGCTTTTTCAAAAGCTTCATTCCATTTTTCACCAGCGGCTTTTACAATCGGCCGCAATTCTACCGGCGTTGTATTTTCAATCCAGAAAACAATCGGTTCTACCGGTTCGCTTACCGCGGCTGTGCTGTCTTTCTTCTTTAAATTCCAGCGGCTGATAAAGTCTTTATAAGGCGTATAAGAATTAGAAGTTAAATCGTCTACTTCACTACCAAAATAACCAATGCGCGGATCGTCTTTACGGGCGCGAAAATCATTATTTGGCATAGCTAAAAATGAGTGTTGCATACGTACGCGCACGTATCGCGCATCGGTAATGTCTTTGTCACCGGTATTAAAGGGTGCCGGATTATCGTAAGCCAAACTAACAACAACATCTGTGTTTTCGGGAAACGAACGTATGGTTTCATACTTTGATTTGGCAGGATTTAATCCGCCTAAATTAAAGACTGCACCCGGCGGAAGTGTTGGTGGAAAGTTTGGTTTTACTGGGTCTAATTTATCTCCCATCAACAATCCGTCTACTGCCATCAAATAACCTGTGCTGTCTTCTGCCGTTATTTTATCTGCATAAAATACAGCCGCAGCAATATCTACATTAGCGGCTTTACTAACCGCATTGTTTGGATTATAATAAAAGTTGGTATTCTCTTCGGCAAACTCCAGTTTATCGAACGATTTTTTTATTTTGAAGACGAATGTTGTCCGGATCATGTTTTGATTCAGAAATAACTCTGTAGGTCCGCCCATCGAAAAACTTTGATAGATAAAGTCTTTACCCAACTGATTTTTCGTTATGTACATCTGAACGCTGCCGGTTGCCGTATCCTGGTACAACGTAAACAAACCATCATACTTACGGCTGCTTGCAATTTTATCAGCCATCGGCTTTTTTACAGGATCTTTTGCAATAACAACCGTATCTGGTTTTGAGTTTGATTTGTCTTTCCTTTTTTGCGCATGAGCGTTTGCATACAGCAGCGCAATGGCTGATAGCATGAGAATGAATTTCTTCATAATGATTGTTTACAAGTCTTTAATTAAGTCGAAAAGTTTATTGTTCCGGAAACGATAAAAAACAGTTAGTAAAACCGGATTCAAGATAATACGTTTTTTATTTTGAATAAAAATTCTTTACAAACGGTATTTATATTGGATGATGTGAGGAAGCAGTATAAATAAAAAAGCTTCTGCAAACGTTATTTGCAAAAGCCTAAATCAGTTTCTATTATTCACAGGTAATTTATATCAATTGGTTGGTCCGGGCGGTTGATCATTATTTTCTCTCTGGCGCTTGCTGCTCCTGGAAAACCAGATAACAGCGGCAATAATTCCTGCAATTATAAAGACGGCGATAAGCATAGGTTTTTATTTATAACGATGAATAATGCTTACTGAATGACAAACATTATACCGCACAATTGATTTCAACTTTTATACACCAAACTGCCGCAGATGATGGTCGAGATGTTTATACATACCAATACTCCATTGCATGGGCGTTAGTTTACCAAAGAAAGAATGCGGATGTTGGCTAACGTTTGTTTCGCCACCGTTTGCAAACTTATTTATCTGCTCTTTCAGCAACTCTTTTTCTTTTTCAAAATCGCGCCGGTCTTTTATGATAAACGTTTTATCAGTAGGTGTGCTTTTTGGAAATGGCTTTTCGGACAGGAAGCTTTTTTTGACAATCGGTCCTAAAATACGACCGATAAATATGCGCTTTGGCGTAGCTTCTGCGTTCGCAACTTTAAGAGCGGCGACACAATGTGCAAGCATCTGGTCAACCGTCATCAATCCCCATTTTCGTTCAGATTGCGGGCTTAAATTATCAATTCTTGAAAGAACAAAAGAAACATCAGTTTGGGTAAATAAATTGTTCATGATTGTAGTTTTTGATTTGAATATTGTGGCTAAGCTTTCTCTTTCAAAGATAGAAAGTATGTCTACAAAACAAAGAAGCCTGTTCGTAAATGAACAGGCTTCTTTGTTTTATAAATCTAATTTTAGTGCTTTTTCTTTTTATCATCTTCCGGCAAATCGTAAGGTACGCCCTGCTCCACTTCCACCGTTTTTAACTGTAATTCTTCGAGCTTCTTTTTGCTGTAAGCAATTTTAGAAATCAGCATGAATAAAACAGGCACAATAAAGATAGCCAGCAAAGTAGCTGCGAGCATACCGCCCAATACCGTCCAGCCAATTGTAGAGCGGGCTACACCACCGGCACCGGTTGCAAAAGCCAGTGGCAATACACCTAAAATAAATGCCAGCGACGTCATAATAATCGGGCGCAAACGCAGCTTTACCGCTTCTAATGTAGCAGGCAATAATGCCATACCGTTATCCACTCTTTCTTTGGCAAATTCAACAATCAAAATCGCGTTTTTAGCTGCCAATCCAATCAACGTAATCAAACCAATCTGTGCATATACGTTATTACTCAAACGAGGTATGAGTGTAAGCGTTAAGATCGCACCAAACATACCAAGCGGCACGGCTAATAATACCGAGAAAGGAACAGCCCAGCTTTCGTACAAAGCAGCCAAAAAGAGGAATACAAACAAGATAGAAAGCGCAAAAATAATGGTTGATGTATTACCGGTTTGTACCTCTTGCCGGCTCAAGCCACCAAAGTCGAAACCATAACCTTCCGGCAACACCTGTGCGCCTACATCCTCCAATGCAGTAATGGCATCGCCCGTACTATAACCCGCTTTGGAACCACCGTTAATTTCAGCTGTTCTAAACAGGTTAAAATGTTGAATGAGCGGCGCACTTTCTGCCACACTGTTACTTACCAGCGTACTTAACGGCAGCATGTTTCCGGCAGAATTGCGTACATAATATCTTGACAGGTTATTAATATCAGCACGATAACTTGTATCTGCCTGCGCTACCACGCGGAAGTTTCTTCCATACGCAGTAAAATCATTTACATACCGGCTGCCCAGAAAGGTTTGCATCGTACTATACACATCGCTTAAAGAGACACCAAGTTTTTTACATTTTTCTCTGTCAACATTCAGGTTATAATTTGGCGTACTTGCCTGGAAGAAAGTAAATACACCTTGCAGTTCCGGCCGCTGGTTAGCCGCTGCCACAAAGTTTTGAACCACTTTGGCAAACTGTGGTAAGCTGTCTGTTGATTCACGCGCCTGCAATTCAAATGTAAAACCACCGGTTTGTCCCAAACCTGGTATGGCAGGTGGCGATACCACAATTATATTGGCACCTTTTATAGAAGCAAACTTCTTTTGTAAGGTAGCTACCAAACCGGTTGCAACCAATGAATCGCCTTTACGTTCATCCCAGGGTTTTAACTGGCAGAAAACCGTACCGCTGTTGGTTTTGGCAGCACCTGTAATACCATTGTAACCACCCAACGCTGCGAAGTGCTGAATACCTTCGGTTGATTGTAAAATATTCATCATGCTGTCGAGCACGGTAATACTACGTGTTGTTGAAGAAGCTTCGGGTAATTCATAAGTCATAATCAAACGACCTTCATCTTCCGAGGGAACAAAACCTGTTGGTTTACTTCTAAACAAAAAGAAAGTTCCAACAAAAATGCAAAGCAGCAATATAACAGCGTACCTGGAATGTTTAATTACTTTTCTTACGGTAACTGTGTATTTTAGCGTTACGCGGTTAAACCATGTATTGAACTTGTAGAAGAATTTATTCAATCCTCTCGCGCCTTCTTTTACAGATGTTGGTCGTAGCATGAGTGAGCATAACGCCGGTGTAAGCGATAATGCAATAAAAGCCGATATCACCACTGAAATGGCAATCGTAATGGCAAACTGCTGGTACAAGCGCCCTACAATACCCGGAATAAAACCTACCGGCACAAACACCGCAGCCAGAATTAATGCAATGGCGATTACAGGTCCCGATATTTCCGACATCGCTTTATGCGTAGCGTCTTTGGCCGATAAATTTTCCGAATCAATATAATGCTGTACCGCTTCAACCACCACAATTGCATCATCAACCACAATACCAATTGCCAATACAAAACCAAACATAGTTAGTGTATTGATGGTAAAACCGAGTGGTATAAAAAAGGCAAAGGTTCCGATGATTGAAACGGGAATGGCAAGTACCGGAATCAATGTAGCGCGCCAGTTCTGAAGAAACAGGAATACCACGATGGTTACCAGTATTAAAGCTTCTACCAGTGTGTGAATTACTTCGCTGATGGATACGCGCACAACCGTTACCGATTCAAATGGAACAACATAATCAATATCTTTTGGAAACGCCTTTTTCATTAACTCCATCTGGTTGTAAACGCCGTTTGCCACATCAATCGCGTTACTGCCCGGTGCCTGGAAAATCAACAGGTAAGAAGCTCGTTTTTTATCTACAAATGAATTACTGTTATAACTGAATTTACCCAACTGCACGCGAGCCACATCTCTCAAATATACAAGCGAGCCATCCTGCGGATTGGTACGGATAATTACATTCTTAAACTGATCTTCTGTGCTCAGACGGCTGTTGGTCATTACCGTATATTCAAATGCCTGTGAAGAAAGCTGTGGCGAAGCGCCTACCGAACCGGCAGCAATCTGAACGTTCTGTTCCTGTAATGCGGTTACAACTTCGCTGGCTGTAATATTCAATTGCGCCAGCTTATCAGGATTGAGCCATACACGCATACTAAAATCATCGGCACGGGTAAAAATATCACCCACACCATTCACTCGCTTCAACGCATCCTGCACATAAATATTCGTGTAATTATCTACGAACGAAACGCCGTGCGTTCCATTTGGCGAATACATAGCCACCAGCATCAAAATGCTGGGATTACGTTTACGCGTTACAATACCCAACCTGGTAACGTCAGACGGAATTTGCGGTGTTGCAATGCTTACACGGTTTTGAATATCAAGTGCCGCAATATCCGGATTGGTACCAATTTTCAGATTCACGGTGATAGCTGAGCGACCATCGTTTGTACTTGTGCTCTGGATAAAATCCATGCCCGGCGTACCGTTCACTTGTGTTTCAATTGGCGTGGTTACGGTTTGCTCTACCGTTTGCGCATCGGCACCTGTAAAGTTTGCCTGAATCTGCACCGTTGGCGGCGTAATATCAGGATATTGACTGATAGGCAAATTCAAAATTGCCAGCACACCAACCAGCACTATCACAATGGAAATAACGATAGCCGTTACCGGTCTTCGTATAAAAGTATCTGCAATCATAACTTCTTCTCTTTCTTAATTCAAATGAGGAAAACCAATAAACAGCCATTTATGTAACGATCGTCCCGTACTCCGGTTTATCATCGTTGCGTCGCACTCTTGTACGCTTTGTTATTAATTAAGCTTTTGTTTTGAACCACGAAGGCAGGAAGAAAAAAAGTTTCACTAAGAAATTACTATAGAGATTTTTACTCCTTTATTTCTCTGTGTTCTTAGTGTCTTCATAGTTTAAAAATAAAAACCGAATAAATGACCAATTGATAACAGAACCCTGAACGGAGCGTCGCAAGTAAAGATCAACCGGAGATACGAACGCTCGCTACCAAAACTGTATTTTCATTTTATATCCAACCTTTTACTTCTTCACTTATATCTTATATTCCTGGTTCCTGTGTCTTGTCTTTTGTTATTTTTTAGACGAATCTTTTGTTGCCGATGCATCAGCTTTTCCACCTTGCGCACCGGTTTGCGGCGATTGTGCGGCAGCAGGATTTCCGGTGGTTACTTTTACACCTTCCTTCACTTTCTGCACACCATCTGTAATAACCGTTTCATTGGCTTCCAAACCAGATTTGACAATTATATTTTCACCAATACGTCTACCTAATACAACTTTTTTCTGCACGGCTTTGCTACTGTCGCCAACGGTGTAAACAGAAAATTCTCCCATTTGCTCGATTACAGATCTGTAAGGAATCAAAATTTGTTTCTTATCAGCGTCTGTATTTTTTACCCTTGCATTGCAGGTCATACCAGGACGAAGCGTTAAATCTTTATTTGGAAAAACAAGACGCACTTTTATGGTTCCGGTCTGCGGATCAATAGCGCGGTCTATCAGGAAAATCTGTCCGACAACTTCGTAAACAAAACCATCCGGCAAACTGATTGTAAAAATAGAATCTGACGGATTTGATCCTTTTTTCTGCATGATTACAAAACGTTGCAAATCCTTTTCATCTATTGCAAAATCAACCGCCATCGGGTTGTCAGAAGAAACCGTATTGAGAATTGTGCTTCCCGGCGAAACAGCAGCGCCGAACTTTATCTGCGAAATGCCAATCGTACCGGTTATCGGCGCAACAATGGTTGAATATCGCAGGCTGGTTTGCACGGCACTTACATTGGCTTGCTGTGCCGCCACCTGGCTTTTTGCTGTGTTTAAATCTGCCACAGAATGTTCTAAAACCTGCCGGGCAACCGCATCCTGATCGGCAAGCTGCTGATAGCGGTCGGCATCTTGCTGTGCACGCGCCTGGTTGGCTTTGGCTACGTTGAGGTTAGCTACCGCCTGGTCGTATTGTCCGCGATATTGCTGCTGGTCAACTGAATATAGTTTTTGTCCTTTTGTAACATGCTGACCATCTTTAAAGAAAATACCGGTGATATAACCCGATACCTGCGGGCGAATTTCGATTTCTTCTAATGGTGTAACGGTTGCCGGGTATTGATCAAAATAAACCGCGTTGGTATCTTTTACTTTAGCTACGCTTACCGGAACGGCAGGCGGCGGTTGGTTTTTCTTCTCATCTTCTTTTTTGCCACCACACGAAGCAAGGCAAATCAATATGAATGCTGATAAAATGTATCTCATCGTAAACTGTAATTCTTATTTTTTAATACTGAATGTTTCCTAACGCTTTTTCTACATCCAGCTTGCTGGTAAGCAAATCGTAGAGTGCATTGGTATAATTTACCTGCGCCGTACGCAGATCTGACTCGGCGATAATCACATCTAAATAGGTTTTGATACCGGCTTTGTATTGCAGTTGAACCGTATTGTACACTTCATTAGCAATATCTACATTCTCTTTAATTAACTGGTAATTATATAGAGCCGCTTTATAAGATGTGATTGCCGTAGTATATTCATTTGTAATACTGTCTGTGAGAGAAACAAAATCCCAATCGTTACGCTGCAACTGCAACTCGGCGGAGCGTATTAGTTGTATTCGTTTAAATCCCTGGAAAATAGGAATACTGACAGATAAACCTGCGTACGAATTGGGAAATGAATAACCATACAGATCTTTAAAATTCTCGTTTAAATAGGCAATATTATAATTGCCAAAAGCAGAAACGGTTGGCAGAAAACCCCATTTGTTATATTGAAGATTGGCTTTTAATAAGCTTTTTTGCGGTTTGCAACTGGCGATACTCAATGCGGTCTTTTATTTTTAAAGTCTGCAAAGTGTCTAATTGCGATTCGCGTTCTAATGTAAGCGAATCGTATTGCAATGAAAAACTGCTTTCCTGCGGGTAACCCCATTAGATATTTCAGGTAAGAATTCTTGGCTATTAATTGTTCTTCAAAAGTTCTTTTTTGTGCCTTACTGTTGTTTAACGCGATGGTTGCTTGCTTGTAATCAATCTTATCAACCAAGCCGCCTTTGTATTGATTATAAGCATCCTGCAGGCTGCGCGATAAGCGGACAATATCATCTTCCAGCAAATCAATCTGTTGCTGGGTTGCCAGCACATCATAATAAGCTTTGCTTACTGCAACAGCGATGTCTATTTTATTGCGAACCGTATTTTGTCTTACACTTTGACGAACATCGCCGGCTGTGCGTGACGCTAACAATACATCGCGGTTAAAAATGTTTTGCGTTACCGATAAACCAACGGTTGATGTATTTCGAACTCCGGTCTGAATGATTTGTCTTTTACCCGTAGAATCTACGCCTAAAGCCGTAGAAGGCAATTTAAAATAATGCTGATAATTTCCGCTAAAACCAACTTGCGGATACCAATCGGCCAAGCGACTGCTGATTTCGCGATCAGTAATTTTTTCATCCAGATAAGATTGCTGAATAAATGGCTGATGGTCTAACGCATACTGTACACAATTCTGCACAGTTGCATCTTTTAAAGACGAATCGCGTTTTATATCCTGTGCGTGTAAATTGGTTAGCGATAATAGAAATATATAAAGTAAAAGTTGCCTGCTTATGTTCATACTGATTTATTCTTTTGCAAAAAGCATACTAAGTGCTTTGCATCATAATTGTTGCTTGCTGTTTTGTTATGAAAGGATAGCAAAGGTATAGCCGAAATTATGAATAAATCAAACACTTGTTTAATTTTTACGCAGAACAGACTTTTGATTCGGTGTAAATAGTTAAGAAAAAAAGAAAGCCATAACAGAATTCTGTTATGGCTTTTATATAGAAATTTTAGATTTTCTGAAAAATCGAAAAACTAAGGTTTTGGTTTTGTTGTACCGGCTGCAGGTCTGGTAGTTGCCGGCGCAGTTCCCGCAGCACCTGGTTTGGCATCGGGATCGTCGCCTAAATAAATTAATTCCTGCGGAAGCTGCGTCATCTTCAACTCTTTTGCGACACCAACAAAAATGTTATCTATCGGGAAGCCTTGTTCGTAAGTCTGCGGCTTTAAAATCATTGCATATTTATGACTGGCTAAAAAACTTTTTATAAGCGTTTACAACCTGCTCATATAATGGCTGTGCCAGAGTTTGTGTTTTTTCCTGCGTTTTCTGCTGAGAATATTGTTGCCAGTACACAAGTTTTCCATACACCTGCTGAAGTTGTGTGGTTGTATAATCCAAAACCGCTTTTGATTTGCCAGCAGCAGAATCGGATTTACGAGTGCTGTCTAAGCGGTGCAATTCATTGTTCATAATCTGGTACTCGGCACCTAACGAATCTCTTTGATAAATCTGCACCATGCTGTCTACGGCAACATAGCCGGGCATCGCCTGCACCATATAATCAATATCAAACACACCAACTTTCATTTGCGCAGCCGCTTTGTTTGTCATACTGCCAAGTGCTGCAATAAGAAGCAGCGAAAGGAACACTTTTTTCATTTTTTATTTGCTTTTTGTTTACGCATCCTGTTGTTGCGCGTGTTGTTTTATTTTAGATTTTGTAAAACTATTGTTTGATACCGAGCTCGCTAAGTACATCGTCGCTTTTATCTAATTTCGGGTCGGCGAAGATAACGGTAATGCCTTCACTTTTATCAAGTATAAAATCGTAACTGCGGGCGGCCGCAATTTTTTGCACGGCGTTATATACTTTGTCCTGAATTGGTTTTACCAGTTTCTGTCTTTCGTTAAATAAATCGCCCTGGTAGCCAAAGCGTTTCTTTTGCAGATCGCGCACTTCTTTTTCTTTGTTAAACAGCTCGTCTTCACGCTTTTTCTTCAGTTCATCGCTCAGCATATATTGCTCGGCATCGTAGTCTTTATACATTTTATCAAGGGCTGCCTGGCGGGTATCAATGTCTTTTTGCCACTGATCGCTAACCTGTTGCAGCTTCGTATCAGCATCTTTATATTCCGGCATTTTGTCCAGAATATATTTGGTATCAATAATGGCATACCGCTGTGCTGAAACACTTAGCGTTGTGGCTAAAGCAATGGTAATTACTATCAATATCTTTTTCATGGAAATGTTATTTTTTCCGCAAGTTAAAGGATTGTACAATTTGCTGTTTCTTATCCTTCCGCTTTAGCTTCTTTTTAATCCGGTTCGTAACCTAACATAAACGTGAAACGACCAATATCTTTTAATGTTGCACCCGGCGTATAACGGTCGAGACCAATACCATAATCGAACCCAAGTAATCCAAACATCGGCAGGTAAAAACGCATACCTAAACCTACTGAACGACGCAACTGGAATGGATTGTATTCTTTAAAATTATACCAGCCGTTAGCAGCTTCAAAAAAGCCCAATCCATAAATGGTGCTGCTTGGATTTAAGCTTAACGGATAGCGCAACTCTAAGGTATATTTATTAAAGATGGTAAAATATTGAGGCGCCTGCTGCTGATCGGGATTTACTTTCGGATCGGAAGTGCTGTACACCGGATAACCTCTCTGCGAAATAATATCGTAACCAAGCAATGCGTAGCTGTTACTTAAACCGGCATCGCCAACCTGGAAACGCTCGAACGGAGAAATATTCAGCTTATCGTTATAACGACCTAAGAAGCCATATTTAGCAGATGCTTTCAATACAAACTGCTGGTTTTTATCAGTGCCGCGTGGCTTGCCTAACGGCACATACCATTCGCCGGTAAATCTCCATTTGTGATATTCAATCAGTTTATACGGGTTCATGTCGTTCACAATGTCAGGCTTAATTAAAGACCAGGGCGGCGTTACTTGTAAACTCAGCAAAAAGTTGGAGCCGGTGCGTGGAAATATTGGCTGATCAACAGAAGTACGCTGCAAAGCAAAGCGAAGGTTTACGTTGTTGGAATAACCATTCCGCAATAACGTTCCGTCTTTCAACGCCAGACTTTGATCCAGTGCATAATTGTGAAGCGTATAACGCGAATAGTTTAAGGTAGTGGTAAATGAAAAATAATCGTCCGGCCACTTTAATTGTTTGCCTAACCCAATAGAAGCTCCGGTTGTTCTGAAGAAAGAAGTGTCAGAATTTTTATCATACAAACCCGTTGTATAATTGTAACCGTTCGAATATTTTGTATCGTAAAACGCAACAGTAAGTGAGTTTCTTTTTTTACCGCCTAACCAGGGTTCAGTAAACGAAACATTATAGCTTCGATAAGCGCGACCATTACTTTGATAACGAATACTTAGCTTTTGACCATCACCAACCGGTAGCGGATCCCAGGCTTCTTTGTGAAATATATTTCGGACAGAGAAATTGTTGAACGAAACGCCAAGCGTTCCGGTAAGACCAATGCCACCACCAAAACCGGCGCTCAATTCCAACTGGTCGCTCGATTTTTCTTCTACTTCCCAGGTTACGTCTACCGTTCCGTCTTCCTGATTAGGAACAATATTCGGGTTGATTTTTTCCTGGTTAAAGAAACCCAGATTGGCAATTTCACGTGTTGAACGAATCACATCCTGGCGACTGAATTTCTCACCCGGCAAGGTCCGTAACTCGCGGCGAATTACATATTCTTTTGTTTTTTCGTTGCCCGTGATGCGAACATTTTTCCAGGTTGCCTGCGGTCCCTCAATAACTTTAATATTGAAATCAATCGTATCGTTATATACCGCCGTTTCCGTTACCTGCGTCTGGAAAAACAAATAACCATCATCCATATACAAACCACTGATGTCGCCACCTTCAGGAGAAACGCTTTTGCCTAATTTCTTATTTAATAAATCAAGATTATACGTGTCGCCTTTTTTGATAGCCAGAATTGCGGTTAGCAACGAATCGGGATATTTTGTATTGCTGCTCCATCCAATATTTCCAAAATAGTATTTATGTCCTTCCAATACTTTAATAGAAATATCCATATTGCCTTTGCTGTTGTAAGTAATCGGATCGCTTACCAATACAGCATCGCGGTAACCCAGCGAGTTATAATAATCAATCAGCTTTTCTTTGTCTTCATTGTATTTTTTGTCGCTGAATTTAGCTGACGTAAAAAACTTGAGACGTACATACGGATCTAATACTTTTTTTGTTTTGGAAGGATAGAAGAATCCTTTGTCGTGCATATAATCGTTAAACGTATATACTTTAGGATTCAGAATGCTGCTGTCGGTTGGCGGATACAACGTAAGGCGCGTCATCTCTTTTGTACCTTTCATTTGTTTTTTCAGCTTCGCATCTTCAACTGTATTATCAATAAAATAAATGTCGCTGATTTTTACTTTTGTGCCTCTGTCAACCACAAACGTTAATACCTGCGAATTCACCAAAGCCGTATCCTGCTTGTCTTTGATGGTAACCGTTACACCACGAAATCCTTTTTCAGCATAAAACTTATTAATGGCGTCAACAGCCGTTCGCTTCATATTTTCGGTAATCACCCTGCCTTTTACCAGTCCGGTTTTCTTTTTTAAGTCGTCGGTCTCAGCTTTTTTTACACCATCAAATGTAAAATCGGCAAGACGCGGACGTTCCTGTACGGCAATATTAATATCCATGCTATCACCTTCCAGCTTGGTAATAATAATCTGCACATCGCTGAAATAGTTTTGCGACCATAGCTTTTTGATGGCTTTGGCAAAATTATCGCCACCCGGAATTACAACTTCTTCACCAACGGTTAAGGTAGAAATAGATACCAGCAATGCTTGGTCGAAATAGCGGTTGCCGCTAACGGTGATGTTGGCAATCTTATATTTTTTAGGCGTACGCTGATTGTAAATATTCATCAGGTCCGCATCAACAGAAGTAACCGGTTCGGATGTATCAGCCGATGGATTTACGGTTGTATCGGTTTGCAAAGCACTGCTGTCTGAAAGCGGAACCTGCTGCGCAAATGTGGAAGAAGCCGCAATAACTGCTAACAAAAACTGGAGAATAAAAAAGCTGTAAACGTGACGCATCAAGATGGCGGTTTGTTGTTTTATACCTGTCGAGACTGATGAGTTTCTATCAAGCAGCAGTAGGTAAGGGCGGCAAATTAGACAGATGAATGAAAAGTGTTTGTTAATATCAATCACATAGAACCGGCGCAAATTATTTTATGAAATTGATAGGATTGCGAGCTGGCTTACATCTGAAAATAAATAAGCCCTGTAAATGATTTACAGGGCTTGTAATAAATAGTTTCTAAACCTATACTATTGTTATATTGTTCCTAGTATAAAGCTGATAATTATTTATTGGTTGATATGAAGCTTTTATAAGATGTTCCGGTTGCTGTTAGCGCTTCATTATTAAATTGCAACGGGTAAGAACGATCCTCTTCTTGACCGCTATACCAAATAAGATAAGGCAAATTATAATTCTTACACATTTGCACAGTAACTGTAAGCGTTGCCGGGTCATGATCGTATTGACCAATTTCTGTTGTAATTATTTTTTTGCCTGTTGCTCTTTTCAGGTAATCTATCGTTTCGCCCAAACCTTGCGCATCACCGGATGTTTGAGAACGCCAGTGGAAATTTACATAATCCAAATCTATCGTTGCGTAATTTGCAATAAGCACGCTGATAAAACTGGCTCTGTCTTTTGTATCTGCATTATTAACAGCTATGTGCATCCGCTTCTTATAATCGTTTGCCTCAGCCGTCATACCGCGATTCATATAATCCTGGTAAACAAGATATTCAAGTCCTACAGATGTAATACCGCCGTTGGTAACCGGGATGCCATAAGAATGCATGACTGCAATAGCCGCTTTTAACTGGTTAATATAATCTATTGCCGAACCGCTGTAATAACCTTTATTCGATTCTTCATTTTCGATTATCGCAATAGCCGGCATTCCGGTTAACGATGCGATTGTGTTCTTTAAATCAGTCTGGTAAGTTGTCAGATCAGTGCGAAACTTCATGGGTTGCGGTTTTTTCGTTGAAAAATTAAGCAAAACATTATATTTCGAAAACAAAGTTTTTACTTTCTTAACGCCAGGCACAGGTGTAATATCTCTGATGCAGGCGACATTCAATTGTCCGGCTACATGGGTAACAAAACCGTACGGATCTTCGTCCGTAGTTGGCGCCAGAATCCAGGCACCATAATTCATACTTGTTTTGGAAAGAGAAACTTTAGTTTCCGGTATTGTCGGGGCAGAACTTGTTGTGTTTGCAACTTTAACTGACTGTGCTGTAAGCGCGTCATTGGTTGCAAGTTCTTTGCGACAGCTTGCGATGGTTAGGGCAATAGATGCCACAAGTAAAAGATTACTTTTTTTCATGATATTGGATTTTAAAATACAGACAGCCGGGCTGTCTTTGTGAAATATTGAGACGTGCAAAGAAACACAAAGCGCATACAAAACATAAGAATAACCGATGAAGATTTACTTAACATGTACTTAAAAAAAGGTGAAACAAAAAGAACGCGCAATTAGCGAAAACCAAGCCAGGTAAGGCTTGTAAGATTGATAATCTATAAAATAAAAGATAGATTATCAAAACATTTTTTACATCAGGCAAGCTTCTTATCAATACAATTTTAAGGGCAAGGCAAATGTTATTGAGGAACAAATTTCATCCGGAGAAATTCATTTTGATATTGAACCGGTTAATAGTTGAAGATGTCTTGGTTACTTAAAATAAAAAAGCCGCTATCTGTGTAACGGCTTGATTTTGAGTGCCCCGGAACGGACTTGAACCGTTACTCGCGTTGCGGCGAACAGGATTTTAAGTCTTAATTTTATGGACATGCTTGAATTATCGTGATCATAAATGTTTGAAAATCAATTTAAGTGAATTCATATGAACTCTTATGAACCATATGAACAAGCAAAATGTTTGACCTATGTTTGACCCATTTTTTGTATGTTTGACCTATGACAGTCACCGTCATTTTACGCACGAACAAAAAGCCCAATAAAAAGGGGCAATATCCTCTTGCCTTGCAGATCATAAGAGACCGCAAGACATCTGTCGTCCACATTGGCGTTATGGTGATGCCAGATGAATGGGACGGTGCGAAAATCGCAAAAAAACATCCCAATAGCGTACGCCTCAATAACTTCATTAACAAAAAACTGATTGAAGCAACAGACAAATCATTAGAACATGATGAGGTCAGCGCAAAAGTTTTAAAAAAGAAAATCAAGCCGGTCAACACGGAGACATTTTTTGGACAAGCGCAACTTTATCTTGAGACCTTACAGAAGGCAAAAAAATACAATCGCTTTAGTGCCGATAAACCACGTCTAAAGCACTTTAAAGAATTTACAGGCGATATTTCCTTTGCCGAAATTACACCGGCATTGTTGGAACGTTTCAAAGCTTATTTAATTGGCAGCCGTGAAGTCAATGAGAGAACGGCTATTAATCATCTTGTTGTTATTCGTTCAGTATTCAGCCAAGCAATGAAAGACAACCTTGTCAGTTCAAAACATTACCCATTCGGCAAGCAGGGTATAAAGATCAAGTTTCCGGAAAGTTCTAAGATAGGATTGTCTAAACAAGAGGTCGAACGATTAGAGGAAATCGAATTGCCAGCTTTGGAAAACGACGCGCGTAATATTTGGCTTATCTCTTATTATTTCGCCGGTATGCGTATCTCAGATGTGTTGCGATTGCGCTGGTCCGACATGCAAGACAATAGGCTGCATTATGTGATGGGAAAAAATAGCAAAGGCGGCTCTCTCAAAGTGCCGGATAAAGCAACCAAACTTTTACAGCAATACAAAGAGAACAAGCGGGCACATGATCTTGTATTTGATGACTTAAAAGCACTCCCCTCTTTAGACGATAATTTTGAAGTACAAAAACGGATTAAAACGCGCGTACATGAAATCAATGAACGGCTTGCAATGGTCGCTAATAAAGCCGACATCACCAAGAAACTGACGAATCATATCTCTCGGTACACATTTGCACAAATTGCGGGTGACAAAATTCCTTTACCTGTCCTGCAAAAGTTATATCGGCATTCTAATATCAGTACGACAATCGGTTATCAAAGCAACTTTACCAATAAACATATGGATGATGCGTTAGATATAGTTTTGAACTCATAAAATATTCTGAGAATTTTCGATCAATAAGAAATAATCTTTTTAAATTTATCAAAGATTACCTTTCATATGAACGTGATTTGCTTGGACGATGAAGCCTTTTATGCCTTAATGGATAAGACGCTTGCCTATATAAAAGAGAAAACAAAAACGGTCGAAGACAAGTGGATCTCCGGCGAAGAAGCAATGAACAAGCTACGCATCACAAGCCGGACAACGTTACAAAAATTGCGTGACGAAGGCAGCATTCGTTATACACAGCCTGAGAAAAAAATTATCCTTTATGATACGGATTCAATCAATCAATATTTAGAAAAACACGCTAAAGAATTATTTTAATGGAAGATGAAAGTGTAGATATAAACTATAAAAAAGGGTTTAATCATGGATATTTGCTTTCTTCTGATGATGGCAAAAAATATTTAGATGAACTAATAAAGGGAATAAATAATAAGGAATCGACTTATTACAAAGCCCTACTTGATGGCAAAAAACAGTATAAGAAAGACAAAATCATCGAACAATTAAAACATATACAAGACAACTCTAAGGGAAAAGAAATAGAAAGATAGAGTTGTAATTTTTTTAAAATGTTTGGCTGTATTAGGGTTTCACCACTCACAGCATTGTTCCTAGTCTAGATAATAGCCTATAACGTTCTGGTAACCAGAGAACACGCTTTCCCATCAGCATTGTCCTGCATAATTCTGCTAACCACTTATTGGCTGGAGCGGTGAGGAAGTCATTATTGGTTACTTGGGATATGTTCATTCTGATGCTTGGCAAATATGTTTGATATTTAGTTTTAAAATAGTAATTGCTTTCAAAAACCATATTTTTCTTTCCTAAGTTTAAAAGCTTCAATACCGCCTTCCATAACTTGAGTAATCTCATTCCGTACCTCGGGAATATCAATTGCTCCTTCGAATTTTATATGACCACTAGATTGCTCTCCTGCCTTTCTATAATCGCAACAAATAACTAATTCAGCATCTCCGTTTACAACCAAATTAGCGTTATGACTTGAAAAAATAATTTGTCTACGTCCCTTAGCTGCCCAAAGTTGTTCTACAATTCGATTAATAATTTGACTATCTAAATCATCTTCCGGCTGATCAATTACCAAAGGAGGACCGTCCTGATTTAATAAAGCCCACAGCAAAGCAGTAGCTTGCTGTCCAGCAGAAGCATCTTCAAAAGCTATATAATCATTTTCACGCGCACGATATTCAAATGTCGGTAGGCTTTCCATTTTGGAAAGAACTAATTCAATCCAATCTTGAGAAGTCATTTTTGCAGAAAGTTTTTGAATATCAATCTGGCTTAAAAACCCCTTTAAGATTGGAAAGTCACCAATGTTTTTATTAAAAGTTTCACCCTCAATTACTACAATATTTTCCAATTCCCGAAGAACTTCTCTCCACTTTTGCAAGACATTAGAAGAGGAGGAAATGTACTGAAAAAGCTCCTCTATTTTGCTAATTCGGATGCTTGCACCCCTTACCATCTTTTGGAAATAGGCGATATGGGCTTCGAAATCCACATTCACCTGTAACTTAGCTTTGATCATCCCACCAGATAGCGTTGTAAGATTAGTGCATTGCTCAACTAGATGTTGTGATTTCTCCGAATTTAAATCGAACCATCTTTCTACCAATGACAGGAATAGCTTATTAGCATCAGTCAAACTTTCTAACTCGGCATCTATTTGAGTGATTTCAAAGTTTGTATTTTTCAAATTTTCGTCGACGTCTGATAGTTGTTTCAAAGTCGATTGCTGAGAACTTGAATGATCCCTGGCGCTAGAATACTTTATATCATATTCGGAGTGGTAAATATCAATTTGATTAAAAATAGCCGGTACTTGAGTATTTCCACTATTTTCATCAGACAAAATATTTTCTGCTTGATTAAGTAGTTCTGCGACTTGCGAATATTTGTTTCGCAGTTCCGAATGAATTGGATTAATCAAATTAATTTTAGAAGTTGCAATGTTGATAGACCTTCTAGGTCTGTTTAAAAAGTCTGATTTTGATCGATCAATGATTTGTCTTAGATTTTGCAATTCTTGTTTCCAACTTGCAACTAAGATTTTCTCTTCGTCAATAGAAGCTTTTAAATTTATTGTTATTTGGTCTTCATCTGACAAACCAACTAATTTTGCTCTTATAGTACTTGCTTGCGTTTTAATAGATTCCGCTTCGCGAAGCAATTTCAACCTGCTAGAGAACAACAGCTTGTACCGCTCCCTACGAGCATGTTCTTGCCGAAGTTCCTGTTTCACTTGATCCGATAGTCTTTGAAGGTTTGTTAATTGCTCACGTAATGGCACTTCAATAAATCTTCTTAGTTGATCAATTCTAACGCCTACACTACTAAGTTGCTTTTGACTATAAGCTTGGATCGGCAATAGGGTGCGAACTTGCGATTCTGATGCAGCCTCAAAATCAGATGAACCGATTTTTAATAACAAGGAACCATCTGTTGAATATCTACGGAGAGTATGCAAGACGTCATTTTTTATGAAACTAACTTGTATTACAGCATTCAGATCAATCAGAGTTTTTTCAATTAATTTCTTTCTTTTAGTCTCGTAATTTATACTTTCATCAGAATCTTCAGGTATTGGTTCGTCGCAAACCGCCCAACGTAGGTATTCTAAAATGGATGATTTTCCAGTTCCACGTCCGCCTATAACTGCATTAAACTGGCGATTGAAATTCAAGTTAAGTGGACCCAAAAATTTTGAGTTAGATAAACTGATATCAGTTATAAAAATTTGAGGTACATCAGGATGTACATGAGATAAACGCGATTTGTCCGCCAAACACGCCTGTCTTAGCGCTTCTGCGCTAGGTTGTGCCCATTTAACCCAAGTTGAATGAACTCCTAAATCGTTATGATCTTCGCGTCGATTATCTGAGGTTTGGAATACACCAATTTTTTTGTATCCGTATTCTTTATTTTTTCCTTGGATAATTAGGGAATTTCCTTTGCCAAGTTGACTTATGCTTCCGTCCAGATAACCTCCAAAACAGGGCATTGATATATAATGCTTGGCAAAACCACTTCGAAGAATTGTAGAGCTTCCTGTTTCACTCACATTCGGAAATAAGATGAACCTACCTTTTAAGTAATCATGCCGATCAAGTGCTTCTTTTATTTGATTAAGTGATAAATCGAGCCTTTCGACTTGTGACGTTCTTGAAGAGCTATCAGAGGAAGTATTTAGTGCCAAGGCATTTCCAATAAGCGAAAACATATCATCGGGAAGATTTGCGTCAAAAAGCAATAATGCTTGACACGGCTCACTTAGCGTCAATTCCATACCAGGAAAAATTATAATTTTATCCGATTCTGGAATACTATCGCCGTTTTCATCAAGCTCTTCTTGAGCAGCTGCACGTATGAATTTTGCGAAAAGTAAATCATGGTGATCCGTTACAGCTATCGCACCCAATTTCTTCTCACGGCAGCTTGCAATTAAGGAGGACGCATAAAGTTTTCGTTCTTCCAAAGTTATTGCAGGCTTACCCACCCAACGTAAATCTCGTGGAGAATGAACTTGGAAATCGCAGCAATAATAATGAGCACCTTTATCCATAGGTCTTTTCTTTTAACTGGTTTTAATGAACACTTTTATATTATAGTTTGAAGGATTGATCTATTGGGTTATTAAGTTAAAGTTTGATAGCCTGTTATATCGAATGGGTAAAATTAAGGGTAAACGCTTAACATGATAGGTATTATATCCTTTTATTATAACATCTTAAATTGTCATTTTCAAATCCTGTTCTCGCTTCATTTCTGTGCAATTTATTTGTGATACCTACACCGTTTTTTTCCAGAAAAATAACGGTAAAATTCCCATACATTATATTACATGGATAAGTAGCTTTGATATATTAAAAGTTTTTATTCAAATCATTCTTAAATTAAAAATTACCCCATGGAAAATGAATTAATGACCTTACAAGGGTTTGATCATGAAGAAAAAAAAAGTTACGATTAGCGCAGAGCAGCCTTATTCTGGTAAAACCGGAAATCATTATGGAATGCCGATTACTCAAGTTGCTGGTATTTTAATGAAATATGCTTTTCGTGATCAAGTTATTACTCCTTCCAAACCTGAAACCCCATTTCATAATTTGGCATGGGTAGAATTTAGTAAAGCTTCTATATTTAGGATTTTAGCGCAAGAGGGATGTGAATTCGTTAGATTCTATTTTGCCATTCCTAACGCTGGAAGTAATCAAGCAAGCCTTTCTTTAGAGGGTATAGGCTCTGATAAAGCGCCTATTAAACAAGATACAATTACCAATATTACCTTAGAACTGGATAAACAAATTGCTGCAAATAAAATTGATGAAAACGCAATCTTATCAAAATTAGATGTCCACACTATTCCTCTAAATGAAGAAAAAGGAAATGGCGGAAATCCTCTCCGAGGATCAGAATCAGTTAAATTTATGAGTGACTTCATCTTAAACAACAAGGAGTTGGGAACTTTAAAAGTTTCAGATTTTATCAAAATGTTCTATAAGTATGCAGCTGAAAAAATGTGATGTATGCTGGTTTATATCTATTACCTTTTAATGCTGATATGTTTTGCAGCCAGCTTATTTTATCTTCATATTTATAAAGTAAGAGTGTTAACACTCTTACTTTTTTTTTCTATTTGCACAGAAATCGGTGCAGAAATTATTGGCACGCATCACTTTAAGCATTTTGTCTTATATCACTACTTCAATATTATTGAGTATGCCCTTATTACCATTTTACTTCGGGATGGCGTAGAAAACGGCTTCCTTAAAAAACTAATGATTATATCTATCGGCTGTTATACTCTTGTGTCCTTGTTCGTAACTTTAAAAATTCAACGCACAGATCAATATCCAAGTATCAATTGCAATATAGAAAGCATAATGATCATCGGATGGTGTGTCATTTCTCTTTGGAATATTAAACCAAATTACCAAATAACAATCTTCAAAGAACCGACTTTCTGGTTTGTACTTGGATTTTTTATTTATTTTGCAGGAACGGTTAGCTTTGATGGTATCTATAATACACTACTCTCTCATAAAACGTTATTAGCAACAAAGCTTTTCGCAATAATTAATTCAATTTGTAATTACCTATTGTACATTTTACTCTTAATAGGTATTTCATGTTTCAGATATCAGAAGAAATATATTCGACAATAATTTCCATCTCATTAATAGTGACTATGCTGGCACTAGCGTCTTTTGTAGCAATTATTAATTACAAAAGAAAACAGGAAACCTATTTACGTGAGAAGATTCAAAGAGAAGAAGAATTTAACAAGCAATTACTACGATCGCAAATTGAAGTTCAGGAATCTACATTTGCTGCATTAAGCAAAGAATTACATGATAACATCGGGCAATTACTTAGCACAGCTAAACTTTTACTTGGTATTTCTGAACGCAGCATTCTTCAGCCACCAGATACGTTTTTTACTGCTGGAGAGACTGTTGGAAAAGCAATTATTGAGTTACGGGCTTTGTCAAAATCTCTCAGCAAAGAATGGCTGGAACAATTTGATTTAATCCAGAATCTTGAAACAGAAGTTACAAGAATAAATTCAACAAAGATTCTTCAGATAATCTTTGAACATCCTAATAAACTGGATTTGGATTCAGATAAGCAAATAATGTTATTCAGAATTCTTCAAGAAGCAATTCAAAATGTGATTAAACACTCAAATGCAACAAGAATTGATATAAATATTATACAAACTAAAGTGGAATTAGAAGCAACAATTCAAGATAACGGAAATGGCTTTGATATAAAGAAAATGAGCGAGGGACTTGGAATAAATAATATGAAGCAGCGAACAAAGTTATTGAACGGTATAATTACCTGGCTTAGCTCCGATAGTGGAAGCCAGGTAATTGTAAAACTGAATATTTAATCTTAAAACTTTCTTTGTCACATAGTTTATGTTTTTAAATTGGTTCAATGAATTTGAACATTTGAACATAGTAGTTATAAAGGCAAAATTGGGATGATCTTAGTGAAGACACTTTAAATTTATTTTATTTAATAAATTACTATTTAGATTAGAATCCATTGGTGAACTTGATTTGACAGCTATTAATAAGAAAGTTGTGTCGAGAGTTTGTGTCTCAGTTGCGGATTCGAACGTAACAAATTAAGTTCATGATAATAGAGTTGGCTTTTTCTGGGGGCAAGTTTCGGGGCAAAGTTTAAAAACGGTGGATAGGAATGCGATTCAATTCAAAGGCTTATAATGTATATTCGAATCCCTTCGCCCGCTCCATTAAGAATATTTTCCTAGTCCAATAATGTACAAAAACCCTTGATTTTGCAGCGTTTTGATGTTATCATGGTTCCATTCCATCCATTGTGGTAGGAATAAATCCAACCGTTTTTAGGGCATTTATGGGGGCAGTTTTTTCTATCCATAATCGTGTTGCCCCCAAACCGAAATGAGAATGCAATGCCCCTAACTGATATGCTCTGCCGGAATGCGAAGCCCAAAGCTAAATCGTACAAGATTTTCGATGCAGGAGGCTTGTATCTTGAGATAACACCAACCGGTAGCCGCTATTGGCGCTTGAAATATCATATTCTAGGCAAAGAAAAACGTCTCTCATTAGGTGCTTACCCTTTAACACCTCTAATCGAGGCAAGGGAAAAGAGAGACAAGGCAAAGAAATCTATAGAAAGATTCATTGACCCTTCTCTCGAACGGCAAGAAGAAAAACGAATCGCCAAAGTTAAAGCGGCGCAAACCTTTGAACTAGTTGCCCGGGAATGGCATAAGCTTAATTTTAAAACCTGGTCGCTCTCTCATGCCAACAACATCATTTACCGCTTGGAGAAAGAAGTCTTTCCGCAAATAGGTCATTTGCCAATGACGGCTATCACCCCTCCCCTCATTTACGCCTGTTTACAAAAAATCGAAGATCGTGGCGCACACGAAATGGCACGCCGTGCTTTGCAAATGTGTGGACAGGTCTTTCGTTATGCTGTTGTCACCGGCAGAGCAGATACTGATATGACGAGAGATTTGAAAGGCTCATTGAAAAAATTTACACGGGGTCATTTTGCTTCCATCGACGTTGATGAATTGCCTGCCCTTGTAAGAAAAATAAATAACAATGACGCACGGCTGTTCAAGCAGACAACGCTTACACTAAAAATGATGTTGCTGACCTTTGTACGAACGAGCGAACTTATTGAAGCGACTTGGGATGAATTCAATTTTGAAAAGGCAGTTTGGAATATACCGGCGGAACGCATGAAAATGCGTGAACCGCATATTGTTCCCCTGTCAAAACAGACTCTTGAAATTTTGGAAGAGTTAAAAGAAATGAATGGCAGCAGAAAATATGTTTTTCCGAGCATTTTTCGACCTGAAAAGCCAACCAGTAATGGCGCGATACTTAGTGCCTTAAAACGTTTAGGCTATAAGAACAAAATGACAGGACATGGCTTTCGTTCGTTGGCGATGAGTACCATCAAAGAAAAACTCGGCTACCAGCATGAAGTTGTAGACAGACAGTTAGCACACCTGCCCCGCAGCAAAATTGACAAGGCTTATGACCGCGCGAAATTCTTACCCCAACGCAAACAGATGATGCAAGAATGGGCGAATTATATTGATGAGCTCAACAGCTAAATCACTAAGGCGCTTTTTGAACTCGCTGTATGTGTAGAATCTTGAAATCCCCGAGATTAGTTCCTCGTACATCTACTACTGCATCTTCATTGAAATCATTTGGATTGTTTCTTTCTCTGAAATTGATAATAACTTGAATAATACTGTCGATATAATTTATGACAGTAGCTGAAATCTGCGCAATTACTATATCAGGAGGAGGTGCTTCCATCTCTTGAATATATTTTTGGGCTGCAGATGAATTTACAACATATTCTATTGCTTGAACTAACGATTGTGTTTTCATTGAACTTGTTTTTAAAATGTTATCTCATATTAATGGCTTGTGACAATTGTAAAAATGGATTTTATTTTTAATAAAAAAACGAGGTTTTTCCCGTTTATTTACCCGTATTTTTATCGCTGAATATTGCGGTTATGAGTATTGGCACAAAAGATCGATTTGAACTTGATTTCAATGCCGGAAAAATCAGAGTGCAGGAACACACCATTAACCAATACCGGATTTTCCGTGTCGCCTTCTCTGATAAAAGAGCACCATTGACAATAACAAGAGCAGTCCATGCCGAAGCTTTTGGATTTTGGACATCTGTGCCGGAAGGACGGCAACACGAAGCCGAAGAAGTCGGTGCAATCATTTCTCAATATCTTGCATCACACGACAACAACCAACCAAGCGATGTGTTATTATAACGGGCAGAAGGTGACAAGGGCTGAATTCATCCGGCTGAAACAACTGGAAAAAGAAATCGCCAAATATGATTTCTTGGAAAACGATCTGCAAACAGGCTTTGACTATGCCAGCACCGCTGTGTTGAAGCGGTATCCTGACCGGGAAGACTTTGACATCGTCAAAATGGAATGGGGATTTATCCCGCATTATTTGAAGACACGCGATGACGTCAATCGCATGCGCTTAGGTTATTATGATGCAGATAAAAATTTTAACCCGCCGATGCTGACCCTCAATGCCATCGGCGAAGAAATCCTGTTTCCGAATAAAATATACCGGGATGCAGCTCTGCACAGACGGTGCCTTGTGTTGTCCACCGGGTTTTATGAATGGCGGCATATTTTCCCGTTAAACAAGCGGACAGGCAAGCCTGTCAAGACAGCAATAAAATACCCTTATTATATTTCGCTCAAAGACAAGGAATATTTTTATATGGCGGGCATCTGGCAGCCCTGGACTGATAAGGCAACGGGCGAATACGTGGAAACATCTTCCATTGTTACGACTTCCGCCAAAGGGCACCTTCTCATGTCGCAAATCCACAACTCGAAAAAAAGAATGCCGGTTATTTTAAATGATGATCTTGCCTATGAATGGTTATTCGATCATTTGTCAGAAACAAGGATTTTACAATTGGCGGCGACACAATTTCCGTCGGATGGTATGCAGGCTTACCCGATTACCAAAGACTTTAGGAGCGCCTTGGAGCCAACTAAAGCTTTTCACTATGAAGACCTGCCGGAACTGGCAATGAGCGTTTGATTTATCTCTATGCCATCGGCTTTCTTTTCTTTTCATCATAGCCTGCCGCCCGCATAACGAAACTTTCCCCAAAGCGTTTCTTCACGCTGTCAATCGCCTGATAGAGGTTGATCATTTCTGCCTTGTCGTCAAAGAGGCTGATCTGGTAATTGCCAGGGATAAGGTCGGTAAAACGAATGCCAACCAGCCTTACCAGCATCCGGCGTTCATAGAGGGCTTTAAACAACTCCTTAGCTGTCCTTAAAAGTATGTGGTCAGCATTGGTATAAGGAATCGAAATCTGCTTCGTAAACGTCTCAAAATTCGAGTAGCGCAGCTTGACCGTCACACAGCCCGTCAGCCGGTTTTGCTGACGCAGATCAAAGGCAATCTTTTCTGTCATGCGCACCAGTTCACCATTGAGGAAGTTGAGATCAGTTGTGTCTTGCTGAAAAGTGTTTTCGGTCGAGATGGATTTTTGCTCGTGAAACGGGACAACCGGGGATTCGTCAATGCCATGCGATTTGCGCCAGAGGTCACTGCCTCCTTTGCCCAACAGGTTTTGCAGCATAATAACAGGGATTTCGCTTAAGGTCTTAACGGTTTCAATGCCCATTTTTAACAGCTTGTAGCCCGTTTCCTTCCCAACACCTGGCAACTTCATAATACTCAATGGTGCAAGGAAGCTTTTTTCATTGCCAAAAGCGATCTCAATTTGCCCGTTGGGTTTCACTTCATTAGTGGCGACTTTGCTGATGAGCTTGTTAGCTGCCAAACCATATGACACCGGCAAACCGCTTTCCTTCAAAACTTTCTTTTTCAGATCATCCGTAAAACGGCTGCAGCCAAAGAATTTATCCATGCCGGTGAGGTCAATATAAAACTCGTCAATGCTGGCTTTTTCAACAACCGGCACGGTATCCCTGATCACATCTGTGACCAGCCTGGAATACTGGCTATAGGCTTCAAAATCACTTTTGACGATAATCGCATGGGAACATAACCGCATGGCGTGGCGCATGGGCATGGCACTATGAATACCGAACTTCCGCGCCTCATAGCTGCAAGCAGCGACAACGCCCCGGTCGCTGCTGCTCCCAATTAGGATCGGCTTATTTTTGAGCTTCGGATTGCGCAATTGCTCGACTGACACGAAAAACGCATCGAGGTCGAAATGGGCGATATGTCTATCCTGCGTTATCAGCATCAGCCTAAATTGTCGTAACTGCGTTTCTTATAACCCACCTTTGCCATGCGTTGCACTTCCAGGCTGTGCACCCCAAAATCCGCCACTACCTTGCCCGTTACGCGGTAAAAGCCGGTAGTATGCAGGGGATAGTTAAGGGCTGCATCAGGAAAATGAACGGTATCTATCCAGTCCAGGTTCTTATCAACGAAAGTTCCAAAGAACATCTCCGCACTGTTTTTCGTTACGACATGCTTGCGGGCGATGAAGTAAACAAGACATGTTACCGACTTGCCCAAATGGACAGCCATGTCTTTAGACAACACATAGTTATCCGGTTCGTCATCCACCATTGCAAACGGGTTGCTTAGCGTGAAGCCTAAAATTTCCATTTCATCATAGAGATCATCTAAAGGGTTATCCCTTAGCACCGGCAGTTCAAATTCAAGCGGCGGTTCGGCGAACAAGGCTTGCCCGCCATGCACGACCGCCTTGTTCTTTTGCTGCAAGAAATTGGCTTCCCACAACAGGCGTTTTTTGGATTTTCCGGTAAAGCGGAACGCACCGACACTGACCAGTGTATTGAGTTGCTCAAGCCCCGTATTGGTGCGTTCGATAAAGTCCTGCAAATGCAAATAAATGCCGTTGGCTTGCCGCTCTTCCAGAATAGTTTCCACCAGCTTGTTTTGCAGCCCTTTGATATGGATAAAACCGGTATGGACCACACTGCCTTTTATGTTGGTAAATTCATCGCTGTTATTGACACAAGGGGCTTTGATCTCACCACCTGTTTTAAGCAGTTCGAGGAAATAAAGTTCCCGTGAATAAAACCCGCCGAAATTGTTGATCACACTCACCATGAATTCCTTGGGATAGTAGGTTTTTAAATACAGGCTCATATAGCTTTCGACGGCAAAACTTGCCGAATGCGCCTTATTGAAACTGTAACCGGCAAAGCTTTCCATCTGCCGCCACACTTCAGCCGCCAGTTCATCGGAATGCCCGAGGTTTTTGCAATTGGATAGGAACTTCTGTTTGATCGCAAGAAACTGGTTGTTCGAGCGGTATTTGCCACTCATGGCGCGGCGTAAAATATCGGCTTCACCCAAAGTCAGCCCCGCGAAATAGTGCCCGATCTTGATGACGTCTTCCTGGAATACCATGACGCCGAAGGTTTCGCTGAGATGCTCTTCAAACAGCGGGTGCGGGTAACTGATCTTATCCCGGTTATGAAAGCGTGAAATATATTCGCGCATCATGCCGCTTTGCGCGACCCCGGGACGGATAATACTGCTTGCCGCCACAAGGGTAATATAGTCGTCACACCGCAACTTTTTTAAGAGTTGCCGCATGGCAGGACTTTCGATATAGAAGCAGCCAATCGTATTGGCTTCACGGATCTGCCGTTTGATGGCGTCGTTATTCTTGAAACTGGCGACATCATGGATATTGATGTCAACGCCTTGGTTGTCTCGGATCAGCCGCAGGCTTTCCTTGATATGCCCCAAGCCGCGCTGGCTCAAAATGTCAAACTTGTTAATGCCGATATCCTCTGCCACGAACATATCCATCTGCACCCCGGCAAAGCCTTTTGGCGGCATGAAGGACGTTGCATAGGTATGCAGTTTTTCTTCCGTTATCAACATACCGCAGGGATGAATGGAAAGATGATTTGGGAAGTTTTTTAATAGCGCACCGTAACGCAGGATCATTGCACCGATCTTGTCTTCCGCCCTGTTATCGCGTTGCAGGATTTTGATTTCATCTGTCGGCAAGCCGAAGACTTTACCCAACTGCAAAATGATGGCGTCATGCTGAAAGGTGGAATACGAGCCAAGCAGCGCGACATGGTTCCTGCCATACCTCTTGAACACATAATCAATCACTTCATCACGGTCCGTCCACGAAAAATCAATATCAAAATCGGGCGGGCTGGTTCGCTCCGGGTTAAGGAAACGCTCAAAATACAAGTTGAGTTCAATCGGGTCGACATCGGTGATTTTGAGGCAATAGGCGACAATCGAATTGGCGCCGCTGCCGCGCCCGACATAGTAAAAGCCGCAGGATGCGGCGTAACGCACGATATCCCAATTGATAAGGAAATAAGCATTGAAACCGAGGTCATTGATGATTGCCAATTCCTTTTCCAGCCGTGCCAGCGCGACTTTGTTCTTCTTACCATAGCGGTATGAAAACCCGTCTTTTGCCAGCTTGGCAAGTAACACCCTGTCATCTTCCTTGGTCGCGCTAAAGCATTGCTTGTTCTTATCAGTGGAAAAATCCATCGTAATGGAACAGGCATCGAGCAGTTTGTACGTGTTGGTAATGATAAAGGGAAAATCTCGAAAAGCTTCCAGCAAAGCGGACGGTGACAGAAAGATTTCCCGCGCATCTGCTTGCGCTGTTTCCGGCAGCATGGACAGCAGGATATTTTTATCAATGGAGCGAAGTAAGCGGTGCAGGTTGAAATGTATCTTATCCTGAACGGTGACCGGCTGGCGGACAATGAATTTGTCTGGATATTTTTTTGTTTCAACCGCAAAAAGTTTATTGATCTCCCAGGGCAGCACGCCGATACGTTCATAGGAAAGCAAGCGTTCGAGTGGCTTTGCGCCTAAGGGGTAAATAACGAAGCCATCCTTATTTTCATCGAAGAAACAAAAATCATCTGCCGCTTCGGGAAAAGGTTTTTTATTGACCAGGTAGTCACCCAGAAACGCATTGATCCAGGCTAACCCATTGTTGTTGGCGGCGACCAGGATATAAAGCAGCGTATCGCCGTTGCGGATTTCCGCGCCGGGAATGGGCTTGATTCCTGCCTCCTGGCAAAGCTTGACAAAGTCCCACACATCACAGGTGGAATTGATATTGGTGAGGGCAAGCGCAGTCACACCTTTCTCTATCGCGGTTTCGATCAGTTCCTTTGTGGCATACGTGCCATAGCGAAAACTGAAGAATGTCTTGCAGTTCGTGTACATAAAAAGTTGGTCGTAAGTGCTAAAAATATTAGTAAAGTTTAGCTAAAAAATTGAGCCGACAAAATTTGTTACAAAATCGTATGAGAATAATGTGTTGAAAACTTAAATGTAGCAAGCGCAAATGATAGGCAGGATGATGCTTCCGACTGTGTATAAGTTCAACTATACAAGCATTATCACAGCAGGAAGTATGTGCCTTTCACCATTTGAATTGCACTTGGTTTGAATGTCCTCTGCATCCATTGCAGCATAATCATATTTTAGCGGAGCGTAAGAGCAGTCACAAACGAAACGCCTTGCTGCACCTGTTTAGCTCTTGACGATATAGGAATATAATGCTATAATATAGCAGTCTCAGTTTGTTCCATCTCTCTTTATCTGTTCTGCCTTGATGATCCATCTCATTTCCTTTTGACAGCTCAACTCACCGGCTCTGTCGCTATGGTTTGCTTTTCTTTCGTCACCTTTTCTGATGAATGAGTTGAATGGTAGCAACCGGTGATAACCGAAGCCGCTCCCGCCACCAATTATTATTTTCCTCTCCCCTTGGGGATTCACCCGCCCAGCCAAAATAACACCCGGTTTGGTTGCTAATGCTCCGGTTCTTCCATCCCCTGTTACCATCAACTCCAACAGAAAAGGTCTACCAATGGATAACAGCACACAAACCACACAACAGCCGAAAACATTCCGCGATACCTACAGCCAAGTGACCGATACCATCATCCGACAACTTGAAGCAGGCACGATTCCCTGGTTCAAACCCTGGCAGAATAATGATAGCGCATCCTTTGCCTTCCCGCAAAATGCAACCACAGGTAAAAACTATCAAGGCATCAATATCGTTCTCCTCTGGTCAGCCAACCAGGAGAAAAACTTCTGCAGCCACGAATGGGCAACATTTAAGCAATGGTCTGGTAAAAAAGAAACAATCCGCAAAGGTGAGAAAGGCACGATGATCGTCTATTACGATACCTTGGAAAAAGAAGTCGAAGGCGAACTTAAAAATATCCCTTTCTTGAAATCTTCCTATGTCTTCAACCGGACGCAATTGCAAAGCTGGCAACCCTTGCCGCCTGTGTCAACACGACCTTTCATCGAACGCCTGCTCGCAATTGATGCTTTCGTCGATAATACGCAGGCAATTATCGAACATGATCACGGCGGTGCCTATTATATGCCTTCGCTTGATAAAATCCTCATGCCGTATTCGTATAGCTTTATCGATACGCCAACGCGCACCCGTCAGGAAGCCTATTATAGTGTGCTTGGTCACGAGCTTGTCCACTGGACGGGGCACTCAAAACGTCTTGACCGCACTAAAGGCAAAAAGTTTGGTGATCAGGCTTACGCCGCCGAAGAATGCATCGCCGAACTTGGCGCTGCCTTTCTCTGCGCTGAACTGGAGATTACCGCCGAACCAAAAGGCGATCATGCCAGCTACATTGCCAACTGGTTGAAAGTGTTGAAAGACAATAAAACATTCATCGTCAAAGCTGCCAGCGAAGCGTCGAAAGCCGTAGGTTACCTAAAAGAGTTGCAGCCGAAATAATAAATCAGTTTATTTTTTTGCTAAAAGCCCCGCAGTGCGGGGCTTTTTATTGTCAAAATAAATGTGGTAAGTTATCCTGTAATTGCTTTTAGTATTCTTTTAGTGACAAAATATTAAATAAAAATCCTTATTTTTATAATATAGTAATTATTTGTATCAATCAATGTAATTGATACAAATAGTATCGTGCTTCTTCCCGAAATTTTATTATAAAATCGCTCCTTTCATCAGAGGTCATCTTCTCATAAGGTTTAGGCATTTTATGTTCGACTTTTAAATTAGGAAGCATATAAGTATAGTATCCATTATCATCAAAAGTTACACCATTTATATTAATTGAATTGTCTGCTTTTTTTAAATCAACTTGTAAAATTGGGATGTCGTATTCATCTATAACTTCGATCCATTTGTCACATATGTGCAGCTCATAATTTTTGCCTTCCTCATTTATTAATTGATTATCGTGTATTTTTGCAACTCGCTTACCATCAAAACCAAACATTATACAATTTAAGATAAGATGTCCGTTTATATCTTTTATTAATAAAGAAAAATTTCTACCAGCTTTTACACCGGTTATGCCGCTTTTTAAATCTTGCAACGTGAATCCATAATTTGCTCCAGCTTTTATCCAGATTTTTTTTGGTAGTGTCTATATACTTGTTTAGCAATAATACCTTATTCCTGTTTGAGTCTGTAACGTTATTGTAGATATATGTCTGTTTGATATTTTTTGTAACCTGCACATTATTAATCGTCTTATTGCCCTTCATAAAATCTCCCTTTACTGTTTTTATGTTAACAGTTTGTGCCTTGGCATACAAAAGAGAAACTGAAATAAGAAAAATTAATGTGCATTTCATTTTGCCTTTGATTTAATTGTATCCGAAATATTGTTTGTTGTTTTACTTCCCATTACAAAATCACCCTTAATTTCACCGACTGAAGTAGAATTAATAGAAATAGTATCATTCTTTTTTACAGGAATATTAGTTTCAATGCCTTTAACTGTAATCTTATTATGTCCTCCGCTAAGAAATGCGTAACTAATCACAAGGATAGAAAAGATGAGAATTATAGGTATCCAAATTTTTATTAATTTTCTTGTTGATTCATCCTGCATTCCTTTATTCCAATCAAATGTCATAGCTCTAATTTCATGTAAAAGTACTAAGTATAATAGCAAGCCTCAAAACTGTTCAACCTCAATGTTTCAACAACACTTCAAAATGCAACTTAATACACACACTTGACATCATAGGAATATAATGCTATACTCTGCAACCCATCAAACAACCTCTTTGAAAGGCATGGCATGACAACAGAAAACAATATTCCCGAGACCGGCTATCTCCGTATCAAACAAGTCCTGCGTTTTATCCCTGTCAGTAAAAGCACCTTTTGGGCTGGCGTGAAGACAGGTCGCTTTCCAAAGCCTGTAACTTTAGGTGGTCGCGTGACCGCATGGCATGTGAAGGATATCCGGCAATATATTGATAGCTTCGATAAGCAGTCCTAAACATCTCAAAAGAAAGGAAGCTTTGCATGAATATCGAACAGGCAAAACAGATTGAATTGCATGGGCTTGTCGAGCATCTTGGCGGGCGGTATCACAAGCAAACCAAACCCGATGAAACCTGGTATTATTCGCCCTTCCGCCCGGATGAACGCACGGCTTCCTTCAAGGTGAACCCGCAGCGTAATGTGTGGTATGACTTTGCCATTGGTGCTGGCGGCAGCACGATTGATCTTTGGCTTGACTACAACAATCAAGATAGAAAAAACCGCGATGCCATTAAAGCGGCTTTGCAAGGTTTGGGACAGTTTTGTAATTCACCATCATCGCTGGTATCGCAATACCGTAGGACGGCTAAAGACTATAACAAGAAAGTGCAACTGGTATCTGAACAAGTCAACCGCTTTAAATTAATTAAGCCTCCTGGGCGTATCTGGCATGATGCCTTGCTACAAGAAGTCGGACGCCGCCGATTGAGTCTTAATACTGTTACCCCCTTCATAAAACAGGCAGATATTCATGATACAAAAACAGGTAACAAACTGACTGGCTTTTCTTTTCAAAATGATGAATTTGGTTGGGAAATCAGTATTCCGAATCCTAACGCTGGAAAGAGTTTCAAAACATCGATTGGAAAGAAAGCGCCGTCATCTTTTACAAATGATGCACATGAGAAAGCGCTCATCTTTGAAGGCTTTTGGGATTATTTAACCTGGGTGCAAATGCAGAAAACAAGCAATCTAAAGGCAGATGTTTATGTGATGAATTCGCTGTCTTTTAAAAAGCAGATTGCGGATACTATTATTGCAGAAAATAAAATAAAAAGAGCGTTACTTTTTTTTGACAACGATGAAGCAGGTGAACAATCAAAAAATGACTTCTTTTTGTTTTTTGATACAAAAGAAATTTCCATTGGCACAATGGAATATACTTACAAAGGCTGCAAAGATTTAAATGAAAAATGGATGAACTATCGAATATAAAGACGCTTTTATTAGATTCATGCCTTTACTCTTTTTTTTGATCATCACATAAGATTTTTTTAATAGCATTTAAATGCGCTATTCCCTCATCAATTGTTCTATTTAATTCGTCCAACTCAAATATACTGTTGTGAACAGGAGGTCGAACCCAAGATCTTACTGCATATACTTCAAAAAACTTATCTAAATCAGATAGATTAAAATTTTTTGGCTGCATTTGATTTCCATCAAGCTTGACTGCAATAATAAGTCTGCTTACTGCACCAGAATCTTTATCTCTAACTCCAGAAGCAATGCCTGATAGTGCATTAATATCTTCTATAAATTCCAAATCTTCTTCTGGCGGTACATTCAGCATTATAAATATTGGCTTATTTTTTTCATTATCCACAAAATTTTTTCTTTTGAAGTGGTATGGCATTCCTTATAGGTCCTTCTAAAAAGATTGAAAGTAATTTTGTCGTAAAATTGAGATACCCATACCCTTCCCATCTATATTGACGTTTTTCTGATGTGCCATGAAAATACTGAATTTTGTAACTATTTGATGATTGATGACGAGTAATATCTAATGTATCTCTTTGAAGTTCATTCTCGTCATAAGGATGTATTTTGTAGTAAAGATGATATTTGCCAACAAATGTTTCAGGAAGATTGTTATTAACCTAATGCTTCTTCTTCGTTCATCGTCATCCAAGATGCGAGAGATTGTAAACTTGTAACTATAATTTTATGAGGAGATGACATTCTATTTTTATTCCTATCATTCAAAAATTTTTGTATTTCAACAGGAACCCCATCTCTTTCATTTTTGAACTCGAAAGGTTCTGCTAAAGCCCATTTTTCTTTTACCACTTTTTCTAAAATTACTGTTTTTGTGACGCAGTTGTGTGTAGTTGGATGTTCATAAGTCATGTGTGCTATACACGCATCCATTATATCCTTGTAGGCGGGGTTGATTCTTATCAGAAAATGGGTATAAAATGCTTCTCCAATAATATTTACTAAATTGACAATTAAAAAGTTTTTTGTTGCATTACATCTGGCTGTACCTTTCCAACTATATAAATTTTCCTTTGTAGCCTGGGCTGATTGAAGCCTTACGCTAAGATTTAAAGCATCATCTCCTTTTGAAAATGTGATTACTTTTCGTCCTATAAATTTTTCATGCCTTTCCCAACAATACCATACAGTGTCCTCAAATGATTTTAGCAGAATTTCATTTTCGTAATTAAAATCCTGCCTATTCTTTTTTTCAATTATTTTTTTTTCAACTCTTTTTCGATCTCCAATGTTCAAAACTTTATTGTGAGTATTATTTTTATCTAATTCTTTATTGTTAATAGTATTTAATTTTTCTGATATGATTTCACGAAAATTTAAAAACAATTCTTTGTATAATTTGTGTCTATACACAATTCTTAAGTTAGCAGTTTTGATTTCTGAATTATCAAGCTCATTAGATAAGTCTTTAAAATCTAAAAATATTTTTTCATCCCTTTGTTTTAATAATAAGGAGGCTTGATAGCAAAATGAACTGAACGTTTTTTGCCCCATATTTGGTTCAACATCTTTATTAAATAAACTATTTTGAATAGCGCCCGGAGTCATCGCTTCACCGAACAAATCTTTAGCAATTTTTGTAGCATACTTTTTTGTTGGAACCCTTGTTATTATGCTAGGATAATATTTAATATTTAGTACATAATCTGTGAGACGTAGAAAACAGTAATATTCTTGCTGGGTTAATCGTGCGTTAGCCATAAACAGGTTTTCACAAATATGAAATAAATTTTACCATTTCATAAACATAAAAGCTAATAATCACTTATTCATAAATATTTCGGTATTCATTATAAGAATAATAAATATTTTATTATCCAATATTTATAAGTTTATTATTCTGTTTATCAGCATATTAAAAAACTAATTTAAAATTATTAGTAATTTCGCTATGGGAAGCATCATAGCAAACAATCATAAAAAATTTATATAAACTTATAGGGCTAAACAGGATAAAACGTTGGAGGACTCCAATTATTTTCAACATCATTTAAAAAATCTTGACGTTCTGAGTTAAAAGCTTGTATTTCCCTTTTAAGTTCTTCAAAATTGTTGCAAAAGTTTAAAATTTTTTGTATTTCATCAGTTATGCTTTCAACAGCCTCAGTGTATCCTATAAAGCATGATGTGTTGTGCTCTTCTTGAGCTACATAATCTCGCCATGTTTGTTTATTTAATGGTTTAAGAATCATGATTGAACCTCTAAAAAAGTAACTATAGTTATACTTCAATCTTTCAGTCAACTAAAAATAAAAAGTATGGAAAGGCAATACATTTACAACAACGAAATTAGTTGTATATTAGATGAGTTAATGCAGCGTGAAGATGAATATAAAAAAATGATTGACTATTTGAAAAATAATAGAGATGAAAACAAGCTAATCTCTATTAAAACTGGATTAAAAGTTATTGTTAATTACTTCGATGAGGAACTAAAGCGCAAGCTGCCAAATGAAGTTAGAATGCGTTTCAAACACATAAGAAAAGTTTACTTTAATTTAGCTAAAAAAATTTAGGTAAGTAATTATACTATATCATAAGTCGGATTTGATGGACAAATTACCTTAATATAATCAACTTCAATTTTATAAAAATTTCTACTTTATGTGAAGAATCATAAATTTAGAAATACCCATAAACCAGTGGCTTTAAATTTTCTAGTAAAAGTTAAGAATGATTGGAAAGATAAATTAAATATGTTAAAGCAATAAAAACTTTACTGCAAAATCATTACTTAATCAAGATAATTACATATTTATTATGGATTAAGGCTTAGAGACTGTGTTTTTAAAGTTTCTTGTAATGATTTGTTCAGATTCTCAATCGCATCTCTCAATTCTATTTGACGTTGATATTCATTTTCTGGTATTGTAGGAACTTTAGAAATATCAACCGACTGAACTAAAAAGCCTTTTGCATTTCTATGAAATGATCCAGTATTTGCCGAAGGTTTCGTAACTACCATATCATTAACTTTAGGCTTTGGTGTTGTAGCATTCTGAGTACTAGACTTTTGAAAATAAATTTTCATGGAATTCTCCTATTAATTTGAATACACTATTACTTTATAAATTGCAACTTTATAAAAGTGGCTGCTAAATTAGTTATATTTTTATATAATAAATCCCAATCAGCTTGAACTGTTAATAACTTATCTGCACCTGGCGTTCTACTCTCAATATTTAGCACACCTAATATTTTTATATTTTGCTCATATGCTTCATCTACTTTGGCTATAATCGGATAAGAAATTAACATAGTTAGACTACTGGTTGCATCTATCTGCTTATTTGTAAAGTTGAAATTTTGTGATGGCTGTGTCGAAAAATCATTAACTGTAATTTCTTCTTCTACATAAGCATGACCACAAGAGCCTTGATTTATTGTAAATCTCAAATACCTTTTTACATGGTTACTCCCAAAATTCCAAACAACTTTAAAAACTTTACCAGTCCATGAAAATTTTGTTCTATTTAAATTTTCTGATAAGGGTTCTATAAAATAAAAGAATTTTCTTTCAGGTATCATGATATTCATTGATAGATCATAACGATCAGCATATATTTGCCTTATTTTTTCTGCCGATTCATTTAATGTAGACCAATTTTGACGACGCATCTTTAGCCACTCTGCATATGGTGACCAGATAGAAAAATAATAAGTGTAAAGCGTCCCTCCAATTAGAGCCCAATTAGCTGTATCTTCCCATGAATTACCTGAAATTTTTTTTTGAAGCAAAGGGTTCTTTAGAAGAACAAGCAGAGTAGCTATTAATGGAGAAACTAAATATACTATAATCCATCTATTATTTTTTCTCATTTGATTGAGTTAGATTTTATTTCATGTAAGGGTTGAAATCATATTTTTCTTTAATACCTTTTTCATTCAAACTATCCATTAAATAATAAGGTTGCTTCGAATAAAAAGTTGGCGGATTAGCACCCATGAATGCAAAGATATTATCTCCCGATCCACGCCGCAGTTCATCCGGTGTCAGTAGCGCTCTTGCGTTTGATTCCGAGCCGCTAATACCAAACCAACTTTTCGTAACGATGACGTGTGAAGTCTGTCCCATTGTCGCACTGACATAGTCTGCCGTAAAATTATCGTTCACTGAAAAATACTGCCTGATTGTGCAATTAGCAGTAAAAGTCTCCCAATTATCACCGTAGATACCTTTGAGCTGGATAAGCGATTGCAAGATTGCCCATACGGTGATCTCAAATCCTGCATAGGTGCTGAGTGCCGTTTCAATCTCCGGCAGGTAGCCCAAAGCAGCAAACTCGTCCAGCAGGAATGTCACACGTTTATTTGGCTTGCGCACCACTGCCCGCATTGTTGTTGTGACAATCAGCCTGAGCCAACGGTAATGGCTTTGCAGCTTGTCAGCGGGAATGATAATGTAAAGTATCGTATTGCCGTCTGCCAATTCTTGAGGGTTAAATCCCGATTGCATAGCTTTTTGCAAAGCAGGTGATTTTAGAAAGTCAGTGCATTGCAGGACCGTTGCGATGATGCTGCCGAAGGTGTTGTCACCGGCTTTCATCAATTTCAGAATTTCATGGGCGGCGTTCTTAACGGTTTGTGCATATTGCGGATCGTCACTTATAATCATATCTGCCAGCAGTTCATCCCAGGCATCGCCGCTTAAGCGCACCCATTTCCACAGTGTTGCTAGCGTCCGGTCTTCCTTTTCAACAGAGGTCATGAGATGCAGAAGCAAGCCTGAGACAATAGATCGGGCATTATCCGTAAAAAACCGATCCTTGGCGTTTTTCTCAACCGGCACAATCATCTCTGCTATCACTTGCACATCGTCAACCAGGTGAACGCTGTTTTTATCTAAAAGAATATCCAGCGGGTTATAGCTCTGCGCTTCTCCAATATTGTCCGCCAGCAAATCCCAAGGGTTGAGGATAACGACTTTGCGTCCGTTTTCCCGTTGATACCGTGCCGTGATGGCTGCGTTTTCGCCTTTTGGATCAATGACCACCCAAGACCCTTGATAGCCGCCGACGCCAAGCAGATTGGGAATAATAAGGTTCGTTCCTTTGCCGCCGCGTGTGCCTGCCACGGTCAGGATATGCCCCTTATCGGAAAAATTATAATCGCCCCCGATATAAAGCCCGTTTGTTTGGGTATAGGGATAAAGCTCGTTTGAATAGGCAAATCGCGCGGTGCCGAATTTCTCACTTTCCAGCAACATGTTCCTGATCCCGATTTGCCAAGTCTTAAAAATCCGAAAGACGAACAAGCACCAAATCAAATGAAAAAACAAACCGGCTACAAATGCGTATAAGTAAATGGAAGCACTTGTCCCATAAATGCTACTGGCGATAGTTGTCAAAAAGAGGAAAATGCTAATAAGGAACACCCAATAAAGAATAAAGCCAATCACACCGAAAATAATCATACTAACCCGCGTAATCGGTGTCAGGTTTGCCAGTTCTGGTGGTCGTCCTTCTTGCTTTGAAAATTTATTATAAGCCCGGGCATAGCCGAATAACATGCCCGCAACCATGCTGGGTGCGATAATGATACCGATGAGCCACAGTTTCCTTTTGACGTTTGCTTCGGGGTTATGGTCGGAACGGAAGAGTTCGGCAATATCGTCTTTGGTGACGGCATATTTGCCCTTGGAAGTTGGTGTCATGGCAAGTTGTTATGAAGGTGATAGAATGGTTTCCAAATCTAAGATAATTGCCAATTATAAATAAAAATTATTTTGAATAATTTGATCAACACTTGCGTTTCATTTTTCTTTTCTTGGTAAGTTTGATCTGCCGGAAGACGCTTTTGCGATTGATTATTTTTTGGCGTCCTGCTCCATTTCCATCCAACGGCATCCATCCGGTAAGCCATTGATTTCTTGACAAAATCGTAATTATAGTATAGTGTTTTGGTTACACGCAAGACGTGGTTTGTAGCAACAAAAACCTTTTTGGTTTTTGGCTTCAAACCGCATCTTGCAAGGGAGATGCTGCGCTCTCCCTTGACCCTCATGCTTAAAACCGCACCCGATGGCACGACCAAAAAAAGACGTGATCGAGAGACGCGATACCATTATCCGCGTCCGCCTCACGCAAACCGAAAAGAAAAATTTGCTGACGGCAGCAGGCGTTGCCAGTTGCAGCCTCAGCGATTTTTTGCGCCTGAAAGCGTTGGACAATGCCCCGCGCAACAAACGGGCATCGCCGGAACGCGCCGGTTTTATTGCCGCCTTGGCACAGTTGGGCAAGGTTGGTAGCAACCTCAACCAGATTGCCCGCGCCCTCAACCGCAAGGCAATGACCGGACAGGGTGCGGATATACCGGATGAGCAGATCCGGCACGTCTTGCTGCATGTGGACACGCTTACCCTTCACCTGACCGAATTGCTCGAACATGGTCATTAGAGGACGTACACGCGGCGGCGGGGTAGAGCTTGCCAAATACCTCCTCGCGCAGGGCGAGAATGAGCATATTGCAATCTTAGACGTTGATGGACGGGAAAACGCCAACGACAACCAATTGCGCACGGCTTTGTACGGCATGTCGGTCACCTCTGAACTCACCAAGAGCGACAAAGGACTATACCATGCCCAAATCAACCCTGCCTATGGTGACGATCAACAGATGAGTCCTGCAGACTGGCTTAAGGCAGCTGACATGCTGGGTGAGGAGTTGGGGTTGGCGGAGCAACGGCGTGTGATCGTTCTGCATACGAAGAAGGGGCGCACACATGGGCATGTGGTCTGGGAACGCTACGACCATGAAAAGAAAAAAATGCTGTCCGACAGCTTTTCGCGGCTGGCACAGGATAGGGCGCGTTTGGCGATGGAGCAGGTGTTCGAGCAAACGCCGACACCGCACCGCAACCAGAAGCGACCGGAGATGAAGCAACTCTTGTCCGATCTTTGGAAAAAGGTGGCAACCGGAGCAGAGTTTGTCAAATCCGCTAAGAAATTTGGCTATGCCATTGCCGCTGGTGTGCAACGCCGCCCGTTTATGGTGGTGGACGACACCGGACGCTCCTTCGACTTGGTACGCCAGTTGGACGGTGTCAAAACAAAAGAGGTACGCGAACGCTTGAAAGACGAAAAACTGGTTGCCGAAAAAGATGCCATTGCGCAGGTGCGCAAGCGGCAGCAATTGCAGCAAAGGCAGACGCTTGATGCGGCAAATGACAACCGGACAAAAGAAACGGTAAGCAAGCAGGAAATAGCGAAACTGTTTGCAGAAGGACGCGGCGAAATGACGCAAGAAACAGGAACAGGGGTTGAACAATACAAAGGAAAAAATACAAAAGAAAATGCCGCTACGCGGCCGGATGTTGAACATACGACCAGTCAGGAAAGTAAAAATATAAAAGTGGCAAAAGGTTTTGCGGAATCGTGGGGCGACATGAAAGCGGAAGCGGAACAGCCCGACCTGGAAAAGAAAAAAGAGCTTGCAAAAGGGTTTGCCGATAACCGGAAGGATGCAACGGTTGATGTGGACGCGGAAAGAGCACGGAAGAAACAGGAATTTATGCAATCGTTAGAGACCTTGCAAAACAAGCAAAAGAATCAGGATAAAGGCATTGAGCCAAGTTAATTCTTAAAGTCCGTTGCACCGACATGCATCTTGCCTTTGAAGGGTGGTTTGAAACCTTGTTTGATGCGCTCGATATCAGGGCTGAGATCAATGTCGAACATCACCCCAATCATCCGGCGAAAATAATGGTCGATCCACTCCCAATCATAGCCTGGCGTCCGATGGTGCATTTTGTAGAGAATCAATTCTTGGATATCCGTGCGCATAATGTATTCATCGAAATAAGTGATGGTGTGAGGATTATAGAGGTCACCGGCGTAATGCATCAAAACCTTGCGCGCCAGATGCCCAAAGCGCGGCAGACTTTTCGAATCATGCAAAAAATATTTGTCACGCCATTTGTTGCCATACAGATAATCTTTGCCGCTGGTATCAATCGAGTAGTCGGTGTTGAACTCAGGTTCATATTGATACATGAGGGCTGCTCCAAGCAATGAAATAACTTTATCACAGAAATTTCTAAAAATCAAGTTATATGAATAACGAAACCGAACAAGAGCACTATGCAGACTTCATCAGCTATTACAGGGACAATATGGAAGCCGGTCGGGGCTATAAAGACTTTTGGAGATTGAATATCGAATACAACAACCAAAACGCAAAACTTGACCGGCAATCAGGCAAACGGATTGACGAACTGCATTTACGACCGAATGACTTCGACGAAAAGAAAACGATAGACGTATCCGCTCAAAAGACAAGTCTGCGGGAGGAATACAAAGGCAAGGCGGATGAACTTGCCAGAAAACACGGATTCAAAGGCATGTCCTATGATGACCACTTAGCAGAACAAAACCTGCAAAAGGAAATAGAAGCAGCGAGAACACAAACGACAACACCTCAGACAGACAAAGAACAAAGGCGTCAGGCTTTTATAATGACTTTAAAGGACACAGGCAAAGGATTGGCGAAAGGCAAAGAACCAGAACGATGAGATAGAAAGGAAGGTCCTGTGCTTTCTAAAACAAAAATGCCCCCAAAAGCGTTGTCCTTGAAAGACATTTCGCAAATATTGTCAAGCGGCATCTCAACAGTCGATAGCGTCATTGAAAGCTATGATCAGATACGCGGAATCAAAAATATTTCCCTGCGGTACCTGTCGCCTAATTGACCTTGAAAGTACAAGACCATGTACAAGCGCTTCAGTTTTTGAATGTGTTCTGTTTTTATTTCGAAGACGAAGCAATCGTCTTTTGGCGATAAAGAAAACCCCTCTGAAATCTTCTCTATCCAATAATCGCTATCACGGATTAAATCGATTGTCGTCAATTCCTTTATAAGACTGTCAAATGTGTGGGAATGAATATTGCTTTTTGTACCAGTATATTCCAAACCATATTCAGCCCGGTTAACGATAGCCGATCCGAGTCCGGTATTGCGAATCTCGACACGCCATGTTTCAAATTGTTCACCGGGAATCCGCGTGTTTTGTTTTGCAGCCCTTGCGGTTTTGTAATTGATGCGGGGAAGCACTCCCAATGCAAACTGGTGCCGGACAAGCAAGGCACCCAGGAGTGTCACAAATAAAGAGGCTGCCGAAGAAGTGTCGAGGATTTTCAACGATAACAACCGTGAAGCACCAACGGAAAATAAAGCAACGTTCGCTTGCAGAATGCTATAAAGCGTAAGGAGAAACAACGTAATCGTCAGGGTAAGCAGACAAACCAACATTAAATCAAAAGACCACAGGTTTTGCTGTGGTCTTGTACCTTGAAAAGTTCGTTTTGCTTTGCGAATTATCGCCTCCCACTACATTAATGGCTGCACCCAAACATGCATTCCCTATCACCTGTGTTGGTGATGGTATGCGATTGGTTGGCGGGCGTCAATACCGGCATATCGCGTTGGAGCGGATGTTCAAGGGTTCCCATGCGGTAACGTGCGCTGCCTTCTAATAAAATGGTGGTGCTGTCTTCACTGTGAAAATGTTCAAAGCTCTCGTTGGGTGCAAGGATAATCTTTGCCATGATGTATTGTTTTAAATGATCAAAAATGTAAACCGGATTTATACTTAACTTTTGCCTCCCTATGGATGGTGTTAGCTTGATACTTGCAGCAGCCGCTTAATCAATCCCGAAGGCATAGACATCGGCTTTCGTGCCGCCATAGGTGCCGATGGAAGCCGAGTTCATCAGGCAGTATTCGCCCGGCTGCAGCTTGGTATTTGGGATGATCTCATAGATACCTTCCTTCACTTTTTTGTAGCTGAAGGGAACCACGCCGTTCTCGATTTCCATCTTCATTGTATGCTGCTTCATATACAACCCTTCACGCTTGCCTTTCTTTGGCGTAACGCTGTAGAGCTTGAAGATATCCGGCGTCCCGTTACCGCTGTTGACCATGAACAGGGCAGAGTCTGTTCCGGTGACACGCACGGTTGATTTTTCACCATCAATCTTGAAGGTGATGGGCGCCGAACTGCCGGGAACGAATACACTTCCGATTGTAATCTTTCCTTTGATGGTGACGACCGCTTTTTCCAGGTCTTTGAGTGTGTTGGCTTTGCCATCATAGCGGTGCGGGATGTTCATCATGTCGATGTCAGGATATTCCTTTGCCGCAACCGGGTGGACTGCTGGCGTAATTCCCACAGGCACATGTGGCTTATCGTTCCCTTTCGCCATCATTGCTTTCATAACATCCGAAGGCACCGCTGCTTTTTTTAAGCTCAGTAAGCCGGTCGTGGACAAATTAAATTTGCATTCGGAGGCTTCAATTTTTGAAATGATCACGTCATTGTCCAATCCGGCTTGGTATAAGTCGATGATGCTTTTGTTGGTCAGTACTTCGGCTTTTTGGGCAGAGGTAATTCCTATCATCATGAAGAGACAGGCAAGCAGTAAAAAGATGTGTTTCATAAAAGATATATTTTGTCGTTTATGGGTTCGTTTTATGGGTTGAGCTTTTCTTCCCATCCTCTTTTAATTTCCGGCACCGCATCAGAACATTGCACACTGTTGCCGGATGCCAGCGGTAAGCCTTGCCACGATAGGGAAGTATCCCGCGCCGGTTTAATTCTTCACTGATCTCCCGCATCGTCGTAAAGCCTTGTTTCTTCACCCGTAGAATGAGAGGTTGTATTTTTAGAGCAAAAGCATCGGCTGCCTGCTTGTTTTGTTTGGAAAGCACTTCTGCACCATGCCTGCCCAATACAACCCCTCGCTTCTTTGCTGCCCTTAGCGCGGCTTTCGTCCACCGGCTGATGTCCTGCCTTTGCCTTTGTGCGACCGCTGCCAGAATGTGGATGATGAACGCGTCCTCTGCCGGTTGCAAATGCGGGTTGTCTACCGCAACGAATACCACTTTGCTTTCCATCAGGTTCGCTATGAAGGCGACATTGCGGCTTAATCTGTCCAGCTTGGCAATAATCAAAGTCGCCTTGCGTCTTTTGCTTTGCTTCAACGCTTCTGCAAGTTGCGGTCGCTTGTTCTTTTTGCCCGATTCCACTTCAATGAACTCTTGCAGCACATCATAATCTTCTCCGGCTGCATAGTGGCTTACAGCCTCTTGCTGCGCCTCCAACCCTAACCCGCTTTGCCCTTGCCGGTCAGTAGAAACCCGGTAGTAAGCAATTGCTTTTTTCATCGGGCTGATGTCGTTTGATGAGTCCATTGCCCTCTATCATTCCAAAGAGGTATTAACGAACGATTACCTTTGAATGCTTTTGATAAAAAGTAATAAAGAGGAGAATGGTGACGAGGCTGTAGAAGCCTTTGTGAGAAAGGAAATTAGAAAAACTAGATTTAAGAATTGACTGGAAAATTGGCGGTTTTATTAAGGAGCAGACGTTCGTTCGTATATAAACAAATTATCTTCCTTATTGGATATTTCGCTGATAATGACCAATAGATATTTCGGCAATAGGGTCAACAGTTCCGTGGTAAACTGACCAGTGGATTCCGGCGCAAATTGACCACTTCAATTACCGCGGATTCCGCGGCAAACTGACCACCCTTTCAAAGTGATTGTGACCACTGTGTAAGCAACCTATTTTTAGTTGTCAGCTATAAGAAGCTGACACTACAAAGTATGGCAAACACACCGATCAGCATGAGTAAAATCCGTCAGATCATTCGCCTCTATACACAAGGAACCAGCCGGCTTTCTATTGCAGCCTGGACGGGCGTATCGCGCAATACCGCCAAGAAGTACATACAAGCATTCCAGGACTCCCGTTTTACGTTCGAAGACATCAACCGGCTCACTGACAAAGAGCTCGACGACCTCTTTGGAAAGAGTGATGAAAAGCCTCCTGATCCCCGTTTGTTTGATCTTCATAATCTCTTTCCCCATGTGGAAAAGGAACTGAAGCGCAAGGGAACAACAAGACTTCTCTTATGGCAAGAATACATGAAGCAGCATCCCAAAGGCTTTCAGTACACACAATTTTGCTTTTACTATAACCAGTGGAAAGCGCAGGTGAACCCGGTCATGCATATAGAGCACAAAGCCGGTGACAAGATGTTTGTTGACTTTGCCGGCGAGAAGCTTTCAATCGTTGACAAGAACACAGGGGAAGTAAAGGACGTTGAAGTCTTCATCGCCATTCTGGGTGCCAGCCAGCTGACTTATATCGAAGCTGTCATGACGCAAGGGAAAGAAGACCTGATTCCAGCCTGCGAGAACGCCCTGCACTTCTATGGTGGCGTGCCGCTGGCTATCGTTACCGATAATCTAAAGTCAGCCGTTACCAAGAGCAGCCGCTATGAGCCTACCGTCAACGAGTCGTTTGCTGATTTTGCAGACCACTATTGTATGGCAGTTCTTCCTACCAGAGCCTACCGTCCCCGGGATAAAGCGCTCGTAGAAGGAGCTGTCAGGATCATGTACACGCGCGTTTATACGCTCATCCGACAAAGCATTTATTACAGTTTGGAAGAGCTTAATACAGCCATCAAAGCAGCCCTTGAAGTGCATAACAACCAGCCTTTCAAGGGGCGCCATTACAGCCGCAGAGAACAGTTCGAAGAAGTAGAAAGGTCGGTGTTAGCTCCATTGCCTGTTCTTCGCTATGAATTTAAAAAACAGATGCACGCTACGGTCATGAAGAACGGGCATGTTTGTTTGGGTGTGGACAAGCACTATTACAGTGTTCCTTACCGCTTCATTGGTAAGAAAATAAAGCTGCTCTACTCGCGCTCTTCCGTTGAAGTCTTCTACCATTATGAACGTATTGCTGTACACAAGCGAACGAAGTGCCCTTATGCTTACACGACAGACAAGGAACACCTGGCTTCCACTCACAAGTTCATGACAGACTGGACGGCAGAGCACTTTATTGAATGGGCTGCTTCCATTGGTGAAGAGGTCAAACTCTATATCTTAAAGATACTGGAGCGCAAGCAGCATCCTGAACAGGCTTATAAATCCTGCATGGGTGTGTTGAGCTTTAGCCGGAAAGCAGGCAATGAAAGGCTGATCGCCGCCTGCAGGAGGGCGCTGGACTATGGTGTCTATAACTATAAAACGATCCAGACCATCCTTGAAAAAGGTATGGATTTACTGAATGAAGACACAGGGACTTCAAAAATGCCATCACACGACAACATCCGGGGAAAACAATACTACCGATAATTTTTTTTGACAATCAAACAATCAATTATGAACGCAAACACACTGGACAGAATCCGCAAATTAAAGCTCTTCGGCATGTTCCGGGCTTTTAAGACCAGCCTCGAGACTGATGGGCTCAACAAGTATACGATCGATGAGATGATCGCTTTTCTGGTAGAAGCCGAATGGGAAGACAGGCAGAACAGAAATACAGAGAGACGGCTCTCCAATGCTCACTTCCGCTACAAAGCTTCTGTGGAAGAGATGTACTACCAGGCTGACCGCTCTCTTGACCGCAACCAGATGGGAAGGCTGGCTGAATGCAACTTTATCAACAAGAAAGAAAATGTGCTCATTACAGGCAGCACCGGCATAGGCAAAAGCTATATTGCGTCCGCCATTGGTCATCAGGCTTGCATCAGTGGCTACCGGGTGCTGTATGCAAGTACACCAAAGCTCTTCGCTAAGCTCAAGATGGCAAAGGCTGATGGTTCTTACATGAAAGAACTCACCCGTATCGAGCGGCAGCAGCTTCTCATCTTAGACGACTTTGGCATACAGCCTTTTGACGCACAAAGCCGGGCAACGCTGATGGAAATCATTGAAGACAGACATGGCAAGGCATCGATGATTATTACCTCTCAGCTGCCGGTATCGAAATGGTATGAAGTGATCGGAGAACAAACCATCGCTGATGCCATTCTTGACAGGATCATCCATGATGCGCACCGGCTGGAACTGAAAGGAGAATCGCTGAGGAAAAAGAAACAAACAATGCAGGAAGCAGAAAAGGAATAAAGTTTAACAACAAAGAAGAAAGTAACTATTTTTGATAACTGCTTACACAGAGCATTACCCGATCACTTTTTGCCAGCATAACCACTGGTCATTTTGCCACGGAATACCCTGGTCAACTTCTACGGAATATACAGTTCTGCTTTTGCATCGTTATTATTTTTCGTGTTGGTTTTTTGTATCAGCCTCTTGTTTCAGCAGGAGGCTTTTTATATCGTTACCGCTCTTTTCTATTTTTAAGTATCGCCCCCTGTGGAAACAAGGGGCTTTTTTTATTCAACAAGTAGCACTGATGCTACGCGCTGAATCAAAATTATGCACTGATAGCAGAGTTGTACGGCATTAAACAATCAGGTGTATTGAATACCGGCAAATCTTTACTGTATAGTTTCCAGGCAAGCTGTATGTACTTGCTGATTAAATCATTTCTTACGGTTGTGTATTTCTCGATCTGCGATTTGTGATAAGCTGCTACCGGCGCGTAATAAGAAAGGCTGGTACGGTCCTGAGCCAAGTAAGGAGTGCTGTTATCAATCTTCGCCTGTGCATCAGCTATGAGCGTAATAAGCGCCGCGGCTTCGTTATGTTCAGCCCGAACGGTGGAGAGGAAATCGGTTATCTTTTTGTCAGTGAAGCCGGCAGCAATCGTTGGCTGGTTGGTAGTCGTTGTAGTTGTCATAGTATCTTTGCTTTTGTTACACAAAGATAGCATTGTAGCATTACTGCATTACAATGCTTAATCGCTTTAACAATGTTTTAGCATTTTAGCATTATCGCATTACGACTCATTGAAAAAAATAATAAATACTTTTGCATCATGGCGAAAACGAAAACCAACGATCAGTCTGATGAGGTAAAAAACCGCACCTCGCTTTATATAAAGCCCTCATCTCATAATAAAATAAAGTTTATTTCTATTAAGGATAGTGAAAGCCCTAATGCGTTGTTCGAAAAAGGAATTGACGAATTTATTGAGCGTTGGGAAAAGAAAAATGGTGATATTAGCATCTAAAACTGCTCTTCATCATGAACTCCGCCAGCGATTACATTGCCATGTTTTGTATTTACGGTTTCCTGATTGCTTTCACTGTTGGCGCCATTTATTTAGTAAGAAGAGATGATAAAAGGAAACGCGCCAACATAGCCAAACTAAAAGAAGCCTACGACCAGGCGCTACTTGCCAAAGACAAAGCACAAGCCCTTACAGCCGGAAGAATCTATTACAGTGCCATCAGAGGTGGCAAATTCACAACGAGAGATGAACAGGCTATTGCGAATGATTTAAGTGTATTGTGAAGCTATATCAAACAACCGTTATCTTCCTTCTTATAGAAGTCTGCATATATTCGCCTTTAACAGTGTTACAATTAGAAAAACCGAATCGCAATTACAACCTTAACCCCAGTAGGCATTTTACATTTATTTGTCTATACTCTTCTTTTGGCCCGATTTATTGTATTGTATGGAAAGGGTTCTATGAAAAGTCTGTTTGTAATTGATGATGAAGAGGATATATTGTTTGTACTTCAATTCTGGTTTGAAAGTAAAGGGTTCATTGTCAGTACCTTTGTCAACTCTACACTGTTATTAGAAGCTTTAAAACTATCGGCACCAGATATCATTATTCTGGATGTTAATTTGAATAATGAAGATGGTAGAGAAATTTGTAAAAAGCTAAAACAAGAACAATTAATTAACTGTCCAGCTATTTTATTCTCAGCTAATCCTTCGATGCTCAGACAATTCGATTCATGGCTTGCCGATGAAGTTGTATCTAAACCATTTGACTTGATTAAATTAACGACTTTGGTAAATTCTTATGTTTTAGCAGAATAACTTATTTGGGTATTTCAATAAAGAACGTGGTGCCGCTGCCTTCCTTGCTTTCAAACCATATCCTGCCATCATGCCATCCAATAATTGTCTGAATAATAGACATTCCTAATCCTACACTGGTCTCACCTAACAATCCTAAACGGCGGGCTTTTGTAAATTTATCGAATAGAAAGGGCTGCAAGTCGCCGGGAATACCAATGCCATTGTCGGTTATTTTGAAAAGAACCTGATTATCAAAATCCACCACTTCAATATCTATAACACCATAATCTTTGGTAAACTTGATCGCATTAGAAATCAAATTGTTGATTACTTGTATAAATTTAGATTCATCAATAGAAATAAACAAGGTTTGCAAATCGCAACGCAGTGTGAAAGTTTTGAGCGCCAGAGATTCCTGTTCGATATATTGATCAATCAAAGTGCGAAGGGACAGAATAACATCAATACGTTGCTTATTGAGGTGAGCCTCACTTGACTCTAAAAACTCCTGGCTGATTAGATCGCGGATGATATCAATACTTCTCTGTGAGCTTTGATGAGTGAGATGTAACAGGCGATTCACCTGTACGTTATCTTTAAGTATTGCCATTCCTTCTAACAGTCCAACAATGAGTTGAATATTGTTCAACGGACCCAGCAAGTCATGAGAAACCATCGTTAATACGGAATTCTTCTTATGAGAAAACTTATGCAGGGTATCGCTGTAATCCTTCTGTGCTGTGATGTCTTGTGCCGTGCCAATAATAACTTCAATGCCCTCGTAATCTACCAGGGAAGCATTCAGGCTTATCCATTTAATTCTTTGTTGAGGGAGTAATAGTCGGAATTGTAAATCTTGTTTTTTCGTTTCGTTTTTTAGTTCGTTGAGTGATTTCAAAATGTAAGGCGCGTCGTCCGGATGAATGACCTTAAATACAGCATCAGGATTTTTGAGAGCTGTTTCTATAGGTGACGGAAGTATCGTTGAAAAAGCTTCACTGATAAAAAGAAATGTATTACTGCTTAAAGAATAACAAAATGACAAAAGTTCACTATTCTTTCTGAGAACGTCCAAAATGAAAGAAGTGGGCACTTTTACTGGTTGGTTCATATTTAAAGTCTTATTCGACAAATAATAGTAAACCAATATGTCAAGTGCAGACACAGGAAGAGCAATGATGCTATTGTTTGAGTCGGCTATTGTGTTACAAACAAATGAGAGATAATAACCATGCCACGAAAGCTTACTACTTCAATTATAACGTTCTTAATGTCGTCGTACTCTTTGGGTTCTCACCCCATCCTTTTTTATAATGCTCATTTAACCGCTTCGCCGTATCAAGCTTTGATACTTTTATATAAGTAAGAAAAGCCTTCTCCGTTGTGTGCCCGGTTATTTTCATAATGTCAATTGTCGGGAATCCGGATAAGTAAAGATTGGTAGCGAAGGACCGGCGCGCTGTATGTGATGAAATACATTCAAATAATGGCTTATTCATATTTGTGCTCAGACGCCCTTTTTCTGTCAATCCCGCCAGCTCTGCCGCTTCTTTAATATAATCATTCAGCTTCTGATTTGAGAGCGATTTGGGCAGCTTATTCGCGTTGGCGCCATACTTTTCAAACAGTTCCTGTATCACGCCGTTTGCCGGTATTATAACCTCATTTTTTGTTTTCTTTGTAATGAGCCTGATATAAGTTTCGCCTTCAATTTTCACCAGGTTATCTGCTTTAACATCACTGTAATCTGAAAAGCGAAGCCCGGTGAAGCAACCGAAAACAAACAGATCCCGCGCCTGTTGAAGCCGCTTATTACCGCCCATATCATGGTTATACAGCTCCAATATTTCTCTTTCTGATAAGTGTACAGCATCAGTCTCTTCTTTTGGTACCGAAAACTTTCGATGTTTGAATTGCATGTTGTTTGTATAGCCTAAATCAATGGCTTCATTTAAGAATGCCTTTAAGTTCTTAATGTTCTTGCCGATTGAATTTGCAACAAGCCCCTGGCGTTTCAGATAATCAGTAAACTGGTAGTAAAAATCAAGGTTGATAACGTCAAAGTCAACTTTCATTTTCTTAAACTTTGAGAATGCCAGCAAATGATTATACGTTGTTTTATACTGCTTTAATGTACCCTTAGCTTTATCACTGCCCCGATACTTTATTTCGCCGCTAATGAATCTCTCAATTAATTTAAAAAGAGTTGGCTGTTCAGATGTTGCCGTATTGCCTTCAAAGAAATTTACCAGGTACTGCTTTAGCACGGCTGGCGCCGGCACACCGCTTTTTATTTCAGTGTTGTAAGCCTTCAAACATTCATCGCGTAAATTGTCAAGCAAATCATTCAATGAGTATTGCCCGTCAGCTGTAGTCTGGTTGTTGTTCTTAACCCTTTGCTTTGTCTTATTCCAGTTTTTGGGCTCAATGGTTTGCCCGAACGAATAAACAAGCTTGTTGCCCTGGTATCGGAACTGCAAATAAATAAGCGCACTCTTTCCTTTATCTGCCTTTTTGAGATAAAAGCCAACTTCACCCATAAGAACAAGTTTGAAAACTAAAGATAATCAGTTGGCTGATTGGTTGGCTGATTGGTTGGCTGATTTTCTTTACGGATATTTACATTGTTTGTAAAGTGGTGTAAAATGAAAGGCTTGTAAACACTGGATTTTATATTGTAATTGACAAAAAGTGTAAAGCAGTGCAAGAAAAGTTCAAGTCCTCAGGGCACCACAAAAAAGTTTATTCATTTTAGAAATTAAAGTCATGAAGAAGAATTACAGGTTCATATCAACAAAGCAGAAACCGTCATCCAGCGGCGGCTTGCCGCTGCCGCGTAAAACAAAACGATATGAACCATTATTCAGACAACGAAACCATTTCGTTATTACACTTCCGGCTTCGTTCGGCACGCCATAAAAAGCGGGCACAACACGAAGACCGCGAAAAGAAATTATTAGCTCTTCATTGGGAAGAGAATGATTTGCATCATCAGCAGCGCAGCTTGGGTTGGGTTGAATTAAATCCACCTGTGATGCGCGGATACAAACGATATTTTGTATTGCGTAATGATATAGCAAAGAGCAAGCAAGCCAATTTCTTCGAAGGACTGTTAGAGAAGATAAATACAACGCAATACAATTATCGGAAAGACTTTAAAATAAAGAGGCGTAAAGGCGGTAAAAAAGTGTATAAAGCGACAAAACAAACTTTACTTCAGTTTGAAGAATCTTATTTTAAAAGGCAGATATTCAGCGAAAAAGAAAAGTCATTTTTTGAAGAGAGATGGATGCAATATAAAGAATCAGGCAAACCGTATAAAGCCTTTGTTATTGCTGAACCTTGGCGCTTTGTATTGCGCGTTCGTCCAAATATTATTACGAAAGCAAGGGTAAGAGATGAAGTGATTGAAAGCCGCATTCAGCAACTCAGAAATTACTTTCAAAGAAATGCTCTTCGTGGCAAATTGAATCATCTGACAGATGGACATAGTTATTCCTGGCGGGAAGGCGAAAAGGCGAAAGAAAAAAATCCTTTCCGAAACAAACCACTCGCAAAAATTCTGGATGAGTATTATAGAATAGAAGAAGAAAAGATAATATAATCAACAATTAAAAACAAAGTATATGCGCCCTCTTGTAATGAAGTAGGTAAGTAAACCATAAACATACAAATGCTATGATTTTATTGTAATTACTATTTCAAAATAACAACAATGGACAATTTGAATTATCAAAGAGTGCTGAATGTAAACGGCATTCTTGATGGAAATTTTTTAGATACAAAGCACTTGTATTTCTATCACTTTAACCAGTTTGCAAGCAGTCATTACCGCTCTGGTGTAGATGGTGAAAAAGCGTGCGCAGCCTTCAGGCAGAAATATGCAGAGTTGATTGCAGATACACACCAGTATAAATGGTTTAACCGACAAAAGAAAAAGTTCACTTTCGATACAACGATTATCATTTTGAACAACCAGGTAATGGTAGAATTCGATGATACTTATTGCTGGATTTTTCACAACAACACGCAGGATGCATTTGTAACGGAAGTAACAGAATTGCTCAATAGTTTTAAAGAAAAGCAACGCAAAGAACCGTTGGAGATTAACCTGATTGTGCAAAGCAAAAATAGTATGTATCTGAAGCCGATGGAAACAAAGCGCACGAAGCTTGATCTTGATTTGTTTTATGAAGATGATTTTAAAGCGGTGGATGACATCATCCGCAGACGATTAAACCAGAAGAAAGACAAGGGCATTGTGCTGTTGCACGGACTGCCGGGAACAGGGAAAACAACATACCTGCGTTACCTGATTGGTAAGATAAAAAAGCGTGTATTGTTTCTCTCGCCGAATGTAGCGGGCAACCTGATGAATCCTGATTTTATTGATTTATTGATTAACAATCCGAACACAGTTTTGGTGATTGAAGATGCAGAGAATATCATCATGGACAGGCGCACAAACAGCAGCTCGGCGGTGAGCAATTTGTTGAATATTTCGGATGGTTTGCTGGCTGATTTTTTGAACGTGCAATTGATCTGTACATTCAATAGTTCGCTCACGATGGTTGACAGTGCGTTGATGCGCAAAGGCAGGCTAATTGCCAAGTATGAGTTTGGAAAACTGAGTGTTACCAAAGCGCAAAAATTGAGCAATCATTTGGGTTTTGATAAGCGTATTGAAGCACCGATGACGGTGGCGGAAATCACCAACCAACACGAGCAGAATTTTGATACAAAACAGGTGCAGATATTGGGTTTCAGAAGGGAAGAAATTGTGCAGAATTAAATGACACTAGTTAGGCAGTTGAGATTTTTAATGACTGTTTGGCAAAAAATGCAGGAAAAGCACAATTGAAAAACAAAAGCGGATGGGCTGCGGGATAGAAGCGGAAAGCCCGCAGCCATATAAAGAGCAACGGAATATGGCGAGGACTTGGAGCGAATAGCCCGAACCGAAGATGAGTGGTGGCTGAACGTTGGGAGCCCAAAGGAATTGTATTAGGTAATAAGTATTAAGTAATAAGAAGGCTAACGGCTCATAGCTGATAGTTGACAACTAAAAAACAAATGGCAACATTATCATTAACAGGAAAAGAAATTCGCGCACTTGGCTACCCGGAAAGTCCGGTAATTAGTGTGGCAATGAATGTGATGAAAAAGAATTATAAATATCACACAAAAGAGGAAGTATTGAAGGTGCTTCAGAATATTATAACAGAACCGGCGATGTTTCTGGAAAATGAAATATTGGCACCGATTGCGAAGTTGCTGATACCAAAAGAAGTTACAGAAAACGATGAAATTGCGTTGCTGAACAAAGGCGTTCAATTCAACATTTTTGGTGCAGAATACATTGAAGAAAGTGCGTTAAGTCAAATGTATAATGCGGCGAAATTGCCCATAAGTATTGCCGGTGCTTTAATGCCGGATGCACACTCCGGTTATGGCTTGCCGATTGGTGGCGTACTGGCAACCGAAAACGCTGTAATCCCTTATGGCGTTGGCGTTGACATTGGTTGCCGCATGTGTTTAAGCGTGTTTGATATTGACCCGAAAGAGTTGATAAACCGCGAAAATTATTTCACGCGCGAGTTGAACGAAGCTACATTGTTTGGCGCTGGTAGAGAGTTTTCGAAAGTATCGTATGATGAAGTTTTGGACAGCCCGGTATTTAGTGAAATTCCATTTGTAAAAAACTTACAAAACAAAGCTGTAAAGCAGTTGGGTTCGTCTGGTTCCGGCAACCATTTTGTTGAGTTTGGCGTGGTAGAAATACCACATAAAGATGATGTATTGGGCTTGGAAGCTGGTGTTTATTTGGGCTTGTTGTCGCACTCAGGTTCGCGTGGTTTGGGTGCTAATATTGCAAATCATTTTACAAAGCTGGCAAGAGAAAAAAGACGATTACCAAAAGAAGCGTCGAACCTTGCTTGGTTTGGAATGGAGGAAGAAGAAGGCGTTGAATATTGGATGGCGATGAACCTTGCCGGAGATTATGCTTCGGCTTGCCATCATATCATACATGCGAAGATTGCAAAGCAATTGGGAAGACAGCCTTTGAAAATGGTAGAAACCCATCACAACTTTGCGTGGAAAGAAATGTATGAAGGCAAAGAAGTAATTGTGCATCGTAAAGGTGCAACGCCGGCAGGTAAAGATGTATTAGGCATCATTCCCGGCAGCATGACGGCGCCTGGCTTTATCGTGAAAGGTTTGGGCGAAGCAGCTTCTATCAATTCGGCATCGCATGGTGCAGGCAGAAAGATGAGCCGTACGGCAGCGATGAGAAGCATTACACAAGTTGCTTTGAAAGAAGAATTACACAAGCAAGGCGTGAAGCTGATTGGCGGTGGATTGGATGAAGCGCCGTTTGCTTACAAGAACATTCATGATGTAATGAATGCGCAGAAAAATCTTGTTGAAACAACAGGTTTGTTTTATCCGAAGATTGTGAAGATGGATGGTGCGGTGCATAAGACGCGGAATAAATTGCGTCCTGAAAAAGGAGATACGTATGTAGACGGAGAATAAGAAAATGCCCGGCTTTTTGCCGGCATTTTTGTGCAGAAAAGTTATTTGTGTACACGGTAATATTTTGATTCTTAAGCCGGAATTATATAGACAAGATTTGTATTGCCGGTTTTTCTTTTATCAATCTTTTCTATAAAACAAAAAAGTAAGAATTTTAAGCCGAATTATATCACATGCTATTTCTGAGAAAACATAAAATGCTGATTGTTTACGGGCTTGCTCTTGCTTTGCTGTTTTTATTGCTAAAGCTTGTTGAATATCGCCTTCTCATCATTGATCACAGTGTTGAAATTTATGCGGGCAGCATTGCTTTGCTGTTCCTGTTATTAGGCATTTGGCTGTCGAGAAAAATCTTCAGTCCGAAAAAAGAAATTACCATTATAGAAAAGGAAAAAATAGTGGAGAAAGAAGTATTTATTTCAGTTCCGCCATCTTTTGTATTGAACCAAAAAGCGCTGGCAGAAACAGACCTTAGCGCCAGAGAATTAGACGTATTGCAACTCATAGCAAAAGGCATGAGCAACCAGGAAATTGCAGCCGAATTGTATGTATCAATAAACACAATCAAAACACATATCACCAACCTGTTTTATAAACTGGAAGTAACGCGCCGGACGCAGGCAGTAGAAAAAGCAAAACAACTTTCTATCATCCCTTAACAATCGCCTTTTGGTATGAAAAACAAGTCAATTTCATCAAAATCACCCGAAAGTATGAGCGGTTTGGATCGTGTTTTACACATCTTGCAATCAAATAGTATCACTCACCAAAAACAACTTGTATGAAAAAAAACGTTCTGCTTCGCTATGGTACATTCGGAGGTCTTATTGTAGCTTCTGTATTGGTTATCTCTACTTCGTATTGCACGCAAACCGGGCAATACGAAGGCAATATGATTATCGGCTATGCCGCTATGACACTTGCTTTCTCCCTCATTTTTGTTGCCGTTAAGCAAGTAAGAGACAAACAAAATGGCGGCGTCATCAGTTTTGGAAAAGCTTTTAAAGCTGCTCTTTTGGTAACGTTGGTTACATCTACTATTTATGTTGTAATCTGGTTGATTTGTTACTATTTTTTCATTCCCGATTTTATGGATAAATACACGGCTTATGTATTGAACAAAGCCAAGACAGACGGAACAAGTGCGACTGAATTCGCGAGGCAAACCGCGCAAATGCAAACCTATTCGGATATGTATAAAAATCCTTTGTTTGTGATATTGCTTACCTATATGGAAATTATCCCGGTTGGGATAATTGTAAGTCTTGTAGCCGCATTAATTTTAAAACGAAAAAACAATCAGTCTCAGAAAAATGTGTATGTAGCAGGCGTCTGAAAGATAGTTCTACGTATCATCAAAAGAAAAAAGCATAACCAAAATAAATGCTACCTGGTTATGCTTTTTTTTGATGATTTGGAACTACTTCGTAGAATCTTTATGAGTTGTATCAGTCATTGGCGTTGTACTTGTGTCTGTCTTTGTAGAAGACGTGTCTGATGATGATGAGGTAGTTGTACTATCAGTTGTCATAGAACCGGATGCGGCTGTACTGTCTGATGAGGAAGTAGCACTGGTTCCGCTTGCGCAACTTGTAAAAGCTGTCATTACAAGCACAAAAGCGAAAGAAACAGAAATTGCTTTGCAAATTTTTTTGGCGTTGATCATATTGTAAGTTTTGTCAAATTTATAACTTGTTGTTTTTTGGCAAAGCTTTATTTTTTATTTATTGATTTTGATTTGATGTTTTATAACTATCAAAAGGATTTGCAATAAAACAAATTGCGATTTTCATATCAAACTCAATACAACATTATAGCCGGTAATATTAGCCTGGCAGATAAAAACAAATAACAAGTGAACGATTTGTATGAACATAAAAAAACGCATTGCAGATTAACTACAATACGTTTTTTAATATAAAACAGAATCTTTAGAACTTCAATTCAGCCGGTAAATACTTCGCAACCAAATCTTCATAATACGGACGAAGCTCAGCCCAGTTTGGCGGCGTTGGATTCTTTGAATACAAATCATACGGATTAAACAACTTCACCCATTTCAGCATCTTGCGGTCATGATCGTCAAGCAAATAATCATACGCGCCTTCTTTGTGCCAGGGATAAAACGAATGATAACGCAGCATGTATAAACCTTCTTCGGGCAAACTATCTTTTGCTATATTATACACGTATTCATCGTGTCCCCAACTCATGGTTACATTGCGCAAACCGCAATTCGGTTCATACACGCCAAACTTTGTATTGTAACGTTCATTAGTAGAATCGGGATTATTTGTAAAGAATTCAGGATACACAATTTTATTTGAATAGGCGCAGCCAACCGGAAAAGTATCGCCCACAACAGCCCATTGCGGCTCGCCAAACAAGCAAAGCACTTTACCCATATCGTGCAACAAACCTACAACCACCATCCAGTCGGGATGACCGTCTCTGCGAATGGCTTCCGAGGTTTGCAACAAGTGCTGAAACTGGTCAAGATCTGTATCCGGATCAGAATCATCAACCAGTTGGTTTAAGAACTGGAACGCATCCCAAACGGGCATTTTTTTCTTATCAAACTTTAAATAATTAGCCCGCTTTTGCTGCACAAAATCGTATGTTTGATAGGTATGATTCAACCGATAAAATTCACGAACCGTATCACGTCCCGGCTCTTCATAATTGCGATATTCTTCTGTTGATTTTGATGTGGCAATATCTTCAGGATCCGGATAACGTTTCAGCAAATCATCTTCCCATTCATCAAGACTGCCAAGCGGATTTATTTCGGCTACCGACAATTGATTTTGTTTTACAGCATTCATAACAAGCTTTTTTAAAATTGAAAAATAAAGTTAGCCAATAACTCATTATCAAACACAGTAACAATTAAAATAAAAATTATGTATTGATTGAATATATTGTGCTTTCAATAAACGAACCATTGCCGCCATGAAACTGCATCTTGCCGATTATCTTATCATTCTTATCTATTTCGCTTTTGTTGTTACGGTTGGTTTTATTATTAAAAAGAAAATCAAATCCAGCAACGACTTTTTATCGAGCGGCAGAAACATCCCGTTATGGATAACCAGCCTGGCTTTCATATCAGCCAATCTTGGCGCGCAGGAAGTTTTGGGCATGGTAGCATCGGGTGCGAAATACGGCATTATGACGGTGCATTTTTATTGGGTCGGCGCCATCTTCGCTATGGTATTTTTAGCCGTGTTTATGATGCCTTTTTATTATGGCAGCAAAGCCCGCAGCGTGCCCGAATATTTATCTATGCGCTTCGATGAAAAAACAAGAGCATTGAACGCTGTTTCATTTGCCGTGATGACGATTTTCTCATCAGGCATCTCGTTATATGCACTGGCAAAATTGCTCGAAGTTATTTTGCATTGGGACTTTGACGTATCCGTATGGCTGGCCGCCGGTATTGTTATGATTTATACTTTTTTAGGTGGATTAACGAGCGCCGTATATAACGAAGTGCTCCAGTTTTTTTTGATTGTATTGGGTCTATCGCCGTTGGTAGTTATAGCCTTGCACGATGCCGGTGGCTGGGAGAATATAAAAGCGAACTTAGCACCGCAACTGACACATGCCTGGAAATACATGGGCAAGGCAGATGATAACCCGATGGGATTGAATTTTATTTCGTTGATATTCGGGCTTGGCTTCGTAATGTCGTTCGGTTATTGGTGCACCGATTTTTTGGTGGTGCAAAGAGCTATGATCGCGCGCAATATGGGCGATGCTCAACGCACGCCTGTTATGGCTGCCATACCTAAAATGCTGATGCCGCTGATTGTTGTATTGCCGGGTGTTATAGCCATTGCATTAATGCAGCCGGCTTTGCAATCAAAAGGATTTCGCATACCATCAACTGCAAGCGGCGAATTGGATTATACAATGACATTGCCTTCGCTCATTGCACACTATTATCCAAGCGGAATATTGGGCGTTGGTATTACCGCTTTGATTGCTTCATTTATGAGCGGCATGGCGGGTAATGTTACGGCTTTTAATTCTGTTTTTACGTATGATATTTACCAATCTTATTTTGTAAAAAACAAGTCAGACAATCATTATTTATGGGTGGGTAAAGGAATTACGGTGGCAGGCATTCTTCTTTCCATTATTACCGCTTACATCGCCAAAAGCTTCAATAATATAAACGACTTTCTGCAACTGGTTTTCAGTTTTGTAAACGGACCTCTTTTCGCCACGTTTTTATTAGGTATGTTCTGGAAACGCACCACTGGTCACGGCGCGTTTTGCGGCTTGCTGGCAGGCACAGTAGCAGCCGCCCTTACACATGGATTAACCATTGCCGAAGGCAAAGGCGGATGGATTGCGCCTTTGTATGAAATCCGGAGTGGTATGGGACAAGCTTTTATTGTAGCCGGTGTATCGTGGATAGCGAATTTTGTAGTTACCATCGTGGTGAGTTTGCTTACCAAACCCAAGCAGGATGAGGAATTGAAAGGGCTTGTCTATTCACTTACCGTTAAGCCTGAATATCACGAACAAAAATGGTATAAACGAGTTGTGCCAATCAGCATTGTTCTTTTAGTTATCACTGTATTGTTAAACATCATTTTCTTCTAAACTTGTTATTATGCAGAAACGTTTTACATCGTTAAGTTTTATTATCGGTTTGTTCTTCCTGCTTGTCGCGCTGATATTATTGTTTGGTTACTTTGTAAGCGCCCTGTTAGCTGCGAATATTAATCTTTACGCGGGTATTGCTTTTTTACTGTTTGGTTTGTTTATGATTTTGATTACACCGAAAGATGATGATTCGGAATGAGGAAGATGTAAAATGATTATTCTTAAATTTTACAATATTATTCTATCCAATTTTTATAAATTTTGAAAAAGGGAAGAATAAATTTGAATGTAGAATCAAAAAATTCTTAACTGTGAAAAACTTGGCTTAAATAAAAAAAATTAGGTGTTTAGATTTGCTTAGGAACTGTAAATAAGTGAAAATGGAATTAAATAGAATTTATAATGAGAATTGTTTAGATACTATGTTATCAATGGAGTCAGAATTGATAGATTTGACAGTTACAAGCCCTCCCTACGATGATTTACGACAATACAATGGATATGAATTTCATTTTGAAAAAATTGCTAAAGAGTTATTTAGAGTAACAAAGAAAGGTGGTATTGTTGTCTGGATTGTTAGTGATTCAACAATTAAAGGCAGTGAAAGTGGAACATCGTTTAGACAAGCTCTTTTTTTTAAAGATTGCGGATTCAATTTGCATGATACAATGATATATGAAAAGTCAGGAATGGCTTATCCAGATTCTACTAGATACCATCAGGTATTTGAATATATGTTTATTTTAAGTAAAGGGTTTCCACAGTCAGTTAATTTAATAAAAGACAGAGAGAATAAATTTGTTGGTACTGTTGGCGGAAATAAAAGAGGAGGTTTGTGTAAAAGAGAACAGTTTGGATCACGGTTTAACGTCTGGAGATATGCAAATGGAAGAGATAATAGTTCGAAAGATAGAATAGCATTCAAACATCCTGCTATTTTCCCAGAAAGTTTGGCCGAAGACCACATAATTTCTTGGAGTAATGAAGGAGATTTAATTTATGATCCTTTTATGGGAAGCGGTACTACCGCAAAAATGGCAATTAAACATAAAAGAAACTGGATAGGCAGTGAAATTAGTCTAGAATACTGCGAAATAGCAAATAGAAGGATAAATGAATTTCAAGTTCAAACTTCTATATTTGATTAGCTTTACAAAGCAAAACCCAAATTTAAATATTAAAAACCCTTTATTGCTTGTGGAACAAATAAAGTTTGTTGATTTATTTTGTGGAATAGGTGGTTTTCGTATTGCTATGGAGCAAGGATGTTTTGAAAACAATTTAATTCCAAAATGTGTTTTCTCGTCTGATATTGATCCTTTCTGTCAGCAATCTTACGAAAGGAATTTTACTGACAAACCTCATGGAGATATTACGAAAGTTGATGTAAATAATATACCTGAACATGATATTTTATTTGCTGGATTTCCATGCCAGCCTTTTAGTATTATTGGTCAGATGAAAGGTTTTGAAGATACAAGAGGAACTCTTTTCTTTTACATTGCAAATATTATAAAAGAAAAAAAGCCAAAAGCTTTCATTCTTGAAAATGTAAAACAGCTTGTAGGTCATAATAAAGGACAAACTTTGAAAGTTATCATCAGGACATTACAAGCTTTACATTATCATGTTCAATATACTGTGCTTAATGCTTTGGATTATGGCCTACCACAAAAAAGAGAACGAATTATTATTATTGGACATAAAGATCCAATATTATTTTCTTTTCCTTCCCCTTTAAAACCATTTATTCCTTTACATCAACTACTTGAGAAAAAAATAGATAAAAAATACTTCGCTTCAACTTATATAATAACTAAAAGGAAAGAAAAACATACTTCTGCTTATTCTCTTTCGATATGGCATGAAAATAAATCCGGCAATATTTGTTCTTATCCATACTCATGTGCATTACGAGCCGGGGCTTCTTATAATTATTTGCTGGTAAATGGTGAAAGGCGTTTAACACCAAGAGAAATGTTTCGATTGCAAGGCTTTCCAGATACTTATAAAATTATAGACAATGATGTGCAAGCAAGAAGGCAAGCTGGCAATGCTGTTCCAGTAAATATGATAAAAGCAGTTATTTTAAAATTGTTACCATATATTGCAAAAAGTCTCGACATGACAAATGTTTTAAGAGAGTATGAAATAGAATACAATAGGAAATAATGAGCAAGCAATCACCTAAATTAAAAACTGTAAATAAATTCTCTCCGCCATTTATACTAAATAACTTTCCAAATAAATTTCCTTATAGTATTGGTGAGCAATTAGTTTATATACTTGCCACACGAGGCGCAACTGATATTGAAGGCAAAGAGTGGGAACAGATTTTTGCAAAAGCAATTGGTGCTATATGGAAACCCTCAGTTATAGGGCTTGATGATATTGTATTAGATAATACTGCTTGAGGCGCAAAATCAGTTAAACATTCGCGGCCATCCCGAGTTAAAAATATTAGGTTAATTTCTGGTAGAAATGATTTGATTAATTCTTACGATTATGATGTACAGCCTGGAAAATTACCCGATGAGCATGGTGAACATGTATTAACTATATGGAATGAAAGAGTTTCGGATATTAAAAGACATTATAAGCATTTAAGAACTGTTGTTTTAATTCGTTCTTTTGATTTAATTGAAAGTGTAATTTTTGAATTTGATACAATTAGGTATGATCCTGAATTATATTATTGGCGATGGAATGGAAAAAACTTATATGGATATCAAAGGATAGATGATAAACAAAAATTTACTTGGCAATCAGGTGGTCAACAATTTACAATATTTGAAACCGTACCATTAAAGCATATGCTTCTTAACATTAAAAAGCCTGATTTAATTCCAAAAGAATTTATATTAGATAAAATTGGTTTTGATAATTCATGGATAACAATTATTAATAATAGTTGAAATAACTTTAATTACCTTGATTAACTTATTTTTTTACTTAATATAAATAGCCAGCTTAACCATCAGTCCATATATAAATGCATTTAAAACTTTCAACTATAACAATAAAGAACATTATACAACCACATTTCCCTACAACCCAAACACATCTTTCGCCAGTTTATATGTATTGCAGTGCGCTTCCACAATCGTCCGGATATTGGGAGAATAGCCGCCGCCCATTGCCACCGCAACCGGTATTTCGTGCTGTTTACAAAGACTGAAAACAATTTCATCACGTTGCTTACAATCAGCAACACTTAGCTTCATTTTACCAAACTTATCAGTCGCCAATACATCTACACCGGATACAAAACACATAAAATCAGGCTTCACTTTTTCAATCAGATCTGGCAATGTTTTTTCTAAGATGCGCAGGTATTCATTGCCGCCGGTATCATCGGGCAAACCAATATCCAAATCGCTCCATTCTTTGTGAAACGGATAATTATGTTGTCCGTGCATACTAAACGTAAATACGCGGTCATCGCCTTCAAAAATAGAAGCGGTTCCGTTACCCTGGTGTACATCAAGGTCGGTAATCAATATCTTTTTTACCAGCTTGTTATCGAGTAAATAATGACTTGCTATAGCAAAATCGTTCAGCAGGCAAAAGCCTTCACCCCTGCCGGCAAAAGCATGATGCGTACCGCCGGCTACATTGAGCGACACGCCGTATTGCAACGCGTTTAAAGCACAATCAATCGTTCCTTTACTAATCCTGATTTCCCGTTCTACCAGTTGGTGACTTTGCGGAAAACCAATTGCCCGCATTTCTTTTACGGTAAGTTGTCCCGCTTTCATGCGCTGCCAGTAACCGACTGTATGCGTTCGGAGTATGATGTCTTCGGCAAGTGGTTCCGGTGAAAACAAGTTTTCCTCTGTAATAATTCCTTCATACAATAACTGACCGGGTATCAGTTCGTACTTCAGCATCGGGAAACGATGATTTTCCGGCAACGGATGCGCATAAATCGGGTCGTAAGCAATGGTAAACATCAGGCTCTTTTCACTTTGTTCTGTGAATCATACTCCGTTACAAGAATACACCACAATTGCTTTGATCGGCTACGACTATGAAACTATAGATTATTTTAGAAGTTAGCGGCTATATATTGTTGTTATCAAATAAGAAAGTCCGGCGCAAAACCGGACTTTCTTATTTGTAAATTGTTATTTGTTTACGGAAATTATTGTTTTGCACTTACCGGCGGTTTGCCTCCTTTCGGAACGAATATGAGAGCCGCGCTGTTCATACAATAACGCTTACTGGTTGGTTGTGGACCATCATCAAATACATGACCCAAGTGCGAGCCGGTTTTACTGTCAACCACTTCCCAGCGGGTTTCGCCAAAGCTTTCATCTTTCACCAGTTTTACGGCATCGTTACTGATCGGCGCATAAAAACTTGGCCAACCTGTACCGCTGTTAAACTTGGTCTCGCTGCTGAAAACTGGCTGCAACGAAGCGGCTGAATAATACGTTCCGGCTTCGTAAAAATGATCGTATTTACCTGTAAAAGCACGCTCTGTTCCTTGTTCGCGAAGCACATTGTATTGTTCCGGCGAAAGCATGATTTTCCATTCCGCATCCGTATGTTTTACCGGGTAATCCGCTTTTGCATTTTTCTTTGATTGCGCCTGGCTGCACTGGCTGAAAAGTAATATCGAAAAAGCAGCGGCTGCTATAAATGTAAATCGCATAGTCTGTTATATTTATTTTGTTTGTTTTAGATTGATATATACGATAAAAGTTGTGCCACAGAGGTTAAACAGGTGTAAAAAAAGATGATTAATTTATAAAGTCATCTCTTTCATTTGTTCAATTAATTATTTGCGGAGGCGCTGTCGTTTGTTATTACCTGAATAGCCACAAGCGTATCGTTTTCTTTAGTTTTACCTGATGATCTGTCTATACTATAATATCCTTTGTTCGCCGAAGGATTTTGAGGCGTTTTAGATATAAAACTTTCACCACCTTTATAAATGTTTCTTTGATTGTTGCCAATAGAATAATAACCTTTTGCGGGTGAGCCTTCTGCTATAACAGGATTGGTAACAATTTTTAACGGGCTACCAACGGCAAGCTTTTCGTTGTTTTTATATATTGAATAATATCCCTTGGTAATAACAGGAAGCTTAGTCGCTCTTGCTTTTTTATATTTTGGATTTATACTTTCAGCACTTACCGAATCTTGCGCCTGGCAATATATAACAGGATATACTATCAACATAAGTATCATAATTATCTTGTTCATTGTATTGATATATTTATTTGCAAAGAATAATTTGTCGCAGAACAATCTGCTTGCATTTATTATCAGAAAATTAATAGGAGTAGAAAGAATAAACAAGACATCAGATTAACAGCGCGCAATGCCTGATAAAAAGCGAATGATCGCTTGTAAAAAAAATGGCAACTGTAGGTTCCGCTTCAGAGGATAAAAAGTAAGGCGAATCAACCGGCACATAAGATGATAACTTACACGGATATATTGATTTATAATTGCCGCCCTTCGCAGCCTGCTTATAAACAACATGAACCTTTGAAATCGGTGCATTGTTATCTGTATCATCGCAATTTGTACCTATCGTGTATGAACATGCACAGTTATAATTACCGCGCTCCGAAACGGGAATAACTCCTGCTATACTGCTGCAAAAAAGCACATAAATAAGGATAAAGAATATGGCAGATATTGTCTTCATTATAACCCTGCGAAAGTAAAGACAAACCAGTATTGTTGTGGTTAAACAGATGCAAAAAGAATCTAACGATTTTATCTGAAAATGATAATAATCAGCCAAATTATTTGGTGCAGGAAACGGGTTGCAAATGGAAGTATGTAAAGCAGGCAGGTATATAGTTTGGATTGTTTACAAAACCTTGCAATGCGAAAATGCCAATATAGCGCGGATGAAAATCTATGTCTTTATGCAAGGCTTCTTTAAAAGCAAAATTATCGGCTTGCCCGGTGGCATATAAAAACCGAAAATGGTTGTTATTCTTCTCAATCTGCAAAGCAGATTTGCGGAGATTATTTGCCACCAGTTCTTCCTGCCCGGATTCAATGTTGAATACTGGTAAATGAATAATTTCTTCCGGGTTACTTATATCATTTGCATTAGAATAAATCGCTTGAATAATAATTTCTTTTGGACGATTATAGCCGCCAAAAAAATCGTTGTAAGCCAAAGAAAGACGAAGACTTTTACCTTTGAATGTTGTGTCTTCCAACAATAAAATTCCGGCTTGCTGCCACTCGTGTAAGGGAACAAAATTATCGAGATGAATTTCTGCAGTAAAACAATCTGCGTTTATTTTCCGTAACAACAAATTTTTGATGCCGGGCTCGTGAGCCGAGTCAGTCCAGTTATCACCCGGAAGCGTAAACAAAGTAAGATGCGATGGCAAAACATTCCGTTTGTTCCACCATGCTTCTTCTTTCATTTGCAAAAACCAGCCGTTGCTTTTTAATGAGTCATCATCTACTGTATGAAAATCATCTGTAAATGCTTCTGCGGCTTTATCAAAATAAAAATACAAAGCAATGGCAGCGACGATGCTCATAATAACAATCATCCAAATAAAAAACGACTTTCCTTTTTTTGCCGGAATAATGCCTGGTTCATTTTCAGTTTCTATTTTTTCCGGCTCCGCTATATTTTCTGCGGCAGAGCGATTCCGGTATTGAAACCAATATGGGTAATGCGCTTCCTTTTCTTTTCGTTTTATCTCGTCGGTATAAGGTGCATTCAATACATAGCGAGCCAATGTATCGAGCGTGGCAACAGAAGGTTTTTCCGGTTTTGCATCTGCCGGGTTGAGAATATAAAATGAATAATTCTTCAGGCTTTTGGCACCGATTACCAAACCTGTTTCTTCAAAAATCCGGTTGCTGAAATGTTTACTTTCTGTTTCGGAAAGTGTTGTGTGCAGGTTGGTACCAAAACATTTTTGAAATGCTTCTGTAAACAAATTAATGAAAGCCGTAGTGGTTGCATCCTGCATGGTATGGTTTCCGGATTTTATACTTTAATTTCCAAATGATTTCCGCCAGAATTCTACAGATTTCCACGCTGTTTCCGCTTCTTGTTTAACAGGAAATCCAATTTTACCTCTGCTGCTTTTATCACTTTTTTATTACAACGCAGCACTGTAAAACTCAAATATATGAAATGGTTAAGCTTGGTTATTTTTTGTCTTTTTGGCAATGCTTTGTTATCGCAAACCCTTCAACTGCATTACGATGCAAGGCATACACTTGACCCGAAACACAACATTCGAAATTTTTCTACCTTGTATTTTGAATATTTTAAAAGCCAGGATTCAGGTAAAAATTTTATAAAACCCGGTTCTTTTTTATTGAAGATGCAAGCAGATTTTTTAGGTCAAAACGATAACCTCGGCAAATTTTATATGCAGGTTTCTCAATCATTCCGATGCTGGAAACCGAAGGTATTTTTGAATGTTCAATACAGCGGCGGACTTGGAATTACGGAGCCGAAACAATACAGTTATTATATTACCAATACTTATTCGGCAGGATTGAGTTACCCGTTTAAATGGAAAAATACTTATGTAAGCAGCGTACTGAATTACAAATACGTTTCTTACAACAAAGGAAGTCACGATTTTTTATATACATTATATTGGTGGAAAGGCATTTGTAATTATAAAGCAGAATGGTCCGGTGATTTTTCAATTTGGACGGAAAATAAAAATCAGGGAGACGATTATACAAAACAATTAAAAGGTAAACGGTTTTCCTTTTTTGCCGAGCCACAATTCTGGTATAAACTAAACTCTGTTTTGAGTGCAGGCACCAAAATAAATATGTATTATCATGTATTGACAACAGATAATACATTCCAGGTTTACCCGACAATAGCTGTAAAATGCAAACTATAATTGTTTGATGTTTTCAATCAATTCTTCAATATGTTCCGGTTGTAAATCGAACGCGCACATCAGTCTCACTTCATTGATGCTTTCATCCCACATATAAAACGGCAATACATTTTGCATGGGATTTATCCAACCGGCCGGAAGAATAGCAAACACTGCGTTTGTATCAACCGGTTGCGTAATTTTTATTTGGCTAAACTGTTCTAAACGGCTGGCGAGCAATTGTGCCATATTGTTGGTGTGCATCGCAATATCACGCCATAAATTATTGGTCAGCATCGCTTCAAACTGGCAGGCGATAAACCGCATTTTAGAATCGAGCTGCATACTTCTTTTTAATAAAAACTTACTGTCTTTGTATAGCTGCTGATTTAAGAAGATAACGGCTTCGCCAAACATCATTCCTGCTTTTGTTCCGCCTAACGAAATAATATCGGCGCCGGCTGTAACCGCTTCTAACGTGGTTTGCATAGCAGCGGCCGCATTAAACAAACGCGCGCCGTCAATATGAACATACAAATTATTTTTCCGGGCAATGCTTACCAGGACATTCATTTCTTCAGGTGTGTAAACAGTGCCATATTCGGTTGGTTGTGTAAGCGTAAGCACTTTTGCCTGCGGATAATGCATATCGCCAACCTGGATAATAGATTGTTCCAGATGTTCCGGCAGCATCTTGCCATCTTGGGTTTTTACAGGCAATAAACGGCAACCGGTAAAAGCTTCTACCGCGGTTGATTCATTTACATAAACATGCGCTAAATCGGAACAAAGAATAGCATGAAACGAACGCGTCATGGTGCTAAGCGAAAACACATTGGCGCCGGTTCCGTTAAACACAAAATGCACTTCGGCGCCTGTACCAAAATGCTCTCTTATTTTTTCAATTGCTTTTAAAGAATACGGATCGCCGCCATACGATTTTACATGTCCCTGATTGGCTTGTATAATAGCATTCATCATAGCCGGATGTATGCCTGCGTAGTTCTCGCTTGCCAGCGATAAAGTATTGCTCATAGAAAAAAATAAGTGCAAATGTAGCCGTTATAAAAGCAGAAAATGTTTTATTCGCCGGTATAATCAATTGCCAGTTTTACGTTCTGATGAAGGTTGGAATGAACTACAAATTCAAACTTTTGAGCACCGGCTCTAATGCGCACCAGCGCTGTATTTGGCGGACTGCTGCCTAAGTTTTCGGCTACCACAATAAATTCATGATGCGCATGTTCTTTATCAACTTTGCATGTGTATTTCACCACTTCTTTTCCCAACGTTTTATGATCTAATACCAATACATTATTGTGATACAATGAAATAATATCGCCATCAATTTCTGCATCATCCAGCAATACAACCTGTATATCCGGCGATGTAACCTGCACTGTTCTTACCAGTGTATTTGTTCTTGTTATAATCTCGGTTGATAAACTATCTTTTCCCGGCAGTACATCAACATAAAAAGAAGTATCGTTCCTGTCGGGTTCAATATTTTGTACCACTTTTATAGTGTCTTCTACCAGGTGCGGCGAGCCGTATCGCTGTATTAATTTCATGCGCAGCGAAAAATCAAATTGAGTTAAGTCGCGGTAATAAGCAAACTGTTTTACAAACTTTTTATCCGGCGAAATAACATCAATATGAAAGATCAGTTTATGGTCTTTGATGGAGAAATAACTCTTATCAACCGTATAGTTTGTATAAGCATTCCAGATGTAAGTTTCCTGCGGTTCTTTCCGACTGATTTCCCGCCCGCTTTCATAACTAATTTCACCGTTTTGAAATGAACCACGACACAGCTTTTTTACCTGCGCTAATGTATCATTGCTGCAATAGATTTTTTGAATGCCTGTATAGTTGTTCTCGTTTATTTCTGTGATGTCTAATTCGCTTTCTATGCGCTGCCCGTTCATAGTATCAGGCTGCATATTGTAATACAGCCACCAGCCTTTAAACCAATTGTAATCGAGCTGTTGAGCAAACAGTCTGTTCTGTTTACAACAGGCAATAAGAATAAAGCAACAAAACAGCTTTTTGCAGAAACTCATGCAGCCGGTTTTACAGTTCTCATTTTTGGTAATGATGAACAAAGTAAACAAATAAGAATGTTGCCCGGTTTTTTATTCTTACCCCAATTTATAAAGTGCAGTATTCTTATCTTTTACTAAAAGCTTCGCTCCTATCTTTGAGCTTCTTTGCAATCAATATGTCACATCAGCAAAAAGCCATTATTATAGGTGCAGGCGTCGCCGGTTTAGCTGCCGCAATCAGGCTGGCAGCGCAGGATTTCGCGGTTACAGTGTTTGAAAAAAATAGCATTGCCGGTGGCAAAATCAGCTCTTTTACAGATACTGGTTATTGCTTTGATGGCGGACCCAGTTTGTTTACCCAACCACAGAATATTGAAGAGTTGTTTGCTTTGGTAAATGAACCGATTGAAGCATATTTTCAGTATCAACCTGTGCCGATAGCTTGTAAGTATTTTTATGAAGACGGAACCGTTATTAATGGCTTTGCTAATGCAGAAAAATTAGCCAAAGAATTAGCTGAAAAAACAGGAGAAAAAGAAGATGATATAAAGAAATACATCGCCGGTTCTAAAGAATTATATGAAACAACAGGAAGTATTTTTTTAAATTATTCTCTTCATAAATGGAGCACTTTATACAAGGCGCCCATTGCAAAAGCGTTGTTGCATACATCGCCAAAATATTTGTTTTCGACGTTCAATACAATCAACAGCAAAAGCTTTACAAATAAACACACCACGCAACTCTTTAACCGCTATGCAACCTATAACGGAAGCAATCCTTACAAAGCGCCCGGAATGTTAAGCGTGATACCACATCTGGAATATAATGAAGGCGTTTATTATCCGAAAGGCGGCATGATAAGCATTGCAAATGCGTTATACAAATTAGCCATAAAAAAAGGCGTGATTTTTCATTTTGATACGTCTGTACAAAGTATCATTTGTTCGGGTACGGAAGCGAAAGGTGTTGTGGTAAACGGCGAAAATTATTTTGCAGATATTTTAGTAAGCAATATGGATGTTTATTTTACTTACAAATATTTACTGAAAGATGAAGTCAAAGCGAAAAAAATACTAAAGCAGGAACGCAGCAGCAGCGCGTTTATCTTTTATTGGGGAATTAATAAAATCTTTCCGCAGTTAGAGCTGCATAACATTTTTTTCAGCAACAATTATCAAGAAGAATTCAATCATATTTTTACGACTAAACAACTCTATGACGATCCAACTATTTACATCAATATAACAAGCAAATGCGAGCCTGGAATACAAGCGCCTGAAGGAAAAGAAAACTGGTTTGTTATGGTGAACGCGCCTGCGAACAGCGGACAGTATTCAAACGAATGGAAACAACAACTAAAGAAGAATATTATTGCGAAACTTAGCCGCATTTTACAAATCCATATTGAACCTTTAATAGAAACAGAAGCTATACTTGATCCTGTCTTAATTGAAAGCCATACATCGTCTTACATGGGTTCTTTATATGGCACAAGTTCTAACAGCAAAACGGCCGCATTTTTACGTCATCCGAACTTTACGAATGCAGTAAAGCGATTGTATTTTGTAGGCGGCAGTGTTCATCCCGGCGGCGGTATTCCGCTGTGTTTGCAAAGCGCAAAAATTATGAGTGATATAGTAGCGGTTGATAAACAAAAATGGAAACATGCGCAGTAAAGAATCGCTTCTGCAAAATGTAGCTTTGTTTATCGTGTTGCTGTTTCATATCAGCGGCGCAATTGGCATTTTGTTCTCGCCTTACAGAGATTGGTTTGTACAAAACACACCATTGAATTTGATATTAATGTCTTTGCTTCTTATCATCACACAAACTCAAAAGAACAAAGCTTTTTTTCTTTTCTTTCTTATCAGTTATATTGTTGGTTTTACGGTTGAATTAATTGGTGTAAATACAAGTGCTTTATTTGGTCATTACCAATATGGAACTGTATTGGGATGGCAACATCATGGCGTGCCTTTGCTGATTGGCATCAACTGGTTTATTATTATTTATTGTACCGGCATTATCTCATCTAAAATCTATAATTGGTCAGATAAAAAACTGGCTGATATGCAGTCACAGGTAAAACCTTCTGTACAGCTCATTTCATTTATAACAGACGGCGCTTTATTAGCCACGCTTTTTGATTTTATTATAGAGCCGGTTGCTGTAAAACTCGGTTACTGGCAATGGCTTGGCGATGGCAGCATTCCATTTTACAATTACACATGCTGGTTTCTCATCAGTGCTGTACTCTTAACAGTTTTCAGGCTGTTACCATTCGAAAAAAACAACCGGTTGGCAGTACATTTGTTTATTGTACAAGTATTATTCTTTTTATTGTTAAGAGTGTTTCTATGATATGGCTTTTCTATATATTCATCGTGCTGGCAACTTTCCTTGTTATGGAAGGCGCTACGTGGCTGATTCACAGATATGTAATGCATGGTTTTCTTTGGTATCTGCACGAAGATCATCATAAAAAATATCCCGGATTTTTCGAAAAGAACGACTGGTTCTTCTTCATTTTCGCTATTCCAAGCTGGCTTTGTATCATGCTTGGGATGCGATACGAACATTACTGGATTGTATGCATTGGTGCGGGACTGGCTTTGTATGGCGTGGCTTATTTTTTAGTGCATGATGTTATTATTCATCAACGATTTAAATGGTTTACACACAGCCGCAAACGTTATGTAAAAGTGATTCGCTGGGCACACAAAATGCATCATAAACATATTAATAAAGAACACGGTGAAAGCTTTGGTTTTTTGTTTGTCGCCAGGAAATACTGGGATAAAATAAAACGCGATGAAGTATTGCAGTTACGAACCACAAAGACGCAAAGAGAACCAAGTTTCACAAAAGAAGAAAAGAAGAACTTATAGTAAAAAGAACACTTTGTGCACCTTATTTTCTTTTTGTTTTAGTGGTTGAAACTACAACCCAAGCTTCTTATAAATTGCCTTTTGCGGCAGTTCAATCATATCGCCCGGCTGCATTGTTCCCAATGCAATATGCACAATCCGCTGCCTGATTAAACGCAAAGTTGGAAAACCAACTTTAGCCGTCATCTTTCTTACCTGTCTGTTTTTTCCTTCATGTAAAATCATACTGATCCAGGGCGCAGGAATCTCCTTTCGAAAACGTATCGGCGGATTGCGCGGCGGCACTTTTATATCATCTGGTAACAGCCTCGCAAGACAAGGTTTTGTTCTGTATATTTTGCCATCAACATTAATATCAACACCTTTTTGTAATTGCGAAACAGCATCGTTTGTTATAGCGTCATCAACCTGAATCCAATACTCTCTTTCGTGTTGAAAAGAAGGATGTAATAAGCGATGATTTAACGACTTATCATTTGTCAAAATCAGCAAGCCTTCACTATCATTATCAAGTCTTCCAACCGGGTATACATCTTTATCAACCGGAAAGAAATCAGCCAATGTTTGCTGTCCCGATTCTGAAGTGAATTGTGATAAAACAAGATATGGTTTGTAGATAATAAAGTAACGATTCATGCAATAAAAAATCCCGCATTTTGTTGCGGGATTCGCTATGTAGATGGGTTAGTAAGTATCGGGAATATCATTCCCAACACAATATTAAATATAGTTTTCACCAATGCAAAAAAAAATTCGGTAATTTTTATACACAAAATAAATAAAGCAATGTGCATTATTATAAATAACCGATGTTCTGCTTACTAAAAGTTATTATCAATTCATTTTTACATCAAGCTGAAAAGCTTGCTGGTAAAGGCTTTCAGAGTTCGCATTACAATGATTCTTTCTTTCTGTATGTTCAATCGTTACTCTTTATTTATAAAAATATTTTTATCAGCCTCTTCACTATCGCTGCTGTTATCTTTGATGTTAGTAAAACAAAAGCGAATGAAATTTCCTGCACCGGTAACAATACAATGGCTTGCTGATTTAATACACGCAGAAGTTGTTGGTGATGCAACCGCACAAGCCACCGGCATTAATGAAATACATAAGGTTGAACAAGGTGATGTTGTGTTTGTAGATCATCCAAAATATTTTGATGCCTGTTTAAAAAGTGCAGCCTCACATATCATCATCAATACAAAAGATGTGGAACTTCCGCAAGGCAAAACGTTACTGATTTTAGAGCAGCCATTTGAAGCTTATTTAACTATTGTAAATCACTTTCGTCCTTTCACACCGGCAACGAAACCAATCAGCGAAACAGCCGTGATTGGAGAAGGTTCTATCGTGATGCCGAATGTGTTTATTGGTAAAGATGTAAAGATTGGAAAGAACTGTATAATTCATGCCAATGTTACGCTGAATGATTATACAGAAATTGGCAATAATGTAGTGATACAAGCTGGCTCTGTTATTGGCAGTGACGCGTTTTATTACAACACAAAAAAGAACCGTGATGTTTGGTACAAGCGTATGCAAAGCTGCGGTAATGTAGTGATAGAAGATGATGTTGAAATTGGCGCCGGTTGTACCATTGACAGAGGTGTTACCGCGTCAACCAGAATCGGCAGCGGAACGAAGATGGATAACATGGTTCATATTGGTCATGACAGCAACATTGGCAAGAATTGTTTGTTTGCAGCACAGGTTGGTATTGCCGGCGCTGTTGAAATAGAAGATGGTGTTGTATTGTGGGGACAGGTTGGTGTAAGTAAAACATTAACCATTGGCGAGAACGCGATTGTGCTGGCGCAAAGCGGCGTGCCTTCTTCGTTAAAAGGTGGGAAAACTTACTTTGGTTATCCTGCCGAAGATGCGGGTATAAAAAGACGAGAATTGGTTTGGATAAAACGCATACCAGAGATGTGGGAGAAGCTGAAGAAAGCTCCCAAGCCTTAAAGGGGAAACTGTTAACCGGTTCATTAATCTGAAAAGAGCAATGAAATTAAAACAATTCCAATACACCGTATTCAAGCGAATGATATAAAGCTTCTATATCGTTTTTGTGATTTATTAATAGGGCTTCAATATAGTTAGTACTTTGATTGCCTGTTTTTAAAAGAACGACTTTAGGAGGAAAGCCTTTTGTGCTTATCAGGTTTAAAAAATCTTCATCGTTTGTAACAATAGTTAACTGATTGGTTAAGGCATAATTCCATATTTCAATGTCTTTTACAGGAACTGTAAGATCAATAAAATCGACATGAAAGCAGGCTTCAAAGTGAGCTTGCAGGCGGCTGGCTAACCGCCACGAAACGTTGGCGTCTAACAACAGCTTCATACTTAAGCAGCTATTATTTTTATCATGGCTTCGCGATTAGCTGCAAAAGCAAGTGCTGCTAGTATATGTTCTTTTATAAGCGAAGAGTAATCATTTAATATATCTTCTTGTGTCATGCCGGAAGCCAGCCATTGCAATATATCGGCTATCGCAATCCTGGTTCCCTTTATACAGGGTTTACCAAAACGGATGTCTGGATTGATTGAAATATATTCTACTAATTGTTTCATGTTTCAAAGATATTTATAAATCAAATCATGCACAGTTCCTAAAGGGAAGTTGTTAAACCACAAAGACACTGAGAATACAAAGGTTCACAAGGAGTATTTCTTAAGTATTCTCTTTGTGAACCTTCTTTACTTTATGCTTTTGTGGTTTCTAAATTACTTTCCATGCTTATCACTCATATAAAAAACCAACTCGCCGCCACTCATGATTTCGCTGTGTGTAATATATCTTCTGTTGAGCGGTTTTCCATTTAATAACACCTTTTGTACATACACATTTTTATCGCTTTGGTTGATAACTTTTATAGTAAATGTATTACCATTTTCAAGCGTTAATGTTGCGCCATCAATAGCCGGACTTCCTAACCAATATTGATCTGAGGCCGGCGCAATAGGATAAAAGCCAAGCGTGCTGAAAATATACCACGCACTCATTTGTCCCGCATCGTCATTACCACCCAAACCATCGGGTGTATTCTTGTATTGCATAGGTAATATTTGCCGGATTTTCGCCTGTCCTTTCCAGGGCTCATCGGTAAAGTTGTACAAGTACACTACATGATGCGAAGGTTCGTTTCCATGCACATAATTACCAATAATACCATCGCGCGTAATATCTTCTGTTTCGGCGAAATATTTATCCGGCAACTCCATCGTAAACAGAGAATCCAAATGCTTTACAAACTTATTTTTGCCACCCATCATAGCAATTAAACTATCGGGCGCCTGTGGTACATATAAGCTGTAATTCCACGCATTACCTTCTATAAAACCTTCATCAATGGTACGCATCGGATCGAACTGTTTGCGAAATGTTCCATCGCTTAATTTCGGACGCATAAAACCAATAGAAGCATCCCACACATTCTTATAATTTTGAGAACGCTTGCTATACGCATTATACATATCTTCTCTGCCTAATTTCTTTGCGGCTTGTGCAATACACCAGTCGTCAAACGCATACTCCAATGTTTTAGAAACCGATGAACTACTTTTATCTTCGGGCACATAACCACTATCTATATAAAAACCAATGCCTTCATACGTGCGATGATTTGACGTTGCAATACAAGCATCCAATGCTTTGTTTTGATCGAACGGCGCATTGCCTTTAATAATCGCATCGCACACAACAGGAACAGAATGATAACCCGTCATACACCAGTTTTCGTTGGCAGAATTTACCCAGACCGGCAGCATGTGTTCCGGACTTTGATCGTAATGCGCCAACATGCTTTGCACCATATCGCTGTTGCGTTTTGATTGAATGATATTGAACAAAGGATAGAGCGCGCGATAAGTATCCCAAAGCGAAAATGTAGTGTAATTGGTAAAACCTTTTGCCGTATGAATATTTTGATCTAACCCTTTATACGTGCTGTCTTCATCCATATAAATGGTTGTACCAATACAAGCATGATACATAGACGTATAGAAGTTCTGCTTTTCAGCAAGATCATTTGTAGTAATTGTAATCTTGTTCAGTTCCTTTTGCCAGGATGCTTGTCCAGCCTGCTTTACAGCATTAAAATCCCATATTGGTGTTTCGGTGCGAAGGCTTGTTAGCGCATTCTCCATACTTACCGGCGAGATGGCAAATTTGAGTTTGATTTGCTCGCCTTCGGTTGTTTTAAAATCGAAATAAGCGCGCAATTTTCGCGCAGCCATTTCAGGAAAATCTTTGCTTTGATTCCATTTGCCCCAGAAGCCGCGATACACTTGTTTGTTTGAGAAATTTTTATTTCCGTATTGATAAAATGGTTTAGAAAAAGACATAGCAAAATAAACAGTGCGCGTTCTGCCCCAGCCTGATGTTTGCCTGTAACCGGTGACCAATGTATCGTTCTCAATACGCAGATACGTCCACACATTTTTATCATCATAATTATAAATGCTGTGCATTAAATCAAGAATGATATGTGCGCTATCGCTCTTTGGAAATGTGTATTGATGAAAGCCAACACGCGTGGTTGCTGTTAGCTCTGCCAGTATATTATAGCTATCTAATTTTACTTTGTAATAATCGGCTTCAGCCGTTTCGTTCTGATGAGAAAAAGTGGAACGAAAACCGCTTGCCGGATCGATCGCGGTACCTGGATTCAACTTTAAATCGCCAACGGTTGGCATGATTAAAAAATCGCCCAAATCGCTATGACCCGTTCCGCTAAAATGCGTATGACTAAAGCCTACAATCGTTTTATCATCATATTGATAACCTGCGCAGTATTTATAGACATCAGGATTGTATTTGCCATTCATTTCATACGGAATGGTATCTGTATCCGGACTCAATTGCACCATACCAAACGGCACGGTTGCGCCGGGATACGTATGCCCCATACGTTGCGTACCAATGATTGGTTTTACATATTGAACTAAGTTTTCGGAAGACTGGGTTTTACCCAAAATAAAAAGACCAGAGAAAAAAAGAAAGAAAGACAGTTTTTTAAACATGAAGCTCCTTTTAGCATATAAGAAAGTGCTAAAGATAAAACAGCCGCAAAATTGAAATGCAAATGAATTGTAAACGAGGGCAAAATTCCTGTTCGCTGATGTAGAAGTAACAGCGATAAGCAAAATAAAGCAGCAGGAGAAAGAAGCAGTTAGTTTACAATCTTATCAGCGCAACAGCTGCTGGCAAAGGCTTCCGGCTTGGCTTTAAATGCGAAACCCATACCCAGAATGTAACCCATAGCTTCTTTTAAAGCATCATTACTTTTAAATTGCGGATTTGTATTGATGTCGGCATGAACTTCCATTTCAACACCGTATTCAATAAACAAATCGCAAAGTTCATACGCAATCTCAATGCTCTTCGCCACTTCCACCAGCATACGTTCTTTAATGTGATACTGCTGTCTGGTTTTGTCGTTATGAATGTACATGAAGCCGCCGGCGTGTTCGCGCAAAAAAACAATCACCGTCGCAAACTCTGTTTCTTCGCCTTTTACCTGGCTGTCGGTACCAATACAAACTTTTAAACGAACCCCTTTTGCAGATTCGCTTTTAATTGTTTCTTCCACTGCATCTTTAATAGGCAGCGTGATGTTTTCTCCATTAAATTTTCTCCAACGCATGCTGTAACTTTTTCTGAAAATTACAGACTTATATTAATATTCTATAAGGTGCGCTGTTATAATATTATGAACACGCGGTGGATAAGTAGAATAGAGAACCGAAAGATGACAGAGATTGAATGATTATAAATTACATTTTTGCTTCTGGCACAAGTAATTTTATAACAAGGAAAGAAAGATCGTTTTGATGAACAAAATATCAAAGTCAATCAATCTTAACTTCTAAAATCTTTTACATTACTATCAGTACTGTCCTGTACTCAACATAACCAACGTACACGCATTTACAGGTTGTATATTATTTTGTTTTGCAAGCGTTGCCAGCTCTGTATTTTCTGCGCCCGGATTAAAGATGATGCGCTTTGGATGCAACGATAAAATATAATCGTAATACTGTTGTTGATGCGATGGGTTCAGATATAGCGTAATAGTATCTACGTCATCCATCGCGGGGTGTTCGGTAATGATTTGCGTGTCGTCTATCACGCCCGTTTTCTTACCGATTGCTACAACCGGATGATCGAAAGACTTCAATCTTCGTACGGCTAAAAAGCTATAACGCATCGGGCTGTCTGATGCGCCCAGTACAACTGTTTTTTTTATTGTATCATTCATACAGATTCTTTTAAAATGTTTCGTGTAAAGACAGTTACCGGCGAACCATCCGCCATAAACTGCGATACAGGTTTAGCAGATAAATATTCATGCCATTGCTCGCCATACAATGACTTTGTATTGATGTTTACATGATAATCATCAACAAGATGAAGATTCCAGCGGGGATGATGCACCTGGTATTCTGATGTTGTTCCATTGATAAGTTTTGTATATCCCCAGTAATGCTCTGTAATAAATTCTTCTTCTGTACCGGTTATGAGTGGTTGTTTTTTCTTATCGGCAAGCACTTGTATATCGTTCCATTCTTTGTTAAAGAGAAACGAATAGGTAATATCAAGATGACTTTTATTTTCAATTAAACGGTTCTTCATCGGATGATAATAATATTTCTCGCCATACAGTTGCTTTGCTACAAAAGTTATCATGCGGCGAGGCACAATTTCTTTTACAAAAACAACACCTCGTTTGTATTCATTTCCTTCATAACATCTTACATAAAAGCGAAGGTTGAATTCTTCAAAATTACGATGAAACGGAAAACCAATACCTCGTAGTTTTGTATTCAGAAACATAAAGCCGACAAGACTTACCAGGCATTTACCCTGATAAAAATCCGGCTCAACACCTTGCGGCAAATAAGACTTCAGGATAGCCGCATCAACTTCATAATTAATAAAAACCAGGTTCTTCCAATAGGCAGTCAGAAAGGGATTCATAGCGCTATTTGAACAAATGATGTGCCTTGTAAAAAATTTATAAGTTTACTCTTATACATTCGGCTAAACTAATGAACATATAACGCACATTCTATTAATGAAAAACACAAAAAAATTAGCAGAATACTTTTTGAATTTATAATTGTTATAACTTTCGTTATTATTTACTAAATATCCCATCTCATGGCAAAATCAACAAAGAAAGCAGCTACAAAAAAGGTAGCTACTAAGAAAGCAGCCGCACCAAAAAAAGCGGCTACGAAAAAGGTTGCAGCTAAGAAAGCTGCAGCTCCTAAAAAGGCAGCCAAGAAAGCAGTTGCTTTAAAGAATTTGAAGAAAGCAAATACAGCTAAAAAAGCAGCTGCACCAAAAAAAGCGGCTCCAAAAAAGGCAGCCACAAAGAAAGCGGCGGCGACTCCAAAAAAAGCAGCTAAAAAAGCAGTTGCTTTAAAGAATTTGAAGAAAGCAAATACGGCTAAAAAAGCAGCTTCTGCAAAGGCAGCAACTCCAAAAAAAGCAGCTAAAAAAGCAAGTCCGAAAAAGGCAGCGAAGAAAGCAACAGCGCCAATGCCGATGGATACGGATATGCCATCTACGACGCCAACAACACCGGATGAATCTCCGATGGAAACGCCTACAAGTACAACTGTAGCCGACACAAATGATACGCCGCCATCTACACCAGAATAAATGGATTGTATTAAAATGTTGAAGCCATAGAATTATGTTCTATGGCTTTTTTGATTTATTAATTTAATAGAAAATCTGCTTGTTAAATAAGTATTGAAAGCCGGATAAATCTTGTTCTTTTATTAGAACGTATCAATGAGATATTTGCTGCTCATGCAAATCAATAATGATCTTACACCTGAATTACGAAAGCTTGTAATTCAATATAAAAATAGAGTAATGAGTGTTATAAATAAACAGTTATAGATTAGTTTAATTTAAGCGGAACTATCATTTCGAAAGGCGGTATGTTAACAGAAAATATGGCTTTCTTATTGAGATTTTCCATTCGATATTGACCTTGCATACGTCCCATTTCGGTGCGTAAGTTGCAGCCGCTTACATACTGAAATTGTTTGCCGGCTTCAATCACAGGCTGAACACCAACCACACCTTCACCTTCTACTTCGCGGGTTTGCCCGTCGCTATCAAAAATGTTCCATTTGCGATCTAATAACTTAACAGAAAAAGGGTTGTGGTTTTTAATTGTAATGCGATAAGCGAACATAAATTCGTGGTTAACAGGATTGCTATATTCTGCCTGGTAAAATGTTTCGACACTAATTTGTACGCCTTCTGATATTTTTGTAACCATAAGAGTTGGTGTGGTGCTTAATAAGTTAAATGATATCTGACCGAAAAAGCCCACCGGTTTTATTATTTTATTTTTCGTATTTACAGGAACCGGCAGCGTAGGTATTTACCCTAATGTTATTAGTTGATCCGTACTAAAACAAAGATAACTATTAATTTTTTACTTTCTGCCAGTCGTAAATTCGGTTATTAAAGGTATTCATAGGGCAAGCTCTATACCAATTGAAACACTTAAAGAATATGAGCAGGTTTTTAATGAATATCTAATGTAATAAAGCCTGAAATCGCTTATAAATCATAGAAATAGGTTGTTTGTAAATAATGGGTAAAATCATATCTGGAAAAAAAATCTAACAATGAGACTTCAGAAAATTTTATTTATCGCCTTTTACCCAACCATAGCAACGCATCAATAATCAGTTGTTTTTGATTTTTGCTGCTGAAAGTTGATGACAGTTGTTTGTTTGTTCCGCCATCATAATCCATATCATTATGACCCATGTTCAGGTATACCATCCGGTACTTTTTGTTTGTCCACACAACCGGGTAATAGCCGCTGTGCCATATCTCAGAAGGTTTTGGACCATTGCCAAGCGGAAATGAAGAAGAATCTATCGAAGCTAAAATTTTTATATCCGGATTGTTTTTCAAATTGCCTGTCCATCGGTACCATTCATTGGGTGCTGCGCGAAACATATCGGGCAAATGTTTGGTTGCCGGATGCGTTTTATTTTCTACCCGGAGAATCGCTGATGTCGGATGCCAGGTATTGCTTCCATATTCGTCGGAACCTAAAAACTCTTTGTGATACCAATCCCAGTTTTGCGGGTAAGCAGAAGGCGTTAAGGCAAAAGCGGAAAAGTGAAAACCCATCCACGCACCGCCATTCTTCATATATTTTTCAAACGCGATGCGCTGTGGTAAAGAATCGGGACGCGTATCTAAAAAAAGAACAACATCGTAATGCGAAAGAAACGAATCGTTCATATCATTCCAGTTGTTGGTAGAATCGTATGTGAAATGATAAGTTGCTGCCATTGCCGGAAACCATTTGTTGGCTTCGTGAACAAAACTGATATGCGCTAAATCTTCTTTCGCTGTATAAAAAGCAATGACTTTAAAACCGGAAGCCTGTTTTTGGGCTGATAAAGAAACCGAAAAGAGAACCAGTAAAGCAATGATGAAAGAAACAGCTTTCCCTTTGTTTTTATACATACGAATTGTAATTGGCTGCAAAATAAAAGACTTTATTCTGCCATACTGCGAAACGTAAGATTGATTCTGGCGCCACTTATCTTTTTTGTTTTTGGCAAACTATGCAGCCAGTGTATTTGCGTCGTGTCTTTCATAAGAAGCAAGCTTCCGTTCTCTAATATAAGAGAAACAATTTCGCCCGTCTTTTTGTGTTTGAAAGCAAACTTTCGTTCCGCACCAAAACTAAAAGAAGCAATTGCCGCTTTGGTTTGTAACGTAGATTCGTTATCGCTGTGCCAGCCCATGCCTTCGTCGCCGTTATGATATAAATTAAGCAGACACGAATTGTATGTTTCACCTGTTTTTACTTCGGCTTTTTGTTTTAATAACAGTAAGCTTTTTGTCCATGGCAAAGCTTCTTTTCTAATACCTGAATACTTGTACGAATACGCTTTATCGCCATACCACGCTGCTTTTCTTTTAGTGATGATATGCTTGCCGTAAACAACAGCTTCATCGTTTTTCCATTCAATATTTTGAAGTAACAGATTGAAAAAATCGTTTGATTCTTCTATTGAAAAAATAGCATTGTCATAATAAACAATACCATCATAAGGCAACAGGTTTTCCATGTGTATTCTTCTATAAAAAAAAGTTCCGAACCTATTGCAGGTTCGGAACTTTACAGTTTGTTTATCATTGTTTAATCAGTCTTTTTATCCAAGGCTATTAACGCAATGCCGGCTACTACAGCAATGCCACCTGCATAAATAGGCCAGCCAATTGTCTTTTCTTCCTGCCTGTTTACTTGTACTGGTCCTAAATCAACCACTTTTTTTTCTTGTGTAAAACTGACGTTGCGGAATACAAACATCAGTATGCCGACAATGATTAAAATAATACCAATTACTTTCATTATTGCTTTTTTATTGTTTAGAAGAATTGTTTGCATCGGAGTCGGAAAATATTTTTTCTATTGTATGCATAAGTCCCGACATAGGACCTTCCATTTTATTTGTTCTGTCATCTAATGTATTATCGTTTACAACAGACCCGATTTGTAAAGCAGCCGGCAAATGCTTTAAAATAACGCTGCGGTTATCTTTAAAAATATCTGCGATTGCCGAAGCAGACGTTTTACTTCCCAGCGAATTATTTACAATTCCGATAGCGGTATTTACAGCCTGGTTAAGCGCGCTTTCTACGGTATCTATACCTGTGTGGGCATAAGAAGCAATCTGGCTTGCAACTTCATCAGAATGATCGCCATACAATTTATTTTTCCAGTTTGTGTTTGTAGAATTATTTCCCCCGACTAATGCCTGCGCATTGTCTTCGTTACGTGTATAATGATATAATCCTAACAAGGATACCGGTATAACAGCTTGCGGTAATAAATCCTTATAACCTTGCTGCTCATCCTTTGGTTCCTGCGTATTCGGATCAACCTTTTCAACAGAGGAAAGCCCGGTTGCTTTTTGCATTTCTTCAATAAGATTCATGGCAAATAAGTTTTAAGTTCTGATACTATATAGTTAATATCATGCCATTATCTATAATGAAAATGCTATGTAAAACTAATTGATATATAAAATGATTATCATTTTATAGCTTCTGAATTTCTATATTTCTGATGTCGTTCAAACGATTCAATACGAGCTGAAAATTTGATTGCTGAATACCAAGTTTGAGACTGCAGAACATGCTGATTTCCTGTTGTTGTATTACGCAGTTGTATTGTTTTACAATCATCATTACTTCATTCAATAAAGTATAATCGAACGACAACAGATAACTTATTAAAACCGGTTTCTGAACAACAGGAATTAGTTGCAACACCAATGAAGCTGCGGTTTTATAAGCCGTAATCAAACCTGGAACGCCAAGCAAAGTACCACCAAAATAACGCACCACAATTACCATTGTATCTGTTACGTTTTTACTATCAATCTGACCTAAAATTGGCTTGCCTGCTGTGCCCGATGGCTCGCCGTCATCGCTTGCACGAAAATTATTTCTATCCAAACCAATACGATAAGCAAAGCAATGATGATTCGCTTTCGGATGTTCTTTTTTTAACGCCTGCAACTTCTCTTTGGCTTCGTTTATATTTTGTACCGGGAACGCAAAAGCCAAAAAACGGCTGCCTTTTTCTTTGTGTTCTGCCGTTGCGGTCTTTTGTATAGTGTAATAAAAATCTGGTTCCGACATTACAATTAAGTATGAATAAAAGAATGAATAGTGTCTGAAAAAAGTTGTTCGGTTTCAGTTAGCTGATGTTCTCGCAATAACGGCGCAGATAACCCGTTACCAAGATATAAAGATTGCGCCGTAATAACCTTGGCTTCATCCCACAAACCCGCATCAATAAAGGCTTGCAGCAGTCGCGAACCGCCTTCAACCAATACACTTTGTATGTTTAATTGATAACAAGCTTTGCAGATGGCTGATGCCATATTTTCTTCTTTATTTATTTTATAATACAACAGATTTTTGCTTTCTTTTTGTTGTAATTGAGTAAAGACAATGGTTTGTTTTGAACCATCAAAAAGATGTAACGATTGTGGCAAACGAAGCTCTTTATCAATTACTAATCTTATAGGCGATTTGCCCGTCCACAAACGAACATCAAGCTTTGGATTATCAAGCAAAGCTGTATTGGTTCCTACCAAAATAGAAGCTTCCTCGCTGCGCCATTTGTGTACTTGCCTGTTGGTAAATTCATTGGTAATAAACAAGCGTTTATCAGTTACCGAAGCCATTTTAGCATCGGCTGTTTGTGCCCATTTTAAAATGATATAAGGTCGTTGTTCGCGGTGAAACGTAAAAAAACGTTTGTTTAGTTCTTTACATTCTGCTTCACAAATATTTACGGTTACATCAACGCCGGCTGAACGCAATTTTTCAATGCCTTTTCCATTCACCGCTTCAAACGGATCGCGGCAACCAACGACTACACGGGGAATTTTTTTTTGAATGATTAAATCAGCGCACGGTGGCGTTTTTCCCCAATGCGCGCAAGGCTCGAGCGAAACATAAAGCGTTGATTGAGAAATGAAAAGTTCATCTTCTTTTTGCACACTGTTTATGCAATTCACTTCCGCATGTGCAAAGCCATATTGCTGATGATAACCTTCACCAATCATTCTATCATTATACACCAACACAGAACCCACCATCGGGTTCGGCGCCACATTTCCGGCGCCCTGTTTCGCGAGCGCAATACAGCGCTGCATATATGTTTCCTGACTTATCAATACAATAACCTGTTTGGGCAAATGTAGTGAGAGATGATTATCATTGCAGCATGACGGTTGGAGAAGCTTATACAGAGTTGTCAACTGATTTACGCGCCATTTACGAACCACGCGAAGCACAGAATATCGCCAATCTTGTTATTGAACACATAACAGGTTTTGCTAACAGCAACCGCATTCTTCATAAGCCAGATATTCTTACAAATCAACAGGAAGTAACGTTTCAGCAAATCAAATCAGAATTATTAACCGGGAAGCCTTTACAATATGCGCTTCACGAAACTTATTTCTATGGAATGAAATTTTATGTTGATGAATCTGTTTTAATTCCGCGACCGGAAACAGAAGAATTGGTTGAGTGGATTTTGTCGGATGTACAAAGTACAATGTATAATGTACAATGCGAAATTATGGATGTCGGAACCGGCAGCGGCTGCATTCCAATTGCGATAAAAAAAGGTTTACCAAAAGCGGCTGTTTCTGCCCTTGATGTTTCGGAAAAAGCGTTAGCTGTGGCTAAGAAAAACGCAGCCGGACAAAACACAGAAGTTCTTTTTTTTAAAGCTGATATATTGGATGAAGAAACCTGGAAAGCATTGCCATTACTCGATTACATCATCAGCAATCCGCCTTATATTGTACAAAGCGAAGCGGTTTTTATGAATGATAATGTATTGAAGTATGAGCCGCATTTAGCTTTGTTTGTAGAAGATAAAAATCCGTTGCAGTTTTATAATGCCATCAGTTCTTTTGGTTTGACGCATCTGACAAACGGCGGCAAACTTTTCTTCGAAATTAATGAAGCCTTTGGTAAGGAAGTCGTTGCTTTACTATCAGAAAAAGGATACCGGAATATTGAACTCAGAAAAGATTTACAAGGTAAAGACAGAATGGTAAAAGCTATTAACCACAGAGTCACGGAGCGCACTGAGTAACACAGAGAAATTATTATTAATGATGATAATTATTGACGTTAGTCATAACCGGATAAGAATACTGATTACTTATTTACAGCTTTACCAATTTTCTTTGTGCTGCTCCATTTCCTTTCTGTTTTCGTGGTTCAAAAAAACTTATTTCACATTAGCAACTACTTTGGCGCCGGCGCGTTTGGCACTTTGCATAATATGAAATACTTCGCCGTAATAAGAAGATGTATCTGCATTAATAACAACAGAAGGCGTATCAATTGTATTGCGCATTTTACCAACTTCTTCTTTCAATAAAGAATCAACCTGGCTGATGTCTATCGCGCGCTGACCAAGAAAAATTTTTTGTTCTTTGTTAATCGAAATTACGATGCTCTGCTTGGCTTTTGTATCTTTTGTGCCTTTCGGATTATTCACCTTTACTACATTTGGATTTGCCAAAGTAGAGACAATAAGAAAAAAGAAAAGAAGGATAAACAGCAAATCGTTTAATGTGCCTGCATGTATTTCGCCGTGCGATCTGTTTCTTTTCCGGATGTTCATGTTTTAGTTGACAATTAATAGATGACAGTTGGCAGACAACTTACATTTTGTATCTTGATTCTTGCTACTTGAATCTTGTATCTTGTTACTTGTAACTTCTCTATTTATCTGGTTGGTTCCTGTAGTACATCTAAAAAATCGGCGCTGGCAGCTTCCATTTTATTAGCCGTTTTATCTATTTGCGCCGTCAAATAATTATAACCCACATACGCCAGCAAACCAACAATTAAACCTGTTGCCGATGTAATCATTTTTGTATATATACCACCGGCAATTTCGCCCAGTTGCAACTCGCCTTTCGAGGCAATGGTGGAGAACAATTGCAACATACCCACAATGGTTCCGAGAAAGCCAAACATAGGCGCAATACCCGCAATTAAGGAAAGAATAGACAGGTTGCGCTCCATTTTATACATCTCCAGTTTGCCCACATTTTCCATGCTTTTCTCAATGTTATCAATGGGTTTACCAATGCGTTGTAAACCTTTATCTATCATTCTCGCAACAGGGTTATCCGTATTTTTGGCAATGTTCCTGGCGCCGGTTAAATTGCCGGTTAAGATATTATCGCGCACAATATTCATAAAGTTCGCTTCAATTTTTCCGGCTTTTCGAATGGCAATCAAGCGTTCGAAAAACACGAAAATAGAAGCCGCAAACAATAAGTACAGCGGATACATAATCCAGCCACCTTTGTTCAATAAGCTGCCGAGCGATTCGGAAGTTTGCGAAACTGCAACTGTAGTACTGTCTGCTACCTGTAGTAAAATTCCCATTCCTTGTTTGGTTTGCGCTAAAGTATCTGTAACCACACTACAACGCCGTGTTTGTGAATAAATTACCTGAACCGGATTTTTTATAAAATGTTTTTCACATGAAATAGGAACACGGATAACATGGATTTTCTACACGGATGAAAAGAATTTTTGTGATAAATAAATTCATCAAGACAAGAGTTATATATCTGACTAAAAGATTATTACAATTAAAATTAGTGTTATTGATGCAACCATAAAAGATAATATAAACATGCAGCCCTTATTAGTTGTTGCTTTGATAGCTCTTTTTTTGGTTGAAGATTTTGATGCTGCTTTTCCAAGTCTATAAGTTGTCTTGAACATATTATTGAGAAGCTGCATTCCTTTTTTTGACTTTTTTGACCAAGGGTCATAACTTCTTCTTGCCATGTTTCAACTTAACATTATTTAAATCACCTATTCTTTTGATGTTATTTCTAAATTATTATACAATATGCTTAATATAGATAGTTAGCCTTTGTTATTTCTATCTACACTCTAAAAATCAATACCAATCCAGCTGCGCTTGTTTTGTTCGTACTTTTTGAAATTGAATTCATATAATTTTCCGGGGCGGTGAGATACATCGCTTTCCATTTCGCCGGTATCAATCAGGAAATCCATATTAAAAAACTTCTTCCTGAAGTTGCGCCGGTCCATTTTAGTATTCAGAATAACCTCGTATAAACTCTGTAACTGGCGAAGCGAAAAACGGTTTGGCAGCAAATTAAATCCCAGCGGATGTTCCTGAATGCGCTTTTGCAGCCATTCGTAGCATTCCTGAATAATAAGGCTGTGATCAAAAGCCATATTCTGTAAACCCTGCACGTTGTGCCAGTGCAGTTCATTATCCATTTTCTTTAACTGGTGATCTTTGATATTCAAAAGCGAGCAATAAGCAACGGTGAGTACGCGCCCGCCCGGGTGACGGTCAGGGTGACTAAATGTCTTTACTTCTTCCAGGTACACATCATCCATACCGGTACGCTGTTTCAGTACGCGATAAGCGGCGTCGGTCAGTTCTTCATTATCGGTAGCAAAATCGCCGAGCAAACTCCATTTGTCTTTATACATTTCCAAATCGCTCCGTATCAGCAGAACCTTTAGTTCATTTTCATCAAAACCAAAAATGGTACAATCTACCGTAATCGGGATACAGGGATAAGAAGCCACAAGCGCCTGAACATTTCGTATTAAACCGGTATCTTTTTTTTGTATTTCTGTAGCAGGTTCTGCAAAAGCCATCGTACGTGTATATTTATGTAAGCAACCAGTTAACAAGCAATAATACAAAAATAAAGATTTACTTACTTCTATGATTACCATCTGACCTGACTTAAAAAAAATTTGTTGATAAGTAAAATCTCTATTTACTTTGTAATTCAAAGTGCTTTTATGAATAAAGAAATACAGCATCTGGATACGCTGAGAGACATTAAGACAATGATGGAACGAAGCAGCCGCTTCATCAGCCTGAGTGGTCTTAGCGGTATAGCGGCTGGTATTTGTGCTCTAATCGGCGCCTGGTTTGCCGCCGGCGTTGTAAAACAAAGCGAAGCTGGCAGTATAAATGAGGTAAACTTTGATCGCAATTCGCGAACGCCGGGAAACGATGTGAGCGTATACGAATACATGGGAAGTTCTTTGTTCCGGATTGCAATTTGCGTATTGATAGCTGCGCTTTTCTTTGGCTTTCTGTTTACCTATTTACGCAGCCGAAAAACAAACACGCCCATCTGGGGAAAACAGGCAAGAAGATTAATAATTAACGTTGCTGTTCCTATGATTGCCGGTGGTATTTATTTATTAAAACTGATTGATAACGGAAATTACGGATTGATTGCGCCCGGATGTCTTCTTTTTTATGGCTTAGGTTTGCTGAACGCCAGCCGATACACCTTAACCGAAATACGGTATTTGGGTTATGCCGAGATATTGCTGGGATTAATAAACCTGTATTTTATTGGAAAAGGTTTGTTGTTCTGGGCAATTGGTTTTGGCGTATTGCATATTGTGTACGGCACTTTTATGTGGTGGAAATATGAACGAAATGATGAGGTAACAAGATGAACAATCCGATTGAAAAATTAAATAAAGTTTTTGATAGCCGCGTGCGCCTCGGCATTATGAGCGCGCTGATGGTGAATGATGAAGTGAACTATAATTCTTTAAAAGAGCTGATGGAAATAACAGACGGCAACTTAGCCAGTCATTTAAAAACGCTGGAAGACAACGGTTATATCAAAATGAGCAAAGGTTTTATCGGGCGAAAAACCAATACGGTGTATTCGGTAACCAAAGCCGGAGAAAAAGCATTTAAAGAGCATCTGGATGCACTTGAAAAAATGATAAAATCTATCGGCTAATTTTTTTGTCTATTTACTTTGAAATAAAAAGCACTTTTAAAAATGAATGATAAAATTCATAAAGAAAAAAGTATCACCACCCGAATATGGATGTACACATCATTAAACATAACGTTTGGCATATTTGTAATTGAAACAATCAGGCGGGGCTTTTATCCAAAATCATTTTTATCCGGCATTCCCTTATTTATTTTTTTCCTGATTTTCAGTTCTCCTGCGCTATTAATTCTATCTGGTTTAATCCAAAAGATAAAGAACTATTATGTTCATACAGAACGAAAAATAACTCTACTGTGTTTGTCTTGCCTTTTCGTTACTTCTCTCTATGGAATTTGTTTTGGTTTATTTTCTTTGTTTTTCAACAAATCACTTTTAAATGCTGTTCTCGTTTGTACTGGGTTAACAGGTGTTTTGTTCCTGGCATCTTTAATAGCTATCGTCCTGAATTATAAAGCGATCCGGACTCTTTTTTCTCCTGATAATTTACTACTCACTCGCAACATCAATCAATTAAATACAACAAATATGCAACAAGACAATCCGGCTTTTGAAATGCAGGATCCATCAGCGTTTCAGCCACACACATTTGCAAGAAAACAAAATGTATCAAACAAAATTTTACTAAAAGGAGGCATTACAGCTTTGCTCATTTTATTAATGTTGATTCCTGTTAGTTATATTCAGGAACTGGTTACAGAACGCAAGGAAAGACAGGAACAAATTATTGATGAAGTGAGCAGCAAATGGGCAGCTTCGCAAACGGTAACGCCGCCTTACCTGGTAATTCCTTATAAAACCGGCGATTCTGCCAAACCGGTAACGCAACAACTGGTAATTCTTGCCGAAACTGTTTCGGTAAAAGGGAATATAGAACCCGAGAAAAGGCATCGTTCCAACTATGATGTTTTGCTTTATCGCAGCCAGTTAAATATGACCGGCGAATTCAAATTTTCATTACCTAAAAACATACGCAAAGAACAATTGATTTTGCCGGAAGCTAAAGTCTGCGCCGGCATCAGCGACAGCAAAGGCATTGAAAAAAAAGTTGTGGTTCATTTTAATAATACAGACGTTCCGCTATCGCCCGGATTGCCGGTAAATATTGATAGCAACGGATTGTCGGCTCTTGTAGATATCACACAAGCCCAATTAGAAACATCTATACCTTTTAGTTTATCCTTACAAATAAAAGGAAGCAGCCAGCTGCACTTTAAGCCAATGAGCGGCAACAGCAGTTTTGAATTAAACTCAACCTGGCCGCATCCATCCTTTGATGGCAATGTAATTCCGGTCAGAGATAACAATGAGGAAACTACGGAAAGCAGTTTTCCGGCTACCTGGAATTTCAGCAATGCCAATCTTCCTTTTTCAACTGTATTGCAAGGTGATGCCATCAAAAATTATGATGACTTATCTTTTGGGGTGAGCCTTGTGCAGCCGGTCAATCAATATGCGAAAGCGATGCGCAGCATTAAGTATGCGATTTTTGTAATCGGGCTTACGTTTGCGCTGTTTTTTATCATTGAAATTTTACAGAAAAACCCGGTGCACCCGATACAATATGTTTTGGTTGGATTGGCACTTGTTATCTTCTATTCTTTGTTATTATCCATCAGCGAATTTCTTTCTTTTGATTATGCTTATTTAATAGCTGCAACAGCAACTGTTGTGCTGATTACTTTATACACAAAAAGTCATTTTAAAAACTGGAAAACAGCAGGTATTTTCTTCGGAATCCTAAGCGGTTTGTATAGCTTTATTTATACACTCATCAGCCTGGAAGATACGGCTTTATTAGCCGGCAGCATTGCCTTGTTTGTTATACTTGCCGTTGTTATGTATGCCAGCCGCAAAATCAACTGGTATCAACCTCTTGCGCCTAAATCTGAAACACAATTTTCATCAACCATCTAAACCCTTTTATATGAATCTGAGCGAAAAATGGATTGCACATTTTACTGCGAATGCAAAAGAAAAACGAATTGACTGGAGTGTGCAGCCAGCCATTACAAAAGAAGAAAAGCAACAGGTGATTTCGTCTTTACAAGCCTGGCAATTGGGCGAAACTTCTGATGGCAGTCACCTGCTTTGCGCAGCTACCCAATATGCCCGCAGCATTTACGAGCCGGCATATATTGATGCGGTTACTCTGTTTATAAAAGAAGAACAAAAACATGGCAACAACTTAGGTCGTTATCTCGATGCCATTGGCGAACCGAGAATACAAAAGAACTGGGGCGATACGCTGTTTAGAAAAATCAGGTATTTCAATACCAGCATGGAATTGTGGACGCTTGCAGTAATTACAGTTGAAAGCGCCGCACAGGTATTTTATCAGGCTCTGAAAGATGCAACGCAATGTTCGTTATTGAAGGCAATCTGTACCGATATTCTGGTTGATGAAGCCTATCATATTTCCTTCCAGACAGAACGGATGAAGATTATGTACGACCGGAAAAGCAAATTGAAAAAGAGCTTGCTGAACAACATATACCTGTTCTTTTATTGTTCTACTACGCTGGTGGTTTGGATGGCGCACAAGAAAGTATTTGTTGCGGGTGGTAACACATTTAAAAGTTATCTGCGTAAGATGAAATACAAATACATGCGCACCTTGCGAAAGCTGGCTGATGAAGACGCAACAAAGAAGAGGAAACTGGAAGAAATGATGCTGTACAATACAGCCAATTTGTTTTCAAAACCACATAAACTGAATTAACCAAAACCCTTCAATTCTAAACCCATTTTTATAAAACTCAAAATATGATACAAACGATTTTACAACAAACAGAAAAGCATAAAAAAGCACAAGTAAAAAAGCAGCCGGTGTTGCTTACCAAAGCATTTGGATTTGCGTTTTATGGATTGTTCTGTTTTTTTAACATGGAACGAAATGGAAAAATACAAATGGCAATCGCTGTATTGGTTATTGCTGTCGGTCTTGCTTTACAAATCAATCTGCATGAATGGATTTATATATTGATTTGTATTAGCGCAGTGTTATCACTCGAAATGCTGAACAGCGCAATTGAAAAGCTATGCGATTTGATTTGCGAAGATTATCATCCCACCGTCAAAATTATAAAAGACGTTTCTGCCGGCGCTGTGCTGTGGACTTCTATTATGAGCGCTGTTATCGCCGGTATTATTTTTTTACCCAAAATCATTTTGTTATGTTTTCCAAACTCACACATTTAGAAAAAACATTGCTTCTTTCGTTCGGTTTTACATTGGTTATTTTAACCGTTAGAATTCTATATTCGGGCAATCGAGATTATTTATTTTATCCCTGGAATTTGCTCCTGGCAGCAATTCCATATTTGTTTGCACGTAAGCTCAATCAGAATAGAAAAGGCATTGTAAATGTTTTATTGCTATCCGGCTGGCTCTTATTTTTTCCGAATGCGCCCTATTTGATAACCGATATTTTCCTCTTTGAAAAAACAACGGAATCTCCTTTTTGGTTTGATTTAATTCTTGTGATTTCCGGAGCCTGGAATGGCTTGATTGCGGGTATGGTTTCGTTGCTTTTTGTAGAGAAATTTTTACTGCTTTCAAAAGTGAAAAAACGAGTAAAAGCACTTAATATTCTGTTTATTATTTTATGCAGTTATGGCGTGTACGTTGGCAGATACTGGCGCTTCAATAGCTGGGACATTGTTATGCAACCAAAAGCTTTGTTTCATGCATCGGCAGGAACAATTTTTCATCCGCATTATCATATCCAGATATGGATTTTTACCGCTGTGTTTGCGGTGCTCATGTACCTCATTTATATGACGATGAAACAGTTTACGCTTGTGAATTCTGACAAAGTGATTTGAAAGCAATTTTAATATTGCTCAATTGATTTCAGAATGTGCAATGAGCCATTTGTTGCGCCCACAAATTGATAACGATATTCAACCGGAGTTAATACAATTCGTAACAGAAATTTGTATTTGTATGTATGATTATATATGTATAAATAAAAAAGACCTCTTAGTTGTAAGAGGTCTTTTTTATATTGTAGCTGAAAATTACAGGTTGGCTACAATTTTTTTGTCTAATACTGATTTTGGTACGGCACCAATTTGTTTATCTACAACCTGTCCGCCTTTAATAAAAAGAATAGCCGGTATAGAAGTAATACCAAATTTTACACTTACATCAGGATTGTTATCTACGTTTACTTTTCCTACGTTTACACGACCCTGGTATTCTTTTGAAAGTTCTTCGATAACTGGTCCGATGGCACGACAAGGCCCACACCATTCTGCCCAAAAATCTACTATTGTTAATTTATCGCTGTCCAGCACATCGGTCTGGAAGTTTGAATCTGTGAATTCTAATGCCATGATTAAATATTTTTAATAATTAGTAATGTAATGGCAAAGATAATTCCAAAGCAGATGATGCGCTGAATTGACCTGACAACACCGCAAAGTTTGATGGAACTATGACAATAACGCCTGGCGAGCCAGGAATTCTAACTTCTGGTTAGCGTTGATGAGCTTAGTAGTCAGTTCAATATTTTCTTTCCGTAACGTATATACTTCGTACGCTTTGTCTATAAAGATTTTTATTTCCTGCTCATGCCAGGGTTTGGTTAGATATTTATATACCTGTCCGCGATTAATGGCATCTATCACGGCATTAATATCGGTGTAGCCGGTAATTAAAATGCGGATAGGATCCGGAAACACCGGAATAAGGGATTCAAAAAATTCAATGCCCGTCATCTTTGGCATACGCTGATCGCTGAGAATAACGTGAACCATATTTTGCTGCAATACTTTTAAACCCTCTTCTGCCGATTCGGCAAGAAAAATATTAAAGTCTCTTCTGAAGGCAGCTTTAAAGGCAGTAAGGTTATGCCTTTCGTCATCAACGTACAGTACGTTCACCATGATAATTTGGATTGGTTATAATTATAAGTTTTGTTTATACTAATAAGAAATTTGCTCATAAACTGGTTTTAATTCTTCTTATCAGCTATTATTGCATAATATGGATATTCGAATGCTTTACAAACTTAACAGTTAAGCGAATGATTTCGACACTCTATTCTTTAAAACTTGAAATTTTAAGCTAAATTTATTCTGCGAAAGGTGCAAACTAAATGGAAGCTATTATAATTAATGGAAGAGTCTACAAATATCCGTATCAGAGCATTTAGAGCTACTGACGATCCTGAAACATGTTCACGATATATTGAAGGTCACCGGCGAGTTTTATCTATCTATGGTATTGAAAATATTACATCCAATACAGCAGATTGGCCCAGCAACCCGGGCATTTTTGTAATTGTCGTAGAATCGTCTGACGGGGAAAAATTATATGGTGGTGCCAGGGTTCAGGCAGCTAACGGTATTAACCAGCTTCCGATAGAAGAAGCTACGAGCACTATGGATAACCGGATACATGAAGTTATCAGAAATTATGCGCGTCAAGGTGTAGCCGAAGCTTCGGGCTTGTGGAATTCAAGAGAAGTAGCCGGTCTTGGAATCGGAAGTTTGTTCCCGGCAAGATGCGCTATTGTTGTTTTAAAGCAATTGGGTATTTCTACCCTCGTTACTTTATCTTCACCTGCTACCGTTCGGTTTAACCAATGGCTTGGTTTGGATATTATGAGATCGGTAGGTAATGAAGGAACTTTTTATTATCCTAAACTTGATTTGTTAGCTACAGCCTGCGTAATGGAAGATACCGTAACTTTAAAAGGTGCACATCCGCGCGAAAGAGAGAAATTATTATACCTACGGGAAAATTTAAAATGTGATGCGGTAGAAAAATCTCCTTTTAAAAATCTATATGTAAAAGTACATTATAACCTAACAATTGCTTCAGCAATACATGGCGAATTCAGCATCAACTACGATATCGGCGACTTACAGGGACTCTAATAAATGTTAACTGAACTTATTTATTAAAATATCTTCATACAAAGCAATTCAACTATATGCTTTCCAATTCTGTTATTAATGAGTTTATAGAAATACTTGGCAACGAGAATGTAATAACCAATAAAGAAAACATCTCTCTGGCAGAACAAACCACTTATCCTACTTCAGAACAAATTGAACTGATTTTGATACCGGATAATATAGAAAAATTAAAGCAATGCATTCTGCTTGCGCAAAAGCATAAGCAGCCTGTTTATACAGTAAGCCAGGGTAAAAACTGGGGATATGGTTCGCGTGTGCCGGTAGTCAATAACAATATCCTGATAGAACTGAAAAAGCTAAATAAGATTACCGATTACAATGAAAAGTTCGCTTATATAACGGTTGAGCCAGGTGTTACCTTCGATCAGGTTTTTAATTTTCTGAGGCAAAAAAATTCAGAACTTATTATCAGCACAACGGGAAGCAGCGGAGATACCAGTTTAATTGGTAATGTATTGGAACGAGGAATCGGCACCGGATTGTATGCAGACCGCTTTAGTCATGTATGTGGTTTTGAAGTTCTGCTGCCTGATGGAAGTATGATTGCTACCGGTTTTGAAAAGCATGAAAATGCACAAGTAGGCAAACTCTATCGCTGGGGTTCAGGTCCGCATCTTGATGGCTTATTCTCCCAGTCAAATTTAGGAATTGTAACCAAAATGACCATTTGGTTAATGAAAACGCCGCCTTACCTAAGCATCGCATTTTATAAGATTACAAACGAAAATATAAGCCGGCTGATAGACAAATTGCAATCCTTATCAATGGAAGGTTTACTCAGACCAACCTTTACAATTTATAATGATGTGCGCGTTATATCAAGCGTTATACAATATCCGTTTGCTCAATTCGATCCTAATCAAACCGATTCTGATATTCTGATGCAACAAATAAAAAAGAATATTCCGATGCTGGGTAATATGGTAGGTGAATGGAATGGCGAGATTAGCTTCAGATCGGCAAATGAAGAACATGCCAATATTCAAAAGAAAATAGTGGAAGATAATTTTAGTGATCTGATGAACGATTTAACAGTGATTACTTTATCAAAAGAAGAAATCATGCAGAATTTTTCTGATCATTATTCATCAACAAATAAAAATTTACAACAGGTTGCTTTAAAGCCATTCCTGCTAAAGAAATATTCCGGCATTCCGGATAACAGCGCCATAAGACAAACCTACTGGCGCAAACGGAAACCGATACCCGAAAACTTAGATCCTGATAAAGACAAATGTGGTATTATTTGGATTTGCCCGATCATTCCTTTCCATGGAGAAGACGCGAACCGAGCTATTGACCTGATTAAAAATACCTTAAAAAAATATCATTTTGAACCGGCAATTTCACTACAATGTATGACAGAACGTTGTATAAACACTATAGCTTCCTTTTGCTGGGACAGAGAGATAGAAGCAGAAGATAAGGCTGCCGTTGAATGTTATGAAGAAATAAATAACTTGCTCTCCGAAGCAAATTATTTCAGCTATCGCAGTACTACATTATCAATGAAAAAAAACAGCAATACGAATCAAAATGACAGGTTTTTATCAATTTTAAAAAATGCAATAGATCCCGACAATATTTTGTCTCCCGGCAGATATACAGATGGTGCCGTATAATTTAAATAAGTTAAGTTCATTATTATGAAACCAATATTACTAACGCTTAGTTTCTTTCTTCCTTTTATACTAAGTGCAAACAATATCATCAGCTATACAAAAGGTAAGATAGACATCGGTTACCAGGTAGAAATTTTACAGGACAAAGCAAACAGTTTTACTTTACAGGATGTTATAAATTCAAAAGGCTTTGTAAGTAATGACAAGCCGGTTATCAATTTAGGCGTATCGTCTTCTGCTTTCTGGATAAAATTCACGTTACAAAATAACTCTGAAGAAAATTATTTGCTTCTGGATGCCGAACAATCGTCTTTAAGCGAAATAGACGTTTATACAGAAATAACTAAAAACACTTTTACCGAAAGAAAGTTTGGAACATCATCAGCTTTTAATAACCGCGAATATCAAAATCAGAATTTTATTTTCAAGCTCAATATTCTGCCAAATGAATCTAAAACGATTTTTATTAAAGTAAAATGCAATACCCAGATTATTGTACCTATAAAGGTTGGAAATGAAAGGGAAATTATGGAATACATATCTGGTAAGGATTTGCTGTTCGGAATCTTCTTTGGAATTGTGTTCTGTATGTTTTTCTACAATTTGTTTTTGTATTTCACCGTAAAAGACAATATCTATCAATATTATGTATGGTACATATTGTTGGTCATGCTTTCGCAATGCACATTACAAGGGTATAGTTTCAGATACTTATGGCCCAATTCTACCTGGTTATCACAAAATGGCATTTTCATATTCACAAATTTGGGAGGCGTAGCAGCTTGTTTATTTACAAAACAATTTTTACATACTAAATACTATTTACCTAAGCTCAATACAATCTTTAATTATTTAATAGGACTCTTTCTTATTTCACTCCTATTCTTATTTGCCGGTAAAAAGCAATTGAGCTTTATAATCATGCAGACAAATACACTTATTTTATCGGTGTATATTATTTTGCTTGCCTTGCTTACTTTAAAACAAGGATATAAGCCGGCTATGTTTTTTTTACTTGCCTGGCTGAGTGTTTGTATTGGCGCCGCCGTTTTAGTTTTAAAAGATTATAATTTTTTTCCTGTTACAACTTTTACTTCTGATGCCCTGGAAGTTGGATTTGGAATTGAAGTTATTGTTCTTGCCTTAGCTCTGGCAGATAAAATAAATGTTTATAAAAAGGAAAAAGAAATTTCTCAGGCAGATGCTTTGCGTGTTTCCAAAGAAAATCAGCTGTTAATACAGGAACAGAACATGATGCTGGAAAAGAAAATTGCAGAAAGAACGTACGATTTAGAAAAAACATTAAGAGAACTGCAAGATGCGCAGATACAGCTTGTTGAATCGGAAAAAATGGCTTCTTTAGGTCAATTGACAGCAGGGATTGCGCACGAAATAAACAACCCGATCAACTTTGTAAAAAGCAATGTAAACCCGTTACAAATGGATTTTCAGGATTTGTTTGAACTGGTTGGCGAATATCAAAAACTGCATGTATCCGATGTAACGCAGCAGCCGATTTTATTACAAAAAATAAAATCACTTGAAAACAGACTTGACCCGGATTTTTTGAAAGAGGAAATACAAAACCTGATTGGTGGAATAGAAGAAGGCGCCGAGCGCACAGCCGAAATTGTACGCGGACTCCGCAATTTTAGCCGCCTCGACGAAAGCGAAATGAAGGAAGTTAATATTTATGATAATATTAATAGTACATTGATTTTACTTCGCAATATGACTCCCTTTTACCTGAAAATTAATAAGCACTTTGAGGCTCGTCCTGAAATAGAATGTTACCCGGGAAAACTTAACCAGGTATTTATGAATATCCTTACCAACTGTATACAAGCTGTTAAAGCTAAACCGGTTAGGAATGAGGAAGAATTTATTGATGTCTCTGTTACAGAGGAAAATGATAACATGAGAATAAGTATAAAAGATACCGGGATCGGGATGACGAAAGAGGTAAAACACAAAATATTTGAACCTTTTTTTACTACCAAAGATGTAGGTGAAGGCACAGGTTTAGGTATGGCTATCGTATTTAAAATCATCGAAAAGCATCACGGCAAAATATCGGTACATTCTTCGCCCGGCGAAGGTGCAACTTTTATAATAGAGATACCCTATATGTTAAAATCTGTTTCAGTAATGGCAGATGAAGAAAGTAATTCATAAAAAACACGACAGACAATGGAGATAAAGGAGGAGCCGATTAAAATACTTTATGTTGACGATGAGGCCAAAAACCTGACAGCTTTTAAAGCCAGTTTTCGCAGAAGCTACGATATTATGACTGCCATCTCGGCTGCCGACGCTGCCGATTTGCTAAAAGAATATCCTTTTCATATTATCATCGCCGACCAGCGAATGCCACTGGTAACCGGCGTAGAGTTCTTTCAATCCATACGCAAAACTTATCCTTCCGCCATACGCATTTTACTTACCGGTTATACCGATGTAAAAGAGATTGTAGATGCCATTAATAAGGGCGAGATTTTCCGGTTTATTACAAAACCCTGGAACGAGTTTGAAATGCACAACGCTATTCGCAACGCTTATGAAGTGCATAGTATGCGCCAGCAGTTACAACAAAAAATGGAAGAACTGGAAACAGCTAACCATGAGATGAACCGGCTAATTTACAGCACTTCGCACGATTTGCGCTCGCCGCTCGCATCTATTGTCAGCATCATCAACTTAGCTAAATTAGATCCGCTCGACGAAGAAATTACCAATTACTTCAACCTGATAGAAACCTGCGCCGAAAAAATGGACGATTATATTTTAAAGATCGTTGAATATTATAAAAATGCCCGCCTTGAAGATGAAAATTCTTTTATTGATTTTGCGCAGCAGGTACAGGAAGCCATTGACCTGTGCAGTATGCAGAACCCAAAAATTACATTCAGGCAAAACATTCTGCAGCCAGTTTTATTTAAGAATGATAGCTTCCGTTTATCGGTAATATTAAATAACCTGTTGTCGAATGCAGTAAAATATCAGAAGCGGGATGAGCCAAATCCATACATTATTATTAAGGCGAACGTTACAAAAGAATCGGCAAGTTTTAGCATAGAAGATAATGGCATTGGTATTCAGCAACAAAGCCTCGACAGCATCTTTAAAATGTTTTTCCGAAGCACCAAAAGTGCCGCAGGTCTAGGTATTGGGCTGCACATTGTAAAAGAAGCTGTAACCCGCATGGGTGGCGAAATAACGCTTACATCTGAATTTGGTGTCGGCACTACTTTTTTTGTAGAAATTCCAAATCGTAACGAAGAAATCTAAGCTTTGCCAATTAACCTTATTAGCTCTTACAAAAGCAGTTTCATTTTATATTATCATCGCCTGTAACTCCGGTTACTCATCTGTTTCACAAGTTCACATATCGAAGTCGGAAGAGTTTATATCAATCTTCCAAATCTTACTGTAGCAATCAATACAAACCTTATAAAATTCTTATCAATCTAAACACAAACATCTTACACTACACATCTCACATATCTCTTACATTCGCGCAAAACGCAAAAAGGAATGAAGCTGACGGAAGTTACCAACGCAGCACAGGCTAAAATTTTTATACAGGTTAATGCCGTAATGAACAAGGACAATCCCAATTATATTCGTCCGCTCGATGTTGAGATCAATGAAGTGTTCGATAAAACAAAAAACAAATCCTTCAGATACGGTGAAGCCAAACGCTGGATATTATTGGATGATAACAACCAACCCATTGGTCGTATTGCTGCATTTACCAACAGCAAATACGTAAATAACGGAACCGATTTCCCGACAGGTGGCATTGGTTTTTTCGATTGTATTGATAACCAGGAAGCAGCCAATCTTTTATTTGATATAGCCAAAAAATGGTTACAGGAAAAAGGAATGCAGGCTATGGATGGACCGATCAACTTTGGCGACCGCGATAAATGGTGGGGATTGTTGGTTGAAGGTTTGGAAAAACCACCGGTGTATGGCATGGCTTACAATCCTCCTTACTATCAGCAACTGATGGAAGATTATGGCTTTAAAAATTATTATAACCAGTATTATTTTGCAATGGGCGTAGATGATCCGTTGCCACCCAAATTCCCCGAACGCTATGCGAAATTTAAAGCCAAGCCCGACTATAGCGCAAGGCATATTTCTATAAAAAATTTAGAGAAACACGCGCAGGATTTTGCAACCGTTTATAACGCTGCCTGGGCGCAACATGGCGAAGCGAAAGAGATTACAAAAGATCAGGTAATGAAGCTGTTTAATAAGATGAAACTTGTGATGGATGAGCGTTTAATCTGGTTTACATATTACAAAGAAGAACCCATTGCAATGTGGATTAACATTCCTGATTTGAACGAATACTTTAAGCATTTTAACGGTAAATTTGGCTGGTTTGAAAAGCTTCGTTTGTTATGGATGAAGCGTCGTGGCGAGTGCAAAATATTTACCGGCGTTGCCTTTGGCATTGTTCCAAAATACCAGGCATTAGGCGTTGATTCTTTTATGATACAGGAATGCGCTTATATATTGCAACATCAGAACTGGTATGAAACTTACGAAATGGGCTGGGCAGGCGACTGGAATCCTAAGATGATTAATATCTATAAAAGCCTTAGCGCCAGCCAGAGCCGCCGCTTAATTACCTATCGTTATATTTTCGATGAACAAAAAAATCCGTTTGAAAGACATCCGGCAATGGAATATAAATAGCCACCCGGTTAAAACCATAGCCACCGGTTTTAACCGGTGGTAAAATAAAATCAATCATTCTAAAATCGTTGTTACAAGGTTTAAATCTTTATCCAATACAATCATGGCAGCCGGATAATTCTTTTTCAACAGCGCCATTTCATCACTTTGCATAATAACATGCGCCGGGTACAAGCTGCACATTCGCAAAGCTTCTTCTATTGGCACACCTGCTTTCTGTACCAGGTTTACAAAAGCTTTTTGCATAGTTAAGGCAGAGCCGCTGAGAATGCCGTTTGATGTATAATGATCACCTTCAAACTGGTGCTGGTACCATCCTTCTGTTGTAGTGGTTACGGCATCTGTAATGGCAAATAACCTGTCGCCCAACATTTTTTTGGCAATACGAACCGCAGCAAAATTAACATGAATACCGTCTGGTATTATGGCGGCTCTCACCAACGGATGATTAAATACAGCACCAACCAAACCAGGCTTCCGGTGATGCAGCGGACTCATGGCATTATACAAATGTGTTACCGTATCTATACCGCTGTTATTAAAAATATCAGTCGCAAAATCATACGTCATATTGCTGTGCCCGGCAGATATGATAACGTTATAAGATTGTATCAATTCAATCACGTCGCCCGAACAAACTTCAGGTGCCAGCGTAATTATTTTGATAACACCTTTTCCATATTCCAATAGCTCTTTTGCCTGTTCTGCTGTAGGCGAAAATATCCAGTCAGCATTATGCGCACCTTTTTGCTCAAAGCTAATCCATGGACCTTCTACATGCAAACCCAGCGCACCTTTACCACCTTCTTTCCAGTAATCTCTTATGGCATCAATACATTTAAAAATGATTTCGTAAGTATTCGTAGCTACGGTCGGCATACACCATCCGGTACCACTTTCGTTACAGTACCGAACAATCTCACGCACTGTAAAAGCATCCGGATACAAAGAAAGCAACCTGTTGTGAGCACCATAAATCTGCAGGTCTATTAAAGCCGGCGCGATGATGGCTTCATTACCGAAAGGCATCTTTTCATATTCTTCCGATATGGTAATAGCAGGCACCAGCGCTTCTATTTTTCCATCACTTACTAAAACGGCGTGATTGCGTAATAAATCTGTTCCGGTGTAAATATTTCCTGCGATGTAAGCTTTCTTCCTGTTCATAGCTGTATGGTAAAATGGTCTGCATCCTGCAGAAACGGAAACTTATTTCTAATATCCTGCAAAGGTTGTTTGTCGAGTGTTATCGTAAAAATATCTTCCTCATTTATCTTGTTGTATATCACATTTCCCAACGCATCTATTACCATGCTATTACCACTATGATTAATGTTGTTGCCATCGTTGCCCACGCGGTTAACACCAATTACATAACATTGATTTTCTATGGCGCGCGCAGTTAATAACGTTTGCCACGCATGATTGCGGCGTTCCGGCCAATTGGCTACATATAACAACACATCATATTCACAATCCTCATTTTCGTTTTTTCCATCAACACAAAGCCTTTGTCTTGCCCAAACCGGGAAGCGCAAATCATAACAAACCTGCAGATTAATCTTCCAGCCTTTTACCGAAGCAATCAACCGTTTGGTACCGGCTGTATAAGGTTCGTCTTCACCTGCATAACCAAACAGATGCCGCTTGTTATAACAGCCGCAAGAACCGTTTGGCAACACCCAAAGTAAACGGTTATAATAATGTGCTTCTTCTTCAATAATAATACTTCCGGTAAGAATAATTCTTTTTTGCTGCGCAATGTTTCGCATCCATTGCACCGTTTCGCCATCCATGGTTTCAGCAAAAAGATGCGGCTGCATACTAAAGCCGGTGCTGAACATTTCGGGCAATACAACCACTTCTGTTTTATCTTCTATGCGCATAATTTTTTGTTCGAGCATAGCCAGGTTCGCCGCTTTATCTTCCCAGTGAAGATCGGTTTGTATAAGTGTAAATGTGAGTGGTTGTTGCATTGTAAAATCTTCTTTGTGGTTTTTACCCGTTGTATAATGTAAGGGTTCAAATTTACAAATAACGCTTTGCCAATTCTAAGTCTTCGGGTGTATCAATACCAACACCTTTAAAATTTACAAGCACCATTTTCAATTGAATACCGTGTTCTAAATAACGCAGGCATTCAATCTTTTCAGCCGCTTCTAAAGGTGTGATCGGCCACTTTGTAAAATTTATCAACGCCAGTTTACGAAAGGCATATACGCCGATATGATGATAATAATGTACCAGCATATTAGCCCGGTTATAAGGAATGATAGAACGACTAAAAAGAAGTGAGTTCATATTGTTATCAACCACCACTTTTACGTTGTTCGGGTTCTCTATAAAGCTTTGTTCTGTAAAAATCTGCATCAGGCTCGCAACCTGAACATTGTTACCTTCTTCACCTTCAAAAACACGAAGCAAATCGGCCAAAGGTTCGCGGCGCACAAACGGTTCATCGCCTTGTACATTCAATATAATATCAACGTCCATATCAGCAACGGCTTCAGCAATACGGTCGCTGCCGCTTTCATGCGCACGTTTACTCATTACTGCTTTGCCACCATTTTCTGTTATCTCTTTATAAATAATATCGCTGTCGGTTGCCACAAACACATCATCAAATAAATCTGTTGCCACCGTATTTTCATACGTATGGCGAATAACTGTTTTATCGCCCAGCATCTGCATAAGTTTGCCCGGAAAACGGGAAGCCGCATAGCGGGCAGGAATCAACGCAATTCTTTTCATGATAATAACTCCGCGAACAATGTTAGGAAAAAGATACAAAAGAAAGTTACAAGAAGCCAGATTGAAACAATAAACTGCAAATTGTTGGCAACAAGCTTACAAATACAAACAATATAGTAATAAAGACAAAGCTTTTAAGTATTATGTCTTGATTTTTAGTAGTGACTTATTTTGAAAAGTTTCTTGTTATAAAACCTAAAATATCAGCGAAAACGCAGGTTTTTGCCTTTTTAACAAAGTTAGAATAGTTCGGTTTTTCATCTACACGGTATTGGATATAAAAATCTTATTGTATAATAATATCTCTGTTAACGCCACTCTTATGACCACTCATCCAAAACTGGAATGTAGTTTGTTTGTATGATGAATATTACATATTTCACCTCTCTTCTGACAAACTTGCTAAAAGATGCAAATTAAAGTCGACAGGATTTAATCCCGACTTTATGAATGATGCAACACCATCTCTGGCAGGATTTCCATTACATGAACTTTCTGATTTTACCGAAGAAGTTCTTTTTGCTTTTCATCTTCAAATCAATCAATTCGTTTATCTGAATGCTGCCTTTGAACGGGTCTGGAATATTGCGCGTGCCAGCATTAAGGCTGATTTATCAATACTTATTAATATCATGCATGAGGATGATAGGACGCATGTGAGAGATGCTTTTGCAGCCATGCAAACAGAGAATCAAAAGCGAAGTGTTGAGTTTCGCATACAATCGCCCGGCGAAGAGCAAAAGTGGATTAAACTAAATGGGTATGTATTGAAAAAAGGCAATACGGAAGTTGTCGTCGGTATTGCTACTGACTTTAGCGCAGAAAGAAATTACAGCGAGACGCTTCATAAGTTCAATAACAAAAAGAATTCTATTCTGCAAATCCTTTCTCATGACCTGCTTGGTCCTTTGGGTAATATCGAGGTATCAACACACCTATTGTCAGAAAACAGTATGGTGAATGCGGATGAATCAGTAATGAAAATAGTAAATCTCATCAGCAAAAGCAGCCAGCGAAGCATTACCATGATACGCGACCTGATTACTGCTGAGTTTTTGCAAACGGCTGAAAGTGCTTTTGTAAAACAGCGTGTTGATTTGGTTGAAAAAGTTACTGTAATGATTGACCAGTTCCAGCAATCGCCGCGGTCAATACCACAACGCTTTGTTTTTACAACATCCTGCGATAGTTTGTTTATTAGTATTGATGAAGCTAAGTTTATGCAGGCTATTAATAACCTGTTATCCAATGCGCTGAAGTTTACACCTGATGACGGCAGTATTGAGATTCGCATTACAGAACCTGACGACAAAAATGTTTTGATTACCATTCAGGATAATGGTATAGGCATTCCCGCAGACATGCAGCCTTTTCTCTTTGACAAGTTCACAAAGGCAAGAAGAGTAGGCATTCACGGCGAACCGACGAATGGTTTGGGTATGTCAATTATTAAAACCATTGTTGAATGGCATAACGGGCGAATCTGGTTTGAAAGCACCGAAGGAAAAGGCAGTACATTCTATGTGGAAATTCCAAAAGACAAGTAAGGGAATAGCAAGCTTACAACGCAATGCCTGGATTTATTTTTTGATGCTTTTCAAGCAAACAGACAGAGTAAGATGAACAAGATTTTGGTGGCAGATGATGATAACGATATTTTGGACATCGTCAGTTTAATTTTAAAAATGCAGGGCTTTGAAGTGATTAGTTTACTTGATTGCCGACAGGTGATAAAAACAGCAGAGGAAGTGAAGCCTGACTTGATTCTGCTCGACATTAATCTGGGATTTTGTGATGGCAGGAAATTATGTTTAGAATTGAAAAATGTGCACCTCTTTGGAAACCACATTTTATTATTTTCCGCTAACCCGGAACTTGCAACTTCTCTCAATCATTATAAAGCTGATGGATTTATTCGAAAGCCTTTCGATGTAAAAGGCTTTGTCAATACAATCCGTGCTCACATGCCAATTGCGTAGCCATTAAATAATCAGATATACAAAACGCTTACCTCGAATAGATAAATATATACCCATAAACAGAATAAGTACAGCACTTAGAGATTTTGGCAATACGCTTATGAAAGTATCTAATATTTCAAAATGAGTTATGGCCATGTTTTTGATTCTTTCATCTTGTTTCCTGTATCCTTTATCTTTGCCGACTTTTATTTTATTTATGAATCAACAATTATCCGAGCAGGAAATCATCCGCAGAGAAAAGCTGAAAGACTTAGAAAGCGCAGGCATCAATGCATACCCGGCTCCTTTGTACCCGGTAACGCATTATTCGGCTGATATAAAAGATCAATTTACCGAAGAGAACAAAGATCAGTTTGCCAATGTAACCGTTGCCGGCCGTATTATGAGCAGTAACGATAAAGGCAAGGTTTTCTTCATTAAAATACAAGACAGCAAAGGCATTATCCAGCTTTATATTAAGAGAGATGATATTTGTCCCGGCGACGATAAAACTTTATTTGATAAAGTTGTGAAAGGTGCTGATTTGGGTGATATTATCGGCGCAACCGGTTTTGTGTTTGTTACCAGAACCGGCGAAACATCAATACACGCGCAAACAGTTACGCTGCTGGCAAAATCATTAAAACCTTTGCCGGTTGTTAAGCGCGATGAGCAGGGAAATGTTTACGATGCCGTTACCGATCCTGAATTTAAATATCGCCAGCGATATGCCGATTTAATCATCAATCCTGATGTAAAAGACACGTTTCTAAAACGCACGAAACTTATTAATACAATACGCGATTTTTTAAACGAACAAGGTGCAATTGAAGTGGATACGCCGGTGCTGCAAAGCATTCCGGGCGGCGCTATTGCGCGCCCGTTTATTACACATCACAACGCTTTGGATGTTCCGTTTTACTTGCGTATTGCCAATGAATTGTATTTGAAAAGATTGATTGTTGGCGGATTCGATTGGGTGTATGAATTTAGCCGAAACTTTCGTAATGAGGGAATGGACAGAACGCACAATCCGGAATTTACGGTGCTGGAATGGTACACAGCTTACAAAGATTATTTTTGGATGATGGAAACTACCGAACAACTGATGGAACGCATTTCCATTGCTTTACACGGTACAACTGATGTTCAGATTGGCGAGAATACAATCAGCTTTAAAGCGCCGTTTAAACGCATTTCTATTTTTGATGCAGTGAAAGAAAACGCAGGCTTAGACATTAGCGAAATGAATGAAGAACAATTGCTCCAAACCTGCCAGCAATTGCACATTCAAACAGATAAAAGTATGGGCAAAGGAAAGCTGGTTGATGAGATATTCAGCGAAACATCGGAAGCTAAATATATACAGCCGACTTTTATTATAGATTATCCGGTTGAAATGAGTCCGCTTACTAAAAAACATCGCAGCAAAGCGGGTCTGGTAGAGCGTTTTGAGCTGATGATAAACGGTAAAGAAATTGCCAACGCATACAGCGAACTGAACGATCCGCTTGACCAGCGGGCACGTTTTGAAGAACAGGCAAAACTGCTGGAACGTGGCGACCAGGAAGCGATGTATATTGATAATGACTTTCTTCGTGCGTTAGAATATGGAATGCCGCCAACCAGTGGCATTGGTATTGGAATAGACAGGCTTGTTATGATGATGACGAATCAACCAAGTATCCAGGACGTGCTTTTATTTCCGCAAATGCGCCCGGAAAAATTAGATTAACCGTTACTTCATTCCATTATATTGACAAAAGCAATTGCGTAATGCAATTGCTTTTGTTTTATACCTAAACCATAATATTCATTACATTAAAACAATCATTTATCGGAGCAGGATTGTGGTTTCAATATGAATATTCTTGTATAATATAGTTATTAAGTAAGCTATATCAGGCTGTTTTGATTCATTTTAAATTAAAAAACAGATTTAAAGGAGCAAATAGCATATAAAAAGGAGTAAAAAACATAGAAAAACAAGTGAAAAGCGTATAAAAAAGGGTAAATACGTATAAAAAAGGAGTAAAAAGCGGATTTAAACGAGTAAAATTAACCGAAAAAGGCTATAGAAATCAATTAAAGAAATAGAATGTTGCGATGAAAATACAATTAACGGACATTAAAAAATCTCATTGTAAAGATCCAAGCGTTTCCTATGTATAAAACTATATTTTGATATTTCTGTTTTTTATTTGTACCGATAATTGGCTTTATTTTATTTTGATAGCACGGAGCCATTCACTGGCGAAATCAAAATTCATTATCGAAAAAGAGTCTTTTTACCCAACTTTGCTATACCAGTTCGGGTATTTTCATTTTTTTTACGGCTGAAGTAAACCATTGCTGCGCCTGCAGGAAAGCGGTAGCCGTTGGCATGTGCAGAATACGGGACGGAATATGGTTTTGAACCTGTTCTATATCAGCGTCCCACAAACCGGCCTGATGCCATTGAACGAGATTATCCCAATCAGGACGATCAATAATCGGATACCAGCAAACGCCCCACATCGGAATGCCTTTTTGCAAAGCCAATATACATTCGTTGGTTATAAAACGAATCCATTTGGGGCGGTCTTCGCCCGGGTGGCTGGTTTCGGTAAGAACAACCGGCTTTTCGTAACGTTTGTAAGCCTGCTGCAAGAGTTTGTGAACCGGCAGCCAGCGCGGATCGGGATTTTCATTTAGCCAGGGAAGAAAAGTGCCGGTACCGGCAATCCATTGGTTGTTATAATAAAAGTTGAAGCCGAGAATATCGAGATATTCGGGTTTGCCACGAAGTTCGGGACACATTCTGCCGCACAACATATCAACCGCCTGAAACTGGTTGTTATGCGACATCTTAGCAAACTCTCTTTCCTGTGGCGTTGCATTTAGCGGCGGAACCATATTTACCAAAGGTTCCGTTGTCATAATTCTTACACCGGCATCTTCTTCTTTCATTGCTTCAATACCTTCTATGTAAGCTTTCATCAAAGCATATTTTACTTCCCAGCCTTGCTTGTTGCAATACGGCGATGTACCACGCGCATCGCCGCCCAGCCAGGAAATAAAACTTACTTCATTTATAGGCGTTACAATTAAGATTTCTGTTGGATTTACCGAACGGTAAAAGCGAACAAAAGCCCTGCACAAAGCCGCGAAACGGCGGGCAAATAAAGGATGCAAAGGCGTAAGATCGTCCGGAAAACCAAAATGGCAAATATCCCATACCTGCTGAATATTATTCTGCTTGCCGGATTCTATCATAAAAGCAACCGTACTCCAATCGTATTGATAGGGCTGCTTTTCTACCTGGCTCCAGCGAATACCTTCGCGAACTGTTTTTATATTGAATAAAGATAAATCCTGGTAGTCTTTATCTATTATCTGTAAATGACCGGTTACGTTTAAAAAATCTACCCGGTTTCCAAAAGCGTTCAATTGGTCGGTACATTCATAGCCAGCCATCCAGAAAGAACGAAACGGGTTTGGTCTTAACAGGTCATTTATCATAATTATTTGTAATAGTGAACTTCATTTACCAGTAAAGGCTAACTTTTTTAGGACTTTGCTGTTACTGATGTTTTTTGCAGGCTGCTGTTTCCATTAGGATTCATTAGTTCCTGCTCAGAGAACATTAATTTTTTGAACAAGGTAAGAGATTGTGCTACTACCTGGTCCATATTGTAATACTTATACGTACCTAAGCGACCTGTAAAATAAACATTCGGCGTAGTAGCTGCCAGCAACTGATATTTTTTGTACAACTCTGCATTTTCGGGACGTGGAATCGGGTAATATGGGTCGCCCTCCGCTTTTGGATATTCGTAAACGAGGGAAGTTTTTGAATGCTTTTGCCCGGTGAGATATTTAAACTCTGTAATCCGGGTGTACAATTGCTCGTTTGGATAATTGATAGTGCCGGTACTTTGGAAACGTTCGGTTTCCATAGTTTCGAACTGAAATTCTAAAGAACGATATGGTAATTTACCATAGCAATAATCAAAATAGCTATCAATAGGTCCGGTAAATATTAAAGACTTATAACGAATGCTGTCTAAGATTTCTTTATAATCTGTATTCAGCATGATTTTGATGTTCGGGTGCGACAGCATATTCTGAAACAGGTGCGTGTAACCATGTAACGGCATTGCCTGGTAAGTATCTGTAAAATAACGGTCGTCTTTATTAGTACGTGTTGGTACGCGGGCAGTTACGGAAGCATCTAATTCGCTCGGGTCTAAATCCCACTGCTTGCGGGTATAATGCTTGAAGAATTTTTCGTACAATTCACGACCGACTTTCGATACAACCACATCTTCTGATGTACGGATTTTATCTTTTGCTTCAGCCCGGCTTTCAAAAAAAGATTCTACCTGGTCGGAAGATAAATTCAAACCATATAATGTATTGATTGTATTTAAATTAATGGGAATGGGAACCAACTGGCCATCTACACTTGCCAGAACGCGGTGTTCATAAGGGCGCCACGCGGTAAAACGGTCCAGGTATTCAAATACATCTTTTGAATTGGTATGAAAAATATGCGGACCGTATTTGTGTATTAAAATACCATCGTTATTATAATAATCGTAAGTGTTGCCACCAATGTGATTGCGCTTGTCTAAAATCAATATTTTTTTACCGGCTTTGGTAGCTAATCTTTCAGCCAATACGCTACCGGCAAAACCTGCACCCACTATTACATAATCAAACATAAGCGTCCTCCTTTTTTGTATAATTGTTTATTTGTTTTGAATGTATTACGTTATTTTTTCTGTTCAACTCGGTTTCAATTAAGTCGTTCATCTTTTTCCAGGTTTCATCCCAGGAATTGCCTTTTAAAAATTTATCAGATTCGGCTAACCATTCTTCTTTATTTTCTGTGGCTAATTCTTTTTCTGCAGCCTGTATAAACTCGCCGGCATTATTTACAATATGAACCAATCCTCTTACACCGTACGGATGCACAACATCTTGTATAGGTGTAGATATTACAGGTTTGCCGCCGGCTAAATATTCCGGTGTTTTGGTCGGGCTGATAAAACGGGTAGATTCGTTTAGTAAAAACGGAACCAGCGCAATATCCCAACCGTTTAGATAAAGAGGCAAATCGTTGTAAGATTTACTACCGAGGTAATGAACGTTAGCGAAACGTGGCAGTGTAGCCGGATCAATTTTGACAACCGGTCCGATCAATACAAAATGCCAGTCGGGTTTCTGTTGCGCCGCTTCTCTTATCAGCTCAATATCAAAACGTTCATCTATCACACCATAAAAACCAAGTCTTGGATGCGGAATCGTGGCCTGATCGGCAGGATCATTTATTTCAGTCCTGGCTTTTGCAAAATGAACTTTATCTATGCTGCTCGGGAATGGATAAATAGAATCGTGCTGATTCTTTTTCGCTTCGTAAAGAGTGTAACCGCCGGTAAATACAATATTAGCTTTAGCAAAAAGCTGTGCTTCCAGGTGTTTTAAAAGCGGAGACGCAAATTTAAAGGCAGATAATTCATCCATACAATCATATACAACCAAATCGGGCTTTAAAAAATCGCTGATCAGCAAAGCCATTGGCGTATAATACCACAACAGGTAATTTTGTATATGACGTTCTTTAAAAAGATCAGCCAGCATTTTTTTCTGACGTTCTACATTTTCTTCTGCCTGCGATCCTTGTAAGTGCAATACAACAACCCAAACATCTTCGGCTGTTTTCTGAATATCAAAAGAATCTTTTGCGGCATTAAAAAACGGTTCTTCAATATAAAAGACACGTTTTGTTTTGGCAAATCTGCTTAATAAATGTTGAGGTCGCTGATAAACAAAATTCCATCTGAGATGCGAAAAACATACAATATCCATTTTTTGTTTTATATTTTCGGTTTTTAAGTAACAGAAACTTAAGCAGACTGGTTAACGCCAAAGAAGGCAAGGTCAGCATTAATGTAAAGATAAGCTTAAAACAATTATGCCATTTCTACGCGAACTAAAAGTGAATATTATAAATATAATAAATTTTACTAAAGTAAACCGTTGTAGAATATTCTGCCCTTAATTTAGCATTGATATATATATTTTTTGTTATGGCACGACCTTTCCAAAACGAGGTATTTTGGATTCTGATTGATATAAATAGCTGAATAATCAAGTTGTCTAACTTCCTTTCGAATTGGTTACACTCTCAATACTTTCTAAAATAACGGAGCAGGCTTTATACAATTCTTCATTTGTAATGCACAAAGGCGGTGCAATCCGCATCCTGTCAGCCGCAAATAAAAACCAGTCACTGATGAGTCCGTTGCTAATACATTGACGGATTATTTTCAGGTTCACATCAAAACTTTCAAAACGGAGCGAAGCCCAAAGTCCGGCGGTCTTTATATCAAGAATGGCCGGATGTTGAGCTTCACGAAGTAAAATGGCTTCTTTTTCTTTTATATTATCTATATAGCTTTCTGAAAGCAAAACTTCAAAAGCGGCTTTGCCGGCAGCGCAGGAAACCGGGTGACCACCAAACGTTGTGATATGCCCAAGAACCGGATTGTGCGTGAGGGTTTGCATGATATTATAATCTGAAATAAAAGCACCTAACGGCATACCACCGCCAAGCGCTTTACCTAACAATAAAACATCAGGAACTACATTGTATTGCTCAAACGCCCATAAAGTGCCGGTTCGGCCAAAACCCGCCTGAATTTCATCAAGTATTAATAAAACACCTTTCTCTTTGCATTTTTTGTGCAATGCCTGGAGCCAACCTTGCGGCGGAGGTGTAATGCCGCTTTCTGCCTGCACGGTTTCTACTATTATAGCTGCTGTATTTTCATCAATCGCACTCAATACATCATCGCTTCCGTAAGGATAATGATAAACACCAGGTAATAAAGGGCGATATGCGTTTCGGAAATATTCATCACCCATTACACTTAAAGCTCCTTGCGTGCTGCCGTGATAGCTGTTGTGGAAACCGATGATTTTACTTCGTCCGGTATAACGTTTGGCAAGTTTTAGTGCGCCTTCTGTGGCTTCGGTACCACTGTTAGTAAAGTAAATACAGTTGAGTGTGTCGGGTAAATGTTGGGTTAGTAATTGCGCATACGTCACTTGTGGACTTTGTATAAATTCGCCATATACAATCAGGTGCATATATTGTTCGGCTTGCTTTTGAACCGCTTCTATCACTTTCGGATGACCATGACCGATATTGGCAACACTAAAGCCGGAAATGAAATCAATATATTCTTTTCCATCAGCGCTGTATTGATAAATTCCTTTCGCTTTTACCATTTCAAGCCCGATTGGTTCAGGCGAGGTTTGCGCAATATGACGAAGAAATAAAGCCCGGTTGTTCATATTTGTTGATGGTTGTAAGATGACAGTTGACAGATAAGACAAAAGTAGGCGAGATGTTTCCTTACTGTATTTTTACTTCATACAAACTTCATTTCATTCTTTTAAAATTGATTGTATGGCTTTGATTTTACCTGTGCTTGGCAAAGAACCACGACTTGGAAACAATTGCTTTCTGGCACCAAACGCTACACTTGTGGGCGATATAATTATGGGAGATGATTGCAGTATTTGGTTTAACGCGGTACTGCGGGGCGATGTTAATTTTATAAGAATAGGAAACAAGGTAAATATTCAGGATAATGCCGTGGTGCATTGCACATTCGAAAAATGGTCAACCACAATAGGAAATAATGTTTCAGTTGGCCACAGTGCTATTGTTCATGGCTGTACTATACACGATGATGTTTTGGTTGGGATGGGCGCAATTATTATGGATGGCTGCGTTATTCACAGCAACTGTATTATTGCTGCGGGCGCCGTAATGCTGCAAAATACAATTGCAGAAGCCGGAAGTATTTATGCCGGTGTGCCTGCAAAAAAAGTAAAAGACATTTCGGAAGAGTTGATAACAGGCGAAATTCAGCGCATTGCAAACAACTATATACGCTATTCCGGCTGGTTCAAAAAAAAATAAAAAAATTTGCAGCGAATTTAACAAAGCGGTTGTCTTATAATTCGGATAGCTTTTTCAGAGAACAAAACTAATTGCTTATTTATTTTTTATGGTATTTTCACCCTTCGGAAAAGCTATCCTTTTTTTAAGTTTTGTATTCATCTTTTCTTCCTGCGCTGTAAAAAAAGGATGCTCCACCAACGGAGCCAATATTGGTGCAGAAAGAATATTGAGCGGAGACCCTAAAGCTGTAAAAGCGATAAAAAAAGGCAAGAAATTTAAAGCATAATATATTTCATAACAACTCATAAAAACAGAGATAGGCAGATGCAGCTCTTACACAATGCTGCTTCCACCAATATCAGCAATGTGGAAAGCAGTCTCGCTAATTTTTATAATCTTACTAATAAGTTAAGTAGCCTTCGCTTTATCCGTTTTACAGGCAAACACGACGAAGTAGACAGCATTCAATGGATGTTTACTTATCGCAAACGTAAATTTACTTTACAATACAGCATCTATAACGGCATTTCACTATTTACAGAAGATACAAAAAATCAGAAGCTGGTTACGAAACTGGCAGATAAGTTGCAACTTAACCACGCTTAATTTTCCCCTTCGTTTTCGGTGTCTTCATCGCTTGCGCACGCAGGCTGTAGCGAAACCATTTGTAACAGCCTGTTTTTATATTGTAAGCCCGGTTTTTTTGAACCGGGCTTTTCTTTAATATTTTTTATCAGTAATGGTGTCCATCAAACTTAGGTAGCTGGCATATCGTTCTACAGAAACAATGCTTTCATTTACTGCCTCTTTTATAGCGCAGCCAGGTTCATTAATATGCAAACAATTATTATAATAGCAGTTTGTTAGCAACCGCCGCATTTCAGGAAAATAATGAGACAATTCCTGCTTCGAAACATCTATTACACCAAACTCGCGGATTCCCGGTGTGTCTATTAACCGGCCGCCGAAAGGCAAATCGAACATTTCGGCAAATGTTGTGGTATGCATTCCTTTTCCGCTCCAGTTACTGACTTCGGTTGTGCGCAATTGTTTTCCGGGTAATATGGCATTGATAAAAGTTGATTTTCCTACGCCGCTGTGCCCGCTTAGCAAAGTAGTTTTATCGCGCAGCAATTGTTTTATTTCATCCAAACCTTCGCCGGTTTGCATACTCAGCTTTACAACTTCATAACCAACAGACGTGTAAATTTGTTTGAATTCTTCAAAAAGAGCCAGTTCTTTCTTTTTATAAATATCCCATTTATTAAAAACAAGAACAGCAGGCACATGAAAAGCTTCGGAAGAAACCAGAAAGCGATCTATAAAACCATTTGATGTGCGGGGTTCTTTTATGGTAGCAAACAGTAATGTCTGGTCAAGATTAGAAGCGATAATATGATGCTGGTTCCTGTTGTGCGGCGAGCTGCGGGCAATATAATTTTTTCGCGCCTCTATATCCGAAATCATAGCCGTATTGCCGTCTTCACTTTCAAGATCCAGAGTTACTATATCGCCAACAGCAATCGGGTTAGTAGAAGTTATATCATCAATCTTAAAAATACCTTTTATACGGGCATTGTAAAACTGATTGTTTTCAGCTTTGGCTATATACCAGCTTCCGGTAGATTTATAAATCAATGCCTGCATAAAGCAAAGATGAAGATATTGTAATGAACAATTTGTGTTGTTGAATGAATCTTTTGAGGTATTGAATCCACAAATAAAATAAGTTGCCGGAAAGAGGAAGTTTGCACATAAAAATTTTTAAAAATGGTTGCAATCAAAATATAATTTTAAAATCATTGATTTAAAGCAGGTTTTTATATTCATCGGATTTCAGTCATTAAAAAATGATGAAAAAAGGGGATATAATTTCGTTTTGGCATGATATGTACTGATTAAAAGCAAATGTAAACGTGTGCGCAAATTATTTATAGTAGATGATGACTACGATATTCTACTTTCCTTAAAAATATGGTTCTCTAAAAAAGGGTTTGAGGTGAAAGTTTTTGAACAATCAAAATCTCTGTTTGAAGCTTTGTATCAATCTGCACCTGATTTGATATTATTAGATGTGAATCTGCGTGGCGAAGACGGAAGAGAAATTTGCAAACAGATAAAGAGCGAATTTACATTGAATCGCCCGGTTATCTTGTTTTCTGCCAATGCACAAGCGTTAGAAAACTACCAGGATAATTGCGCTGATGGTATTCTTCACAAACCATTTTCATTGCACGATATTTATAATCTTGTCAATTCTTATATGCCGGCGCAGGCATAATAAGAATCAGGCTACCTTTTTTCTGTATGGCTCAGCAAAGAGATCTTTGTTTGTATGGATGAACCTTTTACACTTCCGGTTACTTATAAAAATACAATAGAAGAATTTGAAGCTCAGCTCTTTACTTCAACATATAGTTACCGGATCCAGGTTTTGGTAAATGAGGTAGTTATAAATTTTGAAAAGGATGATTCAGGTGATTTCAGAGCTTTAGCGGCTTCGCCGGATGATAAGCGAATTCAGCATATAGATCCGGCTCTTCTCCAGGCAATTGCTGATGCGATTGAACAAATTCTTTCCTGACAATTCTACGTACGACTGGCAATCAGTAAATTCAAATCTGTATATTTTAAATCGTAACGCTGGCTGATATAAATATCAGTAAGATGACCTTTGTACATATACACGCCATGACGAAGATTGATATTATGCCACAACATTTCTTCAATACCGCCTTCATCGCCCGCATCAATCAATAAAGGCATCAATACATTGCTGATAGCATGGCTGGCCGTTCGTGCAAAACCACTGGCGATATTCGGCACACAATAATGGATGACATCGTATTTACGAAACGTTGGTTTTTCGTGCGTGGTAACTTCGCTCGTTTCAAAACAGCCGCCACGATCAATACTTACATCAATAATAACGCTGCCGCTGCGCATGGCAGCCACCATATTTTCGGTTACAACAATCGGGCTTCTGCCGCTTTCGGTAATTAAAGCGCCAACGGCAACTTCGCATGTTTTTAATTGTTTGGCTAAAATCTTCGGTTCTATTACACTTGTCCAAACGCGAACGCCAAGATTATTTTCTAAGCGTTTCAGTTTATAAATATTATTATCAAACACTTTTACGGAAGCGCCCATTGCCAATGCGGCTCTGGTTGCAAATTCGCCAACGACGCCGGCGCCAACAATAATCACTTTGGTGGGAGGAATGCCGCTAATGCCGCCCAGCAAAACGCCTTTGCCATCGTTCGCCGTTCCTAAATATTGACCGGCGATGAGCATAGAAGCGCTACCAGCAATTTCGCTCATACAGCGCACAATCGGAAATGTGCCGCTATCATCTTTTAAATTTTCAAAACCAAGAGCTGTGATTTTCCTTTGCATCATTACCTCAATAATTTCTTTTTTGAGTAAAGACAGATGCAATGGCGAAATAACAGTTTGGTTCATTTGCAGATACTCACAATCTTCGGCTACAATCGGCGCGCTTTTTATTAAAATAGGCGCTTTGTAAACTTCAGCCTTATCATAAGCGATTTTAGCACCGGCTTCCGAATAATCTTTATCATCATAATTACTACCTGCGCCCGCTTTGGTTTCAATGGTTACTTCATGCCCGTTATTTATTAAAACACTAACGGCATCGGGTGTAAGTGCAATGCGGTTTTCCTGGAAAGCCGTTTCTTTCGGAATACCAATGTGCAAATTCTCGCCGATTGGTTTAATATCTAACTTTTCTTCCTGCGTTTCATACGCAAACGATGCACTTACAACAGGTTTCGCTACAGGCATTATAATTTCTTTTAAAATTTGGAGAGGAGGTAAAACAGGTTTTCAGTTCTATAATAAAACAAACAGGCACGAACCTGATATTGTGATTGCTGACCATCCGTTTTTTTCATTCCGCTTTTACGTTTGCTTCTCTTTTGTTTTGTTACCTGCAAAAGTAATCGAAACATATCAATTCGTTACAGTCAGCAAACGCATTGTTTCATTCACTACGTTTATATCAATACGAAGTGTATTATCTGGCAGCAAACGTGGCGCAATCTCCGGCCATTCAACCAGGCATAAACTGCCGCTTATCAAGCCATCTTCCACACCCGCATTCATCGCATCTTCCTCTCCTTTTAGTCGGTACCAATCCATATGATAAACCGTTCCGGCAACCCGGCTTTTATATTCGTTGATAATGGCAAACGTCGGGCTGCTCACCGTGTCTTCTACTTGTAAAACATCAATACAAAGCGCATGAATAAAAGTTGTTTTGCCGGCGCCCATCGGCGCATAAAACGCCCACACAGCAAAGGTTTTACCATATTGCCAAAGTTCATTGGCAGCATTGCTTATCGTATCTTTTGTAAATAAAATCTCCATTGCCGCAAACCTACATGCGATTCTCCTGATTAAGAAAATTGTTAAGATCATCTTGTTTGCAACATCGCTGAAAAGATAGCATTGCCATGACAAAATATAACCTGCTTCATAAGTTAACTTTGCAGGAAAATACAGTTTTGGTAGTGATCGTTTAAATCTCCGATTGAGCATCGTTGCGACGCTCCGTTCAATTGCCGAATACGAATTGAAGTATTTATAAAAGAGTTCGGTTTAAAATTTAAAACATGGAAGATACACAAACCATACATTGGAAAGTACAAGGCATGAGCTGCACCAACTGTGCACTTTCCATCGAAAAATATTTGGAAAAACAAGGACAGAAAAACGTCAAAGTCAATTTTATTGGCGGCGATGTTAGCTTTAATAAATCAGAAACCGTTACCGATGCTGCTTTGCAAAAAGGCATCAACAGTTTAGGTTACAAAGTAATAAATGAAGAATCGCCCGAAAAGAATAAACTCTTCTTTAAAAATCATTTACAACGATTTCTTTTCTGTTTCATCTTCACCGTTCCCTTACTGCTTCACATGCTCGGTTTGCACATAGCAGCGTTAATGAATCCGTATGTTCAGTTAGCTTTAACGCTGCCGGTTTTTATTGTCGGCATGAGTTTCTTTGGCCGCAGCGCTGTAAAAAGTTCGTTGAAAGGTGTTCCCAATATGAACGTATTGATAACCATTGGCGCAGTTGCGTCATTTGCATATAGTTTATACGGAACGATAACCGGGCAAGCCGGGCAATACATGTTTTACGAAACAACAGCAACGATTATAACACTTGTATTTCTTGGCAACTGGCTCGAAGACAAATCTGTTGAAACTACGCAAGCCGCATTACGAAAATTAGCCGTTTCGCAAAAGCTGATGGCAAACATGATTGCGTATGATGACAAGCACGAAGAACATATATTTCCGGTTGAAAGCAGCAGCTTAAAAACAGGTGATATATTGCTGATTAAATCCGGCGAACAAGTACCCGCCGATTGCAAAGTATTGTGGGGAGAAGCCAGCGTAAGCGAAGCCATTATAACCGGCGAAAGCACGCCCGTTGATAAGAAGATGAATGATAAACTGATTGGTGGCAGCTTATTAGAAAACGGTACACTAAAAGCGTATGTAACAGCAGCCGGTGATAATACAGTGATGAACCAGATTTTAAAAATGGTTCGCGAAGCACAAACCGAAAAACCACCGGTGCAACAATTGGCAGATAAAATCAGCGCCGTATTTGTGCCGGCTGTTATCAGCATTGCTTTGATTACTTTTTTAATCAATTATTTCTTTGCCCAGGTTGGTGCCGGCGAAAGTTTATTGCGCAGCATTGCGGTTCTTGTTATTTCTTGTCCCTGCGCCATGGGTTTGGCAACGCCTGCTGCCATTGCAGTTGGTTTAGGCAGAGCCGCAAAAAATGGCGTTCTCTTTAGAAATGCGCGAAGCCTGGAAGTTTTTAAGGACATCAAACAAGTTGTTCTCGATAAAACAGGAACGCTAACCACCGGCGAATTTGCCATTACAGATTTTAGTGTTTTTGCAAATCTGGAAAAATCATTGGAAGAAGTAACAAGAAACAATCAGCCAGCAATCAGCAACACACAACTTGTAACCCGCAATACACTTCTCACTTCTCACATTTCACATCTCACCGATGATGATTTTAAACGAATTGCTTTTTCATTAGAAAAATATTCGGCTCATCCGATCGGAAAAACAATTGCCAAGGAATGGAAGCAAAAAGGCGATATCCGCTGGGCAAAGATTGAAGAAGTGAAAGGCTTGGGCATGAAAGCAACCGACAAAGAAGGCAACGAATACATAGCCGGTTCGTACAAAACAGCGCAAGAATTTACAAGTGATGATACGCATAATGTTTACATCATTCGCAATAACAAATTGCTTGGCTGGATAGATGTTGCAGACGCCATTCGCCCGGAAGCAAAAAGAGTGATTGAACAATTGCATAACAAAGGCATCAAAACAATTTTATTAAGCGGCGATAACAGGAAAAAATGCGCACAGGTTGCCAAACAATTGGGAATTGAAACCATAATTGCAGAACAAACACCGGAGCAAAAATTACAGGTTATTGCTTCGCTGTCTGCACAACAACCCACAGCAATGGTTGGCGATGGCATTAACGATGCGCCGGCTTTAGCCAAAGCAACCGTTGGTATTTCGTTAAGCGATGCTACGCAGATTGCAATGCAAAGTGCGCAGGTTGTTTTGATGAATCATGGCATTACAAATTTGCCTTTTGCCTTAGGTTTAGGCAAGCATACATACAAAACGATTAAAGGAAATCTTGCCTGGGCATTTGCTTATAATATTGTCGCGATTCCGGTGGCTGCGCTCGGCTTTTTAAATCCCGCTATTGGTGCTTTGCTGATGGGTTTCAGCGATGTGGTTCTTGCCTTAAATTCTATCACTTTAAAGTGGAAGCGGGTTGTATAAAAACGCTCATTTTAGTATATGCAATCGCCGCTTTCCATTCTTCAGAAATACTGGCAACACACGGAATTCCGCGGCGGGCAGGAAGCGATTATACAATCTGTTCTTGCAGGAAACGATACATTAGCATTATTGCCAACCGGCGGCGGAAAATCTATCTGCTTCCAGGTTCCGGCTTTATTAAAAGATGGACTTTGTATTGTTATTTCTCCCCTGATTGCTTTGATGAAAGACCAGGTTCAAAATCTATCTAAGAAAGGCATTCCGGCACTTGCCATTAATAGCGGCATGACGCAGCATGAAGTACGGAAAACCTTGCTGGAAGCCATTTACGGAGATTATAAGTTCTTGTATCTTTCGCCGGAACGGTTAGAAACCGCTTTGTTCAAAGAATATCTTCATGCCTTGCATATTAGCCTGATTGCAGTTGATGAAGCGCATTGTATTTCGCAATGGGGTTACGATTTTCGCCCGTCTTACCTGCGTATTGCAGCGTTTAGAAACAGCATTGAATATGATGTTCCGGTGCTGGCAGTAACCGCATCAGCAACACCGCAGGTTCAGGAAGATATTATTGATAAGCTGCAGTTTGATGGCGCACATGTCTTTCATCAATCATTTGAAAGACCGAATATTTCGTACAGCGTTTTTAAATGTGACAGCAAAATAAATAAGCTGGCCGAAATACTTCATAAAGTGCAAGGCAGCAGCATTGTGTATTGCAAGAGCCGGAAACAAACCAAACAAGTCGCGCAATTATTATCTTATCAAAATATAAACGCAGACTTTTATCACGCTGGTTTATCGCAGCAGGAACGTAACGACAGGCAGCAGAAATGGATTACTAACAACATCAGAGTTATGGTTTGTACCAATGCGTTTGGTATGGGAATAGACAAGCCGGATGTAAGAACCGTTGTTCATTTTGATACGCCGGATTGTCTTGAAAATTATTACCAGGAAGCTGGTCGCGCAGGACGCGATGGCAAGCGCGCATTTGCGGTTTTATTATATCACCTGAAGGATATAGACGAGCTGAAAGCATTGCCAGGACTGCATTTTCCATCTATCATACAAATCAAGGAAGTATATCAGCACTTATCAGATTTTTTAGAAATCCCGGTTGGCAGTGGCAAAGACACGTATTATGATTTTGATATAAAGACGTTCATCACCAATTTTAAATTAGAAACATCATTAGTCATAAATGCTTTAAAAGCGTTGGAGCAGGAAGGTTATATTACGTTTCACGAAAACATCTTTCTGCCGTCGCAGCTTTGCTTTACAACCGATAAATATATGATTGATGAATTTGAGCGGAGTCATCCCAAATCAGAGCCAATCATAAAAGTTTTATTGCGTACGTATCCGGATATTTTCGACAATGAAGTATCGGTTTTTGAAAAACAAATTGCCCGTTTATTGCAAGTGCACGATGATGTTGTAAAAGAACAATTGCGGCAATTGCAGGCTTTTGGAATGGTTAGTTATAAGCCACAAAAAGAAACACCACAAATTCATTTTCTGCACAATCGCGCGCCGGCAAAATACCTGAATTTTAATAACGAAGCTTATTTACAACGTAAACAGCAATACGCAAACCGGGTAGAAAAAATACTTGGTTATGCAGAACTTGAACATGAGTGTCGCAGCCGCTTTATAGATCTTTATTTTGGCGATGAAACAGCGAAAGATTGCGGTGTTTGCGATAACTGTTTGCAACAAAAAAGCCTTCATATAAGCGAAGAAGAATTTGATACTATCATCAGCCATATTTTAGATAAAATACCTGCGCACGGCATCAATATCAATCATCTGAAACTGGCTTCCGGCAACATTCACAGAAACAAATTCTGGAAGGTTCTTACCTATTTGCAACAGGAAAGAAAAGTGAAAAGTAATGATGGCGTTATCAGTCTTATGAAGTAAGAAGATACAAGTTACAAGATACAAGGTTCAGGTAACAAGATACAAGGAATACAAAATACAGGTTATGTTACGCGCTTTTGAATCTCCGGTTTATCATCGTTGCGTCGCACTCTTATACGCTTTGTTATCAATTAAACATATATGCGAATACGAAATTTTCCGATGCTATAAATCAACCCAAATCACTTAAAATGCCTGCCAGCCTTGCGCAATCAAGTCAAATGTATTGCCACCTTTGGTAAGAAACTTTCTACCTTCTTCTGCAGGCGTTACATAACCAATCACGCTGATGTCTTCATTCAAAGTAATCTTATCGTAATCACTTTGCTTTAATGTAAAGAGAAGTTCATAATCTTCTCCGCCGTTAAGCGCACAAACCGTCGGATCTAAACCAAACTTATAAGCCGCTTGCCGCGCAAGTTCGTGTATCGGAAGTTTTTCTTCATATATGCGACAGCCAACCTGGCTTTGTTTACAAATATGCAAGGCTTCGCTGCTTATACCATCGCTCACATCCATCATAGCTGTTGGTGTAATATCGTTTTGCTCGAAGAAAGAAATAATATCTCCGCGGGCTTCAGGTTTTAAAATTCTTCCTACAATATAATCTTCGCCTTCCAGATCAGGTTGTATCTGTGGATTTTCTAAGTAAATTTTCTTCTCTCTTTCCAACAAAGTCAAGCCTAAAAAAGCACCGCCAACAAAGCCGCTAACGCAAATCAAATCGCCTTCCTGCGCTGTGCTTCGTCTTACAAATTTGTTGGGCGTAACCTCGCCAAGAGCCGTAACAGAAATGATAAAACCTTTTTGCGAAGCCGATGTATCGCCGCCAATCAAATCAACATTGTAACGTTCGCAGGCTGCATAAACGCCTTCGTAAAATTCGTTTAACGCTTCTACACTAAAGCGATTGCTGAATGCAATGCTCATGGTAATTTGTGTGGGCGTTGCGTTCATAGCATATACATCGCTGAGGTTTACAACTACGCTTTTATAACCCAGATGTTTTAATGGCGTGTACATCAAATCGAAATGAATGCCTTCGACTAGCATATCGGTTGTTACAACCGTTTGTTTGCCAAAATGGTCAATCACAGCCGCGTCATCGCCAACGCTTACAATGGTTGAAGCATTTTGTATTTCAAAGTTTTTTGTGAGATGATCTATCAATCCAAACTCACCCAATGTTGCTATTTCCGTGCGTTGTGTTTCCATAATTCAATGTACGATGGTAAATGTAAAGTGTACGATGTATTTACATATTTTTAGAACTGCAGATTCATTTTATGAATATCAGGTGCAAACTGTTTGTCTCCTTTTAGTTCATAATAATCGCTTACAAAAGTAAACACATCATACATCCCAAATACAACATTGTACCTATTATGAAGCTGCCGGTACATGCGACCAGTTTTCGCCTTTTTTGATACGCGCAATTTGCGTTTCTGTTACTTTAAACTGCTTAGCCAATTGACGCATAGTTCTGCCTTCGTTCAGTCGCTTTTTTATCAGCATAACACGCGTAACCGTTAGTTTCTGATTGCCGTTAATACGGTTAGTCAGGTGCTTCCGGTTCTCTCTGTCTGCCAATACATTCGGGCTGAATTGCTGATGCGCAATGCTTTCTTCCATGGTTGCCCATTTCAGATTTTGGTGATGATTATTGAGCTTATTAAAGTCTTTATGAATAACCAGGTTGTGCTCTTCTGAAGCTTGCTTACAAAAAAACTGAGCCACCAAACGATGCACTAATAAACCTTGATTGATGGTTCGCTTTTTTACATCTGCTTTGGCAGCGTGCGTATATTTTTTTTGCAGTTCTTTTATTATCTTTTTCTGTTCATCCAGTTGTTTGCCTTGTAAAGAATGGAGACTGGCAGATGATTTTTCTATATCATTTTTCATTGCTGCCAGCCGTTTCTTTACGGTTGCGGGCTGCGGCGTAAATAGTTTTCTCCGAATGATTGCATAACCTTCCTGTCGCGAACCTTTCAATATTCTGCCGGTGATGCTGCTTTTCCTGTCAATACTTCTTACCCGTCCGTAGTTCGATACCTGTACGTCTGTTTTATTGGTATAATCACCTTCAAACAAAACTGTTTTCCAAACTTCATTATAAAATGATGTTTCTTTTTCTGCCATTCTTATTTATTTATAATTCATTGTTTACCCATTTTATCAGCTCATCATGTATTTTACCATTGGTAGCTATAATGCCCGGCTGGTACGGATTGTATGGATTGCCTTTTAAGTCTGTTACTTTACCACCGGCTTCTTCTACAATTAAATAACCGGCCGCACTATCCCAGGCATTTAATTTATGTTCGTAAAAACCATCAAATCTGCCCGCCGCCACCCAGCATAAATCTATAGCGGCACTGCCCAAACGCCGCACCGGTATGCCTTTGCGGATAAGACGCTCAAATACGTGCAAAGGTCCATTGGAAGAATCGAGATATGTATAAGGAAAACCGGTAACCAAACAACTGGTGCCAACTTCTGTTTTGAGACTTACTGATAACAACTTTTCGTTCAGCGTAGCGCCATAACCTTTTTCAGCAAAAAAAAATTCATTAATAATAGGATTATACACGGCGCCCATAATGATTTTTCCATCCTGTTCAAGCCCGATAGAAACAGCGCAGATAGGAATGCCGTTGGCAAAATTTACCGTACCATCAATAGGATCTATAATCCATTTATAAGAAGAATCCTGTACAATTTCACCTGCTTCTTCGCTTAACAAATAATGGTCGGGATAAGCTTCTGTGATGACCTGAAAGATGGCTTTCTCCGCCGCATGATCGGCTTCGGTAACTAAGTTATTGATACCTTCTTTGTTAGATATTTTAAACTCACCGTTAAAAAAGTGTTTGAGAACGGCAGCGCCTGCTTCAGTAGCTTTCAGCAAAGTTTGTTTTAACATGGCGCAAAGATAAGATACTATCAGCAAGGCATTATCTAATATGCTTATACGTTTATTATAATCGTTTCTTTACTTGCTATTTTGCCACTTATAAATGAATCTTTGCACAATAGAAATGGCTTTATTATGAACGAAACAAACAATCCGTGGACAATACTATCAGAAGAAGAAAAATATAATAATCCGTGGATACAAATCACGCATTACGATGTGAAAAATCCATCAGGAAACAAAGGTATTTATGGTAAAGTTCACTTTAAAAATCATGCGATCGGTATTGTGCCGCTTGATGAAGATATGAATACGTACCTGGTAGGACAATATCGCTTTCCTATCAATCAATACAGCTGGGAAATACCGGAAGGCGGCTGCCCGCTGGGCGAAGACAAATTAACATCGGCACAGCGCGAATTGCTGGAAGAAACCGGGCTAAAAGCCGAACACTGGCAACGCATATTGGAGATGCATCTTTCCAATTCGGTATCCGATGAAGATGCAACCGTTTATATTGCAACGAGCTTGTCTCAGCATGAAGCCATACCGGAAGAAACGGAACAACTGGTTGTAAAAAAAATTCCGTTTGATGAAGTGTATGATATGGTACGGCGCGGCGATATAACAGATTCGTTAACCGTATCGTCCATTTTGCAAACCAAGTTGCTTTTGCTAAGCGGTGATATACAAGTGCATTATCAATCTGTAGAATAATCTCTTTTAAAGGGAAGTAAAAAATTAAAATTCAAAAGTAAAAATTTGCCTTTCTCTTATAAAAATAAAGCCATCGCTTTTTGAATTTTTACTTTTGAATTTTAATTGATTGCATAATACATTCATCTTATTGGTTCATGAGCCATTCTTTTATCGAATCAAAATCAGCGGGTATTTTGATGCTCTTTTTTTCTAAGTTAAAAAGCGATTTTGCACTATCCGGAATTTCTAATGTTTTACCAATCGCTTCTTCCACAACAGCAGGAAATTTAACCGGATGAGCCGTTTCTAAAAGGAAGCCTTTATCGTTGTTATTTTGTAAATAATCTTCCAAAGATTTATAAGCCACAGCGCCATGCGGATCTAATGTATAATTGAATTGCTGATACACTTTTGTGATGGTTTCTTTTGTTGTTTTATCATTAACGGAATCGGCACTTACAATTTGTTTTAACTGCGGCAATTCATTCTTAAAAATTTCAAGAATACGAATGAAGTTGCTCGGGTTGCCAACATCCATAGCATTCGAGATTGTTGTTACAGAAGATCGCGGTTCAAACAAACCATTCTGTAAATAACGAAACACGGCATCGTTGGCATTGCAAGCCGCAATAAAATGTTTGGCCGGCAAGCCGGAAATATGAGTTAAAATACCGGCGCAGATATTTCCGAAATTTCCACTTGGCACGCAAATAACAGGCGGTTCATTTTGCTGCCATTGCTGAAGCGCAAAAAAGTAATACATCTGCTGCGGAAGCCATCGCGCTACATTGATTGAATTGGCTGAGGTAAGCGTTAATTTGTTATTCAAATCATCATCTGCAAAAGCTCTTTTTACAATCGCCTGGCAATCATCAAAAGTGCCGTCCACTTCCAAAGCCGTAATATTTTGTCCACAGGTTGTAAGCTGTAATTCCTGTACGGGACTTACTTTTCCCGACGGATATAAGATAACAACTTCAACACCTTTTACACCTAAAAAACCATTGGCAACCGCGCCGCCGGTATCGCCCGACGTGGCAACCAAAACGGTTGTTGTTATATGTTTATTCTGATTAAAATAACCTAAGCAACGGCTCATAAACCGGGCGCCAACATCTTTAAAAGCAAGCGTTGGCCCATGAAACAATTCAAGCGAAGAAATGCGGTCACTGATGTTTACAAGAGGAAAATCGAAGTTGACGGTTTCGGCAACAATACGTTCCAATTCGCTTTGCGGAAGGCTGCCTTCGGTGTATGGCTTCATCACTTCAACACCAATTTCTTCTTTTGTATATCGCTTTATATTCTTAATAAAATCAGGCGATAAAGAAGGAATGTTTTCAGGAAAATACAAGCCTTTATCCGGCGCTTGTCCGCGCACCGCGGCATCAGCAAAACTTACATTCGGAGACTGGCGATTGAGACTATAAAAATTCATGATTATTTTTTTGTAAAAGGTATTAAGTAGTAAGTATTATGACTATTCTGTTTGATGCTGCTGGTGACAAATTATCGGTTGCTACTTTAATTACCGATTATGTTTGTCATAATACCTGATACATATTACTTGGTACAGTATAAATTACTCAACGGTTACGCTTTTAGCTAAGTTGCGCGGTTTATCTACATCAAAACCTTTGCTTACCCCAATATAATAAGCCAGCAATTGCATAGGAATTACACTTAATATCGGTGCCACAATTTCATCGGCTTCAGGAATGGTAATTACATCATCAGCTATGCTTTTTGTAGCTTCATCACCTTTGGTAATAACAGCAATGACTTTGCCTTTGCGGGCTTTTATTTCCTGCATGTTACTAATGATTTTTTCGTGATAAATATCTTTCGTTGCAATAAAAACAACCGGCAAGGTATCATCTACCAAAGCAATGGGTCCGTGCTTCATTTCGGCAGCCGGATAACCTTCTGCGTGGATGTAAGAAATCTCTTTTAATTTAAGTGCGCCTTCTAATGCAATCGGGAAATTATAACCTCGTCCGAGATACAAAAAGTCGCGCGATTGTTTATACTTTTCAGCGATTGTTTTGATAACTTCTGTTTGTTTTAAAATATGCGACACCTTCTCAGGAATTGCGGATAATTCATTACATAACTTATCAAAACGCTCCTGCGATAACGTTCCCTTTTCGTAACCGATTTTTAACGCAATCATCGTTAATACGGCAAGCTGTGCGGTAAATGCTTTTGTGCTGGCAACACCAATTTCAGGACCGGCATGAGTATAAGCGCCGGCATGAGAAAGCCGGGCGATAGAAGAACCAACAACATTTACAATACCGATGATAATAGCGCCTTGTTCTTTGGCTTTTTCTATGGCAACCAAAGTATCTGCCGTTTCGCCACTCTGCGATATTGCAATAATTACATCGCCATTATGAACAACCGGGTTGCGATAGCGAAACTCAGATGCATATTCCACTTCCACCGGAATGCGACAGGTTTCTTCGATAATATATTCTGCAAGCAAACCTGCGTGCCAGCTTGTTCCGCAAGCAATAATAATGATGCGGCCGGCGCTCATAATTTGCTCTTTATACTTATCAATTCCGCTCATAACAATCTTCTTATCATTGCTATCTAAACGACCACGAAGACAATCAAAAATGGTATCCGGCTGCTCAAAAATTTCTTTCAGCATAAAGTGTTCATAGCCGCCTTTTTCAATGGCAGCTAATTCCATATTCAGCTTTGTAATAAACGGCGTTTGCTTATCGTTACCCAGATTTTTTAAGATTAATTCATCCGGTTTTACAATAGCAATTTCATAATCGTTTACATACACAACTTCTTTGGTATATTCTACAATCGGCGAAGCATCGGACGCTAAGAAATGTTCGTTCTTACCAATGCCAATTACCAGCGGGCTTCCCTTTCGTGCTGCAATAATGGTTTCCGGTTCATCTTTATCCATAACCAAAATACAATACGCACCAACTACGCGTCGCAAAGCCGTGCGTATGGCTTCTTCCGTTGAACAATGGTTATTTTTTTTGATGTCTTCGATGAAGTTGATAAGCACTTCTGTATCGGTATCACTTGTAAACGTATATCCTTTCTTACTTAATTCACTTTTTATGGCTGCATAGTTTTCTATAATGCCGTTATGAATAATTGCCAGGTTGCCGCTTTGCGAAAGATGCGGATGCGCATTACGGTCGCTGGGTTCGCCATGCGTTGCCCAGCGTGTATGACCAATGCCGATATGACTGTGCAAGTCTTTACCAATGACTTCGTTTTCCAATTCGGCAACTTTACCTTTCTTCTTATATACGTTTAAACAGCTGTTCAGCAATGCAACGCCGGAACTGTCGTAGCCCCGATATTCTAATCTTCTTAATCCTTTTATGACAACCGGATATGCTTCCCGCAATCCTACATAACCAACAATACCACACATACTTATTTCATTCTGAGTAAAAACATTTTTTCATTTTTGCAGAAACGAAACAAATGTATGATTAATGATTTCAACTGCTCTGATGATTACGTTCTGGAAGATGAAAGAGTACAGCTAAGACCTTTACAGAAAGATGATTATAAATACTTGTTGTCTTTTGCGGTTCATCAACCGGATATATGGTTTTATTCTACAAAAAGCGCAGCCGGCGAGCAAGGTATGAAAGAGTATATTGAAGATGCATTAACTGCCAGGAAAGCAGGCAAAGAATATCCGTTTATTGTGTGGGATAAAAAGGCGCAGCAATACGCCGGCAGCACACGTTTTTACGATATAAATTTGCCTTATCAATACTTACAGCTTGGCTTTACGTGGTATGGAAAAGAGTTTCAGAGAACAGGTTTGAACAGGCATTGCAAATACCTGTTATTATCTTTTGCTTTTGAAGAATTGAACCTTGAACGTGTTGAGTTTCGGGCGGATGCGACAAATGCCAGAAGCATTAATGCTATGAAAGCAATTGGTTGTGTACCGGAGGGAATTCTGCGTAATCATGTTCCCCGACAAGACGGAAACAGAAGAGACAGTATTATATTGAGTATCTTAAAAAACGAATGGTTTGGCGGTGTAAAAGAAGCATTAAAAGAGAAGCTGAGGTAAATAAATTTACCTCAGCTTTTAATAAATCTCATTTGAACTACATAGCCGGTGCTGATATATTTTCCTTAATATCCTGCATGAGTCTTCTGGCAATATTATCTGCGGTTGTTTCAAAATTGCTTTCGGCATAAATGCGGATAATCGGTTCTGTATTGCTGGTGCGCAGATGCACCCAATCGGTATCAAATTCTATCTTTAAACCGTCATCGGTATTAATCGGGTTGTTCTTGTATTTCTTTTGAATTCTGTCAAATATATCAGGCACATTTACATTTTTCCCTAACTCAATTTTATTTTTCGAAATAAAATAATTCGGGTATTGCGTGCGCAGTTGCCGTATGCTACGTTTGCTTCTGGCAAGTAAGCTTAAAAACAAAGCAATACCAATTAAAGCATCTCTGCCGTAATGCAAATCAGGCACAATAATACCACCGTTGCCTTCACCGCCAATCACGGCATTTACGGCTTTCATTTTAGTTACCACGTTTACTTCGCCAACCGCGCTGGGAAAATATTCGCCGCCATTTTTTAGCGTAATATCCTTTAAAGCACGTGTAGAACTCATATTGCTTACGGTGTTTCCTTTACGATGTTGCAATACATAATCTGCCACCGCAACGAGCGTATATTCTTCACCAAACAAAGAACCGTCTTCGCATACAAAACAAAGCCTGTCAACATCCGGATCAACCGCAATTCCCAAGTCAGCTCTTTGTTTATTCACTTCTTTAGAAAGTTCGGTAAGATGCTGCGGCAAAGGTTCGGGATTGTGCGCAAACTTTCCGTTTACTTCTTCATTTAAAACCGTAATCATTTCAACACCCAATGCTTTCAATAACTGAGGAACGGCTGTTGCGCCGGTGCTGTTAATACCATCAACCACAATTTTAAAATTGCGTTCTTTTATAGCTTCCACATCAACCAAAGGATAAGCAATAACGGCTTCAATATGTTTTTCTAAAAGAGTAGTATTTAATGAAGTTGTGCCTAATTTATCTACCGAAACAAAAGTAAATTCTTCATTAGAAGCGATTTCTAAAATCTGCTGTCCATCTTCTGCACTTAAAAATTCGCCATTGCCATTCAGAAGTTTCAAAGCGTTCCATTCTTTCGGGTTATGACTTGCGGTGATGATAATACCACCGGCAGCTTTCTCAAATAAAACCGCCATTTCTACAGTTGGTGTTGTGCTCAATCCGGCATCAATTACATTCATTCCAACAGCGTTCAATGTGCTCGTTACTAATTGCTGAACCATGCTGCCGCTGATGCGTCCGTCTCTTCCTACAACAATGGTTTTGTTTATTGGATTTTGACCCAGGATCCAGGTTCCGTAAGCCGCTGTAAACTTCACGGTATCTAACGGGCTAAGCGTATCTCCGGGTTTACCACCAATCGTTCCACGAATCCCTGATATGCTTTTAATTAAAGGCATTGTTGTTAGTTTGCTTTAGCAACAAACATAAATCAAAATCAGCCTTTGTCAAAGCTTAATTTTTATATACTTACACAAGTCTTCTCTGTCATCAATTCTGAAACACAGAGACAACTTAATTTTAGTGAACCATAATATACAGCTACCTTATCTTCGCAACGCTCAAATAAAATTGTGATAATCAGATACATTTTATCTAGCGTTTTATAAGGATTGATAAATAAAAAAATCCGGTGTTTGCAGGTTATAGATTGCTTTGCAAAACAATTGTTCGCAGCAAAATTTCACACCTAATTTTTACAAATGAAAAGAGCGATAAAAAAAGTAGCTGTGCTGGGAAGTGGCATCATGGGTTCGCGTATTGCGTGTCATTTTGCAGGCATTGGCGTACAGGTTTTGTTATTAGATATGGTACCGAAAGAAGCCGCAGAAAGCAGCGATAAAGCAGCCAGGAATAAACTGGTAAACGATGCTTTAACCACAGCTATCAAAAGCAATCCGTCGCCGGTATATCATTTCAAAGTGGTGAACAAAATTACCACCGGCAACTTTGATGATAATATGAAAGAGATTGCCGCTTATGACTGGATTATTGAAGTTGTGGTAGAACGTCTCGACATCAAGCAAATGATTTATGAAAAGGTAGAGATATATCGTAAGCCCGGCACTTTAATCACGTCCAATACGTCAGGCATTCCTATCAATATGTTGGCGCAAGGCCGAAGCGAAGATTTTCAAAAGAATTTCTGCGGTACGCACTTTTTTAACCCGCCGCGTTATCTTAAATTATTAGAAATTATTCCGACTAAAAAAACAGATAAAAGCGTTGTTGATTTTCTCATGAATTATGGTGATGTTTTTCTTGGCAAAACAACGGTTTTAGCAAAAGATACGCCTGCTTTTATTGCCAATCGCGTTGGCGTGTTTGGCATTATGAGCATCTTCAATAACATGCAGAAATTAGGATTAAGTATTGATGACATTGATACTTTAACCGGACCTGTTATTGGTCGTCCCAAATCAGCCACATTCAGAACAGCCGATATTGTCGGAATTGATACGTTGGTAAAAGTTGCGAAAGGCATTGCCGAAAACGCGCCGAACGACGAAGCCAAAGACATTTTTAATCTTCCTCTGTGGTTAGAAAAAGTAGTAGAAAACAAATGGCTTGGCGATAAAACAGGGCAAGGATTTTTCAAGAAAATGAAACTGCCCATCACAGAAGGAAGCCCGGAAGAACAAAAGCGCGATAAAGAAATTCATACACTCAATCTGGATACATTAGAATATGCGCCGCGCAGCAAAGCTAAGTTTGCTACGCTCGAAATGACAAAGCCGGTTGATGATTTGAAAAAACGCTTGCCGATGCTGGTTGCCGGTACCGATAAAGCCGGTGAATTTTTCAGGCAAATGTTTTATTCTTTATTCTCGTATGTTGCCAACCGCATTCCCGAAATCAGTGATGAATTGTATCGTATTGATGATGCCATGATTGCCGGTTTTGGTTGGGAGATTGGTGCTTTTGAAACCTGGGATATATTGGGTGTTGAAAAGACAACACAAGCCATGAAAGACGCTGGTTTTATTGTTGCGCCGTGGGTGGAAGATATGTTAGCTTCCGGCAATTCTTCTTTTTACAAAACAGAAAATAACAAACGTTTTTACTACGATATTCCTTCGCAATCTTATAAGCCGGTTCCGGGTCAGGATGCTTTTATTGTCATCAATAATTACAAAGACAAAACAGTTTGGAAAAGCGCCAGTGCCGGTCTGTTTGATATTGGTGATGATGTAGTTGCCCTGCAATGGAATACAAAGATGAACAGCATTGGCAGCGAAGTTTTGGAAGCCGTTAATAAAAGTATTGATGCAGCCGAGAAAAACTTTAAAGGACTTGTGATTGCTAATGATGGCGCCAATTTCAGCGCGGGTGCTAACGTTGCCATGATATTTATGTATGCTGCCGAGCAGGAATATGATGAACTTGATTTTGCCATTCGTTTCTTTCAGAAAACCATGATGCGCGTTCGCTATTCGTCCGTCCCGGTGGTTGTGGCGCCACATGGTTTAGCGCTTGGCGGCGGTTGCGAAATGACGCTTCATGCTGATAAAGTTTGTGCAGCTGCTGAAACATATATTGGTTTGGTAGAAGCTGGCATCGGTGTGATTCCAGGCGGTGGCGGCACCAAAGAATTCGCGCTTCGTGCTGCCGATGAAATGCACGAAGACGAGCCGGATACCATTACATTAAAAAATCGTTTTCTTACTATCGCGACAGCCAAAGTAGCTACTTCTGCTTTTGATGGATACAACTTAGGCATCTTACGGAAAGGTCAGGATGAGATTGTTATTAATGCAAACCGCCGTATTGCAGAAGCCAGAAAAGCGGTGCTTGAATTGGCTGATGCCGGTTATACCATGCCGGTTCAACGTACAGATATTAAAGTGTTAGGCCGTTCTGCGCTTGGTGCTTTATATGCCGGTATTAACGGGATGCAACGCGCCGGTTATGCGTCTGAACATGATGGAAAAGTGGCGCGCAAATTAGCTTACGTTATGTGTGGCGGCGATTTGAGCGAGCCAAGTTTGGTAAGCGAACAATACTTATTAGACCTGGAACGTGAAGCTTTTTTATCTCTTTGCGGAGAACGAAAAACATTAGAACGCATTCAGCATTTATTAAAGACAGGAAAGCCGTTGCGCAATTAAATTCCTGAAGAATTATTATGTAAAAGAATTGTATTATAAAACAAAGGGTTGAGAAATGTTTCTCAACCCTTTGTTTACCGTTATCGTTGTCCGTTTATTTTATTTCGTAACCGTCAAGTATGATGAGGAAAGGCTGTTAATCATTCAATCCTTTTCCGTTGAGAATTTGCTGCATATATTTTTCAACTCTTGACTCGCGGGTTTTGGATTGTTTGGGCGCAGAAAAATGAAGTAGATAGGCTCTTTGCCGTCCCGGCGTTAATGCATCAAAAGCGGTTTTCAAAGCAGGGTTTTCATCTAATTTATTTTGAAATTCTTCAGGCATAGTGAATTCTGTACTCTTTTTAAAATTCACTTTTAAACCTGCTTTTTCCACTTCAATTGCTTCGTAAATATAGGTTTTCAGGATTGTTTCCCTATCAACTATTTCCCGAACATGCGTGAAACGGATCTGGCGTGCCGACTGTACATTTTTTGTTTGTTGAACCAGAATATCATTGGCATCGTTCAACAAGGCGCCTTTAAAAAACAACAACGCACAGTATTCTTTAAACACATGTATGAGAACGATGTTGCTATTCTGAAACGTATAGCAAGGAACACCCCACTTCAATTCTTCGGTTAGTTGGCAGTCAAGAACAATCCTTCTCAATTGTTCCAATTCTTCCTGCCATTGTTTGTCTTTACTAAAATAAAAATCAACCTTAGGATTCATTCTATCTTTTGTCATAGCCTGTTGTTTTATTTACGTTGAACGGCTTGGTGTTGTGGCGGCTTTTTTGTCCGTAAACCAAATACCGAACGAAAGATAATTAGAATTCCTGATGATGAAGTGCGATACGTCAGCAGCATAGCAGAAAGCCTTTTGTCACATGAAAAATTGTATTCCAAATATAAAAACAACAGTAATTAACGTGATAACTGCTGTCCTCTCTTTGTTGCTTTTAGTCACCCCAAAGAAGTCAGATACAGAGGGTTTCCATAAGAAAAACACAAACAATGCTTTTAATAATATCTGAATTAGAAAAGAAGATGTGTCACCGTGATAAAATTCATGATACTTGAAGAAAATGTATGATCGACTTATCCGTGAAACAAGTCCAAATAAATTGTCAGCAAAGAGCAGAATCCAACCCCAACGCTTTTGCTTTACCAGTAAAAAGAAAACAACAGGAACATATACAAGACTTATAAATTGAAAGAAAACAGAAAAATCAAAATGACAATTATTGCACTGTAAAAAAGCAATAAAATATGTTACAGTGTTATAGAACGACCACAGGTATTGAAGCCCTATCACCAATAAAAGAATATTAATCCACTTACCTGGTTTTACTTCTGTTCCGGGTTGCAGAATGGGTTCAAAAAAGTCAGTAGCTTTTTCTTTGTAAGAGCTAATCTTTTCTTTTTTAAATTGCCCGGTTTTATCAATGTCAGTATAATACTTTTCGACTTCTGAAATTTCCATTTCTGAAACCTGTCTATCCTTTACTATTTGTGTCGCTGCATCAACAGCTTCTGTTTGATAATCATTTGGTCGTTTAATAATTTTCAGCAAGTCTGAATTAGAGTAGTCTTTATATTGATTGTAAAAATCAAACTTCATATTGTGTCAAATATAATGGCATATAACATTGAATGGCTTGCTGTTCGTAGCGGCATTTTTATTTGTCAGCCGCCATAAAAGCAAGCATAGGTTAGCAGATGTTTTTTATTTAATTGTGATTTGATAGAAGCCGGTCTTTTTACTTACAGTTATATTCGTAAACCTAATGTCATCAATTCTATAACTGTTAGCGGTTTGTAGTGCTACGTCTCAGGTACTGTCCGCTATTTTAGTTTATAATTTCTCCTTTGTTATTCGCCAACTTTTCTCGCCATTTTTTAATTTCGTCGGGCATTTGTTTTACCCACTCTGGTATCTCACCAATAATTTTCAGTGGCGCTTGGGTACGGTATGAACGTGTAGGATTACTAGGGAATTTTTTGTTTGTAACGTTCGGGTCATTTTCAAAGTCTCCGGTGGGTTCAACGATATAAACACATTCAGTCCGTCACCTTTTACTAATGCTGCAGCAAGTCCGGCCCCGTTGAGCAAGGCTGTAAAATAAATATGATTCATTATAATTTCTGATTTGTAATTAGATCCGTACCCTGCTGTGAGAAAATCACCAACCTGCAAATCTGCCTTCGTACCGTGATAAAAAGGTCCGTTGTCAGAGGGTTTGCCAATGAACGAATTTCCCGATTCATAATTCTTTTTGGCATTGGTAAAGTCGTTTAAGTTCTCATAACATTTTGCAATGTTACTATATAGAGAAGCATAAGCTCCCTTAACCGAATCGTCATTTATTGTTAATGCAAGCTGTAAAGCTGTTTGATACCAGTGTAATCTGTCCGAAACATGTATTTGATGTCGAGCCACATAATGAGCAGCAAGAAATTTTTCAAAGTCGTTGGTCGCTTCATTCCAGGCTTGAATGAATATTTTGTTAGCCTCTTCAGGTCTGCCTTTCTCTTCGAAGTCCATACCCTGGAAACAGAGTTTAACAATTTTGTTGAAGGGGCTGAATTCCATTTTCTAATCAATTTTAGTTCACCATTTAATTGCTTGTTACTTGTCTGAGGTTTCTGGCAATTGCCACACAACGGTTTTGGGCTTGCTACAGGCGGGATAATAGCGCCGTCAGCCGAATATAGTACAAAAGAAAAATTGAAAAACAAATGTTTAGCATTGATTCGTCAAGCCGCCATGATGCAAAACCGAATGTTAGCGGTAGTTCAGTCTGGTCGCTAAAACCTTTTCCCGATGGAAGCGCCAATCCAAGGCACAAAGGTGTATTTGTTTATAACCGGTGTCAGACTAACACGCCACATGATATTCTTGGCAGTGTGTCGTCTATATCCGATACTTGGAATAAAACTGACGAAATTGTTATCATTCGAATTTTTATTGTTGCTAAACAGTTTACCATCTATTTGTGTCCATGTTGCGCCAAGTCCTGCGTCAATAAATGATTTGTCACTTTTAAGTGGAAAAAGATAGTTGATTCCGACAGGAATGGTTAAGTAAAAAGCTTTTTCCGAATAGAAGCCAACACCAATCCTTGCACCAAGACCGGGTGCTTTAGTAAGTTGCCTCTCGTAATTTACGGAACCAAAAAGTCCATTTCCTAATGCTTCTAAATAAATGTCATTCCTTTTAAAAGAACTTTGTCCAAAGGATAATGTCATAGTGCTTAGCGTCAAAAATGTCAATAAAAGTTTTTTCATAAAAAGGGTTTAAAAATTACCATTAACGGCTCACTGCTTGCAGTCTGTTGGGATATTTACTTCCGTCTGCCCACAACCGCTGCTAAATTTATAAATTAAAGTTCATTGTTTTTACTAAAGTTCAAAGATGCTGGTCAAGCCGAAACTAAAGACTGGCTTTGCTTTTAGCTGATGTTTGTTTGTCCTGCCCCAATAGCATAAAACCCAATGTTGTGTGCCGTTTTGCCTCTCCAACTTTACCAAATAACTCAAAGACCAATGTGGTTTATGTTCATATTTGTTAGTACTGTCCAGTTTATAATTGAGTTTAAGATTTTCTGTGAAAGAAATTTTTATGTGTCAAAGTAAATGTTTGCTTGCCTTTAAAATCATTGGGAAGGCAAGGGAAAAACTTATTTAAGCAACCTATTATTTCCATGCCAGATGTGTCAACCAAATCTCCTTCTATTGACCAATCTCCAGCAACTCTGAAAATTCTTCCTTTGTCGTCAGCAGAAAAATAAAGCGCACCAATGATTGAACCTGTTGAAAACTCCGTTGAATAAAAGTCGTCTAACGAAACATAGTCTTTGATTGTCGGAAAAAGCTTTTCGTATTTTCCATTTGGGTCATACCTGAACGAAAATGAAGTGTCAAGTTAAACTGTTTGATGTCTTGCCCAATTGTAAAAAGTGGTTTGTCTTTATAACGCAAACAACATGGTTCAGAATATATTGCTGTTGTATCGAAACCTTCTGCTAAAAATACTGAGTCAGGTAAATTGACCTTTGTCTTATTAACACTGTCACTTGTGTTTGTGCAGGCAAGTGTCGAAATACAAATTATAAATAGCAGGGTCTTCATTAAAATGGCATGTAACACTAAAATAGGCGCTACTCATCACAGCAACAAATAATTTTTTCTGTTGATTATCAATGTTTTGATATTATACATTCTGTATGGTTATTAGTACAATCCATTCCACGCTTATAATATCAACTTTCACGTTCCAAACATCAAACTTGACTCTCAAAGCATCAACTTTCACGCTCCAGGCATCAAACTTCACTCTAATAACATCAACAAACACTCTCAGAACATCAACTTTGATGCTCTGAGCATCTCCATTCACTCTAAAAGAGTCAAACTTTACTCCGGGAGCATTAAAGCTGACTCTTTTAGAGTCAATCTGTCAGTTTCAGACACAAAATACAAGGTTTATCGTGTTGATTGTCAGGTGTTATTTGCCGGAACGTCTTTTTTACGCACACGATCAAAGCGGATGCTCAAATCATCATAAATAGCTTTTGCGCCGGGTACGTTACTAACGGTCGCAGCTTTTACCGCTTTATAATACATTAACGCGGCGGCATACGCGTGGCTGCCGGCAACCATTATAGTATCGTCTAACTGCAAAGAAAGACTCTGAACGGGTTGCTCAATTTGCGTAAGCCCGTTGGCAACTGCAACATCATCAGCCAGTTCTTTTGTGTTCATATACGGTGGTGCAAATTGCGGGTTGGCTTGCGCATACTCCAGCGCTTTCGACACAAACGCAATTGTTTTATCGCCCATTTTTAAAATGCCGTGCCGTTCCTGCGCACTTAACGCTTCCATGTAAGGTGCGAGTAAAGTGGTTAATTGATTTGCGAGATTTACGCCCTGCTCAATTATGTCGGGCGGAATGGTAATTACCTGTGGTTGATTTGCCATAAAATCTGGTTTAGATGTTTAAAAAAGAAAGATAAAAAGATTTTAAAATAAAATAGAAATTGTATGCAAGCCTGCCTTAATCTTTCAAAAAAAATTCTACCGTTCTTGCCGCACATTCGGGAAGCAGCACCAACTTTAAAGGATGCAGGTTGTAGAATTGAGAATATCGTTGTTTGTATGCATCATTTACAGTCTCCACTAAATTTTCTTCAGGCTTTTTGCCATAAATATCGAGTATGTGTTTTTTGTATTCGATTTGCCCGAAACCTTCTTCGAGCAAAGTTTCGTACCAGCTTTTGCGGCTGCCGGAACTTCGGGCAAAAATGCGGTCGCCAACGGTTACCATCCAGATGGAAATAAAGTTTTCGTGTTCTTTGCCGGTGCGGATTTTAATTAGTTCGTGGTGTTTTAAATAGTCGTAAAAATCGGGTGGAAATTGTTTCATAATATTCGGTTTAGATAATTAAAAAAGAAAGGTAGCAAAATTGAAACATTAGTAAAACATCTTGTATAAAATTTTGATTTAGTTGATTTGAATTTGGAACGCAGTTATTATACTTGTTCATAAATCAAATTGTAACTCAAATTCTTTTTCTTTAAAAAACTAATTTATTATTGCCTGAATATTAATCAAACAAAAATCAACCAGGTTATAAACTCTTTTGTTATGAAAACTTTGCTTATCATTTTTTACTGCTCATTATTTTGCTTATTCGTCAAGGCGCAAACCATTCAGAAGGAAGCCAACGGCATTTGGAAAATTACTTTTGGAACACCTGAACAAAAGTTGCCTACCACATTTAAAGAAGCGCCGTTAACCGATGCGTTAAATAAACTGCCCGCAGATTCATCTGTATCAAATGCTTTTAAAAATATTCATTTTAAACTGCTTCCATCCGGTGCTTTGGCAGAAATGGAAGTGGACAGCAATGAGCGTTTTTATGGCTTTGGTATGCAAACCAATTCGTTTAGCCAACGTGGTATGCGCAGAGATATTCGTACCAACGCGGCGCCCACCGGCGATGTTGGTTTTGGTCACGCGGTGATGCCGTTTTTTATCTCATCAAAAGGTTATGGCATTCTTATCAATACATCGCGATATACAACTTTTTACATGGCTTCTGTGGAGAAGATGAATGCGAAAGATGTAACCGTTGATACGGCAAACAGTCACGTAAAACTGGCGGTGGAAGATTTGTACGGAAGCAGCAATAACAACGCAGCGGCAATACAAATGCTGGTAACCGGCACGCAAGGCATGGAAGTTTATTTTATTGATGGACCAACGATGCTGAATGTAATGCAACGCTATAATTTATTTTCGGGCGGCGGTGCGTTGCCGCCTTTGTGGGGCTTGGGTTTTGAATACCGGGCGAAAGGCGATTTTACGTCAAATGAGATAGAAAAACTTGGTGATTATTTTCGCGATAAACATATTCCGTGCGATATATTTGGCATTGAACCGGGCTGGCAAACGAATGTTTATTCCTGCTCTTATTTATGGAACAAAAAAAACTTTCCGCAGCCTGATAGTTTCATTCATAATATAAACAATAAAGGCTTAAAATTAAACCTGTGGGAACATGCATATACGTCGCCCAACTCACTTATCTATAAAAACATAACGGCATATTCAGCCAATTATAAAGTATGGAACGGCGCTGTTCCTGATTTTACTTTACAACAGGCAAAAAATATTTTCTGCGGCTTTCATGATAGCGCTTTGGTGCAAAAAGGTATTGCTGCTTTTAAGTTAGATGAATGTGATGCAGCCGAATATAATCGTGCAAAAGAAGAATGGAGTTTTCCTGATATAACGCAGTTTCCCGGCGGCATGGATGGCATTCAAATGCGACAGGTATTTGGTTATTTATATCAAAAATCCATGCTCGATATTTATAACAAATACAACCGCCGCACTTTGTTTGATGTACGCGCTTCTTACCTGTTTGCGTCGCCGTTTACTTCTGTTATTTATTCTGATATGTACAACCATGCAGATTATGTAAGAATGATTGTGAACTCTGCGTTTGCCGGCGTAAACTGGAGCCCTGAATTACGCGAAACATCGAACGATGCGGAACTGATAAGAAGAATGCAAACCACGTTATTATCATCGCACATGGTGGCAAATTGCTGGTATTTAAGTTTGCCGCCGTGGCTTCAATATAACAAAGACAAAAACAACAACCACGAGTTATTGATTAATGCAAATGAATTGGAACAAAAGGCAAAAAAGTTAATTGATTTGCGCATGAGTTTATTACCTTATTTGTACAATGCTTTTGCGAAATATCATTTTGAAGGAACGCCGGTTTTTCGTCCGTTGGTAATGGATTATCCCGAAGATAAAAACGTGTACAATACTGATGATGAATACATGATGGGTGAAAGTATTTTGTGTGCACCTTTTTTAGACAGCAGTTCAACACGCAACATTTATTTACCAAAAGGTGATTGGTATCGATTTCAATACAAATAAAAAATATAGCGGCGACAGCACTTACACAATCACCATGTCGCTTGACGAAATTCCGATGTTCATTAAAAACAATTCTATTATTCCATTGGCAAAGCCTGTTGAGTTTGTTTCGCCTTCCACCGTGTTTGATGTAACATGCAACGTTTATGGTAATCCAACAACATCATTTTCTTTATTTGCAGATAATAGTTTTACAAATGATTTCAGCCAAGGCAATTATAGTTTGCTCAATGTAAACTGGAAAGGAAATAAAGGAAGTGTTGATGTAAAAGGCAACTATAAAAATCAGCTGTATAAGATTGTTGGCTGGAAGCAAGTGACGGGTTCTTTATGATGATAATTTGGTTATGATATGTTGCAGGTTGTAGCTGATTTAATCTATTTCTGTATCGAAAGCCGATTGAGCTTTTATATCAAAGCGCTTTGCTGTTTCCTTTAATTCATTCATATTTATATTTCCTCTTTGCAATTCCTGATCTTCCCGATATCTGTTCATTTTATCAAGAAAATTGATTAACCGTAATTTACTGTTCGGAGACGAAAAATTTGATACGGATAATGATTGCTCGATAAAAGATAATAACGTATTTACAAACTTCGGATTTTGAAGAGAATTATGAATCAGGTCAGTAATCGTATCTGTAACCTCGGAAATGTCTTTTTGATTAATTGGTTCTTGTACGGTTTCCATTATATTTTCTCCATAGTTAATTGAATAAAATCAATAAAATTCTTTTTTTAGAATGACTTGTGTCAACCGCTGTTTTGGCAAACATTTGTTAGCTGCTGATTTTTGTCACATCAATAATTTATAAAGTCCAAATAAAATAAAAATTAATCCAACCAAACCAAAAACAAGTCGTCCTGTCAATTCAGATTGTTTTGTGTCAACATAGAAGTTTGATGGATTGGCTTTGTCATAAAATACTTTAACAGTATCACCATTTTTGTATTGTCTATTGTAGAAAACCTGGAAGTCTTGCTTAATAACTCCTGTAATCCATTCTCCGGTTTGTGTCACAAATCTTATTGCTATTTTATCTTTTGTAAAAGAAGATGAGTTAAAGCTATTGTCAAAACCTTGTTCAAGGACAGTTCCGTCAACAGGAATTCCAGTTTGTTTCAGTTTGCTTTTACTTGACTCCCAAAAAACAGAAAGTGATAAGGCTATTAGTCCAATAGCCAGAAAAATGTAAGGTTGATATTCAACAAAAAAAATTTGATCCATATTTTGTTAAGTTGCCACCAAATTCCAAATATACAAACCTCATCAAAACAATTTCATCGTTCAAGCCAATAAATAGCTGTCCTTTCATAATCAATACAACAAGGAGCAACGTTATCTCTTAAACAAAGAATCAACAAATACAATAAAAAGCCTACTTTTCGTTTCACATAAGCTAAATGAATTTGTATGCTTACGACTATGGAAATAGTAATTGCGGTTGCGGGAGTGGTGGTTGCCATTGTGGTTTGGTTGCTGGCAAGGCAATCGGGCATGAGCAAGCTATCTGCTGCCAATGAAAAATTGTTACAACAGGAAGCGCATATTGCGCAGCTAACCAACAACTGCAACGAATTGCGTCTGCAAAAAGAACAACTCATTCAACAATATGCTAAGACAGAAGGTTTATTGCAATCGCTCACGGAGCAATGCAATGGTTTAAAAAAATACCAGCGCGATAATGAAATTCTCAACAGCCAGCTTATTTTATACAAAACAAAATTTCATGCGGCAGAAGAAAAACTTGAACTGCAGAAATCTGAACTGGAAATGATTGGCAGCCGCTTTCAGCATGAATTTAAAAATCTTGCGCAAACCATTTTAGAAGAAAAATCGGCCAGGTTCACAGCCCTCAACGAAGAGAAAATGAACGCGCTGATTTCACCTTTAAAAAATCAGCTTGGCGAGTTTAAACAGAAAGTAGAAGAAACATACGACAAGGAAAGTAAAGAACGGTTTTCACTTGGCAGAGAAGTACAGCGTTTAATAGAAATGAGCCAGAAAGTAAGCGATGAAGCCAACAACTTAACGTCGGCGCTTAAAGGCAATGTAAAGATGCAGGGAAACTGGGGCGAAATGATTTTAGAAAGCTTGCTCGAAAGCAGCGGTTTATCGAAAGGCCGCGAATATCATGTGCAGCAGTTTATCCGCGATAACGCCGGCAACATTGTTAAAGACGAGAATGGCAAAGGCTTGCAACCCGATATTACCATTTATTATCCCGACAACCGAAAAATCATTATTGATAGTAAGGTATCGTTGATTGCCTGGGACGAATATATTGGCTGTGGAAATATAGAACAGCAAAAAATTTGCCTCGGCAATCATATTCGTTCGGTTCGTTTACACATCGAAGGTTTAAGCCGCAAAGAGTATCCGAGATATGCTGCTGCGCTCGATTATGTATTGATGTTTGTGCCGATAGAACCTGCGTTTTTAGAAGCTGTAAAACACGATACGGCGTTATGGAAATATGCGTATGATAAAAAGATCCTGATGGTTAGCCCAACCAATTTGTTTGCTGTTTTAAAGATTGTGGCTGATTTGTGGAAAGTAGAATTGCAAAACAAACACGCGCTTGATATTGCCAATAAAGCCGGCGCTTTGTACGATAAATTTGAAGGCTTTATCGGCAACTTCGAATCTGTCGGCAGAAAAATTGGCGAAGCCACATCTTTATACGAAGAAGCTTTGGGACAACTGAAAAACGGCAAAGGCAACGTGATGAGAAAGATTGAAGAACTACAGAAAAATGGGTGCGGTTACCAAAAAACAATTGCCCGAACGTTTGCTCGAAGAAGAATAACCGATGATACAATTGCATCAGTTTTGTTTTGGTCTTTTTTTAATTTAGATTTTTCAACCCGCTATCTTTTGTCTAATATTGCCATATTCACCAGGGCTAAACATCTGTTATTAAAATCCTTTATAAAATAAAAATCAGCCTTTATATCAGGTTATAGTTTAGAAGTATTGCAGCCATAAGAAAAGTTGTATATCGTATTGAGAGATATGAATTGGCTAAGTGGTTACAAATATTTTTAAATACAAGTGTAATGTTTGAAAAGCAATATAATTTACGGTATTTTGAAATGAACAAATGGGGCGAAGCTTCGCCGCTCACAATTGCTACGCTGCTCGAAGAAACGGCTTCTGATCATTGTAATCATATCAACTTCGGGTTGTTCGATTTGTACGCGCAAAACATAGGCTGGGTGCTGGTTTCAGGCTTTATGCATATAGACCGTTACCCGGTTTTTAAAGAAAAAATTACCATCCGCACCTGGATGTCTGCCTATACAGCCACACGCGGTTACCGCGAGAATATCATTTTCGACGAGCACAGCAATATTATTGGCAGATCAAGAGGTTTGTGGGTATTTTTCGATACGAAAAAGAAACGTCCTGTGCGCATTTTTGATGAGATTTTACAGGGTTGGTATCCACACAGCGAGATGTGCATCAATTACAATATAGACGATAAGCTAACCGCTTCGGAGGTTCTTATTTGTCAAAAGCATTTTCATATCTATCAATACGATATGGATGCCAATAATCATGTAAATAACCTGCGTTATCTGCAATGGGCTTTGGAAACCGTACCGGAAGATTATTTTGAAGAAAAACAACTCTCCATTTTAGATGCCCGCTTTATTAAGGAAGCCTATTATGGTCAGTCTATTGATTCGTTCACATTAGCGGTAGATGAAGACAGCAGTTTTCATCATCGTATTGTAAACGCTACTACCGGCGAGCTTTGTGCCTCCGCCAATACAGCCTGGCGTAAGCGGGTTGGTGTTTCTCCTTGTAAAATTTACCAGTTTGCGTAATGTCTTTTCCTGCTCAAACGTGTATACAGTGCCGGTGTAAAGCCCGGCTTTTTTATTGCAAGAATTACATCTTAGATGTGTTGCTGTTGTTCTGTAATTGAGACCGGCTGTTGTACCGAATTTGTAATATAAATACTGTACAAAATACTTTTACAGGAATTATTAAAACGACAATATCACGCAAATACAAAGTCTTACTTTTAGCAACGCACCTTCCTTTACTTACGTACTTCTTAATATATGGTTTCTGCCGATTTATTGAAAATAGTTATTATGTTTTGATGGCAGAAGACTAACTTAGTTTCTCCTTTAGCGTCTTTCCCGTGGTTGTTTCGTTTAGCTGGTAATGAATGAAGAAAGCGATCCTGATATTATGCTTATTATCTTGTGCTTTTACCTTGTTTGCAAGGCATGGCAAAGGTGGCTACTTGGTATATGAATACTTAGGTGTAGGCGCATCGCCCAATACTTCAAAATATAAAATTACAGTTGTTCATTATGTAAACTGCGAGGAAACCGAATTTGAATTGGGCAGCGTATATGTGGGTCTTTATTATGCAAACACCAATACGTATTACAAAACTATAGAGATTATACGCAGCAGTCAGCAAATCATACAAAAGAGCAAATTTGATGGTTGCATCAGTCGGCCGCCGGTCGTTTGTTTCTTTTTAGCTTTTTATATTACTACCATTGATTTGCCCGATAATATATCTGGTTATGTAATGGCAGAACAGGAATGTTGCCGTGCCAACGGCATTTTAAATATTGCCAATTCGGGCGAAATTGGTACTACAAATTTCAATACCATTCCCGGTTCTATTAATAATGTTGATTATCATAAAAACAGTAGCCCGGCTGTTGTAATAAAAGATACGGCTGTTATTTGCCACAACTCTTCTTTTGAATTGGATTTCGGAACCACCGACCCGGATGGCGACGAATTAACTTACAGTTTTTGCAGCGCTACCGTGGGTGGTACACGTGGCGACAGGCAACCCAATCCGCCATCATCGCCGCCTTACGAAAGTGTCAGGTATATATCACCATATTCGGGCGAGTCGCCGTTGGGCAGCAATACAACCATTAATACAAAAACAGGTTTAATGCGTGGCATTGCACCATCGGCAACCGGCATTTATAATGTGGCGGTTTGTATTACCGAATATCGAAACGGCGTGGCTATTGCCGTTACAAAAAAAGAAATTTTGATAACAGTTGCAGATTGCACTTTATCAGCTGCCGAGCTGGCTCCTTCTTACGTTAATTGCAATGATTTTTCATTCCAGTTTCAAAACGAATCTTATGCAAGCAACGTCACTTCTTACTTGTGGGATTTTGGAACAACGGTTACAGATCAAAGTTTGTTAACACAGCCAACACCAATCTTTACGTACAGTGATACCGGCACTTACAAAATAAAACTGGTAGTAACCAGCGGTGCTAATTGCAGCGATTCGGCAACTTCGGTTGTAAAAATATATCCTGGTTTTTCAGCTGGTTTTAGCGTAGCAGGAAGTTGCTTTCAATCGCCCTTTATTTTTACCGACAGCAGTTATGCCAGGTATGGAAGCATTACACAATACAACTGGAATTTTGGTGATGTAAATGCAACAGCAGATACATCAACCCAAAAAAATCCTTCTTATTTATATAGAAACCCCGGCAATACAACAGCAACATTAATCGTGAGTTCTGATAAAGGTTGTATTGATACCGCAACAAAAGTTGTGATTGTAAATGATAAGCCACAGATTATTTTACCGTTTACAGATACGTTGATTTGTCGGGATGATAAATTGCCGATACCAGTGCAAACCAGTGGAACTATTTATAGCTGGACACCGGCTTATAACATCAGCAGCACAACAAGTCTTAACCCGGTTGTATATCCTTTTGATACTACAGTTTATACACTTACCGTTCGGGATAAACAATGTATTGATAGCGTAACCGTAACCGTGAATGTAATTGATTCTGTTACTGTGAAGTTACCAAATGAAGTTAATCTTTGTGCAACCGACAGCACACAACTGCAGCCTGTAAGCGATGCCTTACATTATAGCTGGCTCGAATCGGGAACTGCCGTTTCGCTGAACAATCGTAATATAAAAAATCCCGAAGCGGCGCCATTGCAAAACACCACATATTTTGTAACCGCTTCTGTCGGGCATTGCAATGCGGCTGCGCAAATGAATGTACTGGTATCGCCATATCCTTCGGCAGAAGTAAATAACAATCTTAGTATTTGTTTTGGCAATACAGCGCAATTGCACGCTACTACAACAGCAGCTTATTTTGCGTGGAGTCCTGTGAGTTCTTTGTTACATTCCAATACGCTCAATCCGTTGGCCGGTCCGCAAAGTACAACGGCATATATTTTAACCATAAGCGATACATTTTTCTGCAAGAAAAGCGTGCACGATACTGTACTTGTGCAAGTTGTTCCGTTGCCGCAAGTAGATGCCGGAAACGACACAAGCGCCGTGATTGGCGAATCTTTACAACTGAAAGCGGTTGCTAACGAAGAAGCATCGTTTATATGGTCGCCGGTAACCGGCATGTACAGTAATGCTATTTACAATCCGGTTGTTATCATCAACAATCCGTCTGTTTCCTCGATTACTTATTTTGTTACGGCCAGAACGGCAACCGGCTGTAAAGGCACCGATTCGGTTCATGTAAAAATTTATAAAAGCAAACCCGATATTTTTATTCCTTCCGCATTTACGCCGGGCAATGACGGGCGTAACGACATCTTTAAACCGATTACCGCAGGCATTGCAGAATTTCGTTTTTTCAGGGTGTACAACCGGCTTGGTCAACTGATGTATGAAACAACAAAACCCAATGAAGGATGGAACGGTTTATTTAACGGTGAGCCACAACCTGCCGGAACTTATGTGTTTGCTGCAGAAGGCAGCGATTATACTGGCCGTTTGATTATAAAACGCGGAACGGTGGTATTAATAAGATAATAGAATACTATGATGCGTGTTACTTTTGCAATTCATGGAAAACAAAGAATTATCTGCTGCGCAGGTATTATTAATGGCGATAGCAGCCGGTGTTTCAGTCGCAAATATTTATTATAATCAACCCATTCTCAGCGATATTGCTTCTTCGTTACACATGAAGCAAACAGAAGCCGGCAGCATCGCGGTTCTTTCGCAAACGGGTTATGGTTTGGGCTTGTTTTTCTTAATACCGTTGGGCGATAAAATCAATCGTAAAAAACTGGTTGTTTTCTTATTATCGGCCTTAGTTATTTTTCTTTTGTTTACTGCCTTTTCGGCAACCGCGTGGCAAATACAGTTAGCCAGTTTGTTTACAGGTTTTTTATCCGTATCAGCGCAGATTATATTGCCGATGGCGGCTACGTTAAACAAAGCCACACGCGGTAAAACATTAGGTACCATTTTCAGCGGCATTTTAGTTGGAATATTAGCGGCGCGCGTGTTCAGCGGCTTTATTGCACACTGGCTTAGCTGGCGTTATGTATATAGCATTTCGGCTGGTTTGGTGCTTGTTATTGATGTTCTTATTTATTTCTTTTTACCGCAGGTAAAAACAGAATTCGCGGGCAATTATGCGCAACTAATGAAATCTACCATTCAGCAAATTCCGCGTTTCGCTCTCTTGCGTCAATCGGCTTTCATTGGCGCGCTTGTGTTTGGATTATTTTGTTCGTTCTGGACAACGCTTACTTTTCATCTTAGCGGCGCTCCGTTTCATTATCAGTCAGATACGATTGGATTGTTTGGACTGGTAGCCATCGCCGGCGCATTAGCTGCACCGGCAATTGGCAAAATGGCCGATAAAGGAAACGCAGTTCAGGCGTTGCTGTTAGCTATTGGTTTTGTAATTTTTAGTATTGTATTGATGATGCTGTTTCCGGAGTCGGCACCTTCTTTTATAGTTGCTGTTTTGCTGTTAGACATCGGCGCACAAGTCATACAAGTTACCAATATCGCCAGCATTTATACGTTGGACGAAACGGCTCACAGCCGCATCAATACCATTTATATGACGTCTTATTTTATTGGTGGCGCGCTCGGAACAACGGCTGGTTTGTGGTGCTGGCAACATGGCGGCTGGCAGCTTGTTACCGCGCAGATGTTGTTGTGGGCTTGTATTGCTTTGGGAATTATTATTTTCAGGCGAAGAAGAGTAATGGTGCTGGGATGAAGAGAAGAATTACCAAACGAAACGATTCAATAGATTTATATTTTGTATTGAATATTATTGTTTCACATAAACAGAAGCAGACGCGTCGTAAGCATCAATGATAAATGAAAGCGTATCGTTGGAAATTTTGATAAATGTTTTGACATTATCATTAACATTGTTATAAATAATCCGGTCTGATGTCTCCTGCGTCAGAAGACACTTGTCTTTTATAATCTTATAAGTGCCGCTACCAATTGTTTTTCCAACCGAATCAATTTCATAAGTTGTATTGGTAAACGTAATCAATCTGCCATTTCCGGCAGGATAATGCGTAACAGGCGTCCAGCCGCCGCCATCCATCCGCAATTCCCACGTTCCGGTTACAGACGCAGAAGTTACTTCTTTCTTACAGGCAACAACCAAAATGGCAAAAGCAGCAAACAAAATTGCTACAATACTTATCTTCATTTATTTAATTTCTGATTTGTATGATTTTGATTTGAAATAAAACGTTGCATCATTCAGCAATATTATTTAATCTCACAAACAAAACAGCCGGAAGATTATCTCCCGGCTGTTTCTTGATTCTTATATCTTGACTCTTGTATCTTGATACTTGTTTCTTGTATCTTGATACTTAACTCTTACTTCTTTGGTGTTGCTGAACTGTCTTTCATTTGTTGCTGACGCTGTTGCTGCATTTGCTCCTGCAACATTTTTAATTGTTCAGGCGTTAAAGTATTGCCACCGGCAGGACCACCTTGCGGCTGCGCAGGCGTTTCTTTTACATCTTTTACTTCAATATCAAAAATGAGGTTTGCATACGGCGGAATTTCACCACCACCACGCGGACCATAACCCAATGAAGACGGAACATAAATCTTGCCTTTAGAACCTTTGGAAAAATAAGGCAACGCTTCATCCCAGCCTGGTATTACGCGACCTTGCCCAACAGCCACATCAAGCGGTTCGGTATGATGTTTAGACGTATCCATATTAGTATCGAACACTTTACCACCGTCCTGCAAATAACCTCTGTACATTACAACAGCCGTTTTACCAGAATCTACTTTTACAGAAGGATCGCCGGGCTGGTCAATTTCTACAAACGCACCGCTTTTTGTCTTTTGTGTTTTGATACCTTTTTTAGTGAGGTAATCCTGAAGAGAAGCCACTTCCCGATTTGCGAAAGTCTTGGTTTCATTATCATAATCTGCTTTTACCAATTCTTCGGTAGCAAATGTTTTTACAATAGTAAAATGACCTTTGATCTGTCCGTTACGGGTAAAGAGACTATCATAATCGCGGATCATGCCACGCTTTTTCAGTGTATCTATGCTCATGCTGAATTCAACACTATCGCCGACTTTACACTTTGGCATAATTTCAAAAAAACTATACGATACCGCTTTACCTGTGTCTATTTTTCCGTAACCCGGAAATTTGCCATACGTTGTATTTAACGTTGTGTCTTTAGGCGTGGTTAAATGAAATTCAACATTAAATTTTACAAACTGTCCGGGTTTCACGGCTTCGCCGCCTTTACCCGATACAATACGATAAACAAGACCCGATGGCGTTTTATCATAATTACCTTTACAGGCTACAATAGAAAGCAGGGCTACGCAAGCCACTGCGGAAAGGAGATGTTTCATTTTGTGTTATTGTAATTGTACTTCGTATTCCTGAAGCACGGTTTTAAATTTCTGTACGTTATTTTCGAGCGTATCGCTGCTTCTGCCGCCGGCAGCGTTTTTATGTCCGCCACCTTCAAAATGAAGACGGGCAAACTGGTTGACATCAAAATCGCCTTTGCTGCGAAAGCTCCATCGGCGCTCTTCTTCCCTGTCTATCAGCAATGCGCCAAACCTGATACCTTCAATGGAAAGAAGGTAATTAACCAATCCTTCCGTATCGCCGGTTTTAATATCGAATAGTTTTAAAGCGGTTTTTGGAATTGCCATCATTGCTGTATTATATTCATAAAATACTTCAAGATGATTGAGCAATGCGTTGCCGATAAAACGTAACCGGTTCTCTAAAAAATTATCATACACATGCTCATGAATAGGCGTGTGCGCAAGACCCAATTCTTTAAAATGCGCAACAACTTTATGCACGGAAGCCGTGGTGGAAGGAAAGCGGAACGAGCCGGTATCCGTCATTAAACCTGTATAAAGACAAGCTGCAATATCGAGATTGATATGTATGGTATTACCAGATTCTACAATAAAATCATACACCATTTCGCAGGTTGAACTCTTATATGGATTGCTGATTCCATAAGTGAACTGTGTTTCTTCAGGCAATTCGTGATGATCTATCAAAACCTTAACAGCGTTGCTTTGCAGCAAAAGATGTTGCAGGTGCTTGGTGCGATGCATTATATTAAAATCAAGACAAAAAATAAGATTGGCTTCGCTGATGATTTGTGCTGATTTTTCGCGATAAATTTCAAAATCAATTACTTTCTGGCAGCCCGGCATCCATTTCAAAAAATCAGCCCAGTTGGTCGGAGAAATCACAGTTACCTTGTGTCCAAGCTGAATTAAAAAATGATACATACCCAATGCTGAACCCATAGCATCGCCATCGGGCTTTTGGTGCATGGTGATGACCACATTCTGCGGATTTGCCAATTGAGAATAGAACTCTGTTATTGCCTGCATAGCTGAAACGGCGGCAAAATTGCAGGTTTGCGCTCACTTGCTCAAATAATATTTCGTTATAAGTCTTGACAGTGATTTGTAAGATTTAAAAGGTTATCAAGATAAATAGAATAATAAGATGACTTTACCTGATGATTTACGATTCATTTATATTGCCAATCATCACATTATATAACCCATCTTCTTAATCTCAGCAATCTCCCAAAATCCCCTTTATATTTGGCAAACGAAATACTCTACTATGACCATTCTTCAATTGGACAACCTGAAGAAATATTACGCCACACAAAAAGCCGTTGACGATATTAGTTTTAGCATAGAAGAAGGCAGCATCTTTGGTTTGCTTGGCCCAAACGGCGCCGGCAAAACCACGCTGCTGCGCATGATAACCGGCATTTTTTATCCCGACGAAGGCACGATTACTTTCGACGGCAAACGTTTTGACCCGGAGAATGATATTGTAAAAATCGGTTACATGCCCGAAGAGCGCGGTTTGTATAAGAAAATGAAAATCGGCGAGCAGGCTTTGTACCTGGCGCAATTGAAAGGTTTGAGCCGCAGCGATGCGATGCAAAAGATAAAATTCTGGTTTGAGAAATTGGAAATGCAAAGCTGGTGGAACAAAAAAATTGAAGACCTCAGCAAAGGCATGAGCCAGAAACTGCAGTTTGTAACCACGGTTTTGCATCAGCCAAAATTGATTATTTTAGATGAACCGTTTAGTGGTTTAGACCCGGTAAATGCAAATTTGATAAAAGATGAAATCTTCAACTTAGCGCAGCAAGGCAGCACCATTATTTTCAGCACGCACCGCATGGAACAGGTAGAAGAAATCTGCGATCATATTGTTCTGGTTAATTTAGGCAGAAAAATTTTAGACGGAACGGTAAAACAAATCAAACAAGATTTTAAAGAAAATTTATTTGGTATTCAATTGACCGCGATGCCCGACACGTTTACCAGCGATGCTTTTGAAGTGGTGCAACGTAAAGACAACAAATTAACGGTAAAAATAAATGAAGGTTATTACAGCAACGATGTGCTGCAACACTTTATTCAACAACATAGCATGATAGAATCGTTTCACGAAATACTACCATCGCTCAACGAAATTTTTATCCGCGAAGTGGAAGGTACAAAAGCCGTTACACGTTCTTTTCAAACCATTGCTTAATCCATCACTATCTAACTAACGTTATGAATAAAATCTGGCTCATTATACAAAGAGAATATCTCACGCGCGTTCGCAACAGAACCTTTGTTATTACTACCATACTGGTTCCTCTTTTATTTGCGGCTTTTATTGGCGGTTCTATTTATTTATCTGTCAAAACAGCTACCGACAAATTAAAGGTTGCTGTGAAAGATGACAGTGGTGTTTTCAAAAACAATCTAAGCAATACAAACAGTGTTGTATTCAGCTTTCCGGCTGGTATAGATACATCTAATTATTCGGCAAAAAACTACGATGCGTTATTATATATTCCTGCTTTTGACCCGACAAAAAAAGACAATTATGTTGTTTATGCAAAGAAGTCTTTAAGCTCATCTACCAAAGAAGATATACAAGACAAAATGAATGCAGCCATTGAAAACAAACTGCTTCAGAACGCAGGGATTCAAAAAAGCCAGCTTGATTCTATTCATTCACAATCACAAATGGCAACCGTTACCACGCATACCGGAACAGACAGCGATGCGCAGGAAGACAGCCGCGATATTGCGCAGGCGGTTGGTTATTTCTGCGGCATTCTCATTTATATTACCATGCTTATTTATGGTATGATGGTAATGCGTGGCGTGATGGAAGAAAAAACAAGTCGTATTGCCGAAGTGATTGTTTCCAGCGTAAAGCCTTTTCAATTGATGTTTGGTAAAATTGTAGGTATCGGGGCGGTTGGTCTCACGCAGTTTTTGATGTGGGCTGTTTTAATTATTGCTATCAGTTACGCGCTACCACTATTTATGTCGCCGGATACATTGCACCAGGTGCAGCAGGCGCAACAAAGCGGCGGTATGCCGGGCGGTGGCGGAATGTCAATGGAAGCGCAGGGCGCGCCGCAAGCTTTTGAAGGAATTAAACATCTGACAAATGGCGTTCAGATTGGCTTGCTGGTATTTTGTTTTGTATTTTATTTTTTAGGCGGATACCTTTTTTACGCGTCCTTGTTTGCAGCTATTGGCAGTGTTGTTGAAGATGTACAAAACTCGCAAAGTCTTACGCTGCCAATCACGATGCCGATTATCTTTTCTTTTATCATTATGACGAATGCCGCCCAAAATCCCGACTCTGCGCTGGCAGTTTGGGCGAGTATGATACCGTTTAGTTCGCCAATGGTTATGATGGCGCGGCTGGCTTATGGCGTGCCCGCTACCGTTCCTTACTGGCAATTGATTGTAAGCATGGTTGTATTGGTAGCCGGCTTCTTATTTACGACCTGGCTGGCTGGTAAAATTTATCGTACCGGTATTTTATTATATGGCAAAAAACCAAGCTGGGCGCAGATGATGAAGTGGGCTTTCAGAAGCGCATAATTTGATTGGTTGATAATCAAGAAATAAATTCTTTTCTTTATTTCCATTAATCAATCACCTATTATTAACGAATACAAAATGAACGAGCAACTTGAATTTATGAAGCAGGCTGTGGAGTTGTCTTCTCTGGGTATGCATAACCATGAAGGCGGACCTTTTGGCTGCGTGATTGTAAAAGAGGGAAACGTAATTGGCAAAGGAAATAACAAAGTGTTTCTGAATCATGATCCGACGGCACATGCTGAAATTGTTGCCATTCGCGATGCCTGCGCCAACTTACAAACCAATGAATTGTTTGATTGCGAATTGTACACTTCGTGCGAGCCTTGCCCGATGTGTATGGCGGCTATTTATTGGGCAAAAATTAAAAAAGTATATTATGGCAATACAAGCCAGGATGCAGCGCAAATAGGCTTTGATGATGAAGGAATTTATTATGAATTAACCAAACCCATGGCAGAACGCTCTTTACCAATGGAAAATATAGGAAGAGAAATAGCCAATAAAGTATTTAAAGAATGGGAAGAAAAGGAAGATAAAAAATTGTATTGATTTTTCTTTTATTGAAGTTATAAAGCCACAAAGTTTATCAATCAAAATGTTAGGGTAATTTCTCTGACAACCCTTTACTTTTAGGATTGAGAAACGATAGAAAATGGAAGTATTAAATTATTCAGCCGAACCTCTAAATAGAATTTACGGTTGGTTACCTCACGATCTGGAAGCCGAAAAAGTAATTTTTTTTCCAGACGCTTGCCCGGGGAAATCTCCTTTACCAACCGGAACGGTTGTATTTACAAAGCAAGAGAATTGGAGAAAGTTTGCAATTTCTGACTGTGGATGCGGAATGTTGTTATGTGAAGCCGATATTTCAAAAGAAGATTTCAAAAAAGAAAAGTGGGACAGAATTTATTACGATATTCAATCTAATAAAGGAAAACTTGGTGATTTGGGTTCAGGAAATCATTTTCTTGACGCATTGGAATCTTATACAGATGACAAAATTTCTTTCCTGATTCATACAGGTTCTAGAAATGAATCAAAACTTGTAGACGACTTAATTGACCGACCACAAAAGTTTGATACCAAATTTTATGACGTTTGTGAGTGGGCAAAAGACAATCGTTTTGCAATATTTAAAATTCTTGAAAAATACTTTGGACGACTCAATCTTGTACTCGACAAAAATCATAATCATTTTGAGACAACAGATGATGGGGTAATTATAAGGAAAGGTGCAGTAAAAGTTACATCAGGCGAACAGACAGTTGTTCCCTCCAATATGAATGGCGACGTCGTTTTAATTAGAGCGACAGACGAAGTTGAAAACACTTACAATTCACTTTGTCACGGAACGGGGCGAGTGATGTCAAGAGGAGATGCTAAAGAATTTGCTTCAACATTTGACTACCAAGCATTACGAGAAAGAATTTATATTCCGGAAATGATAGCGAATGACAACATAAAAACAGACGCACCATTTTGCTATCGGGACTTGGACAGTTGTTTAGGACTTATTGATAACCTGATTACGATTGACAAACGATATAGTGTATTTGCTTACCTCGGACAAATGTAACTTCTGCCAACGAATGCTTTTTGCCATAGGGGCTGACGGAAATCATTCAGTATTAGTTTTTCAATCAAGCTTTCTATCTTTATTTATGCCAATAGAACACCGAAGTCTGCTACAGTAGTAGGCCGTTATGACTTTTTTTATTGTCAACAAATTTGCAGAGCTTAGTTCAATTGTTTTCAGAACGTTGAACGGAGCGTCGCAAGTAAAGATCAACCGGAGTATCAGAAGCTCGTAACATAACCTGTATTTTCTTTTATACAAACTATATTGAGTTATTATGTATGCCTTCGTGGCCGAAAAATTAATAATCGAAATACGTATTAAACAAGTTTGTTTTGATACCTAAAGAAAAAATGAATTCTGACTGGTGAACATCAACACCGGTGCGGCGATGATAGATGGCATTGGCTTCAACACTCAGGCGGTTTTTGGGATTGATAAGATAACCGGCAGATAACTGGTTGTAAAAATAATGATGCTTGCTGCCTTGCGTGGTAAATGTACCAAACGAACCGGGGCCTAAGTTATGCTGGTCGCCAAAAATATCATTACCGGCAGGTACGCCCGGTAACCTGTTACCTTCACCACGAATGGTATATAAGTTTTGCAGGCTTCCGTACCAGCGTTTGTTGCTGTAATTAAACAGGGAAATAAATTCATGAAAATTAGCACCAAACGGATCGGTTAATGATTGATAATAATGCGAGTAATTCAGGCTTATATTATTGCCCACGCCATGTCCGTACGTATATGGACGAACACCGTTCCATTCTAACCGCCAGCTAAGATTTTTTACACTAAATAAATCGTTGTTCCAGATGCCAAGCTGTAACGCATATTTGTTTCCGTAAAACTGGCTTTTCTGATCATTTGATAATTGTAAATTCAAATCGTCGAGTGCGAGCTGACCATAAACAAATCCTTTTTTATAAATATTGTATTTAAAGTTCAACCCGATCATTGCATTATCCGGCGAGCCGATTGAAAACTCTAACGGACGCAGGAAAATTAATGGATTCAGATACGTAACATCGAAGCCACGGTTGAAGTTGGTATCTTTTGCTAAGAATGTAACATTGTCGAAAAGAGCAAACTGAAATTTGTTTGATATATTGATTCCCAATTGGTGCGTAACGCTAAATTTTCGTTGCGATTTGCCATCTACCAAATACCAGTATTTATTTTCGTACTGGTTGTACAAAACATTATACGTGAGCTTCCAGAATCTTGCCTGCAAACGCAGATACGGATAATTAAACGCATTATCAGACAATTGCAAACTGCGGTAACCATCGCCTAAAAATTGTTTTCCAAAACCACCGGATACTAAGAAATGCTTTGATGGTGTGTATGTAATATTAAAGCTGCCGTTAGAATAATTCCAGCGGCGGTTGTCTTTTAATGTTGCCACATTATTACCCGGAACAGTCTGGCGCGTATTGAAAATAACACTATCAACATAAGAAGGAAATTGTTGACTATTTGCAATAAAATCGGCATTGATAGAGAACTTATTATTGATGACTGATTGCAGCCGCACACCGGCAGCGCCGCCAAACAACGCATCGTCTTTCCGATTGCTTTTTCCAACACCAAGTTCAATATAAGGATCAATGGTTAACACGCTGTTTCCTTTGCCGGTTTTTATCCAGTTATCGGTAGCCAGGTTATTAAAAAAAGAACCACCATTTTGCGGCGATGAAATACCAAAAGCACTATCTATCAAATCGGTTTTTTGCAGCTTGTTCAGTTGCTGTAATTCCAACCAGTTCATGCTGCGAAAGCCGGTAAAAACGGATGTATCAGAATTGATGATAAGCTGGTTCAAACGGTTTTGTACCGATTGATTAAGCGGTATTTGCTGTGCAGAAACAGCAATATAAGAAGACAGAAAAAGGATAAGTATAAGATAAGCGCGCATAAAATAAATTTTATAAAGGCATTGCAACAATTAGAAATCGTACACCAGTTGTCTGAACGACATGCGCACACCGATATACGCATACTTGTCTTCAAATGTATTGATAGCATTTTTTTCTCTGCGGTACGTAAAACCGGTTTCTAAACGCAGGTTGGTTTTTGGATTTAAAACATAAGCAATGCGCAGATCGCCAAAATAAATATTTGTCTTTACACCTTGTGTCGTTGTTATATTTCCCGACGGAAAATTGGTAGTGCCATTAAACGGATTTCTTCCATAATTAATGCTTCCGTTTGATGAATCAAGACCTTGCTGCGCTACAAACGCTTCTAACCGGAACCACCAGTTTTTATATGTATAATCTGTTACGCCAATCACTTCGCGGAAATTCGCGCCCAGCGGATGTGCCAACGGAAGATTTGCATGTCCATAAACAGCGTGCAGGTTGGTAGAACTGTATGTGTAGGGCCGAGATGTATTAAACTCTAACAATGCGTTCCATTTATTCACACCAAAAAAATCCCAGAAGCGCGTACCGAGTTGCATTGCATAACGACTGTCGGCGTCGCTTCCTGTTTTATCTAAGGCTAACTGACCATATACATTAGCTTTTGGAAGAATGGTATATTTCAGGTTTAAACCAATCAATTCGTTATTATCAATTTTTGATTTGGATTGACCGGAATGCGCAAAGATGATCGGGCTTGCATAAGTAATATCTACATCACTATATTTATTGATGTTTTCGCCCGCCCACACAACAGATTCAAACAAACCAACATTGAATTTCTTTGTTACCTGGTAATCTAAAAAATAAGTCTGCGCCCATTTGCGCGAATAACCAAGAGCATAATACGGCGTGGCTGAAATGCTCCGGTTGAGATAAGTAAGATATTGCGACCACATTACCGAGTATTGCAGTTTGCCAAACGTGAGCGCTGCGCGTAAATACGGATAATTAATTGACCAATCTGATAACAACATTGAGCGATACCCATCACCAATAAAATTGTGGTTATAACCCAAATCGAACAAGAGGTGTTTGTTTGGTGTGTAAACCAAGCGCGCTGAAGAATAATTGAAATCGAAACCCGGACCGTCGCCTTTTGCATTCTTATAATTTGCCTGTCGCGGAATGACTTGCGTAATCCTGACGAAACTATCTACATAAGCCGGAAAACGTCCCTGGTTTTCATAGAAGTTGGTTTCAAAATAAAACTTATTCCCGATGTTGCCGCTTACCTCGTAACCACGCGTATTCATCACTGGCACTTTGTATGTTTGCGTGCTTGCATTGGGCGGGTTAATGGCGCGCGTATCGTAACCAATATCTTCATCAACAATGATATCGCCATAAATATTAAAACCCGGTTTTTGCACGCTTAACAAATGTTCCTGAAAGAACTTTCTGCGCAGCCAGCTATCAGCAGACGGCTGAACAATGCTATCTGACAGAAGAACAGGTTTCCAGGCAGTATGCGCAATCGTATCTCTGCGATATAATTGATTTATATACATCTGCCGGCTTTCAATAAAAGACACATCATTTTGTGCGAAAGAAGTGACAGATATGGCAATCAAAGTCAGAAGGAGTAAGACCTTTTGTTTCACAATCAAAGCAGTTCAATTTAATGTTCCTGCAAGAATACTGAATTATTAGGATTTACTGTTGAATACGTAATAAGTAAAATTGCTTATTTACGGCAGTTTTCATTCAAATCAATATCTTGACGAATTGAACACAGGCGCCTTATTTCTATACGCAATTTTACTTATTACTTATTTCATTTTTTACATGCCGGGTATGGTAATTTTATTATTTACACGGTTAATATCGGCCATGCGCAAACTTGGGTCAATTTCAATCTCTTTGATGTCTTTTACTGCTTTGTCTAACGGCAGCATATATTCCGGTTGCGTCCATTTCCATTCTTCATGAACAATACGCGGCGTGCTGTCTTCGGCAGGTTTTGCGCCATACATCAGGCTCATAGGTATGTAATGCAACTCTTTGCTTCCATCTTTATAAGTAATCAAAACGTCTATTGGCATTGGCATAAAGCCCAGACGTTTTACAGACAATATAGTTTTTCCATCAACGGTATTAATATCACCCAAAGCATAATCAATGGTTTTGGTTGTGTAAACCCAATATTCTTTATACCACTGCAATTCGATGCCGCTTTCTTTTTCGGCTACGCGAATAAAGTCGTTTGGATTTGGATGTTTGAAGCGCCATTCATTATAATACGCTAATAAAATTTTATCTAAGTTTTGCTGACCAACGATATAACCCAATTGCTCCATAAACACAGCGCCTTTTGAATAAGCTGCCAGCGAATAAGCGAAGTTTGTATTGTAATGATCGGAATGTGTGCTCATGGGTTCTTCAAAACCACTTTTTACCAACCGGTAATAACCCGTATATGCATCACCAAAAGCAAAGCCTGCGCCGCCATGCAAATCATTACTTACCCTGGCTTCGGCATACGAAGTAAACCCTTCATCCATCCACGGGTACAAGCTTTCATTAGTTCCCATCATTCCCTGGTACCAACTGTGCATCCATTCGTGAATAGCAGTTCCCACGCTTGCATTTTTTATCAGCGTTGCCATCGGGTATTCCATGCCGCCGTCGCCACCTTGTATAAACGAATAGTTTTTATATGGATAAGCGCCAAATGTTTTCGCGATAAACGGATATGCCAGTTGCACCGTATCAGCCACTTTCTGCCACTTTGTTTCTAACGAATCTACTTTTTTATAAACAATATATAATAACGGACCGTTCGCAGCTTGTCGCTTAATCACTTTATAAGTTGGGTCTGCCGCCCATACAAAATCATGCACATTTTGCGCAGCAAATTTCCATGTAAGAGTACGGTCAGCAGGCGACGGCCGACGGTTTCCTGTTTCATATCCATACCCAACTTCATTTGGATTTTGTATTGTGCCGCTGCCAGCCAATATGTAGCTTTTATCAATGGTTATATTCACGTCATAATCTCCCCACACACCATAAAATTCGCGGGCAATATAAGGGTTTGCATTCCAGCCCTGATAATCATATTCTACCATCTTCGGATACCACTGACTCATGCTGTAGCGAATGCCTTCTGCATTGTCTCGGCCGCTGCGGCGTACCTGCAAAGGAACCTGCGCGGCAAAAGCTAAATCGAGATTTGTTTTGCTATGAGGTAACATGGGCGAAGACAGCTTTACTTCTAATATCGTTTCATGATAAATTAAGGCTTGAGCTGAACCATTTATCCTGATAGATTTCACACTATCAAAGCCAATTTCTGCCGGCGTTAATTTGCTGATGCGATCTCTTACACGGCTGTCCCAATCGCGCACTTCATTACCTTGTCTGTCTGTACCGATTACCTTTTTACCCAACTCTATGCTTCGCTGATCCATCATGCTGTTTGGCTGAAACGCATTCCAATATAAATGAAAGAAGATCCGGTTTAATGTATCAGGCGAATTATTCCAGTAATCAATTTTTTCAGTGCCTGTAAAACGGTTTGTCTGCACATTCATCTGCACATCTATCTTGTATTGAATGCGCTGCTGCCACCTGTCGGATTGAGAAAAAGCAACAAGCGAAAACAAAAGAGTAACCATTAAAAAAGAGAACATTTTTTTCATGCGCTAAAAGTATGATATGACAATAAAAAAGCCCCGAATAACCGGAGCTTTTTGCCTAAAAAAAAGTTGTGTTTATAAAGTTAACGATTCTTTTTCCAACTGACCGGAAGGACTGAAGAACAAATATTTTTTCTGTACGCCACTTACTTTATCTACATACACACGATACTGTGTGCTCTTATCATCTTTGGTTACCATTGTTACTACGTCGCCCATTTTCCATTCGTCGGGCGAAGCGTATTTGCTCTTTTTAAAACCGTCTAATACAGCAGCCGGAGTTTCGCTTGCGGTTAACGCCTTTTCTGTTTTTTGCCATTCACCTTTATTATTGAAATCTACAGTCATGTCTTTTCCACCTTGTTTAAACTGGGCTTCAAAATAAGTTAAGCGGTCTTTCCATTCTACATCTTTAGCGCCCGGATATTTGGCTTTAAAAGAATTGGTAACATCAGAAGGCACTTTTCTGATTTGAGCTTGCACCAAACCTGTCATCAGCAGGCAGAACAATAGGGAGAATACTATCTTCTTCATGTTAATATATTTAGATTATGAATTAATAAATTTCTATGCCAACCTTTTTATTATCGCTGATTAATAACAAATTATGAAGTATTATTTACTGCTTTTTGATTAAATTTTTATTCTGGCTAATTGGTTGCCGGTTTGTAACATCGTGTTTCAATAATTTTAGTTGTTCGGTTGTTTGCGTTTTTAAATTATTAAGTAAGAAAAATAATTATTTCTACAAAAAGAGAACTATTAAAATTTCAAACTAAGCACTACCAAAACTCAGATTCATTTCATTAACTCCGATTTGTATTGCACTTATCTTAACTATTACACCGAATATTATTTCTTTCGAGCAAATACAAATACACATTTTACAAACAGCAATTATAAATCACTAACGGTTAATATTTTATCATAACTATTTCAGTAATTGTTTCATTTTTGTAACCAATAGAATAGTAATCAATTGCCTGTATTGCTTGTAAAAACATTTCTTTTCACCTACATAAGAAACAAATATGTTTAGTCTTCAAAATAAAATAGCCGTCGTTACCGGAAGTGGCAGTGGCATTGGAAAAGCAGTTGCTTTGCTCTTTGCCAAACAAGGCGCAGTTGTATATGTTACAGATATTAATGCCGAACAGGCAAACAATACAGTAAAAGAAATTGAAACGAGCAATGGCAAGGCACAAAGCTTAGTTTGTAATGTAACAAAACAAGACGAAGTAAAAGCCGCTTTCAGCGAATTAAGTTCAATAGATATATTGGTAAACAGTGCCGGCGTATCGCATATTGGCAAGGCAGACGATACATCCGAAGAAGACTTTGACAGGTTGTACAATGTTAATGTGAAAGGCGTTTATAATTGTTTGCACGAAGCCATTCCGTTACTGAAAAAAAACGGCGGTTCCATACTTAATTTAGCATCGATTGCAAACAATATTGGTTTACCCGACCGGTTTGCTTACAGCATGACCAAAGGTGCGGTTCTGGGCATGACGCTATCTGTTGCCAAAGATTATCTTGCCGATGGCATTCGCTGCAATTGTATTTCCCCGGCGCGTGTGCATACGCCTTTTGTTGATGGTTTTATAAGTAAAACTTACCCGGGCAGAGAGCAGGAAATGTTTGAAAAATTATCGAAAACGCAACCCATTGGCCGCATGGCAAAGCCGGAAGAAATTGCACATTTGATCCTGTATTTATGCAGCGATGAAGCTTCTTTTATTACAGGTAACGATTACCCGATTGATGGTGGTTTTATTAAACTGAATAACTAAAAAAATTGCTCTGAATAAAGTATAACTTACACGCGATTGCCTTTGCTATGAAACGTATAGATGCCCATCAGCATTTTTGGAAGTATAACCCGCAGCGCGATGCGTGGCTTCGCGATTTCCCGGTGCTGCAAAAAGACTTTTTGCCACAAGATGCAGCGCCATTTTTACAACAACACAATATAGATGGCTGCATTGCCGTACAGGCAGATCAATCGGAAGAAGAAACCCGTTTTTTATTACAGTTAGCCAAAGAAAATTCATTTATAAAAGGCATTGTTGGCTGGGTTGATTTGCAGTCGTCCGATATAAATGAACGATTGGAGCATTACTCACAATACAATCTGGTAAAGGGTTTCAGACATATTGTACAAGCCGAACCGGATGATTTATTTATATTGAAAGATGATTTTGTTCGTGGCATATCATTTCTGGCTGATTATAATTTTACGTACGATATTTTGATTCATCCGCGTCATTTACCGTATGCAAAACAGTTGGTGGCAATGTTTCCCGACCAGTGTTTTGTGATTGATCATCTTGCCAAGCCATTTATAAAAGATGGCATTACAGAACCCTGGAAGCAAGATATAGAAGCCATTGCTTCATATAAAAATGTGCATTGCAAAATATCGGGCATGGTTACCGAAGCTGATTGGAAAAACCATAGCTATGATCACTTTGTGCCTTATTTAGATGTAGTTACCAAAGCGTTTGGCTTCAACAGAATTATGTATGGTTCCGATTTTCCGGTTTGTTTGTTGTCTGCTTCATACACCGAAACATTTGGTATTGTGAAGCAATATTTTTCGCAATTCGCACCCGAAAAACAAGCTTTGTTTTTTGGTGGCAATGCAATGCGTTTTTACAATTTACGATAGTTGAATTGCCTTAGCGGCAAGAATAATTTTTATAAATAAAATGAAACAAAGAGTTCTTCATATTCACCCGAAAGACAATGTGCTGGTAGCACTCGATAACCTGCGAAAACACGAGATTGTGGTTTTTGATAACGAGGAATATTTTTTAGTGGAAGATATACCTGCCAAGCATAAATTTTTTATGAATAATATGCAGACGGGCGATGAAATTTTTATGTATGGCGTATTGGTTGGTAAAGCACAATATCATGTAGAAAGAGGCTCGCGCATGACGGTTGAAAATACCAAACATGCGGCTGATAGTTATGCATTCAGAAACTTTCATTATCAATGGCAACCGCCCGATGTATCAGCGTTTCAAAACAAAACATTTAATGGCTATCATAGAAGCGATGGCAAAGTAGGAACGGCTAATTACTGGCTTTTTTTACCCACCGTTTTTTGCGAAAACCGCAACCTCGATGTCATTCGCGAAGCCTTATATAATGAGTTGGGTTATGCCGTAACATCCAAATACAAATCGTTTACAAAACAGTTGGTAGAAGCCTACGAAGAAGGCGACAGCTTAACACCGGATGTTATATTACAATCAACAGAAAATAAAAAAAGGCTGTTTCAAAATATTGATGGTATTAAATTCTTACAACACCAGGGCGGTTGCGGCAGCACAAGACAAGATGCGAATGTGCTTTCTAAGTTGTTAGCCGCTTACGCCGATCATCCGAATGTAGGCGGCATAACTGTATTGAGCTTAGGTTGCCAGCATTTGCAGGTGCAGCAATTAAAAGAAGATATTCAGCAACGCAATCCATCTTTTAATAAACCTTTATTAGTATTTGAACAGCAACAAATACAAAGCGAAGAAAGATTAATACAGCAAGCTATTTATCAAACCTTTTTAGGTCTTATCGAATTGAACAAACAACATCGCAAACCGGCGCCGTTAAGCGAATTGGTATTGGGCGTGAAATGCGGTGGCAGCGATGGTTTCAGCGGTATATCAGCCAACCCGGCGGTTGGTTATTGCGCCGATATGCTGGTGGCATTAGGTGGCAAAGTATTGCTTGCTGAATTTCCTGAATTGTGTGGTGCCGAACAGAATATGATTGACCGTATGCCGGATGAACAAACAGCCGAAAAGTTTATTCATCTGATGCAGGATTACGACGAAAAAGCACATGCCGCTGGTTCTGGTTTTTATATGAATCCTTCACCCGGAAACATTAAAGATGGTTTGATAACAGACGCTATCAAATCGGCCGGTGCTGCTAAAAAAGGCGGCACAGCTCCGGTGGTTGATGTACTAAATTATACAGAACCGGCTGCCAAACCCGGGTTAAGTTTGGTATGTACGCCGGGCAACGATGTAGAAGCTACAACAGGAAAAACAGCTTCCGGCGCTACGCTCATTTTGTTTACCACAGGTTTGGGAACACCCACCGGAAATCCTGTTTGCCCGGTTATTAAAGTAGCTTCCAATACATCACTGGCAAGGCGAATGGGCGACATTATTGACATAGATACAGGCGCTATTATTGAAGGCAAAAAAACAATACCGCAAATGGGCGAAGAAATTCTGGAATATTGTATTAAAGCCGCCGGTGGCGAAGTCATTCCGAAAGCAGTGCAACTCAACCAGGATGATTTTATTCCCTGGTTCAGAGGCGTTTCTTTGTAAATTAAAACACCATATCTTCTCATTTTTAATTTTTCATTTCTAATTATAAAACATGAAGCTCATTCGTTTTGGTGAAGCCGGTAAAGAAAAACCGGGCATTCAAATAAGTGATAATAAAAGAATTGATGTATCGCTGTTTGGCGAAGATTATACGGAAGATTTTTTCGCAACTGATGGTATAAGCCGCTTGCAGCAATGGTTACAGCAGCATCAAAATGAATGCGCAAAAGTAAGTTTTGATACTCGCCTTGGCGAACCGGTAAAGAAGCCATCCAAAATAATTTGTATTGGTTTGAACTATTCCGATCATGCTGCGGAAGGCGGTATGCAAGTACCGAAAGAACCAATTATTTTCTTCAAATCAACCACAGCCATTGTAGGTCCGAATGATGATTTGGTGATACCAAAAAACAGTACCAAAACCGATTGGGAAGTTGAGTTGGGAGTTGTGATTGGCAAACGCGCTTCTTATGTAGAAGAAAGCGAAGCCGATGATTATATTGCCGGCTATCTTCTTCATAACGATTACAGCGAACGCCATTATCAATTGGAACGTTCAGGACAATGGGTGAAAGGAAAAAGCTGCGATACGTTTGCGCCGTTAGGTCCGTGGCTGGCTACTAAAGATGAAATAAAAGATACTGATAAATTGCGTTTGTGGCTTACCGTAAACGGCAAAATGGTGCAGGACGGTAACAGCAGTAATATGATTTTTAAAGTGCCGTTTTTAGTTTCTTATCTCAGCCAGTTTATGACGTTGTTGCCGGGCGATATTATTACAACCGGAACGCCGGCCGGTGTTGCTTTGGGCATGAAACCAGAACCTGTTTACCTGAAAGCCGGTGATGTAATTGAATTGGGAATTGATGGCTTGGGTTCTCAAAAGCAAACCGCAAAAGCGTGGAGTAAATTATAGTTGATAGAATTTGTTTTGAATTGTAAATGATTATTCATGAAACAATATTGCCTCGCTTTAGATTTACAGGATGATGAGCAACTGATTCAGCAATATGAAAATTATCACAAGCAAGTGCCAAAAGAAATCAGGGACAGTATAACCGGCGCCGGTATTCAATCAATGCAGATTTACCGAACCGGCAACCGGCTGTTTATGATTATAAATACAGACGATTCTTTTTCTTTTGAAAAGAAAGCGCAAATGGATGCTGATAACAAAGCGGTTCAGAAATGGGAAGAATTAATGTGGCAGTTTCAACAGGCCTTGCCCTGGGCAAAAGCCGGAGAAAAATGGATATTGATGAACCCGATTTTTAGCCTGTAAAATTGTGTATGAATCTAAACCTACAAGATAAAGTATTTATTGTAACCGGCGGCGCGAGCGGTATTGGCAGCGCCGTATGTAAACTGATTGCAGAAGAAGGTGGCATTGCCATTATTGCCGACCGCGACAATACAAAAAATCAAAGTCTTTCAAATGAAATTATATCGGCAGGTTATAAAGCAGAAGCCTTTCAGATTGAACTGACAAATGATGATAGCTGCAAACAATTAATTGAAACGGTTACTAAAAAATATAACCGTATAGATGGCTTGGTAAACAATGCAGGGCTGAATGATAGCGTAAGCCTTGAACATGGCTCTGCGCAAGCGTTTGAGCAATCGTTACGTATTAATATCGTTCACTATTTTGCATTGGCGCATTATGCTTTGCCCTATTTGCAAAAAACCAAAGGAAGCATTGTAAATGTAAGTTCTAAAGTATCGGTAGCCGGGCAAGGAAATACATCTGGTTATGCTGCAAGCAAAGGCGGCATCAATGCATTAACGAGAGAATGGGCAGCCGAATTATTGAAATACGGCATTCGTGTAAATGCTATCATTCCGGCTGAAGTTGATACGCCGCAATATAAAAGCTGGCTTGCTTCGCAACCGGATGGCGATGAAAAAAAAGCAAAGATTTTATCCCGCATTCCATTTGGCAAACGCTTTACCACACCGGAAGAAATTGCTGCTACGATTGTGTTTTTATTAAGCAATCAATCTTCTCATACAACAGGTGAAATTTTGTTTGTTGATGGCGGTTATACGCATCTGGACAGAGCGCTTACTTAGAAAATTAAAGTCTTGCATAACCTAACATTTCAATATCATTTATATTCTTTGCCAAGTGTGTTCTTCCGTTTGAGAGTACGTACAGATCGTCGCAGATTTCAATAATATGATGGTACATGTGGTCTGTTATCAGCAAACCTTTATTTTGTTTTTCTTCCTGTAAAATACTTTTTACTTTTTCAATCTGTAATGGATTTAGATGAGTAAAAGGCTCATCTAACATAACAAATTGCGAGGTAGATTTTACAATAACATAGACTTCAATCAGCCTTCGTTCGCCGCCCGATAAACTGTTGATAGATGAATGATATCGGGAAGAAAACTCAGGAAATTGTTTTGTAAACAGGATATAATTCAATTCAAAATCTGCAAACACACGCTTCAACGAAAGTGATTTGGGAATGAAGTTAAACTGTGGAAGATACAGTAATAAATCAGGGCGTTTATAAGCTTCGTAACATGAAGTATTATCAAATCGAACAGATTTTTCGCATTTTAAATCACCGTAAATAATTCTCATCAGCGACGATTTGCCTTCTCCGTTTCTGCCCAATAACCCGGTTATTTTGCCGGTTTCGCATTTCAGATAAACAGCTGATAATATTTTTCTCCCATTAAAGTTTAGCTGGATCCCATCCGCTTCTAATGTATGCATCACATTGGTTTATAAATCTGTACTGTAAGAAAAATAAACAAAAGGAAATCAAAAGTCAGCGTGGAAGTCCAAAGCAATGTTTTAGAAATACCGAGGTTGCGGTAATAATAAAATTCTTTGTTTTTATATTGATTGATAAAATAAAAAAAGAGTGATGATGTGGCTATCTTAAACCAAAACAAAACCGCAAAACTGCCAATGCCATACTTCTGAAACAGAAACAGGCAAAGAAAAGTAACACCAACAGAAGCAACCAAAAAGCTTTTATAAAAAGTCCATATAAGCCGTATGGTTTTCTGTAGCTTCATCTTAATTCATAAAACAAAATTTCCTTAACTCATATAAGCTGAAACAGGTTCACAGGTGCAAATCAGGTTTCTGTCCCCGAACGTATTGTTGATTCGTGATACCGAAGGCCAAAACTTATTTTGTGTTACATAATGCAATGGAAAAGCCGCTTCTTTGCGTGTATATGGATGCGACCATTCGTCAGCGCAAATAATAGCTTGTGTGTGTGGTGCATTTTTCAAAGCATTATCTGTTTTATCAACCCGTCCTTCTTCAATGGATTTTATCTCTTCACGAATACTAATCATCGCCTCGCAAAAACGGTCAAGCTCGGCTTTGTCTTCGCTTTCGGTTGGTTCAATCATAATGGTTCCGGGAACCGGAAAACTCATGGTTGGCGCATGAAAACCATAATCAATTAAACGCTTGGCTACATCTTCCACTTCAATACCACTACTTGCTTTAAACGGACGCAAATCAATAATAAACTCATGCGCGCAGGTTCCGTTTTTACCACTGTATAAAATCGGGTAATGTTCGCTCAACCTGGTGCGCATATAGTTCGCATTCAGGATAGCATATTCAGTTGCTTTCTGAACACCTTCTTTACCCAGCATTTTGATATATGCATAACTGATTAATAAAATGCTGGCCGAACCAAACGGAGCCGCGCTTACAGCATGAGAACCGTCAACCGTTGATTGTTGAAGACCGGTAGTAAACACATGTCCCGGTAAATAAGGTTTTAAATGCTCTTTGGCGCAAATGGGTCCCATACCAGGACCGCCTCCTCCATGCGGAATGGCGAATGTTTTATGCAGATTCAAATGACAAACATCAGCGCCGATTGTTGCCGGTGAGGTTAAGCCAACCTGCGCGTTCATATTGGCGCCATCCATATACACTTGCCCGCCATGTTCATGAACAATGCTGCAGATTTCCCTGATGCTTTCTTCGAACACGCCATGTGTTGACGGATAAGTAACCATCAAAGCACCTAATGTGTCTTTATATTGTTCTGCTTTGGCTTTTAAATCAGCCACATCAATATGACCTTCTGCATCGCTTTTTACCACAACGACTTTCATTCCCGTCATTACTGCACTCGCAGGATTGGTGCCGTGCGCAGAAATTGGAATCAATACAACATTGCGATGTTCATTGCCACTTGCTTTATGATATTGCATGATAGTAAGCAAACCCGCATACTCGCCTTGTGCGCCGCTGTTTGGCTGTAAACTGCAGGCATCAAAACCGGTGATTTGACAGAGATAATGGCTTAATTCTTCAATCATAAACTGGTAACCCTGCGCCTGGTCGGCCGGAACAAACGGATGCAGATGACTGAAAGCCGGCCAGCTAACCGGAATCATTTCTGAAGCGGCATTTAACTTCATCGTACAACTGCCAAGACTTATCATGCTGCGGTTTAAAGACAAATCTTTGTTTTCCAGCATTTTCAAATAACGCATCATCTGGCTTTCGCTGCGATGAATGTTAAAGACCGGATGTGTAAGATAAGATGATGTACGTTTTGCAAAATCAGGAATACCAACAAGCGTGTAATCTTCCGTATCGAAACCAACGGCAACATCAGCCAAATCTTTCACTTGCGCAAATACATAAGCAATGTCGAGAACATCTTTTTGCGTTGTGGTTTCATCTAACGAAATACCAATGGTTCCATCATCAAAATAGCGGAAATTAATTTCTGCATTTTCTGCCAATGGCTTGATGATTTCTTTATCAGCTTTTATCTGTAATGTATCGAAGTAATATTTATTTTGATTCGGAAAGCCAAGCTCAGCAAGCGTTTCAGCTAAGGTTTGCGTTAACAAAGCAATGCGAGAAGCAATATCTTTCAATCCCTGCGGACCGTGATATACAGCATACATAGCAGCCATATTGGCTAATAAAGCCTGCGCCGTACAAATGTTTGAAGTCGCTTTTTCGCGTTTGATGTGTTGTTCACGCGTTTGCAATGCCATACGAAGCGCGCGATTGTTTTGCATGTCAACACTTACACCAATAATGCGCCCTGGAATACCGCGCTTAAATTCATCTTTTGTAGCGAAAAAAGCGGCGTGTGGACCACCATAACCCAATGGAACACCAAAACGCTGCGCGGAACCAATGGCTACATCAGCGCCCAATTCGCCGGGCGAAGTAAGCAAGGTTAAGGCTAATAAATCTGTCGCCATTACAACATAAGCTTTAACGGCATGAGCCGCTTCAATAAAGCTTTTGTAATCTTTTATTTCGCCGTTATCATTTGGATATTGAACAAACGCACCAAAATAAGTATCATCAAGCTGTACCTTTTCAAACGCATCAAAAACCAGCTCCGCGCCTATTGGTTCAGCGCGGGTTATCAATACATCTTTGGTTTGCGGAAAAACAGATTCATCAACAAAAAACTTTGGCTTAGTAATTTTCTCGGTTTTGTTTACATGATGAAACAACATTGCCATGGCTTCCGCAGCGGCAGTAGCTTCATCAAGCAGAGAAGCGTTTGTGAGTTCCAGCCCGGTTAAATCACTCACAACAGTTTGAAAATTCAAAAGACTTTCTAACCTGCCTTGCGAAATTTCTGCCTGGTAAGGCGTGTATTGTGTGTACCAGCCCGGGTTTTCAAACAAATTTCTCAGGATAACACTCGGCGTGATTGTATTGTAATATCCTTGCCCGATATATGTTTTGTAAACTTTGTTTTTTGTCGCAACCTGCTTAATCTCAGATAAATATTCTTGCTCACTGATGGCGTCGGGAAGTTGCAAATCTTGTTCTAACCGAATGCTTTTCGGAATCGTTTTATCAATCAATTCTTCCATATTTTCCAAGCCAATCACAGATAGCATTTCTCCTGCTTCCTGCTCACTTGTACCAATATGCCGTCTCTGGAACTCGGTAGCCTGCTGCTGAAATAGATTCATATATAAGAAGATTAAGCGATTTTTTTGCGATGCGCAAAGGTACATCATGCAGAATTGGGTTACAAATACAGCGCAAAGCTGTGCATATTGTTAGGATAACTTTACCAATGCTTTTATTTTAGATTTTGTTATAACGGAAAAATTTTTGCGGTAAAAGATATATTAAAGCTTCTTTCTTAATACCGATAATAAAATGAACCGGATTATCTTTGCCGGCTTATGGAAACAAAGCGTTCGGTAGCATTTCATACATTAGGCTGCAAACTCAATTTTTCAGAAACATCATCGTTATCAAGACAATTGGAAGCAGATGGTTTTGAGAAAAAAATGTTTGATGATGTGGCCGATGTGTATGTTATCAACACATGCTCGGTTACCGAAAATGCAGATAAGGAATGTCGCCAGTTGGTGCGCCGTATTCAACGCAAAGCGCCGGAAAGTTTAGTGGTGATAACCGGTTGTTATGCGCAGCTAAAACCCAAAGAAATTTCTGACATTGAAGGTGTTGATTTGGTTCTTGGCGCAGCAGAAAAATTCAATATCAGCAATCATTTAAAAGAACTTACCAAAGGTAATTCTGCTAAAATATCAAGCTGCGATATTGAAGAAGTCAGCGGTTTTCATTCCTCTTATTCGTTAGCCGACAGAACGCGAACATTTTTAAAAGTACAAGATGGCTGCGATTACAATTGTTCTTTCTGCACAATACCAATGGCGCGTGGCAAAAGCCGCAGCGACAGCATCGAAAATGTATTGAACAATGCAAGAATGCTGGCTGATAAAGGTGTAAAAGAAATTGTTTTAACCGGCGTAAACCTTGGCGATTTTGGCAAAGGCGCTAATGGTAATAAACAAAACGAGGAAAGTTTTTATGATCTTGTTCAGGCACTTGATGAAGTAAATGGTATTGAACGCTATCGCATCTCTTCTATTGAGCCGAATTTATTGTCGGAAGATATTATCCGTTTTGTGGCGAACAGTAACAAGTTCATGCCGCATTTTCATATTCCGTTGCAAAGCGGAAGCAATAAAATATTGGGTGCGATGCGTCGCCGTTATCGCCGTGAATTATATACAGAACGTGTGAACGTGATTAAAAGCGTGATGCCGCATTGCGCAATTGGCGTTGATGTAATTGTTGGTTTTCCCGGCGAGAGCGACGATGATTTTACAGAAACATTTGACTTTTTACACAATCTTGACATCAGCTATTTGCATGTTTTTACTTACTCGGAAAGAGACAATACAAAAGCCTTGGAAATACAGCCGGTTGTTCCCATCCACATCAGGCATCAGCGTAATAAAACGCTGCGCAATTTGTCTTACATGAAGATGCAATACTTCACGCAACAACATGCCGGCGAAACCCGTAACGTATTGTTTGAAGATGCCGAAAAAAATGGTATGATGGAAGGTTATACGGATAATTATATTCGCATTACCGTGCCATATAAAAAAGAATGGGCAAATGAAATTATTGAGTGGAAAATTTAGATTACTAATCAAATAAAAAAAGCACAAAATGAACTTCTTGTACCTTAACTCTTATTTCTTACTTCTCGTATTTTGTTTCTTTAATCTTGTGCCTTGACTCTTGTATCTTGATTCTTTTATTTCTTACCTGATTCTATCCAAACTTTTTATTAGCTTAATATCTCTGCGAATTCCCATCATCGCCAAAATGCAAAAGATCGGAATCAAAAACGCAAAGGCAGAAGACAAAGCAATGCCCGGCTTCACCAATTGACTGATATATCCATATTGAAAATACAAGTAAATATTTAACGCGCTAATTACCAAAGCCAGCATCGTTAACCGCAACTGCAGCTTCCGGTTTTTATAAATAAATATCAGGAACAATAACAAAGCGCCCAATATAGAAGTCAATATAACAAGCAATAAATTACTCTTTGCCGTAAACTCATTTGATATGCCCGGAACAATACTGCTTAAATAAAAGAACGGAAATTGAATAGACAAAAAAGCACAGACAGAAGCCAAAAATAACCAGATGCTTTGTGTACGCTGTATCATAAACCAAAGTGGATTTATAGTTAGGAATCGGGGCGCAAAATAATACATAATTCCCCATCAATCACAATCATAATAAAGTTGCGGAAAACAAACCACGACTGCATTTGCGAGTTTGGCACGATATTGAAAATATATACCAGCATAAAAGAAGATGATATGAGGTACAGAAATTTACTTACCGCCTTTTTGTTATCAGTGATAATGATGGCAACATACAAAACAGCATCAGCACAACAAGATACCATTGCTCCGCAAAATAATACTGTAATGAATCGTTATACGTATGCACCGGTTACTTTCCAGCAGGGAAGCAGCACATCGGAAATACGAATGTTTCCAAACCCGGCTCGCAGCCAGGCAACGTTATACATAAACAGCATTCAGGAAAAAGACAGAGGTGAAGTTGTAGTTTATAACAACAGTGGTAAAGTAGTGCTTCGCAACCCGGTTTCACCCGGCAATAACGATTTAAATGTTGCCAGTTTTGCAACCGGCACTTACACCGTAAGAATATTTACTAAAGACAGGTCAATATATACACAACAACTGGTGGTTTTGAATTAGTGAGGATAAGAAAAAGTTGTGATGAAAGTGAGCATATTTATATGTTCACTTTTTTGTTTTTTAGATGCTTTGCCAATTTGAAATAGAAAGTGAAACGGAAAATGAATTTTAAATTTTTACTTTTTAATTCATTTATACTTTTTAAACCGCTGCTCACACTTTTATATCTTTGCAAATCATTTTGAAAATCAGTAATAAAAATTACACAGATACATGTTTAATAATCTAACTGAGCGTCTCGAAGGAGCGTTTAAAAACTTAAAAGGCGAAGCCCGCATCTCCGATCTTAACATTGCCAATACGCTGAAAGACATTCGTCGCGCACTGATTGATGCCGACGTAAACTATAAAATAGCTAAAGATTTTACTGACCGTGTAAAAGACAAAGCCGTTGGTGAAAAAGTTTTGAACGCCGTAAGTCCGGGCCAGCAAATGGTAAAAATTGTAAAGGATGAACTGGCTGATTTGATGGGCGGCACTGAAGCCAGCTTTAATATAAACGGCACACCGGCTGTTATATTGATTGCGGGTTTACAAGGTAGCGGCAAAACCACGTTCAGCGGAAAACTCGCTAATTATCTCAAAACAAAAAAAGGTAAATCGCCACTGCTTGTGGCGGCAGACGTGTATCGTCCCGCTGCCATTGATCAGTTAACCGTTTTAGCCGGACAGATTGGTGTAGATATTTATTCTGAACCCGATAATAAAAGCCCGGTTTCCATTGCACAGAATGCCATTGCCGAAGCCAAAACAAAAAACAAGAATATTGTTATTATAGATACTGCCGGTCGTCTTGCAGTAGATGAGGCAATGATGATGGAAGTTGCCGATATTAAAGCGGCGGTGAATCCAACTGAAATTTTATTTGTAGTTGATAGTATGACCGGTCAGGATGCGGTAAATACAGCCAAAGCATTTAACGATCGTCTTAATTTCAGCGGTGTTGTTCTTACCAAGTTAGACGGCGATACACGCGGTGGTGCGGCGCTTTCTATTAAATACACGGTTAACAAACCTATTAAGTTTGTGAGCAGCGGCGAAAAGATGGAAACGCTCGATGTGTTCTATCCGGAGCGTATGGCACAGCGTATTTTGGGTATGGGTGATATTGTTTCTTTGGTAGAAAAAGCGCAGGAACAATTTGATGAAGAACAAGCAAAAAAATTAGAGAAAAAAATTCGTCGTAATCAGTTCGATTTCCAGGATTTTCTCGATCAGCTTCAGCAAATCAAACGCATGGGCAATATTAAAGATTTGTTGGGAATGATTCCCGGCGTTGGTAAAGCAGTAAAGGACCTTGATATTAGCGATGATGCCTTTAAAGGTGTGGAAGCGATTATACACTCGATGACGCCACAGGAGCGCGCCAATCCAGACCTTATCAATCCAGGTCGAAAAAATCGTATTGCTAAAGGCAGCGGTAAAGACTTAACTGAGGTAAATGCTTTTATGAAGCAGTTTGACCAGATGCGCGAAATGATGAAGATGATGAACAAAATGCCGATGGGTATGGGAATGCCAAAGATGCCCGGCGGATTTAAAAAGTAAAAATTTATTCGTATAAATAAAGAGCACGCTTATAATATAAGCGTGCTCTTTTGTTTACTCCTGTCTCTAAATAAAATCCGATCAATGATTATCCTGTTTCATTTAATATTTTACAGCTAACGAATCTGCCATCTCACTATGCATTTCAACAGCAGGCAAATACGTATCAACATAAAGTTTTAGAGAACTATTCTTACCATTGTTTTTTTCATCCTGCAATAAACTTATTGTTTTATCATGGTCGGCTACCTGTGCATGTATATATGCCGAATCGAAAGCCGTACCCGATAACATTCTTAACATAGCCGCTTTCATTACATGCTCTGCATCTAACGAATCAGGCGCATACAAACCAAGCTGACCGGCAATTAACTGTAAACTATCCTGCGCCTTTTGATGATCAGCAATCATTTTGTTTGCAAATTCCAAAATGCCGGCATCTGTGGATATAGAATCTGCTAATTTACTGGCTGAAATTTCAGCATAATTACCCATAGCCGCCATTGTGGTGAAGGAAGAATCCATACCATTAATGGTTGAGCTATTGTTATTGTCATCATCATTTTTATCACAGGAAGCAAACATCACTAAAGCCAAGGCTGCTGCCAGTGGCGCTACTCTTACATTCATAGGTATCTTTTTAGGTTAACAACTAATGCAGGTGCATTAGAAAAATTTATACCGGAAATGATAATAAATACTTCTATGAAAGCAAAGACTTATGTTTACAAATAAGCTAAATAACTAATAGAGGAAGGATATTTAAAAGATACCTGTGATAAAGCTGATAACCAACATCTCATTCAATCAGCAAATAGTATTAAAATTTTATTTACTATTTAAAATTTATTGGTAAACTTCTCTTTTCAATTTACTTTCTCCGGTTTCTTATCGCTTATGTTTTTTGCCAGCGCCTGCTCCGCTTTATAATCGTATGTGGTGCGGATGATTTATATAATATACATTGTCTTTGTTCATATCAATAACCTGAATCTGTACAGATTGTATTCCTGTTAATAGTTGCGTTGATGTATTTTTCATCAATATAAAAGATATAACTGCGCAGAAAATTTGCAGGCGATGTTCCAAAATGTCTTAGCCTTATTTCAACATCTTTCCTTTACTTTTCCAAAACAAATCATAACCATGAAATGCCTTTTTTGCATTGCACTGCTGCTAACAGGTTGCCACGCTTTTTCACAAACATATATTTCTTTGGCGCCCAGCCTTACCAACACAGCCGGAACACTTGCCGAAAAAGGAAACATCGCTCTTGAAATAGGCCAGCAATGGGATGTTTTTAGTTTGGGAATAGATATAGGTAAAACAACACTCAGCAAAGTAACTGTACGAGATACCAGTGCTTATATAGAAATACGCCCTAACCTGAATGTATTTCAGCAGGGAAAATTTACAAATACATTTACGGCCGGAATTGGTTACGTATTTAATGCGCGGGAAAATTTATTGACAGAACTTACCAACGGTATTGAGTATGCTTTTAATCCAAAACTGCACTTCAATGTGTTTTTTGGACAATACTTTTATAGCGGGCGATACTCTTCTACCGATGCTACTTTTTTTGGTTTATCAGCAGCTTTTTATTTTAATGAAACAACAGCCGGCTCATTAATTAAACGTCCTTCTCAATAAGCAAAAACACTGGCTTAGCAGCATCTTGGATGGTTGTAAAATTTTTATTGATGAGACAATAAATAAAACAATTGTTCAATGTATATTGAGGCATGATTTCTCACAAACACAAACTCATATTTATTCATATTCCAAAGTGTGCCGGCAGAAGCATCAGCCATGCTTTGGAGCAGCCTTTCGATCATCATACAGCTGCCTATTACGAAACCAGATATAATACGCACTGGAATGATTACACCGTGTTTACAACGGTAAGAAATCCATATCAAAGATTTGTATCCATGTATCATTATATAAAGAAAGAACCTACGCACGCCAACCACCCAATTACCAACCGGGGCAATATGTTACCTTTTAAAACCTGGGTAATTGAAAACCTGGCTGCTTTTCGTGGCGAATTTGATTATAACAGTTCCGAAGGAAACCGGGAAAGTGACGGAGAAATAGGAAGCCTCTTTTGGTTTAGCAGCCAGGCAAGCCGTATATCTGCGGCTTCGCAAACTATTTACGGCAATATACATATCCTGAAATATGAAAACGGCATGAACGCTGTGCAGAATTTTTTACAACAAACAAAAGGCATCTCTTTACACATTGAACATATTAACAGCTCGCACAGCGATAGCAGGGATAGCTATCAAAATTATTACGACCAGGAATTATTAGATACAGTTAATTCTTTTCCGCCGTTTGTAAAAGACTGCACGCTGCTGAATTACAAAACGATACAGACAGTTAATGATTGGAATGACAATCGTTCTTCAATTTGATAAGTTGATGAATGATTTGTCTGACTGATATAACTGCTTGTACTTTTCATCGCTCATTTGCCAGCGTTTAACCGGCTGTTCAAAACTGAGCGAACCCGGAATGGTTTGGTATTCTTTTACAAATTCAAAACCTGCTTTCTGCAAGGTTTTATGAGGCGCGATATTTAAAGCATAAGGCTCGCTGAACAATCGTTTTAGTTTCAGATTTTCGAAGAAATAAGGCAATGTAAGAGAAAGCAATTTTACACCAATGCCTTGTTGACGTTTCTCTTTATTCCAGAGATGAAGATGCATAAAAGCTTCTTCGCCATATATCATTGGATTTGTATTGCAATGCCCGCTTGCAACGCCACTTATTTCCCAGATAAAACAATACGAATTCTTTTGTTCAACAGGCGTATTGAGTTGTTGTAAGAGCATGTTTGTAAATGCTTCGCGCGAGGGAAGCTTGGCAATATCAACACCCATGTTTTGTAAAAAAGATGGTTCAGCCTGCAACCAATAATTTGCAATTAAATCAATATCATTTGCCTGCATTTCTCTTACGGATAACATGATTGATAGTTGATAAGAATGATGAAGATAAATGTACAATTGAATTTAGAAATTATGGCTGATAAACAGATAATAAGAATGATTTAATATCAAATATAAACTGCTTCGTATCTCGCATTGATGAAGTTTGCCAAACCGCAGAACATAAAGATAAAAGCAGAAAGCCCGGCTTTGCGCCAAACAAATGGCTTGCGGCCAGGCTATCAACCATATAGTAAAACAGGCGGCGCAGAAGCGCGCCTAATCATTTCATTATTTATCAGCCGCTCTTTTCCTGAGTTCAGATAAAGGCATGGCAATCATTCTGCCCATTGGCTGTTTGCCACGATAAGTAATCACTTTCAGCATTACGGCATCTTCCGGCGCGGTAAGCGGCTCTTTATACTTCGGGTAAAAATTATCCGGAAAAGAATTATCGAAACTGTAATACACATCAAGATCATTGGCTTCGGTTTCCAGGGTAATTTTCAGTTTGCCATCTTTAGTAGTATCGGCGCTGAAAGAAGGATCGTACAGGCTGGGCGCATACTTTACTTCAGCTTCATCAAACCGGGGAAACTGCATTTCTACTTTGTCTGAAAAACGACTCCAGTTTTTCTTGCTTTTCGGCGACCAAATACTTTCGGCGGTTGCCAGCGCGCGTGGCCAAAACATATATTGCAAGTGACGAACATTGTAAATCTGCTCTGTCCACATATTTGCCTGTCCGCCTTTAATGTATTTATCGTCCACACCATCCGGCACCGGTTCAAATTCGTATGCTTTTTTCAAGCGAAGCGTTGCATATACATGCGGTTCTACAATCGCGTCGCCTTGCATATAATCGAGATAAGCAAATGTTGTCGGACTCATTACCACATCATGTTTTTGTTTGGCAGCTTCAATACCACCTTTCATTCCCTGCCAGCTCATCACAGCGGCATTCGGCGCTAAACCGCCATGCAATATTTCATCCCAACCCATAAACTTTTTGCCTTTCGATTCTACAATTGTCTCTAAGCGTTTTTCAAAATAGCTTTGTACTTCATCTTGGTCTTTCAGGTTTTCTTTTTGCATTAAAGCTTTTACCGAATCGCTTTTTTCCCAGAAATTTTTAGGACATTCATCGCCGCCCATGTGCACATATTCAAAAGGAAACAACTGCGCTACTTCGGTTAATACTTTATCTAAAAAAACATATACTTTTTCGTTGGCAGGGCATAATGTATTATCAAACATAGCAACCGGCGGCTGACCATGCGACCAATCCATAATTTCTTCGCCGGAACGTACCTGGTAATTCTCCGCGCCCGGCGTACAAGATAATTCAGGATAAGAAGCTACTGCTGCGAGGCTATGTCCCGGCACATCAATTTCGGGCAAAATATTTACGAATTTTTGCTTTGCATATTGAACCAGTTCTTTAATATCGTCCTGCGTATAAAAGCCGCCGTAATTGCGAGGCTCGTCTGGTTTTGGTGTAGAAAAAGTTCCGAAATAACCAACCTTTTTTACATTGTAAGCACCTTTCTTAGTAAGGTTAGGAAGGCTCTTTATTTCGATGCGCCAGCCTTCATCATCAGTCAGGTGCATGTGTAATATATTGAACTTATATTTCACCATATCATCTATAAAACCTTTCACTTCCTGTTTGGTAAAAAAGTGTCTTGCTACATCGAACATCAAACCACGCCAAGCGAAACGAGGATAATCGGTTACCTCAACACAAGGCGCCTGCCAGCTAACATTTTTTACCACTTCTTTGCTTTCTATTTCTTTTGGTAATAATTGTATGAATGTTTGCACACCATAAAACAAACCGGCGGCATCGTTAGCTTTTATTATAACTGTTTTTGGTGTTACAGATAACGTATAACCTTCTGTGCTTAGCGTTGTATCTCTTTTGCTGTTTAGCATAAGTTGGATAGCTGTATTTGTTGCATTTGTGCTTACGGCAAAACCGGTAGCTGTGTGAAGTTTATTTTTCAGATAATCGGTTACATACTTTATTTCTGTTCCTGAAGGCGCACTTACAGAAACGTTACTGGTCAATACAAAATGCCCGCTTTTCTTTGTTAAGGAAACCGGTTCGGGAATAATAGAAATACTATCTTTTTTCTGTGCAAACAGGCAAAGAGGAAATAGTAGTAAAACAATCGCACTAATTTTTTTCATAAAGAGCTGCTTGAAATGAGATTAGCAAATTAGGAGATAAAAGATGAAAAGGGAATCAAGACTTTGCAGAATGACAATATTGTAGAAGGAAAGGCTCAAATATTACTACCTGATAGAACTAAGTCAAACGATTTACAGTCAGCAGAAGAGTTTTCTTATTTTGAAAATTTATTTCCTGAAATGAAACTACATTAAAAAAAATATAATTTTTAAGTAGCTAAAAATAAGCGCGAATAGTTGGTGGCACACGACTTGCCAAATCAGTAAACGATATTGGATTCCGGGCGAGTATGTCTATACTGTACCTTAACTTTATAATCGAATATCATCGCACATTATAGGGGCCGCAACCAACAACTTTTTTCGGTTTTTATTTATTATTGACTACTTATATTTTATGCCTTTATAAAACATCCCGTGCATACTCTAAACCTTACGATAACAAACATACTTCGCTGTTTTCTTTTATTTCCATACTTTCATGGTGGATATTCTGTAATGAAATGTAAGCTTGCCGTTCGTTAACCCGACTAAATAAATTTGGCCTAAGGAAATGATGTAAAGCCGATTGTTGTATTTGATATATAAATCAATTTATCTTTTAAAACTGTTGTAATTTGATTGAATGCAGATAACATGGATTGCAAGAATTGTTATTGTTCATCTTTGCGTGATTCTGTGTCTCTTTGTGGTTTATTTGATCATTTTATTTCCTAATTTACAAGTGAGCCATTTGCTGCTTCCGCAACTTGATAACAGGCTATATCATAAAAACTATTCCCTAATATAAATTGTATTTTGTATTCTTAATTAACTAATAATTGAAGTATGTATAACAGGAGAAAATTTATTCAAAATTCAGGTGCGTTGCTCTTGGGCAGTGCTATTATTGGCAGCCAGGCAAAGGCTTTTTTCGCGCCGGTAAGTCCAACGCATCCGGTAGGTTTGCAATTGTACACCTTGTTCCCGAAAATGGATGATGATGTGGAAGGCTCGCTGAAAAAAGTAGCATCGATTGGTTATAAAGAAATTGAATCGGCATATAGTAAAAAGCCGGGTTATTACGGCATGAAGCCAAAAGAATTTAAAAGCTTTTTAGAGAGTTTAGGTTTAACGTGGACATCGCATCACGTATTGGGCGCGCCGTTTAAAATGCCAAAAGATGCAAAGCCAATGGTTGGTGCCGATGGCAAGCCGGTTTCGTTTCCAAAACTTAGGAATTTGAGAGAAAATATGCAGGAGCTGGTAGATGAATTAGCAGAAGCCAACGTACCTTATATGGTATGCGCAACTACGCCTTTTGAGTCGGCTGAAGAATTAAAAACATCTATCGAAACACTAAATAAAACAGGCGAAGCTTGTAAGAAAGCAGGCATCACGTTCGCGTATCATAATCATCATAAAGAGTTTGAGAAAATGGATGGTAAAGTGATTTATGATACAATGTTATCTGACCTGGATGCGAACAATGTAAAGATGGAATTAGACTTATGTTGGGTAACAAAAGCCGGCGTTGACCCGGTAGAATTATTTAAAAAACATCCGGGACGTTTTCCGTTGTGGCATGTAAAAGATTTGAGTAAAGACAAAACTGGCCCGGTGCCCATAGGCGAAGGTATTGTTGACTTCAAACCTATTTTTGCGGCGGCTGATGTAGCCGGCATGAAACACTTTTTTGTTGAACATGATATGCCGGCTGATGCGTACGCAAGCATTACAGAAAGCTATAACAACATAGAAAAAATGTTGAAAGCATAAGATGATTTGAAACACGGAAAGCACAGAATGTTCTCCGTGTTCATTCTTTACGAAAGAAAGCATACATCATTATAAAAAAGCGATGCCGATTCAATAAAAGGCATCGCTTTTTTGCAGATAGCTTTTACTTCTTTAACTCGTTTAACAAGTCCTGCAAATCAAGACTTTCCGTGTACATAACAAGAGAGCCATCCGCATCGTATTTCCATTGTTCTTTCGGACGATCCCAATACAATTCAACTCCGTTATTATCAGGATCATTCAAATATAAAGCTTCTGATACACCATGATCGCTGGCGCCGGTTAACGGATATTGCGCCTCTAATAAACGATTAAAAATAAAAGCCAGGTCTTTTCTTGTCGGGTAAAGAATGGCTGTATGAAAAAGTCCGGCACTGCGCACGGGCGCCGGTTGCGCGCCTTTGCTGTACCAGGTATTTAAACCGATATGATGATGATAACCACCGGCCGAAATAAAGGCAGCTTGTGTGCCATACATCGTGGTGATTTGAAAGCCTAATAAACCACAATAAAAGTCCATTGCGCGCTGCAAATCGGCTACTTTTAAATGCACATGACCAATGCAGGTTTGCGCCGGAACTATATATTTCTCTTCCATTCTGATTGTTGTTAATAAACAAAAATAACAGTCTTATAAATCACTTATAAAAGCGCCTTGCTGAGATACAGAATGAAACGGAATATGCAAACTATCGCAATCTTGTTTCCAATACTTTATTTTGTAAAACGAATTTGTATTGTCGGCTATAATGGTTTTGCAATCTATGACTTTAGATATGTCATTTATATAAAGCTTTGGATTATTTGTGATGATAACAATATCTGCTTTTAATTTATGGGTTACGGTTACTTGCGGAAGCGGATGCGAAATGAGTAAGATTGTTTTTCTATTGGCTTGAAAAAGATAGTTGGTATGATTTGAAAGTAAATTTTTATTAATTTCATTTACTCTAAATAAAGTATGACCTGGCTTGAACGTAAAGTTATTTATTGTAATATCTTCCGTTACACCAACATCATAAAAACCGGCAGCTTTTCTTCCTGATATAACTTCAATAGCAGCCTGTTTTGGAATATTATAAACAACTAATTTTTGCTGGTGAATTTTTTGCCAAATATCTATTGATGTATAGATTATAAATGCAACAGATAATGCCATTGCATACATAAATAAACGGGGAATTTTATAAAGCAACCAAACAGCCGATAAGAGGATGATAAGATAAAGAATCCAAACCTGTACATCATCAAACCTGATGTTCGATACTACAGAAAAAGGTATCTTTTCTGTTCGCTCTATAATGGTATTCATCAACCATAAAAGCGATTGTGTTATCTTCCCGATAATGGTTGAAAGCCAGATCCATTTACCAATAACAACCAGAAATAAGGTAACGAATAAAATGATTTCTGAAAGAAATACAACCAGCAAATTGGTAATAAAAAATACAACCGGAAACTGGTGAAAGTTGTAAAGAATAATGGGTAACGTAAGTATTTGCGCAGCTACTGTAACGCAGGTTGCCAGCCATATTTTACTCAATAATTTATTTTGAAAATACAAGCTGTTATAAATGGGTTTTGTAAATAAACTGATACTTAAAACAGCTGTATAAGACAATTGAAAACCAACATCCCACAACAGAAACGGGTTAAACACCAATAAGCAAAATGCAGAAGCTGCCAGTGTGTTATAAATACTGCCTTTCCGGTTAATGAATATTCCAAAAGCAATGAAGCTGAATGTGACGGCAGAGCGCAAAATAGAAGGCACCGCACCCGCTAATAAAGTAAATAACCAGAGTATTGTAATGGCAACAACCGGCACAACAAAACGATACCATCGCTTGTTTTTAAAAGGTGAAAAAACGAGTAAGATAAGTCCGTAAATCATCCCGAGATGTAAGCCGCTAATCGCAATAATATGTACAACACCTGTATTGCTGTAAGATTGTACAAGCTGCTTGTCCAAATCGTTCCGGTAACCAATTAATAAAGCTTCCGCAACACCTTGTTCTTTCTTGTTTGGAATATAAGTTTGCAGAGTTTGTATAATGTAATTCAAGTTGTTAGTTAATCAAGGGATTTTATTAAGAGTAAAAGCAAGGATAAAAAGGACAAGTTTGAGAAGAAACCCTTTGAAAGTTACAGCATGAATGGTTCTGAGAAACAAGGCTTTGATCTCACTGAATGTGGTTTCGATTCTTTTCCTCATTTGTTCTTTCAGAAAGCTCATCCATGGCTCATCTTTTCTCTTTGCATTGCTTCTGCGCTGTATCATCAGTTCAATCCCATCCGTTTCTTTCATATCATCTTCTATGGTGTAATCGGTGTAAGCCGCATCGCCATATATTTTACTTTCTGCTGCCACTGCCAGGGAAAGTTTTTTCAGTCCCTGTACATCGCTTTCACATCCCGGCACAAAGCAGAACTCAACCGGAATGCCTTGTGCAGTAGAGAGCACCTGCACTTTTACTCCATAAAAGTATCTTCTCATGCTTGCCTGTTTTCCTCTCCATTGCTTTCCGCTGAGCAGTCTTGAACGGCTGATACGAATGTTGTCACATACTGCCACTGGGAAAGAATCAATGATGTATTCGGATGCACCGGCAGCTGTCTTCAAACAATGACCGATCTGATAGAACAGGCTGAACAGCAATTCTGCTACCTCATGCAGACGCCGGTTGAAACGACTCTTATCCAACATACGGGGAACCAGCTTTGCTATCTTCATGAACTGTCTTGCGTTGTCCTGATGACCACCAAAGTAAAGAGCCGATACAAGGGCTGTTGTAATCACTTCGCTATCACTTACTTTCCTTCTTTTATCTTCCTTGTGTTCAACTGCTTTTAAAATGTCATCCACAATACAATAAAGAGCTATAATTTTATCCTCACAGAGCATCGGTACATAATTTTAAGTGTGGTAACTCAAAATTATTCCTTATCCCTTGCTCTGTTCTCTTATTCTATAACTAGCAACTTGGGTTAATGTAGTTCTGCAGCCTCAATATGTATGCTTTAAAAGAAGAACCTTTGTTATTGGATACGATTTTATATTGACTGCTCTTTATATAAACCTGTGCTGTAATTCCCTGAAATAAAAGATAACGCTGATAATCAAACCCACCGGGATTTCCAGGATTTTTTATTGCCTGTAAAGTCTGTGTTAATAAAATCCGGGAACCATATTGAAGTGTTGAATCCAGATTGTTTTTATCAAAATAAATAATGATCGTTCCTGTTACCGGAATGTATTTTTTATCTTGATAAATGGCATTGACAGTTGCGTTGGCTTTATAGGTTTTTGGCTTACTTACTAAAGCTTCATTTACTGTTGCTATAACCGCATCTCCATCTTTATAAATTCTTGTATAATTGCCTGGCTGATGAAATGGATTTTTAAGATAACAAAGCAAACTTCCGCAGGCAATCAGCATCGCTAAAACACAAGCACCTTGCAACCATTGCCACTGAAACTTTTTGTAAGTCTTTAGTAACGGAAAGAACAAATAACTCATTACAGAAACAGCAAAAATGACGATTACGATAAGTAAAGAAAGATGCAAATGCCATTGTAATAAAATTCCAAAAATCAGCGCTGACAGCAAGCGCACAAATGGCATTCTTTTGTTTTCAATATAGAACTGGCTTACGGGCATTTCGTGTACAGGGTTTAAAGTTGATTTTATGATTGTAAGGTTGTATAAACCAGGCTTTAATTATACCTGGTTTATTTAGAAAGAGTAAATATAGAAGATTCACTCAGTGAACAAAATTTTCCATTCTGCAATTTAAAAAAGCAATGCAAAACAAGTTGTTTGGCGGTAAATTTTCACAGCAAAACGTTTTATCATTTTGCATAATATTCAAGGATTGGAAACAGTTCTGTGATAGCTGTTTGATCAGCATATTTATTGCCTGCATAAGTTGCTTCAATACGAACGCTTATCACGTCACTTTCTTTTATTATAACAGGCGTGATTGCTACATCCTGCCATGAATCGTAATAATCGTAAACAGGATAAGTTCCTATCAAATTATTATTGTTGTAAACCGAGAATCGCTGTACCCGATTGTGATTATTATAAATCTTTTTCGTTTTGCCATAGCCGTTTTTTATTCGGAACGCAACGCACTGCACATGGCTCATAGAAGCAACAGAAGACAAAAACACAAAGTTAATTTCACGGCTATCATCATCTGCACATATCCACGCTGTATTATCATTATAATCCAGGAGATTTATTGGTGAATAGCTGATGTTTTTATAGTCGGGCAGCGTACCTTTTGCAGATACAGTTACATAAGGATTTGCATTGATTGTTTTTCTTTCCAAGCTCGTGGTTTCGTGATTAATGGGTTGATTAACCAGGTACATAATTCCTAAGAAAAACAACAATATAAATACCGGTATCAAAACAGAAGAATAAGTCAGTTTATATTTTTTAAAAGCAACAACCGCACCTGCAATAGCACCAACTAATAGCCCGACAATCGCCCACATAATAAAGGCTGCCATGCCATCTGATGTAAACAGCAGGTTATCAAGAAACATAAATGTGTTGATGCTCATAACACCCAGAACACGCCTGAAAATAACGATAATAACCAGGCACAGAAAAGTCCACCCTGTAATTGCTTTTATTCTTTTCTTCATAGTTTCTCCGCTTTTTTTATGATTGGAAAAGAAACAAACAAACACACAAGTAAAACGACAAGCGTTATGATAAAATAGAAGTAGTTGGGCGGCAAATAAGATTCGAGTGTATATAAGCTTAAATACTGACCGGAAAACAGGTTAAAAAGCCAGCCGTGATAGCTTATGGATATTCCTAATAAAAACCTGATGCCACCAAACAATACAGCACCGACAGCACCATATTTCAGTAATAATTTTGTGTATGATTTTTTAGGAAAAACAACTTTTATTTCAACCGGAACTTGTACTTGCTGATAAGCTGTTTCTGCAATAATAAAGAGTGAATACAATTTATTTTTTACCAAAGCCATTCCATCAACATAAATAAAAAACTTGCCCGAAACAATATTGTTCTGGCTATGAAAAACAAGTTCTTGTTCGCTAAGATGAATACCGGCAATTGTATCTGATAAACGCAGTTGCACTTTTACAAAACCTGTATTGGCAAGCTTTATCTGCACAGGATATTGCACCTGGTTGCTGCTTTCTACCGACAGCATTTTTATGCCGGCTGGTTCAGCTATAATTTGTGGTGAAAGCAAGCCCTGATCAATTACCTGCAGCAGTGTTTGCACCGCCGCCATTTCTTTGTCGTGTGCGGTATGATAAGGCGAATCTGCAAACACGCTGAAGGTATCGTTATATTGTTTTATCCATTCGTAATGATTGATGCCGGCAAACCAGGTTTGTATTTGCTCGTTGGCAATAGCTTCTGCGGCATATTGCCAGCTTCCTGCATTTTCTTCAACATATTTTGCAAACAATTCCGGCGTGCTGAACCGCAACGTGTTCAGGTAAAAAGAATGCGCCGGGTTGATTTGATAAATGAAATTCAGAAAGCCATTGATGTTATAAGCTGATGGCAGCTTTTGCGCAGTTGCCGCATCTGTTATCTGTAACCAAATCGGAATATAACCTTCACTAAAATGTTTATAGGCAAGCGAAAAAAACTCGTAATACTCATCTGTTTTTTCAAGCAGCTGATGAACGTTTTTTACTTCATCTTTTCCTAATTGAAAAGGCAGTTGCGGATTCAACGTATATAGCAGTTTATAAAACCGCTTGTCTAAATCCGGTTCTACTTCAATAATTTTTGAAAATTCATTAGCCTGAAAAGAACTTTTGGTAAGCGTCATTACTACCGGAACCAAGTAATTTGTATTGCGGAAATATTGCCTGGCGCCTTGTGGATTACGATAAGAAATATCGGCAATATCAGTTAACGAGTAAGCTTTTTCTCCCATCCATTCTATGGCTATTTTTTCTCTCTGAAACGTTTGCCAGGCAGCTTCCGTCATCCACATATTCTTAAACGAATCGTGTTCGGGAGACTTTGTTTCGCGCGGTTCAAATCCGCGCCGTTTTATAGAAGCAACAATATAATTGGCAGCTTGTTTTTCTTTCAGTTCATCACCGGCTTCTTTTATAATGGCTTCGGCTTCCGATTCTGTAATGCTGCCTTTCAGTTCTATTTCTACCAGCCTTTTATCCATACGATGATAAGGCCGCCAGTCAATATCATCATACACTTTCTTAATTCTTTTTGCCAGTTCCGATTGGCTTAATCCAAGTTCCTGCGCTTCTCTCAGCAAGTGCGGATGTTCAGCAATATCAATGTCTCCGCCGTTTATCAGAATAATGTCCTTCAACTGTTCATCTAAGCTGTCAAGTGTCATCGTATCCGGTTGAATTGATTATTTAAAACTGATTTTTGCCGGGTTGATGATTTTCCATTTGGAAGCATTCAATTCCAATGTGCCCGGCACTTCTGTTTGTATGCCAGCATTTTCAAAAGGGAACGAATCGTACCGGCAAGTTTTACCTAAAAAAAATTGCGTGTTCGATAAAGCATATTGTTGCGCATCTGCGTTATCGGCAATTCTAAATTCAGCGCTTTTGTTATTGGGAGAAATCGTAAGCTCGAAAATCGTTTCGTTGTCCGGCTTGTCTAACAATTCGGAGTTTGAAAAACCATCACCGGTATCGGCGTAGCGGGCATATTTGATGTTCTTAACTACCGGCTGTGGTTTATCTGTTATGGGTGAAGTTGCTTTTACAGGCTGTTGCTTTACCGCGGCGGTTTGCGGCGGCTTTTTTTCTTTGAGTTGGGTGTATTCAGCAAAAAGTTCAGCGCGGGTTTTTTCCGATGCTTCGTAATCCATTTTAATGGCTTCGTTTTCTTTTGCCAGCGTTTCATTTTCCTGTCTTAATACCGCAATGGCTTTATCTTTCGGAGTTACCTGGTTTTTCAAATCTTCATACTTCGATTTATATTCATTACGTTTTTCTCTTAACGAATTAATTTTTCGGAGAGATAATACAAATAAAACAAGCAAAGCAGTTGCCACCACAGCAAGCAACCAAACCAGCCAGTTAGCAGAAGTTGTAGATATCAGACTTTCATTGGTGACAGGCAAAACAGCAGCGTTGTATTTTGATGTAGTATCAGTCGCCGTCGTTTGAGATGTTTGGTCGTTATCGCCTGGCTGAACACCGTTTATAATTTTCTCAACAGAAGCTTTATAATCATCATAACCATCTAATTTTTTTCTCTGTTCCTTACCTGCGCCTGCTACCAAATCATCTGCTTTTTTTGCAAATGAAGTCAGGCTGACTTTCCACTTATCGGGCGTTATATCAACAGTTGTATTGCTTAACGGAGTGATTACTTTATCAATAGCACCTTTAATATTATTACTGTCAGTATACGCTTTTAAATCATTAACCGTTTTGCAATTGGCGCAGGTATATTCATTTACATCGGGAAAGTTTTTTTTATCGGTACTTAAAAATTCTACTGTTTTTTTTGTTATCAGAAACTTTGCATTGGCAACCTGTTCCTGTAAAGGAGTTTGTGCGTTTATACTTACGCAGCTTACAAGCAAGAGCAGGCAAAACAATACTCTTTTCATAGGGTAAGTTTTAGTTTTTGGTATCGGTTATATATTTTGACAGTTGATACAAAGCATCTTTAAAACCAAAGAAAAACAGCGATTCAGCAATCGGCCTGTCTTTTTCTTCGTACTTAATATTGTTCAGCACTTTGCGATAACTGTCGTACACAAGTCCTTCTCCGTTATCAATATTTCCGTTCCAGCGAAGCAGGTTGTAAGCGCTGCTGAGATTTTTTACTTTAAAATCATTCAGGTAATCAATAATACTTCTGCTGGTTAATGTTTTTTCAAGAAAGGTGTTGATATTGTTCAATACACTTACATTCAATACACTGTTTACCTGTAATATATCATTGTTTAAAAACTTCTCCGGTGTTGGACCAGACAGCTTTTCGCCGAGGTCTTTATTTATCATCGGGTCAAAACCCGGATGCACAAATTCCGGCGCATCGTTGTATTTTCTTTTGTTATCATCTTCTGCCAAAGAATACAATACAGAACCATTGGCGGTAATCTCTTTCGGATTTTTATTCAGATGAATTTTAAAGCTGCTTTGAATAGGCAAATCGGTATATACTTTTATCAGGCGCTTTACAAATTCTTCCAGTTCCGATTCATCGCCGCCACACAACAATTTTACATATTGGCTGCCTTTGCCGGTAAATGATATGTAGCGCGGCATCGGGTAATTTCTGGCTTCTATAATTTGGATGATATGATAGATGATGGCGCTGAAATGCAGGTACAATACCAGCGATAAATTCGGGTTGCCAATGGTAACAGAATTGCTGAACTGCACTTTACTATCGTACTTAAATAAAAGGCTGATTAAATCGTCTGCGCTTAGATTGCTGTCTTCTTTTCCGTTTAAAAAATATTTCAGTTCATACGGCGTGATATTTGAATTTTCGCGCTGATAAGAAATATAGTTTTTAATAAAACCGTTGTCTTTCAGCTTTCCTTTATAACCGCTGCCCCACAAATCATTACCCGCAAAACGGAACGAAGTTGTCAGATATTTATCGCTCCTGTCTGCGCCTGCCGATTCCATAAACATCATCACATCGGTAGTTCCGCCGCCAATATCTATGTTTACCACGTTGGCAATATTTTGTATGCCGCTGTCTGATTGGGTTAGATAAAAATAAGGCGCTACCGATTCGGGTATCGGCTCTTGCAAAGCAGCGCCGGTGCCGGCAAATACAGCTTCAAAAGCATCGCGTAAAACTGCTTTTAAAGTGGTTTTGTTGCCCACGCCCATACTTAGCGGAACCGACCATACAATCTGTAACCTCGCCAGGTCGCCGTTATTTAAAATCGCTTTTGCTTTTATCTGCCACATCAGTTGTTGCAGAAACAATTTTACACGACTGCGGTTAGAATTATCGGTGCTGTTTTCGAGCAACCATTTCAGGTTGGTTGTATAAGCTACATTTCCCCGGTTTTCTTCTTTATCAATGTAATAACCGATGTTGATATGACTAAATAAATCGCGCTGCGAAGTTTCTATATTATTGAATTCAATGATTTCGCAGGTCGCCGTTTTAAAAGGAAACGCAACCGGAGCATTGTCTTTTGTAGTAATAAACGGCGGCAGATATTCGCGCCTGATAATCAAATCAACTTCAGGAAACCGCCCGTACGAAGCGCCGTATTTCATTTCCAGGTCGTTGGTGTTCGATGGCTCGTTCAGCAATACCATTTGCTGGTCGGCAGGTTCTATTTCAAATGGTTTAGGCAAAGCTTCATCTTTATCCATCCAGGCTACATGCGTGTTTGATGTGCCGAAATCTATAGCAAATGTAAAATGCTTTATGAGCGTGCCTTTGTTATAAGTTCGGTTGGTAAAATCGGGAATGATAATACCATTTACATCACCCAAAACCTGGCTCTGGTACCGAAGCTGGATATAATCAAAAGCCGTTTTTATTTTGTAATATTTTGAAGTTGCAGTCGAAGGAATATCAAACACAGACCTTACCGTCATCTTGCTTTCCAGCCGCTTATCATCGGAGGCAAATTGTTTAAAAGAAAAGAAGCGTAACGCCAGTTCTTCTTTATTCCGGTCTCTTTCTATTGCATTTGCCAGCAGCACTGTATAATCGTTCAATACATCATTATCTGTAACCTGGTAAAACGGGTAAATGCCAACATCGGCACGGCATTCTACAATTCCTTTTTGTTTTGTGTACGATTTGGAAAACAAAATATCCGGAACGCCTTTCTTATTTCTGACAGGCACTTTCAGCTTTACTTTTACTTCGCCGCCTTCATCAATAGTGATAGATAAATTGGTTTTTAAATCGGATAAAGTAAAGAAATTGAAGTATTCTTTTTTTATGGGCAGCAGGTATTTAAAATCGCCTTTTGCGCACGATACAAACTTGTTGCGATTGAGATTAAATGGTATTTCGATGATATTGTTTTCGAGAAAATCATCAACCGAAATAAACGGGTAACGAACCGATTGGGAAGCGCCCTGCGGAAGCTTTCGTTTATAAAGCGGATCCAGCAGGTACACATCTCTCACGCGCGTGGATGAATTCCAGGGAACATTTTTTTCCATATAATCGCCACTGTAGTTCATACCATCAACCAATACAAGCGGCGGATTTACAAAATGCTCAACGCCATCTTCATCTGTTTGCGTGCTGTATTTGGTAACGCTTGCTCTGATAAGAAAATCGCTTACCGATTGCACTTTTTCCTGTTCTTTTCCTTCTTTCTGATGATAAAAGAACATGCCGTTTACCGTAAGATATTTGTTTTCTATATTGGTGATTAACTCGCTGTATTCAGTGCTCATTACATTGCCATCGGTCTTTGCAGCCGACGCATCTGCCATCCACGAAGAAAACTTTAATTGTATTGTTTTATTGATATAGCTCCTGAACGATTTTGCTTTTGAAAACGCTTCCGGATTATGCAGCAACAGCTTATATAAATACCTGATAAACTCTTCGTCCCGCTCGTACAAAGCCCGGTACTCATCATCAAAAAAAACATCGCCGTCAGCACTTTGCGGAACGTTTCTGATATCGCCTTCCCGGATGTACCGGCTCCAGTTTGGACTTGTAAAAACAAGCGTAAGCGGAGATGTGCCGCCCAACAATTTTTTCTCATAATAAATCAGAAAAATGCTATCAACCGAAGAGAAACCGGAATCGTTTTTATCGAAAAAAATTTGTTGCAGCGATTTGGCTAATAAAGAATGCGGATGCAATTCGCCTTTTGCTTTCAACTTGTCTATATTGTCTCTTACTTTCCATTCTTTAAACCATAGTTTTTTATCAGAACCAACATCTTCATTTTTTGCATTGAAAAGAAGTTGTAAAACATCAAGACATTCTGATACCAATTGATGATAAACAGAGTTTCCTTTCAGGCTGCTTTTATCTGACGAAACAATTTTAAAAGCCGTTTCAAACAGTTCCAGCCTTGCCAATGGAGAAGGGATAGAAGTGCCGGTTTTAGATGTGCCTTTTGTAATAACAATATTTTCGTTTACAAAGCTATCAGCATCAATTGGTTTGTTCGGGCTCCAGCCTTTGGTGCCGTTCTCATCAGCACCCGAATATTTACGAAAAATGTAAGGCATATCTTATCAGGTTAATCAGTAAAAAAATTGTTTGTTATACCATTGAAGGCAGCGATTCTAACTTATCGTAGCATTCTTTTGCAATCTGGTTCAACAGTTTTAAAAAGCGTTTTTCGCGTTCACTATCGGGAACCGTTTTTTTCAGTTCGTCTTCTATCTTGCCCAACTTTTCTTTGAGAAAAGAATCTGTAATGCCGCCATTTACCACAACGCCCAAAACCTTTTTTACTTCAATTTGCTTTTCGCGTACCATTGAGTTCAGGTCGTAATCAATATTAAACGGCTGAAACTTTCGTTCGTTGTCCATCATTTCCCTTAGCCAGCCTTTATAATGTTCTCCAAAAAAAGAACTCAGGCTTTGGTAAAAAGAATCGGTAGAAAGCTTATCACCCAAATTCAGTTCTTTATAAAAAGCTTCGCCTTTAAATGCCGGAATTTTTTCGAGATACACTTTCATAGCATACGTAAATAGTGTAAGCGGATATGCAACTTTTTGGCGTGTATCATCGTAAAAATGCCGCAAGTCTATGGTTTGGTCTTCGGCTTTAATTCCGAAATCGAAATACTCAGTTTTGTCTTTTGATTTAATGGCATCATCCGGCTTGTTTACAAAATCAATAACAGCCGTAGCGCCAATCATTTCAATTAAGTGTGCATTGTTTTGTTGCTCTTTGCCGCCTTCTTTGTTTTCGTATTGTTTTAAAGGCGTATCCTGCAACTGGTAAAAACAGTTAATTCTGCCTTTGAGATATTTAGCATAATAGGTAAGCGCCGCTTCGGTTTTAGAAGTAAACATATCAGAATTGATAGCGCCGCCTTTCTTTTCGGTTACATTAAAATAGGGCAAAATGGTTAAGGCGCCAAACGTATTATTACGGATTTTGTCGTCTTCCTGTAACAATCTTACCAGTTGCGGAAAACCCGAAGAACCGGTGCCGCCGAAGATGGAACTGATAATAAAAATGCGGTCGTCTTTACCAATGTTTTTTAAAACAAACTGAAATTCTTTTGTATTGGACAAGTTGTTGAACACAACACAACCAATATTCGGATTACCTTTAAAACCCAAATCAAGACGAAGATTTAATTCGGTATGACTAAAGTTTTCATTGCCAGGTGGTGTATTATCGTACAAAGCTTCCAGCAAATCCATGGTTACATCGCCAACCAAATCTTCGTGCGGATCTATATACCGGATAAACGATGTTTCTAAGTTCTCGAATTGCAATTGAAAAGAATCATCTAACTTTTGTGTCGTGCCGGTTTCTGGCATTATCGAACTCAGTGTATTCAGGTTTACATTAAAGAAGTCATCGCGTATGTCTTCTTTATTACCATACCCGCGTTCGCGTATCAGTTTATAAGCTTCCAGCGCTTTCAATGCTCTCGCTGTATCAGCATTTTTAGCATCCACATCTATAATAACGGGTATTATTTTATTGGTGTCTTTTAACTTCACGCCCGATGCCAGCAACATGGTAAGCGACCTGATAATACGGGCGCCGGTTCCGCCAATACCAAATACATAAATATTTCGTGTCATAATTTTTCCTTCGGGTAAATTTACTAAAAGGGTGTTCGTTTGGCGAATATGGAAATGCGTTTCAGCAAAAGTGAAAACACAATAAAATAGACGGCTGCAAAAAGGCTGTTGAAAATGCTGAAGCGCGTAACATAAGAATCGGTTACGCCCAATTCGTTTTTACTTTGCACGTAAGCAAATACATAACCAATAACGGCCACAATGATTAAGGTAACAACCCAGTGAGAAAGCTTATGAAACAAAGGTTTCCAGCGTCCTAAACCGGCATAAAAAATAAGACAAATAACCAAAGCTATAATTAAGGTAAGCAAACCTACCGAGCTAAATATTTTTTCTCTGTATTCGGGATAATCGGGGTTTTCACCAATGAACATCTCGTAAAGAGACGAAAAGATTGACAACATCATCTGAAGGAGTATTATTGTTTTAGTTCTATTGAAAACTCAATATAATTTTTGTTTTTGGTTTCGTACGCTTCTTTTACACCGGTAACCAGGTATTCAAAAGCAAAGGTTTTATTTTGTAAAGAATCTGTGCTTTTATCGTCCATCACAGACCACGACTGATACCAGGTATCGTATTGCTGCGGCAGCGTTACACGAACCGAAGCCGAAGGCAAATTCATAGCGTTTACTTTGATAATCATAAAGTGGCTGGCATCTTCATAGATCTGTTTTTGCGACGTACTTTTTAGCTTCGATTTATCAAGCGATGATTTGTCTTTTACTTCAAAACTTATCTCGCATCCTTTGGTATCGGTCTTTATATTTTTTTGCAGATAAGCAATATCCTGCGCATATAACGGCAACTTGTTAAGCTGCAAAGCAACACAAAACTGCTGCTCAGATTTTTTTGTATTGATGTCTGTTATAACCGAATCACTTTTGTTCCAGTTCCATTCGCCCGATCGTTCGGCTTGCGTAATTACGTTATACTTCGTTACCGCTTTTTCTGCCAGCCCGAAATCAAGCGATTTTTCAGGTTTAAAGCTTGATATATCAGCCAGGTTTGCATTGAATTTCGGAAGCAAATCTTTACTGGCAATCACCCAAACATAAAACGGTCTTTCTTCTCCTTTCAACGTTTTTTTTGTGTTTTGATAATCGTAATACGTGCCATAAAATTTCGATTTAAAAGCATATACACTTGTCGCAATGCCTTTTGTTTTTAAATCGTAAAACGCTTTGTAGATATCGCTTTTGAGAGAAGATTCTGCTTTTTGCCTGTTAATTTCCGGGTTGGCTTTAATAGCAGCATCGGGGAACGAAAGAATACAATCCGACACCAATAACGAAACATCATTAGAATCGTTGCGCGCAACCATATCTCTTATCATTTTATTTAGCTGCGAGCTTTTCTGATTGGCGGGCGGCGTTTGCGCAATATCATCACTAAAATTTTCCGTAGGCTTGCTGTATTTAACTACAGAATCGGCTATAAAAAAAATATCAATCGGTTTAATTTGCTTATCAATCTTGGCGGTTAAATCGGAGACGATTTTATTAAAGTCTGTGCTATTGGTAAAGTAGCCATTCATGCTGGCCGAGTTATCAATATAAAAATGGATTTTTGAAATTTCCTGTTCAACCGGGCAGCCGTTTTTTGTTTTTGCATATACATCCGGACACTTGTCTTTATCGTCTTCAACGCCATCGTTATCTTTATCGTTACTACAGGCTGTAAAAAACAAAATACAAATCAATAAAGAAATCAGCTTAGTTACATTATATCTGCAAAAAGGTATTCTTACTAAAGAATCAGGCATTTGTAAATTTGGTTTTGGAATGGTTGGTTAACTTAACAAGATTAATATTTATTATAATAAAGATAAAAATTAAATTTTCTAAAACTGCCTGATACAGAAAGATATTGCGATAACACGATTATATATTCCGTTTTACATTCTTTGCAATGCAGAATCATATAAAACAACCTCATATCCTTTACTTTTACGCATCATTTATCAAGTCTAATTTCTTTTTCATGTCATCAGCATTCGATTATATACTGGAACATAAGATTGTAGCCATTGTAAGAGGTACGCTATCAAAAGATGCAGTACAATTGGCAGAAGCCATTTATAAAGGTGGAATCAATATACTGGAAATAACACTCAACTCGCAAAACGCGTTAGCTGTTATTGAAGAATTGTCTCACGAGTTTAAAGATAAAATGCTGATTGGTGCAGGCACTGTATTAAGTGCGCAACAAGCAACGGATGCCATTCTTGCCGGAGCGCAATTTATTATATCGCCATCGTTAGATATTGAAGTGATAAAAGTCACAAAAGATGCCGGCAAAACAAGCATTCCGGGCGCTTTTACGCCAACAGAAATTGTGCAGGCGCATAAATGGGGCGCAGACATTATAAAAGTGTTTCCGGCGCCCAGTGCCGATTATATCAAAAACATTTTAGCGCCGCTCAATCACCTTCGCATTATGCCAACCGGAGGCATCAATGCAGATAACATCAAAGACTTTCAAAAAGCCGGTGCTGTTGCTTTTGGAATCGGCAGTTCGTTGATAAATAATAAAGAAGAAGTAACGCCTTTGTACTTGCAAAAGCTGGAAGAAAAAGCAAGACAATTTACCAAAGCCATACACACTGCGTAAGAAAGCTATTATGAAGATAACCAATCATACTTTATACCAGGTGCCACCACGCTGGTTGTTTTTAAAAATAGAAACCGATGAAGGCATTACCGGCTGGGGCGAGCCTGTGATTGAAGGCAAAGCGGCGACCGTAAAAGCCGCTGTTGATGAATTGATGACGTATCTTATTGGCAAAGACCCGATGCCTATAGAAGACCATTGGAATGTGATGTATCGCGGTGGATTTTACAGAGGCGGACCTATTTTAATGAGCGCGATTGCTGGTATTGATCAGGCATTATGGGATATAAAAGGCAAATATTACAATGCGCCCGTTTACCAGTTGATGGGCGGTAAAGCACGCGATGAAATTAAAGTGTATTCCTGGATTGGCGGCGACCGTCCGGTCGATGTGGCAAATGCAGCCAAAGCCGCTGTAGCAGCGGGTTTCAGAGCTATCAAGATAAATGCTTCTGAAGAGATGCAATACATAGATTCGTTTGATAAAGTGGAAGCTGTTTTGCAACGCGTGGCTTTGATAAGAGAAACCGTTGGCAATGCCATTGGCATCGGCGTTGACTTTCACGGACGTGTGCACAAACCGATGGCAAAGTTGCTGGCAAAAGAACTGGAAGTATATCACCCGATGTTTATTGAAGAACCGGTATTACCTGAAAATAATGAATCGCTGAGAGATATTGCGCAGCACACCAGTATTCCGATTGCAACGGGTGAAAGAATGTTCAGCCGCTGGCATTTTAAGAACTTGCTGAAAGACGGATATGCCGATATTATTCAACCCGATTTGTCTCATGCAGGCGGCATTACGGAGTGTAAAAAAATTCTTTCGATGGCAGAAGCATTTGATGTGGCAGCAGCGCCGCATTGTCCGTTAGGTCCGATTGCTTTGGCAGCTTGTCTCCAAGTAGATGCTACTTGTCATAACGCTTTTATACAGGAACAAAGCTTAGGCATACATTATAATTCAGGCAGCGATTTATTGGATTACCTGACTGATAAGACTGTGTTTGAATATGAAAATGGGTTGGTAAAAATACCATCCGGCGCGGGGCTTGGCATTGAGATAAATGAAGAGCAGGTAATAAAGATGGCTAAGATCGGTCATAACTGGCAAAACCCGCTTTGGCGCCACGAAGATGGCAGCGTAGCAGAATGGTAATCCCGTCTTTCAATTGATATAACGTATTGTCTTGCCATATATGAAAGGAACAGAAACACAAAAGCCAACACGCATACGGTTTACGATACTTGCCATTATTTTTGTGAACGTGGTTATCAACTACATGGACAGAAGCAATATTGCTGTGGCGGCACCGATGATTAGCGAAGACCTTCACCTCACAAGCATTCAATTAGGATATATTTTTTCAGCTTTTGGATGGACGTATGCGCTGCTGCAAATTCCGGGTGGTATTATGGTAGATTACTTTGGACCACGCATTGTATATGCCATCAGTTTGATAACATGGTCGGCAGCAACCGCCGCACAAAGTTTAACAAAAGGCTTCGCAACACTCTTTGGTTTGCGCATGGCAATCGGTATGTTTGAAGCACCTTCTTATCCTGCCAATAACAGAGTTGTAACTGCCTGGTTTCCTGATAATGAACGGGCGACAGCCATTGCGGTTTATACATCTGGACAATTTATTGGACTGGCATTTTTAGCACCAGCTTTAACGACGTTAGAACATTATGCCGGATGGCGCGGCTTGTTTCTTATCACCGGGATTGTTGGTATTATTTGGGGTGTTGCCTGGTATCTTTTATATCGAAATCCTGAAGTGCATAAACGTATAAACGAAGCCGAGCTAAACTATATTGAAAGCGGTGGCGGCATCATCAATAAAAACCAGGCAAACAAGCCCGATTCTTTTCAATGGAAATATGTAAAAGAAGTCTTGCGGCATAAAAAATTATGGGGCATTTATTTAGGTCAGTTTGCTGTAAATGCTACCATGTGGTTTTTCTTAACCTGGTTTCCAACTTACTTAGTAAAGTATCGCGGTATTGACTTTATGAAAAGCGGTTTTCTTTCTTCCGCGCCCTTCTTAGCTGCTTTTGCTGGCATCTTGTTATCAGGCTTTTTATCAGATTATATGATGAAGCAAAATGTGAGTGCAGGCATTGCGCGTAAGGCGCCGGTGATTACCGGCTTGCTATTAAGTGTATCTATTATCGGAGCCAATTATGTAAGCAGCCCGGCACTCATTATTTTCTTTATGTGCCTTTCTTTTTTTGGCAACGGGTTAGCTTCCATTACATGGGTTTTTGTATCGGCCTTGGCACCTAAAAACCTGGTTGGATTAACAGGTGGCGTATTCAATTTTATTGGTGGCTTAGCAGCCATTTTTACACCTTTGATTATTGGTTACTTAGTAGATGATTTTAATTTTGAAACGGCTCTTGTTTTTATTGGAATCACTGCGTTTCTGGGTGCCTTGTCTTACATCTTTTTAGTGGGCAACGTAGAACGGATACAAATGAAGGAAGAAGAAATATTACCGGCAGATTTTTTACAATAGAATGCTTATTTCTACAACATACATAACCAAGTAAATACCATTTACATGAATACATTTATCAGCTGCGATTGGGGCACCTCTGCATTTCGTTTGCGGTTGATAGACGTTGGTACAAAAACTGTATTGTGTGAAGTAAAAACATCACAAGGCATTGCTGATATATACAACAACTGGAACAATCAGAATCGGCAACCAGCCAGGTTTTCTTTTTACAGCCGTATCATTCTGGAAAGTGTAAAAAGTTTAGAGCAACAATGCGAACATTCATTACAAAACAATACGATCATTGTTTCCGGCATGGCATCTTCATCAATCGGAATGATTGACCTGCCTTATAAAGAAGTTCCGTTTCGATGTGATGGTGCTGACTTGATAACAGAATATATTGCAGCAACAAATGAATTGCCATACAACCTGTTGTTTGTATCAGGCGCAAAAACAAAGGAAGATGTAATGCGTGGCGAAGAAACGAAACTGATTGGTTGCATGATAGATAATGAGGCAGACCAATTATTAATTTTTCCAGGCACGCATTCTAAACACATAGAGATAAAAAAAGGTAACGTAAGCGGCTTTAAAACTTATATGACCGGCGAATTATTTAACCTGTTATCTGCCAAAAGTATTTTGTCGTCATCTGTAGAAAATGACGAAAACGATTCAAAAGAAAATAGTCTTTCTTTCTTTACAAAAGGAGTGACAGAAGCGGCTGACAGCAATCTACTCAACAGCATCTTTCATGTAAGAACGTATAGACTTTTTGACCATCACTCTGCACAACAGAATTATCATTATTTAAGTGGTTTATTGATGGGTACAGAATTGAAAGATTTGGCAGAAAAAAAATACAACAGTATAACACTTGTATCAACCGGTGTATTGGCAGAAAATTATAACCAGGCTTTGCAAACATTGGGTTTCAGCAACATAAAATGTATTGATGCTGATGACGCATTGATATGGGGACAAAGCAAATTATTTATGCAAAACAAGAGATAATTTTGACTGAAGCTATTCATCTCAATACAATTAAATAAAAGTATTTACTTACCATCACCTTATATACATTTCATCGTGAAATTATTTCATCTTATACTGTTATTGATTGTTGTAGCCAGTTGTAACAATCCGTCGGGATCAAAACAAACGCAAGCCATAAAAGACAGTGTTATCGGGAAGATAGAATGGTATGATAACAGTGCCGCAACAATTATAGACAGCAATGCGGTAATAGAAGTAATTGGCCAAGGCTTTAACTGGGCAGAAGGTCCGTTGTGGATAGCCAGTAAGAATATATTTATCTTTTCTGATGTGCCTGAAAACAAAATTTTTCAGTGGAAAGAAGGCGATACAACGAGTCTTTACTTAATGCATTCGGGCTATACAGGCACAACAAAAAAAGAAGGTGAGATTGGCTCGAACGGATTAACTTTAGACAAGCAGGGAAGATTGCTGCTTTGTCAATCCGGCAACAGGCAAGTGGCACGTATGAATGCTTCGTTAGATGCGCCAAAACCAGAATTTATCTCATTGGCTGATAAATACAATAGCAAACGTTTTAACAGCCCGAACGATTTGGTTACTGATAGCCATAACAATATCTATTTTACCGATCCGGTTTATGGTTTACCCAACGGCGAAAAAGATACAGCCAGAGAACTGAGTTTTGAAGGCGTGTACAAGATAAGCGCAGATGGAAAATTGTCTTTGTTATTAGATTCTATATCCAGGCCAAATGGCATTGCATTTTCGCCGGATGAAAAGACATTATACATTGCCAGCAGCGACGAAAAGAAACCTGCCTGGTATGCTTATCATCTTAATGAAAAGGGAAATATCAAAAGCGGTGGTGTATTGTTGAATGCGTTGCCTTTAAAAGAAAAAGCAACCATCAAACAAGGACCTGATGGTATGAAAATAGGTAAATATGGAAACATCTTTAGCGCGGGTCCGGATGGCATCAATATCATCTCGCCGGCTGGTAAATTATTAGGTTTGATAAAAGTGTACAAACGCTTTACATCCAACTGTTCTTTCAGCGCATCGAAAGATACTTTGTACATAACCACCGATGATTTGATATTGAGAGTGAAGTTGCATAAATAAAACGTCATTAATGAGCAGCAGAGAAATCAATACTTAAAAACACAAATCCAATATAAATCGTTCCATTTCAATTGCATACACCGCTATTTCTTTTGCAGTTACCTAAACTTATTTCCGTTCAACCAATTTATATATTTTTCTCTTAACATTTCATTTTAAATTTAACCTTTAAACCATCATCTATGAGAAAATACCAACTGGCTGTACTGCTGTGCTTTCTCTGCTCGTTTGCTTTTGCACAAAGCGGTAAAATCATCAGCGGAAAAGTTACTTCCTCCAGCACCAAACAGTCTCTCGAAAACGTGACTATCAGCGAAAAAGGAACCACCAACAACACACTCTCCGATTCATCAGGAAACTTTAGTATCACACTCAAAAAAGAGAACGCAACGCTTGTCTTTTCTTTTGTCGGCTACCAGTCGCAGGAAGCCAAAGCCAGTAATTCATCTACACTTGATATTCAGCTTTTGCCTGCCGAAGGAAGTCTGAATGAAGTGGTGGTTACGGCACTTGGTATCAGGCGGGAATTAAAGAGTTTGGGTTATGCGTCGCAGCAAATTGAAAGCGGGCAAATCACACAATCAAAACAACCGAATTTATTAAATGCGCTGCAAGGTAAAGTAGCCGGGGTTACGATATCGAGCACCGGCGGCGGACCGGGACAAAGTGCCAGCATTTTAATCAGGGGTATTAACTCGTTAGATCCCGGGAAAAATAACCAGCCTTTATTTGTTATAGATGGTTTGCCGATAGATAATTCTACGTTTACAACCGGCACTACCGGCAACAGAGGTACACAAATGCCAAACAGGTTGGCAGACATTAACCCGGAAGATATTGAGAGTGTAAACATTTTGCGTGGCGGCGCGGCTACTGCATTGTATGGTTTGCGTGGTGCCAATGGTGTGGTTACAATCACCACCAAATCAGGACAGGCTGGCAGTTTGAAAGTAAATTATACTTCGACTTATAGCATTGATGATGTAAATAAAATACCTGATATACAAACCAAATACACGATGGGTTATTTAGGCGTTTACGATTCTGTCAGCTTTTGGCCGGCATGGGGACCAACTGTAGAAGAAGCCAGGAAAACGGATCCTAATCATCCGGCGCAATTGTATAATAACTGGAAACGCGCGTTTCAAACCGGTCATCAATATAAGAACGCCATTACATTTTCGGGTGGTTCTGAGAAAGCTACTTTTTCATCTTCTTTATCACATTTCAAACAGGATGGAGCCATCCCGTTTACCTGGTACCAGGATATTACAGCACGCGTAAATGGTCAACTGAAATTCAGTAATAAATTCAGGATGGGAACATCTGTTTATTACGCCAATACAGATGGTAATTTTTATGACGCAGACCGTTATAATGAAGAACTCATTTATTGGTCGCCGCGTTATGATGTAATGGATTATCTGAAACCTGACGGCACGCAAAAAACCTATGGCAACGGCAATGCAGTTTACTTAGCTGCCACCAATAAATTCAAGTCGAAAGTGGATCATGTAATTGGCAATTTGAATTTTGCTTATTCACCTTTTACATGGCTTACGGCTACTTATCTTTTGGGTATGGATGAATACAGCGATGCCCGCACGGCAACAGCACCCGGACCTCAGGGCATTCCCGACGAAATTCCCGGGGAAGATAACGGGTTAGGTTTTGTTCATGAATACAGGTTAAACTATCATCAAATCAATTCTAATTTTTTACTGACGTTTGATAAAACCTGGGCAGGTAAATTTCAAACAACATTGCGTGTCGGGAATGATGTCTTAGACAGAAAACTCGACAGAACCAGTGCTGAAGGTGATGAATTGGATGTGTATAATCTTTACAACTTAAGCAATGCCAAAACAATAGCCATATCACAGTACAAGGAAAACTATCGTATTGTAGGAGCTTATGGTGATTTAACGCTTGGCTATAATAACTTTCTGTATCTAAACTTAACCGGACGAAACGACTGGACTTCAACTTTAGAAGCCGATAACCGTTCTTTCTTTTATCCATCTGCGAATTTGAGTTACATCTTTACACAAAACCTGCACATGCCTTCCTGGTTTGGATATGGCAAATTAAGAGCGTCATTAGCCGGTATCGGTAAAGATGCATCGCCTTATCAAACAAGCATTACTTATTCTCCTTCTTTTGCTACGCCGGTCAATGGTGTCATTGGCTGGAGCCGGAGTGATGCGGCCGGCGTTTCTACATTACAACCTGAAAAGACAACATCGTTTGAAGTGGGAACCGATATGAATTTCTTTAAAGACAGGCTGGGTTTGAATTTTACATGGTATAAATCTAACAGTAAACAACAAATTATTCCGGTATCTACAGCACCTTCTACCGGCGGCACATCTTTCACTTTAAATTCGGGAGAAATACAAAACAAAGGCATTGAAGTAACGTTACGAGGCACGCCGGTAAAAGCCAAAAATTTTACCTGGGATGTAACGATAAATTACTCCTCTAACAGAAGCAAAATCTTATCTATTTACCCGGGATTAACAGAAATTGTAGTAGGAAATCAATATGGATATTCCAATTCAACCGTAACCATGAAGTATGTGCCGGGTCAGGCGGCAGGCGATATTTTCGGTACTCCATGGTCACGTTACCAGGACGATAAAAATCCCTTGTATTCAGATAAAAATCAGCCGCTGTTAATAGGCAGTGATGGATTCCCGGTATTGACACCCTATTCCAATCAAAAAGTATTGGGCAATGCGTATCCAAAATGGATAGGAAGCATTGGCAATTCGTTCAGCTATAAAAACTGGAGTTTATACCTGCTTTGGGATACGCGGCAAGGCTTGGAAAAATACGACCAGTTCTCAAACTTTATGGCTGCTTTTGGCATCTCCGATGTTACGTTAAACAGAGACCAGACAATGGTATTTAATGGCGTTTTGGCCGATGGCACAGCTAATACAAAAGCGGTTTATTTAGGTCAGGGCGTTGGTCCGGATGGTGTGGATTATGGCGCAGGATATTATCGCAACAGGTACAGAGGCATCGCCGAAAATTTTATTGAAGATGCTTCGTGGGTAAGGCTTCGTTCGGCAACACTTTCCTATTCTTTTCCAGGTAAATTTTTGCCTAAATCATTTATTAAAAATTTGAACTTAGGTGTAACCGGAAACAATCTTTTACTGTTTACAAAATATAAAGGCTTCGATCCCGAATCAAGCTCTACGCCTGCCGGCAGCAACGCCAATGGCTTTGCAGGCTTTACATACCCGGCTTTGCGCAGCTTTATTTTCTCATTAAATGTTGGCTTCTAAAACTTCTATCACATGAAACAAACACTTATTTATACTGCGTTTTCTTTATTACTGCTCGCCGGTGTAAGCAGTTGTAAAAAATATCTTGATGTTAACGACAATCCCAATGCGGCTGAAGAACCGCCCATAGGCGGCTTATTGGCAAATACCACTTACAATACGGCTTACGAAGTATTTAGCGCCAGCAACTACACATCGTATTACACACAGTATTTATCATCTCCGAATACGGCCAGCGATGTTGATATTTATAATTCGGTTGATCCGAGCAATACATGGTATCGCTTTTATAATATCATGACTGATTTGTATGATATGCGAAGATTTGCGGCTGAACGCGGGTTACATGCGTATACAGGTGTCGCTGATATTTTGCTTGCGCTGCACATAAACATGGCAACCAATTTATGGGGCGATATTCCGTATTCAAATGCATTTACCGGTGTTGAAAATCTAACCCCGACATTTGATAATCAGCAGGCTTTATTTGATACAGCTATAAACTTATTAGATGCGGGAATCGCAGCTTTTGGACAAGCTACCAATGACGAATTAAATACTGCCAGTGATTTTATTCATGGCGGCGATTATAATGCCTGGATAAAAACAGCACATGCTATAAAAGCGAGAATGTTTACACAACTGACCAAAACAACACAATACAGTGCTGATAAGGTTTTGAGCGAATTGCAATTGGCTTATACAAGTAATGATGATGATGCGCAGGTTACTGTTTTTGAAGTGCGTAATCCCTGGGCACAGGTTGCGGTAGATAATGCGGCTTTGAATCTGGATGGCTGGTTATCCACTTACTTTATAAACGCGGCTGACGGCGCAACGTATGGTGTGTTCGATCCGCGACTTCCGCTTATGGCTTCGCTTACTCAATATAGCGATTATCGCGGTACGCCAAACGGTGTTGGTCGCACCGGAACAGGCACAGAAGATAAAGAAAGTTATTTGCCCGAAGATGGCTGGTATTCATCCGACAATTCACCTTTGCAAATTATTACGTATGCGGAATGTAAATTCATAGAAGCAGAAGCTGATTTCAGAAAAGGAGATGTAACTTCTGCGCAAGCAGCTTACTTAGCCGGCATAAAAGCAAACATGCAAAAAATGGGAATTGCCGATACAGCGATTACAAGATATACAACCGATGCTTCGGTAAATGTGCCTGCAGCCAATCTTACCTTACAACTGATTTTAAAAGAAAAATATATGGCTTGTTTTTTAAACCCGGTAACCTGGGATGATATGCGCCGTAACGATTACAATTATAAAAATTTTGTATTGCCGCAAAATGCAGTGCTAAACACGTTTATCAGGAGGCTTAGCTACCCGGTTAATGAATCTTCTGCCAACAGCGCCAATGTTCCTGATGTGCAACTAACTGATAAGCTTTGGTGGGATCAATAATTGTTTGCAAAAAGTGATAAATAAAAATCCTGTTGTAGTTTATGCAACAGGATTTTTATTTATAAACAGAGCTATCTATTTGCCCTTCTTTTCTCCATCACTTTTTCGGTAATAATTACAGCAAAAGTTCCGGCTGTGTATGCTAACAAATCGTTCCAGGCAAATGAAGTTCCTAAGATGAGTCTGGCAAGCAAAGAATGCTCTAACCCAAGCCAGGAAATAAAATGAAAGTATTGCAATGTTTCAATGATAAAGGAGAACAACAAAACCGCCAGGGCAACCGGCAACACACGTGCATTTATAAAGCTTCTGAGTAAGCTATATAAAAAAATCACAACGAGAAAATCACCCAGATATGGACGGATAAAAGCATCATGAACAAATAGGGCAATGACGATTTCAACTATAAATAAAACAACAGCAATAATAAAATAGCGGCGATGAAAATGAAACATAAATAGTAACAAAAGTAACGCATCATAACAAGGTTTATTTTCAATCTCACAGCTTTCATAAGTTTGCATCTTATCACTTCTAAAAACGATAGCCTGTGAAGTATTACCTGCTTTTCTTTTGTACCGTATGTACGCTTGTTTCTTTTGCACAAAAAAGCGATTCGTTACAAGACAAAACCTCTTTTCAGATAGCCGCGCCGTGGAATGCAGCGTATGATGTTCGCTCCGATATTGCCATGGTGTATGGCTACGATAGTACGTTTGCACAAAGGGTAAAAGGATACCGTGAACATGGCTATAATGTACAGTTTATGACAGGCATTGCCTGGGGCAATTACCAGGATTATTTTTCAGGTAAATGGGATGGTAAAAACCATCTGGATGAAGGTCAAATGGATAGGAAAGGCGATAGCATTGGTCATGGCAGAAACGTACCTTATACCGTACCGACAGACAGCTATATTGCGTACTTCAAAACACTGATAAAAAAAGTAATTGATGCAGGCATCAATACCATTTATCTGGAAGAACCTGAGTTCTGGGCAAGAGCAGGTTACAGCGAAGCATTTAAACGCGAATGGCAAACGTATTATGGCTCTGCGTGGATGCCGCAACACGAATCTCCGGAAGCAACGTATTTATCATCCAAACTCAAATACCACCTGTATTTCAAAGCTTTGAAAGAAGTGTTTTTGTACGCAAAAGAATACGGAAAAAGTCAGGGTAAAAACATACGTTGTTTTGTTCCCACACATTCATTATTAAACTACTCATCGTGGCAAATTGTAAGCCCCGAAGCCAGCTTAGCTGCGCTTGATGGTATGGATGGATATATTGCACAGGTATGGACGGGCACATCGCGCGAACCTTTGTATTTTAACGGTGTAAAAAAGGAACGGGTTTTTGAGAATGCGTTTCTTGAATACGGCTCTATGTTGTCTATGACAGAACCCACGCATCGCACCATGTATTTTTTAACCGACCCGATAGAAGATTGGCCGCGTACATGGAATGATTACAAGCGTAATTACGAAGCCACTTTCACAGCCGAAATATTATATCCAACCGTTTCTCATTTTGAAGTGATGCCTTGGCCAAACCGCATTTACCAGGGAAAATTCAAGCTGGAAAACAGCGATGAAAAACAGCCCATTTCGCCGGCGTATGCTACGCAAATGCAGGTAATGATAAATGCATTAAACACAATGCTCGCATCGGCCAATACAATCAGCGGAAGCAAAGGCATTGGCGTGCTGGCATGCAACTCGATGATGTTTCAGCGCTTTCCCACACATGCAAGTTATGAAGACCCGCAACTGTCTGATTTTTATGGAATGATATTGCCGTTAACCAAGCGTGGCATTCCGGCAAACATCGTTCACATGGAGAATTTAGGCTTTGCTTCTGCATTGCAAAACATAAACGTATTAGTGATGAGTTATACCAACATGAAGCCGCAATCGGCAGAAGTGCATAAGCATTTGGCCGACTGGGTAAAAACGGGCGGAACGTTACTATATTATGGCAGAGACAACGATCCGTTTCAAACCGTAAAAGAATGGTGGAACAGCAATGGCGCCAATTATAAAGCGCCTTCCGAACATTTGTTTGAACAGATGAATATTAAAATAACAAACAAAGATTCTGTTTATCATTATGGCAAAGGACTGGTTTATATTAAGCGGGAAGATCCGAAAGAATTGGTGTTGTCTCCTGATGCTGATACTTCTTTTTTTAGCCTGGTAAAACGAGTGTATGAAGAGAAAAATAGCAAGACAAAATTCATAACTAAAAACAATTTTTATTTGGAGCGAGGCGCGTATGATATTGCTTCCGTTATGGATGAAAGCATCAGCGATTCGCCGCTTGTTATCAAAGGTCCGGTGATAGATTTATTTGATCCGGCATTACCTGTATTGACACAGAAAACTGTACAGCCGGGACAACAGGCTTTTTTATACGACATAAAAAGAATCAGTAACAAACAATTGCCGCAAGTATTGTGCGCCGCTTCGAGAGTTACGGATGAAAAGAGAGCCGCAAAAAGTTATTCTTTCGTTGCAAAAAGTCCTGACAATACGAATAATGTAATGCGCATTTTGCTTCCATCAAAACCAAAATCGGTTGTTGTAAAAGATGCAAATAACATTGTGATGAACGAAGCCTCTTTTACTTGGGATAATATTTCGCACACTTGTTTGTTACAATGTAAAAATTATTCAGCCGGCGTATCAGTTGCTATAAACTGGTAAATAAAATCATGGCAAATAAAGCCGCTGTTATAAATGAACCAGTTAGTAATATTGATTGCTTATCCGACTTTTATTACATGCAGATTTTCCTGGTGCAGAATATTTTCTATTACATTAGGTGTAATATTATATTGCCGTAACAATTGAACAGAAGTGCCGCTGCCATTGCGCATAATATCGGTAAATACATCAAGTGCTGTAATTTGTTCGCCTGCGGGTAAAGCTTTACTTAACCGTGTTATAGAAGAAGAAATGCAAGGCGATAACCAGGGCTGTTCTTTGGTGATATAAGGTGTTACAACCAGCTTCCCTTCTAAGGGTTCGGGCAGTGCGGCTTTGGGTATGTGCTTTATAACGGCTGCCAGTTCAGGCGATGGTTGGGTGATTATTGAGGCAAATAAATCCTGCGTTTTAATGCCGCCATCGCCTTTCATCCGGTTTTCATTGTACGGAACACTAAGCAGGCGCTGCAGTTCCGGCGTCATATTTTTCCAGCTTTGTTTTAGTGTATTTACAGTTGTTTTATCAGGCATTGTTTTGGGCGCGTTCGGGTTCTTTTTATTTTGTATCACGCCATTCATCAGCACGCACAAATGTTTTCTTATCTGGTCTTTAAAATCGGTTGGGTTGGCGTAATCCCATACAAAAGATTTTCCGCTCAACTGCTTCTTAAATTTGTTTACTTTATTTAATTGTTTGGTTTCCTGCGGTGTTGACAGCTTGTATAATTTTTGCGAAAAATAAAACATAATGTCTATCACATTCTTTTGCTGCCAGGCTTTATAAGCGTTGTTATATTCTTCTTCTGTGCCCGAACCAGCTGTTGGTGTGGGCGTTCCAAAACGCTTCCACATAATACCAATGAAGATTTGATATTCCGGTAAAATATGGTTGATTAAATCCTGTGGTTTTTCTGCCGATGGACGTGCTTCGTTCTCGTATTGCCACAACTGCAGGCGGTAGCCAAACGGCTCGCCATGCGTTGTGTTTACTTCATCAATAATTTCGCGCAGCGAGTCTCTTTCTTTTTTTACATCGGAAGGCGAGGACACAAAAACGGTATATGTTTCCATTGACAGGGAATGAATTATGAAGGAATAAAAGTAAGAAAATTGAAAAGATAAAAACGTGGTTGACATGATTGTTCGCTATACAATCATATCATTTCTAAAATGATTGATATGATGTAATGACAACGTGATAAAGAATTCTTTTTGCCTGTAATATAAATTGTATCCGGCAAAAAAAGAGCTTGGTTTATTACGTAAACCAAGCTCTGAAAATATAATTAAGAAGAAGTCATTAAGGTAGTTTTATTACCCGTGTTTTTGTCCACTTGTCGTGCCACGGATGCCCGCTAAAAGCACTGAGCGATTCAAAAGGAACCAAGCGGCAAAGGCTTCTTAATAAAGCATCTGTTCCTGTAAGATTGCTGCCATCTTGCCTGATGGCTTTTGTTTTGGTAAGCAGCTTACCTACAGTTCTGCCCTGGGTAGCAATTTCGAATAATGTGTAATAGGCAAGAATCAATGTATAACTTAAAATTCTGTCGCCCAGCGTGTCTCCGCGATAATCAGGAAAAACAAATCCAATTATAAGAACGATAAGAACAATAATACAAATCATATCAATTAAAAGATTGAGAAACCGGGTGCCGACTGATGCATCGGTATGCCAGACACTTTCTTCAATATCAGTTAATAAATCTTGCTGCACTTCCATAATTGAACAGTTAAAATTTTAGGTTTATAAAATGGTATGTAATGAGAAAATAAGCTGTTTTTGATTGCGTAATAAAACTTGTTTTATCGTAAACTCTGCATCGCTGCCGGAAGCTTTTTGAAGTCAGTTCTTACCTGCAGGCGATGAGTAACAAAAATGAGGATTCTTATTATACAGAATGTATATTATGCCAGAAAATATTCTGTTTTAATCGAAACTTAAGGTGCTGAAAGCCGCTTTAGCTTTAATATTGTAGTAGAACTATCGGAATTCAATTGATTTATATAAATTGATCAAGGCTAACATACCAGGTTCTAATCGTACTATTTTAGCAGCATGTAACCAGATTATTACCAGGTATTTTAAAAATGAAAGCCGGATTGGAAATGTGATATAGATTGATAAATAACAATCAGCATCAAACATATAATCACTGTAATTTTTACTTTTCACTATTCTCTTTTTTTTGTACGTATTGTCAACCAGGAAACTAATAAAATAATCCACCATGAAAGCACGTTTGCCGGTTTTTCTTGTTCTCTTGCTTTCCTGTACAGTTTGCTTTTCGCAGGCAAATGAAATTGAAAAGCTAAAAAATCAGCTCGCGGTTACAAAAGACAAGACTTTTCACATTAATATCCTGAACAAACTGGCAATGCTTTATAGTGAGCGATATGCCGACAGCACTTTGTTTTACGCTATACAAGCGCGCAACCAATCGGCAAAATTGAACTATGTAAAAGGTACAGCAGATGCTGCCAATAACCTGGGTATTTATAATGATTTACAGGGAAATCAGCAGGAAGCATTGCGATATTATAATGATGCTTACAATCATTACACTGAGATTAGTGATGTATCTAACAAGGTGCAGGTAATGATGAACATCGGCATTGTATATTATGAAATGGAAAAAGAGGAAAAAACACGCAATAGTTTTAAAGAAGCTTTTGCGCTTAGCAAAAATTTGCGGCAGGATTCTATTATGTCGTATGTGTATTTTAATTACGCTTCCTGCTTTCTCGACAAACTACCAAAAGATTCTGTACAGTTTTGTATAGATAAAGCAAAAGAAATAGCAGGCAAATATCAGGATGTTCGTATGCTGCTGTTTGCAAACCAGGTTACAGCCGAATACTTCATTCAAAATCTTCAGATAAAGCAGGCGACTTCTTTGTTAGAATCTGCCTTACAAACCGCATTTCAAAATGAGCTTTATTTTAGCGCCAGCGATATATTGATTGATTTGGCAGGTATTACTGCCGACTCAGGTAAAGCTGCTGGTTATTACCTGCAATCGCTTTCTATTGCGCAGGATAAAAAAATGAGAAGCGGTGTTCGGTATGCGTATGAAAAATTATATGATTTTTACCGGGCAAGAAATAATTATAAAGTCAGCTTGTATTATGCCGAACAACTCCTGTATTATTATGATGAGCAAAAAAATATAGACAACAATTCCGGTATTGATTATATAGATTTTGCTTTGAAGGATAAACAACTTCAAAACTCAATAACCCAAACAAAACAGCAACACCAGTTACTAATATCGTCTGTTATTATTTGTATTATGATTTTGTTGATTGCACTTACTTTATGGAAAAACTGGAGTCAATCAAAAAAAATGGCAACGTCTTTACGGTTGCAATTCAGCCAGTCGGAAGCCGACGTTCAGGAACTTGACAAGCTGAATAAAAATTATGCTCAGATTATAAAAGTAGTCGCTCACGATCTTAGAAATCCAATCAGTTCTATCAATATGGCAAGCAGCCTGATAGATTGTGAAACATCGTCGGCAAATGAAATACAGCAAATTGCCGGTATTATAAAAAAGGCAAGTCAGAATTGTTCTGACCTGATTGAACAGTTATTACATACCAACCTGAATGATGACGAAGATCTGCATAAAAAAGAAGTTGGATTAGACGGTTTATTATTACAATGCACACGGCTGCTTACCTTTAAAGCAAGAGAAAAAAATCAGCAAATCATTCTTAAAAACAATCATCATGCAATTCTTTTTGCCGACGGCGATAAATTGATACGTGTTATCAATAATCTGGTAATGAATGCTATTAAATTCAGCCCGCAGGAAAGCATCATCAGGATTGAAACTTTGCAAACCAAAAATACGGTAACGGTTTCCGTAACAGATTACGGTTTGGGTGTGCCATATCATTTACAAAACAAAATTTTCGATCCGTTTACAAGTGCAAAACGTAAAGGCACAAACGGCGAAATGCCATTTGGATTAGGTTTATACATCAGTAAGCAAATTGTAGAAGCGCATGGCGGCAAAATAGGATTTACAAGTGAGCCGGGAAAAGGAGCTACTTTTTATATAGAATTACCTGTAATTGAAAAACATTCCGAAGCGCCACTTCATCTTGCCATGAATGAATAAGATGGACTGGTATATCACTCAGCAAAATCATTCATAACATTTGTCTTGTTCCTTATTTGGAGATGCGTCATTTCCCCGGGATGACGTGTATAACTTCTTACTGATTTTAGTAAGAACTAAATTCCCGAACAGCTTCTTAGTTAAAAATATTATTCTCGTTATGTACAATTTCCTTACTTGAGTCTTTAAAAGCAGTACGCGCACAGGCAGTAAAGAACAGAGCAATCAGTACAACGTATATCAGTATTATTTTTTTCATTTTATTACCATTTATAAATTCATAATTATCTATGGCAAACAGTATCGTTTTATAAAATCCCTTCCTGTAATACAGACGATTCAGAAACTGTTTTACTTTTTTTGTGATAATATATATAAGACGTAATCAGTAACACAAAAGCAACAACCGGCGCCATTCGCATAGATTGCGGATCGCCGGACGCCGTATGCGCAATAAAGGCAGAAATAAACGTGATGGTAAAACCGGCATACGCCCATTCTTTAAAAATAGTTCTTACCGGAATTAGCAATACAACCGCACCAATAAGCTTGGCAAAAGCCAGCTCTATCCGGAAATAATCCGGAAATCCCAAATGGTGAAATCCTTGTGCCATAGCAGGTTGCGTTAAGTAAGCATAAGCAGAATACGTCATCATCAAAGCCACTAAAGAAGTCGTTATCCAATAAACAATATGTACGGTTTTCATTGTATTTGTTTGAGAGAACAAAATTATTTCAGTTTGGTTACAAAAAGTTAGCAGTATACAAAAGGTAAGCACTTACCTTTGCGTTAGTAAACATTACAAAATGAAAAATTGTATGGCGCAGCAAGGGCAAATGACGGAGAAAGAATGCACCCGGAGCCTGGCGGCTGTTGGCGATGCTTTGTATGCCATTGGCGGCAAGTGGAAGCTGCGAATTATTATTGCGCTTCGCGATGGAACCAAGCGGTTTAATGAACTTCAGCGTACCATTACAGGCATTTCTGCCAAAGTATTATCTAACGAGCTGAAAGAAATGGAACTGAATGGTTTTGTAAAACGAAATGTATTTACCAAAACTCCCGTGGTGGTAGAATACGAGCTTACCGAATACAGCGATACACTGGGCGAAGTGCTGAATGCATTACGCGAATGGGGCATGATGCACCGCGAAAAAATAAGAACCGAAAGTTTAAAAAAGCATCAGGCTCAGTTGGCTCTGTCGTAAACAGTATGATGTAATTCTTATTAAAGTAAAAATCCAGTCGTTGCCGGGTTTAACAGAATTATACTGAAAGAGAGTTCAAATAAAGCCCTGGTATTATAATATTGCATTCTATGTTGGCCAGCAGCAAGCAAAGCAACCAGCCGTATTTCGATTATCCTTTTTTACAGGGCGGCGGCGAAATGGGCGCTCTTATCCGATCATATCATTGGTCTGATTCACCACTTGGCGAACCAGGCAGTTGGCCGCAAAGTCTAAAGACTGCTATCAGTATTATCCTGCATTCTAAATTTCCTATGTTCCTGTTTTGGGGACCGGATTTGATTTGCTTTTATAACGATGCGTATCGCCCGAGTTTAGGACAGAACGGAAAACATCCTTCCATGTTGGGTTCGCGCGCTGTAGATTCATGGCAGGAAATATGGAGCCACATTAAGCCACAGATTGATCAGGTTCTTGCCGGCGGCGAAGCTTCCTGGAACGAAGACCAACTGCTTCCTATTTACCGGAACGGAAAACTGGAAGATGTTTACTGGACATTTAGCTACAGTTCTGTATGCGATGAATCGGGCATGCCGGCAGGCGTATTTGTTACCTGCACCGAAACAACAGACAAAGTAGTTACGCAGCAGCAGTTACAGGAAAACAATACACAATTACAGCGGGCAATAGAAGCAGAAACCACATTAAAACGAAAAAGTAAAGAAAACGAAGACAACCTGAAGCTGATTATTCTGCAGGCGCCGGTTGCCATGGCTATTTTTCGCGGTACAGATTATAAAGTAGAAATAGTCAATACGTACGCACTGGAATTATGGGGAAAAAGCCGGGACGAAGTCATGCACCAGCCCATACTGCAAGCCATGCCGGAACTACAATCGCAGGGCATAAAAGAATTGCTCGATTCGGTTTATGTAACCGGAACAGCTTTTTCGGCAACTGAGCTTCCGGTGCAGTTGCTTCGTAACGGAAAATCAGAAACTGCTTATATCAATTTTGTGTATGAAGCGCTTTACGATTCGGAAGGCCAGGCAAACGGAGTCATTGCTATCGGATCAGAAGTAACGGCGCAGGTTCTTACCCGGAAGAGAATTGAAGAAAGCGAAGAGCGATTTCGCACAATGGCGGAAGGTACAAATATGCTGATTTCTGTGGCTGATGAAAACGGCCATGCGGTTTACTTTAACAACGCCTGGTGCAACCTGACAGGAAGAACACAGGAAGACTTGCTTGCGTTTGGCTGGACGAACCTGATTCAACCGGAAGATAAGAATACGTATGTAACGAATTTCGCGTCTTCTTTTCAGGAAAAAAAACATTTTACCGGCGAATTCAGAATACGGGATAAACACAAAAATTATCGCTGGCTGCTTGCCGAAAATTCTCCGCGTTTTCATGATGGATCTTTTGCGGGTTATATCAGTTCGTTTATTGATATTACACAAAGCAAAGAACAACAATATCGTATAAAAATTAGCGAACAAAGGCTCGAACAGATATTAAACCAGTTGCCCGCACCGGTTGTTGTACTACGCGGCGCAAACCAGGTAATCGAAACTACAAACGATTCCCTGCTTCGTTTCTGGAACAAGTCAAAGGAAGAAGTAAGAGGAAAACCTATGCTGGAAGTTTTTCCTGAATTAAAGGATCAGCCGTTCCCGGCACAATGGAAACACGTATTGGAAACCGGAGAAAGTATTACGAACCTGGGAAAACCAGTTCGTTTTATGCAGCCCGATGGTACAGATCGGCTTTATTATGTAGATTATTATTACCAGCCTTTACCTGATATAAACGGAGAAATAACGGCTGTATTAGCCACCGTTATTGATGTTACCGACAAAGTAATATCGCGCCGGTTACTGGAAGACAGCCAGGTAAAATTGCAGACTGGTAACGAACAATTGTCTGCTACAAATGAAGAATTAAGCAGCACAAATGAACAGCTATATCAATCACAGAACAAATTGATGCTGGCAAATGACACTCTTTTTGAAAGTCAGAATCAACTGGAGTTTACTTTATATGCTGCTGAATTAGGCACATGGGATTTAAACCCGGTTACCAATCGCTTTACAGGTAATGCGCGACTGAAAGAATGGTTCGGGCTTCAGCCCGACGAAGAAATTGATTTACAAAAAGCAACAGATAATATTGACAGTAAAGACCGGCCACGCGTAATAGCAGCCATTATGGAAGCTATGAATTATCGCTCCGGCGGTAAATATGATATTGAATATACAATCATCAACCCAAAATCTAATGTTCCCAGGCATGTGCGAGCCAGGGGAAAGGCGACTTTTGATGCCGGCGGACAACCAACCCGGCTTAGCGGAACGTTGCAGGATATTACCGAAGAAAAAATAGCCAATACAAAACTGGCCGAAACCAACCAACGTCTTCAGCTGGCTTTAGATGCCGGTAAATTGGGTTCTTATGATTTGGACATCGCAACCGGTAAAATGGATTGCACGCCGCAATGCAAAGCCAATTTCGGAGTAAAAAAAGATGCAAAGTTTGATTTTGCAGATTTGATGGAAGTGATTCTTCCTGAATACCGCGACTATGTACAAAAACAAATTCAGCAGGCGGTTGTTAATCATGACACGTATATAGCAGAATACCAAATACAGTGGCCGGATAAAAGTTTACACTGGATTAGCGTATCGGGCAAGCCGACATATAACAGCGAAGGCAAAGCAGAAAGAATTGCCGGCGTAACGCTTGATATAACCGAGCGGAAGCTGGATGATTTAAGAAAAAATGATTTTATTGGTATGGTAAGCCACGAACTAAAAACGCCGCTTACCTCGCTTAGCGCATTTATACAAATTGTAAATGCAAAACTAAAAACCAATGAAGAAGCTTCTGCTGCCGGGTTGCTGGAAAAGGCAAATATTCAGGTGAAGAAGATGAGCAATCTTATCAATGGATTTTTAAACGTCTCCCGCTTCGAATCCGGTAAAATCAATATTCTTAAACAAGATTTTTATTTAAATGATTTGCTGAAAGAAATGATAACAGAAGCAGAACTTACCATTTCAACTCATATTTTTTGTTTTGATAAATGCGATCCGGTTACGGTAAATGCCGATCGCGATAAGATAGGTTCTGTTATTTCTAACCTGCTTAGCAACGCGGTAAAATATTCGCCGCAAGGTAAAACCGTTACTATACAATGTGTGGTTGCAGATGGCGTGGCGCAGGTAAGTGTGCAGGATGAAGGCATTGGTATTAAACCTAAGGATCAGGAAAAATTATTCGACCGTTATTACCGTGTAGAAAGTAACACAACCCAACACATTTCCGGCTTTGGCATCGGGTTGTATTTAAGCGCAGAAATCATTCAGCGGCACGACGGCGCTATTTGGGTAGAAAGTGAAAGTGGTAAAGGTTCTACTTTCTTTTTTACATTGCCGTTGCCCGCCAATCATTCATAAGCTGTTTTCTTTCCGGTAAAAAGCATTTACTTTATCCTATGCGCCAAACACTTTTATTATTGGCTTTTTTCATGTTAAATCACCAGTTTAGTTCTGCACAAATCATAGCTCCAAATGCAAAGCTTCAGCTTATAGACAGCAGTTTTGCTTTTACAGAAGGTCCGGCAACAGATAAATTGGGCAATGTATTTTTTACCGACCAGCCAAACGATAACATCTGGAAATACGATACAAACGGAAAGCTTTCTCTTTACATGCATGGCGCGCGCAGATCGAACGGAATGTACTTCAATACAAACGGATTTTTAATTAGTTGCGCGGATGAACACAATCAGCTGATTTCAATATCACCGCAAAAGAAAATTGCCGTTATAGCCGGTACTTATAACGGCCATATATTAAACGGACCTAATGATGTTTGGGTAAACCGCTTAACCGGCGATATGTATATTACCGACCCGTATTTTCAACGCGATTACTGGCAAAGAACCCAGCCTGATTCGGCTTTGTACGGCGAAAAATTATATTATTTACCAAAAGGAAAAAAGGAACTGGTACTTGCCGACAGCACTGTAAAAAAACCAAACGGACTTGTAGGAACGCCTAATGGAAAATACTTGTACGTGGCTGATATGGGCGACTGGAAAACCTATCGTTACAACATGCAACCCGATGGTTCACTTACCAATAAACAGCTTTTTGCAAACGAAGCTTCCGATGGCATGACGATAGATAACAAAGGCAATATTTATCTCACCGGAAATGGCGTAACAATATATAATTCATCGGGCAAAAAGATAGAACATATTGAGGTTCCCGAAAAGTGGACAGCCAATATTTGCTTCAGCGGAAAAGACAAAAACATCTTATTCATCACCGCATCAAAATCTGTATATATCATTCCAACCTTGGTAAAAGGTGTTGAATGATACGAACTAAATATAAAACAAAATACAGTTTTTGGTAGTGAGTTGCAACGCTCCGGTTGATCGTTCCTTGCGACGCTCCGTTCAGGTTTCTGTTATCAATTTATCTTTTTAAAATCTTTTCATTCCAACAAAAAATCAAATCATAAAACATACAGATTTCAATCACTTCCCGTTATACATTTAATACGCAGCTAAACAACAAACATCAAATCATTCCAAACATATTACCGCACTTCTCTCCTGCCCTTTTTATACCGGCATAAAATAAAACTGTCCATAGCTTTTATCCTCACTATTTGGTTCATCTTGTCATTGCCGTCCACTTTATTCCATTCACCAACCAGTTTTGTAATTACAGATAAAAACGATAACCTCTTAAATGCTTCTATTGCTGCCGACGGACAATGGCGCTTTCCATACAACAAACAAGTGCCGGATAAGTTCAACAAGTGCCTTATTGCTTTTGAAGACAAACGCTTTTACTATCATCCCGGCATAGATCCATTTGCCATGTCGAGAGCATTTTATCTCAATATAAAAAACAGGAGAACTGTAAGTGGCGGAAGCACGCTTACCATGCAGGTTATTCGCATGAGCCGCAACAACAGCAACCGTTCGCTCTGGAATAAATTATCCGAAACTCTTCTTGCCCTGCGGTTAGAATGTTCGTATTCCAAACAAAGCATCCTGGCTTTGTACACGTCTAATGCGCCGTTTGGTGGCAATATTGTCGGGCTCGATGCCGCGGCGTGGCGTTATTATGGTCGCAGTCCGCAGCTTCTTAGCTGGGGCGAATGTGCGGCGTTGGCTGTCTTGCCAAACGCGCCTTCGGCTGTGCATCCGGGCAAGAACAATAACGAATTGCTGCGCAAAAGAAATGCGCTGCTCCTGACTCTTTTACAAGAAAAAACAATTGATACATCTACTTATCAACTGGCACAATTAGAACCTTTACCGGGCGCGCCAAAAGCCTTGCCGGAACTGGCTCCGCATCTTCTTAACCGCTTTAGAAAAGAGTACGATTCTTTGCAGAAAGATAACGATACGCTAAGCACGTATTTACAAACCACGCTCAACATTCATATTCAGCAACAGGTAACGAACATTCTCAATCTTCACCACGAAATGTTGCTGGGCAATCAAATCCGAAACTTATGTGCAATGGTTGTTGAAACAGAAACCGGACATGTATTGAGTTATGTAGGAAACATTTACCAGCCGCAGGATTCTCTGCTGGAAAGCAGCGTAGATGTGCTTTCTGCACCACGCAGCCCGGGCAGCACGTTAAAGCCATTGTTATATGCGTCTTTACTTTCAGAAGGTTCTCTGTTACCCAGACAATTAATTCCGGATATTCCTACACAAATCGGCGGTTACACACCACAAAATTTTGACCGTGGTTTTGATGGCGCCGTTCCGGCAAACACTGCGCTGGCGCGCAGTTTAAACATTCCGGCTATCAAAATGTTACAGCAATACAAATCGCCACGCTTTTATAGTGTATTGAAGCAATGCGGCTTTACAACACTAACCAGACCGGCAGATTTTTATGGTATGAGTTTGATACTCGGCGGCTGCGAAGTAACGCCTTACGAACTGGCTGGTGTGTACAGTTCATTTGCCCGTATGTATCTGCATCAATCCATCAACAAAGGCAAGTGGAACGATGAAGACTGGTTTATGCCGAATTATTATATTGAAGAAAAAAGAGACAAGCAACAAGAGTCAAGAAAAAATAATGCGCAACCTGTCTTCGATTATCCTTCTATCTGGCATACATTAAATGCGATGACCGAAGTTATGCGCCCCGGCGAAGAAGGTTTGTGGACGTACTTTTCTTCGGCGCAGCGCATAGCCTGGAAAACAGGAACTTCATTTGGCTTCCGCGATGGCTGGGCAGTTGGCATCACTCCAAAATATACCGTTGTGGTTTGGGCAGGCAATACAACCGGCGAAGGCAGACCCGATTTAACCGGCATTAAAACAGCCGCTCCGGTTTTGTTTGATATTTTTCGCGTATTACCAACATCGCAATGGTTTGTGCCGCCGCAAGGTGGTTTTATATACATGTCTGTATGCAGGAAAAGTGGTTATAAAGCAGGTCCGGATTGTACAGAAACCGACAGAGTAATGGTGAGTGAAGCTGCCGCAAATATTGGCGTTTGCCCTTATCATCAAATTATACATTTAGATAAAACAGGCCAGTTTCGGGTAACGGAGAAATGTGAAGCACCGGCAATGATGCAACATAAATCATGGTTTGTATTGCCGCCTTCCATTGAATATTATTACCGGCAAAAACATGCTGATTATAAACTATTGCCGTCATTTATGCCTGGTTGTTATGATGATAATACCAAAGCGCTCGACATAATTTACCCGGACGAAAAAGCAAAAATTTATGTTCCCTTGGAAATGAACGGCGAGCGTGGCCGAACCATATTTTCGGCTACACATTCTGACAGAAAGGCTAAACTTTTTTGGTATCTGGATGATGAATACATTGGCACCACAACGCAGTTTCATCAAATGGCAGTAACGCCTTCGGCTGGTTTGCATACACTTACTATTACCGATGAAAACGGAGAAAGAGCAGAGCGGCATTTTGAAATTCTGGATAAGGAAAAAGAATAACTTTTGAACTGTGTTTCATTTGGCTATTTTAGTTCAAATGATCTTCAGAACGTACAAGTGAGTGACACAACGATGCTTAACCGGAGTATCAGGCGCTCGTAACATAAAACTGTATTTTCTTCTTTACAACACAATCGTATTTTTTTCGTTTACAAAGGCAACACAAACGCTATTTGTTTACTCTTATAAAAAAGAAATTGGCATAATTTTTCACAATACGGCGGAAAGTTAAACCATAACAATCCTTCAAAGTCATCTACTTATGCTAATGAAACACTTACTCTTTGCTTGCATTCTGGTTCTTTGTGTAGCTGGCTGCTCGAAGGATAACACCAAAACAGAACATCCAAACACGACTTACAATGTCAATTCAATCAAAGATGTTCAATATGGACAGAATACAAATTTTGCAGGCGATAATGAAAAATTATCATTAGATATTTATTCGCCCAAAAATGCTTCTGCCACAAAAAAATATCCGCTGCTGATAATGGCGCATGGCGGTAGTTTTTTAACCGGCAATAAAAATAATTTGTCTGAATTGTGCCAGGCATTGGCTGAAAAAGGTTTTATCGCGGTTAGCATAGATTACAGGCTTGGCTGGGATTATGGCAATGCGCAAAGTCCATCGGCTTGCAATGGCGATACCACTTCTCTGCAAAAAGCCGTGTATCGTTCGTTACAGGATTATAATGCGGCCTTGCGTTTTTTAGTGCATGATGCAGACAAATATTTTATAGATACAAACTGGGTATTTATCGGTGGCAGCAGCGCCGGCGCTGTGGCTGCTGTAAATACAACTTATGTAACGCCTGATTTTGTAACCGAATCTTATTTTGAAGCCATCAGGCAGGAATTGGGCGGACTTAAAAATACCGATAACAACTTAACAGATGCGTTTACAATTAAAGGCAATGTAAGTCTTTGGGGCGCTGTTGTTTCGCCTTCTTTAATTACGCCTTCAACGGCGGTGCCGATGGTGGCTTTTCATGGTTCGGCAGACCAAACCGTACCGATTGACGATGATCATTATGCGCTTTGCGATAATTACCCGCTTTTATATGGCTCACGTTATATTTATGGAATGCTAACGAACTATGGAATACCAGCCGTATTGCATGTGGCAGAAGACGAAGGTCACGATCCCGATATGTATAATGACCCGGTTTTTCTTTCTACAAATATCAATTGCTTTCTGCAAAGCCTGATGAGCAAGTCAGCCGTAACTGGTTCGTATCAAAATCTGGTAAGCAGTTGCCCGTAAATAAAAAAAATTCTTTTTTAAAAGACTAATCTGATCGGTTAGTCTTTTTAAATTTATCAAACTAAAACAGAAATACAAATTTGGTTACGAGCGTTTGCTACTCCGGTTGAACTTTACTTGCGACGCTCCGTTCAGGGTTCTGTTATTAATTGATCTATCTGCCAATTGCTATAAATCATTCTATATATCAACGCTCGAAGATGAGAGAGAAAGTAAGCATGCGTGATTGAAGCTGGTTTAATACATTGGAGTATTTAAGGTTTGCATCGCGGCTGTGCACATTACTCAAACCATTGGTAATTTTAATTTCGGGCGCTACGGTAACCACGGGAAAATAAAAATTGAACCCGATACCGGCTTCATAGCCAATATAAGATTTCTTAAGCTTTACTAGGTTATCGGCGTTGAGCGCATTGGCGTTGCTGGCCACATCAATATCATATTTAAAACCGCCGAGCATATACACACGAAAGTTCTGGATTCGATCAGAATTAAACTTTACCTGCAGCGGAAAACTAACAATCGTAGAAGGGATGGTTTTCTTTTGTATTTCCGGTTCTAAAGGTGTAGGATATTTTATCACGTAGGTAAGATATTTAGAACCACCTAAAATCAGTTCCGGGTGAAAGCGAAGTTCAAATCGTTTGCTTAAACGGGCCGTAGCTAACAAACCCAAAGCAATACCACCGCTGGCGCCTGGTTCTACACTTAATACACTATCATTCTGTAAAAAAAGAGCATCTTTTTCGGGATGCAAATAAGACCGGTTGTAACCTAATGACAAGCCAAAATAATACGGCACATTATCGCGGTCTTCGCGGTAAATTTCGCGCTCCTGCGCAGATGCCTGCAAAGCAAAAATAATGAGAACAATACCTGCAAAAAAACACCTTCCTATCTTAAACGATGGCAGCATATTAATTATAATCCTGGCTATCTGCAACAAAATATGTATTTAAAGTATAAACAGGTACAAGTTTATTCATTCCCGCTATTAACGATGTAAAAGGTTGTTTATTTTATAAGCAATCATTTGAATGGTTGAGAAACCGCAAAACATAGAAAATGAATTAGAAAAATAATCATTTTTTAAAGCCGATCCGTTCCCGGTTTCCCCATTTTCTACCGGCTGCATTTTCATCTAACAGGTTTTCGATAGCATCATAAATCTGCGAAAGCTGAACATCATATTCGCCCATTCGTTGCCTGATTTCTGAAAGCTGTTCTTTCATATCCGGTTGCTGCAAAACAATTCTCCTGATTTCTACAAAAGCGCGCATAATAGCAATGTTCATAGTAATCGCCTTATCTGAATTGAGAACGCCGCTTAACATAGCAACGCCTTGTTCTGTGAAAGCATAAGGTAGATATTTACTATGCTGTCCGCGTTTTGTCTTTAAGGTTTCATTTTGCAACCTTAAAGACAAATTGTTCTTTTCAATCGCATCAACATGACTTCGTATCTGATCAAATTCTTCTTTTGTAAGTTGAAACATAAAATCTTTCGGAAATCGTTTGATATTTCGTTTCACAGCCAGATTTAATACTTTTGTTTCTATTTCATACAGGCTTGCTAAATCTTTGTCCAGCATCACACGTTCACCACGGATTTCATAAATACGGTTTTGAATACTTTGAATAACAGTCATAACAGAAGGATTTAAGAAAATATTCTTAAAAATAAGAAGAGATTATTTACTGCCAAAATACATACAGCAAATGCCGAAGCTAAGCGGCTTATAATATATTGTTTTGTAGCCGCAGTTTTCTAAAATAGCAGTAAAATTTTCCCGTTCTGGAAAGGCTTTGGCAGAATGATTTAAATAACTATACGCTTCTTTATTTTTAGAAAATAACCTTCCGGCGCCCGGCACAATTATATTATTATAAAAATTACAAAATGCTTTAAAGATTCTGTTTTTCGGTTGCGAAAACTCAAGCACAGCCAGCTTGCCGCCGGGTTTTAAAACGCGAAGCATTTCCTGCAATCCGTCTTCCAGATGTTCAAAATTCCTCACACCAAAAGCAACAGTTATGGCATCAAACGTATTGTCGGGAAAAGGAATGTTTTCGCTGTCCGCGTTAACCAATTCAATCTGATTCTGCAAACCGGCTTTAGCAATTTTTTTGTTACCCAATTGTAACATGCCATCCGATATATCAATGCCAATTATCTTTTCGGGCTTCAATAATTTATAAGTTAATAAAGCTACATCGCCGGTGCCGGTTGCGACATCCAATATAGTTTTCGGATGAATACTTTGTAACTGGCGGATTGTTTTTTTACGCCACCAAACATCTACGCCGGCCGTAAGAAAACGATTGAGAAAATCGTAGCGAAACGCAATATTATTAAACATTTGCGCCACCTGTTGCTTCTTGCCAAGTTTGCTGTCTTTGTAAGGCACAATGCGGTCGTGCGTAAAATCTGTCATAAGAGCGCGAAGATAATTTGTTTGCGAAAAGTGCTTTTGTTAACCTTCCATTGCAGTGTTGAGAAAGCGAAGCAAAGGCTGTAAAGTTTCCATCGCTTCTGTTATAGTTGGCAGCAATTTTTTATCAGTCAGCTCTTCATCTTTCAATGGCTTCATCGCAATAAAACCTTTCAGTTTTAAATAGGCAATAGCCAGATTTTCATCGGTATAACCTTTTGGCGGACGGCTTAGTGTAATTTCCTTATCGCTATACAAATCATTATATATTTTTTGGAATGTTTTATTGTGAATGATGCCGGAAAATTCAGCAAACGAATAATCAATTTCCTGTCTTACTTTCTTTAGATTTTCTGCTTCCGGCGACCATAAACCACCGCCGATAAAACTATTGTTCCCAGGTTCGATATGTAAATAATATCCGGCAAACGGACTCTTTTTTCCGCCACGCGCAAAGCCGGCAGCGATATGATTTTTGTAAGGTGATTTATTTTTGCTGAAACGCACGTCTCTGTTGATACGGAACATGCAATCTTTAGCGCTTAGCGTTGCCAGGTCTTCATCTTTTTTGCCATGAATTTTCAATATATCGGTAACCAAACCGGCAAAATCAGTTCGAGCTTCTTCATACAATTTTCTATTGGCATCAAACCATTCTTTTACATTATTCTTCTGCAGATTCTTTATGAATGTTATCGTCGTTTTTTGAAGCATAATTTTATTGTACGAGGTAATATGTATTCAGTATTATGACTTGTTTTCTTCATTCACCGTAAGCGAACGAAAGACTTCTTCCAAATTATTTCCTTCCGATTGCAAAGACACGATATTTAAGTTGTGATGTATAGCAAATTGAAGCAATTGTTTACGGGTTTCTGCATCATTATTTGTTTGTAATGAGAAAGCAGAATCGCCCGTTTTATTTACACGAATCACAGACGGAAGCGTTTGTAATAAAGCCGTCGCAACAATCGTATCAAACCGAACAGAGACAAGACTTTTGCTGTTTGCCTGCTGCAGATTTTGTATGGTATCATCAGCCACCAAATTGCCTTTATTAATGATGATAATGCGGTTACAAATAGCTTGTACTTCGCTTAAAATATGAGACGAAAACAAAACCGTTTTATCGCGCGCCTGCTCTTTAATTACATTCCTGATTTCAATGATTTGATTTGGATCCAAACCGCTGGTTGGTTCATCTAAAATCAATACTTCGGGCTGATGAATTAAAGCAGCCGCCAAACCAACACGTTGTTTGTAACCTTTTGATAATTGTCCTGTTTTCTTTTTGCTTTCAATAGTCAACCCAGTCAGTTCAATCACTCTTTCTACTTCTGCTTTTATATTTTTGATATGATGAACACCGGCAATAAACTGCAGGTATTCTCTCACATACATATCGTAATACAAAGGATTGGCTTCGGGCAAATAACCAATCTTTTTTTTGGTTTCAATCGGCTGTTCGGCAACATCAATATCACATATCAACGCATTGCCACTATCGGGTTTCAGGTAGCCGGTAATCATTTTCATAGTGGTACTTTTTCCGGCACCGTTCGGTCCTAAAAAACCAACAATTTCACCTTTATTTATTGAGAATGAAATGTTGTTTACCGCTTTTTGTTCACCGTAAATTTTTACCAGATTTCTTACCTGTAAAGACATGCTGTTCTTGTATGATTGGCTCAAAGATAAAGCAGTGTTTGTCGCAGAAAGAAAGGAAGAATAATTTTATCGTTGTTATAGTAATTGAAGGTTTGTTTTGCTTTCGGAATAGTAAATTATTAACGAAAAGAAGAAGCATTTTTGCTGATTTACAGCCGTATCTATCTAAGATGTACTTTTAAAAAATAAAATTGCTTGTATATGGCGTATCCTCACCAGATAACATCATTGGAACAATATCATTCAGATTACCAGAGAAGTGTAGAAAACCCGGAAGAATTCTGGGCTGATGTTGCCAAAAATTTTCAATGGCGCAAAGGCTGGGATAAAGTATTAAACTGGAATTTTACCGAGCCAAAAATTGAATGGTTTGCCGGCGCAAAGCTCAACATTACAGAGAATTGTATTGATCGTCACTTGGCCGAATTGGGCGAAAAACCAGCCATTATTTGGGAACCCAACAACCCGGAAGATCGTGTGCGTATTGTAACTTATAACCGTTTGCACAAGCGCGTTTGCCAGTTTGCACAAGTGTTGAAAAATAACGGCGTTAAGAAAGGCGACCGCGTTTGTATTTACATGGGAATGGTTCCCGAATTAGCGTATGCCGTATTGGGTTGCGCGCGCATCGGCGCGATACACAGCGTGGTGTTTGGCGGCTTTTCGGCACAGAGTATTGCCGACCGTTTGGAAGATGCAAAAGCTGAATTTATTGTTACTGCCGATGGTGCTTTTCGCGGCGAAAAAATAATACCATTAAAGAGTGTGATTGATGATGCTTTGATAGGAAACAAAACGGTAAAAAAAGTAATTGTGTACACGCGTACCCGAACGCCGGTTTCTATGATTAAAGGCCGCGATCTCTGGTGGGAAGATGAAATGGAATTTGCCGAAACGCAGGTAGAAAAAGAAGGTACGGTTTCCTGCCCGGCAGAGGAAATGGATGCAGAAGACCCGCTGTTTATTTTATATACTTCGGGCAGCACCGGCAAACCAAAAGGCGTGGTTCATACCTGCGGTGGTTATATGGTATATACCAATTATTCTTTCGTGAATGTCTTTCAATATAAGCCCGGTGATGTTCATTTTTGTACGGCTGATATTGGCTGGATAACAGGTCATAGTTATATCTTATACGGACCTTTAAGCGCAGGCGCCACGTCGCTTATGTTTGAAGGCATTCCCACTTACCCGGACTGCGGAAGATTTTGGGATATTGTAGATAAATTCAAAGTCAATATTTTATATACAGCACCAACAGCTATCAGAAGTTTAATGGGTTTTGGACTGGATCAATTCAAAGACAAAGACTTATCTTCTTTAAAAACATTGGGAACCGTTGGCGAACCCATTAATGAAGAAGCCTGGCATTGGTATGATGAACATGTCGGCAAGAAAAAATGCCCGATTGTTGATACCTGGTGGCAAACAGAAACCGGTGGTATTTTGATATCCAATTTAGCTGGCGTTACACCGGCAAAACCTTCTTTTGCAACACTTCCTTTGCCTGGTGTACAACCGGTTTTAGTTGATGAAAATGGCAAAGAAATAGAAGGTAATGATGTAAGCGGAAATTTATGTATCAGGTTTCCCTGGCCTGGTATTTTACGCACGACGTATGGCGATCATGAACGTTTTCGTACCAACTATTTCAGCACATATCCAAACTTATATTTTACGGGTGATGGTGCGCTGCGCGATGAACAAGGCAACTATCGCATTACCGGTCGTGTAGATGATGTTTTGAATGTGAGCGGTCATCGTATTGGAACAGCTGAAGTTGAGAATGCCATCAATATGCACGCCGGTGTGGTAGAAAGTGCTGTGGTTGGCTATCCGCACGAAGTGAAAGGACAAGGCATTTATGCGTATGTAATTTTCGATAGTAAATCACACAATACAGATCTTTCTAAAAAAGATATTGTAGCCACAGTAAGCCGTATTATCGGACCGATCGCGAAGCCGGATAAAATACAGTTTGTAAAAGGTTTGCCTAAAACAAGAAGCGGTAAAATTATGCGCCGTATTCTTCGTAAAATTGCCGAAGGCGAAACCGAGAATTTAGGCGATATATCAACCTTACTTGATCCTGGCGTTGTTGAAGAAATTAAGAACGGAAAAGTGTAATAGTAAGAACAAGATTTAAGAATACAACATAAAAGCGGAAGATTATTTATAAACCGATCTTCCGCTTTTAATAAGTAAAAGAAATGGCTTACTTTCAGAATAAAGTTATTTGTATGAATACAATTATTGAACAGGCATTGCAATGACAACTCTTCTTACATTGATTTATAATATTCGACTATTCACAGTCATTCCAGGCACTTTTTATTATCATATCTTTATCAGATGACGCTCACACAGAATGATATTAAATTAATCAAAAATTATTTTCAGGATAAGCCTGTTCTTCGGGCGTTTTTATTCGGCTCTTATTCCAGAAAAGAAGCAAACGAAAATAGTGATGTTGATATTCTGGTTGAACTGGATTATTCAAAACATATCGGTATGAGCTTCATCAATATGAAGTTTGATTTGGAGCAATTACTTCATAAAGAAATAGATCTTGTATCAAGCAATGCTCTTTCTAAACACATTTTTCCTTTTGTAGTTAGTGACAGGAAACTTATATATGAAAGGTAAGATTGGTGACATACAAAGGCTCTTGCACATAACAGAGGCAATTACAGAAGTCGAAAATTATACAGCCAATATTAGTATAGATGAATTCATGCAAAACTCAATGATGCGATTTGCATCTATCAAGCAAATTGAAATTATAGGTGAGGCTGCAAATTATATAACAGAAGAAACAAAAACGAAACATAGTTATATTGAATGGAGACAAATAACCGGGCTTAGACATATCTTGGTGCATGAATATTTTGGAGTTGATTACAAGCTGATTTGGCAAATTATTTCTGATGATCTTCCCAAACTTAAAACCCAAATACAAGCTGTAATAAAATCATTAGATAAAAAATAATCATTCTGATTTTATATCTGATTATCCAAAATCAATCTCTGTATTATCACCGATATTTAAACTCCGGCTCAAGCCTTTTACCGAAGCATCGCTGCCAATTAACGAATTATCAATTACAACTTCGTACAAGGTTGTATAAGAACCAATAATGCTGTCGCGCACCGTAGAATATTGTACCGTTGTGTTGGGACCAATCGAAACGTGCGGACCAATAATGGAATTCTTTAACGTACAGTTGGCGCCAATGGTTACCGGCGGAATAATAATCGAATTTTCGTTCTGAACCGTTTCGTGAATGGTACTGCCTAACTTCTTTAAAAGAATAGCATTGGTATCTAATAAAGTTTCTTTCCGGCCGCAATCGTACCAGCTTTTTACTTTGAACGATTTAAATTGCGTGCCGCCTTTAATCATACATTCCAGCGCATCGGTCAAATTATATTCGCCAAGTGTTTTTATATCTTTTGCAAACAGGTGATGCAAACATTCAATTAATAACCTGGAATCTTTTATTTTATAAACGCCAACCAACGCCATATTGCTTTTAGGAATGGAAGGTTTTTCTACCACATGATCTATAAACTCCAGCGCATTAATTTCGGCTACACCAAAGCGTCTCGGATCGTCAACTTTCTTTACGCCAAGCATGTTGTAAGGACTCCGCAACACTTCTTCCACATCGTATTCGCAAATGGTATCGCCAAGTGTTACAATAACTTCATCACCATCAATAATATTATGTGCCAGTTCTATGGCGTGCCCGGTTCCCTGCCGCTCGTTCTGATGAACAAAATGGCAATACAAATTAGGATATGCCTGCCGTACATATTCTTCTATTTTTTCGCCCAGGTAACCCACAATAAAAACAAACTCGTAAATGCCGGCTTTATGTAAAGGATCAATAATAAAATTGATGATGGCTTTACCGGCAATAGGTATTAACGCTTTTGGCTGCGTGTACGTGTGAGGTCGCAATTTGGCACCGGCGCCCGCTACAGGAATAACTGCTTTCATGTATTAATTTTCCGTGTTACAATTCCAATTCATCGCTCTATTGTGCTTTCGGAAATACAAAAGTAGTAAAGAAGTATAAAGTAAAGTGTGATTTCTACACGAATCTATTTATACTGAAAATCATTAGAACGGATAACCAATGGCTAAGTTGAAGATTAAATTATTTCTCCGCCAGTCTTTATCACCAAACTTGATTTTATCAAACACCCAACGCTCGCCATCCGAGTTATATGGCAGCCGAACAGGAATTGCCAAGTCAAGACGAAGTACAAGAATAGAAATATCAAACCGCAAACCAGCACCCATACCTACCGCAACTTGTTTTAAAAACTGGCTGGTGAACTCTGCACCCGGACGTCGGATTAAATCTGAATCGTCATTACCGCGTGTCCATACATTGCCTGCATCAACAAACAAAGCGCCGCGCACAATGGAAAACAATTTCGCGCGGTATTCAACATTCGCTTCCATTTTTATATCGCCGGGCTGGTCAGGGACAAAAGTGCTACGTGGATTACCTGCATAGAAAGAACCTGGACCCAAATTACGCGAACGAAATGCCCGTATATCACTAGTGCCCCCGGCAAAAAAAGCTTTGATAAAAGGTAATGTTGTGCTATTGCCATACGCATAACCAACACCACCTAATAATCTTGAATTAATAGAACTGAAAGCGCCTAATTTATAAGTATGCCTGAATTCTAATTCGACTCGTGTATATTGCGAGAAGGGTGTATTAAAAATTACTTTCTCTTTTCCTTTATCAACATTTGCGCCTGATGCCAAACCAATTAAATTTCCCGACAAATCAATATTGCCATTAAAGTAATAATTGTTCTTCCTGTTATTTGGTTTGTTAAGTGTATTGAAATTATAATTGTAAGTAGAACCAATAATAAACTGCTTCTCAATACTGCGCCGCAAAGTGATGCTTTCAGGCTTTGCCAAACTATCGGCAAATTCAGGCGTAATATGCGTGGGCTGAACAGAACTGATATTGATGATATTTAACTGGTGTTCCGATAAAATATTTTCTTTCCACACATAACCATAACTACCGCGAATAGATGTAAGCAGGTATTGTGTATTGCGGTTAAACAATTCGTAACCCAGCGTAAATTTTGTATGCGGAATAAAACCACTATTGGTGCGAAACCGGAACGGCGCAATGATACGCGGCACATATAAGTTGGCTTCTATACCGGTTGTACGCGTACTCACATTGATGCCCGACGATATTTGTTGCTCAATGCCGCCATACGCTGTTAGTGTAAGTAATTCGGCACCTTTAAACAAACTGCGGTGACGCCAGCTTAACGCCACTTCGCCACCCGTTGCATTATTCGATTTTGTAAGACCCGATATCTGTAATCGCAATGATTTTTTTTGTGTAGGTGTCAGGTAATAATACGCATTCAGCAAACTATCTGAATTTGGATCGGGTAAAAAGCGGGCTTTTACAAATTTATAAACACCTAACGTGGTTAAGCGGTTCAGCGACAAATTATGATCGTCACGATTATACAAATCACCGGAATCAAACACCAACGTCCGCACAAACATTTGCGGGTTAAACCGATGGGTCGGGTCAACAATCGTATAACCATGATACGTTCTTGCATTTGTCAAACTTGTATCAGAATTTATATCATAATCAGCATATACAATAATATCATTAATTCGATACTGGCGCCGTGCTGCCGCAGGCGTTTCATCTTTTACCTGCACATCAAGGTCTACTTTGTGATTGCCAACCGTAGTATCAGCTTTCGCATATAAATAATCAGGACCAAAGTAATAGAAACCTCTTTGCTTTAAACGGGTATCAATACGTATACGTTCGGCTTTAATAATATCCAAATCATAAGGATCGCCTGTTCGTAACAACGAGCGTCGCAATGTGCGCCGTTGTGTAGAATCGCGCCCCCTGATGTTCCGGCTTAATACAGAACTGTCTTTCGGAAATGTAATGTTTTGATACATATATTGATCATGTACAAAAGCGGTAAACACACCGGTAAATTTGCGATGTTCTACACTGCTGTCGAGCGTTACGGTATCTTTAAAATAACCCCGGTTTTCAAGCCGGTTTTCGATTACCTCGCGGTCTTTATCCAGCGTACTATACGAAGCAATTACAGGCGGCTCACCCAATTTATTTTTTATCAGGTAGCGCAAACCTTTTCCTCTTGGCGTATCTACACTGTTGTATAAAGTAAGCTTCACACGTGCACCCAATATTTTCGAATTAGGCTTCGGGCGAATCAGCGAAGTCATATCGCTTTCCAACGCTTTCTTTTTCTTTTTCGGAAGTTTCGGATCTGCTTTTACTTCCAGCTTCGAACCTACATACAAATCCTGACCGGCTGCTAAATGTTTGGTATTATCACAGGCAGCAAACAGCAACATTATAACAACACTAAAAAAATATAAAAACCTATACTTCATGTATTTTTTATCAGCTTTTGCAGTTAGCTATCAGCTTTGCGTTTATAGAATTATTATTTCCTGTTAACCAACAACAGCAATTCATTTGGGGCTGTCATCATTCTGTTCTTTCTCAGCTTTTGTTTTATCCACTACAACTGTGAAGCACTTATTAAAACCATTAAAATCATTATTATTGAAATAAGTCTGCAGTTCTTTTCTTATTCTTCCTGAACTTTGTTTATTATCTCTTATCTTCTTATTTCTTGCTATTGGTTTCGGCTTGCTGCTGTTTGCCTTTCTCTTCTTTTTGATCTTTCTGTTCTTCTATTTTCTTATCGCTTTCCTTATTCTTTTTGCGTATTTGCTTAGCTTCTTTATGATTCTGAAATATTTCTCTTAACCTGTTATAATCATAGTTCAAAATAAAGCTGAGACCGGTTTCTATTACCTGACCTTCTACTACGCCTTCATAATTGTTACGGCGATACGCTTGTATTAAATAACGACCATCTTTTGTAAGCTGATAATCTACCGATACATCGCCCGCAATATTAGAAGCAGCTTTGTTGCTGCCTTGCGGATTTTCAACCGCAAAACTGCTGCCCACATTTACTTTGATTCTATCATTTAATAAACGCTTGCTCACGCCCACTTTCAGGTCGGTACTGTTTTGTGCCGTTCCGGTTGAATAATCTTCCTGGGACTGCAAATCAAAGTTCAAATCCACACCTTTCACCAGGTTACCGGCAAGTTTATTTAACTGGTCGGTAAGCAAACCGGCAGCACTGCTGCGTACAGCAGATTCAGCCGATAAGCCGCCACCGGAACTTGCCAGCGGATCTTCCTGTACAAAACGACCTAACAACAATAAAGCAAATGCCTGTTTGTTTACTTCCGCTTCATCGGCACGAACCTGTTGCAACTTGCTATCTACATCCGGCCAGCGGGTAAGTGTTTCCTGCGGCAAAGTAATATCGAAAGAAATGGTTGGCTTCAACATCTCACCAGTCATGTGCAGGTTTACATTAAAAGGAAGCTTTTCTTTGTATGTTGTCTGTTCCGTAGCTGAACGGCTGGCTAAGTCAGATTGCATCAAATCAATGGGTGCTGTATTGGCAACATAAGTTGCCGTTAAATCAACTTGTGCAGAAGTCGGATCGCCGGTCCAGATAATCGTGCTTCCTTGGCGTATATCAAATTTTCTTTTTAAGAAAGAAAGCGATAAATTGTATGAACCGCTCGATACGCGATAATTACCCGTCAAGCTTACTTTTCCGCTTTTATCAATACCGCCGGCCAAATCAGCCAGACCTTGTATGGTTAACGCATCGCCGGTAAGCGGGTCTATAACAACCGTAAATTTAGCCGAACTATCGGTTTCAACATTGGCTGTTACGTCCAGCCCTTTCATATCGGTTTGCCCGGTAATGGTGTCTGTAATGTCGGGCGTTGGTTTGTTGTTTTCAGGATGGTCTTTATCTTCAAATACAACCACACCATCGCGCGCTTCTACTTCGGGGTCACTGCTTGGCAAAACAAGAGAAAAATCGGTGGCTTTATTTACGCGCAAATTTGCATTGATGGTTGGCGATTCTATGTTGCCGGTAACGTCTACATCCGCATCAATATTCATTTTACCATAAAACAAATCTTTGGAGCCTTGCGTTTTGTTGACAGCCTGAAAATCGGCAGCACTTAAATTCAACGCAAAGTTTAAATTCCTGAAATCCGTCGTTAAGATATCACCATCAATAATTGCACGATTGTTATTGGCATCGTGCAGGGTAAACTCATTAAAATGAACGCCTTGTTCATCTATGTCAATCTTTTCGTTTGGTAAGGTTAAACGTTCGCCGGTAATTGCAGGAATGATAAAAGCTGTATCGAAATTAAGAGAACCATTTACCGAAGGTTTGCTAATGGTTCCCTGTATAGTAGCTTGTCCTTTTAATACACCGCCAATATCAGTTAACTGGTCGGCGGCAAATGGTTTTACAATAGCTAAATCTAAACGGTTTAACGCAAGGTTTAGATCCATGCGACTTTCGCCGGTGTAATATTTACCATCGAGTTTTACATCGGTATTCTTGCCTACGATAGATACATTGGCTGCGTAAGCATTGGCTTCTTCATTGTTTACTTTTACCAGGATATTGCCGATGGTATCGCGCTTATAGATGATATTATTCAATTGCAGATCGGAAGTAAAAATCGGGTTCTTCATCACATCTCTTACTACCGCATTTCCGTTGATAGAACCTTCAACCAAAATTGAATCCTGGTGCGCCATTTTGGTGATGGTTGCAATCTGGAAATTATTAAAATCAACCTTAATCGGCGCGTTTGGTGTTTGTTCTGTACTGTTAATAGTAATAGATTGTCCGTTCTGGCTGATGGAAAAATTATTTACCAGGATACCAGCTACAGAATCGTATTGAATGAAGTTTCCCTGCGCTACGTTCCATCGGCTGTAATCCAATACCAGGCTGTCTTTCAGACCAAACTGAACGCCGTTCTTTATCTGGTTTACTAAACCGCCTAACGCATATTGCAGTTTGCCTTTATTGTCTTGCGAACCTAAGTTAAAATCAAGTTTATTAGCAGCCAAAGAAGCATCTAAATTTGTTTTGTACAACTTGAATGTTCCTGCCGTAAAGTTTTCAAAACTAACACCCAAATCAAGCTTATCGGCATTGGTTTTTGCCAATACATTTATACTATCAATCTGAAGTGAATCCACCAAAATTTGTCTGCCTTTCAAAGCCAGGTTTAAATCATTCTGTGCGCTGTTATATGAAGTTGCTAAAGTTAACGAATCGCTTCCTTTGATTGATGGCACAAAATCTAACAACAAGCCTTGCGGAATAACAGTTGCGTTTAGGTTCCAGTTTTGCGGAGCAAATTTTTTGGCTTTGTAGCCCGGCAGTGTATAATATTGATTGATGGTAGATTGTAAAGCAGTGGCAATCTCGGTTAATTTATACTGACCTGTCATGTTTGCTTTTATTACGTTAGCAACATTCAAATCAATAATCTTTTGTTGTGGTGTGGCAGAAGCAATCAAACCAATACTGTCGGCTGTATAAGATTTCGCACCATTTGTAATATTCAAATCGGTGATAGAAATGGTGCCATTTAATGAATCAACATTTGTTACCGGAACATCTGCAATGATATGACCGTGAAGATTTAAAGTATCCGTTACCAAATGCAATGCATTCAGGTTAATGGTATCTAATAAAAGATTGACTTGAACAGCCGGATATTTGGGTTTTAAATCAGCCGTCGCATCTAAATTCAAAGCTATGTTCGGATCAGAAATCACACTATTGATAGCCGCCACGCCATTGCGAAGCGTGCCATTCAAATCTATATCGTGATAGTTGTAACCTTTTACTTGTGCCGCTAATACACGAACAGCATATTTCAGATTGGCTTTCTTTATATCAGTGCCTGTTCCGCTAACATTGGCGTTAAGAGAAATGATACCAACATTCTGTTCCTGCTTTAATAAATAACCGAGGTTCAAATGGTCAACAATTGCTTTTACGCTGTAAGGCGCTTTCGGGTGCATGCCGCCTGTAACTTTTACATTACCACGATTTGTATTGAGCGCTAAATCAGTAGTAAAATCTTTCATGCTGCCTTTAAAATAACCTTTGATAAACATGTTATCAGGCAAGCGAAAATTGGCTAATTCTTTTGATGGAATAAAAGGCAGCAAGTCGTTTTTAGAAGCGCTCACCTGGGCAATATTCAAATCCATGTAAGCTTTCTTGGCATCGGGCAAACCCTTTATTTTTCCCGACATTCGTACAACCACATTTCCATAACCGGTTACATCGAATTGCGGAATATCCAGGTCTTTTATGTAACCTTTTATCGTTGTATTTAAGTGTAAAATGGCGTTCTCTTTACCACGCAAATTGCGTTTGAAAGTGGGCATGAATGTGAGAATATCTTTGGCTGCAATTTGCGTTTGCTGCAAATTGGCATCAATATACATTTCGCCGGAATTTTTAGTCACAGCGTCAAGCGATGGATAACTAACAGCCAGTTTGTTTTGAATGAGCGTTTTATCTGTCTGAATCACCAGGTTGTTTAAGCTGGCGCCTGTATCGGTGTAAACAAAATTCGTTTGCAGTTTACGAAGGTCTAATCCACTTTGGTCTTTAAAGAAAAGCTGGCGAATGTTGCCGTTGTAAATGCTTGGCGTAAACGCAAGACTATCGCCTTTTAGTGTAAATGAATCAATCAACAAGTGGCTGAAATCGATGCCAGATACAGCTTTGGGTTTGTTGTTATCATCATACTGAAATGTATTGTTGTTGAAGTCAACTTTACCCAGTTCAAACTTCCACGGATTTTCTAAAGCCGCTTTTGTAGAATCGGCAACTACCTCTTTTGTGTATTGTGCTTCCGCTGATTTGCCTAATTCAACTTTTGCCTGCGTGTTATTTAGCGCAATATCATTTAGTTTGATATGAAGTGTTTGTAAATTCATATCGCCCGGATGCGTAAGCAATTCACCCAAATGCAAATCGGCAAACAAAGCAGAAACATCATTTTTATAATTGAAATTGATATTATGCAAACCAATTTCATTAATATGAATAACCGGGCTGGTTGATTTGCCAATTGTTGCCGTATCGTCGGCAAGCGTTGTATCAACCTGTACCAATGGTTTGTATTGATACACTTTAGCAACAATATCTTTTACCTGGATATTTGGAATGGTGTACGCATTTTTATCTAAATCGAATTTTGTAATGCGCGTTTGAAAATTACCTAATTTAAAATACACATCATTACCGGTTTCATCATCTTTATAAGTAGCAACAATATTGTTGAGGATAATTTTATCCAGATGAAACTTCATGGTACTGCTGGTATCTTCCGGCTTAGGCGTTTTTGTTTGATCGCTGCTAAAAGCATTCACAATATATTGGAAGTTGAAACTCGTATCAGGCTTATTGCGATAGATATTAGCACGAATGCCATCGAGCGAAAGATAGTTTACATTCACTTCACTTTTTAACAACGCAAACAAGGCTATATCAACCCTGATTTCTTTAGCTGCTAATAAAGTATCGCGCTTCTGATCTTCAAGATAAATTCCTTTTAGAACAATACGTTTTGGAAACTCAATGCTCAGCCTTTCAATAGCAACTTTAGTCTTTATTTTTCCTTCAAGATAACTTACGGCTTTGTCTTTGGCAAAGTTTTGTACAGCAGGTATTTGGATAGCTATAATAATAAGCAATAGCAGGAAGACTATGCTTCCTGCTATCCAGGCTATTACTTTAAATGTCTTTTTTACAATGCGATTCAAAAGGTAGTAGCTTTAGTTCATAAATAAATGCACAGCAGTAATCAAACGACCCTGCAAGCTTCTTCATTTTAGCAACGGCCTTTTATTTCTTTTAGATATTCTTATGCTCTGCGAATAACAGCAATCAGAACAGAGATAATAGCGATTACCAATAAAATATGAATTAAACCACTGGTATTGGCACCGCCGGTAAAGAAAAATTCATATACCCAAACAATAACGCAGATAACAGCAATTAAATACAAAATACTTCTCATGATATTTCTATTTTTTCTTTTGAATGATTTTTCTTTTTGATAAAATTGAAAAGACCTTTAATAGCTGCTGCAGCACCTGCTTTTTTTGCTGTATTAAATATCCTGTCTTTCATAGTTGAACCTTTCTGTTTTTTAAATACAGAAATAAGACCGGCAGCATTTTTCAGAAACCCGAAACTGCTGGTTACCGCACCTCTGGTAAGTACAAAAGGAATAATTTTCATTAAAGCAGATGGAAGTACTTTGCTAACAGCCATTCGCCTGGCTTCGATCGGTGCTTGCTTTGCACGTTGCTTTAATTGATTTTCGTGCACTACAATACTCGCCTTAATATTCAGAATCTCGCTCTGTAAGTCTTTCAGAGATTTGATATGCGATAAATCTCTCGTTTTTGCCATTATTTTTTCTTGAAAAAATTCTGAATAATTTTTTGCGTAATTGCATTGCCAAATAACTGTTTGCCAAAGAAAGCAACCAGTAATACCAGCAAAAGATAGATGCCAGCTACAATACCAAAACCTGCTGCGTAACTATCCAGCCATTTACTAAATAAAAAGCCAAGTGTAATGCTGATAAATGTAAGCAAAAACAAACCGAACACCAGCAGCAAAACGCCTGATATAATAGCTGCAGCTGTAACAGACAATTTTTCAACCATCTGCAATTTTACCAGCGTAAGCCTGTCGCCTACATAAGACTGAAATAAATTTTTCGTCTCTGTAAAAAAGTTAGGCTCTTCCTGTGGTTCTGCTATATGGTTTGTATCGCTAAGAGGTTGCTGCATCTTTTACGTCTTTAGCTTTTTTTTCGAGCTGAGAAATATACTTTTTACCTTTTGAAATTAAGTTTTCTAATTCATCACTTACATCACCGTATTTATTTTTCGCTTTATCGCTCCAGTCACCGGCTGTGTCTTTTGCATCATCCCAATAATCTTTTCCTTTGCTGCTAACATCATCCCACATGTCTTTGCCTTTATCACTGTTGGCAAATAAAGCTATAAAAGTACCGGCAGCGGCGCCCAATATTAATCCTGCTACAAATTTTGAATTGCTCATTTTTTAATTTTTAGATGTTTTTCTCAATGCAAGCATTATACCATAACGAATTATGCAACAATAAGTTTTGTTTTATAAAATGATGCGTGGTATAAAATCCCCAAGACGAGTTTGAAATCAGGAAAGATAAAACTTTAGTTAGCTTGGAAATGAATTTTATATTACCGGTTACCAGTTCCAATGTATTGTCTTTAGTACCACACTGCGTGTAAAAGCAGCCGGATGTATACCAATTCAGTATTCAAAAAGAATAAGAACTGCAAAGTATTTACCTGGGATAAAAAGATATTGCAATTCTCCGTCAACAACAGCAACTTGTTAGAACAATCACACAATCTTTTATTTCAATCAAAAATAAAAATCTATAACACCTTATATTTTTCCGCATCAAAATCCCATTTCCATCGCCGGTGACTCCACAAATAATTAGCCGGTTCCTCACGTACGCAATCTTCTATAAAACGAATCATCTGCTTTGTAATCTCGCCTTTGGGCAAATTCTTAGGGTCGGTTGTCAGCAACACCACATCAGCGTGGTAATAACCGCGTTTTATTTTTTTATATTTACCCATAAAGACAGAAGTATTATTCATACGAGCCGTGCGTTCCGGTCCCTGAACAAACGTTGCCATCTTACCAAAAAAAGGAACCCAATAAGCCTTCTCCGGAAACTCACTTTGGTCTGCCACGAGCACTAACAGAAACCGGTCTTTTGCAAACGGCGCAAACTCCTGGCGATAATGATTGGCAGCCACCATGTGCGAACCAAAACGAGTGCGCATTTTATAAAAAATACGATCAATTATTTTATTTGAAATTGGTTTGTACACAACTACAAAAGGATACAAAAGATTTAGCCCGTGAGCGGCGTTTGCATATTCCCAGTTAAAATAATGACCTAAATGCACCTGCACATTTCTGCCTGTTTTATAAAACTCATTCAGCAGTTCATAATTACCTGTAAAACGTTTGTTCAGCTCTTTTTTCGATATAGAAAGCAGCTTGATAGATTCAATCCAGTTGTCTGTAAAATTTGTATAAAATTGTCTTTCAATTTTCTTTCTTTCCGCTTCTGTTTTTTCAGGAAAAGCAATCAGTAAATTATTTTTCACCACTTCTCTCCGGTACCTGATAACGTGATACAACAGCAATGTAATGCCATCGCTCAACAAATACATAAACCAGAACGGCAGTAAAGAAAACAGGTACAAAATACCATACACAACATAGAACATGGAGCAAAGATATTGGTTGATAAACAGACAATAAATGCGAACACAGGCAACAGGTTTTCAACTATTTGTTAATTGCTGTTATATAAAGCAGAATTCTACAGTCACTCTTTTCTTTCACTCCGGAATTAAAAAGAAATAGTAATTTTAATATCAAATCTTCAACCATTGAAATCACTCTTCATCTATATTATTTTCCTGCCTTTTATAACAATAACAAGCTCTTGTTCAGGCGCAGGAATAAAGGAAAAAATACCTTCAGAAATTGTGTTTGCCGGCAGCACGCCGGGTGACGAAGCGATAAAATCTTTGCTGACAATACCGGCAGCCACAAAGGTTGATTTTATCAGGTGGAATTTATTATTGAATGATAAAAATTCAGACTCGAATACGTTTCGGTTAGATATTGTTTTTGGAGAAGTGCAACCCAATACGCCTGGCTTTGCCGGCGGCGGAGAAAAACTTTCTTTTGCAGGGCAATACACTATTTCCAACAAGAAAAATGAAATAATCAATGGTGAAATTTATCATTTAACAAGCAATCAATTACGGAGTGAAATTGTAATGATGAAATTAAATGATAACCTTTTTCATTTGCTGACACCACAAAACCAATTCATGATTGGTAACGGCGGATGGAGTTATACGCTTAACCGTAAAGAACCAATCAAAAGCAAGATTCTGTTTTCACTTAACAAAACGCTATCATCAACTTTACTGAATGATACATCGCGCCAAATTGTTTTTGACGGACGTACACCTTGCCAGACTTTTGCTACAGATCACGAGATGAATGTTAGCTCTTCCTGCTTTAAATTGAAATGGAGACTGATTCTTAACAGAGATTCAATCAGCAGAAAACCTACCACTTATACAATTCGGAAAGTAGTGGATAATTCACCTCGTAATGTAACAGGAACATGGACTATAATCAAAGGAAGCCGTGAAAATACGGAAGCGATTATTTATCAATTACATCCTCAGGATTCAAAAAAAACGATTTCGCTTTTAGCAGGTGATGAAAATGTAATTTTCTTTCTTGCCAATGAAAATGAACTGTACACAGGCAACGAAAATTTTAGTTTTACACTAAATAAAAAACAACTGCCTGAAAAATAAAGCACACAATTCAGTTCTTTATCTAACTATGTATAAAAGTAAGTTCTTTTGTAAATACATAAAACCAGTGTTGTCTGTATTCTTTTTTACAAAATAATATTTTGCAGCAAATCACTTTTTTGCGGATGATCGGTATTATAATGCAAGCCGCGACTTTCCTTTCGGAACGAAGCGCCTTTTACAATTAAATATCCAACCGAAATAATATTTCTCAGCTCAAATAACTGCGGCGATACACGGGTATCTTTGTATAAAGCTTCCGTTTCATCAAACAACAAATCAAGTCTTTTAGACGCCCGCTTCAAACGAACATCGGTACGAACAATTCCTACATAATCACTCATAATTTGCTGAAGCTCTTTTACACTTTGGGTAATTAAAATCATTTCTTTTGGTTCCAATGTTCCTTGCTGATCCCAGTCGGGTATAGCTGTTTCAAAATTGATATTGTCAACCATTTTTATACTATCCAGAAAAGCACGGTGACCAAACACCATCCCTTCAAGCAAACTATTACTTGCCAAACGGTTGGCGCCGTGTAAACCTGTGCTGGCGCACTCGCCGCAAGCATACAAATGCTGAATGGAAGTACGCGCCCATTCGTCTGTTTTAATACCACCGCAACTATAATGCGCAGCCGGCGCCACAGGTATCATTTGCAGCATCACATCAATACCAATGCTTAAACATTTCTCATAAATATTCGGGAAGTGATGAAGGAATTTTTCCTTATCCATGTGCCTGCAATCGAGATAAACATTTTCAGTACCGTTGCGTTTCATTTCGCTATCTATAGCACGGGCAACAATATCGCGCGGCGCCAGGTCTTTACGCTTGTCGTATCGTTCCATAAAGGCTTCGCCATCTTTGTTACGCAAAATGCCGCCATCGCCGCGAACGGCTTCTGTAATTAAGAAAGAAGGCGATGTTCCCGGTTCGTATAAGGCGGTCGGATGAAACTGGATGAACTCCATATTTTCGATTCTGCCTTTGGCACGATATACCATAGCAATACCATCGCCGGTTGCAATCTTTGGGTTTGTCGTGGTGCGATATGCCTGCCCGCAACCGCCTGTTGCCAGTACCGTTATTTTAGCAAGAATGGTTTCAATTGCATTTGTTTTTTGATTCAGCACATATACACCATAACAACAGATATCGGTTGTTGCTTTGGTAACAAGATAACCCAAATGATGTTGTGTAATTAAATCGAGTACAAAACAATGATTCACCAACTGAATATTATTATGCTTACCGATTTGCGATAATAAAGCGCGTTCTAATTCTTTACCAGTTACATCTTTGTGATGCAGAATGCGAAACTCGCTGTGTCCGCCTTCGCGCCCCAATGCAAATTCGCCGCTTTCTTCTTTGTCAAACTCGGCGCCATATCCAATAATTTCATTGATGCGTTCCGGACCTTCTTTTACTACAATCTCTACAATCTTTTCATTACACAAACCATCACCCGCAATCAATGTATCTTCTATATGTTTTTCATAGCTGTCTTTGGCTTCGTCCATTACGCCGGCAACGCCACCTTGCGCATATTTGGTATTGGTTTCGTCGGCACTGGTTTTTGTAATTACCATCACACTTTTATCCGGAAACTGATCGGCAACTTTTAACGCATACGTAAGTCCTGCGATGCCCGAACCAATGACTAAAAAATCTGTTTGCTGCATACGATTTATCCTGTTGTTTATAGCAAGCTGTTGCAATGTATCTTTTAGATTAATACAACAACTTTCGTTAGATTATTTCAAAAACAGTTGCAAACCTAAGATGAATATCTGTATTAACTTTCACCCAAAATATTGAAACACATAACAAACAGGTATTTACAACAAATTTTGTTCGCCTTAAAAGAAACCTTGTTCACATAATTTTAATTTTCGATTTCACGGAATTTTTTATTTTCGCACTCATCAGATGATATGATGAGTACAATGATAGAGCCTGCTGTCCGTTTTCCGTTAGCCGATACAGTATCCAGCAAATTAAAGAACCTGATAAAGTCAGGAACGTATAAACCAGGCGATAAACTTCCGTCCGAACCGGAACTGATGCAACAGTTTGCCGTAGGGCGTTCCAGCATTCGCGAAGCCGTCAGAATTCTTGTTAATTGTGGCCTGGTAAACGTAAAGCAAGGTTTAGGAACTTTTGTTATATTGAATGAAGGTTTGCACGAACCTTTGCATCAAAGATTAAAGCGCGCAGACAATGAAGATTTAAAAGAAGTAAGACAATTGCTGGAATTAAAATCGGCAGAAAAGGCGGCTTTAAACAGAACAACAAAAGACATTGCAAAGCTGACATCGCTTCTTAAAAAAAGAAACGCAGCAGCCGTAAAAGGCGAAACCGGCGATTGTATTGAAGCAGATATCCAGTTTCATATTGCCATTGCAGAAGCATCAAAGAATGAAATATTAGCCGATTTATACAAGACAATTGCCGTGCAGATAAAGCAATCGTTTACTATGGTGCATGAGGATACAAATAAGTTTATCGAAAAGCAAAAGCTGCACGAAGATTTACTGCAAAGTATCATTGATAAAGACGCAAAGAAAGCCTGGAAATGTGTGGCAAAGATTACAGGGCAAACGGTTTTGTTTTAACCTTGATTTTTTTAATAACGATTCCACTGCCATAGGAACTATACAGTTTTTATGAAACCAATTTTTTACAAAGCAGTTCCGTTCTGCTTATTCATTTTTTTCCTTTTTGCAAAGAGTTCGCTATACGCGCAACAAGCGCCTTTGTATTTGTCGGAAGCCATAAACAATGGCGTAAATAATTACCAAACCATACAGGCAAAGAAGAACTATTATAACTCTTCCAAAGAACTTGTTCAAAACACGCGCAACGAATATTTACCCAATGTAAATGCGGGTGTGCAGGCTGCTTATGGAACCGTAAATGGCCAGTACGGACCGTTAAGTATTGGCAGTGTTGCCGGTGTGTCTTCTTCCGGCCCGGCTTTCAGTTCGCAAAGCTGGCAGGCAGCTTACGGCGCGCAGTATGTAATCAATACAAACTGGGAAGTGTTTACGTTTGGCAGGTTAAAATCGCGCATTGGTGCTTTCCAGGCACGCGCCAATACAGATTCGGCTGATGTGGCGCAGGAACAGTTTATTCAAAGTGTAAAGATCGCAGATGCGTATCTCAATTTACTCATCACACAAAGACTTATTAACAACGCAAAAGCCGATTCGGCAAGAGTGGTTTATGTACAACAGGTTGTTCTTGCCAAAGCAAAAAATGGTTTGATAGCCGGCGTTGATTCTTCTATTGTAAATGCGCAGGTTTCCAGCGCGCGTATTGCCATTATAGACGCCGAAGCCAGGGAACAACAACAGCGAAATGTATTTGCACAGGCATTAAACGGCGCACCCATTGAATATAATAATTTAGACACAGAATTCTTCTTTAAACAGATACCAAAGGAGTTTAATGATAATTTTAAAATTGAAGAGAATCCGCAAATTCAGTTTTACAAAAGCCGCGTAATACAAAGCGATAAATACGCAGATTATTTAAAGAAAAGTATCAATCCCGGCGTAAACCTGTTTGGCATTGTGCAAACGAGAGGTTCCGGCTTTGATTACAATTATTCACCCGATTACAAAGACCGTTATTCTAAAAGCTTGTGGGATGGTATTAACCCAACCCGAACCAATTATGTAACCGGCGTTTCTATTGCCTGGAATATTATGAGCCTGGCAAAAATTAAACACCAGGTAACTTCGCAACGCTTCTTATCAAAAGGTTATGCTAACGAAACAGATTTAATTACCACACAACTGAAAGACCAGTTAGTATTAGCCGATCAACGTATTGCAAACACACTGCAACGCTTTAATGAAGTGCCTAAACAATATAAATCTGCATCAGATGCTTTTAATCAAAAGAGCGCGCTGTATAAAAACGGATTGACAGATATTGTTGACTTACAGCAAGCTTTTTTTGCGCTAAGCAAAGCACAAACTGATGTCACGCTTTCTTATATTTATATATGGCAGGCTTTGCTGCAAAAAGCTGCGGCTTCCGGCGATTTCAATTTGTTCTTAAACCAGATAAGATAAGAAGATACAAGGTACAAGAAGCAAGATACAAGTGCCAAGATTCAAGGTACAAGTAACAAGATACAAGTTGTAAGATATAAGAAGTATAACAAGATACAAGGTAATAAAGCTGAAGGCTGACAACCGGAAGCTAAAAAAGACAGAATGAATTTAATACGCTTTGCATTACGAAAACCCATCACCATATTGGTGCTGGTGGCTGGTTTGTTTTTCTTTGGAATCAAAGCCATTACAACCATTAAGATTGATATATTTCCCAATATTGATTTGCCCGTTATTTATATTTCTCACCCGTATGGCGGTTTAACGCCCGACCAGATGGAAGCTTATTTTGGTAAAAACTATGTAAACCTGATGCTTTATGTAGCGGGTGTAAAAAGTATTGAAACCAAAAATATACAAGGCCTTACTTTAATGAAGTTAACCTTTTATGAAGGCACAAATATGGCACAGGCTGCCGCGGAAGTAACAGCTTTCAGTAATCGTGCACAAACCATTTTTCCACCGGGAACAACGCCGCCGTTTATCATTCGTTTTGATGCCAGCACATTGCCGGTTGGTCAATTGATTGTAAGCAGCCCGAAGCGCAGCAATAACGAATTGCAGGATCTTGCGAATGTCTATGTACGTGCGGGTTTCAGCTCGATTCCAGGCTTAGTGTCACCGGCTCCATTTGGCGGTAATTCACGCACCATTTTAATCAAAGCAGATCCTGAATTATTGCGCTCACATAATCTGACGCCCGATCAGTTGGTTGCAGCTTTGCGCATTAATAATCAGACAACGCCGGCAGGTAACGTTCGCATTGGCGATAAGAGTTATTTTACTCCAACCAATACAACCATTAAATCGGTAAAAGATTTCGAGAATATTCCCCTCTTTACCGGCAGTGTTCAGAATTTATATTTGAAAGATGTTGCCAAGATAGAAGACGGCGCTGATATTACGTCTGGTTATGTATTGGTAAACGGCAGACGCTCCGTGTATTTGCCCATTACCAAATCGGCTTCTGCTTCAACCTGGGAAGTGGTGCAAAATCTGAAAAAAGCATTACCGCGTTTTCAGGCTTTGTTGCCGGACGATGTAAAACTGAATTATGAATTTGACCAGTCAACATACGTTATCAATTCGGTAAAAAGTTTATTGAGTGAAGGCGCAATTGGCGCCATTCTTACCGGTTTGATGGTGCTTCTTTTTTTAGGCGATCCGCGTGGTGCGTTGATTGTAATTCTCACCATTCCAACCTGTATTATTTCCGGTGTATTGTTCTTGAATTTGTTCGGGCAAACTATTAATATCATGACGCTAAGCGGTCTTGCACTTGCCATCGGCATCTTGGTAGATGAAAGTACCGTAACCATAGAAAACATTCACCAGCACTTAGATATGGGCAAGCCAAAAGCGCTTGCCATCTGGGATGCGTGTAAAGAAATTGCATTCTCCAAGTTGCTTATCCTGTTGTGCATCCTGGCTGTATTTGCACCGGCGTTTACGATGGGTGGCATACCCGGTTCGCTCTTTTTACCACTTGCGTTAGCCATTGGTTTTTCTATGATTACTTCTTATTTCATGGCGCAGACTTTAGTGCCTGTATTAGCCAACTGGATGATGAAAGGACATAAGAAAAACAGGGAACCTGCCAGCTATAAAACAAGTGATGACGATAAAGTTTTTATTGAGTCAGGCATTCCAAAAGTATCAGAAAAAGATACCTGGCAGCAACGCGATTTGCCACAGGCACACGCAGGTTACAAAGGCAAAAAGATAAATGGCTTTGATAGGTTTCGCGCGCGCTTTGTTCGCTTTATGGATAGAATGCTTCCGCGCAGAAAACCCATTGTTTTATTATACATTATCGGCGCTTTGGTATTGGCAGCATTCTTTCTGAATATCATTGGCCGCGATGTATTGCCCAAATCAAATGCCGGCCAGTTCCAGCTTCGTATCAGCGATGAGGACGGAACGCGTATTGAAAAAACAGAACGCGATGTATTGAAGACATTAGATGTATTATATTCTATTGTTGGTAAAGAAAATGTATCTATCAGTTCAGCCATGGTTGGTATGCACGGCTCTCAGTTTTCAACCAATCCCATTTATCTTTTTATGGCAGGTCCGCAGGATGCTGTGTTGCAGGTGGCTTTGAAAGAAGATTATAAAGTGAACATGGACGATTTGAAAGATGAATTCAGGAAGCGGATGAAGAAAGCGATGCCGAATGTACAGATGTCTTTTGAACCGATTGAATTAACGGATAAAATATTAAGCCAGGGTTCGCCAACACCGATTGAAGTAAAAGTGATTAGTAAGAATAAAAAGCAGAATGAAGTATATGCCGATAAAGTAATAGATAAGCTAAAACAAATCTCTTACCTGCGTGATGTGAAATTAGGAACAGCCATTCATGCACCGGCTATTGATATTGATATAGACAGAGTAAGAGCCGCGCAGTTAGGAACCAATGTAAACGATGTTTCGCGCTCGTTGGTAGCCGCTACTTCATCATCTCGTTTTACAGAAAAAAACATCTGGATTGATCCAAAATTAAACCTGAGTTATAATGTGCAGGTTGAAGTTCCGGTTAACGAAATGACAAGTGTTGACGACATTAAAGAAATCCCGGTTTCTCCAAATGCGGCACGACCTGTTTTGGGCGATGTGGCTTCTATAAAAATGGATACGATTTATGGCGAGAACGATAACATTGGTGCGCTGCCTGTGCTTTCGGTAACGGCCAATTTGTATAAAAATGATTTGGGTTCGGCCGCGAAAGATGTAAACGCAGCTATCGCTTCTATTGGTGAATTGCCCAAAGGTATAACCATCGAAACCAGAGGCTTAACACAGGTATTAACCGAAACTTTAGACAGTTTACAATCCGGTTTACTGGTTGCTATTGTTGTTATCTTTTTAATGCTGACGGCAAATTTTCAATCGTTCAAAGTCTCGCTGGTTGTGCTTTGTACCGTTCCGGCTGTATTGGTTGGCTCGTTAGGTTTGTTATTGCTTACCGGCTCTACGTTAAACCTGCAGTCATATATGGGAATGATTATGTCGGTCGGCGTATCCATTTCCAATTCAGTTTTGTTAGTCACCAATGCAGAAGAATTACGATTGAAAAGCGGCAATGCTTTACAGGCAGCCAGGGAAGCGGTTTCCGTTCGTTTACGTCCTATATTGATGACGAGTGTGGCGATGGTGGTTGGTATGATTCCGATGGCATCTGGTTTGGGCGAAGCCGGCGATCAATCGGCTCCGTTAGGTCGCGCGGTTATCGGCGGATTGATTGCTTCTACATTTGCCGCTTTGCTTGTTCTTCCGTTAGTATTTGCCTGGGTGCAAGGTAAAACAAGCACGCAATCTGTTTCGCTCGATCCGGAAGATAAAGAAAGCAAACATTATGTGGCTTCTTTGTATGAACCGCAGCATTAAATAAAAAATCAAGATACAAGGATCAAGTTTCAAGGATCAAGAATACAAGAGACAAGTGAAGCAGCGATATTGCGAATTTACATGAATAGCTTAACTGTTGCGCAGCATGGAATAATCACAACACTTGAAATCTCTTACTAATTATTTTACAATGAAGAAGAACATATATATTTTTCTCTTCGCAGCGGGCACAGGCATGTTGCTTTTGCAAAGCTGTCATTCAGGAGAAAAAAACCAATTTTTAAAAGATACAACGGCAACACAACCTGCTACCGAAGTCATGCTTGTAAACAAAGGCAAGCTATCGTCTGAGGTTAAGATACCCGGCGAGTTGCAGGCATTTCAGCAGGTTGATTTATACGCCAAAGTAAGCAGTTATGTAAAACAATTACTTGTTGATGTGGGAAGCGAAGTAAAACAAGGACAATTATTAGCCACTATGGAAGCGCCTGAAATCAATTCGCAGTTATCAGCTTCTGAATCAAGATTAAAATCGTTTGAAGCGATTTATATTGCCAGCAAATCCAATTATGACAGATTGATAGAAACCAGCAAAACGCCGGGCACCATTTCTCCCAACGATTTAGATTTAGCAAAGGCAAAGCAGAACAGCGACCTGGCGCAATACCAGGCAGCCAAAGCTTCTTATAACGAGGTGATAAACAACCGCGATTATCTGCAGATTCGCGCACCTTTCAGCGGTGTTGTTTCTGCGCGTAATGTAAGCCAGGGCGCTTATGTAGGTCCGTCGGGCAAAGGTTCTGATCTTCCGATGTTTACTATACAAACGCAACAAAAGCTGAGGTTGATTGTATCGGTTCCCGAAGCTTATACTTCTTATCTTACCGATAAAAGCGAAGTTAGTTTTTCGGTGGTTTCTATGCCAAATCAAACGTTTACGGCGCAGGTAAAACGACTGGCCGGCGCACTCGATCAACGCTTTCGTTCAGAACGCATAGAAATGGATGTGATGAACAACGATAAAAAATTATTGCCCGGCATGGTAGCTGAAATTAATATCCCGCTTCCGGGACGCGACAGCACTTTGCTTGTACCCGCAACAGCCATAGTTAGTTCTACCGAAAAAGTATATGTGGTAAAAGTAGTAAATGGCAAAGCCGTTTGGGTGCCGGTTCAGCAAGGCAGAAAATCAAATACCGAAGCCGAAGTGTTTGGAAACCTTTCTGTCGGCGATACGATTATCGCCAATGCAAATGAAGAATTACGAAACGGTATGACGATAGGTAAAACAACGCTTGTTGACAGCACCGACCAGGCATCGAACTGATAATTCTATATAACATCCGGTTATAAATAATACGCCGTTCTATACTTATTCTTAACGTGTTGAGCGGCGAATTTGTTTTTAGTATTGAATGGATAAATCTTATTTATTCGTTGCCTGATTGTATGAAAGATGATAAATCAAAAATTACAACCTGAATAATTTCGCCCGAAAACAAATGATAAAAAAAATATAAACACATAGCAGATTTGCGCATCTTCGCTTACTTTACAATTTCCAAATTATAATTGTAATTGCTTGTTGACTATGTTACGGTATTCACTACAAAAAAACGGGTTGTGTATTGCGTTTGTGTTGTTGTCTTTTTGTGGCCTATCACAACCAAAATCAACTTTATTTAAACTTCTTTCTCCGGCTCAAACCGGTATTACGTTCGATAACCAGCTTACCGAAAGCGATTCGTTAAACATCTTAAACCAGGCAAATATTTATAATGGCGGCGGTGTTGGTATCGGCGATTTTAATGGCGATGGTTTGATGGATATTTATTTCGCCGGCAATATGGTTTCTCATAAACTATATCTCAACAAAGGCAATCTGAAGTTTGATGACATTACAAAAACGGCTGGCGTTGAAGGCGATGGCAGATGGGGAACCGGCGTTTCTGTGGTTGATATTAATGCAGATGGTTTGCAGGATATTTATGTATCGTGTTCATTCAGGAAAGATAAGGACCAGCGCACAAATTTATTGTACATCAATCAAGGCAATAATAAAGATGGTATTCCCACTTTTAAAGAATCGGCGGCCGCGTATGGTCTGGCAGATACCGGCTTTAGCACACAGGCTTATTTCTTTGATTATGATAAGGATGGCGACCTCGATATGTATCAAGTCACAAATGAATTATACGATCCGAAAACACCTATCAAATTTCGTCCGAAAGTAACGGATGGAAGTGCAAAAAACACAGATCGTTTATATCGAAACAATGGCGATGGTACTTTCACAAATGTGTCAAAACAAGCTGGCATTACAATAGAAGGTTGGGGACATGCGGCTTGCATAACCGACTTAAATAATGATGGTTGGCCGGACATTTATGTAGCTAACGATTTTGTATCAAACGACCTTTGTTTTATCAACAATCATGATGGCACATTTACCGATCATTTAAAAGATTATTTCAAGCATACCGGCTGGAATGCGATGGGAACCGATGCGGTTGATATAAACAATGATGGACTGGTTGATTTCATATCATTAGAAATGTTGCCGGAAGATAATCTTCGTAAAAAAAGAATGTTGAGCGGCAATGAATATTACAATTATACCAACGCGGCAAAGTTTGGTTATGAGCATCAATATGTGCGCAATGTTTTACAAATAAACAGCGGAACAACGGCGAGCGGACATCCGGTATTTAATGATATAGGTTATATGGCCGGCGTGTATCAAACAGACTGGAGCTGGTGCCCGCTGGTTGCCGATTTTGATAATGATGGCTTGCGTGATATGATTATTTCAAACGGTTTGCCGCGCGATGTAACCGATCTTGATTATGTAGATTATGGCAATGGATTAGGCGGTGCAAACACAACCGCAACAACTTATAAATTATCCATGACGGAACCGTTGCCTGTTGTAAAACTGGCAGATTATTCATTCAAAAATATAAACGGATTTCTTTTTAAAAATACATCAACTGATTGGGGCTTTACACAACCTAATTTTTCTAACGGCGCTGTGTATGTTGATTTGGATAATGATGGTGATCTTGATGTTGTTATTAACAGCATTAACGACACAGCTTTTATCTATCAAAACACATTGAATGATAATAAAGAAAAAGCGCAGCATTATCTTACCGTAGCCATAAAAGGTGTAGGTAAAAATACAGCCGGTTTTGGTGCGCATCTTACAGCTTATTTTGATAAGGGCAAGAAGTTGTATTACGAACATCAGCCGGCGCGCGGTTATCTTTCAACAGATGACGAAAGAGCACATTTTGGTATCGGAAATGCTTCGCAGATTGATTCGCTTTTTGTTCTTTGGCCGGATGGAAAACGGCAGTTGCTAACCAATATAAAATCTGATCAGCAAATCACTGTTTCGTATGCGGATGCCAGCAATGTACAGCCTGTAAAACCAGCTACGGATTCTGCAATTTTTATCAATGCGGCCAATAAATACGGCATTCATTACAAACCGAAAGAACGCGACTTTGTTGATTATGATATTCAGCCTTCCATGCCGCATAAGTTAAGTCAATACGGACCGGGTATTGCGGTTGGAGATATTGATGGCAATGGCTTTGATGATTTTTATATTGGCGGCTCATCCGGCAATCGCGGTGTATTTTTTATGCAAAGTGCTGCAGGAAAATTCACTATAGATTCTACCCGTTTTATACACAAAGATGATGACTTGTACGAAGATATGGGCGCGCTCCTTTTTGATGCTGACGGCGATAAAGATTTAGACTTATACTTGGTAAGCGGCAGCTTTGAAATTCCGCCTAATAATGAGATAAGTAATGACAGATTGTTCATCAATAACGGCAAAGGTAGATTCACCAAAAGCACAAACGCATTGCCGTTAGATTCTACAAATGGTTCCTGTGGTCGCGCCGCCGATTTTGATGGCGATGGCGACCTTGATTTGTTTGTTGGTGGTCGTGTTATATCAGGCGCTTATCCAACAGCACCGCGTAGTTTTATCTATCAAAATAATGGGGGGAAATTTACTGATGTAACAGAGAAATATTGCCCGCAATTATCAGGCATCGGAATGATAACCGATGCGTTATGGACAGACTTTGATAACGATGGAAAAGTTGATTTGGTGCTAACCGGCGAATGGATGCCCGTTACTTTTTTAAAGAATACAGGCAATTCATTTGTTCCCATAAAAACAGGAATTGAAAACCATACCGGCTGGTGGAATAGCTTAGTGGCAGGCGATTTTGATAATGATGGTGATATTGATTACATCGCAGGAAATTTAGGTTTGAATACCAATTACACCGCAACTCCGCAAGAGCCGCTAACCATTTACGCGAAAGACTTTGATGGCAATGGTTTGCTCGACCCGCTGGTTTTTTGTTACATGAAAGCACCGGACGGAAGCCGCAAATCTTACCCGATGACAACCAAAGATGATTTGGCTAACCAGATGATTTCAGTAAGAAAAAAATATCCAACATTTAAGTCTTACGGCATGGCTTCTATGGATGATATGTGGAGTGCTAAGGACAAAGAAGGCGCGATGGTAATGACAGCCACTGATATGAAAACATCGTTTATCAGGAATGAAGGCGGCGGCAAATTTTCTATTCAGCCATTACCATTAGAAGCGCAGGAAGCGCCGGTGTATGGTATGCAATGCGAAGATATAAATGGCGATGGAAACTTAGATGTTTTGCTGGTAGGCAACGATTATGGAATGGAACCTTATAGCGGCAGGCACGATGCGTTTATGGGTTTGTATTTGCAAGGCGATGGCAAAGGAAATTTCACACCTGTCAACCTGCAAAAAAGCGGTTTTATCGTTGAAGGTGATGCCAAAGGATTAGCGACCATTCATACAGCTAAAAATGAAGATATTACCATCGCAACGCAAAATCAGGATAGCCTTATGGTGTATAGAAAAAATAAAGCAATAAATCAAAATATCAGCAAATGGATTTCGTTACAACCTGAAGATTTTTCGGCTGACATTATTTATAAAAACGAAACGAAAAGACACCTTGAGTTTTATTATGGTTCTACGTTTTTATCACAATCATCGCGTAAACTTCCGGTTGAAAAAAATGCTTCAAAAATCATTATTACCAATTTCAAAGGTGTAAAAAGAGAAGTGTTATGAGGCAATGGTTTTTACTCGTATTATCGGTTGTCATTTTCTGTTTCTCCGGCTTTGCACAAACCACAAACTGGAAAGAAAAAACAGAACGGGCAGACTTTATTCATCGCGCAATAAAACAGGTAACGGATATAATGGTGTATGATATTTATTCGCCGCCGGTTGCCAGTCGCACGTACGCTTATATCACTGTTGCCGGTTATGAAGCGCTGCTTCCTTCCAATACAAATTATATTAGTTTAGCCGGGCAATTACACGGTCTTACGGCATTGCCAAAACCAGATACAACAAAAGAAATCAGTTACACATTAGCCGCCGTTCAGGCAATATTAACGACCGGAAAAAACTTTGTAATTTCTGAAGACCAGATAGATAGTTTCAAAACAAAAATAACAGCCGAATTTAAAGCCACCGGAATGCCGCAGGCAGTGATGGATAGTTCTTTATCTTATGGTCAGCAAATAGCAAAAGCAATTATTGCCTGGGCAAGCAAAGATAATTACAAACAAATTCGTGCGATGCCGCGATATGCCGTAAAAGAAGATGAAAACTCGTGGAAGCCAACACCACCGGCTTATATAAAAGCCATCGAGCCAAACTGGAATAAACTAAGAACCTTTGTTATGGATTCGGCAGCTCAGTTTAAACCCATACCAGCTTTGCCTTTTTCAAAAGATTCATCGAGCCGTTTTTACAAAGAAGCGTTGACTGTACATGATGCCGGAACCAATCAAACACCGGAACAAAATGAGATTGCGAACTTTTGGGATTGCAACCCGTTTAAGGTAAATGTAAAAGGTCATGTGATGTATGCGACAAAGAAAATTTCACCTAACGGACACTGGGTAAACATCACACATCTTGCCTGCGATAAAGTGGCTGCAACGCCAATACAATCAGCCGAAGCGTATGCTTGTTTATCTATCGCGTTAGCCGATTGTTTTATCAGTTGCTGGGATGAAAAATATCGCAGTATCGTAATTCGTCCGGAGACGTATATCAATAAATACATAGATATTAACTGGGTGCCAACTTTGCAAACGCCGCCTTTCCCCGAATATACCAGCGGGCACAGTGTTGTATCAGCGGCAGCGGCGGTTGTTCTCTCTAAATTATTGGGTGATAATTTTTCTTATGATGATTCTACCGAGAATGAATTTAATTTACCCATACGCCATTTTACGTCATTCAAACAAGCGGCTCAGGAAGCGGCGATCAGTCGTTTTTATGGCGGCATTCATTACATGCCGGCTATCAATAATGGTTTTGATTGAAGGTGAGAAAATCGGAGAGTTTGTAACCAAGAAATTAAAGATGAGAAAAGATGAAGTGACGATGAAGTAAAGTTGCTTATCGTAATAAAACCGCAACCAATATCTTTACTTTTTACTAACGATACATATATGAATCGCAGGCAAAGCATTTCTGTTTTATCTTCTTTAGCCATCTCTCCGGCTTTATTACAAAACCTTCCTTTACAGGATAAATCAGCAAAGGAAACAAATCAAAAATATACGGCTTACCTGATGGCTCATTTTATGGAGAACGATCAGAAATTGTATTATGCGTATAGCCGCAATGCACAAGACTGGACCGCTTTAAACAAGCGAAAATTTGTGCTGGATGCTAAAGTTGATTTGCGCGATCCATACATTGCGAGAGTAAACGATACTTTTCATTTGGCGCATACGCATGGCTGGGATCATACCGATATTTTCACTGGCAATCGAAAGATTTAATCCATTGGGAAGGCGGATCAATACAAGTAGTAAGTGATGAAAAAAGCGAGCCTGGGCACCGGAGTTTGTGTATGATGAAAACGAAAAATTATTCTATGTTTTTTGGGCATCGCAAATAGATAACCGTAACGTAATTCATTACACTACAACAAAAGACTGGACTGATATTTCGCCTGATAAATCAAGCATTTATTTTGATTTGGGAATGGATGATATTGACTTAACCATCACGCATTACAAAGGCATGTATTATGCCTTTCACAAGCCCGGAAGTTTGGAAGATAATATGAGTATTGGTATGATGATTTCACCAACACTAAACCCAAAAAATAAAGGTTTTGCTTTTGGTAAAGGCAAGAGTAAAGAACTGTTATCTGGTGTTGTAAAACCGATTGAAGGACCGGAAATTATTAAGCTGATTGACGAAGACAAATGGTTTGTATATGCAGACCCATTCTTTAATAATTTTATGGCGTGGGAAACCACAGATTTTAGCCATTTTAAAAAGATTCCGGTTAGTGCGCCGCGCGGTTCAAAACATTGCAGCCTGTTGCCAATTACAGAAGATGAACTGAATTTGCTGCTTCAAACTTATCCTGTTTAAAATCATTTTATATTACCTTTTATGAAGAAAATAATTGCCTTTGTTATATTGCTGTTTATCGTAAAATTCTCGTTTGCTCAAACTGCAAAAAACAATTTCAAACAACACGTTGATGTGATTTATAAAAATATATACAGCCAGTTTTATGAAGAAAAAACAGGCTTGTATTATGAAACAAATGACAGCAGCAAGAACGAACATCCGCACTCTTTTTTATGGCCGCTTTGTGCTTTGATACAAGCTTCCAACGAAGTTGATGCAACAGGTAAAAAGAACACAATGCAACCCGTTATAAAAGCCATTCAGCAATATTATAGCGACAGGCTGCCGGCGCCAGGTTATCAGGCTTATGTAACAAAAGAAAAGCGTGATACGCGTTTTTACGACGATAACCAATGGATTGCGATTGCTGATTTGGATGCTTATAACAGAACGCACGACAAGAAATATTTAGAAGATGGCAAATTGATTTATCGTTTTATGATGACAGGTTTTGATACGCTTTCCGGCGGCGGATTGTATTGGGAGGAAGATCATAAAACGAGCAAGAACACATGCAGCAACGGACCAGCGGTTTTGATTGCTTTACAGCTTTATAAAATAACGAAAGAAAAGTCTTATTTAGATACGGCTTTGCTGTTATACAATTGGGCAAACCAACATTTACAATCGCCGGAAGGTTTGTATTATGATGCTATTAAAATTCCTTCTTTACACGTTGATTCGGCGCTTTATACATACAATACCGGAACGATGCTGCAATCAAATGCATTGTTGTATGATATTACAAAAGACAAGAAATATTTAGATGAAGCGGAACGCATTGCATCAGCGGCAAAAACCCGTTTTTATAAGAACAATAAACTGCCGGGCAACTATTGGTTTAATGCTGTATTGTTAAGAGGTTTTGTTGAGTTGTATTTTATCAATCACACCAAACAACAACTGCAGTTTTTTATTGATGAAGCAAACAGAGTTTGGAAAGATGAAAGAGATGAAAATAATTTGTTGGGAGAAAAGAAAATAAAGTCTTTAATAGATCAATCTGCGATGATGGAAATTTATGCAAGATTGAGTGCTTTATAATATTTGCCACGAAGACACGAAAGCACAAAGGAAATCCTGTTTCATAATGTATTGAAAGATCAATTAATTTATGAACGCTGAACGGAGCGTCGCAACGATGTTCAACCGGAGTTATTAACGCTGGTAACATAACTTGTATTTCATAAAAAAACGCAGATAAGACTATCCGCGTTTTAAAACTAACTGCTTGTGAAAAGTTTATATTGATGTTGTTATTTAATCACTTTTGGCCAACCATTTTTATATACCAGCGGACTAATATAAAATACACGCTTACTTCTGTCAAAGCCGCTATCAGCCTGCTTTACAATAGCATGATAAGCTATCCATTTGTTACCATCGGCATCGGTAATAACCGAGTTATGTCCCGGCGCAATCATGCCGGTATCTTTTTCCAGAATGGCGCTCGTAGTAATGTGTTTTGCTTTGGCTAAACGTACATAAGGACCTGTAATATTTTTCGCTTTTGCCACCATTACTGCATAGTTAGCGCCATTGCCGCAACAGTTATCACCGGAATAATACAAGTAGTAATAACCATTGCTATAATCAACCCACGAACCTTCAATCAAAACTGTATATTTCTTTTCTGTTTTCGGATAGACAACGTTGATCTTGTGACTGTCTTTTACAAATGACTTCCAGTTGTTATTCATCGCTTCAACATGTAAGGGTTGAAAACCAGAACCCCAGAATAAATATTTCTTTTTTGATTTCGGATCAATGATAGCCATTGGATCAATAGATTCAAAACCTTTTCCGGTTATCAACGGTGTTTTTTCGGCAATAAAAGGACCTTCGGGTTTATTGGCAAAGGCGACACCAATACATTTATCAAATGTGGTATCGTTTGCTTTTGCGCTAAAGAACAATACGTATTGATGCAAACCCGGATCGTACAATACATGCGGCGCCCAAAAATCTTGCGTATGGCTTGCCCACAAAGGTTTTTGCGGCAATACATCGCCGATATAATTCCAATCCTGTAAGTTGTCAGAAACAGCCAATTGTATATTCTGCATCTTACCATCGTGATTTGCCTGCGTTGCATACGCATAATATTTTCCGTTCGCCATAATAACCGTTGGATCAGGAAAATCTATGTTTAGCACAGGATTGCGCAATACCTTTTGAGATGATTGTGCAAACAATGTATTTGCAAACAATAGAGATATGATGCAAAGAAACTTCATGATTATTTTGTAAAACGCCAGCAATTTTTGCCGGCGTTTTTGTTGCTTTTTATAGAGATGATTTTGACATAAACAAGCTTATAATTACTTGCTTAAAGCGGTTTCTTTATTGTGCATTTTATAATCTAAAAACTTCATGAAATAACCACCCACAACACTGCGTGCCTGAAAGCCAACCTGTTTGCCATCCGTAGTTTCGTGCCAGTCGCTAAGCGGAACGCGTGTTGGTGTTTCCGTCGCATACTTATAGATGGGATCAACCAACTTTTTAAAGTCTTTATTGTTGTTGGCAAGTGTAGCACTCCACATAATCCAGTCGCTTTTTGTATAGGTTTTGCGGCTGTCTAAAGGCAGACCATATTTGTTTTGATTCTTCAGGTAAAAATCAATTTCTTTATTGTAAACACTTTCAGGAAACAGATGCAGGTCGAGCACTTTATCCCAAACAATATTATACTTCTGGCTCCATGTATTTTTATCGCTGAAGGTAAGCGCAGTGTGGTCACCATCATCTGCCATTTGCTGCCATCTGCCAGCCATCGCAATCGCGCTGTCATGATACTTTTGAGCGGTTGTTTTATTACCCATCATATCAGCCAGCATTGCATAACAACCAATGCCTTCAATGGCTTTAGCAGACAGGTTTGCATTGCGGGCAAGGTGACCGGCAAAATCATCCGTACACAATTGGTTCGCCGGATCAAAACCATTTTCCATCAGGTAATTTACCCACGTGGTCAATGTTTTCCAATGCTTCTTTGCATAGTCTGCATTACCTTCTACTTTGGCAATGGCACCGGTTAAAATGAGCATGTTACCACTTTCTTCAACGGGCATTCCTTCACCGTAAGTCTGACCATTGGCTAATGGATACGTACCTAAATCGTGTGCAGCAAACGGATGCGTCCATTTACCTGTTTCGCTGTAATAAAAAATACCGTTCATCATACCTTTCAGCAAGTCTGGATTGTACACTAAAAACATCGGTGCTGATGGATATGTTATGTCAACTGTATTGATAGATCCGTTGCTGAAATTTTCTTTTGATAAAAACAAAAATTCACCCTGCGGACTCACCAATGTTTTATGCGCTGAAATTGATTGACGATACGCGGCTACGCAAAGCTTTGCATAATCTTCGCCACCTGCTTTTTCTGCCTCATCATACATCTTCTTATCGAAGTCGCTGCATTCTTTCATTACATTATCGTAGTTAGAAGCAGCCAGCGCAAATTGTTTTTCAATTGTGTTCTTGCCGTCTTTATTCCAATACGGACGCAGGTTCTGACCAAAGTATTGGATGGAATAAATATCATCATAACCAATCATGATATATTTCTTCTGTTCTTCTTTGGTTACTTTATCGAAAGCAAGCGTTGTGTTCATCATCAGTTGCTTGCCTTGCGATACATTGCTTATTGTTTTAACAGGAGATATAAAATTAGAAATTCCTACTGTTGATGCAGTAATGCTTTGTACCGGTTTTTCGCTTTGCGGAACCGCTACATACACATAACCCCAATCAATACGAAGATCATCACCTTTCTTCTTCAACATAGGCTGTTCAACGGTTCCGGCTTTTAAAATGCTCATGCCATTAGCCGCATACTTTGTTGTTTTTACATCCTGGAAAGCCGTGTTCACAGCCAGGTTGGTTGATGTTCCAAAATACAATTGCGCATCGTGTGTTTTATTATTATCAGATTTTACAGCAAAAGACACATACGAAACAGGTCTTGTCATCAGCATCAAATCATTCATCAGCAATGGCGATGTAAATGTGACTTCCAGATCAGCATCGCCACACTCGAATTTATAAATCGTATTGGTTGCAGTTACTTCAACACTTTTCTGATCAGCTTTCTTTATGGCATCGTTCATTTTCATTTCTACTTCATTTGCCAAACCAACATCCAGCCATGCGCCGCCGCCGGTGTTTGCAACATGCACCGCCAACACATTGGTACCTTTCTTCAACTTACCTTCTGTAGGTATATATTTCAACTTGCCTAAGAAACTCTGCAAATCATAAATCTTTTCGCCGTTCAGATAAGCTTCGCAATTATCATCGTGCTGAATTTTAATAAACAATTGTTTATCATTTACATCGGTAACCGTAAACGTACGACGCACCCAAACATCATGACTGTCCCACTTGGTTTTTGCCATCGAGCCTTTATCACCAATCGGCGCGGCGCCAGACTTCCACGATACATCTTTAAAATCAGAATTCATCCAGTCATCTGCAGGCTTATCTTCTGTGTATTTCACACTATAACTTTTCTCGTCCGAAGCAGGCAATATCGTCTTATAACTCTTTTCCGCATCGCCCATAAAACGATACACTTTTCCATCAACTTTCAGCAATCCAAGCAACGATTGATCAGCGCCTGTCCAGTGCTTGGTAGGACTTGCATTCAGGTCATCTGTAAACGACCATACGCTGAAATAAGGATCGTGATTGATAAGCGGGTAAGCCGGCGCTTTTGTTAACTGCGCAAACGCCATTTGCAGTTGCAGCAACACACCCAGCGTAATAAAAACTTTCTTCATACTATATAAATTAATAATTAAAAACGACTGTTGGTTTTGTTCCGTTTTGTAAGTGTTACAATACAAAATACAGTTTATGTTACGAGCTTTTAAATCTCCGGTTTATCATCGTTGCGTCGCACTCTTGTACGTTCTGAAATTAATTAAGCTATCTGTCAACAGTCATTTAATAACTATCAACTTATAATGCTGATGTTGTTGCCACAAAGCCGCCATTCTTCACCATTTTGATGTTCAATACATCACCATTTTTCAATTCTTTTGTTAGCTTTTTATAATCTTTTGCCTGCACGTCAGCATTCATTCCATCCTGGAAAACCGTAAACGAAGCCGTTTGATTCTGAGCCAAAAAATCAATCGTTATATTCAAATCCCGCGGCTCATGATTCGTCATCGCGCCAATATACCATTGCGTTCCTTTTCGCCTTGCGATAACCACATATTCGCCCGCTTTTGCGTCCGGCACTTTGGTTTCATCCCAGGTTACCGGCGCACCGGCAATAAACTTTGTACAATCTTCTTCTCTGTAATAATTTCCCGGATTATCAGCCAGCATTTGCAAACCACTTTCATACACCACATACATCGCCAGCTGGTTGCAGCGCGTTCCAATGCTTTGCGTATTTGTCCAGGTTGGTTTATAATCTTCCGGCTGCACGTTGAACATCGCGCCCGGCGTGTAATCCATCGGTCCGGCCACGTTGCGGGTAAATGGCAAAATCATATTGTTATCGGGCGTTGCAAAGCCGCCGCCAATGTTTTGTTCCATTCCCGTTACGCCTTCGTGCGCTAAAATATTTGGATACGCGCGTTCCAAACCAGCCGGTTTAAACGCACCATGATAATCTACTAAAATATGATGTTGATAGGCTTCTTTTGCAATGCGCTCATACCAGTTTACCATCCATTGATCGCTGCGGTTCATGAAGTCAATTTTCGCACCGGCGATGCCCCAATCTTCTAATTGCTGAAAGAGTTTTTCCTGATTGTATTCGACCGATAACCATGTAAACCATAAGATAATTTTTACGTTTTTTTGTTTGCCGTAAGCAATCAGTTGCGGTAAATTAACATCAGGATTGGAATGCAATACATCTTCTGTTGATTTCGACCAACCTTCATCCATAATGATATATGGAATCTTGAATTGCGAAGCGAAATCAATATAATATTTATAGGTTTCTAAATTGAGTCCGGCTTTAAAATCAACACCATAAATACGTGCGCCATTCCACCATTCCCAGCTTACGTGGCCGGGTTTTATCCAGCTTGTATCAGCAATGGTTGTCGGTCGTGCAAGCTTATATTCAAATTGATTTTCAACAATGCCTTTGTCTTCTTTTGTAATACCGATAAAACGCCAGGGAAAGCTGCGCGCGCCGCTGGTTTTAGCAATGTAATTAGCTTCGCTTGTTATCTGTAAAGTGCGGTCATCTTTTGGTGCAAAAGAAAGCGGCGCTTTCGGAAAAGTTGCATCTAACGCATTGTTGCCATCCGGTTTTAAAAACAAGCAAGGATAATCGTACAAATCAGTTTCAGAGATGAATAATTTGTAGTTATTATTTGCACTCACCAATACAGGCAAAATGCTCATTTTATTTTCTTTCCAGTTGTTGATTGGTGCCTTTGTAAAAGGTGTTTCATAAGCTGTAAAGAAGGAACTTTCCGGTGAATACCACGCAGAATCATTGGCTGTAAAATGAAAATGCGCCACTTCATTATTAACTTCAATGCTATCTTTTTTCTTCGTGATGAAACGATAAGCAATACCATCGTTATAAGCCCGAAACTCAACACTGTAATCGCCTTTAAAAGCAAGCGTTACTACATTGCAATTGTTTGGAACAACGGCATTTTTAAAAGGTACAACAGGCTTTAGTTGTTCATTAATAACGGCTGTTGTTTTCTTTGATAATTTTGGATTGCTGCCAAGCAGTTCGCTGCCAACCTGCATCTGCAAAAAACTATTATCAAGCAGCGCCTGATTGCCGGCATTTACACTGTAATAAATTTTATCAGTTAGTTTGATTTGTATGGTGATGTTTTTATCGGGCGATAATAGTTGCAGCGATTGTGCAAAGCCAGTGTAACTTAACCATAACGCGATAGATAAGAAGACTGACTTTTGTAAACGTTGTTTGAATATTCTGTTTTTCATTTTTTTTCCAGGTTTGTGTTATTGAATGCAAGTTGCATAATGTTTAATTAATAACAAGGCGTTGAACGGAGCGTCGCAAGTAAAGATCAACCGGAGTTTCAGACGCTGGTAACATAAATTTGTATTCGTTATTTTTTATTACTGTTTGTGTTCAAATCACGACTGCTTTTGATCACTTCCGAATTGATGTCAGCCACCTTCTTTAAATCCATTTTTTCTACCTGCCTGTCGTATGTTACGATGCCGTTGATTTCATGTTCCACATCGGTTGTTTGTGTGTAAATGGCAACGCTTAAACCTTTGTATTTTACAAGCTGTTCCACTTCATTTAAAAGCATCACATACTTGTTGGTTAAATCTTCTTTGGTTGGCATCATATCATACGCATTATTTGCCACCGGATACAGGTGACCGCGCACAAACAAACCAACGCCGCCAAACTCGCCCAGCGAAACCGCGCGCTTTCCATCAGGCACCGAAGCGCCGTATGGTCCAACATAAATATGCGTGTCAATATAATCGCCGTTGCCGGGATCGCCATAGGCTTTGCGATAAGGCGGATTGTTATTGAAACCGGTGTTACCGTTTACCAAACGCGAAGGATCGTAAACCTTTGTCCAGTCTGTAATTTGCTTTACATCAAACGCGCCCCAGTTTTCATTAAACGGAACCCATGTTATAACGGAAGGTGCGTTATAATGTTCATCAATAATCTCTTTCCATTCAGCCCGAAACTCACTGCGTCTTGTTGCTGTATCTTCATCGGGAAACCACATACAAGGCATATCCTGCCAAACCAGAACGCCCATTTTATCGCACCAGTAATACCAGCGTTGCGGCTCGGTTTTCATGTGTTTGCGAATAAGATTGAAGCCCGCTTTTTTGGCTAATTCAACATCGTATTGTAAGGCATCGTCGGTTGGTGCTGTGTAAATTCCATCGGGCCAATAACCCTGATCTAACAAACCAAGCTGCAATACAAATTGTCCGTTTAGTAAAGCTCTTTTTTCACCGTTTATTTCGCCCAATACAATAGATCGCATTCCAAAATAGCTGCTGACTTCATCGGCAATCTTTCCGCTTTTCTCTTTTAGTTGAAGCCTCAAATCGTATAAAAACGGGTTTTCCGGCGACCATAAATTTGGATTATCAATATTGATATCGAAAGATTGATTTGTTGTTCCGGTTGTGTTAATTGTTGCGATATTTTTTCCTGATACAATGGCTGAAACGCTGGCTCCATTTAGGTTTGAAGCAACTTGTACATGCAGTTTTTTATTGGCAACATCAGGCGTTAATTTGATACTTGACATATAATTTTCCGCAACCGGCTCAAGCCAAACCGTTTGCCAGATACCTGAAGTGAATGTATAATCGCCGTGCTCGCCTGCTTCATTTTTACCTGACGGTGATTTACCATCATTTTTATCTTGCACACCAATAACGATTGTATTGTTGCCTGCTTGCAAAAGAGACGTAATATCAAAACTAAAAGCATCATAACCGCCGTTATGCGTTCCTGCTTTTTTGTTGTTGATAAAGACAACGGTTGAATAGTCAGCAGCACCAAAATTGAGCAAAATATGTTTGCCTTTCCAGGCATCCGGAATGGTAATCTTTTTCTGATACCACATGTTGATTTCAAGGTTCTTTTGTATGCCCGACAAATACGATTCAGGCGGATAAGGAACGGTTATTTTTTCAGTTGAATTGTTGAAGGAAGGTGGTTGTGTAGCTATGGTTGGATTGGCGATTTGTTTGCCACCTATATAATCCCATTTGCCATTTAAATTCAGCCAGTCAGTACGTTGTAATTGAGGTCGCGGGTAGTCTGGAAAAGGTACGGTTGCTTTCACGGCGTCTTCCGTCCAGGGCGTTGTCATAATGGCTTTTGGCTGGGCAAAAACCGATGACGATATGAAGACAAATGAAAGTGATAAGAGAGTAAAAATATTTTTATTCAATCGTTATGTTTTTAGCCGCATCAACAAAACAAAATACCTTGCTGATTGTTTTTGAAATCAGAGAAAATATAACAAACTATGCAAAGCGTAAACACTTTGCATAGTTTGTTATCTGTAGAATTATTCAGCTTTAATATCATAAAGCCTTTTATTTTCTGCGCTTAATTTTTCCAAAGGCATTTTCATCACTTTTCTATCATACGTCATAAAACCATTCACTTCGCCTTCCACATCAGTCGTTTGTGTATAAACAGCGGCTGATAAACCATGTGGTATTAATTCTGCCAGTTTATCGGTTAAAGTTTTATATCGCATAAACATAGTATCACTGTTCTTAAAGGTTTGATAACCCCAGTTTTTTTGCTGCCAGGTATGACCATCCAAAGGCAATCCCAAGCCACCAAACTCACCGCAAACAACCGCTTCTTTTCCATCAACAATTTGAGGCAGTGGCATAGCTGGATCAGGATAACTGTGCAAATCTAAGATGTCGCCGGCTGTATAAAAATTACCACCGCTTGCGCTGTTTATCAAACGGGATGAATCTTTTTGTTTTGTCCATTCGGCAATTTCAACGGTTTTGAATTGTCCCCAGGCTTCGTTAAATGGCGTCCAAACCACAATACAAGGAAAGTTATGCAACGCATCCATAATGGCATTCCATTCTTTACGGTAATAACCTTCCGATTCTGCCGTGCGATCTTTATCGGTTGCTCTGCCCAATACGCCGGGCCGATTTTCCCATTTGTTGCCGAGGTCGCCGCTTGGCATATCCTGCCAAACCACAATGCCCAATTCATCGCAGTAGCGATACCAGCGAGCCGGTTCTACTTTAATATGTTTGCGAATCATATTAAAGCCCATTTCTTTTGTTTTTTCAATATCGAATTTTAGAGCGGCATCGGTTGGCGCGGTGTATAAACCATCCGGCCACCAGCCTTGGTCTAACGGTCCATATTGAAATAAAAACGCATTGTTCAGCATCATTCGTAACACACCATTTTTATCTTTAGCCAAAGAACTTTTGCGCATGGCAAAATAGCTCTTTACTTCATCTACCACTTTGCCTTTGCGAACAACCGCAACCTTTATATCGTACAAATGCGGATTGTTTGGCGACCATAAAACAGGATTGGTAATCGAGAGCTTTGCAGCCGTATCTTTTACGGTTTGCTCGGTTACTATTTTGTTATCATCCAAAGCCGTAAACTTCAGTTCATCGCCCGGTTGCATACCTTCTATATGAGCGCTTATAGAAAGTGTGTTGTTATCAATATCGGGCGTTTGTTTGGTAGAAGCAATATAGGTTTTCGGAACCGCTTCCAGCCAAACTGTTTGCCAAATGCCGGTGACCGGTGTGTACCAAATGCCTTCCGGTTTTATAACCTGTTTGCCATGAGGTTGCGGACCATCGTTGGTAGGATCCCAAACGCAAACCGCAAGTTCTTGTTTGGTTCCTTTTTTTAACGCGCTGGTTATATCAACGGTAAACGGATCGTAACCGCCCTGATGCGTATAAATTTTATTTCCGTTCAGGTAAATATCGCTTTGCCAATCTACCGCACCAAAATGTAGTAAGGTATTTTTGTTAGTTGTATTTGATGATAATGTAATTGTTGTTTTATACCACAATACACTGTCTTTTCCAACTGTTTTGCCAACGCCGGACAAAGCAGATTCTACGGCAAACGGAACTAATATATTGCCCTGAAACGTAGCAGGCATCGCGCTTTGCTGGTCTTTTGGCAAAATAGAATATTGCCATAAACCGTTCAGGTTTGTCCAGTTAGTTCTTTGTAACTGCGGGCGCGGATACTCGGGCAATACACTGTTTGTTTTTACGCTGTCTGCCCAGGGAGATTTGATATGATCGCCGGCGATATGCCACGAAGAAGTTTGTGCAATTGAACAATATGAAGCGAGAACAAAAATGGAAGTACAGATGTTTTTAATCATAAGTAATCGGTAGGATAAGAAATAAAAAACCACCTGATTTTGCCAGGTGGTTTTATTGAAAGAGAATTACAATTGAATCTTGACAACAGGAGAAAAGATCATGTCTTCAACCCCCGCTATTTTAAGCCCGATCCGGGCATAAACATAAGCTTGTGTAGGCGTAAGATCGCCGGGAACAGTTACACTTAAACTTATATTGTTCATATCTGTTATAGCAGAACCTGCTAAATCTGTATTGGCAACTTTTTGGTCGCCATTACCTGAAACGAACTGTGTTTTATTGATGTAAAGACTTACTCTCTCTATGTCCTTCGCATTTGCATCTGTAATGATTTTTTCTGCTTTACAGGTAGCCGTTACAGTGCTTCCGCTTCCGGTAATTTGCGGCGTTCTTATCATATAATAAGGCGTAACATCAAGGTCTAATGTCTGATCACCACTCATTGTAACACTTATAGAATCCGGCGCGCCGGTAGATGTATATTTCCACATGAACGGACCCTGACCATTGGGAATAATCAGTTTATAATCTCCATTGAATAACAAAGAAGAGTAACTACCATCCTGCGCAAAGCTTTGCGCAATGGGACCAACTTTACCAAAACCGTATTGATACAACTCGTAGGGAACCTGGTTTGTTTCGACCCCGATGGCTTCGCCCTGATAAACGATGCGACCGCTTAATTTAGCATTGGGTGCACTGTAGTTATCCTTCTCGCATGAGTAGATACCAGCAACAAGTGCCAATGCTATTATAAAACTATGTTTACTTTTCATAATCAAATTTTTAAAACTGAAACTATTGGTTAGGTTGTTTTACAATTTTCGGATTAGCGGCAATAATATTATCATCGATACGAGAGTAATAATTACCGAACCTGAATTGATTGGAACCGGTAACCTGTGCCGGAAGCGTTTCTTTAAATATCCACTTTCCGTCGTTAGCCGTTCCCGGGCTATAAATTTTGTAAGGCCACAAACCCCAGGGTTGTGTGCTTCTTTTGGTAGCTGAACCAATATTGCTAACCAAATCGTTTAGCGAAGTGCCATTACCATCCCATACAATATGCGCCAGTCTCCAACGCTTCATATCGAAGAAGTAATGACCTTCAAATGCAAGTTCCACACGGCGTTCATGAACAATACGGTCGAAAGTAATCTGGGCGGGCGTTAATGGAATTGTCAATCCTGCTCTTGCACGTACTTTATTCATATAAGTAGCCGCTAAATCGGGCTGGTTTAATTCAAAAGCAGCTTCGGCAGCATTCAACAATACTTCTGCATAACGATAACGTACAAACGGCACATCGCTACCTCTTCCTCTTCTTCCAGAACCAACAGTTGGATCTAACCATTTGCGGACATAAAAACCTGTTTGTGTTCTCAATTCAAGACCGTTAATCGGACCATCTTTTCCCACAACCTGTACAGCTGTAGATGAACCTGGCAGAGTTTTTAAGTTACCGGCTTCATCGCTTGTTACTACAGATCCGTCAGCCAATTGATAACCAGCCCAGATATCTACATTTTTACCTTTAAAAAGTCCGTTTGGAAGTAAAACAGTACCCGCCAGACGTGCATCTCTGCCTTTGAAAATATCAAACATACTATCAGAGCTAGGCACATCGTAGTATATCGGACTTCCATCAGCATTTTTTGTAGGCAGCGGCGCATATGTATTATCTAATTTCTCAAATGCTTCTACCAAATTTAACGATGGATCTAAACGTCCCGCATCGCCACCTTCATCTGAAATAGAATACGGCTGATCGTTTGTAGTAAATCCATGTGTTTTTCCGGCATTGGCTTTAAAATCTTCAATAAATATGGTTTCCAGATTTACAGTGCTTTTATCTAAAAATATATTAGCAAAGTTTGTAGATAAATCCGGCGATACCTGATACAACTTATATCCGCCGGCAGCACCTGTTCCACCGTCATCAGCGCTTAAGATTTCCTTTGCTGCGTTCAGTGCTTTTGTATAATAACTATCAGCTAAGGCTAATGAGATACCTACTTCTCCACCCGGCAACGAAACACCAGGCGTTCTTTGCTGTCCATATTTGGCTATTGATGCTGCATATAAAGCCGCACGCGATTCCATGGCTAAAGCAGCCGCTTTGGTAGCTCTTGATTTTTCTGAAGGATCGCTTGGCAAATCATTTTTAATCTCTTCTGCTTCTTTGATAACAAAATCATAGATGTCAGATTCTTTGGATCTTGGAGATTGCAGATAGACGGCGTCGCCTTTGTAATCATAAGTCATAGAGCTTAATACAAGAGGCACACCACCCATTCTTTTTACCAATTCAAAATAGTAATTCGCACGAAGAAATCTGCCTTCAGCAAGAAATCTTTTTTTATCGGCATCTAATAAGGCAGTAGAAGCGCTGTCTCTTTCTATAAAAAGATTCAGATCGCGGATATAACTGTAATCCCATGTTGACCAGGAACTATAATCCCAACCAGTTCTTTGCACAATATAATAGCTGCCATTTTCTGATGGAAAACTTTCGCTGAAATCGGCAAAGGTTCTCCAGCCGGCACCATCGCTTGGATTGCCGTCTAATCCTGAAAAATCTACCTGCCGGTTATACAAATCACCTAATACGGATAATACCAGCGCCGGATCTGAAAATACTACATCCTGCGGCAGTACCTGTATCGGTGGTATATCTAAAAAATCGCTGTCTTTTTTACAACCTGCTGTAACAATCAGTACAGCGAGAGTTGCTATGGATAATATCTTTTTCATTACAATAATTTGGAAGTCATGAATTCATTTAGAAAGAAAGATTAACGCCTACATTAAGAACCTTGCTTTGTGGAAACTGAAGACCATTATCATCAATCGTTTCCGGATCAACATTATATTGTTTCAGGTTATCAATTGAAAACAAATTGTAAGCATTCAAATAAAATCTTGCTCTCTGAATTTTTGCTACTCGTAAAAGTTTGGTCGGAATTGTATAACCCAATTCAATGGTTCTGGCGCGCAGTTGTTTTACATTATGTAACCAGAAAGTTGAATTATGATTATAATCCACATGACCAGTTCCTATATTGTACCTGTTAGCCGGATATTTACCGGGAACCCAGGCGCTGTTTACATCGAAAATGTCTTCTCTGTGCCAGCTGTCTTCAAATATAGAATTCAGATTACCATTGTTTTGGAAAGCCCATCTTTGTTCCCAGTTTTGAAACCACGTATAACCTGCGGCGCCTGAGAAATCAGCATGAAAATCGAAGCCTTTATATGCGGCACCAATCGTAAATCCAAAATTGATATTTGGTTGCTGACCATAGCCGTAACCAATCGGGCGGTCGTCATAACCATCAATTTTACCATCGCCATTCTGATCTTTGTAAATCAGGTCGCCGGGAATCAAGGTTTTATTTCCCTGTCCGTCAATGTTTACATTGTAATCTCTGATTTCATCGAAAGATTTAAACTGACCTGTTACTTCATAACCCCATTCTATACGTGAATACCTGTTTTCGCTTGAGTTGCGATACTGATCCCATGAGTTAAAGAAAAGAGGATTGTATGAATGCAGGAATTTAGAACGTGTATAAGATACGTTGCCTCCTACATTAAACAGAAACTGGCCAATTTTACCATTGTAGGCTAACGACAATTCTTCGCCATACTGAGCATCGCTGTTTATATTTTCCTGCGGCAAACTGTAACCGATTTCAACAGGAATTAAAACATCATTTTTATTACCTACCAGACCGCTACGCTTTCTGTAGAAATAATCAATGGTACCGGTAAGTTTTCCTCTTAAGAAACTAAAGTCTGCACCGACGTCGGTAATCTTACTGGTAGACCATGAAATTCTGGTAGTAGCAATTCCTTTATCTCTTGATACAATAATTGCATTTCCATCTATAATAGCTGTACCCTGGTTATAGTTGTATCCTTCGAGATACGCATAAGGAGTTACAATAGGAACATTAACATCGTTTGCACTTCTGTCGTCTCCTAATTCGCCATAAGAAGCTCTGAATTTAAGATCGGTTAAGATGTCTGTTTTGTTGTTCAGGAGCTTTTTAAACCAGGATTCTTCTGTAATTCTCCAACCACCGGATACACCTGGAAAATAACCTACCCGATAACCCGGTGCAAACAGGTAAGAAGCATCGCGCCTGGCAGATAATTCTACGAAATAGCGGTTTGCGTAGCTATAGCTGACACGTCCGATATAACCAATACGGCTTTGTTTGTCATCGCTATCCTGGTATTGGTCCATAGTAGGAAAATAGATCAATGGCAGATTGTTAGAAACAGGAGATGCATGCAGCCAGTTTCTTAAGCGTTCGTTCGTTAATCTTTCAGCAACTACAGTAGCGCCAATCGTATGTTGTCCGAATGTACCGTTGTAGTTTGCCTGAAGCTGACCGGTTGTATTGATTTGTTTAATCTGCTCTCTGTCTCTCCACGGATTGGTACTACCGCCTGTAGCTCTGTATTCTTCAGGTGCCGTAGCTGTAGCCGGGAAATATGTATAGGCTTTGTAAGTATATTCCTGGTTGTTTTCCAGATAATCAGCTATATAATAAGAATATAAACCTCTTACCGTAAGACCTTTTACGCCAGGTATATCAAAGTCTGCATGAAAATTAGTTTGCAAAACACGCCAGTTACTGGTAAACTGACCGGAAAGTTTTTCGCTTAAGAATGCGTAGTTCGATTCCAGATGCGGTCCTAAATCATTTAAGTATAAAGGATTGTCGTTTGCATACGGTCTTTCAAGCGGCGTATTTCTTAATACAGCCAGACGGGCTAAGAAATAATCGTCGCCACCAGGAACGCCGGGATTTTCTCTTTTTTCAATACGACCGTTGATGTCGGCACCTACCCGTAACCCATTGGTTAATTTAGCTGTAATATTCGACTGAATATTTGTACGGTTGAATTTATACTCACTACCTAAATTTGAATTTTGATAAAGATTGGTAGCTGATACATAATAGTTTACTTTATCAGAACCACCATTGATATTGATGTTCACCGAATTTTGCGGAGCCGGTTTAGCTAACACATAACTTCTCCAGTCAAAACTTTTAGCATCTTTTGTCGCATCAAGTTGGTCTTGTGTAATGTTGGTACGTTTAGTTGGGTCAGGATTAAATATGTTACTGTTTACCTGCGCTGCCGCAACAGCATTTAAGTAATCATACGAATTGGTAAGCACTGTTGGAAAACGGAAAAAGGTTTGCCAGCCTGCATACGCATCTACGCTTACGTTGTTTCTTCCGGATGCGCCTCTTTTCGTTGTAACTACCACAACACCATTGGCAGCGCGCACACCATAAATAGCAGCAGAAGCATCTTTCAATACAGAAATACTTTCAATATCATTCGGAGCCAGGTTATTAAACTGTCCTTCGTCTTGCTGAATACCATCTATTACATATAATGGCGTTCCCATATTACGTATTTGTATGGTAGCGCCGGCACCCGGACGACCATCTCCCTGGCGGAACGTAACGCCGGGAAGTTTACCGGCTAACCCGGTACTTACCGTAGCACCACCATGCACACGGTCTATATCTTTACTGGTAATAGTAGAAATAGCACCGGTTATCGCTTCCTTCTTTTTTGAACCATAACCAATTACGACTACATCATTTTAAACCGGAAGCGTCCGGCGTCATGGTAATTTCATAATTGGAAGAACCATTAAGAGGTTGCGTAATATTCTTCATACCCACATAGCTGAAGACAAGATTTTTGTCTTTTGGCGATACTTTGATAGAAAAGAATCCCTGGTCGTCTGTAAGCACATTTCTTTTCGATTCATCTGTACTTACCGTAACACCGGCTAATATCTTGGTAGAAGAATCTGTAACTGAACCGGTTACAGCTACATCCTGTGCTTTCGTTAAAAACGGCAGGAAAAAAATAAGTAAAAAAAGCAGTGGCTTGGGAGGAAGGTACTGCCTCCTGACAGGTAAAGAGAGATGACTCATACCTGAACCTTTTGACAAGCAAATGTTCATAACGGAAGTTTTGTTTTGAGTGTGATAATTAAAAAATTGTTCGAATACTGATTGCTTTAAAAAATTGATTTATGATATAATTTTTGTTCCTTCTTCTATATGTGTGATGTATGGTTTTACATCCAGCCCGACAGATGATTTATAAGCTTTGGTAATACCTGCGATTAGCGTATCTACGGCTTCTTCCTTTACCAGATTGATTGTGCATCCGCCAAAGCCACCGCCCATCATACGGGCTCCCAATACATCTTTATTTCCTCTTACCTGGTCAACTAAAAAATCAAGCTCGGGGCAACTCACTTCATATTTTTTGCTTAACCCGTTATGAGATTCAAACATCTTCTTTCCAAATGCCTGCATATCGCCTTCTTCAAGATAACGACAAGCTGTAATAAGACGCTCGTTTTCTTCCAATACATAACTGCATCTTCTATATACCAGTTCATTATAGGGAAGCACATATTTATCAAGCATTTCCTTAGTTACATCACGTAAAGTTTTTACTGGATGATGTTGTTTTACCATTGCCACACCTTCTTCGCACTGCTGACGGCGCACATTGTATTCAGTTGTATTTAATGAATGTTTTACATTACTGTCTAATAATAAAATAACAAATCCGTCCATATCAAACGGCTCATATTCATATTCCAGAGAGCGGCAATCAAGTTTGATAACGTTGTTCTTTTTACCAAACATACTGGCGAACATATCCATGATGCCGCACATTAAACGCGGATAAGTATGCTCTGCTTTCTGAGATATTTTTACCATCATCATTTTATCAATGTCGGTACTTTCTATTTCGTTCAATGCCATTACCACAGCATTCTCTACTGCGGCAGACGAAGACAAACCGGCACCAATTGGAACATCAGCGGTCAGCGCCGCATCAAAGCCTTTGGAGAGCCAGCCTTTTTGCCTGAACTGATCTGCCACGCCAAGTATATAATTCGGCCATGATTTCTCTGTTCTCTGAAAGTCCTGTATGTTACCGGAATAGGTATCATGCAGGTCAATAGAAGTCAGGTGTATCTGCTCGTCTTCTCTTGGCGTTAAGGCTAAATAAGCAGCTTTGTCAATGGCTGCCGGCAATACAAAACCTTCGTTATAATCGGTATGTTCGCCTATCAAATTAATTCTGCCCGGAGAACGAACCACAATGGTTGTATCGTGAATAAATTCTCTCAGCTTTCCGCTCATTATCTTATCACTAACAGCAGTTGACATGTTTTTTTTATTGTTTTTGGGTTAAGGATTTAATGAGTGCGGCTTCATCTTCTTTATATGGTGTACCGTCTTTTCTAAAAAATTTCATGAAACCAAAGTTTCGGCTCTTCACCACCCGGCATAGGCGCATCCCAGGCATACATTGTGTTTGTTTTACCAGCTACCAAACCCCAGTTGATAGCCGCTACATTTTCTTTTTTCAGCATCGGCATTACGGTAGCAAATGTGCTGTTGCGCGGCCGTGCCATATATTCGGTACAAAGCAACGGGCGATCATATTTCCGTAATGAATCAATGGTTTTCTGGTGAGATTCTACCGGGCTATAATCATGATAAGTAATGACATCTGAATTCTTTAATTGAAACGTATTTAATTCACTTAAATCTTTATTCCAGATACCGGCGGAAAGTGGTTGCGAAGGATTGATTTGTCGTCCCCAAACAAACGTTTTTGCAAGCAAAGGCAAGCTCTTATTTCCATGACCTGTATTGCCGGGTTCGTTATATAAATCCCACAACAAAATACGCTTGTCATCTTTAAACGTTGTCAATACATCTTTCACATACATTTCAAGTGTATCTACGAGCTTTGGCTCATCAAAATATAATTTTCCGGGGTCGCGTATCCAGCCTGAATTATGAATGCCCGTCTTTGGTTCCGGCTGTTTACCGGCATGATAATATTCGTTCCAGCAATCATCAAAAAACACAAACATCGTGGTAATGCCATGCCTGTCTGAAATAGATAAATACTGATTCATTCTATCTTTAAAACCTTGCTTATCTACCTGCCAGGCAAGATGATGCAAAAACACACGCATACAGTTTAAACCAATGGATTCTGCATAGCCCAATTCTTTGTCAATGGTAGCTGTATCAAACGTTTCAGCCTGCCACATTTCGAGCTGATTAATAGCGGTGCTGGGAATAAAATCGCAACCACGCAACCAGCCTTTTGTGCTGTACCATTCATTAGCTTTTTCTTTTGTCCAGACTGATCTTTCTTTCTGCGCATTGGATACCGTAGCAAGGAAAAAAAACAGGAGTACAAGCAAGCAATTAATTTTCTTCATTCCTTATTTTTTATAGTCTGTAAAATGCAGCTTTTTGCTGCTTCACTTATAAAATATTTTTAATTTTTAATTACCGGAAAAGACGAGATACGCAATCGGGCTGCGCCCATTGGTATCAGTATAATATCATCTTCTTTGGTGGCTACATTTACAGGGCTTGGCGGCAACGTATCGCACAAACCATATTTGTCAATTTTCCAGTCAGGAATTTGTTTGCCTTTGGCTTTAATTTCTATTGGAACATTTTGTTGCGTAAATGGAAAATCATCCTTCGGCCAAGTCTTTTTTACCACTTCAAAAGAAGAAGCCGTATCCTTGTTTAAAACCAAACCATAATTCCAGCTACTCGCGGGATAAATTTCATAAGACGGCCATTTGCTTTCGTCAACATTTGCCTGCCATTTGCTATCACCGATTGCGGACGCTTTGCTGTCCATTTTTTTATAATCTTCTTTGATTTGCAATGAATAGGTAAGCGGACCATAATTTACGCTGACACTGTTCTTATTGGCTTGCCATTTTCTTACCGATATATGCATCGGAAGTTCTAATTCAACAACGTCTTTGCCACGCCAGTTTTGTTCAATACGTGTATAAGTACCAGGCTTATTGTCGTTGTCTTGTAAGGCACCGTTTACATATACTTTCGCGCCGTTGCACCAGGAAGGGATTCTTATATAAAAAGGAAACGTAACCTCTTTTGAAGTGGTTATTGTAAACTGTATTTTTTCATCAAAAGGATAATTGGTTTCTTCTTTAATTGTAACCGCATTTCCTTTTGCCACTTTAGCTGTAATCGTTGAGGAACTGTATAACATAGCTGCCAAACCATTATCGGGCGAAGCCATAAAAAGATACTCGGCATAATATGGCCAACCTTGTGCATGATTGTGCTGGCAACAACGGCTGCTGAACGGATTCATCATTAAAAAAGGTCCATCGTTTTGTATGCCGGGACTATGATTTTTGCTATCGCTGATAACCATGTTTGGTGCCGTTAAATAGCGCAACGATTTGAAGTCGGGCATTACCGCTGTCGGATATGTATTGAAAGCTACATCTTCGCAGTTCTCAGCCCACAGCGGATCGCCGGTAATGCCACTTAAAATTTCATCGCTTGCCATTTGTTCTACCATACCACAAGTCTCTACTGCCTGCCGCGGATCGGTATAACCTTGCCGTGCATTTTCGTCGGCGCCAAACATGCCGCCGGGCACTTGTCCGTATATATTTCTTACCAGTTTAAAATCGTTATACGTTGCCTGTAAATGATCTTCATTTTTGGTTTGCATATAATACGTTGCCGGCTCGCGAAAACACTCCGCAATATTTACATTATGCCAGTTGGGAAGATTGTCTTTTTGCATCCAGTTGGCTGTATTATTATGTATTTTTTCTGCTAAGGTTAATAGTTCTTTTTTACCCGTGATATTGTATAACCAGTAAATGCTGTACAAGTTATCACCGCCACGACTATTCTCCCAATAAATCTCTAACAGTTTATCATCGGGCAGTTTCGCTTCCCAGTCAAAATATTTATCCATGAAAGAAAGCACACGTTTATCGCCGCTGTATTCATAATACGATTGCATGCACCAAAGCATCAGCATGTTTGGCCATAAATCGGGTGTTTGTCCTTTGTTATCCTGGTGTTCATTTTCTTTAATTGCGGGTCCAAAATAGCCATCCGGCCGTTGGCTCATAAAAGCCTTATTCAGCCAGCGTTTGGTTTCAGCAATAATGGCTGTATCGTGCAATTGATAACCTAAGTTTCCATAACCTTTTAACCAATACGGAACTTCTTCCCAGCCATGATCGCCGGTTCCATTTCCGCTATACCAGGCATTGTTGTTCTTATCAAGCCAGGCGCTGATTTCACCCAAATGACCCGTTAAACCATCGCGTTGCAGTTCGAGGTATTTTTTTACCCAGCCTTGGGCATGTATAGTACCAACCGGAAGTTTAATAAAAGAGAGTGGCTGCAACGGCGCTTTATTACCTGTATAATTTTGATTGGTTACAGATAAATCAGGCCGGGCTACCGTGGTCACTTTTATCGCAGCATCATATCGCCAGCTTATAATAGCCAACAGTGAAAAAACCAGCAATACAACAAGCGAAGTAGATTTACTCATAAGGTATTGGTAAATTCAAAGTAATCGTTTGCACAAATTTTTTAAATAAAAAGAACAAACCCGCTTTATATTGTCCGCATTGAAGATTGCCTGAAATGCGGAACCGGCTCCAATACCACGTTTGTTTTTTTCAAATCACTCATATCTTTATCAGACATAATTTTAAGTAATAATGAGAACGCTTCTTTTCCCATTTGCACCGTTTGCTGGTCTATCGAAGACAGCGATGGCGTGATATGTTCATCAAAAGCTTCATTGGCAAAACCAATCACACCCAATTTTTCGGGGATCAGAATATTACGTTCTTTGGCTTCTTTTACAACACCAAGAGCTGTAAAATCTTCCACGCAAAAAATTGCATCAGGCGGTTGCGGCAACTTCATGTAATAATCAATGGCATCTCTGCCTGCCTGTATCGAAACATTGCCATTATATATCAGCGACTCATCTATCTCAAAACCATTAGCTGCCAGGGCCGCTTTATAACCATGTAAACGGTCGTTAAAAGTTTTCAGATGAAGTTGTCCGCTGATATGACCAATGCGCTTGTAACCCTGATGCAGCAAGTGTTCTGTTGCAATATAACCGCCTTTAAAGTCATCTACAATTACCGAAGGAATGTTAAGCATATCCTTACTTCTGTCAAAGAAAACAAGCGGAATTCCCGCCTCTTTTAAGTCGAGATAATGCGAAAATTCGTGCGCGTCTTTTGCGATAGAAGCCAGCACGCCATCAACACCAATATCTATAAATGTTTCAATTGCTTTCTTCTCATACTTCGCGGTTTCATTGCTTTGATAAAGAAGAATATTATATCCTTTTGTAATTGCTAAACTTTCAATTCCATGAACTACGGAGCCAAAAAAATTTATCTCTGCGCTGGGTATAATCACACCTATCATGTGTGTTTTACCAGAGCGTAAAGACGAAGCCAGTTTATTGCGGCGGTAATTTCTTTTTACCGCTAATTCCTGCACTAATTTCTTTGTATTGTCACTGATTCGCGGATGATTATTGAGCGCACGCGATACGGTTGCAGTCGTTAATTTCAATTCATCAGCTAAGTCTTGTATCGTAATTTTTGATGGCAATTAATCCGAGCAATCGTTTACACAAAAGAGCTATTATTTTTCGGAATAAAAAAATTTTTTTTGCATTTCTTTAAAACATTTCTATTTGCTTCTGGCAAAGCAGTATTCTTGTTTTACCAGAAAAATTTATCTTACATACTAACTCATTTTAAATAAAACACTTATGGCATCACGCAGAAATTTTTTGCAAACAGCAGCTATCGGTTCAGCCGTATTGTTAGAAGGCAATTCGGTATTAGCCGCTGCTAAAAAAAACAGAATTGTAAAAAATAACCCGGTTGTTGTTTCTACCTGGGATTTTGGTAAATCAGCGAATACCGGTGCCTGGGAAGTGTTGAGCAAAGGCGGCCGGGCGTTAGATGCCGTAGAAGCCGGCGTAAAAATTCCCGAAGCCGATCCAACTATACAAACCATTGGTTATGGCGGATTGCCCGATCGTGACGGATTTGTAACGCTTGATGCCTGTATTATGGATGATAAATACAATTGTGGTGCGGTGATGTGCATTGAACATATTATGCACCCGATTTCGGTTGCCCGTTTGGTAATGGAGAAAACGCCGCATGTGATATTGGTTGGCGATGGCGCTTTGCAATTTGCGCTGGCAAATGGTTTTAAAAAAGAAAACCTGCTGACACCGGAAAGCGAAAAAGCTTATAAAGAATGGCTGAAAACAGCGAATTATAAACCTGAAATCAATATAGAAAACCGCTTGTACGATAAGAAGAAAGACCCGATGCCCGGCGGACCGGATAATCATGATACCATTGGTATGATGGCAATGGACAGCAACGGCGATTTAAGCGGTGCCTGTACTACCAGCGGCATGGCTTTTAAAATGCATGGCCGCGTGGGCGATTCGCCGGTAATCGGCGCCGGTTTATATGTAGATAATGAAATTGGCGCGGCTACATCAACCGGTGTTGGCGAAGAAGTGATACGTATTGTCGGTTCTCATCTTGTTGTAGAATTGATGCGCCAGGGCAGAAAACCGGAAGATGCCTGCAGAGAAGCCGTAGAACGAATTATTCAACGCAGCCCCGAAAAATCGAAAGGCATACAGGTTGGTTTTATTGCACTTAATAAACAAGGCGAATATGGCGGTTTTAGTTTGCAGCCCGGTTTTACTTACTCCGTAAAAAGCAATGGCGTAGAACAGGTGTTTAAAGCAAAAAGTCATTATTCATAATTGTATTATGTAGAATGTATAAAGTATTATGATAAAGAAAGCGATATTGGAAGTGTGCGCGTTTCATGTTGATTCATGCATAATCGCAGAAAGAGCTGGTGCGGTAAGGGTTGAATTATGTGATAACCCGATTGAAGGCGGCACAACGCCAAGTTATGGAACGATAAAAAGAGCCAGGGAAAACGTATCCATTCTTTTATACCCGATTCTTCGCCCGCGCTCCGGCAATTATTTTTATAGTGATGATGAATTTGCCATTTTGAAAGATGATATTAAGATGTGTAAACAACTGGGTTGTGATGGCATTTCTGTCGGTATTCAAACCTTAGACGCTCAAATAGATACCGAACGTCTGAAACGTATTGTAGAATGGGCGGGAACTATGGGTGTTACCTGCAACCGCGCGTTTGATTGTGCGCCCGATCCGTTCAAAGCTATGGAAGACATCATCGGTTGCGGCTGTGAGCGTATTCTTACATCGGGACAAAAAAGCGCTGCGCCAGATGCCGGAGAGCTATTGAACAAGCTGGTAAAACAAGCCGGCGATAGAATTATTATTATGCCCGGTGCCGGCATAAAATCATCGAACATCAAACAACTTAAAGATGAAAGTGGTGCTTGGGAATTTCATTCATCCGCCAGAATAAAGGCTCCCAATCCGGTTACGTACATGAATAAAGAAGTAAGCGATTATGGCAATGTTTACATTGCTAATGAAACCGAAGTTAAAGCTATGGTGAATGCGTTAGAACACGGATGACACGGATTTCATGCACGGATTTTTAGAATTGAATAAGTAATATTTACTTACGCTCATATCAGATTCATGTACACCATTAACATAAAATTAAAATCCAGACCATCCGTGCATGAAATCTGCGTCATCCGTGTTCTATAAAATCATTTTCGCAAGCCATCCAGCATAATCGTAATCATATTTTCTTCCAGCTCTTTATCATTAATTTTTCGTTTGCTGCGATGCCAGCTTTCAATACCGCTGATGGCATGAAGCATAATTAAAACAGAGGTTGATGCGTCTATAGATTTTATTTCTCCCTTTACAATTCCTTTTTCTACAATCGCAGCAAACCGCTTGCGGAAGTTACGACGTTGCGTTTGAAAATTAGACAGATAAGGTTCAGCCAGATGACGCCATTCCCTGTCGCTAACATGCACTTCATCAAAATAAAAAATCATTTGGTTGATAAGAAACCGAAGCAACGCTTCTATCTTTTGAATGGCGGTTGTATCTTCAGCTTCTACGCGGCTCATTTCTTCCCAATAGCGGTTAGCAACTACAAAACAAATGTCATGTAATAAGTCAGTTTTACTGCGTATATGATTGTATAAGCTGGCAGCTTCCACGCCGACTTTTTCAGCCAGATCGCGCATACTGGCTGCTTTGTAGCCTTTCTCTACAAACAAAGCTGCCGCCGCTTGTACAATAATATCTTTCCGCGATGTGTCTTTGTTAGTTTGTATTCGTGCCATAATAAAAAGCTTTGAAGTATGGGTTTTGGGTATGAAATAAAAGAATACAGATTACTATATTATTCTTTGTTTTTACGAAGAGATTGTTTTAAAAGACTCAACACATAATCTATATCTTCAAAATCGGATAATTTAATTTCATAAGCTCCATTACCCCAGTGTCCAACATTTGAAACATCTCGTGCTATATTTTTCTGATCTTGAAGTTCGTTACTTTTTAAATTTAAATAAATTTTCAATCCTTTTCCTTGCAAAACAATGTCGCAAAATATATTGTTATCAACTTTAAATCCTATTGTCTGTTTCTTAGGTTGAACAGTTACATTATCATCTAAATTTAATAGCCTTTCTTTAAATTGTTCGTAAAACTCACGTGTTTCAAAATCAACTTTAGAAAGATGATCTTGTTCTGTATAAACTTTTACTTCTTTACTTACAGCTTCAACTGTATCATTATTTCGGGAAAGCGTCTTAATACTTTCTTTAGCTGAAGCTTTCTGAATTTGTTCAAAAGAAATGGTATTGTTTTCAAACTTCCTGACTTCCCAAAGCTCAATTGGCAAATCTTTAAAATTTATAGCTTCCCGCTGATAGGTAGTAAATAAGGGAGAAACAAAAATTACTTTAGATTGAGACCAGTCAACATCACTTCTTTTAAGACTTTGATTTTGGCTTTCATTATATTCTAAAATAAAATCAGCTTTATTATTCAACATCAAAGATAAATATGCATAACCTTGATCAATAACGCTAAAAGTCTTATCCCTTTTATACTCAATTATTATAAAAGCTTTCAACTCAGTATCAAAGGCCAAAGTGTCAATACGAAAATTATTTAAAGAGAACTCAGAGCGAATAAAATCAAGCTTTAACAATGATCTCAAATTTCGCTCAATTAATTGCTGAATTTCACGTTCATACTTGAATGAAGTTTCTTTAATAAAATCAAGTTGCTGTCCAATCTGGTATAATGGCATATTTAGTCAATCTTTCGAAAAACGATGTTAATTGAAGTTTACAATTTAACTGCATTTATCTCAAACCCAACGCCACATTCTTAATAATCAATCACCTGTTCAACAATCGCATCCGGAATTTTACGCCACTCATATTGCTGGTTACGAAGTTGCGGTTCAAAACCAGCTTCGCGAATGGCTTGCTGAATAGTAGTAGAAGTAAAGCGATGCGGTGCACCGGCAGCACTTACCACATTCTCTTCAATCATAATGCTGCCCCAATCGTTAGAACCGGCACGTAAGCACAGCTGCGCGGTTTGCCTGCCAACGGTAAGCCAGCTTGCCTGCACATTCAACACATTCGGAAGCATGATGCGGCTTAATGCAATCATGCGGATATATTCTTCGGAAGTGGTTAAATTATGCACGCCGCGAATACGTGTGAGCAACGTATCAACATCCTGGAAAGTCCAGGGAATAAAGGCTAAAAAACCTTTTGCCGATGTTGGTTTGATAGCTTGCGTATCGCGCAGGCGAACCAAATGAATAAAGCGCTCTTCGATGGTTTCCACATGACCAAACATCATGGTGGCACTGGTTGTAATATTCAGTTCGTGCGCTTCGTGCATGATAGCAAGCCATTCATCAGCACCGCATTTTCCTTTGCTTATCAATCTTCTTACTCTATCAACCAATATCTCTGCGCCGGCGCCGGGCAACGAATCCATGCCGGCTTCCTGCAACGCTTTCAATACATCGTGATGACTCATTTTTTCGAGCTTACAAATGTGTGCAATCTCCGGTGGTCCGAGTGTATGAAGTTTTAGTATTGGAAATTCTGACTTCAGTTGCCGGAACGTTTTCGCGTAAAAATCAAGACCTAAATTTGGATGATGTCCGCCTTGTAATAGCAATTGGTCGCCGCCGTATTTAAAGGTCTCATTCACCTTGCGGCGATACGTATCCATGTCTGTAATATACGCATCCGGGCTGCCGGGAATACGGTAAAAATTGCAGAATTTGCAATTGGCAATACACACATTAGTCGTGTTTACATTGCGGTCTATCTGCCAGGTTACTTTACCATGCGGAACTTGTTTCTGTCTAAGCGTATCAGCAATATACATCAGCTCTGTAAGCGGCGCCTGATGAAACAAATACACACCTTCTTCCACTGATAAAAATTCAAAATTCAAAGCTTTATCATACAACGCAGCTAACTCCATGTCTTCTTGTTTTCAGATGCAAAAATACATGTACAAACGTTAAGGAGAAGACACAAGAAATGAGATTTAAGAAACAAGATGGAAGATTCAAGTTTTAGGAAATAAGAGCTAAAAATTAAGGCACAAGACTTAAGATACAAGGTACAAGAATCAAGAAGAAGTTGACATACAAATCAAATGCAACAACGTTTGCTGAAGAATCGAAGTATTTCTAAAAACGAGTATACATTGAATATTAGAGGCTTCTCTATTGTTGAAATAATAAGGCTAAGTTGAATTGATTTTTATAAATGGGATCAATTCAATGAGAAAAATTACTTCAAATCAGCCGCCGCAGCTTCATCTAAAAACCAATGCAATTCACCTTTTGGTTTAATGATTTGCGCCGGGTATTCATCCGGATTGTAATTGTCTTTCAAAATATGTTTCATCGCTTCTGCTTTGCCTGAACCAGCCACCAAAAACATCACACAAGCCGAATGATTGGCAACCGGATGTGTAAGCGTTACGCGATACATACTTTGTTCATCCAGATAAAAAGAATCAACCCATTTTTCAGTTTCAAAAATAATTGGCTGGTGCGGAAATAACGATAACGTATGCGAGTTATCGCCCAAGCCTAAAATAATCAAATCAAACGTGGTAAAAGGCGTATTGTCGGGATGATCATCGGGGTGATGGGTATGCACCAAAGGAAAATATTGATGAAGCAATTCTTCGTATGCGTTAGCCGATGCTTCCGGCGTAATATTTTCCGTCTGCATAATGTGAATATGCTCTTTATTTACCGGCACTTTATCAAGCAAAGTATCAAACGCCATCTTTGCATTGTTGCGCTCATCGCTGAAAGGAACAAAGCGTTCATCGCCCCAGAAAAAATGAATTTTACTCCAGTCAATATGTCCTTTATAAGCATCGCTTGCCAACAATTCGTGCAAAGCCTTTGGCGTGCTGCCGCCAGATAAAGCAAGCGTATATTTTGACTGTTTTTGTAAAGTTGTATTGATGTGTTCAACAATAAAATCGGCAGCTTGCGCACTTAGCTCCTTTACATTTTTTGTAATATGTAATTCCATTTTTGTAACAGTTTTGTTGTCAGCAAATAAAACATTTTTCTTTTGACGTTCAGTTAATTAACACATTCAATTGTTTCTGAAAATCGAACTGCAGATCTTCGTGCAATCCGGGTATCAACTCTTGTATTTTATCCAGTTGAGACGTGTACATTTTCATCGTCGCCTGGTACGAATGCGATGCCATGCCTGCGTTCTTCATGTTCCGGCAAAAATGCAGCCGCAACTCCACTTCAGCTTCTTTTTCTCCCATGTAACGACTGTATTTGGCAACGGTTCGCAGCATACTGCGCAATCCTTTTTTTACCAGATAGCGGCTGTTTTTAGGCAAAGCAACAAACTCTTCGTCCATCTCAGCTTTTATTATATCTACATAACCCTGTCGGTCGTGCGCATCAAATAAAATATAGCTAAGTAGCTCTTTATTTTCCTTCTTATATTTTATCAGCCGCAGGCAAAGTTCTATCACTTCCTTTTGCGACAGGCTTTTCAATTCATCTTTAATCTCTTTGGTGCCTGCGGCTTTCATTCTGCTGAATTTTTAATTGCCCAATGGCGTGCCTGCAAGGCAAGCCAGGCGGTCGGACTATTCGCTGCAACTGTAAAGCACTCATTGAGACAATACAAATCACTATGACCGAAATAACTCCGTAGCACCGCTTCTTTCATCTTGTTTCTTGTCTTTTGTATTCTTATTCCTTGCTCTGCCTTTCGGCTTCTATCCCTCATACGCTGCCGTACAAGTTTCTTACTTTCTATAATATCAGTTTTTCGTTTCGCAAAGCGAATGTAAGAAGCCATTCATAATTCATAAAAAGAGAACAATAGAAAAATTACTTATTAAAAATAAATAATAAGTGTAGAAAGCTAATTTTTGTAGCGTTTTTATAACAAAATATAAGGACACAAAATGGTTTTATGGCATGGCAAAACAACTAATTTTAAGTAACTTCGCCAGATTGTAAAATGCTCTTTTTACAAGGATTTAGCACGTAAAATATGAACGAAGAAACACTTACCATAGAAGCGCCGCAACCCAAGACTTATGGCGCAGACAGTATTCAGATTTTAGAAGGTTTGGAAGCGGTGCGCAAACGTCCCGCAATGTATATTGGTGATGTCGGCGTTAAAGGTCTTCACCACCTTGTGTATGAAGTTGTAGATAACTCGATTGATGAAGCACTTGCCGGTTATTGTAAAAATATTACGGTTACCATTCATGAAGATAATTCAATAAGCGTTCAGGATGACGGACGTGGCATTCCGACTGGTATTACAACCAAAGAAAAGCGCAGCGCGTTAGAAATTGTGATGACTGTGTTGCACGCCGGTGGTAAATTTGATAAAGACACATATAAAGTTTCCGGTGGTTTGCATGGTGTTGGTGTCAGTTGCGTAAACGCTCTGAGCACCACTTGCCACGTAATTGTTCAGCGTGAAGGAAAAATGTTTGAGCAGGAATATCATACCGGCATTCCGGAATACCCGGTGCGGGAAATTGGTACCAGCGATAAAACAGGAACTTATGTTCGTTTCTGGCCGGATTTATCTATTTTCCAGAGTGGAATTTATAACCGGGAAATTTTAGAAGGTCGCCTGCGCGAACTTTCTTATCTGAATAAAAAAATACAGATATTACTCAATGATCTTCGCGAAAAAGACGACAGCGGTATTACATACAGCAAAGAGTTTTACAGCGAAGGCGGCATTATCGAGTTTGTGGAAATGCTCGATAAAAACGGCAACCGCAGTTCACTTATTGGCAAGCCATTATATGTAGAAGGTCACGATGCAGCCAGCAATGTAACCGTAGAAGTTGCTCTCACTTATAACGACGATTTTAAAGAACACATTTTCTCTTACGTAAATAATATAAATACAATTGAAGGTGGTACGCACGTTACCGGTTTCCGCCAGGCTTTAACACGAGTTTTTAAAACCTATGGTGATAAACAAGGTTTGTTTGAAAGAGCAAAAGTGGCTGTGGAAGGCGATGATTTTCGCGAAGGTTTAAGCGCGATTATTTCGGTAAAAGTGCCGGAACCACAGTTTGAAGGTCAGACAAAAACGAAACTGGGAAACAGCGATGTAAGCGGCGTTGTGCATACAACCGTGGCTCGTGCTTTAGAGCATTATCTCGAAGAAAATCCAAAAGAAGCTAAGAATATCATCAGCAAAGTTGTTTTGGCAGCGCAGGCTCGCGTAGCGGCTAAAAAAGCCCGCGAAATGGTGCAGCGTAAAACGGTTTTGAGCGGTAGCGGTTTGCCTGGTAAACTGGCTGATTGCAGCGAGCGCGATCCGGAACGTTGCGAATTGTACCTGGTTGAGGGTGATAGCGCCGGCGGTACTGCCAAACAAGGTCGCGAACGTAGCTTCCAGGCGATTTTGCCCCTGCGTGGTAAAATTTTGAATGTGGAAAAAGCGATGGAGCATAAGATTTATGAGAACGAGGAAATCCGCAACATCTTCACAGCTATGGGTGTAACCGTTGGCACGGCCGAAGATCCGAAGGCGCTGAACATTACAAAGCTTCGTTATCATAAACTGATTATTATGACGGATGCTGACGTGGATGGTTCTCACATCGCAACACTGATATTGACTTTCATTTTCCGTTATATGAAAGAGCTGGTGCAGCAAGGGCACGTTTATATTGCACAGCCGCCACTTTACCTGGTTAAAAAAGGAAAAGAAGCGCATTACGCTTATAACGAAGAGCAACGTAAAATGTGGGTAGAACGTTTGGGCAATGGAAAAGAAGACAGCGTTGGCATTCAACGCTACAAAGGTTTGGGTGAAATGAATGCTGACCAGCTTTGGGAAACCACTATGGATCCGGCTCGCCGTACCCTGAAACAGGTAGCTTTAGAAAGTGCTGCCGAAGCCGACCGTGTATTTAGTATGCTGATGGGCGATGAAGTTGCGCCACGCAGAGAGTTTATTGAAACACATGCGAAGTATGCGAAATTAGATGTGTAAATTTTTTATTTATACTTTACTGTATTAAAGAAAACTTTACTGCTCTTCTCAATAAAAAAAGTTTCGGATTTTTAATAGAATCCGAAACTTTTTTTATTGAGACTTGAATGAAGGTTTGCTGATGAAAAGATATAGAAATGAGCAAATAAAATCCATTCAAAATGGCGTAATTGAACACAATTTATCTTGCAAGTTTCCTTATTTGATGTATCTATTTAATTTCAAAACTTATCTTATTTATGCTCTGCCACAGCTATCTTAGAATCGGCGGTTCCGTAATAAAGAAAATACTGATTATGAAACTGAGCCAGCCCTTCAATAAAACAAACTTTATTTACTTCGCCGGTTAATTCATAAGGCTTTTCAGGCTTCATAAAATAATGATTTAATCGCTTCAAAATTTTTGTCGGATCATTTTTATCCAACAAAACCTGCCCGGTTATATAAGTTCCTTCTTTCAATTCTTTATCGCCATCCGGCGGCATACTGCGGCTGTTGTACAACAACAAAATTCCTTTGTCGGTAAGCATTGCCGGCGGGCCGGATTCTACCAAATCATTATCAAACATATTAATACGGGTAGGAATGGCAATCTGTAAATCAGGCACTTTTTCGGCAACACCTTTTAACGCAACAGGAGGCTTTTGTCCTGGTTGCATTTCAACCGGCGTCCAGTTTATCAAATCATCAGAAGTCGCTGCCCAAATAAACAAATCACCCCAATACATCCAGTATTTTCCGTTAACACGTGTTGCCGTTATTTTACCGCCTTTGTAAGTAGAAACAATAGAGCCTGATTTGCTCCATTTATCTACATATTTACCATTATACGCTTTGGCAAATACAGACCCGTGTTTTGTCCAATGTATTAAGTCCAGCGATGTGGCAATTAACAAACGCGCCATCGTTCCATCGTAAGCCGTGTACGTCATATAATACAAGCCGGCACTGTCTTGTACCACGCGCGGATCTTCGCAGCCGCCCTGCCATTCCCATTTTTTATAAGCATCGTTTTGCGGATATAAAACAGGCGATGGATAACGTGCAAAATGAATTCCATCGGTACTTGAAGCCAAGCCGATTCTGGATGTTCCGGTTGGCTTGCCAATACTGTCCTGCGCACGATACAACATGAACAAGGTATCGTTACGAACAGCAACTGCAGGATTAAAAACATTCTTAGCTTCCCAGCCCGTTAACTTGTGTGTAATCGGATCCAGAAACGTATTATCGCCCGGTTGTAAAATCGGGTTTGCGTTATCTGTTTTGATAAACGGAAGCAACGCCCAGCTGTTCGTATCTTTTGTTGTTACAGCCGTTGAATCGGTGCCTGCCGTTTCTGTTTTATTACCCGAAGACCGGCAGGCACATAGACCGATAATAACTGTTGTGATAATAACAAAAAGTTGTTTCAAACGAATCATATTTATGTTATGATGTGAAGTAAGAACTCAAAAATAAAATGTAAAAAAGCAGAACGAAAACAATCTGTAACTTTTTTATATTTTATGGCGCTTCCTGCGTATGAATAGATTGCACTTCTGCATCGCTTAATACTGTATTGTAAAAACGAATATCATCAATTGAACCGATAAAATAATTCGCGCCGTAAAAAGCATATGAACTTGATGAATTTACCAGGTCATACGTGTCTTTCGGAAGCTCGTTACCAATAGCCAGCGGAACCGGATCGGTCAGCGTAACCAAAGCACCATTGATAGCTTGCGTTTTTACCAGTGCACCATTTATATAAAACTTCATCGTACCATTTGTATAAGAAGCACCAATCTGCGTCCAGGTTTCATCTGGTACAGCAGCGCCGGCATCAACATCGGAATAACCTGAAGCCGTATGTACCGTTAAGAATGGATAATTCGCGCTTTGTAACTGGAACTTAAAACCATTCCACCTATCAAGTGAAAAGATATAATTGTTGCTGTTCGTGCCATGCCGTTTTACCCATAATGTCAATGTAAAACTTGTTGGGTTCAGGTCGGCACTGTAAGGAACTTCCACATAGGCAGCGTTGTTGAAATCGTAAGCCATTCCTGCCTGCCCGTAACGGTCGGTAACCAATTGCGGTAAAGTAGTTCCGGCTTTGGCTGATTTAGCATCGCTGCCAACCCAACCAGCTTTTAATGTACCATCGTGACCATGACCGGAAGAGTCTATTGTATTACCATTAAACAACCATTGAGCAACTAAGAATTGCGGCGATACTTCCTGTATTAAATACGTATTGAATTTTACCAGGGAACGACGCAGACTTTCTACCGCGTTGTTTACTTCCTGCTGCGGATAGGCATTGCTTTGGCTAATGGTTGTTGCCAACCGGATAGTGCTGTCGAGCGGCTGGCGCGAACCAATAGCATATTCACCGGCTTTTTTTCCTTCTATACTTGTATTGTAAATATTGGTTGCTGAATCTATAAGTGCAGTGAGCGCTGATTCATCACTGTTATAAGTTGCCGGCTTGTTATCATCTTTCTTACAGGAAAAGGTAACAACCATAACCGTAAGCAGAAGAAATATGATAAGATAGAATGTACGCATAAATGTGTTTTTATTATCTACGAATTATAGCTTCTTGTTGGTGTCTCTTTCGCTTTGCGGAATGGGAAAGAAACGATTATTTGTATAATTAAAATTCGGCTTGTCGCTTAATGCGCTGGTTGCATACGCACTGCCATAACGCATAACATCGAAGAAACGCTGAAACTCAAGCGCCAGTTCGCTTCTGCGTTCGCGGCGAATAATATCACGCAGTTGCGACTGGTCGGTTGTTGTAATATCAGGCAGCAAACCATCCGGAATGGTTCCGGCACCCGGCAATGAATCATACAAATAAGATTCACGCGCGCGTTTGCGAACTTTGTTTAACGGAGCCAAAGCCGCAGAACTGTTTCCCTGCTCATTGAAAGCTTCTGCTTCTACCAACAGAATATCTGCATAACGTATAGCTTCATAATTTACGTCACCATCGCCTTTGGTTGTTGTCGGCACTTCAGAAAGCGGCTGAACCTGCTTTTTGGTAATATAACCGGTCGTTGACCATGACGGATCAAATGAGACATCATAATAACTTTTCCCTTCTCTTGCCATCGTATAATCTAAACGCGGATCAACCGTTCCATCGGTTGCTTTCTCGTAATTATCAGCCAGGCTTTGGGTTGGATAAAAGAAGCCGTAACCGTTTATGGAACGCGGTGCAAACCATTGGTTTAAATTATTTCCCTGGTACGGACTTTTACCTTTTGCATGCCACACCGAAAAGATGGTTTCTGTATTTGTTTTGGTGGAAGCGCTGAAGTTATCTGTATATTTTTGAGTTAATTGGTAACCCAACGCATCAACCTGTTGCGCCATGATAGCAGCCGAATCCCACTGCTGTTCAAATAGATAAGTCTTAGCCATTAAAGCAAGCGCTGCTCCTTTGGTGGGTCTGCCCAAACCCGCATCTGTTTGACTAGCTGGTAAAGCAGCACCGGCATCGCGCAAATCGCTTAAAATCTGGGCAAACACCTGCGCTTGTGGTATAGCCGGACTTTGCAATTCATCCGGTGTTTCCACTTTTAAATGCAGCGGAATATCGCCATAAAAATTGGTGAGAATAAAATAATAATACGCCCGTAAAAATTTGGCTTGTCCCAAACAAGACGTGGCTGTAGCCTGCGAAATCGTTGTATTGTTGGTTAAGCCATCTATCACAACATTACATTTAAAAACACCGTCATAATAACGTTTCCAAACCGCTTCGACGGCTGAGTTGGAAGGCAGGATATTAAACTCGTCAATGTTCTCAAAATCTGCCTGGTCGCCGGGATTTCCGCCTTTGATAGCATCATCAGATGCCACATCACCCAAAACCCAAACTGCATTGGAAGAAGCATCGGTAAAAGCCAAGTCGGGATAAGCCGCGTTGATTGCATTTACCGCATTGGCGTCAGACGTAAAATAATTTGCCGACTGATAACTTCCTAAAATTTCCTGGTCTAAAAACTTTTTACAACTGAACAAGCCTGTCGCCAGCAAAAGAAAGCCGACTATTTTTATTGTATTTCTTTTCATAATAAACAATCATTTAAAAATTAGCAGTTACACCAAATGTATAAGTACGTGCCGATGGATATGTTCCCCAATCAATACCAACGGCTCTTACACCATCGCCAAGCGAGTTGTTGTTTAAATACATTTCAGGATCTAAACCCGTGTATTTGGTAATGGTGAATATATTTTGCGCACTCACAAAAAAGCGAACGGAAGATATTTTTAATTTATTGATGATACTGTTTGGTATGCGATAACCCAACTGCACATTTTTTAAACGTAGATAAGAACCATCTTCCAAAAACCTTGTGGAAGGTTGCTTGTTATTGGTACCTGCCGTCCATGACAAACGGGGTAATGTATTTGATGTTCCTTCGCCATGCCAGCTTTCTGTAGCGGTACGTTCCGTAATATTAAATGCGCGGTAAAATCCTTCAATATCTGTATTGATTTGATTGTACAATTTGTTTCCATACACACCTTGAAAAAACAAACTCAAATCAAAACCGGCATAGCCAAAATTGCCTGTTAATCCATACGTAAACTTAGGCAACGGGCTTCCGGCGTACACACGATCATAATTATCAATCACGCCATCGGGAACGCCTTTTGGTCCGCTTACATCTTTAAATTTCACATCGCCCGGTTGTA
>CBDATZ010000025.1:0-6910 GCA_965199845.1 Ilyomonas sp.
TCACCAAATAGTTTAGTCAATACAACTGCTGCAGAACGCGTTATGGCGCTATGTCCGCTCGGATATTCCGGGAATGGAGGCGTTTGTAAAAACGGTAGCCAGTTCGCATCAATCCTTTCATTAATTACCGTAACGGGCCGAATGTAACTACTTCGATATTTCTCATCCCAACAGGATATAAAACCTTCGTATAATGCCACAGCAACGGTGGCATACGCCTGTGCTGTTTTAACAGCATCAGCTTTTGATTGTTTGCAGGCAATCGTTGTAATTCCCATCCAATGTCCGGCAGGTGTAATCTTTTTATTTGCGAACTGCAAATGTCCGGAATGCTCTACCACAAATGGATTATCATCCCAGTATTGTGCAATGCTTTTTTGTTCTTCGGTAAGATGCGTTCCCATATCATATACCTCTTTCACATTTCTGAAAAAAATGCTGGTTGTATCGGTGCTGTAAGCCGGTGGCAACGGCGGTTTACATTCTGAAGCCGAATCGAGAACAAATGTTTTCATTGTATTCCAGCACCATTCTACACCATCCATATAATCGGGCGGCGTCGGGCGCCATTTGCCGGATTCTTCACTGCCTAAATACTTTGTTTTTCCACGCGAGGCTGCATAGCCATCGGTAGCAGCGCGTTGTAAAATAACCCTGGCAATGGTATCTCCAAAAGCCAGCGAACGACTGTACACCGAATCATCTATTTCATCTTTATAACTGTTATATACACTGTTCTCATACGCTGTTAACGAATCAACAGAGAATACCATTTTACGCACTACCGTAAAGAATGCTTTGGTAGCAGCCAGCGTATAGTTATAGGTTTTGCCTTTTTGTGGTTCCGGCATTTGATTGAAACTTTTCAGCTTGGCTGTCAGAGACTCATATTTTTTATCTGAATACCGGATGGCTTCATAAGCGGCAAGCGAAGAATAAGCATATATGCGGGAAGTAACCGGCGGATTAAAAACATCGTAAATAATAACCTGGGTAAGCTGATGCTGATTGTTATGCAAAACATCAGCATCATTTATCTTGTTTGTTGTCTTCGAAGTTTTACAACTTAAAGTTACCAGGCAAACAATGCAAATCGTTAATAAAATAACATATCGCATAAATCTAAAAATCTTAAATTATTGAGAATGGATAAGGAGATAAAACTATCATGAATAAATAAAAGATTTTGCCAATTTCATGTTACCGGATTTACATTTATCCTGTTTAGTCCGGCCGCTTTTTGCTAAATAATGAGTTTAGGTTTACCAATATACATTCATAAATAACAATCGTTTTACCAATAACAAATATGGATAAGCTACAAACGCTTATTTGATCAATTTTTTATCTTCTTCTATCCGGTTCATACAATTCATCAATGCACGGAAGTTGTGATATGTACCTTTCCATATCTGCGCCTTTAACTTCGTTTTATATTCCGGCGATTTATCTAAACCTTCTTCGTACCAATCACCATGTTCGTGGTCTATGAGATAGGTTTGCACATAATTCCAGAGCTTGGTAAAGCGCTGATAATAGCGCATTGTATCTTTTGGATACATATCAGAAAACATAAGCAGTGTATTTAATCCTTCTGCCTGCGCCCACCAGTTTTTGCTTTCCATTGTAATGGTTATGCCGGGTTTATTTTTAAAATAATAACCTTCATCATAAAAGCCGCCAAGTGTGTCATCCCAACCATTGCGAAGCGCATGATCAACCATTTTTTTGCCAATGGATAATGTCTTTATATCATGCTTATTCCCTAATGTCTCTGTTGCTTCCTGCATGAGGTATGCCGTCTCTACATCATGACCAAAAGAAACATGATCTATATAATGATTTTTTTTGATAACAGCATTGGAAGAATCGCGGTAAGAAACAGGTTTCCATTGAGATGTAAAGTATAATTGCAGATTACCTTTTGGCGTTACAATGGTATCACGAATGAGGGCAAGCATCTCTTCCAAACGCGCTTTCACCAGCGGATCTTTCCAGACTTTATATAGTTCTGTAAAAGCTTCCAATAAATGAATAGAACTGTTCTGATCTTTATATCCCAAATCGGAAGTGCCGGGTGTATTTCCAGGGCGATTGGAAGGCGTTCCATCCCGTTCCAGGTATTGATAATAGCCTTTGTATTTTGAATCATGGCTATGTTGTTCTAACCAGTTAAAAGATTTTTTGGCAAGATTTAAAGCGGCTGTATCGCCGGAACATTCATAGTAAGCAGAGAGTGCATAAATACCAAAGCCATTACCGTACGCCTGCTTCTGCATTGTTTTGGGTTCGCCTTGCCTGGTTACCAAATTATAAAAGCCGCCGTAGGTAGAATCCCACATTTTATTTTTCAGGAAAAGGAAGCCATGATGTGACATAGCAATATAAGAAGTATCGTGATAATACATCGCCGCTTTTGCAGTTGACCATGTATGACGTGCCTGCGTTACAATCATCTTATCCTGTTCGCCTTGTGGCTGAAAGTCATACGTAAATGTGCTGAGATAACCGCCGTAAAGTGTATCAATATTTCTCGGGTAATATTTGTCTAACAAACCTTGCTTAGCTGCATATTTCATTTGTTGTAAAATACTGTCGCGGCTCGTTGTTATTTGCGCAAATGATGTAATGGTAATGAGTATGGTTATTGGTAAAAAGCAGTGTTTCATAATTGTATTTTTTAACTTCAGAGACACCAGGATAAAAAGCAACAGAGATTCTGTGAATTGATTGTCTGTACATCAATTTGATATGAAGTGTCTCTGTATTTTTTTAGCAATTGCATAAATGCTCTATTCATATTCTATTGTTGAACGGAGCGTCGCAAGGAACGATCAACCGGAGTATTAAAAGCTGGTAACATAAATTGTATTTTCTTCATTGCTTTTCGCTTTCAGCTTCATTATTTTTTATTTAGTTCCTGGTTTGCGGCCAGCACCAAAAACAAGTAATCTGTTGTTCCGCCACCAAGCACATATTCGCCTTGCTGCCATAAGAACGGGAAAGGAAGTAACTCCGGAAAATCCGGACGAATTAAGGCCGTACCGGAAGCAACGCCGCCGGGAATATAAGACCAGTCTGCCCGGTTAAAACCATACGCCGGAATCATTGAATGCGCGCCGACACCAGATGCAAAAGAAGCCGTATTGGTGCCGGGATGACAACCCAATATGAAGTTTAATGCGTCAAGCATATATTCGTCAGACACAATGTTAGGAAAACCGCTATGCAAAAAGTATTGCCGATAACCAAAGTGCTGAATGTCCCAACCGGCGCCCCAAATGTTTGGCTTATACGGCATTCCGTAAGGCGTTTGTTTTCCCTGCGCTTTTATGGTATCATATAAAGTCTTAACAGCAGAAGTGATAGTACGGGTAAAACGGGCATCATTTATTATTGGCAACACACGACCCAACATCCAGCCCGTATTATCAATACGCTTAGCAATTGTGTCCTGATTATTAACCAGAAAATCTGCGTACTGTTTATCTTTTGTAGTGATGTATAATTCTGTTGCAAGTCCCACACGTTGTAACGGATTCTTTTCCTTGCTGTTTGTCCATACGTCTTTGGCAATGGTAAGGCAAGCATTTGCCATTGTATCGTTATAACCTTTCATAACGCGGTAAGCGGCTGCTAAAGCCGTTGCCACTTCGAGCGACCTGCCGGGATTGTCTTCCGTAAATACCCATCTGTCGTCAGGCGAATTTGGCAAACCAACAGCAGGTGGTGTGCCGGAGGTTTTTACATCGTTATAAAATGTATTGTCCGTAATGTTGGCAGCATCGCCAAGCACCGTATATTGCTGCAAAGTTGGTTCTATAATGCCCCGGTAAAACCTGCCTAAACTCTTGTAACCACCCACAATAGAAAGCAAGCCGTGTTCTATTTGCTGCAACACATCGGGCTTTCCATCAGGTTGTTGTATTTCTACCACGTGCGTTTGCTGATTGATGGTTGTATTATCGTATTTTACATTGAATGTTTCATAAGCGAGTGTTAGCCCGTACACGGTTTCGGCCTGCGATTCAACACGCAAATCAAAGTCACCGGCATCATGCCACGCGCCAACATGTAAGCCCGGAACGGTTTCGCCTGATTTATATTTGGTTAGTGTTGATGAGCCTTGTATATAACCATCAAAATGATTAGAATCGGTTGGCGCCATGCGGGCATCATCCATGTGGCAGAAGCCATGCCACACACGGTATTTATCATTCACACGCATATGACACATCTGGACAGGAAGAAAGTATTCCAATGTTGGCTGCCATACATTGCGCGCATAAACACTATCGCTAATCTGAAACGCACGTGTTGTATCGCTGCCGTACTTTACTACGTACATGCCGGGCTTTTGTATATTAGAGAAATCGAACTGCAGGTAATGATAGCGAAGAAAGTTTCCCCATTCTTTTGGTGATGACTGTAGTGCTGTTTCAAAACCGCCATTTTCGCTGATGCGGAGTAAAGAGGCTGTTGAGCGTTTACTATCTTTTGCATCTAATTCTATAACGGCTATCTTTTGCTGTTTTGGATGATAACCCACCTGCGACACCTGCACAACAGGCGATGATTGCCAGCCTTTACTGGTATGTGGTATAACGAGCCATTCAATTGCACCTTTGGTAGCGCCTTTCGGAACCAGAGAACGAACCACAAACCAACCGTTATTATACTTACCTCTTCCATCTAACAACTGAAGTCCGTTTCCTTTTAAATTTTCAATTGTCATTGTTTGTTTCGCGCTTTCCGGCACAATGGTCAACCTGTTACCGCTTGCCATCGGAGTTACCTGTGTTTCGCCTTCTTCATCTATATAGTTTTGTTCGTTTGCCTGCTGCGGAAAAATACCAAACTGATCATCCATATAATAAGACTTTCCAAACAAAACAGTTGGTAACAATTCGAGGTTAAAACCCACTTTACCAATCCAGTTATCCGGCAATGTGCTGTCTAAATCAACAATTATTTTAAAGCCATTTGCAGCAGGTTCTACGCGTGTTGTATAACTAAATTTTAAATCGGGATAAATAACCGGGTTAAAGCCTTTGCGGTTGATTTCTTCATACGGATATTCCATGTGAACGCTGATAGCGCCGGCAGCTTTATCAACCATCCGCCCGCCAACTTTTGGAATGGGCTGCCACTGACCTGGTGTTGGGTTTAAACGGATGTCTCCATTCGTGGCAACACGTTGCCCGTTTTGTATTACACCAACGCCGCCCTGATGTCCTTCCGGATAAAAATCTTGTGCAAGCATCACATTAACACCCTCATACTCGAGATATTCGAGATTGTTAAGATGCATACCCTGTGCGGGTTTGGCTGATTGTGCAAAGGCTTGTAGAGAAATAATACTAAGAAAAAAAAGGAAAGCTTTTGTCATGTTATTTATTGCAATCTATTGTTACTGCTTGTTATTATATTGGTTGATTTCAGTCTGTGATTTTTACTTCTTCATGCGTTAACACCTGCGGCAGATTGTAGATTTCTTTTACTTTCTGTGGTGTATTGTAATCATAAATAAAATTTGTCCAGACAAGAAACCAGGACCACCTGGGTTGCGCTTTTAAAATTTCAACGCCTGGCAGTTCTCCTACTTCGGTAAGTGCAATGAGTTTGCCTTTGGCAAGGTTTAATAAGTCGTTGTATTCTTTCTGTTCATAATCCATGTGATAGATATCAGTGCCGGCAATGTCAACATAGTCGTTGCCCGGATAAAAATCTTTATAATCATAAGCTTCATCAGCCGGAATATCGCGCGGGCCGTTGGCTCCCCAAACCCAAATGAGATTATTCAAATGAAAGTGGTTAACATAACGATCATACATCATTTTCCATAACTTCTGAATGCCTTCTTTACCAGGTTTATTTCCCCACCAAAACCATACGCCGTTCATCTCATGATAAGGTCGCCAAAGAACAGGAATATGTGCGCTATCTAATTGTTTTAAATATCCGGCTACAACATCTGTCTGCGCAAGCCATCGCTTGTATAAATCAGTACCCGGTGTCGTTAATTCTTTCCATTGTTTATCCGTCAGCTTACCTTGTACACTTTCTTTCCAGCCGTAAGGCGGATTGTCAATGGGTCTGCCCTGGTGCCACATGAGAGTAACAATATAACCTTCCTTGTATCGTTTGATGGTTTCGTTTACAATCGCCTGCCCGTTATCCTGGATACCGTTCCAGATAAAATCGGTTCCCCAAACGGCCGGATATTTACCGGTAATGGCTTTTACACTATCATCGAAACGACTCATGGTTTCATTAAAATTATGTTCCCCGCTAAGAATATATTTACCGTTGATACGATACAGATAGGCTAATAATTTTTTTGCTTCCGGAAGCGCGTTTTTATTTACAGGTGCAAATGACTGGGCGAACAGAAGTATAGAAAGAAATGATAACGGAAAAACAATAAGTAATCTTTTCATATAAATATTTCTTGCAAGAAATCTATTGTAACAAAACCCAATTGGTAAAAGTAGTTACTGAGGTAGCGACAATGTAATATTGTTATAGCCGTTTTTTCACATTATTTAGCAATACACATCGCACAATCGGCGCCTCTGTTCAATTTGTTAGTGAAAGCTTAGGACATATAAATTTGAATACAAAAGAAAGTTATCCAAATAGTTTAGATGTTTCTGTAAAAGAAAACTTTCAAAAACAGTTATTGGATTTTAAAGTTGTTTTGGTTAACCATTGTTTTTATAAAAGCAAAAAGACCATCTCAAGATAAAGCTGGTCTTTTTTATTCAATTGAAAACAGAATACTATTCTTCCTCCTGCGAGGCTTTATAATTTACATTGTTTTCTGCTATCTGCGATAGCAAAATATCGGTTTGCTTTTCTTCTTCGAGTGTTTGTTTCAGCAGGTCGGCAACTTCACTCAATCCTAAAG
>CBDATZ010000026.1:0-56729 GCA_965199845.1 Ilyomonas sp.
CTGCCATTTTATTTCTGTTTTCCATTAGTGTTTGTTCTGCACAAATAACTTTGAAAGGAAGCGTTACAGACACAACTTCCGGACAACCATTAGAAGGTATAACCGTTACGTTGCTTCCTTCTCATCTTTCGGCTATCACAAATGCCAAAGGTTTGTTTTTGTTTAAGAAAACAGCAGATGTTTCATCCCTTTCATTTTCTTCTGTCGGCTATAGCACAAAGACAATTTCACTTGATGAATTCATTCAAAACAAAACCCGTATTTCATTAACCCAACAATCAATTGAACTCAGCACCGTAACGGTTTCATCTCATGCCGGTGAGCAGTATCGCCCAATCAGTAAAGCTGATATTGCTATGCGCGGTGTTACCAATTCGCAGGAAGTTTTGCGTATTGTTCCGGGTTTGTTTATCGGGCAACACCAGGGTGGCGGTAAAGCGGAGCAAATATTTCTTCGCGGGTTCGATTGCGATCATGGAACAGACATTGGTTTATTTGCCGATGGTATTCCCATAAACCTGGTATCTCATGCGCATGGTCAAGGCTATGCCGATAGTCATTTTATTATACCCGAAACTATTGATGATGTTGTGTTTAAGAAAGGTCCGTATTATGCTGAAAAAGGTGATTTCTGCACATCTGGTTTTGCAAATTTCAATACCAAAAACGGGTTAGATAACAATACAATAAAACTGGAAGGCGGCATGTTTAATACGTTTCGTGCTTTAGGTATGTTTAATCTTTTAAATAAAAAACAAAGAGCCAAACAACAATCTTGGTATATCGCTTCTGAGTACCGTTATACAGACAGTTATTTTGATAACCCGCAGCATTTTAACCGCTTTAATTTTTTTACGAAATACGTGGGTAAAATATCTAAGAATAGCAATTTGTCTGTAAGTGCTTCGCACTTGTGGAGTAAATGGAACGCATCGGGACAAATACCGGAAGAAGCGGTTGATAAAGGCATTATTGGATTTTATGGCGCCATTGATCCGCGCGAAGGCGGCATTACAACACGTACTAATGTAAATGCGCAATTGCTTACTTCGTTACCGAATGGAGACATAATAAAGAACCAGCTTTATTACAGTCATTATACATTCGACCTGCATACCAATTTTACTTTCTTTTTAGTAGATAGTCTAAATGGCGATGAAATCAGGCAGAAGGAAAGCCGTAATCTGTTTGGTTATAATGGCAGCTACAATCATATCAGTTATATTGGAAATACGCAGCTATCAACCGAGGTTGGCTTGCAAACAAGATGGGACGCAACACAAAACTCGCAGTTATCGCATACTGTAAACCGTACAACGCTTATCAATCCTATAAAGCTCGGCGATATTACAGAAGGAAGTGTATCACCTTATATCAGTGAAACCTTTCGTTTTAGCGAACGTTTTAGTATGAATGCAGGCTTGCGTTTCGACCAGTTTTTCTTTCGTTACAATAACAAGTTAGCCAGCGATAGCACCTTGCCGAACGCAGGCGTTTTTAAAGCTAACGACAACGTGGTTAGTCCGAAACTTAGCTTCTATTATCATGTAAATAATAAGACTGAATTTTATGTAACAACAGGTCGCGGATTTCACTCAAATGACGCCAGGAGCGCGGTGGTTGTAAACGGCTCCGACATCTTGCCTAAAGCGTATGGCGCCGATTTGGGAACTGTGTGTAAACCAACAAAAAATGTATTGATAAATGCTGCACTTTGGTACATTTATCTTTCGCAGGAAAATGTTTATGGCGGCGATGGCGGCAGCGTTGAATTCAGTGGTAAAACCAGGCGTATGGGTTTTGATTTTTCCGGTCGTTATCAACCTGTTTCTTCGTTGTATATGGATGTTGATATTAACTATGCACACGGTCGTGCGGCGGATGAAAGCAAAGGTGAAGATTATATTCCACTGGCGCCGGTTTGGAGCAGCACCGGTGGCATTACTTACTTTAATAAAAACGGAATCAATGGCAGCTTGCGGTATCGTTATTTAGCTGACCGTCCAGCCAACGAAAATTACAGCCTGACGGCTGCGGGGTATTTTATTACAGATGCGGTTCTGAATTATACCAAACGAAAATATGAGTTGGGGATCGCTATCAACAACATCTTTAACACAAGATGGAAAGAGACACAGTTTGATACAGAATACCGTTTAAAAATAGATCCCGCGCCTGTTGATGCCATTTGTTTTACGGCGGGAACTCCTTTTGCATTAACAGCACATGTAAGTTTATTCTTTAAATAATTTTGATAGGTATTCCACTTTTATAAAGACATCTATATAGACTAAAAGTAATTGACACACATACACGAATCTTGTATTGTTTCATTACAGAAAAGATTATAAGAGTTAGTAACAGAGTCGTTGTTAATAGTGGAAAAGAACGACTATTTAGTAGTAGTAATTAAGAAGAGTTTATAACAAGTTTTATCAATAAGAATTTATCTTATTTTATAAAACAAAAGCAGCCTTTTACCTTTCAATAAGCGGCTGCTTTTATTTATTCAAAACAAAAAATATCAGAAAGTAAAATTACCGCCGTAATCTCTTGTATGATCGCGCCAGATGCTGTGATAATGAATCTGGTTTTGATACACAACGCCGCTTTGACAAACAAATTCTATCCAAACACCCGGACCATCAATACGAACATAATCTGCATTGCTTGACAGCGTTCCGGTTCCTGAATAAGCAATATACGTTTGACTTAATTCATTCTGATAAGTCGATAATAAACCAGCCGCGGTTGCATCATCAGCATCTTGCACCCAGGGCTTCATGGCAGCCAATACAAGTGCCTGTTGGTCTGAACTTAAAGAGCTTACAGCCAAGCCAACTTTTGTTGTTGGAAATTGCCCGTCTGCATTCGGACCTAATACAACATCGCTGAATGTACTGCTCAACTTTGCACCCGCAAGTTGCGTAGCAGACAAGCCATTTAGCATGGCTAACATCGCATCATGTTCATTGGATAAAGGCGCGTATGTTGTATCGTTGGATGTCCATGTTTTTGGCTCAATACCTTCAAATTTTGGTGTGGCACTTACCACTTCGCCGTTTTCAAATGTTATGTTGGTAGCTAAGTGATGACCGCCAAACTGCAATTGCCATGTGCCCGTTACAGAAGGTATTCCTAAAAAGGCAATAAAATAGTAGCTTGATGAATACCCGTTTCCACCTGTAGCCGCCAATACATCATCAGCCGCCATAATTTGCTTAATCTCACTATAACCTTCATTTGCGGCTGTTCCTGTTGCGGCTTGAACAACAGCCAGCGCAGCGGTTATTTGCGCAGATGTCAGTGTGTTAAATTCCAAACCAATACGACATTGCGCACCACAGGGAAGATTGCTCCATTTAATGGCATTTTCTTTTGTGTAATCAAGCAAAACACCATCGAGTTGTGTGTTCGATAAAGTTGCCATAAAAGCATTTGCTTTACACACAACAATTGCGGCTGTTGTGGTAGAAGAAGAACAATCAACCGAAGCTGTTGTGTCGGTGCTTGTGCCGGTTGTGTCTGTTGTGGTTGGTGTGGTTACATCGGTTTTGTTGCATGAATAAGCAATGGCAAAAATTATTACCATCAACACGGGAAAAAATAAACGTTTCATATCACTTCAATTTTAGGTTAAGAAATCATTTTGTGTAAATAATAAATAACTATGAATGAAGTAACGGAAGAGGAGCGTGCTTTTGTTTGGGTTAACATTTTGTAATAGATGAATGTGGTAAAAGTCACGATGAATCAATATCCTGCTTGTTTGCCGCTGAATTCTCAAATTAATTAATCGTTGTTATCAGGCGTTCTATCTATTTTTTTATGGAAGCAAATTCAGGTTATCTACCTTAGTATTCACGAAGATCATCACGATGGCAACAGCATCTGTTTTTCTTATATTATGTAGTGCAGAAGTAAGTGCTTTCTATATTCATCAAACAAAATAATTATTAATAATTGAACATAAATATGGTTTCTCTTCTTCATAGCAACAGTCGCTCAAGCCTTTTTGGGCGGCTGCTTGTTTCATCGGTAATTCTTTGTTTATCCTTTTTACCGGGTCATTTATTGGCGCATCAAATGCCAAATACGATTGTGTTGTTGGATATAAAACAAGATGGCGTTTCTGCAGAACTGCAGCTTCCGTTAAATGAGTTGGAGCTTGCATTTGGTCACGATGTAAATAAGAATCCGGATGGTTTGGTAGAAAGAGTCGGACCTCAATTGAAAGACTATTTATTACAACATATTCATCCCAAAAGTGAGGATGGAAAAGAGTGGAAAATAAATGTATTGTCTATGCAGGTTCAACCTGCCGAACAAACCGCCAGCGGACCTTATAATGAGATTCGCGTACAGCTTTGGATGACGCCATCTGCAGGCGAAAACACACACAATTTTGTTTTTAATTATGATGTCATCTTACACCAGGTAGTTACGCATTCGGCTCTCGTTTCCATCCGGCAGGATTGGGAATCCGGTGTGTACAATGATAAGCCGGTTGATGTCGGGGTTATCAAATTGAATGTGAGAGACAATACAATTCCACCTCTTATCATCAGCCAGGATAAAGGTAATATGTGGACGGGTTTTACAGGCATGGTTGGTTTGGGCATGAAGCATATTTCTGAAGGCACCGATCACTTACTTTTTATCTTGGTTTTATTATTGGCTGCGCCACTTTTACCAGCCGGAAAAAACTGGGGTGATTTTGGCGGAACAAAGTATAGTATCAGCCGTTTATTGAAGATTGTTACAGCGTTTACAGTTGGTCATTCACTTACATTATTTGCCGGTGCTGTTGGCTGGCTGCGATTACCAAGTCAGCCAATTGAAACATTGATTGCCTTCTCAATTTTGGTGTCTGCCATTCATGCAATTCGTCCCGTTTTTCCGGGAAAAGAAATATACATAGCAGCCGGTTTTGGTTTGATACACGGGCTTGCTTTTGCCGGCACATTAACCAATTTAAATCTCGGTGGTTGGTACATGGCATTGAGCATTTTAGGATTTAATGTTGGCATAGAACTGATGCAATTGTTTGTGATAGCCGTTACCATTCCGTGGATTATTTTATTAGCCAGAACAAAAGATTATACATCATTCAGAATTGTAGGAGCCGGTGTGGCTGGAATTGTCGCCATTGCCTGGATGATGGAACGCATTTCGCAACAATCAAATATACTTAGTGATATAGCTGCTAAAAGCTTTCGGTTTGCTCCGTATTTATTAATTGCCTTAGCGGTATCTTCATTGTTTAGCTGGTATAAAGAACAAAGTATAAAAGTGAAAACAGCCAAATAAAATGATGTATAAAATATACAGAAATCTTCCAATGATTTTTATCGTAATGCTTTCATTACATGCCTCCGCACAAAAAGAAAACTGGCAGGTATTGAAAACAAAAAACGAAGTAACGGATTGCAGTGAATGTGGTATGGCAGCCGTTGGTGATAAGCTCTACGTAATAGGTGGGGATGGTAACGGAGCGCAGCCGGTAAGATGCCTCAATACAAAATCGCTTACCTGGACAACACTCGATACCGCTCCGGTAGTAATGCATCATTTTCAGGCAGTCGCTTACAACAACAAAGTCTATGTGCTGGAAGCTTTTTCATCCGGCGGTTTTCCCAACCAGGAACCTATGTCTTCTGTGTATGTATTCGATACAAAAACAAACTCATGGCAGAAAGGTGGCGAGATGCCGGCAGACAGGCGCAGAGCCGGTGCAGCCGCCGCTTTATATAATGGCAAACTCTATTTAGTCGCTGGTATTCAGCATGGACATTCGAGCGGCACTACTAATATGTTTGATGTATATGATCCGGTTACACAAACGTGGTTGGCACTGCCTGGTGCGCCACATATCCGCGATCATTGTTCGGCTGCTGTGATAAAAGATAAACTCTACGTGGTGGGCGGAAGAAATACCAGTTTTCGCGATCCAGACAATAAAATCACTTTCTTTAGCCAGACAATGCTTGATATTGATTGTTATGATTTTATTACAGGCAAATGGTCAACGTTACCGGCAAAGTTACCTTTCGGAACCGGCGGCGGTGCTGTCGTAAATCTCAACAATGTATTGTATTATATGGGTGGCGAAAGAGCCACTGCTGCCGAATCCAATGCGCCACGAAAAGATGTTTATTATCTTGATCCATCAACACAAAATGAATGGCAAAAAGCAGACACACTTCATTATGCAAGAAACGGAATGGCGGCTGCTGTAGTTAGCAATACAATTTATGTTGCCGGTGGCTCCGGTGGCGGACCGGGCGGTCCCGGCATGATGCCACCGCCGCAGAGCGCAAACCCAGGTGGAATGCCACCAATGGATTCTAATAATCGCCCGTCATTTCCAAATCATCCGCCATCAGGTGAAAACCATAGAATGGATAATAACAAGATAAAGGTTGAAGTCTTTAGTTTGAAATAATTTTAAACCTTCCGTTGAAAAGTAAATTCTTAATTGGATTATGGTAGAAAATCAAAATAAATGTCTGGCTTCGCATATTGATTATAGCAATTGATTTTCATCATTGAATCATAGTTACGATTGACTTTTTCTTCATAAAAAAGCTATCTGCCTGTTAAATTTTAAAAATAAAAAGAACGTTTTCAAACACAAATAATATCTTCATCCAAATTGATTCATGACAAACGAACAGATAGACACATTTCTGACTGAAGAGACACGTTCTAAACTTATCAATATTAACTTTAAAAGCCGCAATACAATACAAGGTATTTTTCTGGCAGCCAACGACTACGAAGATTTAAAGTCGAAAAATCTTTGGCGTATTGTTACCAGTGCGCGGCTTGAAGATTATAGAAAAACAAATAACCTGAGTGTTTCCCGTATTTATAACGGTTCCGACTTCACCAAGCTAAAGATCTGCACATCCGAATTGGTATAGTAAATTGCTGTTGCATATAGGTAAAGCTATAGTCATCTGAGGCGTTTTATAAGTTAGAAATCTTAAAGAGGCTTTGTGTAAATAAGTCGCTTATAGATTTCTATGATACCATGGCTATTTTAGTTTGATTTTATTTGTCTTATTATATCTTAGTATAATCTATTGTAGCATTCTTAATAACTATTTATAGTTTATTCGCATTTTAAGTGATGCTGTCTTTTAATGAAAAAGATATTCTTATTTGATTATTTGCCGCAAATAGATTCAATGTCTTATTTCAAAACTTTGCAATCAGGCTCTTGAAGCAATTCCACTTATTAACGTAAAGATGTATCAACCTTATATCATCTTCGATAGATAGTAAGTATCATAATTTATAAGCAACGAGTTGGTTGTATATTATTGAAGCGAAGCAATGATATCTGGAGCAATTTGTAATCCTGAAATATGCTGTAACAGACTTCGCAAAGAGCCAAAAAAACTACCAATATAACTTCCTTTTTGTAGAAAAATGGAGCCAACCTTACCTGCCAGTTTTTTGATGATCAGTTTTGTGAGATTTTTATATTCATTACTCAAGACTTTATAAACCATTTCAAAAAAAATAATTTACTCAATCTTACATAAGAATCTTTCTATTCAGGATACTGCACTATGTATAGTATTCAATAAACTGCTGGAAAGATATTATCATTCCAGCCACTCTTATTATCGGTATCATAATAACCAAAAAAACAGCGTATCAGATTTAAGACTAAACGATGGAATAGGACCTTGAATTTATAAATCAAGATTATCAAATGAGCATGGAGCATCTTTAATCACGTTTGATTTAAGTTTTAAAGTTTCTGTATATCACATGAATATGGGGTTTTTGAATACTACCTTGCGATAACGTTTTATTCAAACTAAATTTGAAAATACTTTTCAGCGATAATAGTTAAGTGAACGATTTATAAGCTTAATAGTATTATTCAAATGCACAAGTAAGTGACACAACAGAAGCCTAATAGCATTTCCAAAGCTCACAACATAAAATTTTTGTTTCTTTTTTTATGCTGTTGTATATGTCATGTAGTACATGCACAGCAACCTGATATTAAATATTTGCATTTTACCCGTCACAATTTCTTAGCTGCCAACCAGGTTAACTGTATTATACAGGATAAAAAAAAGTTTATATGGTTTGCTACAAGCAACGGCATACAAAGATTTGATGGCAACCGTTGGCTTTGGCTTTCACAACAAAAAAATTCCGTTACATCACTGCCTGATAACGATGTTACATCGTTACTGGAAGATAAGCATGAACGCTTTTGGGTGCAAACTGAATCTGGCATTTGTTTACTTAACAGGAACACTTTTGAATTTACCAATATTAAAATTGCATGGTTGCCTGAAGATAAGGCGCATAATATAAGGTCGTTGGTTGAACTGCAAGATAATCACGTGTGGTTTGTTTTGGCTAATGGCGGATTGTATTATTATAATGAAAAAGAAAAACAATTTGTATCTGATTATACAATCATCCCTGAATCAAATTATTCTGTTTATCAAATTACGTACGACAGCAACCATCATCAATATTTTTTGGGCACCGATAAAGGCATCGTAATCTATAATGTAATTAAAAAACAATTTTATCATGCAGGCTTCAATCCAAGCAATTATGCTTTATTAAAAATTGCACCGGCTACTAAAGGCATTGCAACTATGTATCTAAATAATAGCGGTCAGCTTTGGTTTGGCAGCATGTTTATTCAAACATGTTATGATATAAAAAGAGACAGCATTATTTTTTGTGACAGCACGTCTAAAATATGGGGCGCGTTAGGTTACACTACAGATCGCTCCGGCACTACTTGGAGTTATGGAGCTAACATCGCTAAAATGAATTTACAGTCAGGCAAGATGGAATTGATAACGCAAACGCCGGATGAATTATATGGCATTAGTTTTCAGAATGGCAATTATTTTATGGAAGACGATGAGCACACATACTGGATTGGTACGACTGATGGCGTATTTATTTACAACCGTATTCAACAACAGTTTTTTCAGCATTCAATAAAAAGTTATGCCACCGGCAAAGTGCTTACAGATATTAATGTTTGGGGATTTATTGAACTTCCTGACAGTAGCGTTGCCGTACTGACAACAAGAGGCGAAGGGCTTTATTATTTTGATAAGCAGCTCAATCAAATTCCTGCAAAATTTAAGCTGGCATCTTATGCAAATGAAAAATCAATTCTTAATGTACGTTGTGGATTGAGAGATAAGAATAATCATTTATGGATTGGCTGCGAAAAAGGCTTTCTTTTAAAATTATATCCTGAAAGTGGCAAAGTTGAAAAAATAAATGATACTGCTTTCACCGGTCTTGGAATTTACAGCATGGTGCAGGATAAAGAAGGCAATCTTTGGATCGGTACATTCAAACATGTAATCATACGTCGGGATGCAATAACAGGTAAGTTTAGCAAAGTTGTATCTCCGCCTGAAAACTTTGAAGGTTTGGATAACATTTTCTCTTTATGTTATGATGGCGATAAATATTTATGGGCTGCAACATCCAAAAGCGGTTTATTAAAAATAAATACGCAAACCAACACACTTGAAAAAAGTTATACAAATAATCCTGATAATAACAAATCTATACCAAGCTCAAGAATTTATGCGGTTATTAAATGCGCACCCGGCGAGTTGATGATGTCAACACCTTTAGGAATAGTGATAATGAATATTGCCAAAGAAAGTTTTCGATTGTTAACCACTGCGGATGGATTGCCGGATAAAAATGTTGGAAGCCTTTTGAACGGAGAAAAAAACAACGCATGGTTTGCAAGTGATAATGGCATTTCCAAAATTAATCTTGCAGGAATGAAGATTACTAACTATGGCGTTCTTGAAGGCTTGACAAATGAAAATTTTAATCTCGAAGCTGCGCTGCGACTGGATGATAGACGCATGTTGTTTGGCAACACGCAGGGTTTTACCAGCATTAACGCTCCTGAATTTTTAAATGAACCAGCATCAGGAAATGCAAGCATTACAGGCATCCGGCTATTTGATAAGTATCTAAATGTTGATAGCATTTTAAATAATAAAAAAGGGTTGGTTTTAAACTATAGTCAAAATTTTTTGACCATAGAATTTTCTAACATGAGCTTACTTACAAAAAATCATACACAATATTATTATCAGCTGGAAGGCGTTGATAAAGGCTGGCAAAATACAGACGGATTGCCACAGGCAACCTACACATACCTGCCCGGTGGTGAATATATTTTTAAAGTTAAATGCGCAACAAGAAATGGGACAAGTTCATCGGGAATTATCACATCATTCAAAATAAAAATCATTCCTCCGGTATGGAAGCAGTGGTGGTTTTACGTTTTAAGCGCAATAATCGTCATTGCATTGATTTATTTCTTTTTACACAATCGTTATGAACGAAAAATAGAAGCGGAAAAAGTGCGCACACGTATTGCGAGAGACCTGCATGATGATATGGGAAGCACACTTAGTACAATCAATATTTTAAGCGAAATGGCTAAAACAAAAATTGATAAAGATATTCCTGCCACGAAAAAATTTATACACCAGATAAGCGATAACAGCAACCGCATAATGGAAAGTATGGATGATATAATATGGAACATTGATAATACCAACAGCAGCATAGAAAATATATTAAGCCGCATGAGAGAGTTTGCAGGAAGTTTACTGGAAGCCCGTAATATGACTTATACTTTTAAAGAAGATGAACAAATAAAAAATATAAATCTTGAATTGGGCAGGCGCCATGATTTCTTTATGATATTCAAGGAAGCAATAAATAACCTTGCAAAATACAGTGAGTGCAAAACAGTAAGCATTGAAGTTTTACTACTGAAAAATATGGTGCTTCTTCAAATTATTGATGATGGCAAAGGCTTTGACTATAAAGTGCAAAATGATGGCAATGGTCTCATGAATATGCATAAGCGGGCTGCTGCATTAAAAGGCACTTTGCATATTAAAAGTGAAATAAATAAAGGCACAACAGTGCAATTAAGGATACCAATATAATCCACATGCTTGTGGGGTTGTTTTAATAAAATAACATGCTCAAATTTACAGTATGATAAGAGTAGTATTGTATGAAGACAACAATCAATTAAGAGAAGGATTGGCTATGCTTATACAAGGCTCCGAAGGTTTTAACGTGATAAATACTTACCGCAACTGCAATCATGTGGAAGAAGATATTGCAATAGATAAACCCGATGTTGTATTGATGGATATTGATATGCCTGGTGTAGGTGGTATTGAAGGATTAAAATTAATCCGAAAAAAAAACACCACTTGCAAAGTATTAATGCTTACCGTTTTTGATGACAGAAAAAATATTTTTGAAGCCATTCGTGCCGGCGCAGACGGCTACTTGCTGAAAAAAACGCAGCCCGCAAAATTGTTGGAACATTTAAAAGATGTGTATGAAGGTGGTTCACCAATGACAGCGTCAATTGCGCGGCAGGTGATACAAATGTTTAACCAGTATCATGAAAGCGGTGAGCATAAAAAAGGCGAAGTGTATAGCTTAAGCCAGCGCGAAAAAGATGTACTGCAATTAATGGTAAAAGGGTATACTTATAAAATGGCAGCCGCTGAATTATTTATCAGTGTGGAAACCATTCGCAGCCATATTAAAAACATTTATGAAAAGTTACATGTAAACAGTAAAAGCGAAGCTGTAGCAAAAGCTTTTCAAAATAAATTATTATAGAATTCGCATACATCGCTGCTTCATTAATACTGCTATAACTGGCATCAACATTCAACGTAAGCATCTCATCATATTATGCTAACCTGCACTGGCTCATAAACCCGCCGTATTAATATTCAAACATAAAAATCAGATCCGGGAAATCTTCAAGATAAGCCCCATAAATGTGTAAGGCGCGCATGATTATACAATTCACTTTTGTCAAAAATCACATGCCTGTGGGATTGTGGCATTGAGATTTGGAATTGATTTTTGCATCAGAAATTTAATAGCTGCCATGCGCAAAACATCAGTTTTATTTTATACGGAACACTGCTATGTTTTCAGCAATTATAATCATTTCAATATAAAAATGGAGACCTGCAACCATCATAAAAACGGGGCGTAACCGAAAAGCCAAACGAGTAGGAAATTATATAGTTTATGAAAAATGAAAAGTCAGTATTATCAGTGAAATTCAAATCAACGTATGATGCCAAAGAGTTGAAAGGTCTCTTTCAAAAACATCTTCAACTTTTTAAAGATGTGCCAGGTCTTTTAGAGAAATATTATTTAGCAGAAGGCAATACCGGCGCCAGTGGCGGTATTTACATATTTGAAAGTAAAACTGCCAGGGACGCGTTTTGGAATTCAGAATTGGCTAAAGATATTCCTGGTACGTATGGTGTAATACTCGATACACTTCGTGTAGAACAATTTGAAGTTGTTATTGATATGAATGAATCGGTATTAGCCTAACATAACAAAAAATCAATCATTATGGCTAAAGAATATCCAGCCATAATGATTGATTAATACTGCTTAAAGCTCCAATGTAAACATCTGTTACTGAAATAAAATAGAGTGTGATTGAATAATCAGTAAATATCACTAATCATTCAATCACATATAATGTTAGCAACCCTACTGGTATTGGCTTTGATGTAAAAATATACACCTGTCGGATTGTTCCTGATAAAAGAGGAGTTGACTTTTACAATGCCATGTTTGACACCATTTTCGTTACCGGCTTAATTAAAACTGTCGCCATGTTTATTGCAGATTTTTATATGATGTAAGCCATACGAATTTATCTGATTCTTTCTGCAATTGTTTCTGCCGGAAATAACAAAAAAGATAGTGGCTGAAAACCTATTTTTTGCATACGCCATCAGTATGTGTGTAATGTTATGTGACTGCACATGAATGATCAATTGATAAAGTATAAAACCTGTAATCACAAAACACAAATCATTTTTATAAAAAGTATAAATAACAAAACCCGACATGAAGAAAATAATTTTATTATTAAGTAGTATAATGCCTTTTACCGCAATGTGTCAAACAACAATTACCGGTAAAGTTTATGATGCTTCCAACAACCAACCACTTTCTCACGCAAGCATTACAGCGAAGAATGGAAATGTAGGAACATCCGCTGCCGGCGATGGAAAATTTACGCTGCACATTCCTGAAAATACAAAAGCAATTACAGTAAGTTATGTAGGTTATGAAAGTATAACTGTAAATATCAACCCATTAAAAACTGATTATGCTATCGGGCTTCAGCCGTTACAAAATTTAGAAGACATTACGGTAATCGGTACAAGAAATTTATCAAGAACAAATGTTACAACACCAGTTCCTGTTGATGTAATTCCCGTAGTAAAAATGGCAAATGAAATTGGGCAGGTTGATCTTAATCAATTACTCACTTTCGCTGCGCCATCCTTTCAATCAAGCAGGCAAACAGTTGCTGATGGAACAGACCATGTTGACCCTGCACAATTAAGAGGATTGGGCAGCGACCAGGTGTTGGTATTAATAAATGGTAAAAGGCAACATCAATCTGCATTGGTAAATGTAAATGGAACAGTTAACCGCGGACAGGCTGGTACCGACCTTGACGTTATTCCAATATCTGCTATTGAAAGAATTGAAGTATTGCGAGATGGCGCTGCTGCACAATATGGTTCAGATGCCATTGCAGGTGTAATAAATATCGTTTTAAAAAAATCAGTGAATGTATTAAGCGGCGATGTTTCGTATGGCGAAAATATTACAAGCTATCAAAAAGATTATGCGCTGAATCAACTTAATCATACAACGATAAAAAACATTAATGTACAGGATGGCGGCTCGTTCCAGGCAGGCTTGAATTACGGGTTTAATTTTAATAAAAAAGGATTTATAAACATTACAGGTGAATATGTATTCAGGCAGGCATCAAACAGAACGGGCACTTATACAGGCGCCGTGTATGCAAATGTTGATGGCGTAAATAAAGATGATTCTATCTTAAATGCAAAAGGATTAAACAGGAATGATTTTGATATGCGCATCGGCAATTCAAAAATCAGGAGCGGCGGAATAATTGTGAATGCTGATTATGCATTAAGCAATAAATGGAACCTGAAATTTTTTGGCGGATACAATCAAAAGAACGGAGAGGCTGCAGGTTTTTTTCGTTATCCTTCTTCTATTAGTTCCGGTGCAGGAATTTTTGCAACGCAGGTACTTACCTTATATCCAAATGGCTTTTTGCCGTTGATTAAAACGGATATAAAAGATTATTTTTTTTCAATTGGTGTTGATGGAAAAATAGGAAAATGGAACGCCAGCTTATCAAATACATTCGGTTTAAATAATTTTGATTTTACAGTTGACCATTCAATTAATTATACTCAGTTTGAAGTAACCCAAACTCCTCAAACAAAATTTAATGCAGGCGGATTACAATTTTTGCAAAACACCATCAACGCAGATGTAACAAGAAATTTTAATGTGCTGCATGGTTTAAATGTAGCGTATGGTGCTGAATTCAGGATAGACCAATATGCGCAACACGCCGGTGAAGAAGCTTCATTCAAAAATTTCAATACAAATTCAGGAGCTGCATCTGGAGCACAGGTTTTTGCAGGTTTTGTTCCTGCTTATGCACAAAAGCATTCACGTAATAGTATGGCTGCATATTTAGACCTTGAACAGAATTTTACAAAGCAATGGTTGTTAGAATTTGCATTACGGTTTGAAAACTATTCTGATTTTGGCAGTACGCTAAATTATAAAGTCGCTACAAGTTATAAGTTGAGTGATAACTTTTCTATCAGGGCGGCAGCATCGAGTGGTTTCAGAGCGCCTTCTGTGCAGCAACAATTTTATGCAAAAACAAATACGTTGTTTGTTTCCACGCCAAGCGGATTGGTGCCAACAGAAAGCGGCACTTTTACAAACGATAGCAAGCCTGCGCAAATACTTGGCATTCCAACATTAAAACAAGAAACATCACAAAATTATTCCGTAGGTTTTGCAACCACACCGTTTAAAGGTTTGGAAATAACAGTAGATGGTTATTTTATCAATATAAAAAACAGGATCGTTCTCACCAATAATTTCTCTGGCGGAACTGATTCAGTATTAACACAACTATTGAAGGATAATGGCGCCACAACAGCCAATTTTTTTACCAACGCGATAGATACAAAATCAAAAGGGCTTGAGGCTGTTGCGAGTTATCACACCAACTTTGCAAATGCCGGAACGTTGAAAGTTTCGTTGGCAGCAACTTTTATAAAAAATGAAGTGAAGAAAGGTGCAGATGGAAAACCAATTATTAAAGCTTCTGATATTTTAATCAATTCAGGTCAGCTTGGAAATTATTTTAACCGCGAAGACCAAAGCCGCATAGAAGTAGCAAGCCCGCAATCAAAAGGAACTTTCACCATCAATTATAACCATAAAGCATTCGGCGCTATGTTGCGGTTTACTTATTTTGGAAAAGTAATTTACCTAGACCCAACCATCAACCCAAATAATCCTGATGCATTTCCTGTCAATGCTTTTACGGGCGAGAAAGAAACGCTCGATCAGGTGTTCAATCCTAAAACAATTACGGATGTATCACTTAGCTATAAACTAAATAAAAGTTTTACACTAACCGCAGGTGCAAATAATGTTTTTGATGTATATCCCGATAAACAAACGCATAGCGGCAATGTATCATTAGGAAGGTTTATTTACAGCCGCCGTGTACAGCAAATGGGCTTTAATGGAAGATATATTTTTGCAAGGCTTTCATTCAGTTTAAATACAAAGAAATAAGTAAAGTTTTTTATAATGATACAAAGGCATAGCATGAAAAAAAATCGTTTGGATGAAGCAGAAGTTGTAAGAAATGGAGTAGGTAAAACCGATAGTTATTGCTACAAAGCTGTGCCTTTATTATTAAAAAATAAAATAAACAAACGTGTTGAATCAATTGATCTTTTAAGAGGCATTGTAATGATTATTATGTCGCTTGATCATGTACGGGATTATTTTAATAACACCGCTTTTTTATATAGTCCGACAGATCTTTTACAAACCACGCCAATACTATTTTTTACAAGATGGATCACGCATTTCTGTGCGCCTGTTTTTGTTTTTCTTGCAGGCATTTCTGCGCATTTATTTGGCGCTAAAAAAAACAAGGCAACGTTATCTTTTTTTCTTTTTACAAGAGGATTGTGGTTGATAATTGCCGAGCTGTTTATTGTAACATTTGAATGGACATTTAATCCAACTTATCCTTTTTTTAACCTGCAGGTATTATGGGCAACAGGCGTCAGCATGATTATTTTATCTGGTTTGATTTATATGAAGAAATACTTCATTTTTATAACAGGTATTTTTATAATAGCCGGACATAATCTTTTAGACAATTTTCATGTTAATGGTAATGATGTTACATCTTTCCTGTGGGCGTTGCTGCATGAACGCGGAAATTTTACTTTCGGAAATTTTTCTTTTTCTATTCTTTATCCTGTATTGCCGTGGATTGGAATAATGGCTGTAGGATATAGTTTAGGAAGTTTATACAACCCGTTTTACGATTCAAAAAGACGACAAAGAATATTGTTGTTTTCCGGGTATGCAGCAATTATACTTTTTATCATTTTACGAGCTGGTAATTTTTATGGTGATGCAGCGCATTGGTCATTGCTAAAAGATGCGGTTTTCAGTTTACTGTCATTCTTAAATGTTACCAAATACCCGCCATCGCTTTTGTATATTTTGATCACGTTAGGACCAGCACTTATATTTTTTTCTCTTGCAGAAAAGCCTTTGAATCGCGCGGCTTCAATAATAATAATCTTCGGCAGAGTGCCAATGTTTTATTACATGGTACATATTCTTTTGATTCACCTGCTTGCGGTTGTCGGTGCAATTATTTTAGGTTATCACTGGTTAGATATGATATTATCAACAAGAATAAATGCTGCACCACAATTAAAAGGCTATGGATTTAATTTAATAATAGTGTACATAATATGGATAGCGCTTATCATTATTTTATACCCGCTTTGTAAATGGTTCGATAAATATAAAAGGTCTAATCAATCTACAAAATGGTGGCTGAGTTATTTCTAAGCAAATGATGCTATATAATTGAGTTATTTATAAAATTCATTCGACAAATCAAAAAATAATGACCAAATAGACTAAGCAATCATCTTAAAAATATGGCGATAGTGATAATTATAAAGAACATTTTATTATCGTTTGTGTAAACAGTAAAAGAAAGCATATTTTTAAAAGCAATTTTTATGGAAGAAAGAAAAAATTTCAATACCACAAAAGCTCCACGGATGAGCCAGGTGTTTCCGCAGGCAGTGATTGCTGACAAGTTTATTTTTTTATCCGGAACTCCGGGTTTAGATATCCTTTCAGGACAAGTTGTTAGTAGTGATTTTGAAGAGCAAACCAGGCAATGCTTTCAAAATATTAAAATTATTTTAGAAGAAGCAGGCAGCGATATAAGCAAGGTTATAAAGACTACAATATTTATGGTAACAGGTAACGATTTTAGTGTTATAAATAAAGTTTACCAGGAGTTCTTTCCTGAGAATGCTCCTGCGCGCAGCGTTCCGCAAGTAATGCCGTTTCCAGCCGGCATTTTAATTTCGGTTGAATGTGTAGCACTTAAATAAAATGACTGATTTGAAAAACTTTTTCATAATAGAAGGTTATGACTGTTTATCCTTTCGCTGTATATATTTTTAAAAGAATAGATTCAATTGATTCCTTATTTTTATAGGGCAAATCTATTTTTACCATCCAGCTTGCTTCCCACGCAAAACGCATGTCGCATTCTTACTTAGGCAATGTTCATTTTTATTCATACCAGATGCCAAACTTACGGGCACTCGAATTAGGCATCCGCATACCAGGTAAAAGCTTTACCTTTCTGATACACATCCGTGTAAGGAATCCATTTATATTTCGTTCCAGACAGGCGTGCACAACCTGGTGTATTTATCAGGCAATAATTATGGCGACAGGCACCCGGTGGAAGGCAATCAAAACATGTCTGTGTTCCAGGTAACGATAGATAAAAACTATTACGCCGGTTGTCTTGAAAATAATAACAAGTGGAGTGAAAACGCAATTAACATTTGCCAATTATACATACAAGTCACAGTTAGAATTGAGATGTTCCGAAGTGTTGTAATATCTGTTCTGCTATACCATTAGCATTAGCTCCAACTATAAAGCAACGCTTAAATACTCGCAATGACGGCTTTAACAAATCTTCCCAATACTTGTAGTGAATACCCACCAATAAAAAAAAGCAGGAATAGCTATTTTATTATCGCGTTGTTTTTAAAAATTTTTATCTTGTTAGCCAAATCAATCTCTCTTATGAAGCGAATGTTACTCATCTTTTTTTTATTTCCTTTTTGTATTATCAGCCGGGCACAAAGTGTACTGGTAAAAGATTCTGTTTTTATTTCCCAGGGAATAGCTTCAGCACCAGCATTACAAAATATTGTAAGTTACCAGCACGATTCATTATGCAGAATTGCTTCTTACCAGGTGCAACTGGTAAATCAATCATTTCTTAACAGTTTCGCAGTATGACATTTATGTTTTGGGCTAAAAAAGTATTTTAATTTGGTATTAAAATACAATTGGCATCTAAGAATACGCAGCGATAAAACCATCATTCTATGTAGCTTTCAAGTTTGTTCTGAAAAGTCGCTCAGCAAGCAGCAAAAAAATAATCCAATACACTGCTAAAATAGTATTACAATCGCGGTTTGTATACGTGTATGTTTGTACGAACAAATTGGCCATATGAGAAAACGGTTATTGCTATGCAGCTTTGTGCTGTTTTTATTTTTTCTTCCTTGTTTTTTATTTGCTCAGAACAAATCATTTACCGGCAATGTGGTAGATGAAAAAAATGCCCCGCTTAGCAGCGTTACGGTTAGTGTAAAAGGAACCAAAACTGCGGTGATTACAAACGACCAGGGTATCTACGCCATTCAAACCAATGTTGCTTCGCCGGTATTGGTGTTTAGCAGCATTGGCTATACCTCGCAGGAAGTAGCGGCAGCTGATGCTAAAAAAGTAACGCTGGCTTCTTCTACTTCTACATTGAATGATGTGGTAGTAATAGGTTACGGAACTGCCAAACGTTCCAATGTAACATCAGCTATTGCATCAGTATCGGAAAAGGATATTAAGAACCTGCCTGTCGCCGGTGCCGATCAAATGTTGCAAGGCAAGGTATCGGGTGTAAGCGTTACCAGTAATTCCGGTCAGCCGGGTGGTGGTGTTTCTATTCGCGTGCGCGGTATCACTTCCGTAAATGGGGCAGAGCCTTTGTATGTGATAGATGGTGTGCCCATTCTTACCAATACAAGCAGCGTTGGGCAAGACCAGTTAGGTGGTCAGGCAGGGCAAACACAGCAAAGTGTTTTGGCAACTATTAATCCATCAGATATTGCTTCAATAGACATCTTGAAAGATGCTTCCGCCCAAGCTATCTATGGTTCGCTTGGTGCTAATGGTGTTGTATTGATCACCACTAAAAAAGGCAAAAGTGGCGAGGGTAAATTATCTTATGACGTGTATTATGGCTGGCAGGCAGTACCTAAAAAATTAGACGTGATGAACCTGCAGCAATACGCTCAATATTATAACTCCTTAGTGCCCGAAATAAGAGCAGCAGGCGGTGGTATAGATACCATTGGCGAGTTTGCCAATCCTACTGTTTTGGGTAAAGGAACCGACTGGCAGGATGCTATTTTTCAGACCGGAAATATTCAGAATCACCAGTTGTCTTTCTCCGGCGGCTCTAACAAAACCACTTACTTTTTTTCCGGTAACTATTACGACCAGACAGGTACTGTAATTGGTTCCGGTTTTAAAAGATATTCGTTGCGCGCAAGTGTAGATCAGCAGGTGAAAAGCTGGCTGAAAGCAGGTATCACCGCCAATTTATCAAGAACTAATCAGGACATTACTTTTACTGACGGTACAGATGCGGTTACGAACATTGTGTTGTTTAACAGTCCGGCTACGCCTGTTAAAAACGCGGCCGGACAATATATTTCCACGGCTTCTATCGGTAACATCGCTTTTGGCAACGGAAGCAACCCTGTAGCAACGGCTTTGCTGCGCGATGTAACGGCGCAACAATCCAAGGCGTTCGGAAGCATCTATGCCGAAGTGCAGTTTACCAAATGGCTGTCGCTTCGCAATGAGTTTAATTACGATTTCCAGTTAAACCAGAATACAGCTTTTCAACCTTATATTGTAAACGATGCAAACCAGATTCTCCTTTCTCCTTCGCGCCTGAGAGAAGACCGCAGCAACAGCTTGTTCTCATTAGTAAGAAATTACCTGACGTTTAATAATACATACGGCAAGCATTCTATTAATGCGGTGGTTGGTCATGAAGCGTGGGTATCGCGATACGATAATCAATACACCACAGCTACTAACCTGAATTTGAACATCGAATCTACCGGCGCAGGCACCATCGATGCAGCCAATTCGGGTGGCGGTCATGGTACAAGTGCGCTGGATTCGTATTTCGGCAGAGCGAACTATACATTTGATAACAAGTATTCAGTAAGCGCATCTATTCGCCGCGATGGTTCGTCCAACTTTGGACCGAATAATAAGTATGGCTATTTCCCCGCAGCTTCTGCAGGCTGGACGGTAACCAACGAAAATTTTGCAAAGAATTCAAAGGTGCTGAACTACCTGAAAATAAGAGGTGGTGTAGGTGCTGTGGGTAATCAAAACTCGCCTGTGAGTAATGCGTATTCTACCAACATCCGTTTGTTTAGTACAGCGCCATTTGGTGCGGGTGGTGTGCCTGCTAATGTGGGCAACCCGAACCTGAGCTGGGAATCGGTTGTTACTTACAACGGCGGTGTAGATGCAACGTTATTTAACCGCAAGATTGATATTAGTGTAGATGTGTACAAGAAGGTTACGACCGATATGATTCTGTCGTCTACGCTGCCTATTTTCGCAGGTCTTGATCCGACACCGCCTTCTAATGCTTACCAGGATATCGAACCGCCGGTTACCAATGCCGGTAAGATGACCAATACAGGGATTGACATTTCTATTACGAGCTATAATATCACAAATAAAAACTTTAGCTGGAAAACGAGCCTCATATTCAGTCATTATAAAAACCTGTTGAACAGCCTGAACTCGCCAACGGTTGTATTGTTCGGTAATGCTAACGACTTTACCGGAAGTTCATCTGTAGTAAACTTAACGCAAGCAGGTCGTCCCGTAGGTTCCTTTTATGGTTATGTAACTGATGGCTTATACAGAACGCAGGCAGACCTTGACAAAGCCATTTTGCCAACCGGCTTAACGGTTGGACCAACAGGTGTTTATCTGGGTGATGTTCGTTACAAAGACCTGAATGGTGATGGTGCAATCGGCAGTGAAGATGTAACGTTCATCGGCGATCCCAATCCTGATTTTACATACGGACTGACCAATACATTTTCTTTCAAAGGAATTGATTTATCCATCTTTCTGCAAGGCGTTCAGGGAGATCAGATTTTTAACTGGACACGTAAATATACCGAGTCACTAAACTCGCGTTATACCAACCAATTGGCTACTGTGTTAAACCGGTATACAGCGAACAATGTTAACGGCAACCTGCCAAGGTATAACGAGTATAACAATAATAATTTGAGAAACTCCGACCGTTATATTGAAGATGGTTCTTACCTCAGGATACAGAACGTAGCATTGGGTTATAACCTGCCGAAAGACTTTATAGGTAAAGCCAAAATAAGCAATGTAAGAGTCTATGTGTCTGCACAAAACCTGTACACATTTACCAAATATTCAGGTTACGACCCTGAAATCGGTTCGTACAACAAAAGCGTGTTATCGCAGAATGTAGATAACGGTCACTATCCTAACCCGCGTACACTAACCGTAGGCGCTAACATCGAGTTTTAATTTTTAAATGATTGCATTCAATGAAAAAAAATAAATTTTTATACCTGTTATCTGCCCTGGCACTTCTGGCTTCCTGTAAAAAAGAATTTATAGATCGTCCTTCGGAAAATGGTCCTACGCTCGATATTTATTATAACAGTGCTGCCGAAGTAAACGCTGCTACAGGTTATCTATACAATGCTGTTTGGGCAAACTATGAAGACAAAGCCTTTCATGCTATTGGCGAGGTGCTGGGTGGTAATGCGCTAACATCTTCCGGCGATGTGAACTACGGCAGCAACAGCTATGTAAACTTCACCGTATTGAGCACCGATCCTTTGGTGTCATCTTCATGGCGCTCGTTCTACAAAGTGGCGGGTAATGCAACTGTATTGATCACTACGTTCGAGCAAAAGAAAGGAAGCATAGCCGATCCTGCGTACCTTGATCAAGGCATTGCCGAATCACGTTTTATCCGCGGTGTGGCTTATTTTGATATTGCCCGTACTTTCGGTGATGTTCCTATTATTTCTGACCCCGTTGCTTTGGCTGGCTCTGGTGATTATAATGTGCCACGTTATTTTCAGAAAGATGTGCTGCGATTTGCATTGGAAGATTTAAAAGCCGCCGAATCTGTATTGTCGGAAACGCCTTACGCAGCCGGTCGGGTAAGTAAATATTCTGCTATTGGTATGGAAGCAAAAATTTATCTCTACCGTGCTACCATGCTGGGTACAACAGAAGATTATGACAGTGCGCGCATCAAAGCCAAAGAGGTTATTGATTATGCGACATCACATGCTGACCAGGTTGGTTTGTACGAAGATTATGAGAAGATGTTTACGTCTTCTTCTGCTAATAATAACAAAGAATCTTTATTTGCTTTGCAATGGATCGCAGCCGCTACGTATGGTGGTGGTAATCCCTTACAGATTTACCAGGCGCCTTCTACTTTGCTGAAGCCCGTCAGCGGCAATGGTTATTCATCCGTCATTCCTTCCATTGATTTATTAGCCGCTTATGAACCAGGAGATAACCGCCGCAAGTGGTCGGTGATGGAGCAGGGCTTTACCCGTACCGACTGGACAAATGTGAACTTCCCGAATGGCTTTACTTATGATACCAGCTACGAAAGTTCTAATGATGATCCGTATAAAATAAAGACAGGTACGCGCTCAAACATATTGAAATACGTGGTAGGAACAGGATCCAACGGCGAGCCGGTTGCCAGCACAGGTCACACTTCCATCTGCACGTATGTTCTTCGCTATGCCGATGTGCTTCTCATTTATGCTGAAGCGGTTGCGGGCAGTGGCGGAGCCACCTCTGAAGGCACCGCTGTAGCCGCCTTTAACCAGGTGCATACACGCGCCGGTTTAGATCCGGTTACCTCGCTTACAAAAGATATGATTCTGCATGAACGCCGTGTAGAGTTTGCTTTTGAAGGTGACTATTGGTTTGATGTGCAACGGCAAGGTTTTCAAAAAGCCAGTGCTATTATCAATGCGCAGGAAAGAGGCACGTATAATTATGATGGTTCTTCTATACAGCATGTAGGCGCGAGCTTTACATCGGAAAGCCAGCTCTTCCTGCCAATACCGCAAACAGAAACGGTTTCTGATCCGAAATTACTGGAACCGGCTGTCGCTTATTATTAATCTATTATTCTAACAATATATTGTCATGAAAAAGATATTCGCTTTTTTTATTTCAACTTGTCTTTTGCTTATCGCAACGACGTTAGTTACATCCTGTGAAAAAGATGATACGGTAGGCGGCAAAGCTTCTTCCAGCCCGAAAGTTGATTCTATTTCTCCTGGCAGAGGATCTGCTAATGCTACACTTACCGTGCTGGGCAGTGGCTTAGGACAAATTCAAACCATTGTATTCGACAGTGGTAATGTAGCGGCACCTTTTAATCCGGTGTTTAATACAGATAATGCCGTCATTTTCCGTGTGCCAACGGATGCTATTCCGGCTTCGCAAAACATAGTGATGACCAACTCTCTTGGCAAGCAAATCATCATCCCGTTTCTTGTATTGGGCTTGCCAACTGTTACCGATGTTTCCAATTACAATTATGGCACCGGCTACGCTAATATCGTACTCACCGGAAAGAACTTCAGCGATGTAAGTCACGTAGCTTTAGCCGAAACCAGCGACAGTGCCATCATCGTATCGCAAACTGCAACGACGCTTACCTTACAAATGCCTGCCGGCAGCCAGACAGATAACAAACTAAACATCAGCAATACAGCTGGTACCATTACTACAACGCAGTCATTTGTAAATGTAGATAATACGTTCCCTTTGTTTACCGACAATTATGCGCCTGGTTTTCAGGATGCTTCCTGGGGCGATGCCGGTTATATTAATACCTCTTTGTTTAAAAGCGGAACGGCTTCTGTATCGAAGAACTATGCAAAGGGCAATTGGCACCAGTTGGGATTTGGCTGGACGAACATCAGCAAATCAAACAATTTTACCTACCTCTCTTTCTGGGTGCATGGCGGATCGGTTGATTACAACTTATGGATTTCCACCAACGCCAGCGAGGGCGGCTTTGCTTCCTTTAATGACTATGATAAAATTGCCGTTCCGGCAAATGTCTGGACGTATTATAAACTGCCCGTTGCCGATCTGAAATTATGGGCGACGGCTGATGCGTTTAACCAGATTGGCTGGCGCATACAAGGCCCCAACGACCAGGATGAACTGATTAGTTTAGATGATGTTTTGTTTATCAAATAAGAGTATAGCAGGCAACAACTTTTCGTTTGTTGCCTGCCTGCTTATATATAACATCAACTGGTTGTACAAATAGTATCAAAACAATTTTTGCTGTCACATTATTGACCTTATCAGACTGATAAACACGCAAAGAAAATGATGAAGGAAAAATCCTTTTATATAACCACAGTTTTTTTGTTGTCGGCTTTGTTTTCTATCGCACAAATAAACAATCTGCCTGCTGATAAACAGGCAACAAAAGAAACGGTGAATCTATACCGCAATCTGAAAAAAAATTTAGATAAAGGCATCATGTTCGGTCACCAGGATGATTATGCATACGGGGTGAACTGGAAGTATGAAAACGGCAGGAGCGATATTAAAGATGTAACCGGCGATTACCCGGCAGTGATGGGCTGCGAAATCGGTAGAATAGAATTAGACTGGAGCAAAGATTTAGATGGCGTTCCGTTCGACAGTACAAGAAGCTATATACAACAAGCATACGAGCGAGGTACGGTAATAACGATGAGCTGGCATCTCAACAATCCTTACAACGGCAAGACAGCGTGGGAGCCGGATTCTGCTACTGTAAAAGCCATTTTATCCGAAGGAAAAACAAAAGAATTATATAAGTCCTGGCTTGATAAAGTAGCTGCCTACTTACAAAGTTTAAAAGGAAAAAACGGGGAAGCCATTCCTGTTATTTTCCGTCCGTTTCATGAGTTGAACGGCAGCTGGTTTTGGTGGGGAAAAGCACATTGCACACCAGATGAATTAAAGCAGTTATATCAGTTTACAGAACACTACCTGCGCGATGTAAAAGGCGTTCATAATTTGTTGTATGCTTACAATACAGACCGTTTTGCTACGAAGGAAGAATTTATGGAACGCTATCCCGGCGATGACTGGGTTGATGTGATTGGCTTTGACATTTACCAGAAAGGTGCTGTTGCTAAAAACGAAGCGTTTATTAAAGACCTCGATACCAGCTTAACCATCATTGAAAAGATAGCTAAGGAACACAATAAAATCCCTGCGCTCACCGAGTTTGGATATAACGAAGTTCCCGATAGCACGTGGTGGACAAATGTACTTTGGCAAGGCATGAAAAATCATCATATTGCTTATGCATTAGCATGGCGGAATGCGGGCAACAAAGGCAACGGTGAAACTGAATATTGGGTGCCGTTTACAGGGCAGCCATCTGCTAAGGACTTCGTAAATTTTTATCAGTTACCCAAAACATTATTTGCAAAAGATGTAGCCATGCAAAATCTTTATAAGTAAACAAGTAAATGTTCATAATTAAATAGAAGCCTATTTCTACTCCGGGTTTTATTGTTTTTTATATTGAACAAAAACAATTTTGCTCAATATAAAAAACTGGTTGGAAATTGTAACAAAAAACAGGAATGAAACTTCAATGGATTGATATTGCCATCCTTGTTACTTACCTCATCAGTATGCTGGTGGTGGGCTGGGTACTGCGCAAAAAAGCAAGCAAAAACAAAGACAATTACCTGATGGGCGGCAAGTCGCTGCCGTGGTATTTGCTTGGACTGAGCGATGCTTCAGATATGTTTGATATCAGCGGTACGATGTGGATGGTGTCGCTGTGTTTTGTGTATGGCATGAAGAGCTTATGGATTCCCTGGCTATGGCCGGTTTTCAACCAGATTTTCATGATGATGTTCCTGAGCAAATGGCTGCGCAGAAGCAATGCCACCACAGGTGCTGAATGGCTCGCTACACGCTTTGGCACATCCGGAAAAAGCGTAAAGGCATCGCACAACGTAGTAGTTACATTTGCTCTTCTCGGATGTTTTGGCTTCCTGGCTTATGGCTTTATCGGGCTGGGCAAATTTGTAGAGATATTCATTCCCTGGCACTTCGTTCAGCCATATATTCCCTTTACTGTTTCATCTGAGTTTGTACCACATTTTTATGGTATTATATTCACTTTGTTTGCTGCTTTTTATTCGGTAATTGGCGGTATGCATAGTATCGTGATCGGCGACCTTATTAAGTATGCAATCATGACGATAGCTTGTATCTCTATTGCGGTGATTGCTGTGATTCATTTGCAAGGACAAACACTTCACGTCCCTGATGGCTGGTACACACCTTTCTTCGGCAAAACCGTAGGATTGGATTGGTCGCACATCATTCCCGATGCGGCAAAAAAGATACAGGATGATGGCTTTTCCCTATTCAGCATCTTCTTTATGATGATGGTATTTAAAGGCATTTTTGCTTCGCTTGCCGGACCGGCTCCTAACTATGATATGCAAAAGGTATTATCAACACGTTCGCCTAAAGAAGCCAGTAAAATGACAGGCTTTGTCTCTATTATTTTACTACCCATCCGTTACTCCATGATAATTGGGTTAACTGTATTGGCATTACTTTATTACAACCAGCTTGATTTGTCTTCACCAAACGGAACTGACTTTGAAAAAATACTACCCGGTGCTATCAACAACTTTCTGCCGGTGGGTATTATGGGTCTTGTTTTAACAGGCTTGCTCGGTGCATTTATGGGAACTTTTGCGGGAACATTAAATGCGGCTCAGGCTTATATTGTAAACGATATTTACCTGAAATACATTAACCCGAAAGCAGACAATAAAAAGATTATCTCAATGAACTACCTCGTTGGATTAATTGTAGTCATCATCGGTATTGTTCTTGGCTTCTTTGCAAAGAATGTAAACAGCGTTTTACAATGGATTGTAGGCGCCTTGTATGGCGGTTATATTGCGGCTAATGTATTGAAGTGGTACTGGTGGCGATTTAATGCCAACGGCTTTTTCTGGGGAATGGCAAGCGGCATTGCAGCGGCTCTTATTTTTCCATATTGCAAAGAGTGGTTTCCCGGTGTGTTCTTCCAGTTGGATTTATACAACTGGCCTTTGTTGTTCCTGATTTCTGTAGTTGGCTGTATTGCTGGCACATATGCTGCACCACCAACGGATATAAGCGTTTTAAAGTCTTTTTATACCACGGTCAGACCCTGGGGATTCTGGCAGCCGATACATCAGCTTGTAGTAACTGAGAATCCGGCATTTCAACCAAACAAGCGGTTCAAATTAGATATGTTTAATGTGGTCATTGGCATCGTTGCACAGTGTTGTCTTACTTTGCTTCCCATGTATCTTGTGCTTTGGCTTAAAGTACCACTGTTTATCATCGTTATCATTTTGCTCATCATTATTATTATACTGAAAAGAACCTGGTGGGATAAACTCGAAGATTAATTTACCAATAAGCTGGAAAACCAAACTATATGAAAGAATATTTTTTCAAACGGCTCGAAGAATTAGAGAAGCAATACAATGAAGTTGTCTATCGGGACAACGAAGAAATAAAGGAAAGCAATGGCGTGTATCACCGTTATAAATACCCGGTGCTTACCGCTAAACATGCGCCGCTTCAATGGCGTTACGATTTGAATTATAACAGCAATCCGTTGCTGATTGAGCGCTTTGGTATTAATGCGGTGATGAATGCGGGCGCTATTAAATTTAATGGAAAATATTGCCTTGTTGCCCGCGTAGAAGGCATTGACCGAAAATCATTTTTCGCGGTAGCCCAAAGTGATAATGGTGTAGATAATTTTACGTTCTGGGATTACCCGGTGATGATGCCTGAAGGCGATGAGCCTGATACCAATACTTACGACATTCGTCTTACACAGCACGAAGATGGCTGGATTTATGGCTTGTTCTGCACCGAACGAAAAGACCCGAATGCAGCGCCGGGCGACCAAAGTGCTGCTGTTGCGCAATGCGGTATAGCCCGCACGCACGACATGGTGAAATGGGAGCGTTTGCCTGATTTAAAAACGCCATCCGCACAGCAACGAAATGTAGTTCTTCATCCTGAATTTGTAGACGGCAAATATGCTTTCTACACGCGTCCGCAGGATAGTTTTATAGAAGCTGGAAAGGGCGGTGGCATTGGCTTTGGCTTATCTGAAACAATCGAAAATGCAACCATTACCGAAGAAAAAATCATTGACCGGAAAGTCTATCATACGGTGTATGAAGTAAAGAACGGGCAAGGTCCTGCGCCTATCAAAACAGAGAAAGGTTGGCTGCATCTCGCGCATGGCGTTCGTAATACGGCGGCGGGCTTGCGATATGTATTGTATATGTTTATGACTGATTTAAATGACCTCACTAAAGTTACACATAAGCCAGCCGGTTACTTCATTGCGCCGGAAGGCGAAGAACGTATCGGCGATGTGTCAAACGTTGTGTTTTCTAACGGCTGGATAGCTGATGATGATGGCACCGTTTATATCTATTATGCGTCTTCCGATACACGTATGCATATTGCTGTTTCTTCCATCCAAAAACTACTGGATTATGTGATGAATAATCCGCAGGACGGCTTACGTTCCATCGAAACGGTAAAGACTATTTATTCCATCATAGATAACAATAAGAAAATAGAAGTGCTGCAAAAATTATGAATCATAAATTATCAATTACAAATGATGGAATTTGGTTAGATACTGTTCTTAAAAGTTATCATTTCTAAATCTTTCGCGTGGTTTCTACAAACGGCACACACAACGTATTGTCTTCTTACCAACAGGAGATGCAAACTGAACTGAATGCCATTTTATTATATTGGCAACAGCACACAATTGATTATAAGCATGGCGGCTTTTTGGGTAAAGTTAACAATGAAAATATAGCTGACGAAGAAGCTGCAAAAGGCGTTGTTCTTCATGCAAGAATACTTTGGACATTCTCTGCGGAGTATGCCGTTACGCATGATAAAACGCATTTGCAAACAGCGCAACGAGCGTTTGATTATCTGTTGAATTATTTTAGAGATGGTGAATATGGCGGCGTGTATTGGAGTGTAAATTGTAAAGGAGAAAAACTTGAGAGTCGCAAGCAGATTTATGGTCTTGCTTTCGTATTATATGGCATGAGCGAGTATTACCCGGCTACACAAAACGAAACGGCTTTGCAGTTTGCCAAAGCATTATATAGTGTAATAGAACAATACAGTTTTGATAAAGAAAAAAACGGTTATCGTGAAGCTTTTGCCCGCGACTGGCAGCCTCTTCAAGACTTGCGTTTGAGCGTAAAAGATGCCAATGCAAGTAAGACGATGAACACTCATCTGCACATTATAGAAGCCTACGCAAACCTTTATAAAGTATGGCAGGATCAAACTTTAAAACAAAAGATAGAAAACCTGTTGTATCTCTTCGATGAATATTTTATCAATAAGCAAACATATCATCTCCTTCTTTTTTTCGATGATGAATGGATTGAGCAGCCGGATGTCATTTCTTACGGTCATGATATAGAAGCCGCGTGGTTGCTGTTGCAATGCGCTGAAATTATTAATAATAAAGAATGGATTTCTGTTTATCAAAAACACGCGAAATCCATAGCAGATGCGGCTTCGGAAGGTTTGGACTCAGATGGCGGATTGTGGTATGAATATGAACCACAACATAATCAACTCATCAAACAAAAGCATTGGTGGCCGCAGGCAGAAGCGATGATTGGATTCTTGAATGCGTACCAGGTTTCCGGCAATAAAAATTATTTACAGCAATCCTGGAATGCCTGGAAGTTTACCCAACAATATATTCTTGATAAGGAAAACGGAGAATGGTTTTGGGGCGTTGATGAGGCTTATCGCATAATGCCTGGCGAAGACAAAGCCGGCTTCTGGAAATGTCCTTATCACAATGCCCGCGCTTGCATGGAAGTGATAAAACGTATTGATTTATTATAGCTATTAGAAAATGAACGTTTTGTATTTATAAATAGTAAATTCAGATGTAAAAGAGATAGTGATATGAATAGAAGACAATTTAAAATATACCTGTTTTGCATTTGCTTTCTTATTGTTACAAAATGTTTGTTTGCGCAAAAATCAACTGCATCATATCACTTCTTTGCTGCCGATAACAATCTGATACAATATGTTGGCAGAATAGATTTTACCAATACAAAACAACCTCGCTATTGGCAACCGGGTGTGTATGTAAAAGCAAAATTTTCCGGCACGTTCTGCAACGTGATTGTAAACGATGAAATGCTTTGGGGAAAGAATCATAATTATCTTGAAATCGTTATTGATGATACTGTTTTATATCGCTTACAAACGCGTGGCAAACGCGACACAATCAAAGTAGCAAGTGGCTTGCAAAGAGGCATTCATACTATATTGATCGCAAAAAATACAGAAGCGAATATTGGTTATTTAGAGTTTGTGGGATTACAATGCGAGAACTTATTATCCTTACCATCAAAGCCAAAAAGAAAAATAGAATGTATAGGCAATTCCATTACCTGCGGTGCCAGCGCCGATGAAAGCGAAATCCCTTGTGGCAAAGGCGTGTGGCAGGATCAGCATAACGCTTATTTGGCTTACGGACCGACAACTGCACGTAACCTGAATGCACAATGGATATTATCTTCCGTATCAGGGATTGGATTGATACATAGTTGTTGTAATTTGGATGTAACAATGCCACAAGTATATGACAATATAAACATGCGCAATTTGAATGATAGCTTACATTGGAACTTTAGTAACTACCAGCCTGATATTGTAACCGTTTGTTTAGGTCAGAATGATGGCATACAGGATTCAACTGCTTTTTGCAGCGCGTATGTAAAATTCTTACAGCGGTTACGAAAGAATTATTCAAATGCACAATTGATTTGTTTAACCAGCCCGATGGCCGACGGTGCGTTAACAGCATCTCAAAAGTCTTATTTATCAGGCATAGAAAATTACATGCGTAGTTCAGGTGATAATAAGGTGCATCATTACTTCTTCTCAAAACGGTATTATCATGGTTGCGATACACACCCGAATGTAGCTGAACATAAAGAGATAGCAGCTGAATTAACTGCATATCTAAAACAGCTTATGAATTGGTAAAGAACGAAGTTTAATTAAATGAACATTGAATAAAAAATGATAAGAATACTAAAAAAAGCTGCATTGGTGATTGCTTTATATCTCTCAATTAATGCACAGGCGCAAAAGTATGAAGGCTTGGCGCCCACACCACCAATGGGATGGAATAGCTGGAATACATTTCAAGCCAATATTACCGAAGACCTGATAAAGCATACAGCAGATGTAATGATACAAAGTGGTATGAAAGACGCTGGTTACATTTATCTCGTGCTGGACGATGGCTGGATGTCAATGGAGCGTGATAGTATAACCGGTGACCTGGTTCCTGATCCTAAGAAGTTTCCACATGGTATGAAAGCAGTTTCTGATTATGTACATGCGAAAGGATTGAAGTTCGGTATGTATAACTGTGCCGGCACAAAGACCTGCGGAGGCTATCCCGGCACACGCGGCTACGAATATCAGGACGCCCGCTTTTATGCTGCGGCAGGTTGCGATTATCTAAAGTTCGATTGGTGCTACACTGATAGCTTAAATGCCGTAGAAGCCTATACTACGATGAGTAAAGCCCTTCGTAAAGCGGGCAGACCTATGATACTTAGTTTGTGTGAATGGGGACAGCATAAGCCTTGGCTGTGGGCTCAGAAAGTAGGGCAATTATGGCGTACTACGGGCGATATATACGCTCAGTTTGACGGTATACATAACCAGGGAAGTTGGACAGCAAATGGAGTGATGCACAATGCCGATATAAATGCAGACCTGAATAAATATGCGGGTAAAGACCACTGGAATGATCCTGACATGCTGGAAGTGGGTAACCTGAAAACTCTGGCTGAAGACCGTGCCCATTTCTCTATCTGGTGTATGATGGCGGCTCCACTTATTGCAGGCAATGATATTACCAAAATGTCGGCACAGACAAAAGGTATCTTAACAAATAAAGACGCTATCAGCATTGATCAGGATACGCTGGCAGTTCAAGGTTTTCGCTATTCTCAAAAAGACAGCATTGAAACATGGGTTAAACCCCTCATCCATGGTAATTGGGCTGTGTGTTTTTTAAACCGCAGCAACAAACCGCAACTTGTTGGTTTTGATTGGAAAAAAGAAATAATAAAAGATGCGGTTTCGGGCAGCGATATGAGCGTAACGCCATATAATATAAAAGATGTCTGGAATCAGAATCCGGTCGGCACTACTGCAAAGGCATTCACAGCAACCATTGCTTCACATGATGCAGTATTATTGATACTAAGCAAATAAAATAAAAAAAGTTGTACTTCTGATTTAAGTCTTATCTACAAAAAAGCAGGGTTTGCAAACCTTGCTTTTTTGTAGTATTAAATATGATTACAAAAATTCACTCTACAATTAGCGTTGTATAATTTACTGTTATGTCAGTAATATAAGCTTTGCCTGACTACAAGTAAACAGTTATTATTGTTTCTTTCATGCTTATTCTTTCACTTGTTACAAACATCTTTACTTTCTTTATAAACAAAGAAAATTCGCTGATTATATAGATGCGTGTCGCGACATTGTTTCCAAAAGTATTACATAGATATGATTTATGTTATAGTCTTACACCGCGCAGGATATAGCAGGCTTATCAATTATTATTAGCGTCGCCGATAAATTTTGTGGGATAAAAAATAGCCCTTCAACTTCAGAATTACCGGACTCTTGTTTTTTCATTTTCTACTTCTTTTCCGAATTCCGCTTCGGATATGAGTACACGACAATCGTCCTGATTCTTTGATGTCGCTGTTCTTCCAAGCATCATCGGACGAAGTTGATGTTTGAAGTAAGGAACAGGTTTCATTTTTATCTGAAACCATCTGCATAACCAACTGATATTGTACATGCCGCACCTGTCAATCTAACACTACCATTCTTCTTTGTCCAACAGACGCTGACCAAGTCTACACTCAAAGTCGTAATAAAAGATAATCGTATCAGTTTTTTGCGTTTTTTAAAATGTTCATAAAATAATAGATTAGTGTATTAGAAACCTATTTAATAAATATGCCGTGCCAGTTAAATTTTCGTTTTATAACAATTACTTGTACTTCCGAAAAAGACAACGAAGAAAGAGGGTAAAAGAATTTTTCTGACAATAAGAAAATATAAATCCGCTTTTCATGGTGTTGGCTAAAGCATATTATAAAAGCGAGGATAAAAACATTTTAACTTGAAAATTTTTACGCGGTTTTATATGATTTGATAATTGTGCTTTCACTGAATTTGGTGTGTCAAATTTGTGTCAACAATGGCAGTAAGAAGTGAAAAAAAGCGACACTTTTTTGACTTGTAAAAACAAAGAAGCTCGTAATCATCCGATTTACGAGCTTCTTTGTGTGCCCAGGACTGGATTCCTAAGTCCTTGTAAATCAATATTTTACCTTGATAGTGTGTCAAAATTGTGTCAATCTACTTGACAAAGAAATTATGATTTTTGTTTTCGCTCTTTATCGCTTATTACCACTTACCGAAAGTAAGAAATTTATTTAAATTCGTTACTGATTTTGTTTAGAATGCAAAGAGCACATTGATATCCCCCTTGTTCGAAGGAGAGTATTTTGTTATTCTCCTTCATTATTTACAGTTTTCAACTTTCGACTAATAATATCTTGAGCATTCTTCCTTTTAAAAGGTTATTTGAAGTAGTATTAATTAAGTTTCCTACAGATTGACCAGTGGGCGCTGCAAGTCATTATGACGAAAATTGCTTCGGATTTTGCCTTATTTCTAACAACCATTTTACATCGAAATTTCAATTTCAGAAACGATTTCCAGAACTATGTCGGTAAATTTTTTTAATTCAATGTTTTGAGGATCATCATGACTATCCGTGCTTAGTAATTCATCAATGCATATGTGGAATGCAGGAATTAGCCAGTTATTGCTTCTGACACTTGCAGCAATGTAAATTAAGGCTAAACGTTTATCCTGTTTGTCTGTAAAGCCTTCTTCGGGCGCAATAGAATAATATTTAGTTTCTGTATTTGGTCTTAGCCGCGGCTGTACCAACTCTACGCTAAGAAAAAGTCCCTTCAAGCTAAAATGATTGTTGTATTTCTGCTTTTCAAATTTTGTGGTTAAGCACGATTGAGAGAAATCAGCATAAGTCTTGGATTCGCCCAAACGGTTTACGAATACATGTGCCAGGATTACGTTTTCGTTCTGTTACAGATTTGTCCAGTAAGCAAATTGATTCGCTCTATAAGATAAAGAATCAATATCGTCGAGAAAAGTTGAGTCATTCTGACTATAACTTACATCATGCATAATGAAATACTTTGCAGTTTCTCTTTTACGGGCAGCTGGATTAAAAATGGAAGACAGGCCTGTATCTATATTGCCACCGATATCGGCTTCGTCAATTGCATTTGAATCCAGGTAATTTCTTAGCTCTTGTTTAGTTACACTCAATTTTCCTGCTATCAAAGCAAGGAATGCAGAATCGATGTCTGGTCTTTTCGCTTCGACATGCCCGCCCGGTAACGGCTTCCTCAGCAAAGTCTCACATTGCTCTTCAAATGTACCGGTATACTTAAGATGGGTGTAATCGAAATTATTTGATGCAGGTTGGGCAAACACTCTGCTGATTGCAAACAGGTACAATATTATTTGAATGATTTTTTTCATTGATTACATTTTATGAAGATTACTTTAAATTTTGCTTTGCCCAAGCTGTAATTAAACGGTTGCTATCTGACTGCAAAGCTGCCTGGTATTCTATTCTAACGACTTTAAGCCAGTTGAGACCTTCTGTGTTTTCTTTACCGCCATTTATTTTATACTGCTCCCGGGTTGTGCTGATGATTCTTCCGTATTTTCCACTTGTTATATTGCCGTCTTGTATTACAGAAGGAGTATCTGCAGTACAATCAGCCAGCGCTTGCTTTGTCTGCTTATTCAGGAACACCGTTACGCCGTCTTTAAAAAAGTAAGGTGGTTTTTCTTTGTTTTCATACACAGTTCCTTTCACAGGGAATTGCCCGCCTGATTGATTTTGTATTTCTTTGATGAGAATATCTGTGTATTTTTAGGCAGGCTGCCTTTAGTGGAAATTTCGCCGTCAGATATCCCGCAATTCTGCAAATTATTGAGCATTAAAGAACTTGACAATCAATCATTTCATTGATAATCTTTAACGAAATTTGATGATCAATCCGAACGAAATCTCCACACAATTGATTCTTTCATTACCATTAAAAAGTATATTATGCAAATCATTCACTTTGTAGGTGTTGATGTATCAAAAAACACCTTGGACATCAGTATCGTAACGGATGGTCAGATTAAAAGCCACTGCCAGGTGCTGAATACGCGGAAGAGCATTCATTCTACTATTTCAGCAACAATGATTAAGCTACAGGCAACCATGGAGACCACAATATTCTGTTTGGAACACACAGGGATGTATACTATGATTTTACTCAGATGGCTTAATGAAAGCGGGGCGAAAGTATGGTTGGAAGCACCGGCAAGAATCAGCGCCGGCTCTGCTATTGTCAGAGGAAAAAGTGATAAAGTGGATAGTGGACGCATTGCATTATATGCTTTTAAAAACCAGCACTGTATTAAGCTTTGGAAGGCTCCCGGACCAGCATTGGAAAAACTAGCGGCATTGCTAGCACAACGTACCAGACTAATGAAAGCAAAGAAGCAATTGTCTGTTGCGCTCAATGAACAAAAAAAGTTCTGCCAAAAAGAGGTACTTCAAACGCTACAGAAGTTTGTTGATAAACCAATAAAAGCAATCGAAGCGCAGGTAGTGGTGATTGAAAAAGAAATTATATGCACAATAAGAGAAGACTCAAATTTATTCAGGCTTTATAAAATCTTAGTTAGCGTTGCCGGAATCGGACTGCAAACAGCGGCCTATGTGTTAGTAACTACGAATGAATTTTTGACAATCGCGGATCCAAAGAAATACGCTTGCTACAGCGGCGTTGTGCCTTTTGATTATTCGTCCGGGACTAGTATCAGAAAAAGAAGTCGGGTGTCACAGAAAGCCAATAAGACGGTCAAAACACTTCTCCATTTGTCTGCACTCAATGCCGTTAAATCAAAAGGAGATATGCAGGATTATTACCACCGAAAGATTGAAGAAGGAAAAAACAAGATGAGCATCCTGAATGCCGTGCGGAACAAACTTGTCCATAGGATGTTTGCCTGCATCAGGCAAGACCGGTTATTTGAAAAAAATTATTCCTACAAAAAAGTTGCTTGAACCATAGAAATCGGAATAAAATCAGGGATGTGGGTAAGGGTTTACAGAAGGATTATGCCGTAGTCTTTTGGCAGCTTTTAGAGTGGTATAAACAATGGCAGCCTGCACAGCTTTGCGGCTCTTTTTATCCGTTGTTCGTTACGAAATGAGGATTGAATTGTCTACTTAATCAGCCGTTGTAAATTCATTTTACCATCTCATTATAAGACTTTTAACTACCAATAAAACCAGTTGCTTTTGAGTATCTGTTTTGTGTAATCAATTTAGATATTTTTTATTAAGATATTGTTTTACGCATCTATGTATGACCTCAATCAGGCGGCACATTGTCGAACAAGTGTTGGCGCTAACGTTCAGGGCTTGGCGTTTGCGGCGGCAGATTGGGAACATCAGTGCATAATTTTCTTGTTCCTCTCCATTGATGTAGATTCCGCTTAATGAAACCACTGATTACGTGCAGAAGTAACCAGTATAATAATTGATTGTCAACGTTTATATTGATTAACACCTTGCGGAATTTGTGATCAAGGGTAGCAAAATCATCCGCCAAAGGGAAGCGTACACTACAGTTCCCTCAGCGAGCGACTGAACGCTATGGATGCTTACTATTTTGAAAAGCTTTACCAAACCTGTCTAACGATTTATTCTGATAAAACAGACGCAACACCAGCACAAGAGAAAGCCATCATCCGTTTTGATTTTACCATCGTATCGCTGTCTGGAAATTTTGGAAGGCTTGATCACCATATTCCGCTAATCATTGAGCAGTAAAATGATTGATTAACAGAGGCTTCCTTGTCAAAATGGCAGCGGAATTGGGTGATCTCCTAATACGGAATCACCACGCAGGCAGCCGCTTGTAAAGCAGCCATAAAAATCACTTTAGGATCGGCTACTGTACCCGAAATACCTCCGGTTGATATTTCGTAGATGCCCAACACTTTATTTGCCCTGTTTAAGAGTAAGATTTTAAACTGTTCCACCAGTTCTATTTGCGTGTTATTCCAGTTTCTTTTCAGCAGTTCATACGTTTCTTTGGAAGAGCTTACACAAGGTCTTTCAGAAGCCTTTATTTTGCTTTTATAAATCAAGGCAACTTCACTTACTTTCATTCCATCAATTTCACCATAAACAGCATTTACCATACTCTTTTTCATAACTTAAAATTTATTATGGTGCCCTGCCAGTTCCGGCGCAATCAAGGCAAGGGAGGAATGGAATAAAATAGAAAGTGTGAGAAAGAGTTTGGAGCAGGTTTATGCCGGACATTCCCTTGCCGCTACAGCAGCGCCGGAACTACCTTTGTAGCAGAATAAGTGAGAGGAGTCATACCTTTTGCAGTGATTCATTTGTACCAAAACAAACAATCCGAACAGAGCGGTTTCCATCCGGCTACTCTTTTCTTTGCCAGCTTTCTTTTGGTAAAAGAAAGCGGCTTCACAAGAAGCCGCTCGTTGATTCAAACTTGAAGTGGTCAATTTGCGCCGGAATCCACTGGTCAGTTTACCACGGAACCCTTGACCCTATTTCCGAAATATCTATTGGTCACTATCAGCGAAATATCCAATTCAAACTATTGAAACAAGCTGAAAAATTGTGGTTCACACATCGCTATACGGTAACCACATTTTATCAGCCGCGTAAGAAAATTGTCTGTTTCATGAAGAGGCAGGATGCACATGTATTTATTTTGATAGGTTGTCGGCTTTTCTATCAGCATAACACCCATAACAATTTCTGCGTCTGAATCAAAAATATAATAGTCTTTATCTCTCCTTAGTGCAACAATGGCATCCATATACCGGGCTTTCAGTTTCTGCCACGTGTCGTACGTTTCCTTTATAGTAAGTGGTTCTTTTTCTTTGTCAATGATATTGATTGTCATAGCTGTTGTTTTATATCCTTTCTGTTTAAATATTACACAAAAGAGAGCAAGTTTTTGTTAACCTGCTCTCTTCCCTTTTAGTTAAATAAAAACGCATCGGTTCCTTTTTGAGCAAAATCTGAACATAAGTTGAAAGCAACCTGTGTTCTCTGCTGACCAATGCCACCATATAGCAATGACTTTATTTTCGCTTCTTCATCCTTATACTTTCTCACATTCTGAAAATAACCTGTTACCGCATTGTAAGCACCGAACAAAGTTCCCCGTGTGGTGTCTAACTGCTTTGTTTCATTACTCATCGCATACTGATACGCATCTTTACAGATGTTGAGAAAATGAGTGGACAGTTCATTGTCCTTTCCGCGCCTGATGTCGCGCAATACTTCTTTGTTTGGTATCATGGAGAGCTGTATCAGCTTATACACTTCTTTATCCGCAATGCGCGTCTTCGACCAATTATTAAAGATATCTTCAAGCTGTGCGGAAAGCGTGTTGGTAATACCCATCACCTGATGTGCCTGCGCAAGCTTTTGCTTTGCATGATTGGTATGCCTGATTTTAATGCTGTTACTCATGTTTTTAAGGGCAGCATTGAGCGTGTTGTTACACACAATGCGAACGGGTGTAAAAGCGGCAGTAATAGAGCCGGAACCATCGTGAGACGTAGTCAAAAAAAGATACTGCTCAATTAAATCTTCTTTTGCTACTTTAATGTAAGAAGGAAGCTTTGCAGTAATAAAGATGCGCTCGCCTTTGCCTAATGCGCCGGCTGTTTCATACAGGATCCCTTCGCCCTTTATAATAGAATCAAAGAAAGTAAAAGCGTCTCTGTTTTGAACGGTTTGGTAGTTGTTGCCTACTACGCCTAATATAGTTTCTGTATCGGTTCTCATGGTGGCATAATGGTCATTTATGATTAACCTTTCAGTCCTGGGCAGACCTGATTTTTTGGAAGTAAAAAGAGTTCGTTTTTCTACCCAAAAATCCAGACCTGACTGTTCGATTGCTTTCTTACTGGTAAGGTATTCTTTTACCACTTGTCCCAAGCCATGCCAAGGCTTTTGCTGCACGGAAAAAAAGCTGCGCGTGTTTGTTTCTTCGTTAAAATGAATGTTATGTGCCATTGTGTTAATGCCAAGCTTTGATTTATATCCCGCAGGCGGTCCTGCTGCGGTTTGATTGGTTTTAAATGAAAGAATCAAAAGATGTTTTTCAAGGGTAAAAGGTTGTTTGTGTAGATAGCATCCACCTAAAACGGTAAGTCTTCCGCAGGCTCGGTGATAGCAGAGATATTTTCAATCTCCTTTTCCTGTGGCTGTTTATCTAACTCGCCGGACGAATCAGGTTCTTTTCTTCCTTTTGAAGAGTACACTTTGATGCTATTGCAGTGAAGGTGTAAAGAAGCTTTTGGTTCACTGTCTGTACCCATATAAGCGCGGACATACAAGCGACCTGATACTTCTACAATCGCTCCTTTTAAAAGCCTGCCTGCAACACCTGTGCTTTTCCAATAACCGCAAGAGAGATACAGCGTATATTCTTTGCCTTCCGCTTCGTCTTTCTGCTTGACGTAATCATTGATAGCAATATTAAAGTTGACTACCTGTCTTTCATCCGGTAATGTCTTTACTACCGCATCGCCTGTTACTCTTCCTGTAAGTTCCATAACTGTTTATTTTATTGATGAATAAATACTTTAGTAATGAGTTTTATCCTTCTCCGAACAAAGTCAAGTCAGATACTCTTATTTTGTTTGGATAATGGGAATGCTTTTTTATGAGGTAATACACGGTGATATCTTCGTTGAGTAAGATTGTCCAAGCTACCAGCAATGACTTACTTCGGCTGCTCTTTTTCCCGCGTTGTATTTCCCATGACAAGCGCATAAGCCGTGATAACTTTTCTTTCTGCATGGTTTGAAATTGATAGGTAATAAATCAAGTATCATTAGTGCCTGCCTTCCTTGCGGAAAAGAGGACAAAGACAGCGGGCTTTCTTCTGGTTTTTTAAATGTCTTTCTAAAGTTCTTTCGCCCTCTTCCCACACACGGACTACTTCCTACTGAATACCTTTCTCGTTGACTGCAATCAAGAGCTTTGCACCTTTGTTGTTCCGGTGCTTTTTAATACGTTGCTTTAAGTTCTTTTCCACGAAACCGGTGTAATGCTGTGCGTGGTGCAGCTTTGCTGTAAAGTGTATCGGGTAAACCATAAAAAACATCATTTTGTAAAAGAAAAAACAGAAAAAAAGAAAGCAGTTGAACAGAGCAGGCTGCCTGAAAGACAAAAGGAAACGGAATAAAATCGGCAGTATGAGACAGGATTTTAAGTGTTTTATGCCGTAGTCTTTTGGCAGCATTTTGAGTGGTCTAACCAATGGCAGCCTGCACAACTTTGCGCCCTTTTTATCTGGTTGCTTTTATAAAATGGAGAATTACAAGCCGTCTTCTTCTTATGATTATATGCGGTTTTTACAACTTGTTATTTATTCTTGTCAAACTATAAGTGATTTAGCTTATTAGAAACAAAAAATTTAGTGTGGCTTACATCATCACTTTTCCTTATGTCTTTTAACTCAAATTTTGTAAGTGGCTTCAATCATTACGAAGCCATCCCGGAGTGGAAATTCTGTATAGAGAGATATTGTAATTCCGCTGTCGCTTGACAAAAAAGTCTCTGTCAATCAATTATTTTACTGCTCAACCATTAACGAACTACATTGATCAAGCCTACCGAAATTTCCACTTTGGTTAGCACAATGATAAGTTAGTGTATTACACCACGCTTTTTACAGCTATAACCGTTATATATGAAAAAATGGAACTCCATGGGTATGTTTTTTCATGTCAGAAATTCTCTTTTTAGGATAATTTGCTAAAAGCGATGAAGCTGTTTACACTGGATATACATGGCTGCGCCTACATGCATCTTCTAAAATAGTTTTCAGCTATACCTTCTCAAATCATAATCTAAATTCTTCATTCTCAACTTCTAATCCTCAATTAGCCATGTAACTGGAAATTTCGCTGTCAGAGATCACCTACTTACGCTAATCATTGAGCATGAAAGAACTTAATAATCAATCATTTTATTGGTCTGTCTTTAACGGGAATAGGTGATCAGGCCAGTCGAAATCACCACGCAGGACCTGGAGCCGCAACATCTGCAACGCTATTTAGTGTACTGTACCCAACAAGGGTTGACTGAAAATAGGATTCACAGCCGACTGAATGCGCTGAAGTATTATTATGAACAGATGTTGCACTGTGAAGAGATGTTTTTTGACATTCCACGCCCCAAAAAGCCAATGCAGTTGCCCAAACTGTTAAACGAAGACGAGTTAAGAAAGCTTTTTGCCGCCCTTAGCAATAGAAAGCACAAAGCAATGCTGTTTACCGCTTACAGCGCAGGGTTGCGGGTAAGTGAAATTGTAAACTTAAAAATTACTGACATAGACAGTGGGCGGATGCAGATATTCATACAAAGAGCAAAAGGTAAAAAAGACAGGTATGTGACTTTAAGTCCTGTCTTACTCGACATATTAAGAAGTTATGTAAAAAGCTATGTGCCAAAACCCAGGCTGTACTTGTTCGAGAGTGAGCAAACACAAACAGCCTATCCGACGAGAACGGTTCAGCAAATCTTTACCAACGCAAAACATAAGGCAGGGGTAAGAAAAGAGGTAGGCATACATAGTTTGCGTCATAGTTTTGCCACACACCTGCTCGAAAAAGGAGTTGACATCCGCTATATCAAAGACCTGCTGGGACATTTCGATATAAAAACAACGGAACGTTATCTGCATGTGAGCAGACGAAAGCTGGTCAATATCATAAGTCCCTTAGACGACCTGATGAACAGAGAAACGATAGAATGGTAAGAGTGGATTGTACTAACGACAATCTAAAAAAGTATAACGCTAAAAAGCTGATAACCAACCTCTGTTAATTATTTAGTATCGCACACAATAACGTATATTTACGTGTTGGCAGTAATTTTAAGACAACTATAATGTTAGAACAGTTAGGACTTCTTACGGATAATTTTTATAAGTTTTTGACTTCCTTAAGTTTAATCGCATTTATTTATTGTTCCTCTTTCGACCTTATAATTTTGGCGCCTCATAATAAACTTATGACCGACAATAATATAGAAACAGCAAAACTTGCATCAGAGTGTGGGTATTTGAAAGGAGTTTCTTTAGACCTAACAACAATTATAAAAGACTCTATTAAGAATGGGAATATTGAATATTTCTATAACAGCAAAAAAGACACTTCCGAGTTAATTACATATTATAGCACATTAGGGCTACTTAGGAAGCAAAGAAAAATTAATTGTGGATAGTCTTAATCTTGTCAATAAAAAAATGGCAGAATGTTCTTTTAAATTAAAGGCTATTTCAGACACAAATTATGCTGTTGAAAATAATATAAAAATCAGACAGTGGATAATGAGCATATTTAGCGGTATCTCTTTACTAATATTCATATTTGGTTTGAGTAAATGGTATCAACTTAGAGAAAAAATTGACAAATAAAACTACTGCCAACACTGGTTTGGCAAAAAACTGGCTGACGAACGAAACATCAACTTTAGTTTTACTATTTTGCTTCAGTTTCGGCAGAAGGAACAAAATTTAGCTGGTAAAAGAAGCATCAACTTTTGCTTATTAATTTAAATTTGGTTCCGGCAGAAGAATTTCAAATTCCAGTTCTTCGCCAAGCCCTTTCCGTTAAGCGCAACTTTAAACAACAGCCAGTCGTTATTTTGTTTAGTTCTTCAGTTGGATTCTTCCAAGCCAGCGCTTTATTTTGCAAAACTCTTTTGCCTGGTGTCACTTCGGTTGGCAACTTCACGTTGCCAAAATAAAGTCTGCGCTTAACAAGTGCTCCTATGTAAAGCGGTAGGAAGAGGTAAGTGATATGTGTTGTAAAGTTAGTGCATAATGATATTTGGTACGCTGTGGATTTGTATGATTGTACGTTTTACCGGCGGGTTCTGTTCTGCCGTTGTTACAATCATACAAATCCACAGCGGTTATTCTTTCTTCGTTTTTATTTATTCAGCTCCGCATCCTATTTGTAGTCCTGCTTCCGGTAAGGGAAGCTGCTACCTGCATCTATCTTAGTGTAAAAAAGAACAGCTGCCAGCTTGCCGTTTGCAGTCGAAGTATCGCTGCTGCTTTTGTTTTGCAGTCTGTTCCCATCTTATGCTTATGTAATGAGCTTAAATAAAGTGAATCAATAAAATTATTTTACCAGCCCTGTCTGATACGGCACCCCTGTGATGACCACAGACCTGATGCGGCTCAGCAGCTTATGAGCTACTTTAATGATAGCTTTGTTTGGTTCTTTGGCTGCATGTTTTCTGTAGTAAGCCTGTAGTGCCATATCACTTCTCACTGCCACCCACGAGGCTTCGACCAGCAGACTTCTCAGGTAACGGTTACTGCGCCTGGTAAGTCCCAAGCAAGTCTCTCTGTCACTGCTTTGATGAATACCCGGCACAAGCCCTACCAGCGAAGCCAGTTCATCGAGACGTGTAAACCTGCGCAGATCACCCAGCTCAGAAAGGATAGCCGTAGCAGTGATGCCACCAATGCCTGGAACGCTTTTGAGCAGGTAATAGTCTTTCTTATAATGCTTTCTGCAGTAGGCTCTCAAAGCAGTGCTGATATCTAACTCCTCATACCATAAGAAGTGAAGCTGTTTAAGTCGGCTACTGAGAGCCAGTGAAGCAGTAGAGAACTTCCATTCCAGATTATGCAGCCAGTCCTTCATTTGATGACTCCAGTTTGGGTTGTCATATTCTTCCGGGACTTTGATGCCATAGTAAAGCAACTGGCTTTTGATATGATTTTTTGTAGCTCTCAGTTGTCGGACCAGGTGGTTTCTTCGCCTGAGCAAACTTCTAAGTCCTTCCCTTTCTTCTTCAGGAATACCGATGGAGTGAAGGTTGTTGTGCTGCAGCTGCTGACAGAGGTTACGACAGTTGATCTTGTCTGTCTTCTGCCAGCCCTGCTTACTTGTTCGGGGCACATCGGCCGGGTTTACGACAAGTACCTTCCACTTTAATTGCTGCAGCTTCCTTGCAATCCAGTAGCCGCAGCAACCGGCTTCATAGCAACAGGTAACCTGATGGTCTGAGAAATGCTTCTGCACATAATCAATCAGACAATCAGGATCAGAAGGCATGGTAATCGTTTTGTGATCAAAGAGGTCTGTTTTGAAGTGGCAGGTCCAGCTTTTCTTGTGCACGTCCATGCCAATAAATAACTTTGGAGAGGCGGTAGTTTGAGTATTCATATCTTATGAATTTAAGTCACTCTCAAATTACCGCTTTTACATAGATGCTTGCCAAAATAGCGGCTGACTCAAATCAGTCAGCAAATGGTTTCTATTGAGCTTTTGTATTAGATTTGAACGCAGGAATAAAAACGCCGCTACTCCGGCAAGCAGTCGGACGTTATGCGTCATGCTAATAATTACCTCTTAAGACATTTATGACAGAAGAACAAAAGATTTATTGGAAGGAAAAAGATTACGCTGAGTGGAGACAACTTGGATTTTATTATGACTTGGGTGATGACAATGAAAATCCTGAATGGAGATTTTTTGGTAGTAAAGATGGACTTAAGCAGATTGTTTATATTCTTGAAAAGTATGTAGAAGAGCCAATAAATGAAGGACTTTCTGAACATGAACATTATGGACCATACAGCTATTTTAAAATAATGACCTGGGATAAACCGACAATTACAAAAGATTATATAGCTGGCAGACTTGAAGATTTAAGGATTTTAAAAGATATAATTGCTGAAAAACTTTCAGTAACAGCAATCGGACAGTCATTTATTATTAAAGATGATTATGGAGTTGACAATACAGTAGACGCAAAGTTTTTTGTTATGCCTGATAATTTTGACCCAGCTTCAATGGACAATTTTGTTTTTAGTGAATCAGGTAACTAACATAAAAGACAATTCAAACTTGACATTCTACATCAAGACTCATAAAACTTCAGCTAATAAATACTTGCTGCCATAGCGGCTGATTGCTATGGAATAAAAAAGTTTTTTAGTAATTATTTTCACTCAAAGGTCTCAAGCCCTGTGGAGGCCTTTGCTAAAATATTAAACAACTTCAGTGTAAAAACAACAACACTTGACTTTAATGCAAGTCGTTTAAAGCTTGCGATCAGTATAGAAAAAGATAAGTTGACAGAACTTGCGAAACAACAAGTGGGTTGCTTTAGTTGTTACGGCAATTATAACCGGACAAGAGATAATGTATGAGCAGCGGATGTCAGCGTAATGGCTGGTACTGGTGGTGTATCTGTGTTGGTGCTGACTGAGCAAATGTTTTCTGTTTCCAATGTTGAAGGCAAAATTCTCATTCGATTGTGAACCAATCTCGATCGATTACGGTAAAGAACAATGCAGTTGTGCTGTTATAAATCTTGATTCATCAAGCTTTTGTTTTGTAATACAGTTTCTTTTTTTTATAAGATAATGGACAAAAAATAGTGGCAGTCATTTTACTTTAGCCATTCATCTAAGTGAGCTTGTCGTAATGAACACAATAAGGCTGACATCGCATAGTAAAGTTAAAGCAGCGAATGAATTTTGGGTATGGAGGATTGCTTTGATCCCTGCATTGGGCGGTTTCCTGTTTGGCTTTGATACAGCTGTAATTTCGGGGGCTATCCCTTATATCAAAAGCTACTTTCACCTAGATGAGTATAGTTTGGGATGGGCGGTCAGCTGCATACTGATTGGATGTGCCGCCGGTGCTTTGCTTGCTGGTGGCATGGCAGATAAATACGGCAGAAAGAATGTTCTTACTGCCTGTGCGCTGCTGTTTGCATTGTCAGGACTTGGTGCTGGTTTGTCAAATAGCTTGGAAGCGTTTGTGCTATTCAGACTGGTTGGAGGGTTAGGTGTGGGAGCTGCTGCCATGGTATCGCCGATGTACATTGCTGAGTTGTCGCTCGCTGCTAAGAGAGGCAGGCTTGTTGCCGTTTATCAGTTAGCCATTGTGCTTGGTATTTTGTTCGCTTATTTCTCCAATTATCTTCTTGATGATACGGGTTTAAACAACTGGCGATACATGTTTGCTTCCCAGGTTGTTCCTTCTGTTATCTTCTTTTTTGCTTTGTTTTTTGTTCCGGAATCGCCGCGGTGGCTTCTCCAAAAAAACAAAAAGGAAGAAGCTTATCGCATCCTCCAAAAAATGTCAGGCGTTGAGGCTGAAAGCGAGATAGAAATCATCAAAACATCATTTCGGCAACAGTCGGCTTCTGTAGTAAAAGATTTATTTTCTGGTACAAACAGACCCATTGTATTGACAGGAATTGTGATTGCAGTGGCGCAACAGGTAACAGGCATCAATGCTGTTTTATATTACGCACCGGTCATTCTGAAACAAACCGGTTTAGATACTTCCACCTCTTTGCTGCAAACCATCATTATCGGTGTTGTAAACGTGGTTTCTACTTTCATCGCAATTGGCCTGGTAGATAAAATAGGAAGAAAAATGTTTCTCCTGGCAGGAAGCTGCATTATGGGCATTTCACTGATTGGCATTTCGGCTTGCTTTCATTATAGCTATTATCAGAATTACATTGTACTCCTGTTCACAATTCTTTACGTAGGTTCTTTTGGCTGTACGCTTGGCGCCGTTACCTGGGTGTATTTGTCAGAAATGTTTCCGAACAACATCAGAAGCTTGGCATTGGGAGCCGCTACTTTACTGTTATGGCTAGCCGATTTTTTAGTCACTTATACGTTTCCGTTGTTATTGAAACAGGCAGGCACTTCCGGCACTTTACTGATCTATGCTGTTTGCTGCGTTGCCACGTTTCTGTTTGTATGGGCGAAAGTGCCTGAAACCAAGGGGAAATCTCTGGAAGAAATTGAATCTGTTTTTACCCGGCAAAAGCACATTTTATGAATTTACAATACGCTTATATTTCCAATGGTGCTATCGGTCAAAACCATGTTGATTTTTATTTCAATTATGGATATCTCATTGCAGAAAACCTGTTATCGGGTGATGAAATTGCAAAGTTGAAAAAGGAGACCGCTAACATCTTTCGAGGTAAGTGTGGGTATATAGACGGCATGGTTGAAGTGGCAGACAATGAGGCGGATGATGTTGTGCTGAAGAAGTACGTAGCAATTCATTTCCCGCATAAAATATCGAAAGTGATTTACAACTACCTGTTTCACGAAAAGGTTATAAACATACTCACACAGATTGTAAGCCATAATTTGAAGTGTATGCAATCGATGCTGTTTGTAAAAGCGCCGGGCAAAGCCGGACAATCGTGGCATCAGGACGAATACTTTATCCCTACCCGAGATAAGTCGCTGACAGGCGCCTGGATTGCAATTGACGATGCCAACATCAGCAATGGTTGTTTGTGGATTATTCCGGGGTCTAACAAAGCCGGTTATATGATGCCACGCATTGCGAACCACGATAGAAACTTTGCTGATATAGATACGGTTGATGTGTCTCAATATCCGGAAGGATCAATCATTCCTGTGGAAGTTAAAAAAGGTTCCGTTGTATTTTTCAACGGCTATACATTGCATAGCTCGTTACAAAATACCTCAACGGATAATTTCCGTACAGCATTGGTGAATCATTACATGAGCGCAGAATCCATGTTGCCTTGGGATCAAGATGGTAAATTCACCCTCACCGAAGATTTGAGAGATATTGTATTGATAGCCGGTAACGACCCGTATGCGTATAAAGGAACGGTCGATGTTAATAAGCCTTACCTGCGTCCGGAAGTTTTGAAAATCAAAACGAGTTTATAGTTTATGGCGATACAATTTTTTTGCCCGCGCTGGGGAAGCGAACACTTAGCCTGGAATGTATTTATGAGCAAGGCAAAAGAAGCTGGTTATGATGGCATTGAATTCGGTATCAGCGCGGCTACAACGCAACGGGAATTAGAAAAGATATGGAAGGAAGCAGACGAGCAAAACATGTTGCTGATAGCACAACAATACGACACATATGCCGCCGATTTGGCAACGCACAGAAAGACTTTTGCTGCCTGGTTTAACAAGCTGAAACCCTTTCGTCCCCTGTTTGTAAACTCGCAAACAGGTAAAGATTTTTTTTCTTTTTTAGAAAACTTCTCACTGTTTGAAATAGCTGATGCTTACACAGCCGAGACAGGTGTGCGGGTTTACCACGAAACGCATCGCAACAAGTGTTTATTTGCGGCGCACATAGCTAAAAAATACTTCACCACGCTGCCGGTTTTTCCCATTACGCTCGACGTGTCGCATTGGGTATGTGTTGCAGAATCTTTACTGGCAGACAAGGCCGAAGCTATGGAACTGGCATGCGAGCACGCCGAGCACATACATGCTAGAGTAGGCTACCCGGAAGGTCCGCAAGTGCCTGACCCGTTTTTACGTGAATGGCAGGATGCATTGAATGCGCATCTGAAATGGTGGGATAAAATAGTGGAAAGGAGATTGGCACAACAGAAAGAGGTTACAATCACACCGGAGTTCGGATCGTATCCATACATGGTGCATCTGCCAAAAACCAACGAGCCGATTGCAGACCAATGGAGCATTAATATAAACATGATGAACCTGCTGAAAAAGCGTTACGGTGTATAAGCGCAGCTGTTACAATCAATGAATCAATTTGCCGGCAATGTTCAGCAAAGAATAATAACTCCAATCAATTATGCTTGATCATACTTTTACAGCAACGAAAAATTACAGGTTTCTGTTGATACTTTTTTTTACAATCGTTGGTTACCATGTGATGGCGCAGGTGCCTGTTATTGTATATTATAAACAGGCGAAAGGAACCGAATTTCTGGCAGCGAAAGAGTTGCATCGCTACCTCTATGTGCGAACGGGAAAGCTTCCTGTCATGCAGGTGTTCAACGGCGGTAAATTGCCATATAACAGCATTTTAATAACGTCGAAAGCTAACCTACAGGGCAGTTCATTATTACAAGCTATCAAACTTGATTCGCTGCAGCAGCCGGATGCTTTTTTACTGCAATCGTTATCTGATGATCAATTGATAATTGTTGGCAACACAGAAACGGCTGCCTTGTATGGTGCTTATAAATTTATTGAATCCACCGGTATTGGCTTTGCTTTGAATGAAGATTTAATTCCGGATAACAAACTCTCATCTGTCAGTTTATCTGGTTTTCATAAAACCTATGCGCCGTCTTTTGCACTACGTGGTATACAGCCGTTTCACGATTTTCCGGAAGGTCCGGATTGGTGGAACGAAGATGATTATAAAGCAATCATAACTCAGCTTCCCAAATTAGGTATGAACTTCATCGGCTTTCATACTTATCCCGAAAAAAAACCTTTTGGCGGCTGGGAAAAAGCCGAGCCTCTCACCTGGATTGGAACAGCCGATGAAATGAATGCTGATGGTATTGTGAAGGCTGCCTACCCCGCCTTGCATGCCAATACCAATGACAGCACATGGGATTATTATCCCCGCAAAACCTCTGATTTCAGTTTCGGTGCTTCGCAGATATTTGAGACGGATGTGTATGGTGCGGATTATATGCAAAACACATCAAAATGGCCACATACCAAAGCCGAAAACATTTCAATTTTCAATAAAACAGGCAGCTTGCTGCACGATGCGTTTACACTTGCAAAAGCCTTGAATGTAAAAACCTGTATTGGCACCGAAACACCGTTGACCGTTCCGTCCGAAGTAGCAGAAATATTAACAAAGCAAGGCAGAGATGTAAATGCCGATAAGACGAAACAGGAGTTGTATGAAGGCATTTTTAAAAGAATAAAAGCGACACATCCGCTGGATTATTATTGGTTTTGGACACCTGAAAGCTGGACTTGGGAAGGTGAGAAAACCGCAGATATAGAACGCACCGAAAAAGACATTCAAAATGCCATTGCGGCTGCAAAAAAAATAAATGCACCTTTTACACTGGCTACCTGTGGCTGGGTACTTGGACCTTCCCGTAACCGTGCAGAATTCGACAGCATTTTTTCTAAACAAATGCCTTTTGCTGTTATCAACCGGCAAACCGGTTACACACCGGTAGAGCGGGCTTTTGACAGTATTAGCGGCAGACCGAAATGGCAGATTTCGTGGATGGAAGATGATCCCGGTTTAACAGCACCGCAGCTATGGGCAGGGCGTACTTTGAAAGATGCGCTGGACGCTTACCAATACGGTTGCACCGGCTTTATGGGTATTCACTGGCGTACAGAAATTATTTCTCCTTCTTTTGCTGCACTTGCGAAAGCTGGCTGGAATGCAGCTTCTTATAAAACAGTGGCAGATACGCTAAGAGATTATCCCGTAGCAGATTTATACAAAGAGTGGGCAGCACAACAGTTTGGTGAAAAAGCAGCGGATAAAACTGCCGCATTATTTACAAGTCTTGATGGCGGAAATCTATATACTCCGGGAAAAAATCAAAGGCAAACTAACTTTCCGCGTTCTGCAGAATGGGGGATGAAAGGTCCGGGTATGATCAATAAAAATTTTAAGCCGTGGAACGAAGTGACAAAGGAATATGACTTTATTAAAACACTTGAAAACTGTGCGCCGCTGATAGAAGGTGCAGCAAATAAAGCGCATTACAACTATTGGCTCAATACTTTTTATTACACCAAAACAATGAGTCATATTGGTTGTTTGCTTGGTCAAATGGACACCACATCTAAACTGATTAACAAGGCAAAACTTGATACTGAGCGCAAACAACTTTCTACTAAGTTGTTACAACAAAGGGACAGTGCTGCATCGCTGTGGGGAGATATGGTTACGTATTTATTAGAAACAGTAAACACCACAGGTACGATGGGCACTGTTGCTAACCTGGAACAGCACAATCTGGTATCTCTTCATTTACTGTCACAATATGATTCTTTGCTCCGCGCTGTCAATGGCAATATTGCTCCGCTTTCCTTATCGAAGCAATACAAAGGAACTGATCACTTAATAATTACTACACGCAGAACACAACTGGCTGAAGGTGAAAATTTGAATTTAAAAATCAGAGTCCTGACATCGGGCAACGTACAGTCCGCTAATTTGTATTGGAAGTCTCTTGACGGCGCGTCTTTTCAAAGCAAAGTGATTCCTCTGGAGAATAGGCATGTGTATGATGTCTTTCTTTCAAACAAAGAATTTGGCAGCCGGGATTTTGAATATTATATCTCTGTACAATCGAACAACGGAACCATGAGATATCCTGTTACAGAAGAAATGAATCAAACCGTGATTGTATGGTAATGTAGAAAACGAAGCAGTAATTTTGTTAAATTCACTTTCCACTTTTATATTAAACCTTTTGCAGCGCTCTTGCACTTGTGCGTTATGATGAAGTTTGTTCCGGGCAATGCACAACATCTCTTCCATAATTACATCTCAGACGCAACTATTGTAGCATCGGCGGCTCCAAGCCGAGTAAGACATTAACCTCTGCTGGTTGAATCGATCGTGCGGCAAAAGATTTACGATATTGCAAAGGCGCAGTTCCTTTCACTTTCATGAACTGTTTATGGAAGTTTGCCATTGTGTTGTAACCGCTTTCAAAACAAATATCAGAAACATATTTTTTTGTTTCTATCAACAAGGTGCAGGCATATCCGATTCTCACTTCGTTCAAAAAGTCAACGTATGTTTTCTTTGTACTTTTTTTAAAATAGTTGCAAAATGCAGGGATGCTCATACAGGCTATGGATGCCACTTGCTCCAGGTTGATCAGCTCTTTAAAATTTGTTTTGGTAAACTGGAAAACTTTGTCAATAATCTCCTTGTCTTTATTTTGAAATTGTTTTATTTCCTGTGTAGATACAGTGATATACTCACCAAAGTTAGCCATTATTTGCAGGCAATTACCCAACAACAGGATTCGTTCAAAACCAACCGATCCTTCAAGTTTTTTTATCAAAATTTTTATATGCTGCCTGCTTTTTCCTTTAAGTTTTAACCCGTACTCAGATATCGCTAACAAAGATTTTACATCTTTCAATTCAGGCAAATTCAGAAAATTGTCTCCCCAGAAATCACTTGTAAACTGCACTACCAACGCACTCGTTATCAGGTCAGTGTTTCGCTTTTGAAACGTGTGCGGAAGATTGCTTCCCAAGAAATAAATATCATCAGTTTCAAATTCACCCACATGGTTGCCAATGAAACTAAGCCCGCTTCCTTCGGTAAACAGTATGAGTTCGTATTCGATATGCTGATGCCAGCCGACTTCAAAGTGAGGTGTGCGGAAGGTTTTGGCAATAAAAGATGTGCTTTCATTTAACGGCAGTTTCTGAATAATCGGTTTCATACTACATTCTCTTTTGCAATCGTGATAACTAAAGTAAGCTTTAAACCGAATCAGAACAGCCCAATCACATCTCAGCTAATCATCCGAATATGGAAAAGAGCCACACGGCAGGTAGCAGCAATCAGACGAATATAACTGTTAGCATTGGAAATTTTAAAACCGCCCGATAGTTATCACTTCTTCGAAAAAGAAAGTCTTTTCATTCGTACGCCTGAATTCATACCAGCTAACTATGTTCGGTATTGGTTGTTTCGGGATAAACAATAATTACAGTGAAGCTCTTAAGTTAATGTGAAAGGGAACGCTGACATGCTTTCTTGAATTGTTTAGTATCAAATCAGCTGTTATTCTTCCCATTTGTTCAAAATCTGTTGAAATGGTGGTAATACCATTTAAAATTAATTTCTTTAAAGGTGTTTCGTTGTAAGAGATTATGCCTATGTCGTTACCAATTTGCAAATCTGTTGTCTGTATTTTTTCTATGAGTGTAATCAGGTCATCTTCCATGACATTAATATAGGCTTCTTTTTTTTGCACAGGCTCGTTGGATATATTGTGCACGACTTTATAATCGAAAGCATAGTCCTGGCAAAATTTACAAAACCCTTGCAGTATTTCAACCGGGTAATAACTGTTTTCCGGAAATATAATTTTTAGTGTGTCCGTACTTTTTCAGCTCCGGCAATGCTTTCGTAAGCGCTTGATAAATATCGTCTTCAAAACTTTCATATACAGCTCCGAATTCGCCAGTAATAAAAAGGAATTTTTTTATCTAATAAAATCAATTTGTCTTTAGGTATTGCGTTAATAACTTCGGGCACTTTATCATCATTTTCTGTAAAGTGCGGGATGATTACAAAATGTGTGTATTGGTCATGATTGCTTGCAATCAATTTTTTTAAATAAGGCAAAGTCGTTGTTGTAAATATAGAAGCTGATGTTCGCTTTATTACCTAAAGCTTGGATCAGCGAATCATAAATTATTTTCTTGTGGCTGCTAAGTTTATTAAACAGCAAAAAGATATGATACGGCTGTCTAAAATCAGTTTTGCTTACATAATATCCTTTGCCAAGTACGACGCCCAGTACACCAATGTTCTTTAAATACTTATAGGTCTTTTCTACCGTATGCCTCGAAATTTCAAATTCGGCGCTTAACTCATTAATAGAAGGAAGAATATCATCCTGCTGAAGCTTGTCTCCACTAATGGCTTTAACAATAGAATTCGCAAGCTGTATGTATTTCGGCGTTGCAGAAAAAACATCAATGTATAAATATTTAAAGAGTGGATGCGATTTCATTTTTTAACTATAGAAGAAAACCAATCTCATTGCCATTATTCCGTTGCAATATTTGTAAACGAAATTTTGTAACTGACATAAAAGACTCGTTACGACAAAACTTATTATTAGGCCCTTAAAGGAAAGACTTTGGTTTATTCTATATCTCTACTATCTTTTTCATAAAAGAAACTATTTTGTAAGTTTAGTCTTTTGCTTTTGTTGGCTGGCGCAGGACAGTACATGATAGTTGTAGCAGGAAAGCAATTTATTTTTGAAATCTTTACAGTCTAACGAATGCAAGCTATACTTGGAATTTTCTTTCATTTTATTGGAGGTTTTGCGTCTGGTAGTTTTTACATGCCTTACAAGAAAGTGAGAGGCTGGTCGTGGGAAAGCTATTGGATTATTGGCGGTATCTTTTCCTGGCTTATCGTTCCGCCACTAGCAGCCTGGCTTACGGTTCCCGGCTTTGCAGAAATTATAAAGCATACCTCATCTGAAACCATTTCTTATACCCTTTTGTTTGGCGTGTTATGGGGAATTGGCGGACTCACTTATGGATTAGGGGTTCGCTTTTTAGGAATGTCGCTCGGCAACTCTGTGACGCTTGGTTTTTGTTCAGCTTTCGGGGCTTTGGTACCATCTTTTTATTACAACTTCTTTCCTGCCGAAGGCAAAACTTCTTTTCATGATTTGCTAACAACAACATGGGGACGTGTGATACTAACAGGCATTGCTTTATGTTTACTAGGAATTTATATTAGCGGTCGTGCCGGCATTTTGAAAGAACGCGAGTTGCCGAAAGAAAAAAAGCAACAAAGTGTGCAGGAATTTAATGTAGCAAAGGGTTTAACCGTAGCTATCATTTCTGGTATTCTAAGCGCTTGTTTCAATTTTGGTATTGAAGCCGGAAAGCCAATGGCTGAAGCAGCTGTAGCGGCTGGCTTCAATCCTTTGTTTCAAAATAATGTAATCTATGTTGTGCTGCTGTGGGGTGGGCTGGCTACTAATGTTATCTGGTGTATGATACTAAACACACGGAATAAAACTTTTGGCGATTATACCAATCATAATGCGCCTCTTTTAAAAAATTATATTTTCTCTGCCTTAGCCGGTACTACCTGGTTTTTACAGTTTTTCTTTTACGGCATGGGCGAAAGTAAATTAGGCAATGGTGCCAGCTCCTGGATACTGCACATGGCGTTTATTATCCTGGTTGCCAACATGTGGGGTATTGTTTTAAGAGAATGGAAAGGTGTGAGTGTCAAAACAAAAACCACCATTACAGTCGGAATACTTACCATCATTCTATCTGTATTCGTAGTGGGTTACGGTAATTCTTTAAAATAAACAATCAAAATATACTCTTGTTGTAAGCGGATCATTATTGCGTTACAAAGTTTTGTAAAATAAATCTTATGCATACACAAACAGATACGGCACAATTCAGGCATGTCAGCTACCTATGGGATGATGCTAATGCGGCTGCCTTGGCAGGTGATGAAGTGGGCTTGCTTATTTATCGCTCTAACCTTCTGGGTGCAGATTTGCGCCTTACCAACTATGGCGGCGGCAATACATCCTGCAAAGCGATGGCGTCAGATCCGCTCACTGGCAAAGAGGTAGAAGTGATGTGGGTAAAAAGGAGTGGCGGCGACATTGGCACGTTAAAGCGCAGCGGGCTGGCTGCGTTGTATGTTGACAAGCTGCGCAGCCTGAAGAATATCTATCGTGGCATTGAGCAGGAAGATGGAATGGTAGAATTGTTTAACCATTGTATTTACGATCTTGCTTCCAAAGCGCCTTCCATTGATACGCCTTTACACGGCTTTCTTCCCTTCAAACATATCGATCACCTGCATCCCGATGCAGCCATCGCTATTGCGGCAGCTAAAGAAGGCAAACGCATTACCGAAGAATTATTTAATGGCACGGTCGGTTGGGTAACTGGCAGAAGCCGGGTTTTGATTTGGGCTTGCAGTTAAAAGCCTGTTTAGATGCTAATCCGAATATCCGTGGCATTATGCTTGGCTCGCATGGCTTGTTTACCTGGGGCGATACAGCTTATGAAAGTTATATTAATACACTGGAAGTAGTTGAGCGTTGCGCCCAATATTTGGAAGATAATTATGGTAAAAAAGGACCCGTTTTCAACGGACAGAAAATTGGCTCGTTACCCAAAGAGGATAGAATGAAAAAGGCAGCTGCATTAGCGCCTTTGCTTCGTGGCTACTGTTCTTCACAAACAAAAATGATTGGTCATTTTACTGATGATGAACGTGTGTTGGAATACATCAACTCTAATGATTTGGAACGGTTGGCACCAATGGGTACGAGCTGTCCTGATCATTCCTGAGAACTAAAATAAGCCCGCTTATTTTAAGTATTACCACAGATGAAGATTGAAAACAACGTG
>CBDATZ010000027.1:0-21615 GCA_965199845.1 Ilyomonas sp.
TTTGCGAGCAAATATTAACCGATGCTATGTTTGAATTACCAGGCAGCAACACCAAAGAATTTCATGTTACCTTAGAATATGCGCATCACCAGTTCGACAAAAGCAAAATGAATGTAATGCAAGTGGCGTAACTTATTTTTGATTTTTTAATTTCAATTTTTAATTGATTTACTATGAATGAACTGATTGAAAAAATAACGACTGCTGCCGGCATTACTCCGGAGCAGGCACAAACCGCTGTTGAAACCATTGCTAACTACGTAAAGGAAAAATTTCCAATGATGGGCGGCGCGGTTGACCAATTGTTTAAAGGCAATTAGATTTATAAATTAGTCGCCTGCACATCCCGCAGACAGAGCCATAATAAAAACTAACAAAAAGAGTTTTTATGATTTGCGCTCTCTGCGGGATTTTTCATTTTTATTTGTATAAATAATTTTACAAGCAAACCAAACATCGGCTCATGAATTTCATTCAGTCAATTATCATTTCTATTTTAGAAGGTCTTACCGAATTTCTGCCCATTTCCAGCACGGCTCACATGCGTTTTGCCAACCCGTTACTTGGCATAAGTCCATCGCCGTTTGTAGATATGTTTGAAGTTGTTATTCAGCTTGCCGCTATTCTTTCAGTAGTCGTTATTTTTTACAAAAAATTCTTCGATTTTTCAAAGTCGGTTTTCTATATCAAGCTTATCATTGCTGTCATTCCGGCGCTCATTTTCGGAGCCATTTTTAAGAAGTATATTGATGCTGCGTTAGACAATCTCACCTTTATTGCTTGTGTAATGATTGGCGGTGGAATTATATTATTGTTCATTGATAAATTCTTCACCAAAAACAATATTGATGATGACAGGCAAATCACATTTCCGAAAGCTTTTGTTATTGGCTGTTTCCAGGTGTTAGCTATTATTTTTCCTGGTTTAAGCAGAAGCGCGGCAACCATTATCGGCGGCATGAGTCAGCAATTAACACGCAGAGTGGCTGCCGAATTTTCTTTCTTTTTAGCGGTTCCTACTATGGCAGCCGCGAGTGCAAAAAGCTTTTGGGATGTTTACAAAGATCATCCGGATGTATTAAACAGCAACAGCTATTCTATACTTGGCGTTGGCGCGGTTGTCTCATTTATCGTTGCGTTAATTGCCGTAAAATTCTTTATCAGTTACCTGCAAAAACATGGCTTCAAAGCCTTTGGTATTTACCGGATTATTTTAGGCGCTGTTATGTTGTTTCTTATTTTTCAGGGTTATGTAAAATAATATCAAAGTAGAAATCAGAAAGACGAAAAACATTTATGACTGATGTTTTTACTTTGAAAGAAAGCATTTGCAGATTCATAAACATACAATACATTGCTTACCTAAAACGATAGCTGATGCAGACGGCTGCCAAAAAAGTAATTAACGGCTGGGCAATGTACGATTGGGCAAACAGTGCTTACAATCTCGTTATTACTTCAACCATATTTCCGGCGTATTATACCATTATTACAGCCAAAGAAAAGATTGGTGGTGATGTTTCTTTTTTCGGAAAAAAGTTTGTCAATACAGCTTTGTTCGATTACGCGCTGGCAACCGCTTATTTAATCATTGCTTTTCTTTCGCCGATACTTTGTTCCATTGCCGATTACAAAGGCAATAAGAAAATATTCATGCAGTTCTATTGTTATCTGGGTGGTTTGGCTTGCTGCGGCATGTATTTCTTTTATCCCGATACCGTTGCGGCTGGCAACGCAAGCGGATTTCCACCTTATGTATTAGAAATGGGAATTATTTTCTTTATCATCGCTGCTATCGGTTACTGTGGCAGTCTTGTTTTTTACAATGCTTACCTGCCCGAAATTGCCGAAGAAAAAGACCAGGATCGTGTGAGCGCGCGTGGCTATGCGTATGGCTATATCGGCAGCGTAATTCTGCAATTGATTTGTTTTGTAGTTGTACTAAAGCCTGAATTATTTGGTATCAAAGACAATTATCTGCCATCGAGAATTTCGTTTTTATTGGTTGGACTTTGGTGGATGGGTTTTGCACAAATCACATTTAGAACACTTCCGCTTTCTCATCCCGCAAAAAAGCGAATGGAAGGTTCTATATTAACAAATGGCTTTAGCGAGTTGAGAAAAGTATGGCAACAGGTTGTAAAAATGCCGGTATTAAAACGTTACCTGCGCTCTTTTTTCTTTTATAGCATGGGCGTGCAAACAGTAATGCTCGCGGCTACAATCTTCGGCAGCAAAGAATTAGAACTGGAACAAACTACGTTAATCACAACCATATTAATCATACAAATCGTTGCGATTGCGGGCGCTTATATCATGAGTAAATTATCGGCTGTATTCGGCAATTTGCAGGTGCTCTCTTTTGTCATTCTAATATGGATTGGCATCTGTATTGGCGGCTATTTTATAGAGGCAAGAAACAATCTGCAGTTTTATATTCTGGGTGGCTTGGTTGGCTTGGTAATGGGCGGCATTCAATCGCTGAGCCGTTCTACATACGCGAAGCTAATGCCCGAGACAAAAGACACGGCTTCATTCTTCAGCTTCTATGATGTTACTGAAAAATTAGCCATAGTTATTGGTATGTTCAGCTTTGGTTTTGTAGAAACCATCGCCGGCACAATGCGCAATTCAATTCTGGCTTTGATGGTTTATTTTATTATTGCGTTTGTGTTGATTCTCTTTGCCATCAAAGCATTCAAAAAAAATAAAATCACTGAAACGCCGGTCTATGAAGCTGTACACGATTGATACCGGGTTATTTAAATTAGACGGCGGCGCAATGTTTGGCGTTGTGCCTAAAAGTATTTGGAACAAACTGAACCCGGCAGATGAAAACAACCTGTGCACCTGGGCAATGCGTTGTTTATTAATCGAAGAAAAAGAACGGCTGATTTTAATTGATACAGGCATCGGCAACAAGCAAAGCGAAAAGTTTTTCAGCCATTATTATTTGCATGGAAACGATACGTTAGAAAAGTCATTAGCCAAATACAATTTTACTAAAAATGATATTACCGATGTCTTTCTCACGCATCTTCATTTCGACCATGTTGGCGGCGCTGTAGAAAAAGCGGGAGACAAGTTATCGCTTGCTTTTCCCAATGCAAACTATTGGAGTAATGAGGAGCACTGGCAATGGGCAATCCATCCGAATGCCCGCGAAAAAGCTTCTTTTTTACCCGAAAATATTTTACCTTTAAAAGAAAGCGGCAGGCTGCATTTTATTGACCCGTTACACGCAGCTTTCTCTCCGTATATGGACGTTAAGTTTGCTTACGGACATACAAAAGCCATGATGCTTCCAATGATTTCTTTTGCCGGAAGAAAACTTGTTTATATGGCAGATTTGCTTCCTTCCGTTGCGCATATTCCACTTCCTTATGTGATGTCTTACGATATGTTTCCTATAACAACCTTAACCGAAAAAGAAGCGTTTCTAAAAGAAGCTGCAGATAACGATTACGTTCTCTTTTTAGAACACGATCCAACCATCGAATGCTGTACATTACAACAAACAGAAAAAGGCATTCGGGTAAAAGATACTTTCCCATTATCTCAGATTCATTTGTAATCCACTTCTTTGTTTCACTTTTGATTAGTACCGAATTTTCTACTTGTCATGTATCTTTGCGCCATGCAAAAATTGAGCATGGACGAGCTGGAACGCAAGTCAGTCGAAGAGTTCAGGCAATCTGATAAAGTGCCGGTTGTTGCCGTTCTCGAAAATGTACGCAGCGCGTATAATGTTGGAAGCGTATTGCGCACAGCAGACGCTTTTCTTTTGCAAGCCGTTTACACAACCGGCTACACGGCGCATCCGCCACACAAACAAATTTCCAAAACCGCTTTAGGAGCCGATGAAACCGTTACTTCCAAACACTTTGCAAACGCAGCTGAAGCTATATTAGAATTAAAGAGTGAAGGCTTTTCTGTATATGCCATTGAACAGGTAAAAGACAGTATTCTTTTGCAGGATTTTGTAGTGAATGAAGGCGATAAAACGGCTTTTATTTTTGGTAACGAAGTAACCGGCGTAGAACAGGAAACCATTTTGCTTTGCGATGGTTGCATCGAGATTCCGCAATTAGGTATGAAGCATTCGTTAAACATTGCAACAGCCGCCGGCATTGTGCTTTGGGAATGTGCCAAACAACATCTCACCGTTTTATCGAAATAAAATGAAAACATTATTGAAGAAATACAAACTGGTACTGGGCGCAAGAAACGCTTTGTTCGCTTATCTCGCTGCCATTCCGTTTGCGAAACTTCATCAACCAATAGAAAACTTTAGTAACAAGTCGGTTTGTTATCTATTAAATCATATTGCGATTACTTATCTCAGTTGGTTGAATGAATTTGCCATGAATATTCCGTTGGTGATGACCGATGGAAGTGACTGGCAAAGCATGGATGATGTTCTTGCCGCTTACAAAGAAGTTGATGACTGCGTAATCCATTTTCTCGCGACATTTGAAGATGAAGACGAGAAGATTACAGAATTTAAAAAGCGACAGGATATTGCGTTAACGCTTTCTGTTTTGCAATTGTTTACGCATGTAATTACGCATGAATTTCATCACAAAGGCGTGGTTTTAAATATGACAAGACAACTCGGCTACACGCCGGTTGATACGGATATTATCCGTACTTAAAATACAAGTATGAGCACAGTAAATATGAGTACAGTAAAGAATTATTTATCGTTAGTTAAGTTTTCGCATACCATTTTTGCAATGCCGTTTGCTTTAATAGGATTTTTTCTGGGAACAACATACTATAAAAGATTTCTTATAGATATAAACAGGAAATGGAATATTAATTCATTAGCTGGTGCACCAAGACACTATTATGAGATTTCTACAGAACATACAAATTATATAATACTATTCCTTCTCGTTATTATCTGCATGATTACTGCCAGAAGCGCGGCAATGGCGTTCAATCGTTACTTAGACCGCAGTTTCGACGCAAAAAATCCGCGCACGGCAATCAGGGAAATTCCGAAAGAAATTATTTCTGCTGATAGTGCGCTGCGGTTTACAATTGGTTGTTCCATTTTATTTGTTATCGCTACGTATTTTATTAACCCAATTTGCTTTTTTCTGTCGCCGGTGGCTTTGTTTGTCATTCTGTTTTACAGCTATACAAAACGCTTTACACCGCTTTGCCATTTGGTGTTGGGTTTGGGGCTAAGCCTGGCGCCGATTGGTGCGTATTTAGCCGTTACCGGCAAATTTGATTTGCTTCCTGTATTGTTTTCGTTCGCCGTTATCTTTTGGGTAAGCGGTTTTGATGTGATTTATGCTTTGCAGGATGTTGATTTCGATCAATCGCAACACTTATATTCCATTCCGGCTGTATTGGGTAAAAACAAAGGTTTACGGGTATCTGAAATTCTGCATTTAGTAAGCGCCGTTTGCGTAATTGCGGCTGGTGTTTACGGTCATTTTCACTGGATTTACTGGGTTGGTATTGCTGTATTTATCGGCATGTTAATCTATCAGCATTCTATTGTTGCGCCGCACGATTTAAGTAAAGTAAACATTGCTTTTATGACGGCAAATGGTATTGCCAGCGTTGTATTTGCCATATTGGTAATTGGTGATTTACTGATTTTTTGATGTGAAAGTCGAAAAGTGAGACGTGAAATTACCGGAACACGGATAATACAGCTACAATACAGATTTATAAAGATTTTTTACAACAATAAATCATTTATATCTGTACATAAAATCAGTGTCATCTGTGTTCTATTTATTAATACTTTCATTCTTCAAAACAACCTGCTTTGTCGCACGCGAAAGAAAGGAAGGAAAACAATTGTTTAAACTGCAATGCCATTGTTGCCGGCAGGTTTTGCCAGGTGTGCGGGCAGGAAAATATAGAAGTGCACCAGACTTTCGGGCATCTTGCCGGGCACTTGGTTTCCGATATTTTTCATTTCGACGGAAAGTTTTTCAGCACATCAAAATACCTGTTATTCAGTCCCGGTTTTCTTACGCATGAATATGTTCGGGGCAGGCGTGCCAGTTATCTTGACCCGGTTAAAATGTATGTGTTTGTTTCTGCCATTTTTTTCCTGTTTTTCCTGAGTTTTTATAAGCCGGATGTAAAGATGAATGGGCCGGGAAAGAAAAATTATTCGACGGCAGAAGTAATCGAAATGTTGCGCAGCGATTTAACGGAACTGGAAAATGCTCAAAAGCAAAAAGCTGTACCCGGATTTGCAACCGACCAGATAAATAAAAAGAAGAAAGAACTGCAGGCAGACATTGCGATTTTACAAAAAGACACGACGCGCAAAACAGAAATCTTCGATAAGGAAGAAGGTCCGACTTTTTTTGGTAAACGAACCGCTTACAGCGAAAAAGAATACGACAGTTTGCAGGAAAAATTACCGGCCGCAAAGCGTGAGGGCTGGTTTCAGCGGAAACTTACGTTGCGAAACATACAATTGACGGATAAATACAACGAAAATCAAAACGAGTTTATTAATGGTTTGCTGGAAAGTTTTCTTCATCATTCTCCGCAAATGTTTTTTATCTCGCTTCCTTTGTTCGCGCTTATTCTCCGGCTTTTATATGTGCGGCGAAAACAGTTTGTATATCCCAATCATCTCATTTATACAAGTCATTTATACTCGGCAGTCTTTGTTTTTGCATTTGTTATCTTGCTCCTAAGTCAAACTGAATCGGTTCCTTATTTTGGCTGGCTGCAATGGATACGTTATACCGTAATTCTGTATGCAACGTATTATACTTATAAATCGCTGCACGAATTTTACGGGCAAAGCCGGGGAAAAACAATTGCAAAATGGTTGATTTTAATGGTAACAGCTTTTTTCATCATTATTATATTGTTTATATGCTTGTTTCTTTTTACCATTTTAATGATGTAGGGTAAAAAAATCAGTCAGTCAAAAAGATACAAAGTGAAGAACGAAAAGAAACCAGGTAATTGAACGAATAAAATGAGTTATTTACAAATAAATCAATGATAAAAAGTAGCTTTTCCCTGGAAAAAAACGACAATTCCTTGGAAAAGCGTGTCAATTCCTTGGAGAAATATCTGTATTCCTTGGTAAATACTGTACTTTCCTTGGAAAAATGTAGCAATTCCTTGGAAAAGAATCATTATTCCTTGGAGAAAAATGACAATTCCCTGGTACAAAATACCTTTTACTTATTACTTACTACAAAATACTTACTACATAATCTGCTTTCCCACATAATCCATCAGCAAAACAAAAAAGAAGATGAAGAACCTGGAGCAAACACATACAGAAGCTGCGAAAAGCTTTGAAAAACTAATCTGCATCATGGATGAATTACGGGAAAAATGCCCGTGGGATAAAAAACAAACCATCGAATCTTTGCGTCCGCAAACCATTGAAGAAACTTATGAGCTTGCTGATGCCATTCTGAACAAAGACTGGAACAATATAAAAGAAGAATTGGGCGATTTACTGCTTCATATTGTTTTCTACTCAAAAATTGGTTCTGAAAAAGCAGAATTTACGCTGCCGGAAGTGATTGATGGAATTTGTGAAAAACTTATCAAACGTCATCCTCATATTTACGGTGACGTTGTAGTAAAAGATGACGAAGAAGTAAAGCGAAACTGGGAACAATTAAAGCTGAAAGAAGGTAAGACTTCTGTATTGTCGGGCGTTCCTGTTTCGTTGCCGGCTGTTGTAAAAGCCCAGCGCATACAGGAAAAAGCAAAACAGGTTGGATTTGAATGGAACAACAAAGAAGATGTTTATAAAAAGATAGAAGAAGAACTCGGCGAACTAAAAGAAGCGCTTAACGAAAATGACAAATCGCATACAGAAGAAGAGTTTGGCGATGTTATGTTTAGCCTGATAAATTATGCGCGTTTTATTGGTGTAGATGCAGAAGCCGCCCTGGAACGGACAAATAAAAAGTTCATTGCCCGCTTTCAGCAAATGGAAATATTAGCCGCCGAAAAAGGAAATTCATTGAGCCAGATGTCGCTTGCCGATATGGATGCGTTGTGGAACGAAATAAAAAAGAATAAAACAAAGAATTAGTGTTGCTACCACTGATAAAACAAAGTGCTTACCGGAATCGCAGGCTGCTAATAGCAATAGTGGCTTTGTTTGTAGTGTCTTTGGTTTATTACGCAGCCAATACATATCGTTTATCACCAGCCGGCGTTAAGAAAAATTTAGAATCGTACATCGCAAAAGAAGAACAATTCTTTACTGCCATTGCCACGAACAAAAGTACCATTCTGGCTATTACCATACACAGAGATTCTGTTGTTGATAATGTATTGCAGCAGGCGCAAACGGGCATTTTTGTGTACGCGGTAAACGATCTTGGCAACCCCATTTCTACTTACTGGAGCACATCGCAAATGTCGGTGGCAGAAGTAAACGATTTAAAGTCGCCCGACAGTGCATTTGCGGTTAATTATCCCAATGGTTTGTTTGAACTTGTAAAGAAGAAAGTACTTGTAAACGGGCGGATGTATATTATTGCCGGGCTGATTCCTTTGCACTGGCAATATTTTATCGAAAACAAATATCTGCCGTCACAATTTGCAGGTAATAACCATATCAGTAAGCTATACCAGTTATCTACCAATGCTTACGAATCTACCGCTATAAAAAACGGGGACGGAAAAACATTATTTTATATACAACGCATCACAAAACCCGGCATTTCACAACCCGATGTGCTGAATACATTTTTACACATTGCTATTATTCTGCTTATTGTTGTTTTTCTTATTTACACAGCCAGGAATATCATGGCTTCAAGCACGTTCGGAAGCAGCGTTTTATTTCTCGCGGGTTCTTTATTTGTATTGCGGCTTATTATTTATTACAGCAATTTTATTGTGTTTACCAACTTCAATATTTCGTCTGAAGTATTGCTGGGCGCAACCGTTACATCAAGCGATTTTCTGATTTCAACCATTTTTATTTTCGTACTTATCGCCTTCCTGTTTTTCTTTCAGAGAAGAATTGTTTACCCGGCAAAATATAACAGCGCGATTGCCATAGCCGGTCTTTGTTTTCTGGCTGTATTAACCAATGTTATCTGCGATATTATTGAAGCGTTGTTGTTTACTTTGCAAGGCTCGTTCGACATTACCAATTTCTTCAACTTAAGTATTTATACAGCCGTCGGTTTTGTTATCCTGGTATTCATTATTCTTACTTATTATTACCTGTCGCGCTTAACCATGAATGCGGCTTACATAGCCGGTTTCTCTTTACTGAAAAATGTGGCCATTGCCGTTGCCGCCGGTTTGTTCGTATTAACTTTTCAGCTGCAATCGCCAACGGCTGTTATTAAACTGGCCGTGCTTGTTTGGTTGGCGGCTTATCTTATTGTCTTATACATTCGTAAACAAGACAGTCAAAGAAGTCTTTTTCAAACCTCTTTCTACCTGATATGGGTAATCATATTCGCAACGTCAATGTCGTACCTGCTGGTAGAAGTAAAGAAGCTGGTTGATTTTGAACAACGGCGTGATTTAGCCGGTAAATTAGCCCGCCAGCCCGACCCGTACAGCGAAAACGTTCTTCATGTGGCGATGAATGGTTTTTCGGATACGTTTCTTCAGAAAAACTATAAACGATTTTATAAAGAAGCGGGCAACCGGCTTTTAAAAGACAGCCTGATTAATGCCAATTTTTCGGGTTATCTTAATAAATTCGACACACGTATTTATACATTTGGTTCTTCCGGGCAAGGCTTGTATAACGATGATGAAACAACGTACCCGGTAATTGATAATGTAATCCGAAATTCTATTATCCGTTACCGGAATAAAAATTCGGAAGGACTTTATTTTTTAAAGAATAATTCGAACGCGTACAGCTATTTATACAGGAAAGATATTTTGTCGCGCGATTCCGGTTTGATAGGTCATATTGTGGTGGTTGCCAAACCAAAGAAATATAAAACCGATGCCATTTATCCCGAATTGTTCCGGCAGGCAGGCGATATACAAACCGAACTCGATAATTATTTATATGCAGTTTATGAAGACAATTATTTAAGCAACTTTTCGGTTGGTTATTCTTTTGCCGATACGTTATCGCCTTACGGCATTCCTAAAAGCCAGTTTGAAGAACATAGCAGGAACGAATACAGCGAGTTGTGGTATAAAGCCAGTAACAATAAAGTGATTGTGCTGGTAAAGAAAAAGTTAGCCGGCGCCGAGTTTCTTACTTTGTTTGCCTTGCTGTTTCTCTGTATTATTTTGTTTACTTGTTTAATAGAAATAAGTGCCTTTTTTCTGCGGCAGCGAAAAGTGCCGACAAGTTCTGAACAATTGTTTTCTTTCAATATTCGCACGCAGGTTCAGGCAACAATTATTTTGTTAAGTTTGTTTTCCTTTATCATTATCGGCTTTATTACAATACGTTTTTTTATTAGTCAGTTTAATACATCAACCGAAGAAAAACTAACGAAGACAATACAAATTATTACTAACGAAATACAGGATGCAACCCGCAGCCAGCTTATCTTTTCGGATTGGAACGTGATAGGAAGCAATACCGATATTGACCGTAAAATTGTAGAAATTGCCAACCTGAACAATACAGATATTAACCTGTATGATGTAAGCGGCAAACTGAAACTTTCTACACAACCATACATTTACAACCGGGAAATATTGAGCAATAAAATGCAGCCGGTTGCTTTTGATATGCTCAAAAACAAACACCGGATTTTATATTTTCAGGATGAATATATACAGTCGTTTTCTTTTGTTAGCATGTATGCGCCGGTTAAGAACGATAACGATGAAACCATTGCTTATCTCAATATACCTTATCTCAATTCGGGCATCGAAGTCAACCAGGAAATCTCGAATCTATTGGTAACGCTTATCAATCTCAATGCAGTCATTTTTGCTTTGGCAAGCGTGGTCGCTATTTTTCTTACACGAAGCATTATTTCATCACTTGTTCAGATTGGTGGTAAGATGCGCGACTTCCAGTTTGGCGGCAAGATTGAGCGGATTGAATGGCGCCGTAAAGACGAAATAAGTGTATTGGTAGATGCTTTTAACGAAATGGTGCAACGGCTGGAAGAAAGCGCGGCTGCACTTGCCCGGAGCGAGCGCGCGGGTGCCTGGCAGGAAATGGCAAGACAAGTGGCGCATGAAATAAAAAACCCGCTGACACCTATGAAACTCAGTGCGCAATATTTAGAGCGAGCCATTAAAGGAAATGCTTCCAACGTAAAAGAACTGGCTCTTAAAATGTCTTCTACTTTGATAGAACAAACTGACCAGCTTGCTAAGATTGCGGGCGATTTTTCGCAGTTTGCCAACATCAACCAGGCAAAACCTGAAATGATAAACCTGACGCAATTGCTTGAATCGCTTTGCGACCTGCACACAACCGGCAGTGAAGCTGATATTGTATATGAATTGCCCGATGAAGACTTTACTATTTATGCCGATAAAACACAAATCAGCCGCCTCTTTACCAACCTTATGAAAAACGCCGGAGAAGCGGTGAATACAGAGAGTGACGAAGAGCTAACCATACAGATAAGACAGGTGAGAAAAAAAGATTCTGTACGGGTAATTATACGTGATAACGGAACCGGTATTTCGGCAGATAAACAGAAACATATTTTCGAACCCAATTTTACAACCAAAAGCTCCGGAACCGGCTTGGGGCTTGCCATTTGCAAACGCATTACCGAAAATGCCGGCGGCAAAATCTGGTTTGATACTGTAGAACATAAAGGCACAACTTTTTATGTTGAATTTCCGCTTGTGAGTGATTAAGTAAAACAAAAATGTAAAGCTCAAAAGTGAAAAACGCGGTTGAATATTTATCATCATTTTTACTTTAAACATCAAAAAACCTTTAAGTTTTTACAATCGTTTCTAAAAGCCTTTGCAACAAAGTACCTTTGCCGAAATTTTTATACATGAGCAAAGTAAACGTTGGTCTTGTGCAAATGAGTTGTGTGGCAGATAAGCAGGCAAATCTTGACAAAGCCATTGCTAAAGTTCGCGAAGCGGCAGCTAAAGGCGCACAGATTGTTTGCCTGCAGGAATTGTTCACTTCTCTTTATTTCTGCGATGTAGAAGAGTATGATCATTTTAAACTGGCAGAACCCATTCCCGGACCTTCTACCGATGCCATAAGCAAAGTTGCGGCAGAGTTGCATGTCGTTATCATTGCTTCGCTTTTTGAGAAACGCGCGCAAGGCATTTATCATAATACAACGGCTGTGCTCGATGCAGACGGTACTTATCTTGGCAAATATCGCAAGATGCACATACCGGATGATCCTTCTTATTATGAGAAATTTTACTTCACACCCGGCGATTTAGGATATAAATTATTCGAAACAAAATATGCTAAAATCGGCGTGTTGATTTGCTGGGATCAGTGGTATCCGGAAGCGGCAAGAATTACTTCTTTGATGGGTGCTGAAATCTTGTTTTTTCCAACGGCAATCGGCTGGCATCACACACAAGACGATATAACCAACAGCGAACAATATAATGCCTGGCAAACCATACAGAGAAGTCATGCGGTTGCCAATGGCGTGCATGTTGTAAGCGTAAACCGCGTTGGCTTAGAACAAGACGGACAAATGAAATTCTGGGGTGGTTCTTTTGTAAGCAATCCGTTTGGCAATTTGTTATACAAAGCTTCGCACGATGATGAAGAAGTTGCTGTTGTTGAAATTGATACTGATAAAACCGACAGCTATCGCACACATTGGCCGTTTATGCGCGACAGAAGAATTGATAGCTACGGGCAAATTACGAAGCGATATATAGATGCTGAATAATCATTTCTGATAGCATGATTTGAACCGATTGATAATTCTGTGTAGAATAAATTTTCCTGATGAATGCAAACTCATTAACTCCCAAACAACTTGGTTATTCGTTTCCGGCCGAATGGGCGAAACATGAAGCAACGTGGCTTTCGTGGCCGCACAAAGAAGCCAGTTGGCCGGGAAAAATAGAAAACATTTTTCCTTTTTATAGCACGTTTGTAAAATACTTGGCGCAAAGCGAAAAAGTACGTATTAATATAGCCGATGAAGCTCTGAAAGCTTCTGCTGTAAAGCATTTGAACGAAGCTGGTGTAAATATGAGCCAGGTAGAATTTTATTACAATCCAACCAACGATGCGTGGTGTCGCGACCACGGTCCGGCGTTTGTATTTAACCCGAATGCAGAGCAAAAGAAAGCGATTGTTGATTGGGATTATAACGCCTGGGGAAACAAATATCCGCCGTTCGATAAAGATGATATTGTACCTACTTTAATAGCCAAACATTTCAATCTTCCGCATTTTCATCCGGGGATTGTTATGGAAGGCGGCTCAGTTGAATTTAACGGAAAAGGAACGTTACTTACCTCTAAAAGTTGTTTGTTAAATAAAAACCGAAACCCGCATTTATCGCAGTTGCAGATAGAAGAATACCTGGTGAATTATTATGGCGTAGAACAAGTTTTATGGGTGGATGATGGTATTGTTGGTGATGATACGGATGGGCATATTGATGACACCGTTCGTTTTGTAAATGAAGACACAGTAGTAACGGTTATTGAAGAAGATAAAGCCAATGCGAACTATGGATTACTGCAACACAACTTGTCTCAATTAAAGCACATGCGATTGCTAAGCGGTAAACCTGTAAACATTATCGAATTGCCCATGCCGGATGTTGTAATTTATGAAGACCAAGTTTTACCTGCTTCGTACGCTAATTTTTACATCTCTAACAAGTATGTAATTGTACCCACTTTCCGGTGTGCGAAAGATGATAAAGCTTTGCAAATCATAGCCGGTTGTTTTACAGACAGAGAAGTTATTGGCATAGATTCAACCGATATTATCTGGGGTTTGGGAAGTTTTCATTGTCTCAGCCAGCAAGAGCCTGCTGTGTAGTTTTTATTTGAATGGAAGATGAGATTCGTCAGCCAATTTTTGCCAAATTATTTGTATTGTGCTGTGTTATTTATTTGGATTGATTGACTTATTGAAAGTAATGTCTGCCTCTCTGTAACCACTTATATCTTTATTACAACGTCAGCCAGCATAGTGGAAAGCCTTTTGTTGGCGGCTGGCGTTTATTTCAAAAAAGGTCATTTAAAAATTTTCTATATCGGAAGGGTATCATATTGAATATATTAAAAATTTTGTCCCGTTAAGATAGTTGCATGAAACTAGCACCAACTATTTTCAAGGTGTCATCAAAACGTTTCCAAACTCTGAGGTATCTAAAATGTCCTTCTAATGGTGTGCCCATCATTTTTCCTTTTGCCTTCATTGACACAATTGAAACAGCGATGTCACCTGTTATTTTAATTTCTTCGATTTCGGTTGAAGCCTCTTCAATAATCATAGTTCCTGCCCTGTGAGAATTTAAATCCATTTCTTTTGTTATAATTTGCCCTGTTGGTGCAATGCCAATTAAGTCGTCGTGCAAAAGTTGGTCGAGAATGTCCACATCACTTATAAGTTGCGCAGCAAATAATTTGTTTTCAGCATCAACAACTTCTTCTCTGGTAATCTCAGCTTTGTCCATATTCAAATTTGGTTTTTTTCGCTGTAATTTTGAGGTGTCAATATACGTTTACCACCCAACTCTCAAATATACAAACCTCTTCAAAATCTGTTTCGCTAAATCAAGCGCAAAAAATATCAATAACGAAATCATTGTGATTCATCTTTTACGCTTATCGTAAGAAGTTTTCCCGATACGTAGCTGCTGTCCCGTTGCGCAGAAATACTTTCGCCGCCGATTCAATTTACGAAGCAATCAAACGAGGATTTATCATGAGAATTTTACGCACCATTTTTAGTTTCCTGTTTTTGTGTATCAGCCTTTTTTCTTTTGCCGACAGCAAGCCCGGCGGTATTAAAGGCGTTGTAAAACTCAACGACGGCAAGCCCGCCGCTTATGTAAGCATCAGGCTGCAAGGCACACAAAAAGGCGTGATAACAAGCGAAGACGGCGCGTTTTATATCCGGAATGTAACAGCCGGAACGTACACATTAGAAGTGTCTTTAACAGGCTATCAGAACCTTACACAAAGCGTAATTGTAAACGACGATGCAACCGCAAACGTAACGTTTACACTAAGCATATCAGAACAGGATTTGGCAGAAGTCGTTGTAAGATCAGGTCGTTCCGGTTATAAAACCAACCTGTCTTCATCTACATTACGTTTAAATGAGCCGTTGAGCGAAGTGCCGCAAAACATACAAATCATTACCGCTAATGTGTTAGCTGATCAACAGATTACAAGTATGAGCGATGGCATGACACGTAATGTAAGCGGGTTAACCAAATTAGATCATTGGGGCGATATGTACACCCGCATTAACATGCGTGGTGGCCGCGCGGCAGCTTTTAGAAATGGTATGAATGTAACGTCGAGTTGGGGACCGCTCACGGAAGATATGAGCTTTGTAGATCATATTGAATTTGTGAAAGGTCCGGCTGGTTTTATGATGAGCAACGGCGACCCGAGCGGCATTTATAATGTAGTTACCAAACGACCAACCGGGCAAACAAAAGGTGAAGCCAGTTTATTATTTGGTAGCTACGATTTTTACAGAAGCACGCTGGATCTGGATGGCAAATTAAGCAAGGACGGAAAATTGTTATACCGCCTGAATGTAATGGGGCAAGCTAAAAGATCTTTCCGTCCGTACGAATACAATAACCGTTACAGTATTGCGCCGGTAATTAGTTATAAGATTGATGACAATACAACATTAACAGCCGAATACATTTTTCAACATGCAAAGATGTCTGATGTAGGCAGTTATTATGTGTTCTCGAACAAAGGCTTCGAGAAATTTCCACGCAGTTATACATTAGCCGAACCCGGTATTGCACCAACTGTTATTGATGATCATAACGTAACATTAAATCTTCAACATTCTTTCAATTCAAACTGGAAAATAACAGCGCAGGCTTCTTATTTCAGCTATAAGCAGCAAGGAAGTTCTATGTGGCCGGCAGCGATAGATGCACAAGGCAATACCATTGATTCTGCCGGAAATATGATACGCAGCGTTGGTATCTGGGATGCGTCCAATGAAATGAAGTTTGCGCAGGCGTTTGTAAATGGCGAATTTCAGACCGGCGCTATTCAGCATCGCATTTTAGGCGGTCTTGATATGGGTGATAAAGAATACATGGCAGACTGGAATCAGTCTTTTAATTTAGATACATTGGGCAGCTTTAATGTTTACAATCCTACGCATGGCAATCCGGCTAATGGTCTTCCGCAATTCGATCGCAGCAAAAGCCTTCGTGAGCGTGCGGGAAGTGGCATTTATTCGCAAACCTATACTGGTTTATATCTTCAGGATGAGTTAGGTTTTCTGAATAACAATATCCGGTTAACATTAGCCGCCAGGTACACAGAAACCAAGCAGATTGACTATGGTACACCATCGCAAGCCACACGTTTTACGCCACGCTTTGGCTTGAGTGCAAACATAGATAAGCAAACATCGGCTTATGCTTTATTTGATCAGAGCTTTCTGCCACAATCCGGCATCAGAAGAGATGGCAAATCCATCCTTCCTGTTACCGGAAACAATATTGAATTTGGTATTAAAAAAGATTGGTTTGGCGGCAAATGGAATACAACCGCTTCTATATATCGCATCCTGCAAAACAACCAGACTTTAAGCGATCCAACCAATCAATCCAATGAGTTTTACATAGTACAGTTGGGACAAACACAAACGCAGGGAATTGAGTTTGATTTGCGCGGACAAATTTTACCAGGACTAAATGTAATTGCCAACTATGCCTTAAACGATTCTAAAATAACAAAGGCAGATACCAGCAAAGCTTCGCAGGCAACGGTTGGTAATAAAGTACCTGGTTATGCAAAACACACAGCCAATACTTGGCTTACGTATCGTGTGCAAAAAGGCGATCTGTCAGGCTTTGGTGTAAATGCAGGCTTTACTTACTTAGCCGATCGTACTACCTGGAGTTGGGGTCCGGCTTCGGAGCAGCAGGCTTTACCCGGCTACTTTAAATTAGACGGAGGTTTATCTTACGAGAAAGACAGATTTACCATTACTGCCAATGTATTTAATATTTTGAACGCGTATTTATTTAGTGGTGATTATTACGGTTATGGCAAAGTGTATGATTACCAGATTGAAGCAGGACGCAATTTTCGGTTGGGTGTGAACTATCATTTTTAAATAACAAACTGTCTATATTTTTATTAATCAGTAAGTATAAAACCGTAACTTTTCTAAGTCGCGGTTTCTCTTTTAAACATAGGATATGACGTTTAAAAAAATCACAGGCAAAATACATTTATGGCTTGGGTTGTCATCCGGCATTATCGTGTGCTTCCTTGGCATTACAGGTTGCCTTTTGGTTTTTGAAAAAGAAATTGAAATACTGACTGTGCCGGAACAGTTTGTAAAAGCTGAAAGCAAGCCATATTTATCACCTTCCGTTTTAAAATCCAATGCTGAAAAGAGTTTAGGTAAAAACAAGAAAATAATAAGTGTTGAATATGAAGGAAGAAACAAAGCAGCACTTGCGTATTATTATAATGCAGAAGAATATTTTCTTGTTTTATTAAATCCGTACAATGGAAATGTATTGCGGGTAAAAAACATGAACCGCGATTTTTTTCGCGTTGTTATTAACGGGCATTATTATTTGTGGTTGCCCCCGGCAATCGGTCAGCCAATTGTAGCAACGGCTACTTTGGTTTTTGTAGTGATGCTGATAACAGGCATTGTATTGTGGTGGCCAAAAAACAAAGCTGCGCGCAAACAAAGGTTTACTATAAAATGGAACGCTTCTTTCAAACGAAAGAACTATGACCTGCATAATGTACTCGGATTTTATGTAACCTGGATTACTGTTTTTATGGCTGTAAGTGGTTTGGTAATGGGCTTTCAGTGGTTTGCCAATTCGGTTTATTTTGTTAGCTCCGGCGGTAAAACAATGCCGGCTTATCCGCAGGTTATTTCCGATACGTTACAAGTAAAAAATAACACGTCTCCGTTTGCGTCAACCGATGTTATCTTTCATAAAATGGCTGCCACAATACAACCTGGAGAAGGCATTGGTGTTGAATTCCCGACAACAAAAGATGCTGCTGTTGAACTTAGCATCAATCATAAAGTGGGCACATATTATAATCGCGATAATTATTATTTTGATCAATATACCCTGAAAGAAATTGCAGTAAAAGGCGTGTATGCGGGCAAGTATAAAGATGCCAGTGCAGCTGATAAAATTCAGCGCATGAACTATGATATTCATGTTGGCGCTATTGGTGGTTTGCCAACTAAAATATTAGCTTTTTTAGGCAGCGCTATTGCGGCAAGTTTGCCTATAACCGGCTTTTTAATTTGGCGCGGCAGAAAAAAGAAAGCGAAGTATAAAAAGCCAATAGCCAGGGCTGTTGCTGTTGTATAAGTTTTGTTATTGGCAGCGCGCAACTAATAACAGGTTAACAATTATGATTTATGAATTGTGATTTATGATTTGTTTTATTATGAAGATTTTTTCTTGTAATAACAACAAAACTTCTTTGTGATTCTTTGTGTTCGTGATGTCTTTGTGGTTCAAATAGTTTAATTGATAACAAGGCGTACAAGTGAGCAATTTGTTGCTTCGACACACAAATTGACAACGATGCGAAACCAGAGTATCAAAAGCCCGTAACATAACCTGTATTTTGTATTTAAAAATGAAATGTGTTAGTGTTATATCGGGATGCACAATTGTATGCAAGTACCTTTGTTTATTTCTGTTTGCAGGTGAAAAATTGCCTTCATAGCTTCGGCTCTTTTGTTCATATTTTTTACACCGTTGCCACGACTGGTTGATGTTGGTTTTGCAGGATCGAAACCTTTGCCGTTGTCTTGTATTGTAACAATCAAATCTTTCTTTTTAATAATCATATCAATGGTTACCTGCGAAGCTTCGGCATACTTTAAAATGTTGTTTACACCTTCTTTAAAAATAAGAAAAATGCTGCGGCGTGTGTCCATATCAAAATGAAGTTCTTTCACGCCTTCATCAATATGAAAGGTGTAATCAATATCTTTTGCTTCCAGTGCGTTGCCTGCAAATTCTTTCATACGGGCAGTAACTTTTTGCATCGAATCATTTACCGGGTTAATGCTCCAGACAATGTCATCCATGGCTTCCATCATACGCGAAGAATTGTTGCTGATGCGTGAGATAAATTCTTTTGTTGTCTGCTCATCTTTACCGGCTTTCTGCATTGCCATATTGCTCAAAATGTTGATGGTGCTTAGTGTTGAACCCATATCATCGTGCAAATCTCTGGCAAGCCGCGATCTTACTTTTTCTATATGCAGTATGCGTTGTACGCGCATCCAGTGCAGGTAATACAAAAGGCTGGCAGTCGCCAACGCTAATAAAGCATAAAACCATATAGATTGCCAGAAAGACGGGCGAATATAGAAATGAACTTCCGTTGTATCGGTTGAGTAAATGCCTTCTTCGTTTTGCGCGCGTACCTTAAAAGTATAATTGCCCGGCGGCAATAAATTGTATGTTGCCTGAAACTGATCGGCGGCAATCCAGTCTTTATCGGCGCCTTCTAACTGATAATAATACGTTAGTTTATTTACTTGTTTAAAATCGAGAGAAGCAAAGTGAATGGTGATTGAATTCTGGTCGTGCGCGAGTTCAATTTCTTTTTGTTTTAATAATGAATCTACCGGCAGGTTGCGTGTAAAAAGTGCAATGCCGGTAATGGTTACATTGGTTGGTGGTTCGGTAGATGTATATTGTTTCGGATCGAATACAACAAGATTTTGACCACCGCCAAAAACAAGATTGCCGTTGCTTAATTTTAAACTGTTCGATAAAGTAAAATCATCGTTATCAACATTAATCAAACCATCCTGCTGGTTGTATTGTTTATAGGTATTTCTTTCTCTGTTATACTTATAAATTCCGGTTATCGTGCTGATCCAGATTTGATTGTTGTCATCTACCTGTACCGTAAGCACCTGGCCTAATGGTTTGTCTCCGACAGGATGTATCAGTTCAACTTTTCCTGTATTGATATTCAGTAAATTTAAAATACTGCCTGCGAGCGCATATATACTGTCGTTAATTTGCAAGACCTGACGGATGCTGTTATCTGAAAGACTGCCCGGACCTTTGTCGGCAACGTATTGATGCAGCGGCTTTAGATTATCTGTATTGATAACAATACAACCCTTGCCGGCCGTGCCTTTCCCGGCGCTGCAAATCCATAACAAGCCTTTCTTATCAACATACAGATTGGTAACAAAGAAACCTGTTGACATTACAAAATGAAAAGAAGAATCGGTTATTGTGCTTCCGTTATTCCATTTAAAAACATTGCCGTTTTGCAGTCCGAGCCAGAGGTTGCCTTTCTTGTCTTCTGCAATTTGCCTGATGGTTGCGCCACCAAAAACAGGCAATATATAATATTGCGAATTGTTGGTTGACGGATCAAAAATTTGTAAGGTTCCGTGCTGGCAGCCAATCCACACATTGCCTGTAAGGCTGTGTTGACGAATATCCCACACACTTCCAAAATCCGAATTGGGTCTGGGTTGCTTTGCATAAATATCTGTTTCGCTTGTGTCATAAACCGTTTTGCCGGTCGTAATGATACCGCGTGCGCCCCAGGTTCCTATCCAAAGTTGTTTACTGCCATCTTTATCCGAATATTCCAGCAGGCTGTTTATTTCAGCGCGCGATTTATGCGGGTCTAATATTAAATGGGCATTTTGTTTTGTAACTGCCTGTGTATTGTAAAGCCCGTTATCTGTGGCTATCCAAAGAAGTTTATCTTTATCCTGGTACACATTATAAACCGAATTGTAATAAATGTTGTAAGCCGTGCTGGTACTATCGTAGAAATTTTCAAACTTATGCCCCTGGTTAAACACAAAACAACCTTCGCCAAACACGATGATATTCGAGTCGCCAAATTCTGTAATGCCATCATATTCTGCATACCTGTAGAATAAATGATTCAATCCTTTGTTATCATCCGTATATTGTTTTTTCTTTTCATCATAACAACGGATATTTTGGTTGATATGTCCCGGAATCAAGTCCCAGTTTGCAATCCAGTAACGGCGACGACTGTCAATATATAAGGCAGAAATTTCATGGTTTAAATCTTTATCATCCAATAACGGCAAGTGTTTCGGGTTGTAAGCGGCTGTATAAATCGTTTTATCTTTCTTATCAAAAGCAATCATTCCGTTTCGTCCGCAAGCCCACATAACTTGGTTTACTTTATCATCAAATACAAATCGTAAGCGCAAAGAATCGGGAATGGAAAATGGTGTTTTGTTTTGTTCAAAAGATAATGTTTTGTTGTTAAAATAAAGCCAGTTGTAACCAATAGCGACTACAAAAATATTTCCTTCCGCGTCTTTAGATAACATATAATCTACGGACAAAGCAGAAGGTTTACTAAAGTGCACAGGTGTAATACGAAACCGGAATGTATGTGTATCGAAGATGCCGATTGTTGCACCCATGCGAAGCCAGATGCGGCCTTGCTTATCTTCTATAATCTGGTGTACAGCACGATTATATATGCTGTTAT
>CBDATZ010000028.1:0-32444 GCA_965199845.1 Ilyomonas sp.
CAACGATATTGATTCTATTAAGGCAACAGGTGCAACGGTTATCAACATACACCATGCAACGCCAATCAATCCATGGATTAACTACCCGTTTATTGAATGGAGAAAAATGAAGAGTTATATTGATAGCGCGCATAACGATGGCTTAAAAGTGAAGATTTATAATACGGTTCGCGAATTATCAAATCATGCGTATGAAACATTCCCGATGCGCAGCTTGGGACATGAGATTTATTCAACCGGGAAAGGCGGCGGTTATAGCTGGCTGCAGGAGCATGTTGACAGCGATTATATTGCTGCGTGGTTTGTGCCCGAAATAAAAGATGCCGCTATTGTAAACAGCGGTATGAGCCGCTGGCATAACTATTATGTGGAAGGTATGAACTGGCTGGTGCAAAACGTTGGCATTGATGGACTTTACTTAGATGATGTTGCTTTTGACCGTGTTACTATGAAGCGCGTTAAACGTGTATTAACGCAGGATAATCATCCCGGCATTATTGATTTGCATTCGGCAAATCAATACAATAAAAGTGATGGTTTTAATAACAGCGCGAACTTGTATATGGAGCATTTTCCTTATCTCAACCGCCTGTGGTTTGGCGAGTATTTCGATTACGAAAAAAACACGCCGGATTTCTTCTTAACCGAAGTAAGCGGAATACCATTTGGCTTGATGGGCGAGATGTTGCAGGACGGCGGCAATGCCTGGCGTGGTATGGTTTACGGTATGACGAACCGTATGCCGTGGAGTGATAATGCTGACCCTCGTGCGATATGGAAAGTGTGGGATGACTTTGGTATGAAAGGCACAAAAATGATTGGCTACTGGAGCGATAACTGTCCTGTAAAAACAAGTAACGATAAGGTGCTGGCAACCGTGTATAAGAAAGAAGGAAAAGTTCTTATTTCCATGGCAAGCTGGGCAGAGAATGATGCAACTGTTCAGTTGCAGATTGACTGGAAAGTATTGGGAATTGATTCCTCAAAAGCAACGATTACAGCACCGGATATTAAGAACTTCCAGGAAGGAAAAACATTTGGCTTGAACGATGCTATACCGGTTGCAAAAAACAAAGGTTGGTTGCTGATTGTGGAGTAGATATAAATTATGAATTGTGAATTGGGATTTATGAGTTGTGATTTCTGAGCTTTGTTTGCAATGATAGGAACGCAGTTACACTTTTGCGTGAGGGATAGTAGCGAAAAGCCCGCAGCGAGGTACGAGCGAGGACTTGTAGCGGATAGCCCGACGGCTTTTGCGGCACATATAAAGTTGTAAGTAATAACTAATACGTTGTAAGATGGAACCGTTGCCGCAATTGCCGGTACGCCATCATTTTTTCTTCCTTAACACCAAAACAGAAATGGTTTATATAAACATCAGTTGGTATGAAGAAATTCTTGTTTTTGCTTCTTGTTATTGTGTATGTAAGCGGAGTAAAAGCGCAGCAAAATGTTACGGTGAAAGAGTATATGAAAACGTTTCCGACCTATCCGTTTTCAGACCCGAACCCGATTCCGTTGCTTACGCAAGTATATCCTTATTTCCGGTTTGATGGCTTTACCGATAAAGCAATAAACAAACAATGGAAAGTCGTTGAGATTGAAAATGATTACATCAAAATTTTAATCTTACCGGAGATTGGCGGTAAGATTTGGGCGGCGATAGATAAGAAAACAAACAAGCCGTTTTTATATTATAATCATGCCGTAAAATTCAGAGATATTGCGATGCGCGGTCCATGGACAAGCGGCGGCTTGGAATCGAATTTTGGCATCATTGGTCATACACCAAATTGTGCTACACCGGTTGATTATACAACGCAACAAAACAGTGATGGAAGTATCACTTGTACCATTGGTGCGCTCGATTTATTAACGCGAAGTAACTGGCGTGTTGAAATTACAGTTCCGAAGGATAAAGCTTATTTTACCACGCAGGCTTTCTGGTATAATAACACGCCGGTTGAACAACCGTATTATCACTGGATGAACGCAGGCGCAAAAGCATCAGATGATTTGGAGTTTATTTATCCGGGTAATAAATACATTGGTCATAATGGCGAATACGCGTCATGGCCGGTAAACAAGCAAAACGGCAAGAAGATTTCGTGGTATAAAGAGAATGATTTTGGCGGCTACAAATCGTATCATGTCTGGGGCAAATACACGAACTTTTTTGGTATGTATTATCACGATGAAGACATGGGCATGGCGAGGTATAGCACACACGATGATAAAGCCGGAAAGAAAGTCTGGATTTGGGGTTTGTCTGAGCAGGGAATGATCTGGGAAAAGTTGCTGACAGATACCGATGGTCAGTATGTGGAAGTGCAGTCGGGAAGATTGTTTAACCAGAACGCTGAGCAAAGCAGTTACACACCGTTTAAGCATATTGCTTTTGCGCCTCATGCAACCGATAGCTGGAAAGAATACTGGTACCCGGTTGAAGGAACCAAAGGTTTTGTAGAAGCCAATGAATACGGGGCTTTCAACATGAAATATGAAGATGGCTGGCTGAAATTATATTACTTTCCGGTACAGTCTTTCAACGATACTTTACTGATAAAAGAAGGCGATAAAATTGTTTATCAAAAGAAGCTTAATCTTTCGCCTGAACAAGTGTTTTCAGACTCAATAAAAGTAGCCGTTGATGCGAATAAATTAGGAGCAACATTAGGTATTGATAAGCTGAATTATAACGCAGATTCTACGGCGAATAATTTAAGTCGCCCGGTAGAAAGTCCAGGCAATTTTAACTGGAATACGGCGTATGGTTTGTATGTGCAAGGCTGCGAATTGATGGATGAAAAAATGTATGCCAAAGCAGAAGAAAAATTGTCTGCTTCTTTGCAACAAGATTCAAATTTCTTTCCGGCGTTGGTGCAAATGTCTCAGTTGTTGTATCGCAATTTGCGATATAAAGAATCGCTGCTATTAGCCGCAAAAGCATTGAGTATAAATGCGGTTGCCGGCGATGCGAATTATTATTACGGATTGATAAACGAACAGTTGGGCAATATAACAGATGCCAAAGATGGATTTGATATTGCCGCGTTAGATCCGGCTTATAAAAGTGCGGCTTATACCGAACTGGCTTCACTTTATTACAAAGAAAAGAAGGCTCAAAAAGCGTTGGATTATATAACAAAAGCACTTGTTTATAATGCACACAATATGGCTGCGTTGCAGTTGCAGGCAATTGTTTACAGGTATCAAAACAATCATATTGAAGCAGAAAAAACGTTAACCCGTATTCTGCAGTTAGATCCATTAAATCACTTTGCCATTTTTGAAAACTATCAATGGAATAAAACGGAAGAAAACAAGCAGGCATTTGTTCAATCAATCAAAAATGAACTGCCTTTAGAAACGTTTGCAGAACTGGCAATTGAGTATTATAAGAATGGTTGTATTGAGGAAGCCAAGCAACTTTTCACTATCGCTTTACCATCGCCGGGAGCTATTTACTGGCTGGCTTTTTTGAATGATGAAAAAGCTGATATAAGTAAAATCAATCCGTCTTTTTACTTTCCGTTTCGTTCAGAAACTGCCGCTGTAATTGAGAAGCTGATGACAACGCAAAATGATTGGTTATTAAAGTATCATCTGGCTTTGATTTATCACGACAGAAACCGGATTTCGGAATGCAAACAACTGTTATTGTCTTGTAATAATGAACCGCAGTTTGCGCCTTTTTACGCGGTACGCGCCGAAGTAATAGAAGACAGCGATAAAGCACAGGCAGAAGCCGATTTTCAAAGAGCTTTATCGTTAGATAAAAATTGGCGTTATTACAAATTGCTGGCTGACTTTTATTTGTCAAATAATCAGAATGGTAAGGCTTTACAAACTATAGAACCTTATGCCAAAGCGCATCCTGGCGATTATATCATTGGTTTGTTATACGCCAAAACCTTAGTGTATAATGATAAGCTGACAGAAGCTGATAAACTCATTTCTCACCTGAACGTTTTGCCGTTTGAGGGCGCAACAGAAAGCCGTGATTTATATCGCGAAGCCAAACTGAAAGAAGCTATTCATGAAGTAAGAAATAAGAATTGCAAAAAGAGTTTGACTTATATACAGGAGGCGCAATTGTGTCCTGCCGGTCTGGGTGTTGGAAAACCGTATGAAGCTGATATGGATACACGGTTGGAAAACTGGCTTTCTTATGTATGTTATAATCAAATGAATGATAAGAAAAAAGCGGCTGAATACCTGCAAAAAATCATCAGCTTTAGCACTTCCTCCAACAACGAAAGAAATGTATATCCTTCCAATGCTTTGATAACGGTTTGGGCTTATGAAAAATTAAATAAAGCCGCTGACGGAAGGCAATGGTTAGAAAATCAAATACAACAACATCCGAAAGATAACGGATTGCTGTGGGCAAAGAATGTGGCGAATCATTCAACAGAAACAACACCAGTAACAATGAACAGCAATGCAAGAATTTTAGAGCGGCTGATGAACATACGATAGCTTCATCAGCTTTGTTTTGTTCAACTATTTCTCTTCTATTGCAGGCATTAGAAATGTACTTACTTCAGGCGTATGATGTTCGTGTTTCATAATATCCTGCATCTTCTTCACAATGTCGGGATGTTCGCTTGCCACATCGTTTTGTTCCTGTATATCATTAGTTAAATCAAACAAAGACATCTTTGTATTGCCTTCTTTTTTGATGTTTAAAATAACCGCTTTCCAGTTGCCAAAACGAACTGCCTGCTGACCACCATACTCAGGAAATTCCCAATATAAATAATCATGTTGCTGCACTTGTTTTTTACTTAATATTTCAGGCAAAATACTGATGCCATCAATATCTTTTGGCGGAGCAATATGTAATAAATCGCACAAGGTTGGCATCATATCAATGTTGGCAGAAATCATATCAGAAACAGCGCCTGCTTTTACTTTTCCCTGCCACGAAACAATAAACGGTTCGCGTATTCCGCCTTCGTGCACAAAGCCTTTTCCCCAGCCATAATCGCTCTTAAAAGGACCGCCGCTGTTGAAGAAAGATCCATCTACACCCGTGCTGGGAAATGAAGGCCCGTTATCGCTGCAAAACATGATGATCGTATTCTCATACACACCTTTATTTTTTAATTCTTTTATTAACAAACCAACTTGTTCATCCAAGGCAGAAATCATTGCTGCATACGTAGCGCGCGGGTAACGGCAGGGAAAATAGCCACCGCCCAAATAAGGTTTTTCATCACCAAATTTCTGGTGATAATAATCTATCCATTTTTGTGGCGCTTGTAACGACACGTGAGGCAACGGTGATGGATAATATAAAAAGAATGGCTTACCGGCATTCTTATCAATAAAATTTAAAGCAGCTTTTATTAAGAAATCCGGCGCATAATCTTTTTGCTGATAGGCTTCATAATTCTTTTCATCCATCGAATCTTTATCTTTCTGAAAACTGATTTGCGGATCAACAATTTTGTTATTCAGAGGCACACGGTTTTCATTTTCCCACAAATGACCGCTGTAATACGTATGATCTTGCCGCTGGCAAATAAAACCATAGAAATAATCAAAACCTTGCTTGTTGGGCGTGCCATTGGTAAACGGAGAACCCAATCCCCATTTGCCAACAAGACCTGTTTTATAACCGTCTTTTTGCAACACTTTTGCAATGGTAATGGTTGAATCAGGAATCGGTCGCTGACCTTCTAAAAACGGGTTGGCTTCCATAGCTTTGAAGTTCCAGACATCGCCGCGTTCTTCCCATTCATCATTGCCGCGTATATAAGCTTTTCCGGAGTTAATGCCAGTCATCAACGAATATCTTGACGGCGCACAAACCGGGAACGCATAATGTTGTGTAAACCGCATTCCGCTCCTTGCGAGCGCATCAATATTAGGCGTTTCAATCTTTTGCTGACCATAACAACCGAGCTCGCCATAACCCAGATCATCAGCCAGAATATAAACGATGTTCGGCTTGTTTGTTTTGTTCGGCTGAGAGAAACTACTAATCGTAAACACCGTAAAAAGTATAAGCAAGAAGCATGTTTTCATGAAGATGGATTTGCATGATAAAACAAAAGACTTATTGTAATGATAGTACAGATTTACGATTTGATTTTTTTATTGCTGTGGCAATGTATCAAAATCAATCATTGGTTTTTTGCCTGATGCTTTGCGTTGAAAGGGTTGATTTGGCTTTACAAAATCAGTAAAGAAACCATCGTTGCGCAAAAAGAAATGATCGCCATTGGCACCGCCTGCATAATCTTTCCGGTAACCGCCTTTAGCTGTTGCATCAGCTGTAAAAACTGTATTGGTTAATTCATGCCATTCATTTTTTCCATCTCTTATCCATTGATTTTTATACCAGCCCATCCTGTTCTGATCGCCGGTTTCGGGAATAAAATTTTCAAGAAATGAATACAAGTGCGTAAGACAAGTAACCGTTTGCGGACGTTTAAAACTGGCTATCAAATACCATTTATCTGCGCTCTCATCTTTAAAGAAAGCCGTGTATGTTGTGGTATGATGAACAGAGTCTGGCTGAGCGCCCAACAGGAATGCATACGTTTTACCAGCCTGCCAGTTAAAACGCATATAACTCTGCCCGCCGGAACCTTCATTACCAAAATCATTTGCTTGTACAGCGGCTCCTTTTTTCATCAAAACAATACGTGAACTATCGGGAATGTCTTTTGGATTTTCGGTATTAAACGGACTCCATACCGAGAACAAAACGCGACGCTCGGTAGCGCTGTTTACCTGCATTCCAAAATAACCTTCGCCAAAACCATCAGCCATAAAATAAGAACCCAATTTATCCATGCCGGCTGGTATTGTTATTTCATTATAAAACCAGCGCACATCATTCTTCAAATCAGCAGGCACCGAAAAGTTAAGATGCACAGACGGACCTCTTCTGCCAAAATGAAATGAACTTCCGTTCTTAACATACGCAAGCGCAGAATCGGGTTTTTGATATTGAATAATCAGGTCGGAAACATCAGCGAAAACATGTCCTGTTTTGCTAATGCCTTTCAAATCAATTTTTACATAACCGGGTTTTGAAACGATAAGTTTTCCTATCTCAATAATGTCAAAATTTGTATTGGTAATTTGTTTGCGAAAGTTTGTTTTACCGGAAGAAATATTGATTTCGCTTTTGCCTTGCGGAACCTGTAAACGCAAAGAAAGATTAAATGTTTGCGAAACATCCGTCCGAAAATAAATGCTTGCTATAGCTGCTGCATCAGACCATTTTATTAAGCCGCTATCTGTAATCATCGCCGGTTCTTTTACCCACGCGTTACCGCCCAACGGAATGGTATCTGTATAATTTTGTTGCGCGCCGGTTTTTGTAGTAAAGATCAAAAGATATACAATAGTTGCAACCGTTATCCATATCTTCATGTGTAGATTTTACCGAAAGATACTTGGTATGTAAATACATAAATTACGCAAACGCTTGTGTTAATTTTACAGTACAATACACTTTGTAAGTTTGAGTTATATCAAGTAATCTTGTAAGCAAGCCTTTACAGAATCATACAACTGCATTTAAAAACATCATTACAGATAATGGCTCTTTGGAATAATTTTTATTACACAATGTAAAACGTTTACTATGTTACAAACAGGAACACAAGCACCCGATTTTTCTTTACATACAACGCCCGATCAAAAGATAAAACTTAGCCAGCTAAAAGGAAAGAAAGTAATTCTGGCTTTTTACCCGGCAGACTGGAGTCCGGTTTGCGGCGATCAAATGTCTTTATATAACGAAATGCTGAAACTGTTTCATAAGCAGAATGCAGAACTGTTGGGCATTTCGGTAGATAGCAAATGGTGTCATCTTGCCTTTAGCCAAGATAGGAAACTTCATTTTCCTTTGCTATCAGATTTTGAACCGAAAGGCGCTGTTGCAAAATTGTATGATGTGTATAACGAAGAGGAAGGCGAGTGCGAACGTGCTTTATATGTGATAGATGAAGAAGGCATTATTCGCTGGGCTTACTTATCGCCGGTTGGTATCAATCCCGGCGCAGACGGCATCTTAGATGCTTTGGATGAAATGAAAACAGCGAAAGTATAAATCTATCATTCGTAAGATCATCTTCTGTCAAATAACTTATCCAGCAACACTTATAATATGTCTACATTAAAACCGGCTGTCGGCAGCGAAGATCATATACAAGGCAATGCCAACGCAACAATAGAACTGGTTGAATACGGCGATTATGAATGTCCGCATTGTGGTCGTGCGTATCCGCTTATCAAAAGTATTCAACAGCAAATGGGTGATCAATTAAAGTTTGTATTTCGCAATTTTCCTTTGGAAGAAGCGCATCCGCACGCGGTACATGCCGCCGTTGCTGCAGAAGCTGCGGCTGCCCAGAATAAGTTCTGGGAAATGCATGATATTATCTATGAACATCAGCGTCATTTGAATGATAAAAACTTGGTTGATTATGCAAAGCAAATTGGTTTGAACCCCGAACAGTTTGCGCAGGATTTTGAAGCACCTGCCAGCCAGGAAAAAGTAGATACTGATTTTGAAAGCGGCGTGCGCAGCGGCGTTAACGGAACGCCATCTTTCTTCATCAATGGTAAAAAATTTGAAGGCAGTTGGGAAGATGAATTGTTTGATTATTTGCAGCGTTTGGTTTGATTGAATCATAATCTCTGCATTTAAATAAAATGCTTGATAAGTTTTACATTTATCAAGCATTTTATTTGGAAAAATCCGGGCAACGGCTTCAACTTATTTTAAATTCTTGCTTCAAATCATCAATTCAAAAACACCTGGTATTGTAAGATGATAGCGCCTTTGCGGCCGGTTATGTTTGCTTTTGAATTACTGGCTGCGGCTTCAAAAACAGGACGGTTTTGGTAAGCAATTGTTACTTTACTGGTTTGTCCTTGTAAGAACCAGTTGATGCCGCCATCCCAGAAATACATACCATCGTTCAGGCGATCATATTTCGCATATTGCAGGCTTACATATGGCATAAGAGACGTAGTGCCAATAAAGTTGTTTTTGAACTTATAACCAACTTGTCCATACAATAAATTACCCGTTCCAAAAGAAGGATATCCATTGCCGCTGCCGTTGATTACAGTCGTTGAGGTTGTGCCGTTTGCAGGATTCATCGTAGCCTGGTTACGCAAATAACCCGGACCATAAAACTGGTTCATATAAACCGCATACGCACTAACCGAAGAACCATCTTTGCTAACCGGCGCATCATAATATACATCAACCGCAAAATTCTTCATATCGGTTTGTACCGTATCAGATGGCATGCTTCCCTGGTGCCATTGTGCATCAGCCTGGTATTGAAAACCGGCGCCAATATTAAACACTTTCTTTGTGCCTGAATACGTTCCGGTTTGATAAGCTGTTGTGTTAGTTTCCTGGTCCCAAAACTGGTAAGAAAAATAGCCATGCAATTGCATCTTGGCAGGCATAGGAGAGAAGTTAGAAATCGTACTGATGTTCGGATTATAATTTGCTGATTTGGTAACAGACATCGGGCTGCTCATCACCAAACGATAATCGAGTTTACCAAGTTTTCCTTTTGCATACACACTTAGTTTACGCAAAAACTGGTCGGTTACATCATTTGTATTTTGTTCAAATAAAGGCGCATCTACACCAAGTATTGTTCCCACAGATGGTGCTGAAAAACGCGCTAATCCATTCCACGCTGTAAGACCCGTGCCTATAAATAATTTCTTACGCACCACTTCGTAATCACCGTTAATATCATGAATAAAAAAGCCGGCTTTACGGTCAGATAAAAAATTAAAATTGTTCATTCCAATCTGCGAGTAAATAAAAACGCGGTCAGCAATTTGTCCGAAAGCCTGTAAGCGGGCGCGTCGTATGCCGATATCGGTATAATTATTCTTTGCAAAACCGTTGATCGTAGTGCCGGGATTCATGCTTGTATTGCGCAGCCAAAACTGGCCAATCATCGTAACTTTAAAGTATTGGCTGCCATCATCATTCAGCCATAATTTACCATCTTTAATTTTTTGCGCCTGCGCTAATGTTACCATCATCACACAGGTTATCAGCAGCCAGAAATCCATCCATTTACTTACCATGATTGTTTGTTTTACTTGTTAGTAATTTGAAAAAACAATGATCAATTCCTGCAAATAAATAGGAAATCTCTTGTACAAACTATTGAGATAAGGAAATGATTTAGGTTGTTGGTTTATTATAAAAAATTTCGTTCGGCTATACGTTATAATAACGGTTAAGCATTTATTATTACAAGCAAGATAATTTATCATTAAAACAAAGTTTCAAGCGCCGGCTGTTCATCTTGTATCTTGTTAGCTTGGCTGTTTTTATACCGCTTTCATCTTTTCAATCGTTCCGATAATATCATCTGATTTAAAAACGCTGCTGCCTGCTACCAATACATTCGCACCGGCATGAACAACGGCTTTTGCATTTTGTAAAGAAATGCCGCCATCCACTTCAATCAGAGTACGATAACCTTTTTCTTCAATGATACGGTGCAACTGCCTGATTTTATCAATGCTGTGTTCGATAAATTTTTGTCCGCCAAAACCAGGGTTTACACTCATTATCAAAACAACATCTATGTATTGCAATACATCTTTCAAAAGTTCAACCGGCGTATGCGGATTCAAAGCTACACCAGCCATAATACCCAGGTTTTTTATTTGTTCAATATTGCGATGCAAATGTTTGCAGGCTTCATAATGAACTGTGATGCTATCGGCGCCTGCCTTCTTAAATTCGTCTGCATATTTCTCCGGTTCTTCAATCATCAGGTGCACATCGCAATGCTTTTTGGTTGCGCTTCTTACCGCTTCTATAATGGGAAATCCAAAAGATATATTCGGCACAAAACGTCCGTCCATTACATCCAGATGACACCATTCAGCCACGCTGTTATTTACCAGTTCGACTTGTTCTCCCAAATGCAAAAAATCTGAAGCTAAGAAAGATGGAGCGATGATAGGCATGATGTTGATTTACGATTTATGAATTTTGATTTATGATTTGTTGGGAGTGAAGTTCGTGCTTTATTTTTCATGTTTCACCTCTCACATTTCATCTCACTTCTCAACTCTTTCCAGCGCGGCTTTTGTTTCCGGCGACTCTTTATCTAAAGCCAATGATTGTTTGAAATAAAAAGCCGCGCTGTCTTTCTTATTCATCATCTCGTAACTGCGTCCCATATAATAATAAGCATCCGGATATAAATGATTGACATTGGCGGCAAACGAAAATACGTCGAGTGCCTGCTGGTACTGCTTTGCATCAAAATAAACCAGGCCTTTTTCTATATAAGCCGGCATATACGTATAATCGTTGCTGATACATTCATCAAACAATTTCACCGCCAACGCATTCTGCTTTGTTCGTGCATTATACACACCCGCGATAAACGCAGAAGAAGCATCATAATCTCTGCCCAAACCCATATCTTTTACTTGTTTGCAAAGCAATAAGCTGCGCGAATTTTTTGCTCCGCATACAAATTAGCGAGACTTAATAAAGCATCAGCCGACGGATATATTTTGATGGCTGTTGCATAATCGCGCATCGCATTTACGGTATCGCCGGCATGTTCGTTCACTTGTCCTTTTGTAAACCACAAACCATAATTTACGCTGTCTTTTTTTATTAACGAATCCATTTGTGCCAGCGCAGGCTTGTACATATTCAGGCTATCTAATTCCATAGCTAATTTTAAACGTAAACCAGAACTGTCAGGATGTTGCTCTACCTGTTGTTGCAAAGCTTGTACCTGCGGCGTCATTTCCTTTTCGTTTTTACCGTTATCTGCGGCTGGCTTTTTATCATCGTTATTACAAGCAGCAAAAAACCATAATGCAGAGAAGAGTAAAAAAAAAGTTTTGTTCATTCTGCAAAAGTATAGTGTGCAAGTGTAGTTTTGATTGAAACTAAACGATAAAACATGAACGGAAACTTATATACCGCTTTGGTACATGCACATAGTATTGGAAGATGGATATTGCTGTTGCTGCTGTTAATAGCCATTTTCAATAGCCTGGTTGCCGGTCAGCGTCCGTTTATAAAAAGCGATGCCAGAACCGGTTTGATATTAACCATTGTGGCTGATATGATGTTACTGATTGGTTTAGCGCTTTGGTATTGGGGACCGAAAGGTTATAACTTAATTGTGGCGGCCGGCGGTTTTGGCAATGCGATGAAAGATCCGGTGACACGCTTTTACGGCGTTGAACATATAACCGGAATGCTCATCGCGATTGTATTATTACATATTGGCAAAACGCAAGGCAGAAAACCCATTGGCGATAAATCGAAACATAACCGCACAATGCTGTTTTACTTTCTTGCTTTGATAATTATTTTACTTACCATTCCTTGGCCGGGCAGAAATATTGCAGGTGGCTGGTTTTAATAAAATAAGAAAGTCCCGTTTGTAGCGGGACTTAGATTTTTCACAGGATAATGACCCTAGATTTGGAACTGTAAAGTACGCATTTCTTTCGGTGAATAACAAATATTAGTTGTTATTTATATTGATGTTTGATAAGGAATGTTCAATTGATTTCAGGAACTTAAATGTCTATTGTTTTTCTCTTTACGTAAAAGAAAAACAACAAATCAGTAATTACAACAGACGATCAATCGGAGTATTAAAAGCTCGTAATCCAAACTGTATTTTCTTTGTATTGATATAACATCAACCTATAAATAAAAAGCCTTACCAAGTTGAACTTGGTAAGGCTTTTTATATGATGATTTATTGATTATAATAACATTCTCAAAGGCTCTTCCAGCAAGCTTTTTACGGTTTGTAAGAAAGCAGCGCCGGTTGCGCCATCTACAACGCGATGGTCGCAGCTTAACGTTACTTTCATAATATTTCCCGGCACTACAGCGCCATCTTTTACAACCGGAACCTGCGAGATGCCGCCAATGGCAAGAATACAAGCATCCGGCGGATTAATTATGGCCGTAAACTCATCAACGCCAAACATTCCTAAGTTAGAAATGGTAAATGTGCTTCCTTCCCAGTCTGATGGCTGCAACTTTTTATCTTTTGCTTTTTGTGCATAATCCTTTACTTCTTTTGATATCTGACTCAATGGTTTGGTATCTGCATTGCGAACCACAGGAACCAGCAAGCCTTCATCAACCGCAACAGCAACACCAATGTTAACGTTATGATTGATACGTATTTTATCGCCCAACCAACTGCTGTTGATTTTTGAATGCTGCGTTAACGCAACAGCAACGGCTTTCAGAACAATATCATTAAAGCTGATTTTTACTTTACCCAACTCATTAATTCGGGTGCGTGCTGTTATGGCTGCATCCATATCAATGGTCATAGTTATATAAAAATGCGGCGCTGTAAATAAGCTTTCGCTCAGGCGACGCGCAATGGTTTTGCGCATCTGCGAAACCGGCACTTCCTCAAATGAAGCTGATGGCTGATTGCTGGTTGTTAGTTGCTGCGCCGCGGGCTGATTGCTGACAACTGCCGGCTGGCTTGACGCTGGTTGTGCCTGCGGTTTAAAATTTTCTATATCGGTCTTTGTGATTCTTCCGTTGTCGCCACTGCCTTTTACAGCCTTCAAATCAATACCTTTTTCCTCTGCTAATTTTTTTGCTAATGGCGAAGCAAAAATTCTTCCTCCGTCAATGGTTTGCTGCGGCTGCGCGGGTTGACCATTTGTGGCTGGTGGCGGCTGCGTTTGTGCAACCTGCGGATTCTGTACCTGTGGATTTGCAGGCGCAACATCGCCATCGCCTTTTTGTGTATCAGCTTCCGATTTTGGAGAACTGTCTAACGCGCCTGCGTGTTGATCGGTACCAGCAGCAGGAGCCGGTTGTCCGCCGCCTTTCAAACCATTTACAATGTCATTTACATTCAAACCATCTTTACCAATAATGGCTAACAAATCATTCACCTGAACTTTTTCGCCAGGCTTCGCGCCCTGAAATAACAGCTTACCATCTTTATAGCTTTCCAGTTCCATTGTCGCTTTATCAGTTTCTATTTCGGCAAGCACTTCACCTTTCTTTACATCATCACCCACATTCTTTTGCCAGGAAGCAATTACGCCTTCCGTCATCGTATCGCTCAGACGTGGCATCAATACCACTTCTTCCATTTTACTGTAATCTTTTGATGGTGCCGATGGTTCTGCTGGTTGCGAAGCCGGCGCTTCCTTTTGTGGTTGTGGCGGTTGTGCATTTGTTGCCGGTTGCGCGTCATTTGCTCCGCTGCTGCCGTTATGTTTTGATAACAGGCTGCTTACATCTTCGCCCTGATTGCCAATGATTGCCAAAAGGTCGTTCACCTGGAGTTTGCCGCCATCACCCGCGCCAACATGAAGTAAAGTGCCATCTTTATAACTTTCCAGTTCCATAGTCGCTTTATCAGTTTCTATTTCGGCAAGCACTTCACCTTTTTTCACAGCATCACCTACTTTCTTATGCCAGCTTGCAATTACGCCTTCTGTCATGGTATCACTCAATCGCGGCATTAAAATTTCTTCAGCCATATCGGTAAGTTTTCTCTTTATTTAATGTTTGTTGCAGATAAAATCGTTAGCAAATAAACAGGATTTCAATCTGAATTTTTCGCTTAAAAACGAGGCGTGAAATTACAGTAAAAAGCATTCTGTGCAAGAGGTGTTTGTTTTTTTATAATTTGATAAGAAGATAATCTGCGAAAGAAGAATTATTTTTACGAAAGAAACAATTCCTGAATGGTTAACAATATAACAAGCTTACAGCTATTTCAAATTCTTAAACAAAAGGTTGGCGAAAAAGAAGCTGAAGCTTTGGTTGATTTTGTTGATAGTAAGATTAGAGAAAATAATGAGAACAACTTAAAGATATTAGCTACTAAAGAAGATGTGCATGTGTTAAAGCAAGATATTTTAAAAGTCGAGACAAAAATAGCAGAATCAAAAAGCGATTTAGTAAAATGGATGTTCAGTTTTTTCTTTGCGCTGGCTCTTATGATTTTAGGTTTATACTTTCGAAAATAATCATCTACTTATAATCCAGAATACTCAACCTTTCCGTACAAAAATCATATTCATTTATATCGTTGCTGCTTACTAAAATCAACTTGTTGTTACAATACGTTTCTATCAAATAACGATATAGCTCAAAACCAGTCACATCAAGATTTGTACAAGGCTCGTCTAACAACAAAACCGGCACATCAGAAAAAACAGCTTGCGCCAGTTTTATCCGTTGTTTCATGCCGCTGCTATAATAACGGATTTGCTTGTCAGCCGCTTTTCCCAAACCAATAATTTCGATAATTTGTTTTACGGTAATCTGTGGCAATAAAGGTTTGAAAGAAGCATGAAAATTCAAAAATTCGGCTGCTGTCATTTCTTCTATCACTTCCAAATAAGGTGCGCAGACAGAGATGTATTCAAACACGCCATTTTCATTCACCAGTAACAAATCGCCGTTCACATTTTTACGCCATTCTATTGTGCCTTCATTTGTTTGAATATTGGCTGCAATCACTTGCAGTAATGTGCTTTTACCGCTTCCGTTCGGACCGGTGATTGCATAAGCTTTTCCCGATTGAAACAAAGCCGTCACTTTCCTGAATATCCAATCCCTGTTAAAGCGCTTTCCTGCATTACTGAGTTGGATGGTCATAAGTAAATAGTGAATTGTGAGTACAACGATTGAATGATTTACAAACAAAACCCTTCTGTCACGAAGGGTTTTAGTTTACTTATTTCTTGTTCTTCTCCGCGCGCAGAGAAGGCTTGGAGCGAGGAATTATTTTTTTGTTCTGTCTTTTAATGCCTGCACTTTCTTTTGCGCTTCCATAGTTTGTGAAAAGCGCTCCTGCCATTTGCTTTGCTGCTTTGGCGTTTTACGTTTTTGCTCTATTTCGGCTAGGATTTTATCGTGATTAATAATATAATTCTGAATCACAAACTGTATTAATAAAGTAATTGTATTGGATACGGTATAATACCACGTTAACGCCGCCGGCAGCCTGTTGAAAATGAACAATAAAACAAAAGGAAAAATATACGGCATGTACTTCATGGCAGGATTGCTTTGATCCGGCGTCATGCTCATGTTGTAAAAGGCAATGGCGAAGTTGGTGATTACAGCCGTTAAGGTAAATAAACTCACATGGTCGCCATAATTAAAAGGAACAGTGAACGGTAACTTCGCAATAATGTCATAACTCGATAAATCGTGCGCCCACAAAAAGCTTTGTCCGCGCAGCAAAATATTACTGCTGAAGAAACTGTACAACGCAAAGAATATCGGGATTTGCAGCAACGCCGGAATACAACCGCCCAGCGGATTTACGCCGGCTTCGCGGAAGATTCTCATTTGATCTACGGCGTAAGCCTGCTGGTCATCGCCATGTTTCTTTTTCAGTTCCGCCAATTCAGGACGCAGCACTTTCATTTTTGCACCGCTTAAATAACTGGTATAAGTAAGAGGCGATGTTACCAAGCGGATAAATAACGTGAGCAGCGCAATCACCCAACCAAAGTTCTTAATAAAACCGGCTAAGAAATCGAACACCGGCATAATAATCCATCGGTTGATGTATTTTACAAATGAATAAATACCCGAACCCAGATCCACAATTTCTTCCATGTGGTTATCGTATTTCTTCAACGTGTAAAAAGCATTCGGACCATAATACATTTGCAAAGGAACCGTTACCGAAGAAGCCGCCAGCACAGGAATTTGCAAATTGGCATTGGCCGCATACAATTGCTGCGAACTATCCGGCTGCGAGTTCATCGCTGCTTTTCCGCCACTCTTAAATTTATCTTTCGATATAAGAGTTGTATTGAAGAACTGCTGCTTGAAAGAAATCCAGTCTGTTGTATTTCCGAAATCTTTATTTACACCGCCGGTAGCCCGCTCAAAGTCGAAGCCATCTTTATCATCATAAAAACAAATGCGCGATTGTTCTTTTTCGTAAGCGCCGGAATACTGATGCTGATTTACAGAAATATTCCAGTGAAAGTTCATTACATTGTTAGTGAGCAACTGGTTGGCGCCATTCATAGAAATGTTCCAGTCAATCATATAATTATCCGGGCGAACCGTGTATTGATGCGTGATCGTTTGCCCGCCCTGAGCCGATAATGTATAGGATAGTACCTGGCTGCCATCTGCCTGTTTGGTAACTGCCGAAGGTGAAAAATAAAGATTCGATGTTTCTGCGCTTTGATTATTTCCGGTATTAACAGTATAACCGATGGCGTCTGTTTTGCCGCCTGCCAGAACAACCGGCTTTCCATCATTCGATTTAAAAGTTTTCAGCACCACACTTTTTACCTGTCCGCCTTTGTTACTGAAAGTAACTTTTATCAAGTTATTTTCAACAGATGTTTCCTGTTCGTTTCCAACGCCTGCATTCTGAAAAGAACCTGCCTGGGATATTCGGGATAAAGAATCGTTATGTAAAGAATCTTTGTATGCCACAGCCGGATCAACCGGTTTTATTTTTACTGCATTTACTTTTGCAATCGAATCCTGCGCCTGTTTTTCAGCCGCCTGCAAAACCGACTGCTGCTTATTGGTGTACCAGAAATAAACAAAGAACAAAATTCCCAAAAGCACAAAACCAATAATGGTATTTTTATCCGCTTTCATTTAGTAGAAAAAAAATTTGAGCGGCAAAGGTAATGTTTGATGCGGGAATGAAAGCGTTAAGTTGATGAGTGATAACTCAACCGTCATCTGTCAACTTACAGTTTACAGACTGAAACCTGCCACTCTTAGCCCGCAACCATCAATTATCTTTACACTATGGCAAACAAGATTGTATTGGCTGTTACCGGCGCAAGCGGCGCTGTTTATGCAAAAGTGTTATTAGATAAATTGATGCAACTGCAAAATCAATGGCAGGAACTGAGTGTCGTAATGAGCGCCAATGCTAAAGAAATCTGGAAGACTGAACTTGGAAATGAAGAATACAAAAACTACCCGGTTCGTTATTTTGACAAATACGATTTCGTTGCGCCTTTTGCCTCCGGCTCAGCGAAATATAATATCATGATTGTGGCGCCATGCAGTATGGGAACATTAGGACGTATCGCTTCCGGTGTGAGCGACGATGTAGTAACTCGTGCGGCTGATGTTATACTTAAAGAAAGACGAAAACTAATCCTAATGCCGCGCGATACACCTTATAATCTCATTCATATCAAAAACATGGAAACGGTAACACTTGCCGGCGGTATTATTTGCCCGGCAACACCTTCTTTCTATAGTCAGCCCAAAACAATAGAAGATGTAGCGGCTACAGTTGTAGATAGAATTTTAGATTTAGCAGGCTTGGATATTCCTACTTACCGATGGGGAAATAACAATTGATTGATACAAGAAATAAATGCCTGCGTTATATTGATAAGCCAATATTTATTTCTTGTATCAAAATGTTTTATTTATGCTAAAGACTGTTGTAACGACAGGCTTCTTCTTTTCCGCATATACAGGTTCAGCAATACAAAAGCTACAATTAAAATAATAGGAATGATGAGTGTAACGTTGATAATTTCAGGACCGGCCGCAGCTTTTGCGGCGTTTACAGCGCTTGTCATTTCGGGCGTGGCACCGGCGCCGGTATAGGTTTTTAAATCAGCACCGGCAGGAAGTTTCTTCGCTAATAATTTATCATAATAGCCACCCATAAATATCATATATACCGATACGGCAAACATTCCGGCACCGCCCATTAAGTTAAGACCAACGGCGCCGGTTTTAGGTAAATTTTCCGATACAAAACCCAGCATCGTTGGCCAAAAATAACAAACGCCGATGCCAAATACCAACGCGCCAACATATAACATAGAGCCGGTAAAATGGCCTAACATATATAGACCTAATGCAGCAAAAATGGCCGACATCAGCAGTACGCCTTGCGGCGCTAATCTATGCACAATAGGTCCGGCAAACGCTCTGCCGATTACCATAACTCCGGTATCAATAGCAAGCAGCAAAATGGCATTGTCGGTTACATTCTTTAGCAAAACATCTATCCATTGGCCGGTAAATAATTCGGTAATAGCGGTGCCGAACATGAGAATAATCATAACAAAAAATAACGGATTGATAAGCGAACGATACATTTCGGCAGAAGACACGCCCGCAGCTACCCGTTCCGTAACCGGAAATTTGAGTTTTGAAAACAAATAACCATAGATTAGGGTAGGAATAATCATAATGCCGACTTGCAATTTCCAGACATCAATACCAGCAATATGAAAATTCTTTGTGAAAAAAACAAGCAAAGAACCAATGACAATACCGCCCGGAAACCAGAGATGAAAATAGTTGAGCCGCGTAGTTTTATTTTCGGGATATAATGATGTGACCAATGGATTACAAGCCGCTTCTACCGTACCATTTCCCAATCCGATAAATAAAGTGGAAATGAAAAGCGAAGCAAAACCCTGCGCAAAAATGGTAAGCGCAATGCCAATAAAATGCAGTACAAACGCCATTACCAGTAAGCGTTTCATACCAATAACATCTACCAGAATACCACCTACAATAATGGCTAACGGAAAGCCCCAGAAAGCTGTGCTGGCAATAATGGCAAGTTCGGAGGCACTTAAATTAAATTGCGTACCCAAATCGCTCAGGATACCGGCGCGGATACCGAATGATAAGGACGTAACAAGCAGCGAAACGCAGGCTGCAACAAAGAGCTGATTTCGGTTAATTGTGTTCATGGCAAACGTTTATTTATGGTAATTGAAGACGGAGAATTGTTAGTTACTGGCAACCACAACAAACATAAGAAAAAAGTACAATTGTAATTTGTACACTAAAAATAAACCTGCAAGCCGCTTTCCGTTGGTTGCAGGTTATTGTATCAACAACAAATTTTAATTCATTCATCATTAATCTGCATCATATTTAATTCCGGCTTGTCTCCTGATTTCATCAAGCACTTCCATTTGTGTTAGAGTATCTTCATGCGTCATAACCGGGCTTTCGGTTAATCCTTTACGCAAACAATCGCATACATATTCTGCTTCGTATTGATAACCATGCCCGTCACCCCGTTCAACCGGAATAATTTGTTTTGTATCCGGCGTGCCGGGATAAAATTCTATGATAGCGTCTGGAGAATAAAAACGATGTGTAAGGCTTATGCGGCCAGCCGTTCCGTTAATATGAGCTTCGGTATCTAAGTTCGATGCAAAGGTGGAAAAGAGTTGTGCGATGGCTCCGTTTTTATACATCAACACAACGGCGCATTGTTCATCAACTCCCGTGCTGGCGGGCGTCATAAAAGCTTTTACGGTATCTGGTTTTCCCAATACGCTCATTGCCATAAATACATTATAAATACCAATGTCGAGCATTGTTCCGCCGGCTAAATTCGGGTCGTACAAACGTTCCGGAACAGGCGGTTGCGGCGCAAAACCAAAGTTGATAAGCACAGATTTAATATCGCCGATTTTGTTTTCAGCCAGCAGGCTTTTGAGCTTTTGATAATTGGGTAAAAACTTCGTCCACACAGCTTCCATGAGAAACACTTTTTTCTCGCGGGCTTTGTCTATCATGGCTTTTGCCTGCTCGTGATTTACCGCAAATGCTTTTTCGCATAAAACGGCTTTGCCCCATTCTAAACAAAGCAATGTATTCTTGTAATGCTCGCTGTGTGGTGTGGCAATATAAATAACATCTACATTTTCGTTCTGAACGAGTTCTTCATAACTGCCGTGTGTGTAAGCCACGGGAAAATCTTTGGCAAACGCATTGGCAGATTCGATGCTGCGCGCGCCGGCAGCTATTAAAATGGCATCATCAACAAGTTGTAAGTCTTTGGCAAATTTGCGGGCAATGCGTCCGCAACCTAAAATGCCCCAGCGTATTTTATCTGACATTAAAAAATCGTTTGCCTGCAAAGATGAGAGGCAATTTGTAATTATGAATTATTAATTATGAATTATTAATTATGAGTTATGAACTGTGAATGAAGAATTATATTGATGAATTTAAAATTGACAACAATGTTCAATCAAAGTTTCGGCGTTTATTACACGAAAAGGTTGTTTGTAACGTGTGATGTATTGAGAACCGTAATTGATTATAAATAAAAATGCCTGCACAAAAATGTGCAGGCACAACTTATAGTTTATAAAACCTCGAAAAAATTATACGATTGTGTTTCGTCTTGACAACATAGCTCTTTTAGAAAGATTCTGTGTTTTTCTGCCACGTTGAATATTCCACAAATCAGCTACGCCGAAAGTTTTATCGTTTTTAGAAATGAAGTTGCTGTCAGCGATAGTTTCTTTTACTTCGCTTGTCAGATTTTTAAGTTCCTGTGCACCCATAGAAATTACGGTGCGTGTTACATTGCTGTTCATACATTTTACTTTTAACTGTTAACCAATAACAGCAAGCCTGCGTTAGGTTATATGCAATTGTTAACTGAATCTCTGCAGAAGATGGAGTGGAAAGGGTTATTGGAAGTTTACGCGTCGAACGTCTGTTTAATCCTTTTCTTAGAATTGCTATGCAAATGTATAAACGATTAAACAAACTACCAAATCTTGCTTTTATTAGCGGGCGATTTGCGGTGTTAAACGGTAAAAAACAAAGCAAATGGTATGATAAATGATATTGTTAAAAGTAATAATTACAGATAAATACGGATTGATGAAGATTGCTTTTCATGGCGCAGCGCGCACAGTTACAGGTTCCAAACATTTATTAACCTTAGAAAACGGAACACAGATTTTATTGGATTGCGGTATGTTTCAGGGTATGGGCGAACTGACAGACGACCTGAACAGCTATTTTGGTTTTGACGCTAAAGAAGTAAATTATTTATTGCTTTCTCATGCGCACATAGACCACAGCGGCCTGATACCCAAACTGGTAAAAGAAGGTTTTTCAGGAAAAATATATTGCACGGCTGCTACCCGCGATCTGGCAATGTTGCTGCTGGAAGATTCGGCAGATATTCAAAGAAATGAAACACAGCTACACAATACGCATCGCCGGAAACAGGATGATACAGTAGAGGCGCTTTATACAATGGAAGATGTTCAAAAGGCAGCTTCATTATTTACCATCGTTCCTTTTGATGCATGGATAGAAATAGAAAAAGGTGTCGAAGTGTTTTATAACAATACCGGCCATATCATTGGCAGCGCCGCTGTTACGCTAAGAATACAGGAAGGCAAGCAGTCGAAAACCATTCATTTTAGCGGAGATGTCGGCAGGTACAAAGATGCGATTCTTTGCCAGCCGCAATGTTTTCCGCAGGCTGATTTTATTATCATTGAAAGCACGTATGGCAACAGCGTGCATGATGTTGAATTTGGTGCTATTGATACATTGTTAAAAAACATTAAACATACTTGTGTAGAAAAAGGCGGCAAACTGATTATCCCTGCTTTTAGTGTAGGTCGCACGCAGGAATTGTTGTACTTTTTAAATCAATTAAGTATTGAAAAACGATTGCCTGATATTCCTGTGATTGTAGATAGTCCGCTTAGTTTTGAAACCACGCAAGTTGTGAAAAAATACCCGGCTTTGTTCAACGAGAATTTGCAAAAGGTTTTGGAAACAGATAATGATCCTTTCGATTTTCCAGGCTTGCGTTTTACACAAACAGTCGAAGAAAGTAAGCAGTTACAAAACCTGCACGTTCCATGTGTTATCATTTCCGCGAGTGGTATGGCTGATGCAGGCCGCATTCGCTATCATATCAAAAACAATATTGAGTTTGAAAAGAATACTATTTTATTGGTTGGTTACTGTGACCCTCAGTCGTTAGGCGGTCAATTGATGCGTGGCGCCCGGGAAGTAAAAATATTTGGACAGGCATATTCTGTACAGGCAGAAATAGAAGTGATGCGCAGTATGAGCGCGCATGGCGATGTGAACGATTTGAGCCGTTATCTTGCCTGCCAGGAAGCCGATAGTGTGAGTTGTGTTTATCTTGTGCATGGCGAATATGAGGTTCAGGAGGATTTTGCAAAGCGGCTGGCACAAAAAGGTTACGAGCATGTAATGATACCTGACATGCACATGGTGTGCGGACTGAATGAAGTTATAGCACCGGAAACTTTGGAAGATTAGGTTGTGTTGACATCTAAGGGATAGAGATTAATGAGGATAGCAACCAGGCAGCAAAGAGCAAAAAAGGAAGTGGCTGTCTTTTACATATCGGGTTAGCTATAAGTAAAATATTTTCATACAGCAATACCAGTTATGCTTTGACTAATAAAAGAGTAATTGTATGAACTGGCTTTATCGGCATTGGTTTTATAGTTATTGATTAAGATAAAATATCAGATATGCAGATAGCTGTTAATTGTATCAGTCAGAGTCCTGTTATCAAAAGAATTAAACCAGCATTAAAACGTATAATCTTTTGTAACTTTTATCACTTTGACAACACTAATATGAAAGTTATAAAATGCTTTCCATCATTAGATATGGACTGACTTTTTATGATAGATTTCAGATTAAACTTGCAAGCGATCTTTTAACCAACTTTCCAAAAAGAAGTGTCTTGAGTTTTAATACAAATTTCTCTTCGTATTGAAGTGATTCTAAGTATAATAAATCCTTTCTTTGAACTTAAGGGTTAATAATAAAAGGTTCCGCTTTTATCTTGTTGCAATTATTAACTGTTGTAAATTGCCATAGTACAAGTAAAGGCATGATAAACAATTTTATTTCGTTACCAATATGATTCCGGTAATGGATAGCTTCTTTCTTGGTGTACTTATAAGGCATTATAATAGTTTCACTTTGTCAATATTATCATTAGCAACAGTCTCCTGGAACTTCTTTTAATGATTTAAACGCGCTTCTCTTTTGCACATGCAAAATATTATGGGTAGAACAAAATAAAGTGATTAAGAAATTAGCTTTCATAATTGGTACTTGTTTGAATACGGATCAAAGTACGTTATGATCATAAATTTGAAAGAAAGCCGTTCCAAAAAACGAAACGGCTTTTACGGTGTTAGTTCTTAATAATTTTAAACGTTTGCTCCTGGCCGTTTGCCGCTACAGCCTTTACTACATATATGCCATTTGCCCAGCCTTTCATATTTATAACGTGAACAGCATCCGAGGTTGAAGTTTCATAAATCTTTTGGCCACGGCTGTTATAAACGGAAATGATTCTTTCCTCTTTAATGCCTCCAACAGTAATAGTATTGTGAGCAGGATTTGGATAAACGCTGAGGCTTTCCGCAGTTGCTGCGTCGCTAATGCTGCCTGTGACCTGTTTAATAACTATAGAGCCAGACGATTGCCTGAACAAAACATTATCGGGAATAGCTTTTTTAGTAATACCAAGACCGCTATAACTCACACTCAGGCTGTTACCTCCGGTGGCTTCAAAATATTTTACAGTGATGGCATGTTTGCCTGCCTTTAAACCAATAGTTCCACTTTTTTCCTGAGCGCCGTGCAAACCATCATTATCAACCACTTTTGTTTTGCCAATCAGCAATATGCTGCCATCATCGCTATTAGTGTAAAAAGTATATTGTCCATCAGTTGGCACATTAATAAAACCTGTAAACTGGTCAGCAAAATTTTCGTCGTTTTGGTTAGCAGATATAGTAAAATTATTTTTTGTACTGGTGCTTACAGGTGTGGCGGCAGAAAAGTCTGTGCTGCTAAAGCTGCCTGTATAATGCTTCCAGTCAAGCCCTGCAGTTGTGCTTGCCGGGTTTTCGGGAGTGCGAAGTCCCAATGGCAAATTCACTTCTCCAAAAACAGCGCTGGCCAATACGCCATCAGCATGTGATGTTATGGCAAGGCCAACATAAACATTTGCGTTCATTGTAATATTAAAAGTACCCACCGTTGTCCATGTGGTTTTATTATCAGAAACATAACTGGTAAATGTATTTCCGTTGCGCACCAGGCGTATGTATTTTGGAGTTACTGCCGTTACTGAAGCTGGCACGTCAGTGCTGCCATTGGTATTTACCCGGTACTGAAAATCAACTCCGTTAGAAGGCGTCATACAAATAAAGGCATTTTTCGAACCGGCGCCTAACGTTTCGCGAATCATAATTCCAGCTTTTGTCCAAACATCAATATTATCTAATGAAAGCACTTTTGCAATAAAGTCTCCATTGCCATTCAGGGATTGATAAGCATATTGAAATTGATCGGTTGCACCATAAATATCGCTGCCGGAACCCTTTACAGTATATTGTGCTGTTGTAACATTATAACAGGCAGAGCCTGCAGCAGCAGGGCTGCCAATATCGCTGTTAACCCAAGGTGCATTAAGTGCGCTGCAATCGCAAACTCCGGTAACTGTTATAAAATTAGTTAGCGTTTTTGTGCTGTTGCCATACTGATCTGTTACTTTTAAGGTGACGGTTTTTTTCCCGGTTGAGGCATTGGAATAATCTACCAGAGGGTTTTCCTGTGTGGAAGTAGCAGGGCTGCCATCCTGAAATGTCCATTGATAGCTTGTGCCGATGCCACCTTTGCTATTAACACTGTAATCTCTAAACTGCACAAAAGGCTTACATCCATCTACAATAGTTTTGCTGGCTGAAATTTGGGCAGTCGTAGAAGAATGTTCATACAAATCATGATCCCAGGCGCCCCGGCTTGTGCCAATAAATAACTTGCCTTTGTAGTAGTTGATAAACATATTTCTTACATCAACCATTGGTAAACCGCTCCCCAGCTTCGTCCAGTCTGTCATGCTATTATTTCTATAAAAAACCCCGGCTTTGCTTCCTGCATAAACGCCACCATTGGTGCCGCGTTGAAAAATTATTTTGGTAACCGGGTTGCTTGTTAATATGGCTGAAGTAAGGTTGGTGTAAGTGGCGCCTCCATCTGTTGAATGCAATACCTGGCAGGTATTCTGTACACCGGAATAACTTACCCATATTTCGTTGGGGTTTGCATCGCTAACAGCCACATCGCTAATATTGCGCACGCCTGTGCCTGTAACAGATGTTGAAGGTGTAATATCGGTAAATGTTGAACCTCCATCTGTGGTTTTCATTAATTTATTATTATATGGTGAAACAATAGCGTAAATACGATTAGTATCGCTTATGCAAATTTTTTCACTCATCAACCTGTCATTAAAAGTATATACCACCTTATTAATTGTTTGCCCGTTATTGTCGCTGCGGATAAGTGAGTTGCGCCACTTTAGCCTTTCAGGCGTAAAAGGCAAACTGCCGCCATCCATGTAAGGATTGGGATAGTTGCCGGCAGTGTGGGTGAGGTAGGTATTGTACAGGTTTGGATGTACAGATAAGTTATTGAACCAGTCTTCCCTGCCCGGATCTACGTCTGTTGGAGCCGTCGTCGTATAGGTGCCAATACCTGTTCTTCTAACCATATACGCACTATAGCCACGCGAAATGGCGTACGTTGGGTCTAACGGATTTATATCGGAGTTTTGTTCATCAGCGCCAAAGGCGTTATACCATCCGCCAGGGCCATCAAAATCTCTTATTGCCAAAGGCCCATGATTGCATGCCGCTACCATTTCATCGGTTTTAAAAGCAATGCCAAAGCCCCATAATTCAATGTTTGAAATTGATGATGAAATGTTTTTAAAAGTGGCGCCATTATTAATCGAAAGCTCTGTTTCGCCATCGTTGCCAACCAATACCTGGCCGTTTACATAACAAAGCGATCTTATGTCTGAGTGAACCGTTGTTGAATGTGAAAAAGTTTGACCATTATTAGTAGAGTAACTCACATCGTTATATCCGTAACTTCCATAATAACCACCAAACACAATATTATTTGAATTTTTTATATCCATAGTAATATCGCCGCCACCTAAATTCCCATTAACTATATTCTTTCTTACCAGGGAAACGGATTTGTCATTTAAATTTATTTTATATAACTGTACATATGATTTATCCGTGATTACAAATACAAACAACGATGATACATCGGTAGCGGCAGTAGCAACTTTTACATCTGTTATATTTCTTTTGGTAAGATCAGATGGCACAGTGATAACATTAAGTGAAGCCCAGTTTGCAGCAGAATCCTGAGATTTATAAATAGTTACGGATGATGCACCATTTACCCAATCTGCATAAAAAACATCGTTTGAATAGTTATTGCTCCAATCTAAAATTTCACTGGTGTTAGGTGATCCGCCATCAAAAACGTTTCCGTTAAGCGAACTCAATACCGCTCCCCATGTTGCGCCTCCATCTTTTGTTCTGTATAAAGCATTCCCCCATTTCGCCACAACCACATTCGGGTTTGCAGATGCAGCAATGTCGTAGCCAGGACCAGCCCCATAAATTGGGTTTGATTTATTTAAAGATGTAGGTGCCCATGTTAAACCACCATCCGTAGATTTTATTACAGCCTCCGGCGAAACTGCGTAAACAATATTGTTATTACCGGCATTCACATCAATATCAGAATATTTATTATCTGGCAGGTTTGCATCGCCTAAATGCCAAACATTTCCACCGTCTGAGGATACCCACAACCCACCCGTAAGAAAGCTGATGAACATCATGTTTGTATTAGTAGGGCTCATCCTTACACAAAAGCTATATCCTCCGGCCGTGCTGTTTGTGCTGCCGCCGATTTTACTGTGGTTTCGTGGCCCGGTCATGTGCCAGTCGCCTGCCGTAGTATCGGTAACTGTTGAAAGAGCCGGAAGGCCTTTCGGTGCAGCAGCGTAATTAAAAACGGGCGCAGTTTGAACAAAACCCTTCGTGTCTAGGTAATAAATATTTTTCTTAAACCACTCTTCGCCGGTTTCCCGGGGAGCATCTGTAGCAGGATGTTTTTTTAAATAGTTATAAAATTTTTTTTGAATTTTGAAGTAGTTAGCATGAGGCCGCTGCATCATCTTATACCACTTTTTCGTTTGCATGTGTATCGCATCATCGTCACCTTTTTCTTCTTTTTCTTCAGCTTGATTCTTAAGTAAACTTTGTTGGGGTTTTTGTGCTTTTAAGTTAACTGAGATTGAAAAGCACAAGGTTAGTGCAAGCAACAGGATTTTATTCATGATGGTTGAATTTCGTTTTAAAAAAGTGATAGGGAATTACTTTTGTATTTCAGGCTTAGAGATCAAAGGTATGTTAATCATTTGAGATAATCCGATACTGCATTTTAAGTAAAAATTAAAGCCGTTTATTTAATACGCAATAAATATTCTTCCGTCGTTTCTAATTATTTTTATATCAACATCAAATATTGTTTTTACAAGTTCACGCGTTATCAATGTGCTATTTTCTGTTTCAAAAACCAGGTTTCCCTGCTTCATAAAAAATAGTTTATCTCCAAATTGAAGAGCTAAGTTTATATCGTGCAAAACTGCAAAAGCAATCGTGTTTTCATCAATAAAAGCCTTCACCGTTTGCAAAAATTCAAGCTGATATTTTATATCCAAGTTGTTTAAGGGCTCATCTAAAAACAAGATGCGGCACGTATTTTCGCCCGGTTGCCAAATTTGCGCCAGCACGCGCGCAAACTGCACACGCTGCTTTTCGCCGCCGCTAAGCGTTTGATAATTTCTTTTAGCAAAATCTTGCAGTTTCAAATGCTGCATAGCCTGCCGGCAAATTGATTTATCCTGTTCTTTTGGCGATAAATCAAAATGCGGGTATCGTCCCATCATCACCACCTCTTCAACACTTATAGGAAATGCGAGTTGCTGTTGCTGGCTCATTACTGCACGCATGGATGCAAGCATTTTTTTACTTAGTTTTTTTATATTTATATCGTTATAAAAAACATCTCCGTTTTGTGGCAAAGCCGCGCCGCACAATAGCTTGAGCAATGTTGTTTTGCCGCTGCCATTGGGGCCTAAAAGCACACAAAATTTTCCCGGCAAACAATGGAGGTTTAGGTTTTGCACAATGATTTTTTTGCCTATAGCAAAAGAAATGTTTTTTGCACTAAGCAAATTCTTCTCCTTTTTGCAGCCCTGCTTTTTTTAAAAGAATAATGAACACAGGCGCTCCAACAATTGATGTTATAATGCCGATAGGAATTTCTGACGGAGCCAGCAAAAGCCGGGCAGCTATATCTGCAACAGATAATAAAATAGCACCGTCAAACATGCTGGCAGGCAACAGTTTTTTATTATCACTGCCAATAAGCAGGCGCATAACATGCGGCACAATAAGTCCAATGAAACTTATAACCCCAACAAACGCCGTTGCAATAGCCACCATAGCAGTGTTTAACACCATAATGGTGCGCTTTAATTTTTCTGTATCAATACCAAGATGCGCAGCTTCTTCTTCGCCAAGCAACAAGGCATTTAATTGTTTTGAGTAACGGAAAGATGTAGCAAAAACACCGGCTGCAACTGTGCTGGTTATAAAAACCTGAAGCCATGTTGCTCCGGAAAATGTGCCAAGGTTCCAAAAAGTGATACTGCGGGCTTGCGGATCGCGGGCTATATAACTCATAAATCCTGTGCCGCTAAGGCCAACGGCGTTTATGGCAATACCAATAAGCAACAAAGAAGCAATAGAATTTTTTTGCAGATTTTTTGCTAAATAATAAACCAAAAAAGTGGCCAGCAAACCGCCGCCAAAAGCACATAAAGGAACCAGTAACGGCCCTGCCAGCTCTTTAATGCGAATGCTCATGCCGGCAGCAAGCACAAAAACCACCGAAGACCCAAAAGCTGCGCCGGCGCTGGTTCCCACAAGGCCAGGTTCAACAATCGGGTTGCGAAAAAGGCCTTGCATCAATACGCCGGAAGCGGCAAGAATGGCGCCCGTTACAGCGCAAAGCAAAACCCGTGGCAGGCGGATTTGCAAAAACACAGCCTCGTAAATATTTGCCTCTTTTTTACCTTGAAAAAAATGGATGATGGCAGAAAACATTTGACTGATTTGAATTGAAACCGCACCAAATGCAATAGCCGCCAGCAAAGTGATAACCAGCAGGAAAAAAAGCGCAGGAAAAAAGACTTTATTTTGGTTGAACATTGCCTTGCGGGTGAATAAGATGTATTAAGTTAATGATGTTATTGCCGGATCGTGGACCGAAATAAATCAGGTTGTGTTCTTCAAAACGGATGATTCTTTTATTTTTTCCTGCATTGGTTAATGCAACGCCAGGTATATCGCTTATAAATTTATCCATGCTGCCCATTTGATCATAACCATAATCTGTCGCTATAATCATATCGGGATTGGAAGCAGCAACAGCTTCAGCGCTCAATTGCCTTGCGCCTTTTTCGGCATTGAATGCTGCTGTTTTGCCACCAGCCAGCGCAATCATTTTATCGCCAACGCCATTGGCATCTCCGTTGCCGGTTTTGCGGCCGCTCATAACAAAATAAATATTGTTGGCGCGCCCAAAATGAATTATCATAACCGTTGGCGTATCTTTAATATTCATTGCCTTTAGCGAGTCTGTAGCCCTTGCCAAATCTGCATCCATTGTTTTACATAAGTAATCTGCTTTTTTTTCCTCGCCAAAATATTTGCCCAGTTCTCTTATAGTAATCTTTGCACTATCAATTGTATTGGCGCTGCCAAAAGCCTTAACGTTAAGACCTGCTTTTATTATTTGCGGCAGCACATTGGCCGGGCCAATATCATTGCTGTGAATAACCAAATCCGGCACTAAAGCAATAATGCCTTCCGGGTTTAAAGCACGGTGATAGCCTACCGTTTTTATAAACTTGGCACTATCGGGATAAGTGCTTGAAAGATCCACACCCACCAAATCGTGCCCTTTGCCAAGTTCGAACATGAACTCTGTAAGATGTTTGGAGAGACAAACAATGCGTATATCTTTTGTGTCATCTGCCTGCTGGTTACCAAACCTGCCACAGGAAAATAACAAAAGGCTTAAAGCAGCGTAAACAAAGGATTTTTTCATTATTTCTTATTTAATTGATGAATGAAAAAAAGTACCATTGGTGCTTTCTTTTTTTACAATTATCAAAAATTATATTTCAGGTTGATGCCGCCATAATAATTGGCTTTAAGCGGAGCAGGCAAGTAACTATCTGGTTGCTGGTTTACAAAAACCATGTAAGGATATTGAGTGTTGGTAATGTTATCAATACCAAAATAAGCATCCAAATCAAAATGCCCAAAGCTTTGACGAATACCAATTTTGCCATTCAACAGGTTATAGCTTGTTGTATAAATTGGTTGGATAATAGTGTCGCCGGCGTTGTTGCCTGACGTGATGGGCAGTTTGCTTTTATAACTATACATCATATTCATATAAATGCCACCTGCAAAAGTTGCATCAAAGCCCGCACTGGTAGTGAATTTGGGTACACCTGCAACAGGAAAGCCGTTATAATTTAGTGCCGGTTTGCCAATTACGGTATTCGGAAACAGATAATCTTTATAAACGTAATCAACCCAGCTTGCATTGGCAAAAGGTTTAAATGTCTGCACAAAGCCTGTGGCAGATTGATAAGCCGTATATTTTACAAGCACTTCTAAACCTTTATGATCTTGTTTGCCGCCATTAACAACATAACTATAAGCTATAGCAGTGTTAGATGTGTTTGGCACGGCAACACTGGTCATTTTGTTTTTGTACATAATGTCATAAACAGCCACCTGATAAAATAATTTATTATCCATCAAATTGCCTTTTGTACCAAGTTCTAGCTGGTTTGCCACTTCCGGTTTCAGGTTCGTATTTATAATGCCGGTACCGGCTACAGCCGAACCGTTTACAACTGCATATGGTATATAAAAATAAGAGCTCACCGGCGCTTTATAACCACGACTATATACCGCATAAACCGAGAATTGCTTGCTGAAAACTTTGTTTATTGCAAGATGCGGGGAAAGCATGCCGCCATAATTTTTTTCAAAATAAGTGGGTTTGTCAGCAACATAAAACCGGTCATACAATTTTATTTTCATATTGCTTAACCCCAGTCCGCCAGTGAAAGAGAGGTTATTCTGCAATGCCCATGTCCATTCTGTAAAAACAGATGTTGTGGAAGAAATGCTGAACACATTTGATGTTGCAGCGGCGATTATGAAATAGGGATCGCCATAGTTCCAGACATGTGTTGCGCCTTGTGGGTCTGCCATACCATAACCAATGGTTTGAGCACGCTGTTGTTGCGTTTCAACGCCGGTAACTCCTGTTAAGCTCATACTGTTTTTTAACGCGAACTGGGTATTAAAAACAGAGCGAAGTCCGTAATTAAATGGGTTTTTATCTGTCCAGCCGCCGGCAGAGCTTGCGTTATTTGGCGCGCCAATCGCAAAAAGTGTGGTGGTGTTGCTTATATTTTTATTGAAGTTATACGTGTGCCCGAAACCTGCGCGGTAGCTAATTACTTCGCTATGTGCATTTCGCTGAATATAAGCAATGTTGCCAACGTAATTCATGCTGTCATATTGCGCAATGGATAATTCGCCGCTACGCTGATCGTAGCTGTTGCTGTAGCCGGCATAAAAATTAATGCTTTCTTTATCGG
>CBDATZ010000029.1:0-65023 GCA_965199845.1 Ilyomonas sp.
TTATGCACATTAGAAGCCCGGAAAAACGGATTGAATATATTTTTTAAATCGTTTTCCGGTATGCCGATTCCATTGTCTTTTACAATCAGAATAATAGCTTTTGCAGAAAGCGCAAGCGCAACAGAAACAGGTTGCGAATCAGAATATTTACAGGCATTTAAAAAGGATGTTTGATAAAGCCAGTTCAAGCAATTGCGCATTGCCCAAAACCGTTAGCTTTCCGCTCTTTTCAGGATACAAACTGGTGTTTATCTGAATAATACATTGGCTGTAAACGTGATGCGCATTTTGCTTTGCATTGTGCAATAGTTCGTTTATATCTACGGGTTCAACGGTAAAGTTTTCTCTAAAGGCAGAGCGCGCCAGTTGCACCAGGCTTTGCGTAATATTTCGCAGCTTTTCGCCTTGCTGAAAAATAACAGAAAGCGATTGCCGGTATTGCTCTTCCGGCCTGTTTTTGGAAAGCGCATAATCTGCTTCTCCAATGATAGCTGTAAGTGGCGTGTTCAATTCATGTGAAGCGTTGCTTACGAAATTATTTTGTGTTTCAAAAGCTGTCTCTAAACGGCTAAGCAAATCGTTGAATGTGTTGGTGAGAACAGCAATTTCATCTTTACCCGTTTTTATTTGCAGCCGCCTGTGCAATGAAGTTGCCGTGATGCTTTGCACCTGCCGGGAAATGTTTCTGATAGGCGCTAAAATTTCTTTTGAGAAAAAATAATCCGATGCTGAACACAACCAGAACACCAACAATACAGGCAGTTGTTAATATCTTCTGCAGATTGCTTAAAAAGTCTTTCAAAAATGCGTTTTCAGCAGCTACAATAATGATATATGTCTTCTCTGCTTTGCTATATTTTATACCATGAAAAAAATCAAAATCTTTTCGGAAGGAAGCTTCGCCGTTTGTTAGGATAGATTGTATAAAATATGAAGGCACTTGTGCAGATAACTCTTTGTTTTCGCCCTTTTGCAGTGTATCAATATTAATAATGTATTCTCTTTCGTCAGGCAAACGTTTCATTTGTTCGCGGCGTATTATTGTAAAAGCCGCCGTATCGGAATTAGTTTCTAAATAAGCCCGCGCTGTAATGTTGGCACGTAGCTGAAGCCGCGTATAAAAGTCCTGCGAAGCGTTTTGATAGGTAAAATAATAAACACTAAAACTCAGTGCAACAATCACGCAGGTACAGAGTAATGTAAAGAGTAAAGTAATGCGGGTTTGTATCTTCATGGTTATTTTTCTTTTAGCATATAACCCATGCCGGTTACGGTATGTATCAGTTTATTATCTGTATTGGCGTCTATTTTTTTCCGGAGATAATTAATATAAACATCCACCACTTTTGTATTCATTTCAAAATCGTAACCCCACACTTTTTCAAGAATATCCATACGCGAAAGCACGCGGCGGCCATTGCGCATAAAGTATTCAAGCAACCGGAATTCAGTGGCTGTTAAATCAACCAGAATATCATTACGACTTACTTGCCTCTCATCTAAATCCATTACAATATCGGCAAAGCGAAGTACATTTTTTTTATCTTCCGATTGCGAAACCGTTGTCTTTTTTCGTCTTGACAAAGAACGTAATCGAGCTAATAATTCAGCGACTTTAAAAGGTTTGGTAAGATAATCATCGGCACCGCTATCCAACCCCATAACAATATTATCTGTTGTTCCTAAAGCGGTAAGCATCAGGATGGGAACATCGTTTCCGGCCTGTCTGCAACGACGACATAATTCAAGTCCGTTAATGTTAGGCAACATCACATCTATAATCGCCACATCGTATTGATAAGAAGACAGGAACTGCCAGCCGGTTTGTCCATCGGGCGCAATAGTAACTTCGTTATTTTCTTCTTCTAACGTCTTCTTTATTAAGTTAGCCACCGCAGGTTCGTCTTCTATCACTAATATGCGCATATTGGAAAGTTTAAAACGGCAAACCGATACCTAACTGGATAGCAAAGTTGTTACGGTTAGGAGAAATAATATCGCCGTTGGCATTCTTCTTTTCAAACTCATGATTGCGCCAGGTAAAATTTGTAAAGTCGAGCCATCCGTTGTTTGCCAAACGTGTCGGGTCTTTCAATTTTAAGCCGCCATCAATTCGTATCAGGAAATAATTAAAATCAAGCCGAATACCTGTGCCAACTGCAATAGCAATATCTCTTCCTAAGTTATTAAAATAGAACTGGCTTTTCGGGTTGTTTCTATCGGTTTTAATATTCCATACATTGCCGATATCTGTAAATAAAGCGCCGGCTAATTTGAGTGAACTAAACTGCGCAATGGTATATCTGTATTCAAGATTCGCTTCTAATTGCAGGTCGCCATACCGGTCTCTGAACGCCACTTGTTTGGTGCCGGCTGTATCGCTTAGTAAAGACGATCCAAGCCCGATCTGGCGCAGGCTCCAGGCGCGCATACTGTTAGGTCCGCCACCAAAAAATTGTTTATAAAACGGCAATGTTTTGCCAACTTTTCCATAGTTATAACCAATGCCTCCAAAGATTCTTGCTACCAGAGAAGTGGTCGGAAATGTGAAGAGTTTACGATATTCAACCTCGCCTTTTATATAGCGGTAAATATTTTTCGTTCCATGGATGAATAGTGCCCGATATAAGACCCGCTTCTTCAACAGCTGCGCGAAAGAAATTGTTTTGCGCCGGATGATTTGCCGACTGGAAAGAAGTGTTGAAAGTACCAATGATACTAACAATAGAACCCGTAGTAAAAGCATTGCGCAAAAAAGGATTTGCCTTCAGCTGCGCTACCAGCTGAGGAAGCGTATCTAACGAATATAATTCAACATTCGGAATCTTTACAGACCATGTATTGTTTCGCTTTTTCCACTCATAACCCCAGTTTGCAACCAATTGCCGGATGCGGAAATAATTGGTACGTTCCGAATAAGTTGCCGAAGCGCCAAGAATAGATTTTAAACCATCCAGGCGTTCAGGTCTTTTTACAAAAAAGTTATACAACGGTTTTGGCAACAGGATGTTTGGAAAAATATACGAATGACTTAATGAAGATTGAAATGTTTGCAGTAAAGGATAGTTTTTGTTCAAACTTAATTCAACACCATTACGAAAAGAAGTAGAAGACTGGATAGCGCGATGCCAAATATTCCGGTTTAAATACGTGGCATTAACAGCAAGTCCGAAGAAATTTCCGGTTGTTAAAAAGTCTCCCGTATTGCGGCTCGCTTCCAAGCTCACCGTTATATTTTGCTTTACAGCAGGAACTAAAAAATAATGAAAGTCAACCGTATCAACTCTCACCCTGAAAGAATCTTTATATAACGAATCTGCCTGTATCGAATTGGCAATTTTGATGCGATACCGGGAATCTACATTTTGCCATGCGCCGATGGCAGACAGATTGCTCACTGTCTTTAAATAAAGCCGGTCGTTATACAAATTACCTTGTCGCATAAAAGTGTGCTGCTGAAGCGGCTGAAACCGAAACTGGTGTTTGGTTCCATACATGGTAAATTCTTTTCGCTGATAGAGAACAGGCAGATTTGTTTGTTCCATCAGGCTGTCGGGAATCTGCGTATAATTTGTTTCGGGATAGAAATAAATGTTGCCGATACGATATTGTTTTAATTGCGAAGAATCAACCAAATCGGTAGAATCAGGATTGATTTCGCGCGTCTTAATTATAATCTTGGCAACCGGGTTTTGCCGCGACCGTTCCGCCGCTTGTTGTATGGTTCTGATTTGTTCAAACGGATCGGTTGAAATCTGGAAAACAGCCGGATCAGTTGTATCCGCTTCTGCAATCAGGTTATCGCGCGAAATGAGCATATAACCGCGGTTTTTATACAAGCCAACCAGCCTGTCCAATTCACTTCCCAGCAATGGTTTTGAGAACGGCGATTTGCCGGGTTTTACCAGGCTTTTCTTTACCGAATTTTCGCGGGTCGCAATACGTTGTAATATCGAATCGCTCAACTGGTAGCTTATCGAATCTATAATGGTTACTTTGCCCGGATCGAGCGTGAAAACGATATGTGTACGTTGCTGCTTTTTTACAGTATCTACATAAAAACTATCGGTAAATGTGGTATGATAATAACCGATAGAATTGAGATAAGCATTCATATATGAAATAGAATGACTCATGTGCGAAGTATCGAAAACCGGCGGATTTCTTATACGATAAAATATACCAAAGCGTTGCACTTTCTGCACTCTTACACTATCATCAAAATAGTTTGGCAAAGCCCGCAGCAGATCAGTCTTTTGATTTTTTGAAATGTTGTTGGATTTAATTTCAACTTCACTGTTATAAACAAACGGCGTATCGGCAGGATAATTTTTTACACTGTTGCGATTAATGGCAAAAAGAAATTTTTCTTCTGTACAGGAAGAAATTAACAGCGTTACAAGCAGGATGATTGGCAAATATCTGATAACACGACAGGAAGCAAAACCCATTTCCATTTATTTTGTGTGCGGGCTGCGCCTGTTTACCCGCTTTCCGCAGCCGTTTTGTACATAGTCAATAATAAACTTACCAATGATTAGTAAGAATGAGGTCAAATATATCCAAAGTTTATCCGACAAAAAAAATCGCGACTTCGAAAACGTTTTCGTGGCAGAAGGTCCTAAGCTGGTAAATGATTTATTAGCGCGCGGATTAACCGCAAAAATGATTTATACCATAGAAGAAACAGCTCTTTATAAAAATAACAAAACGGAAGTAAAAGAAATAACCGGCAACGACCTGCAACGTATCAGCCAGTGGGAAACAGCGAACCAGGTATTGGGCGTTTTTTATAAAAAAGAATTGCCTTCTCTCATTTTGAAAAACAAAATAACGCTTGCTTTAGACGGCATTCAGGATCCTGGAAATTTAGGAACAATCATCAGAACAGCAGATTGGTTTGGCATTACGCAAATTGTGGCTGCCACAGATACGGCAGACTGTTACAACAGCAAAGTTGTACAAAGCACAATGGGCAGTATTGCAAATGTAAACGTGTATTATACTGATTTAAAAACGATACTTACGGATATAGATATTCCGGTATTGGGCGCATTATTAAATGGAAAGAATGTGTTTGAGATGAAGGAGATAAAAGAAGGAATTCTTGTGATTGGTAACGAATCTAAAGGTATCAGAAATGATATATTGCCGCTTATTCAGCAAGCGGTAACAATACCCAAATATGGCAGCGCCGAATCGTTGAATGCGGCTGTGGCAACAGGCATTCTTTTATCTCATCTTGTATAAATAAAAACCTGCGAACACAAGGCAAATCATTAGATATTAATAATAAAATAATTTATTTTTCTGTTTATCATTTATTTCTATAACCTGAACGAAACTAATTGACTAACACAATTTCGAAACAGATGTTACCTGGTAGTATATGAAAGAAAGATTTTCGTTATAAAAAAGCTCCGTTTGGCAGCTATGTGCGTTCGGTGTAGTTTCGTCCGCACATGAATGTGGCTCTCTTCATAGCAAAGCGTATTGCATTTAACAGGCAAAAATCATTTTCCCGTTTTATTATACGGCTGGCAATTGCGGCAACGGCTCTTAGCGTTGCGGCAATGATTATTACTTTAAGCTTTGTAACCGGTTTCCAGGAAGCGGTTGCTAATAAAGTTTTTAGTTTCTGGGGACATATTCATGTACAGCAATACGAAGCCACCAAAGCTTTGATTGCTGAAGAAACGCCGCTTGAAAAGAATGATACCGTTCAGCAGATTTTACAGTCTTTACCACAGATAAAAACGGTTCAGGTATTTGCTACCAAAAGTGCTGTGATTGAAAACAACAGCGATATTGATGGCGTCTTAATTAAAGGTGTTGAGAAAGATTACAACTTCAGCAACCTGCAACCTTTTTTACAACAAGGCAGATGGATGAATTTTGATGATACGCTTTACAGTAAAGAAATTGTGGTTTCGCAACCGCTTGCGCAGGAACTGCAAATCAAATTAAATGATACCGTTTCTGTTTACTTCATTACACCATCAGAAGGCAAATCAACGCTTCGTAAATTAAAAGTGTGCGGCATTTACAAAACCGGTATTGAAGAGTACGATAAACTTTTCGCCTTAACCGATATTCGCTTGTTGCGGCGCATCAATCACTGGAGCGCAACAGGCATCGGCGGCTACGAAATTTTTTTACACGATTATAAAAATATTGATACCGTAACCAATCTTTTATACAATACCTATCAGCTGCCCGGCGCTTGGATAAGCCGCAGTGTAAAAGAAGTGTATCCGAATATCTTCGACTGGCTTAGCATACAAGATACCAACCGCGATGTCATTTTTATTGTGATGGCTATTGTTGCCATTATTAATCTCATAACCTGTCTCCTGATTTTAGTTCTTGAAAGAACACAAATGGTTGGCATTTTAAAAGCAGTTGGCGCCAGTAATTTTCGTATTCAGAATGTGTTTATTTATTATGCAACTATCATTGCAGGCATTGGCATTGTAACCGGTTTTGTGGCAGGTATTGGTTTGTGTTTACTTCAGCAATATACAGGCTTGCTGCATCTCGATGAAAGCGCTTATTATGTATCGGTTGCGCCTGTAAAAATCATCTGGTGGCAAACGGCACTTATTTGTGCGGCTACTTTAGTTGTCTGTTTTGTGTCACTGATTCTGCCGGCGTTATTTGTAAAAAGAATACAACCTGTAAAAGCCATTCAGTTTAAATAATTCATTGTTATTTATATGGCAACGGATTCTTTTGTGGCGGATGAAATGGCTCGATCTGCCTGCAATACATGACGATAATTATGCGCAATTAAAAACCGGAAAGTATCGCCAAGTGGTAATTTAATAAAGCGTGAAATAGAAACCGGTGTTTTGGCTTTCCGCAAATCAACCTCTTTTGCTTTTTCTAAAAGCTGCAATAAAGTTTCCTGCTGATCTATAAAAGTAGCCAATACAATATCGCTGTTTTCATTGGTGATTGGCGAATGATTTTTTGGCGATTTCATCTTCTTAATTGTTTTGGCTTCGCCTTTTGGCTGCATCAGTTTGGTAAACCAATTGCCGATAAAACTGGTTGTAAAATTTGTTGCAGAACGCCACTCTTTTCGCTTCGCTTCTTCTATAGAATTTTGCAAAGCCGGCAAATAATAATCGCCGTAACTATTTAAATGCATCAGGCATTGCGCAGCGCTCCATTTGTCTGCACTTTCTTTATATAACATAGTTCGCGGCGGCAGCATTTGCCATTGTGTTACAGCTTTGTTTAGGATGTCTTCTGTTTGTTGTTTTATATCTTCTATTAATTGAATTGACTTGAATGTTGGCATGTTGTAAATTTTATACAAATGTCTTTTGATTGATAAATAAAAATGTTGGTGTACGCCAAGATTTTATTGTTTTGAATTGATATTGATAACAAAGCTCAATTATTTACAAGGCGTACAAGAGTGCGACGCAACGAAGATAAATAGGAGTTACAAAAGCTGGTAACCAAAACTGTATTTCGTATTTCTTTGCTCATTATTTACAACACAAAAACGCTTTATTTATAATCTTACGCTGCCTAATAATTTGCTGAAAGTTGTTGCATCTAAACCAAGATAAGATGCCAAATATTTGTGCGGAATCAGGTTTAAAATATGCGGACTTCTTTTGAGCAAGGTTGTAAATTTTTGTTCGGCTGAAAAGCATTGCAGTTCGATTTGTCGTTCTAACAATCCGGCAATTACAAAACTCATTGATTTGCGGATATAAGTTTCAAACTGATGATGTTGCTGCATCAATTCATTTACTTGTTTATAGGTTGTTCGCAAAAATTCGCTTTGCGTTAATGTTTCCAAATAATAGCGCGAAGGCGTTTGTAAAAGAAAAGAATCTAAAACGCCGGAAAACGAATACGGATAAGTAAATACAAGCGTTGCCTCTTTGTTATTATCAGCAATGGTAAATGCGCGCTGAACACCTTTGCATACAAAATATAAATGCTTTTCTGTTTCGCCGGCCGTTGTAAGAAGTGTTTTACGCGCCGCGGTAAAAGGCTGCCAGATTGCCGCAAAACCGTTCCACACATTGTCATCGAGCGGCTGAATAAAATCTGTGGTTTTTCTTACTTGTGCAAGCGCAGAAAGCAAATCCATAATTGCGTTTTTGTTTATCGGGATAAAAATTTTATCAACCTGATACGGTTGCTTTTCAATAACTACAATATTACAAATATGGCGCAACCCAACTGACAAAGCCAGTTTGGTATAGTTTTTAAGAAAGCCTATGTTCTAAAATTTTATATTGATGATTATGAGAAAGTTTTTTGTCTTCACAACCCTTATTTTAACGGCTGTTGTTTTCTGCCAAAATGTAAATGCGCAAAGTAAAAATCCGCTACGACTTGGTATTGGCATTGATGCCGGAAGCACATTGAAAGATCCAAACCAGTTTGTATTGGGCGCCGATGCGCGTTTTCAAATTCCTATTGGAAATAGTTTTTCCGGTATTGTAACCGCAGGTTATTCGCATTTCTTCAAAAACGATAAAGCGGGCGAAGGCTTTGGTATTATACCGGTAAAAGCGGGGTTAAAGTATTTCCCGGTAAAGAACGTTTACATAGCAGGTGAAGCCGGTATTGGTATTGGAACAAAAGAGAATCAACAAAGTTCCTTTGTTTACTCACCTTCTGTTGGTTTGGCGTTTGGTAACGGTTTGGATATTTCTTTGAAATACGAAGATTTTACAAAGTACAATGGCTACGCATCGCAACTGGCGCTGCGCTTAGCTTATGGCTTTAAATTGTAAGTGGTGAATCCTGCGCAGGAAATATGTCCGTTGTGCGGCAGGCAACTTGCCGAACCTTATAACCGTCATCATTTGTTGCCGGTAAGCAAAGGTGGAAAAGGAACCGAAACTGTATTGATGCATAAAATTTGTCACGATAAAATTCACGCGGTTTTTACAGAAACAGAATTAAAACGCTCGTACAATACAATAGAAAGTCTGCAGGGAACCGAAGAAATCGGGACGTTTATAAAGTGGGTTCGAAAGAAAGAACCGGAATTTTATGACAAATCGGTAAAAAAGAAAAGATAGAAAACGGGCTGATGAATAGTTATCAGCCCGTTTTTTGATAATAATTAAGACATAAGAAAAAGGTTAAATTCTCGCCAGGAAAAATAAAATTTAAACATCTGTTTAATTTTATCAAACAATTGTTTAATTTTGCAACCGGAAAAAAGATTAAACGTATAAACAGCTCTAATCTTACACTGATCATTTAAATACAGAATTTAAATAAATGAAATCATATCTGTTCACCTTATCACTTTTGTTATCCGTAATTTTTTTGCATGCGCAAAGCGGCGAAGCTCTTACGCTCGACAAAGCCATTGAACTGGGTGTAAAAAATAGCAAGCAGTTACAATATAGCAAAGCCAGATTAGACGAAGCAACAGCCGCTGTAAAAGAAGCCGAGCAACGCAAATTGCCAGATGTATCAGCAAGTGGTTCTTACCTGCGTGTTACCAACCCGACTATTAATCTGAAATCGCAAAAGGAATCTGGCGGCGGTGCCGATACAGCGCAAACAACCAGCACACCAAAAGTATCGCAGGCAGCTTATGGTATTGTAAATGTATCCTTGCCTTTGTACTCTGGTTTGCGTATAAAATATGGTGTGGAAGCGTCGAAATTTTTAGAGAAAGCATCTGGGCTCGATGCCGACAATGATAGAGAAGGTGTGATTCTGAATATTATTGATGCCTATAATAATTTATATAAAGCCGGGCTCCAGATTACTGTTATCAACAGCAGTTTAGGTCAGGCACAGCAGCGTGTAAAAGACTTTACCAACTTAGAAACCAATGGTTTATTAGCCCGCAACGATTTATTAAAATCGCAACTGCAGGTTTCTAATATCCAGCTTACTTTGGTTGATGCTAAAAATAATTTACAGCTAAATACAATTGTTCTTGATTTGTTATTAGGTTTTCCCGATAGCACAAATATTATATTAGACAGCGCAAGCTTTGCTAATCTTCCCCCGCTTGGTAGCTCGGATGATTACAGGCAGCAAGCTCTACAAAACAGGAAAGATTTACAAGCTGTAGATTATCGCATTAAAGCTTCCGGTTCTCAAGTGAAATCTATACAGGGCGAAAAGTATCCAAGCATTGCCTTAACCGGCGGTTATGTAGCGGCTGATATACCAAACGTATTAACTGTTTACAACGCGGTAAATTTCGGTGTTGGCGTTAGTTATAGTTTGAGTTCGTTATGGAAAACAGATGCTAAAGTGCAGCAGGCAAAAGCAAGAGAACGCCAGGCGCAAGCGAATCGCGGCGAATTATCTGATCAAATAGAATTACAGGTTGGCAGAGCTTATTTAGCTTATTCGTCCAGTCTTGAAAAGATTAATGTTTACCAAGTAGCTATTGATCAGGCAGAAGAAAACTACAGAATTACAAAGAATAAATTTGATAACAGTTTAGCAACAACCACCGATTTATTAGAAGCTGAAACGGCGCAATTACAGGCAAGATTGAATTATACAACTGCAAAATCTGATGCGGCTGTCGCTTATAAACATCTCCAGGAATCAATCGGATCATTATAAAATTTACAAAAACTCACAACAGTATTATATGGCAGTAAGTACCGCAGAGCCGCAGGAAACCGTAGCGGCAGAACCAAAAAAGAAAAACAGAGGTTTTGTTATCACCCTGATTTTATTAGTCGTGGTGGGTGGCGTATTTGGTTTTACCAAATATCAACACGCACTGCATCATGAAGATACAGATGATGCGCAGATAACAGCGAACATTAGTCCCGTAATTCCGCGCGTGTCAGGTTATGTATCTGAAGTACGTGTTGGCGATAACCAGCAGGTAAAAAAAGGCGATACGCTAATCATCATGGACAATCGTGATCTAAAGATTAAATTAGAACAGGCAGAAGCGGCTTTAACAACAGCTCAAAGCAATCGCACGGCAGCGCAGTTTTCTTCTACGGCATCAAGTTCTAATATCGCTACTTCAAGAGCAGCTGTTGCAACCATTGATGCACAAATTGACCAGGCAAAAATTAATGTTTGGCGCACCACGCAGGATTATAACCGTTATGCCAACCTTATAAAAGATCATTCTATTACAGAGCAGCAATTTGAGCAGGCGCAGGCAGCGAAGGAAACAGCAGAAAAACAATTGGTAATCATGCAGCAACAACGCGCGCAGGCAGCTACACAAATTAATGTAACCTCTACGCAGAGTGGAGCAACATCAAAACAAATTAATGTAGCTGATGCAGTTATTAAACAACGCCAGGCCGATGTAGATGATGCCAAATTAAACCTGTCTTATGCGGCAGTGATAGCACCGGCTGATGGTTTGGTTTCTAAAGTAAATGTGCAGCCGGGGCAATATCTTACGGCAGGCGGTTCTCTCTTTAGCATTGTTTTAAAACAAAACCTTTGGATTGTTGCCAACTTTAAAGAAACCCAGCTTGATAAGATGAAAGTTGGACAAACCGTTACTGTTGAAGCAGATGCTTTTCCGGGTCATGAGTTCCAGGCAAAGATTACTTCATTGTCTGCTGCAACAGGTGCCAGTTATGCACTATTGCCTCCGGATAATGCATCAGGAAACTTTGTAAAAGTGGTTCAGCGCGTACCAGTGAAAATTGAATTTGCCAATCCAAACGATTCTATGATTCAGCAGTTGCGTGCCGGTATGAACGTGGATGTGGATGTGAATTTAGATTAAGGAAAAATCCATTTTACTTAATTCATAAAACGGCTATCCTGAAATAAAGGGATAGCCGTTATTAAATAAAACCTATGCAATTGCAACAGGCATCTTTAATCGAATATGGAAGCCGGCGCGTGGTGATTACAATCACCGCAATTCTGTGTGCGCTTCTTGAAATTGTAGATACAACCATTGTAAACGTTGCGCTTAACGATATGCGTGGTAATCTCGGTGCTACCATGACAGAAGTCGGCTGGGTGGTAACGGCTTATGCTATTGGTAACGTAATTATTGTACCCATGACAAGCTGGTTATCGCAACAGTTTGGTCGACGTAATTATTTTGCAGCTTCTATCTTAATATTTACGCTTTGTTCTTTTTTATGTGGTAATGCCAACGGCATTTGGGAACTTGTTTTCTTTAGATTTTTACAAGGTTGTGGCGGAGGCGCGTTATTGGTTACTTCTCAAACCATTATTACAGAAAGTTATCCGCCGGAAAAGCGTGGTACGGCGCAAGCAATATATGGGTTAGGTGTAATTGTAGGACCAACATTAGGACCGCCTCTAGGAGGTTATATTGTAGATAATTTTAGTTGGCCTTATATCTTTTATATCAACATTCCGTTAGGCATTATTGCCGCTTTGCTTACGCTGGCATTTGTTCGCAGCCCGAAATACGGAGAAAAAAGTAAAGCTAAAGATGTTGACTGGGTTGGTATTGGTTTATTAGCACTCTTTGTTGGTTCGTTACAGTATGTATTGGAACGTGGTCAGGATGAAGATTGGTTTAACGATATCTGGATTACCTTTTTTGCAGTTACAGCTTTCTTTGGAATGTTCTTCTTTATCTGGCGTGAACTTACTTTCCGAAACCCGATTGTAGAACTTCGCGTATTGAGCAATGCGAATCTGCGAGTCGGAACAATCATGTCTTTTATATTAGGATTTGGCTTATACGGATCAACATATATCGTTCCGTTATACACGCAAGCTACGCTTGGCTGGACGGCGCAACAATCCGGGTTACTGATGGTTCCTGCTGCGCTTACCACAGCGTTCATGATGCCGATCATCGGTCAGCTATTGCAACGTGGTATTAAACAGCAATACCTTGTTTCTTTAGGCATGTTTATCTTCTTTATTTATAGTTTTTGGGGTTATAAAATATTGACGCCTGATACAGGTAAAGATGCTTTTTTCTGGATGCTTATTGTACGTGGTGTTGGTTTAGGACTTTTGTTTATACCCATTACAACGTTAGCCTTATCAACACTAAAAGGTAAACAAATCGGGCAGGGCGCAGCGTTTACCGGTATGATGCGACAATTAGGCGGCTCTTTTGGTATAGCAACGATTACGACATTTATGGCGAGAAGAAACCAGTTGTACAGAAGTGATATGGTAAGCAGGCTTAACGCCGACGATCCGAATGTTCAAAACCGTATTGCCGGCTTACAGCACAATTTTATGTCGAAAGGCGCTTCACCTGACGTGGCTTTAAAGCAAGCTTATATTGCATTGGAAGGCATTATTTATAAACAGGCTTCCGTGTTATCTTATATGGATGTATTTCTTTATCTGGGCGTTATGTTTTTAATCTGTATTCCATTTATCTTGTTTGTAAAAAGCAGGAAAAGTGCTAAAGTAGATTTGTCTGAAGCGATGCATTAATTTGATTTATTAAATCATTATAAAATAAAAAAGCAGTAATTAAATTACTGCTTTTTTATTTCGTGCTTTATTAATGTTTTATGATTTCACCAAAAATGATTGCATTAATTGTTTTAAATAATCAATTACCCGTTTTCTAAATGCTTCATCTTCATAAGGCATATAATCAGGATTCGAATCGTTCAGAATTAAAGTGCGGCAAACTTTCTTCGATAATAAAATCGCATTCAATGTTCCCGTAAGCGTAGCAGCTGTAAGGGCTACATCTACTTTTCTAAATTCTTTTTTCTTAATGCCGGTTTCAATAATTTGTTTTATCGAACCTGCGTTTTTATCTATCACTTTCAAAATAGCTTCACCCAATTCCGGGCGTTGGTTCAGCATAAGTTCTAAGTGTAATACTTTATGAAACTCACGATTACCAAACAAACGCTCAACATAAATTTCAATTACTCTTTCAATTTTTTGTATGGAAGAAAGCGATGTATTGTTAATTAATTCGCCCAGCATATTGCGTGTATAAGAAACATTATACTCTACAATACTTTCAAACAACTTTTCTTTCGATCCGAAATAATAATTTATCATAGCAAGGTTTACATCGGCTGCCGAAGCAATATCCCGTACCGATGTTCCTTCAAAACCGTTGGTTGCAAATAATGAAATCGCTGTATTCATTATATGCACACGCTTATCAACATTCATTTCCCCTCATATTATTTTCATCAAAATTAAACAAGTGTTTGAAATTAAACAAGTGTTTAATTTCTTTTACACTAATGTTATGAATTGTAACAAACAACTGAATATATTGATGATAAAAAATCCTGCTTATCTCACTTATCGTTACGCTTAATGTCCAACAATATAAACCAGAGATTAAAACATCTTTTACATTACAACCGGCTGTGTTTCTAACTTACAGGCAATAACATTGATGAATTATAAAACTTATCTAAGCAATGACTTTCAGCAAATGATGGCATAATTTTTTTGCAATGGCTGAGTGTATGATAAAGGTGAGAGATTTTAGTATCCAACAGTTTTACGATAAAATTTATAATTGGCTGTTTACGTTTGGACCAAACATTATTATTGCCGTTCTCATTGGTACCATTGGTTTCTGGCTTATCAAAGTCTTTATCAGGCGTCTGCATATTTTATTCGATAAACGCAAAGTAGATTCTTCTTTAAAGCCATTCTTAATCAGTCTTATTGAAGTAGCACTGCAAATATTATTGCTTCTCGCCGTGTTGCAGGAACTTAATATACAACTTACACTTTTTGCGAGTTTATTAGCCGCCGTTGGTGTTGCCACAGGTCTTGCATTGTCGGGCACATTACAAAATTTTACCAGTGGCGTTTTAATACTTTTAATGAAGCCTTATCGCGTTGGTGACAGTATTATTGCGCAAGGACAGGAAGGCATTGTAGAATCAATCGAAATTTTTTATACGGTTGTTACTACTTACGATAACCGCACAGTTATTATACCAAACAGCAAGCTTTCTAACGAAGTCATCATCAACATTAGCCGTGAAGGAATTCGCCGGCTTGATATTGAATTTAAGTTTCCTTTTGGTGCTGACTTTAAACAAATAGAAAACGTTTTACAAACTTCTATTGCGGGCTTAACGAATATTTTAAAAACACCGGAACATCGTATTGGTGTCAGTTCGATAGAGCCGGATGGTTTCCGGATTATTGTAAATGTTTGGGTAAATGCGCATGGATTTCAGGATGCAAAACTTCAGACACAACAAAAATTTCTTGACGACCTGAAATCTTATGGCATTAAGCTTCCCGGCATGTAAGAAAAGATTTTATTTATAAAGATAAAGTGTTGGTTACGAACTTTTGTAACGCTGTTGAAGCATCGTTGTCAATTTGTAATTCGGAGCAAAAAATGCTCACTCCTATGTTCAGAAAAAATACAGCTATATTTCAAATAGAAGAATATTATGAATCGGATTGTGGTTGTTCGTAAACTATATTTCCACCTTTGCCAAACAAGCGCAAACCAATTTCAGAACCTACGCCATCGGCATTTTTAAAGATCAGTTTTTCATTGTTTACAATACGCTTTCCACCTTCAGAAGTTACATTGATTGTAGCTTCGTATTTATCACCTTTTTTAGTAAATGAAACCGAAGCCGTTGGCGCATTTGTATTGTTATTTGTAAAGCGAATATTGCAACGCTTTAAATCTTTAATTATGTCAGTTGTGGTTTCACTTTCATCGCCTGAAACCGAAAGTTGCATTGGCATTGACAAACCGGAGTAAGGAATTAATTGCGGGTAAACCTGTAGTAACGAATTGCAATAATTATTGTATAAATCTGTGTTTTCACCTTTATATGCTTTACCTAAATCTTCATACAAACGACCCAAAAAAAGCTTTTCGTTTGCAGTGTCTAACAAGGTAGTTCGCACCATTCCGTCGAAATCTTTGGCAGCATTTTTTTCATCACCATCTTCCCATTTAAACTGCGCTTCAAACAATTTAAAATATCGCTGAATATTTGCACGCGAATCTGTACGCTGGTATGTCTGATACTTCTCTTTAAAATATTTCGGACTAAAATTCTTCAGCAAATACCAGGCTTCATCAAATGATGTGGTAGATTCTGCACAAAACAAATCATACACAAGCCGGTTTCTGTCAGGATCGTAAGCCAGTTGATTTACCACCACATATTCCAGCATAAGTTTTTGCAACTTCAGCGAAGCAATTTTGTACAATCCCGATAACGAATACCACCAGCCTTTATTTAAAAATTTTACTTGCGCAATATTTTTATCCAGTAACTCAACCTTCAATAAATTAATGGTAAAATCGTATTGCGTTTGCGTAAGCGTTGTACCAATATGAAGCTCTTTAAAGTTAGCCGCTTTATCTAACGTGTACGAAGCGCTGTCTAACTGACCATCATACAAATAACCTCGCGCCAGCGCAATGTTATACCAGCCAAAGCCAGGCGTAGAGCCGTTTCGCGTAATAATATCGCGGCACATATTAATTGCCTGTTTTGTTTTGCCACCGTAGACATACAATTCAGGAAGATAATAATACGGTTCGCTTAGAAAATTACTGCTATTCAATACATCTTTACCAAAATAATCTATCGCGTTAGCAAAATTTCCAATTTCGCTTTGCATACCACCGTAATTATTCCACGATACATAACCACTTTGCGCAAGCTGCTCATAATAGTATTCGCTGCTGTCGTAGTTTTTATTGTAACAATGAAGCAAGGCTAAATAATGATAAATGCGAAGCCTGTCCTGCGTACTTTGCGATGGACCAAACCAACCATCATTTACAGTTTTATTATTTTCTATAAATGCAAAGCCTTTATAACAGCTTTGAAAAGCCGCCTGTTCGTTTTCGGCAACTGAGTTTTTTAGATATGAATATTTGTCTGATGCAAAGAAGCGATTGCGATGATATTCCCAGGCGCGCTGTTCGTACAATCCAAAATAATCACGTTGAAAATGATATTGTTCTATCTCGTCGAGCAATGCGATAACGGAGTCGGGCATTTCAATGTTATCGTAACATTCTTTCAAAGCATTGGCAATCGTAAAATAATCCTGGTATCGCGCCACATTCTCCGAAAAAAAAGCGATGGACGAATACATGTTCCGTAAGGTAGAACTGAAATCTTTATTCAATAAAAACAAAGCTTTATGAAGCGGTGTAATGGCATTTTTATAACCTAAAAAATCGGCACTACGGTTAAATTTATACATGCCTTCATACATCCAGCCAACATAATATGTGCTGTCTAACCGGAGAAACTCACGGCTGCGTGGCAACGCATCTTTATCGGTTGGGTTTACACCAATCCGCTTGGCATTTATTTCATAACGCGCGGCTGCCTTATCCTGCGCAACAGCACTATTAAAAAAAAGAAGACAATAAGATAAAACCGCTATCCAACACTTCATTAATCAATATTTTCTTTTACTCTTTTCAAGATGTTCTCGTACGTATATTCTTCCAGTTCTTTCCATATCTGGTCGCGGTTTTCATTTAAATGAAAATCAGCGCCGTTCAGAATTCTGATTTTCATGTCTTTTTCCATAGCTCTTAACTGATCCATTGCAGAATCGTCAAGCAAGTCAAGAAGTATCTTTTTCATTTGGTTTCAGTTATTTAATTTATTGCCCAATATGGATATTGTTTTCTTTAGTTCGTATACTTCAATACTTATACGGTAGTACGTTTATGAATGGCACAAAAGATATTATATGATGCCGGTAATCTTCCAGTTAAAGTCTTAATCCTGCCAATGCGAGACAAACGATTATAGACTGAAAATAGTTAGATTAACCGGAGCGAAAAATTAAATTATTACAGTATTATGAGTCTGTATCAACAGGCTTACTACCGTAAATCTATAATCAATTATTATGCAAAAGGTTCCGCTTTACTTATCCGATACATAATAGCTTAGTGAATTTTTAGCTTGCTAAGTCTGTCCAATTCCTGCTGTAAAATACCGGCTAACGCTTTTTGTTTTGCTTCCCTGTTCCTGTAAATCAAACGGTGATCCAGCACCGCTGTGGTAATGGCTTGCAGATCGTCTTCCGTTACAAAAGTTCTTCCGTTTACCAAAGCAAAAGCCTTTAAACATTTCAAAAAAGTAATGCCGCTTCTTGTTGATCCGCCTAATACAATATCAGGATGGCGGCGCGTGCTCCAGACAATATTTCTTACTGCTGCAACCAGTTCGTCATGAATAAAAACCTGCTCGGCTTCATTCTGCAAAGACAAAATATCTGTCATGTTTAATACCTGTTGAATATGCTGCAGATTGCTTGCAATGCCTAAGTAATTTTTATAAATGTCGAGCTCTGTTGTTTCATCAACATAACCAAAATATATCTTGATATAAAAACGGTCAAGTTGCGCGGCTGGTAACGGATATGTTCCTTCCATTTCTACCGGATTTTGCGTTGCAATTGTAAAAAACAATTGTTCTAACGGATAGGTTACATCGCCCATTGTGATTTGATTCTCCGCCATACATTCCAGCAAAGCGCTCTGCACTTTTGGTGATGCACGATTGATTTCATCGGCTAATAATACGTTGCAAAAAAGAGGTCCTTTTTTAAAAATAAATTCCTTTTGTACATCGTCAAAAATGTGCGAACCAATCAAGTCCATTGGCAATAAATCCGGCGTAAACTGGATACGCTTAAAATCGGCGCCGGCTTCTTCGTGTGAGCCTGAAATACTTTGTGCCAGCGTCTTTGCCATCACAGTTTTACCCGTGCCGGGATTGTCTTCTATCAGGATATGACCTTTAGCTAACAAAGCCGTTACAATCAGTTGTATTTGCTGGCGCTTTCCGCGTATTACCGTTTCTATATTATCAACCAGCTTTTGAATACCGGCAATCGCTGCTTCTGTTCCTGTCTGTACTTCTGTTGTCTCCATACATTTTATTTAGGCGGTGCAAAATATTGAACCGTATTGTAAATATTTAAAAACCTGTTGAATCTTGTTTTAAATGGCACATCTTCTTTTACTTTCTGAACAAAAGAAGAATAAAAATCATCCACTATTTTCTGCTCGCCCGGCGATAAGGAAGCCTTGCTGTATTTGGCTTTCTGATACACATTATTGAATGCAGAAAAGTTTGTACCGAATTGTTTATCTGTTAGCAAAGCAAATTGCTGCGGACCCAAAGTTGAACGATTATAGCCAAGCTGATTGAGATAATACGTAGCCGCTTTATACTTATTGAAAGCCGATGACTGTACATCCTGATTCTTTTTTGCCCGCCAGTTAAAGTAAACCCATATCAAATACGGCGTCGCAAAAACAGCCAGCAAGAAAATGCCTAATCCGGCTAAAGTTGTCCACAATACATGCAACCAATCGGTTGGTTCTCCGGAAACAGATTCCTTTTTCTTTACATTCTTTTTTGCTTCGTCGGGTTCAATAATTTTTATATCATCTACCGGAATTGGGTTCGGAACTTTCTTCAAAATAGATGACATGTTATCTTTCTCTGTTGCCTGTATATCTTTTAAAATTTCAGCGTAAGAAGCGGCTGTAATGTGCATGTTTTTCTTTATTGCACTTAGCGGAACCTGGGCCGTATCTGCCGTAACCGTTGCCCGCGATGCATCCAGCGTTACATCTAAAGGATCTGCGACGGTGTATTGTTTATCGTGATATAAAAGATTCCTGATTTTGATTTGAATGCGCTTGGCAACGGTATCTGTTTTCACAACAATACCATCAGCAACCAAGTAAACCTGTTGCATATCAAGCGGCGGCGTTAGGTCGGGCTGCGATGCCTGTTGCGTGTTTACATCCGGAATGGTCGTATCAAAATCCATCCAGCCATAACCGGGAAAATAAACTTGTGTCCATGCGTGCGCCTGGTCTTCGTAAAACCAATACCAGCCCGGGTTTTTACTGCTCCGGTCTATGGTTAAAAAACCGGCTGCAATACGCGATGGAATGCCCAATGCGCGAAGCATAAACAATGTAGCACCGGCATAATACGCGCAATAACCTTTGCGGTTATCGAACAAAAAATAATTGAGTTTGTTGGCAGATGGAATACCTGGAATACCCGGATTGTCTGAGTATTTAAACAGCGGCTGACCAAACTCATCTTTACTCAAAAAATAACTGCGGATGGCGAGCATTTTATCTATCGGCGTCTTGGCATTTGCTGTTATTTGCCTGGCTAATGCAGTGAGCCTGTTATAATCGGTATCGCGCGGCATGAAAGTATAATAATCCATAAACTGCGATTCCATACCCCGAAAATCGGTTACCTCGCGAAGCTTATTAAAACGTTGTTCCTGGAAAGCCTGCAGCATCTGGTCGCCGGCAGGATTATAGATAAAATAAGCGCTGTTCAAATCGCTTACCCACATCTTAGCACGATATGCACTTTTATATTGGTCTTTATATTCCTGCGGCACACCAATCGGCTGGCAGGAAAATGCGGTTGAAGGTGCTAAATATTCGTTCGGCGACAGCAACACTTTATAGACATCTGTTGTAATGACTTTCCGGTTTAGCGTTGCTTTTGTATTTTTAATTACGGTAGAATCTGTCTTTGTAAAATACAACGGAATACGGGATGGATCGGGCTTGAACAAATCGTTAGCCGGCATGTGCAATGTATCCATTTCGAATGTCTGCGTAAGCGTATCAAACTTGGTATAATAATAAGCTGTGAAGTAAAGAGGATTTGGCGTTTTACCATCAGGAAAAAAGTTATCCAGCTTCGCAACAAACACCAATCGCTTGCCTTTGTTTAAACCGCCGGTTAGCTTTGTCTGGTCTTTATTACTGATAGAACCATCTTTGTTTTCCTTCGTCATGCTTTCTTTATTACCCTTCTTGTTGTAATCGGGCTGCATGCCGCCCCACTCCTTTTCTATCGTTTTAAAATCTTTTTGAAAAACAGTAAAAACGCCCGCCAGAAGAAGAAGCAATATCACTACAAACCCAGCTATACGCTTGATAACGAACCAGCCAAAACCGGTTTCATCTTCATTCATATTGCGTATGAGTTCGGCAGTATAAATTACATACACAGCGTAAGCCAGCACAGGCGCAAAAGCAGCAATCAAAGCATTGGCTTTTATATCAGCCGTTTTACTTACCACAACCAATTGCACAATTAACAAAAACGCGCTCCATATAATAGTAAACCAACGGGCGCGGCTAAAGCCATAACCAGCAAGCCAGCCCGTAGAAAAAAGAATGGAAAAAATGAGAAATTTTATAGACGCTAAGAATGTATCGAACTCGCCGACGACAACATTTTCTATAATGCTATATGCGATGATATAAAACAACGCCAGCACCGCCAATGTAGAAACAAACCGGAAACGATACGCATAAAAAATGGTTGACAGCGCAAGACCAGCCGTAAAGTAACAACCTTGCAATATCCAGTCGTTTTGCAGAATGGCGTAAAAGCGATTTACATCCCACAACACATAAAATGACAGCACCGCCGTTGGCAACACCAGCAACAGTAACTGTGCAAGCACTTTCTTATAACTATGAATCCGTCCGATCTTCATGAATCTTTGTTATGTATTAGGTAGTAAGTATTAGGTAATAAGTAGGTTAATATTTTTATCTTATTACTCATCACATAATACTTACTACAATCAACCATCTATCACAGCCGACTTAGTATAATTATCTAAGACTGTTTTTAATTTTTTTTCGTTCTCTATTATTTTTGAACGAAGCAATGTAAAATTCCATTTGCGCTTATATTCTGTAATAGCATTTTGTTCGTTTTTGATGAACAGCCATTGCAGCAAGTCGCCAAAATGCTGATTGCCTAAACTATCAGTCAGTTTTACAAACACAAAAGAAACATCGTTTCCATATTGCTCCGCAAACTGTCTTACTTGTTCAACGTCGCTTAATGAAGATACAATAACCATTGCTGCGTCTCTCGCGTTAATGTAAGTTTTAACGTCTTTATCAATTTGCCAATGGCTGATGCTGATGGTATGTTTTACTTGTTGCTGCGGGTCGTTGGTATTTATCATGGCAATGGGCTGGTCGGGCAAATAACGTACTTCAAATCCTTGCTGAACCAATTGCCGGTAAACGCTCCAGATAAACGTCTTATAATAATTTAAAAACGGAATTTCAATCACTTCACCCAAATCATTACCGAATGATGAATAAAACGAAGCATATAAATATACGTGCGAAGCATACGGATCGAGCACTTCGGGAATGCGAACGACAAGCTCTTTGTTTTTGGCGTAAATTTTCCAAACAATACGGCGCACATCATCGTTACCTTCAAAATTTTTATAGTTGATATGTTCGCCTTCTACACGTTTAATTTCTTCAATCCGCGTATTTGTATTTTCTGTTTTGCGTGGAAATGTTTTGATTGTTTTTGTATCTGTGTCCTGCGGTTGCGTGTAAAAACGGTTGTTGGTAACCACCGGAACAGCAATCGAAAAAAACTGGAAAAAATCTTCAAAGTAAAGAATGGCTCTTTCAATACGATACTCTTTTATCACCGGAAGTTGCCAGTTGTAAATGCCTTCAATTTTTGTTTTAACCAGCTTATTTTCCTTTTGTTCAACCAAAGAAAATTTGTTTGAAAAATGTTCTTCATCATATTGTAACCGAATCTTAATAAATCCCAGAAAAGGTTTCAAAACCGGGTGAATTTTCAGATAAATTTCCTGTCGTTGTTTTCTTTTATGCAGACTCGTTCCTTTTGTTTCAATCAAAAACTGAATACCGTGTTTTTTCTTTTTTATCAAAAAATAAATGCAGGAAATAACAACCGTTACAAGGGCAATAATCAGAATGATTGTAACAAACCAAAATGCAATCTGTAACAGCAACGGAAAAATATCGGCGTACGCCGTATCGGGCAATGTTTCAAACGTTCCGATCCACGCGTAACCTAAGAAACAGCAAATCACAAACAGAAAAAAATACCAGGTAAAAGGAATATAAAAAGAAAAAAGTCTGACTGGATTCGGATGCCGGTTGTTGTTAACTCCTCCGTTCATGGATGGAAAGATAAATCAAAGATTGTGAATGGATAATAACATCACTTCAACATGCTGCTTTTTAACTGAAACTTTACTTTCTTTGTCGCCATGCCGCAAACAATTAGCTACGAAGAATGTCCTGCCTGCCGGAGCCGCGAAATTGAGCCTGCTTTACAAGCCAAAGATTATACGGTAAGCGGCGAAAACTTTGCTATCTGGCAATGCAAAAATTGTACAATTCGTTTCACGCAAAATAGTCCGGCAGCAGAAAGTATTGGCAAATATTACCAGTCAAACAATTACATTTCTCATTCCGATACAAAAAAAGGAATCATCAATCAACTTTACCATTCGGTAAGGAATATTACATTAACCCAAAAAAGAAAACTGTTACAAAAAGCAACCGGATTACAACAAGGAAACTTACTTGATATCGGCGCCGGCACCGGCGCTTTTGCCAGCACAATGAAAAGCGCCGGCTGGCATATAACTGCGTTAGAACCCGACGAAACCGCACGCAGCAACGCTAAAAAAAATTATGGTTTAGACCTTCGGCTTCCTGAAGAATTGTTTACGCAAACTTCGGAAAGTTTTGATGCGATTACGCTCTGGCATGTGTTAGAACATGTGCATGAATTGCATCGCTATTTACAAACGTTTCAGCAGGTATTAAAAAGCAACGGAAGACTAATTATCGCCGTTCCGAATTACACCAGTTTCGATGCGGATTATTATAAAGCGTTTTGGGCAGCTTACGATGTGCCCAGACATCTGTATCATTTTTCGCCGCGCAGTATGCAGTTGCTGATGCAGCAATTTGGTTTCACTGTGATTGAAATGAAGCCGATGCCGTTTGATAGTTTTTATGTAAGCATGCTCAGCGAAAAATATAAAAGCGGACATAACAATTATGCAAGTGCTTTTTTCACCGGAATGAAATCGAACCTACGCGCATCCGGCAAGCCGGAAAGGAGCAGTTCGGTGATTTATATTATTCAGAAAGCATAAAACAGTTTGGCCATCCGAATTCGGTTTGTTATGTAAGTTCTGTTCGGGCTGTACGACGTAATTTTATTGGCAGTTGAATATTTTATTGATGAAAGCTTATCAATTCTACCTTTCTGAATTCAATATATATCATCAGAATTTTTACTAAAACGTTTGCCCATCGAAGTTTGTGCAAACGTTTGTTCTATCTGCGGACAGTGTTTGTAACGTTACCGGACACTTCGTTTAATAGCTGATTTTACACTTAAAAAACAGAATTTTTAAAAAACACCGTTCGTCCTTTTCTATCTTCCATTCATCCTCAAAAACCCTGCTTCCGCTATTAAAACCACGACTCATGCCAGTGCGTTGGTACAGCATTGCGATATACTAACCCAACAACGCAAAACATAAAATCATGAAAAAGATAATAATCATTTCAACAATTTTTTTAGCCGCTACCATTACGGCTTTTACACCACAAAGCTGGTTTACAAAAGAGAAGCCTGTTAACAAAGAAATAAACCTGTCTATCTCGAGCAATAACAATTACTCATCGGCAGCGTACGACGAAGCCAAAGCATCTGTGCATGTCGTTATTACAAAAGTATCCGGCAGCAAACAAACAGTAGTATTGGATAAAGTGTACGATGCCATGCAGTTAAAACAAATACCCACCAATGGCAATGCAATCTATAAGAATGTTACCATTCCCAATGTGTTTAACGACAAAGAAAAGCTCATTATAAACTACACCATTTGTTACGATAGCCGCGGCAGTATTATACAGTTATGTAACGACAAAATAGCTTCAGATAAAACCAACACTGAAAAAATAGAAATCAACATTTAATATAGTTTTCCATCATCCAGGCTAACAAACAACTCACATGAAAAAGATATTCGTACTCTTCCTCACAATTACCTCACTTTCCTGCAACATCAACAAACAAGCCTCTGTTGGCGGCTCGCAGATCGGACTCAGAAACCTGAACAGTTATTACCTGAAAAATTCGGTTGCTTTAAACAGCAGTTACAACGGAATTGTTGTTGCTGATGCTGAAAATTTCAACGACTTGTTTTATTCTGAAAACAGGGACAATCAAAAAATTATTACGCCGGATTTTACCGGGCAGGTTGTTGTTGCCCTGGCTTTGAATGCAGCCGAAAATAACAGGATTACATTTACGAAAGCAGAAACAAAAGACAATCGCATAAATGTATATGGCAAGGTAAAAACCGAACGAGATGAAACAGAAACTACGCCTATTGCCGTAGCTACGTTGCCAAAATGTTTAGATGCAAAAGAAGTCAATTTTTATATTGATGGTAATTTAGTAAAAACAGTAGCCGTTTCTTTCAAAAACAGGCATAATATTTTTGCCGACGCCGAAGCAAAAGAGAAGCCTTCAACCATGGGCAAACAATTAAGAAAGAAGCCAGCCATTATTTAAAACAAGCAATCAATATATATCATTTCAACCCGGTTTTTACAAAAACCACTCAATATAAATCCTGCAAACGGCGCTGATAAATCAGCGCCGTTTTTTGTTTACCGTTTTTCTATGGAAGCGTTAACAATATACTATCAATGTTTTGCTGACATTTACGCACATGAGACGGTTATTATTGCTCTTGTTTTGTTTTGTTGTGATACAGAATTTGTTTGCCCAGAAAAGCAACGACAAACAAATGAAAAAAGCGCAGGACGCGTATGAAGCAGCCATGCTTCAGATTCGCGATGGTTTGGTGCGCGATGCGGTGCCGCTGCTTGGTAAAGCCATTGAATACGATCCCAATTTTGCAGATGCGTATCTTTCGTTAGCCGGTGTATATGGCGAATTGAAAGATTACAACAAAGCCGTTTCGTACTACGAAAAAGCAAGAGATATTGATAGCTCCTTATTCGCTTATCTGCAGCTTTCTTATTCAATTGATTTAGCTGCGTTGGGCAGATTTGATGATGCTTTAGCTGCTGTTACCAAATATCTTTCTATACCAAAGCTGAACGAAAAAAGTATCAAGAGCGCCGAATATCGAAAAAACTGTTACCAGTTTGCCATTGATTATAAAAAGTCTCATCCGGCAGATAATTATGTATTTGCTCCGCAAAATTTAGGCGATAGCATCAACTCAAAACAATCAGAATATTATCCTTCATTTACTATAAATGATAGTTTGTTTGTATTTACGAGACGCTATCCAAACGGGCGCGAAGATTTTATAGAAAGTGCCAAAACGCCAAATGGTTATACGCAATCGAAAGTTATAAATGGTGATATCAACATAGAACCATTTAAAGGCGCGATTAATATTTCGCAGGATGGCGAATGGCTTTTATTTGCCGGCGATTTCGGGCCAAAAGGTCTTGGCAATTTTGATTTATATATTTCCTACAGTACGCCGCAAGGCTGGAGCGAACCTTTCAATTTAGGAAGCAATATCAATACAGAATTTTGGGAAAGTTCGCCGAGCATCAGTCCCGATAAAAGCGCTTTGTATTTCAGCAGCAATCGCCCCGGCGGTTATGGCGGAAAAGATTTGTATGTAAGCTATCGCCAGAAAAACGGCAAATGGGGACCGGCACAGAATATGGGTGCAGATGTAAATACAGCCGGCGATGAACTGGCGCCTTTTATACATGCTGATAATCAAACTTTATATTATACTTCGAATGGCTTGCCCGGCTACGGCGACCTGGATATTTATATGCTTCGCAAAAACGGAACCGGCTGGAACAAACCCGAGAATTTAGGTTATCCGATCAATACAGTTGATAATGAAGGCAGTTTGTTTGTTGCCAGCGATGGTTTTACAGCTTATTATTCAAGCGACCGCGCTGATACGCGCGGCGAACTTGACTTGTATAAGTTTGATATGAAGCCTGACGTTCGTCCTGCCAAAACAATATACATCAAAGGATATGTAACCGATGCGAAAACCGGCAAAGGTTTGCCTTGTTCGGTTGAGCTGGCAAGCGACAGCAGCAAGCAAACCGTAATGAAAGTACAGACAGATGAAACGGGTTTTTATTTTATTACGTTGCCTGTCGGCAGCAATTATACATTTACCGTAAACCGGAAAGATTATTTGCTGTACAGCGATGTGTTTGAACTTAGTAAAAAAGTGCCCGACAGTACCTATCAAAAAGACATTGCCTTACAACCCATTCAACTGAATGCGTCTGTAACGTTGAAGAACATCCAGTTTGCTACCAACTCTTACGAGTTAGCGCCTGTAAGCACAATAGAATTGAATAAATTATTGCAATTATTAAACGATAACCCGACGGTTACTTTACAAATAAACGGACATACCGATAATTCAGGCACGCCAGCCACAAATCTTATACTTTCGGCAAATCGTGCGAAAGCCGTTACCACTTTTTTGATAAGTAAAGGTATTGATGCCAAACGCTTAACCAGCAAAGGTTTGGGCGAAACAAAACCGGTTGCCGATAACAATATGGAAGAAGGAAAAGCTAAAAACCGGAGAACAGAATTTGTAGTAACAGGCTTATAAATCAATCGTATAAAAATTAAAAAGCAGGTTCTGTTTGAACCTGCTTTTTTTAATATAAGAGAGATGATTTATTTTACGCTAAAAGCAACTAAAAAAGTTCCCCAAAAAAGATAAACAACTCCGCCATCCGGATCAATTATATATTTAAGGCGTTCATTATAAAATTTTCCTTTTGGTTCTGTTACATTTACCTGAAGCGCATCTTGCGCCATATTCTTTTTATAATCGTAAGCGCCCCAGGTATTCCATACTTTATTAAAGATAATCGTCCAGCTATCGCCATGTCTTTTTGTGAATAAAGCATATTTACCGGCTGGTAATTTTTTTCCTTCAATCGTTACATCTTTATCAACTTCAAAAGTAGTGGCTTCGTTAGCACCGGCACGCCAAACTGAATCTTCCATCGGGTCTAAATTCTTACCTATTGTACGACCTTTAATTGCCGGACTTCCATAAGTCATTTTGATGGTTACTCCACTCGATGTTGTAGTAACAACACTATCTCGCGGACTTAGAAGGGGTGGACGTTTGGCTGTATCACTAATATTGGGCGTTGGCTGAGCATACGATTGTAACGCAATACATAATGCCAGGCAAGTAACAGCCGTCATTATTAATTTCTTCATAGTTGATTATTTTCTGCAAGTTTAAAGCATTGTGTTTAAAAAGTATTACCGAATATGTAATAACAACTTTCTTCATATTTAAAACATAAAAAGCGAAGTATCTTTCAAGAACCAAATAAAAGATATACAATGAGCATTCTGTCAACACAAACTGTTTACCTGATTGATAAGTTTTTTATTCCGAAAGATTCAATTCAAGAATTACAGGAACGAAGCGCATACGCCAGGAACTTTTTAAAACAACTTCCCGGCTTCATTTCAAGTGAAGAATATGAGCAAACGGATGAACAAGGAAATCTTACGCTGATAACAATAGCAAACTGGCAAAGTATGATGAATATAAACAACGCAAAAGAAGCTATACAAGCCGAATTTAAACGCATCAACTTTAATCCGGCCGAGTTATATCAAAGATTAAACATCCGGTTTGAAAGAGGCATTTACACAAAGACGGTTGATAAAAATGATGTTCATAAATTTTTTATAAAACAATAAAGCCGCTTTCGGAGCGGCTTTATTTATAAATCATCAAACAAAATCATCAGAGGATTATTATTCTGAAATTCCCGTCTATTCATAACTGATGGTAAGGCTGATTGGTGTTGCCGCCAAAGCTTTAGAAATCGGGCAATTTTCTTTTGCTCCTTTCGCTATTTCTTCAAATTTTTCTTTGCTTACACCGTCAATTACAGATGCTTTTAAATCGAGCGCGATAGAAGTAATTTTCGGACCAGCAGCCGGGTCTAATTCTACCGTTGCCGTGGTATCTAATGTGCCTGGTGTAAAACCGGCCTGGGTAAGTGCCGCGCTTACTGCCATGGTAAAACAACCTGCATGAGATGCGCCTAATAACTCTTCGGGATTGGTACCAACGCCGTCTGCAAAACGAGCATTGAAAGAATATTGCGTTTTGCTTAACGTTGTGCTTTGTGTTGTAAGTTCACCTTTTCCTTCTTTTAAATTACCGCTCCAATGAGCAGATGCTGTTCTTTTCATATTTGTTTCGTTTGTTTATAAATAGCAAAGGTTGTTTATTTACGTATGCAAAGTAAATAGATTAAATAAAATAATTTTTGCTTAACGAAGTCATTACAAGATATATACGTATCCATTCATTCGCCCCAAACTGTAATCACCAGATTCCTGGCGCCGCCGCGATTGCGGTGTTCACATAAATAAATGCCTTGCCAGGTGCCCAAAGCAAGTCGTCCGTTCGCAATAGGAATCATCACAGAACTGCCTAACAGCGCTGCTTTCAAATGCGCCGGCATATCATCGGAACCTTCATCGTTATGAAGATAATCAGGATCATTTTCAGGCGCCACTTTATTAAAATAAGTTTCAAAATCTTTACGCACAGTCGGGTCTGCATTTTCATTAATGGTAAGCGAGGCAGATGTATGCTGAATAAATACCTGGCACATGCCTTTTGAAAATTCTTTTATTTGTGGCACAGCATGTAGCACTTCGGAAGTAATTAAATGAAAACCTCTTCGCTGTTGTGAAAGACGAATATCTTGCTGGTACATTTTCATAAACGCGTTTGACTTTATACATTTATTTGTTCACACGAAAAAACAATAACCCAAACAGAAAATCGAGTTTATAAAAAAAGCCATTGTACATACAATGGCTTTACAATTGGATTTTTATAAGATTATGCTGGTTCTTCAGCAACGTCTAAATTATATTTCTTTACAAACTCATCTCTGTGTGCCTGTAATTTATCAATCAATTGTGTTACGGTTTCTACAGTTGCATCTGCGTGCTCGTGTACGTCAGGTAATTCTTGTTCTAATAAAGCTACGTTAGCATTCATATTATCAGCTTCAATCTGGGCCACTTTTTTCAGTACCGATGTCTGGCTGTTTTTTAAATCTTCAAGTTCGCGAAGCATTTTATCCATTGCTTCCATTTTTGCTCTGTTGTCCATAAAAAATTGTTTTATAGTTACAGTTTACATTTTGTAAAAACAATGCCGGATTGTGTTAACGCAAATGTTTTTTAACAAATGAATTTTTTCTTCCTAATTTGGATTTCTATTTTAACATACCAATTATCAGTTACTATGAAAATGAATGTTACTCCGTTAAAAACTCTAAGTCTTGTATTGCTGTTATTATTCAGTATTACAACGTACTCGCAAAGTGTAAAAAGCAATGACGAGACTCTTAAAACAAAGATTGCCAAAAACATGGCGCGTGTTGGCATTACAAGTCAGAACCTGCAAGATGCGCATATCTCAAGTCATTATACAGACAGCAAAACCGGTATCGAGCATATTTATTTGCAACAGGCTTATAAAGGTATCGAGGTATATAACCAGATTATTTCACTTGCTTTTAAAGATGACAAATTATTTTACGCTTCGGGTAAATTTATAAAAGGAATTGAAAAGAAAGTTGGCAACGTTTCAACTCCTGTTTCTGCGCAGGACGCTGTAGTAAAAGCAGCCGCGCATCTGAACCTGGCTTCCTCATTAAAAAATCTGGTTGCAAAGACAAATAGTTTTACGGCAGAAAACAAGATGCTTTTTTCGCCGGCCGGTATTGCAAAAAGAGACATTGAAACCAAATTGTATTGGACTGCTGATAGTCTGGGTACTCTTCATTTAACATGGAATGTAAATATTGATGTGTTAAACAAACCGGATTGGTGGAATGTGCGCGTTGATGCTTTATCGGGAAGCATTATACAAAAAGATAACTGGACGGTTTATGAAAAAGCTAACCAACAGGCGACAAGCACAAATAAAGCAAATAATCATTGGAATAAAGCCGGATTTAATAACACTGAAAATAACTTTTTTGCTCCGCCTACTTCCGTAGCCAGTGCTTCTTATTATGTAATTCCTTTTCCGGCAGACAATCTTAATATAACCAATTTTACGACTGTTACCAATCCCTGGGAAAATGCAGGCGCAGGTAACAACGCTACAACTTACGGCTGGCAATACGATGGTGCTGCTGATTACACAATTACACGTGGTAATAATGTGTATGCTTACGATGATAGTGCAAATAAAAATGCGCCGGGCAGACCCGCAAAATCACTGACGCCGTTGCCAAATTTAAAATTTGCCGCCGCTCCTAACTTTACCAAACTGCCGTATGACAGCGTAAACAGAACCGCCGCCACTATCAATTTATTTTACTGGAATAATTTAATGCATGATGTGATGTATCAATATGGTTTTGATGAAATATCAGGTAATTTTCAGGCTGATAATATGAATCGCGGCGGTGTAGGTACAGATTACGTATTAGCAGAAGCGCAGGACGGTTCGGGACTAAGCAATGCTAATTTTAATACGCCGCCGGATGGCTATAGCGGAAGAATGCAAATGTACCTGTGGCCAACAGCGCCCGCGTTTACTATCAATACACCCCCTTCTATTGCCGGACAATATTTTAGCGTTGAGAGCGCTTTCAGCGTAAACAACCAGCTATCAGATGTGGGTCCTGTAACCGGTACGGTTGTTTATTACAGTCGTATTGATACATTAGGTTGTGGTGCATTACCAGCCGGTAACGATTCGCTGAAAGGAAAAATTGCATTGATTTACAGAGGTACGTGTGGCTTTGTTGATAAAGTAAAAAATGCGCAGAACGCAGGAGCCATTGCCATTATTATGGTGAACAATGTACCCGGCAGTCCTTTTATAATGGGTGGCACAGACAATACAATTACCATTCCTGCCATAATGGTTTCATCAACAGACGGAGCTTTATTTGCTGGCACCATTCGGTCAGGTAATACCGTAACCGCAACGTTGGCTGCAAGCATTCCTTTAGACGGAGATTTTGACAATGGCGTTATGTGTCACGAATATGGTCATGGTGTATCCAATCGTTTAACAGGCGGACCCGCTAATGCAAGCTGCGTATATAATGCGGAAGAAGCAGGGGAAGGTTGGAGCGATTTTATGGCGTTAATGATGACGACCAACTGGGCAACCGCTCAACTTACTGATGGTAGTAAACCACGTGGTTTAGGAACTTACGATATTGGCGAGCAACCAAGCGGCGCAGGCATAAGAACTTTTCCTTATAGTACCAATATGAATATCAATCCCTGGACTTATGCGGATATGGTAGAAGGCATGGATGTACACTATACCGGTGAAATCTGGTGTTCTGCGCTTTGGGATATGACATGGAATATCATTCAGCAGGAAGGTAAAATTGAAGGCAATCTTTACAATGCTGCTGCCGGCGGCGGAAATAATATTGCGTTGCAACTTGTATTGGAAGGAATGAAATTACAACCTTGCGGTCCCGGCTTTTTAGATGCCCGCGATGCAATACTGGCGGCCGATTCTATTTTTTATGGTTACAAACATAAATGCGCTATCTGGAATGCTTTTGCACGCAGAGGCATGGGCGTTAGCGCTTCTCAGGGTTCAGTAAATAGTACGGGTGATCAAACAGCCGCTACCGATGTACCCGGCGTTATGTTAACAAAAACAACAGAACCTGTTATAACAACCGGGCAGTTTACCGAACAACTAACAGCAACTTGCGGTTGTGCTGTTCCAACAGGCAGTTATAAGATAACCGATACGTTATCTACTCATTTTACTTATGTTAGCAGTACCGGTGGCTCTGTAGCAAATAACGTAGTAACGTTCCCGCTAACTTTTACAGCTCCGCTCGAAGAAAAAACGTTTAGCGTTACATTAGCGCCAACCTTTACTTCGTGCAATATTGATAGTGTAGTAAATGACGACAGAGATAGTCATAAAAAAGGCGGCTTTACATCTACCACAATCTACGGTGGTGCCAAATGGGATACCGTTTCTACAAGGTCTTACAGTCCGACTCATGCCTGGTATGCTTCTGATGCCGACTCGCTTACACAGTTTGTATTAACATCCGGCAACTTTATACCTAAAGGTTTATCAACGCTATCTTTCTGGCATTATGTAAATACAGAATATAGCTATGACGGCGGTGTAGTTGAGTTGCAGGTAAATAACGGAAAATGGAGAGATGCACAACCTTATTTTACCAAGAATGGATATAATGGTATTGTCAGTGAAGCAAATAGCAATCTTCCCGAAGCGTATGCTTTTACAGGAACACCGTTTACCACTTTTAGCCAGTCGCTTGTAGATCTGACACCGTTTGCCGACAGCACGGTTAAAGCAAGATTCAAGATGCGTTCCGATTCGGCGTCGGCTATAGATGGCTGGTATGTAGATGATATAACGGTTGCCAACGGTTGCGGCGCTTACCAAAAAATCGGCTTATACGATGCATCCGGCAAACTATCGGCTTCCTTTGGTATTCCGGTTTATTACACACCATCTGTTTTACCGCTTACCTTGGTTAATTTCTCAGCAACGGCACAAGGCACATCTTCATTATTACAATGGCAAACCGCTTCTGAAATCAACACAAAAGAGTTTATAGTAGAAGCCAGCAAAGACGGCGCTGCATATACTTCTATCGGAACAACAATAGCGAAGGGACAAAGCAGCAATACATACACTTTGTATGATTTCAATCCGTATAACGGCTGGAATTATTACCGAATCAAAATGGTAGATAAAGATGGTTCGTTTACGTATTCGCCTGTGCGTTCTGTATTGTTCTCCGGCAAAAGTTTAATTGTAGTAAAACCAAACCCGGCTGTGAACAATACAACAGTTTACTTTGATAAAGAACTGAAGGTTTCTTACATTACAGTTACCGATATGCAGGGCAAAATAATCAAACAGATTTCTGCGAAGAATGTAGTGGGTTCTTATACATTCAGTACAGCTAATCTGGCTGCAGGCACATACTTAATAAAAGTATCGCCGCAAACCGGCTCGCCAGTTACAGTAAAGCTTGTTGTACATCATTAATCGTTCATTTCTTTTATGCAAAAGCCGCTTTATTGTAAAGCGGCTTTTGTATTTATTTATATTGAATGATGCAACAAAACACGATGCGATTTATTAAACAAAACAGTATTTCTATACTTATATTTGAGTATTAAAAGAAGCCAAATGAAACCCGTTGTTTTTATCGTCCTTTTCTCTTTTATTATCAACTCCGATTTGTTTTCGCAAAATAAAAAACATATTGTGCAAGGCAATGATGATATTGATTCGAGTATTGCCGTAACAGATAAGTTTCATTATCCATCCTTCATCACTGGCCGCGTTGTTTTCAGAGATGGAAAAGTATCTATGGGTCCGCTAAATTATAATTTACTGGTTGGCGAAGTGCAGTTTATTAATCCGGGTGGCGATACGCTTGCGCTGGCTGATGAAGGATTGATTAAATATATATCAATAGATAAAGATTCTTTCTTTTACGATAACGTTTACCTGCAGTTTGTTGATGGTAATTCTTCTGCAAAACTCGCGAAACACGAAAAAATAAGACTGGCAGATATTAAGAAAGGCGGCGCTTTTGGTACAGCCACTTCGGGCGGTGGAATAGAGACATACACATCGTTAAACACCGGTACGAGAACCAACTCGTTAACCGAAAAAAAAGAAATGATTTTCCTTACAAAAACCTCGTATTATATCGGAGATAATTACTATCATTTCCTGCCGGCAACGAAAAAAAATGTGCTGAGAATGTTTGGTAAAAAAAAGGGTATAGAAGATTTTCTTGAAACAAATAAAATTAACCTCAACAAAGAAGAAGATCTGAAAAAATTGATTGCTTTTTTGAACGAACCCGATTGAATAGGGAAATAAAAACACTCCATTTCCAATTTTCATTATTTTCTCATCTTTAAATTCCGTTCTGCCAAAGCGAGTTCTAAGATCGTAGCTCCCTGCGTTTTATCTATATCCAAAGCCATTCTCATTAACGATAACGATTCGCTGTCTTTTTCCGAATATATCGTATCGCTCATTGCCACTTGCGCGGCATGAAACAGTATGAGCAGCGGCGATTCGGAACCTATCAACAAAACGAGATAATGAAAATAACTCAGCAAGTCGCCAATCTCATTTTTATAATCAAAAAACACATTTACTTCGTCCGGAAAATCAATGGTTGCTGTTAGCGGGTACGCTCTTAAAATGCTAAACACCTGGTACGTTTCTTCGCCTGTAAAGGCTTCATCTTCAAACAAAGAAAAGAACAGGAGCAAATGACAAAACGCTTTTTCTTTTGTGATAACAACTTGCTGGTATTGCATTGATGTGTTGAGTGTTGATTGAATCTTGAGTAAAGCTACAAAATGCGACTATTGAATTGCTAAAGAAAACTTTGAATTTTTCTTTTTTGAAAAGATTAAAATTTCTAAAACTAAATAACAATCTTTAACTTAATATCGCTTGCTATAATTATCAAAGTTATTTTTGATTAATGGCTTCTACTTTACCTTATAATATTCAAATTATTAATTGGGCTTTAGCTCGGGCTGGCTTTAGCGCGCAACAATTTGCTAAAGAGAATCCAGAAATAAAGATATTAGACTGGATTGATAACCGCAAGCAGCCGACAATTAAGCAATTAGAAATTTTTTCGAATAAAGTACATCTGCCTTTTGGTTACCTTTTTTTAAATGAACCACCACAAGAAAAATTACCATTTCCATTCTTTAGAACAGGTAAAATTACTACCAGCCAAATTAGCACCGAGGTCTATGATACAATACAGATTATACAACGCAAACAAGATTGGCTGAGAGACTACTTAGCCGAAGTCGAAGGAATTGATCCATTATCTTTTGTAGGAAAATTTGGCAGACAAACAAGGGCTACTGATATTATTAAAAATATCAAAACAACTCTTGATTTGCGTGATGATTGGGCTACAAAATTTGCCACTGTAATAGAAGCAAGAAATTACTTAATAGACAAAATTGAAGAGATTGGAATTTTAGTGACAGTTAGTGGATTTGTGGGTAATAATACGCATAGGACTATATCCGTTGAGGAATGTCGCGGATTTGTTTTGGTAGATGATTATGCGCCTTTTTTATTTATTAATAATAAAGATGCACAAACTGCACAAATCTTTACTCTTATTCATGAACTAGCTCATGTATGGCTTGGTAAAAGTGCAGGTTTCGATTTAAATGAATTGATGCCTGCAGATGATCCGATAGAAAGGTTATGTGATGAGGTTGCGGCAGCACTACTGGTTCCGGAAAAACTATTTGTAGAAAAATGGCAAAGTGCTGTCAATAATTTCTTTTTTCTATCAATGTATTTCAAAGTCAGCCCTATTGTTATTGCCCGAAGAGCGTTAGAACTAAAAAAGATTGATCAAGAAACCTTTTTTGCTTTCTATAATAGTTATAAAGCAAAAGCAAATGAGGACAGTGCTGTTAGTAGTGTAAACATCGGAGGCGATTTCTATAATACAGCTAAATGGCGTATGAGTCCACGCTTCATGAGATATGTCAATAAAGCAGTAAATGGTGGTGATTTGCTTTATAAAGACGCCTATCGTTTAACCGGATTAAGTGGAAAAACCTATTCTGAATTCTTAAAGAAAAAAATGTAATCTGTGCCCCAATTTTTATTAGATACTAACTGTTTTATACAATCTCACATGCAATATTTACCCTTAGATATTGCTATTAGTTTTTGGAGTAAATTAGATAAATTAGCTATTGACGGCAAAATAGGAAGCATAGATAAAGTTTACAAAGAGATAGCTAAGTATGATGGAAAAGTAAAACAATGGGTAAATGATTTACCATTTGAATTCTTTTGTGAAACTAATAGTTGTATTAATGAATATGCCTACTTGATGAAATGGGCACTACAGCAAAATAGTCATTATCTACCACAAGCTATTTCCGACTTTGCTGATATTAATCGAGCAGATGCTTGGTTAATAGCACAAGCGCAATACAGTCAGTGTACAGTAGTCACTTATGAGGTTGCTGATTCAAAACGAAAAAAGACAATTAAAATTCCTGACGTTTGTTCTTCGCTAAATATCCAATGTACCAATTTAAATGGAATGTTTAGACAGTTGGGAGAAACATTTTAACCACTTCTATTACAGCGATTATGAAAATCTATTAATTTTATATTTCTCCTAACTATATCTCACCTCTTCCTCAATCACCGGTTCAATTTCATGTAAAGCAATTGCCATATTGTTTGTCTTTACAAAGTTGCACCAATGGCAATCCGGCTTGCCGCAGCCGGTATAAAAATCGTGCTGCTGAATCTTCTGCCAAACCATTGTCAATTGCTGCGTTACGGTCTCAATATCTTCGGGCAAAATGCGCACTTTACGGCGGTGATACTCGCTCTTTTTATCCGGTTCTATAAAGTCAAATTCAAAGCTTACGGCGTTCCATTTTCTGCCGGCGTAATTATCTAACAATATCTTATAAAATACCGCTTGACGCCAGTAATCGCCGCCATTGGGTTCCCTTTCATTTGGCAACATCAGCTTGAGTTTGGCTTTCTCCAAATCGCCGGTTTTATAATCCACAACATTTACATCGCTGCCATCAAATTCAAGCTTATCAATCTTACCTTTTAACGGAATTCCATTTACCACAACACCTTTTATATTGCGCTCAATGGCAACAATGGTATTCCAGGTTCGTACGTATGTATTGTAATAATTGGTCAATACTTCCTGCCCGTATTCCATGCGTCTTTCAAATTGTTCTTTGGTAAACAATTCGCGGTGGCGGTGCATATAACCTTCAAAATCCTGAACTAAGCTATGCGCCGATGGAAACTCGTTATAGCGTTGCATCTGCTCGAACAAACGCTGTATTGCAAAATGCACGGCAGAGCCAAATTCAGCCGCTTCGTTGCGCGGACTGGGTATGTTTACAATGTTGCGGAAATAGAACTCTAACGGGCAGCGCAGGTAATTATTTAAAGCCGATACATTCATTACAAAACGTTCCAGGCGCGGCGCAACAACATCGCGTTCAATCTTTGCAATTTCCGGCGCCTGTAATACCTGGAATTCCAACGCGCGAAACTCGGTTAATACATCATCTCCAAACAAAATCATCTCAGATAATATCGGGTGCGCTTCCTGAATTTCAGCAATAAACATACTGGGTTCTGTTGGCTTGCCATCGGCTTTTGTAACAGGGTACGAGACGGTTAAATGTCTTTGCGCGCGCGTGAGTGCTACATAAAAAAGGCGACGTAATTCTTCTTCTTCTGCGTTCTTGGAAAGACTGATAAACAACGTATCCGGCAACGAATAACCACCAACCGGTTTGCGCTTTTTCTCCCATCCGGCGGCGTTGCAACCAGCAATAAAAATGTATTCGTATTCAAGACCTTTGCTGCCATGCGCGGTCATTAAGTTTACGCCACGTTCGCTGCCATTTACCTGTATCAATGGCAACGAAATATTCTCTCTTTCCATCAGGTCGAAAATGTTTACCAATTGCTGCAACGATAATAATGGAGAACGACTTGTTTCTTCCTTTATAAAATCGTACAAACCAGTAATCACCTGCATTTGCCAGTGCTTGTCTTCACTTTGCATCATACAATTCAAGGCACCGCTTTCACGAATTAATTTCTCAAGCAACTGTTGTAAAGTAAGATTCGGAACATCGCCGATTATACTTTCTAAAAAAGCAGATGCTTTGCGTAATTTTTCATTTAAAGGTTTGGCAAATAAATCGCGCGGCGGTTGAGTGGCTTTCGCGTACAACAGCTTGCGGATAGATGTTTTATTGGCGGTGAATTGTCGTTCCGAAACTTCCATTGCTAAGGTCGCAATTTCCATTGGCGCAATGCCAAACCAGTTGTAATGTAATATCTCAAATAACATTTCATCACCTTCATAAGGAATGTCGTGTTCTGCGGCAACATATCGCAACGTCTTCAGAATATTTTGCACCAAAGGTTCATGCAAAAGGTTGGTATGGCGGCGGCTGTATTGCGGAATTTGGCGCAGTTTAAAATACTTGCTCAGTTCATCGCCATATTTATTTTCACGGTAAATAATACCAATACAATTTGGCTTTACACCTTTCGCTAAAAGCGCTTCTACTTCCAATGTAATTCCAATCATTTCCTCTCTTGGCGAATTGTATTCTTTGATAGAAGGAAGATGGGTAAGATGATTGATGCTGGTATTTGCTGCGAGCAGTTCTTTACTCAGGTTTGGTATTTGTTTAATCAGTCTTTCTTCATTGCGGTTGATAAGCGATTTGCTGACATCCAATATGGGTTGCGTACTGCGATAATTATCGGTCAATACAACTTTTAATAAATCATCTTTATAGCTATCAACAAAACGCAGCATGTTCTCAACATTCGCACCCTGAAAGCGATAAATACTCTGGTCATCATCGCCTACGACAAACACATTGGGATTGTCCCAATAATTGATAAGAAGTTCTACAATTTTATTTTGCGTGCCGCTTGTATCCTGGTATTCATCCACCAGAATATATAAGTATTGTTCTTGGTAACGATTTAGCAATTCTGTGTTCTCGTTAAATGCTTTGATTACCCAGTTTATCATGTCATCGAAGTCGTACAATTTGCGCTCGTGCATGAGGTTTTGAAAGTTGTCGAACTCAGTTACGGCAGCACGCAGCTTGTTCATTTTTTCCGCTTCTTCGGCTATTTTATCGGTTCGAACATCGCCTTTTTTAAACTCTTTGGTAGCGCGTTTGCAGATGTATTCATCGCGCTGCGACAAGTCATCAATATAAGCATCAATACGGCTGTTGATGAATGCCGGCGACCAACCTTCGCGCTTCATGGCAGAGAATAAATTCTGCAGGTTGTGTATCTCAAAATAGACATCACCCCGATACCGTTTTAACGGATGATTTTTACCAAAGCCATCAATGAGTTGTTTGTATAATTCTACTCTTTGCAAATCGGTAATCGGGTCGAGAGATGTTTTTTCAAACAAGGATAAATTTTCTTGGATCACATCATTGCAAAATGCATGAAACGTATAGATGTGAACCTTGTAAGCATCGGCACCAATGAAAGATAACAAGCGTTTGCGCATGGCAATGGCACCGGCATCGGTGTACGTTAAACATAGAATATTATCGGGTTGTGTATCGGTTTCTAATAATATTTTTCCAATGCGCGCACCAAGTATTTGCGTCTTGCCGGTTCCGGGTCCTGCAATTAACATTACCGGACCTTCAATAGTATCAACCGCCTGCTTTTGCTGCGCATTTAGTTTGCTGTATATATCGTTGAATTTCTGTAGTTGAACGTCTCTTTTTTGCGTGGTGGCCATGCCATAAAGATAGCTTCATTTTCCTAAAAGGATTAGTAAAAAAGAAGAGTAAATCAGTTAATAAAATACAATGAAATCTTGTCAAATAAACCTTTACAATAAAAGAGGCTGATGAATTTTATTCATCAGCCTCTTTACAAAACAAATCATTCCTTAACTTCCTTCCTGTCTCGTATTGCTGTCGTGGTTTTGCCTCATATCGTTGCCCGCTTTATTCGATCCGATATTTTTTTGATATGCTTTGTCAACTTCCGGTCCATACTTCGGATCTACATCTGCATCACTTATTGTGTTCTTATCCGCATCTTGCTTGGAAGCTTTATTAACTTCCGGCTGGTTGGTGCTGAAGCCTTCTGTTTCTTTTCCCGGCATAATTTTTCAGTTTTATATATTAACAATACCGGAAAAATGACAAACACCAGGCCAGCATGATGTGCGATTTTAGATGTGTGATGTACGATGTAAAATAGTGTTAAAGAAGCTGTGTTTTGAATCTTTAAAATTTGCCCGGCAAAGCTTTGTGTATCAGGTTGCGATATCCTTCCAAATCTTTATTTTCATTTAATAAGTCCAGGTTTGCCTGGCTAATCATAATGTAACTAAACTTATCGGGTGTGAGCCAGGGCAATATTTTACCGGCAGTAACCGGCTTTACTTTATCAATATAATCCAATGCGCCAACAGCATCAGAAAACGGACCAATCAATACCAAACTATAACGATCATCCAGCTTTACGCTGGTAGCATTTAATTGTGGAAGATTATAAAAAGTTTGCTTGTCATAACGGTTAAAAGCGTTCTTAGCTTCGCCTGCAAATACAGGCGCTACTTTGTCTAACAGCAAAACGGCAAATTGCGGTTCGGCAGGATTGTATTTGAATGCTTTTGCACCAACCGGTTTTGCAGATGCGGTATCTTGTATAATTACCGGCGCTTTGGCAACCGGCGCTGCCGCCGTAACAACCGAATCCGGCTTTCTTTGTACCGGTTTGTTCATGACCGTTTCTGTTGGGTTCAGGTTAATGATAGGTGAATTGCTGGTATCTTCGTTACGAGTTATTTGTAAATTGGTAAGATAATTTTCTATCTGGCTGCGGCGTTGTAACACATCAATCATCGTAGCGGCTTTTAACGCCAAAGGCGAAGAGGTAAACTGCATTTCCAGGTTTTGAAGTTCCCGCAACGCGGTGCTGTCTTCTTTTACCGATACATAATAGATTGATTCGATGTAAAGCAATTGCGGCGTCCAGTAACTTTTTCCGTATAAACTATCAGCTGCGGCTTTTTGTTTTTTTGCTTCCGCAAAATTGCCTTCGATAAACAAATTATAAATCGTTTCGTACGCTTTGGTAGCCGGATTGTTATGACTACGTTCCGATATTTTTTTTCCGCCTTTTTGCAAACCAGCCAGCGATTTACCTTGCGGATAATCTTTCTTAAGCATTGCCATAGCAGAATCGGCGTGCGCTTTATCGCCCAATTTTGTATAACAATAATATAAGTTGAGTAAAGACGGCTCGCGAAATTCGCTGCTGTCATCTAATCCTGTCATTTGCTGATACATCTCAATGGCAGCCGGGTAATTTTGCAATTGTTCCTGGAACAAAACGCCGCTTTTGAAAAATGCTTCCGACTTTTTATTGTTTGATGTTACCATCAGTTCCGGTGTGAGTGGTAAACCGGCTTCCAAATCTTCAATAGATTCCGCAACCGGAACTGCGGCTGCCGGTGTTGTAGTATGATTGGTTTTGCTATCAGCAAAAATTTCATTGCCATCCACATCTGCACCGGCGGGCTGCTGATCAACATTCGACTGGTCAATCGCCGCTTGTCTGCGCCAGTTGTCAACATTTGCCCGGTTTCCCCATTGTTGCCGGAAAGAGCCAAAGCCGCTGGATTTTAAACTGGTGCTGTTGAAATACCAATCGGTTGACGTAGATGGATTGGTAAATAATTGCGCCTGTGTTTGTGCATCGAGCGATGGATTGAGATTACTACCACCAAAACTGGGTTCGTCTTCATTTAATCCCTGGCTGCGGCGAATTTGCCGTAATGTTTTTCTCAGGTAAGCATTGCGCTGGTCTGTCGGCATTGCGGCTATTTTCTGCAAGCTATCTTCTTTACTCACGTAGCCAAGATTTTCTGCAATTTGATCGAGCACAGGCTGGCGTATGGTTAATCTTGACATAGATGCCGAATCGGTAATGTAGGAAGCTTGTGTACTATCGTAAAAGCGATGCGATTCTATCCACTTTTTTCCGTCGTAAGAAATATCAGCCAGCATCAGGAAGGATTGGCTTTTCTGCACTTCATTACCCAGACTTGTGCTGATGCTTTTTTTCAGCATTTGTTTGGCTGCCGCCGTATCGTTCAATTGCAATTCAACTTTGGCTGCCGCATAATAAATCACATCTCTGTATTGTATGTATTTATCGCGTTTTCCCAACTTCAACAGGCTGTTTAGTTTATCCTGAACGGTTGCTCCGGTGCTGTCGTTGTTAATGGTAATGCTGCTCAAGTACGCATTCACTTCCATAATCGGGTCGGTAGTGTGGTCGGCGCTTCGCTCAAAATAAACAGAAGCCTGTTGTGTATTGCCCGACAGCGCATACATCTGCGCAATCAGGTATTCCCAGCGCGCTTTTTCAAAACGATTGGTGGCATTGTCTAAAGCCGCATCCAAATGATACGCTGCGCTGTCCCATTTTTTTTCGTTGTAATACAAGTAAGCCAACGTTTCATCCAGGCTGTTTTGTAACCGCTTCGGGAAATTAGGATCGTGCTGAAGAATCTGCAGCAAACCGGCAGCGCGGGCATCGTTGCCCATTTCGATATTGGTTCGCGACAGCCATAAAAAGTTTGCATTCCGCACGGGTTGTTCCTTCACCGTTTTATGCAGCAGATCTGTTTTTTCTTTGCTGGCAACTGTAAACACGCCGTTATTTCCGCTGGCATTGCTGCCAATAGGAATATCGTAACCTTCATCTTTTGGCGCCCAGGCATAGTTGATAAATTGAAAAGCTACCAAAGCCGAATCAAAATTTTTGCGATAATAATAAGCTTTGCCTAAGAGGAAATACAAATCGTCAATCCAGTCGTTACGCAAGTCGTGAAGCAATACGCCGGCAGTACAATGATAGATGATGGAATCTATATCAGCCGCATTTTGCGATGTTGCATTTAAATCGTAATTGTAAAAAGAAAGCAGCCTGGTATAATCGTCCGTATGAGCGGTTTTGGCAGTTGTAATTAATTCGTTTAAATGATTGTTTGCATTGAAATAATAATTGTAATGCGTAACCATATTCTGGTAAGCACGCCTGCCAAAGCCAAACTTTTTCTGATCGCTTTTTTCGGAAGCCAGCGTGCGACTCTCGTACTTCTGCGGCTTTTTTAATTCCACTGTCGTACCGGGCTGGGCAAGGGAAAAAAGGGAAGCCAGGCAACAAATCAATATCAGTAAACTATACTTCATGCAAATGATTCTCGCATTATAAACTGGAAACGTGGTAAAAATATTTTAAAAAGAGAATATTAAGACAAGATTTCAATTTGTTCTTTGCTTGTTTTTATTTCTTTGAAACAATTATGACGCTTTATAAGTCATAGCAACAACATTTGTTTTGATAAAGCAATCAGAAAAATTTATTCGAATTCTATTTGTTGTTTTTTATGATAATAGTAAATATTTTCGGAATCCAAAAACCTTCATCTGTATTGATCCATTTTTTAAGCAAATTGGTTTGGCGAAAAGCCAGAATGAAGAACAACAAAAGATTGCTACAAAAGAAATTGTCATCCGCATAAACTAATCATTTGTAAAATGAAGATGAAGATAACAGAAAAGCGATACCGGAATAAAACAAACTAAAATAAAAGGCTGCTTTTTTTGAGCAGCCTTTTAGAATCGCAAATATAATAAGCTTTAATAATTACAGTTTGGTAAGCGTACACGTGTAAGCAGCCGGGTTGCTCAGATTCAGAACAACTTTATAATTACCGGCTTCTGTTACTGTTATATTTCCTCCGCCGTAAGTTAATTTAGCAGGGTCGCCGCCAAGATTAATATCCCAGCCGTCATTTGCCCTGAATTTATAAGCATCGGCTTTTAACGCAACAGATTGAATCACCCATGTGTTGGTAGCCGCATCAAATGAGAGCGGCGTACTGGCATCCCATCCTTTGGGTGTTGCTGCACCTACAATTCCCCATTGGGTAAGCGTAGCACTCCAGGTAAGGGTTGATAAGTTAGCCTGCACCCTGTAATAACCGGCAGATGGTACTGTGATGTTGCCGCCGCTGGTGCTTAATTTACCGGCACCGGCATCTCCGTAATTGGTATGATCCCAATCCGGCTCGCTGGTGAATTTAAAACCATTTGTATTGGTCAGATTTACATATCCATCGTAACTGATTGCATCTGTTGATGCGATAACCGGTGCGGTAGATGGACTCCAGCCCTGGTAATCGCCCGGCACATACAAAACAGCCAGCAATACATTTGGTGTTACTGTAATTGTTTTGGTATTTGAATATGCCTGTTGTTTTCCGTTAATGGTTGCTACGATGCGAAAATCGAGCACACCTTGTTTTCCTGCGGGAATGCCGGCTGTCATAGCATAGTTATTCAAATCAATGGCTTTAATTGAAAAAGAACTATCTGCTAAGCTGTCAACAATTGTTTTTGCATTAGCAAACGAAGCACCGGCAGTATCGTATTGTATTGCGTAGGTATAAGTGGCATTGGTAAATGAAGGTGATTGCCAGTTGAACATAGCAATATCGTCATTTTTATTTTGAATAGTGATATTCAATGGTCCGGCTGTGGACGCCTGTAACGCAAACGGAACGGTATATGGCGTCATCTTTACTGATACGACATTAGAAAAAGATTGCTCGTTGTTATTGGAGTGAGAAGCAACAACCCGAACGTCAACTGTATACGCAGTATTGAAATTAAAACCCCAGGCAACCAAAGCATTGTTTAACTGGCTGCCGGAGAGCGAAAAACTACGGCTGCCCGTTACCGTATATTGCAGCGGTTTCATAAAGTTGTGTCCGGATGAATCGAGTTCTACCACATATTTTTCGGTGCTGCTGTCAACGGCGGCAAAGTTTGGGCTCGTCCACGAAAAAGTAACAACAGAAGTATTAGAATCAGCCAAAGTTGGCATAACATCGGTAGCCGAACTTGACAAGTACAGAAGCCGTGCCGGGCGCATAATACGGCAGCTTATCATCCTTCTTACAGGCATTTATCAAAGCAGCCAGACTTATAGCAGCAAAAAGAAATTTTATATAGCGTATCATTATCTTTTATTTTAACTGAGTAATGGTTGTTTTGTTAGAGTTTGGTAAGTGTATAAGTATATTGAAAAGGATGAGATAAATCAAGCACTACTTTATAGGTACCCGCTTCCTGAACTTTTAAATTGCCACCGCCATAAGCTAAATAAGCACTTCCGTTTGCATCTAAACCTAAATTAATATCCCAGCCGGCATTAGCTCTGAATTTAAACTCATCGGCTGTCAGCGCGATAGATGCAATCTGTAATGTGTTTGAGGCAGCATCATATGTAAGCGGCGTATCTTTATCCCAGCCATTTGGCGTAGCAGCACCAATCATTGACCAGTCTGTTTTGGTAACAGACCAGGTAAGTGCGGGTAAATTTATTTTGGTTACATACATACCGGCTACACCAGGCAACTTTAAATTTCCGCCGGTTGTGCTAAGTGCGCCGGCACCACCATCGCCATAATTGGTATGATCCCAATCGGGGTTGGTAGTGATTTTAAATTCACCGTTGCTTTCAGAAAAATAAACATATCCTTCATAATTCTTAGTATCTGTTGCGCCAACAGCAGGTGCTGTAGATGGCGACCAGCCTTGATAATTACCCGGTATATATAAATAAGTAATGATGATTGGCTGATCGTATGGCGTAACGCTTAGGCTAAGTACATTTGACATGAGTTGTGTAGGAGCCGATTTGTTTATAGATGATAATACACGCATCTCAATGGTGTGCGGCTCGTTTACTGCTAATCCCATCGTATTAACCAAAACACTATTCAAATCAGCCACAGTAAGACTCAGGCTTACATCTTTTGCAATGGTGTATGTTTTTTTAACCGTGCTGGCAAAGTTGGCACCTGCTGTATCTATTTCTACAGTGTAAGAAACATCCTGCGAACTCTCGCCTGTTGTAAATGTATAATTGGGATTTGTCCAGGTAAGCGTAAGTGCATTCTGGCTTGCATTGGCTTGCAGCAATGTTATTGAATCGTTTGTACTGGCAGAAAGAACGGGTGCTGTTCCACCGGTAAAAAAATCTTTTGTTTCGTCTTTTTTACAAGATTGAATTGTCATTGCAAAAGCGGCAATGAGCAATATCCCGTTGAGAATTCGTTTCATAATTATCTTTTAATCTTTTTAATAAGAGTGTTAGAATCCGTCATTTTGTGAAAGATTCGGATTTACGGTTCTGAAGTCGGCCGGTATCGGGAACAAATTATATTTACTGTCTACAGACGTTCCATTTGCCACGCCACCTTTCCATGGCCACAAATACGTTCCGGTGGTTAATAAACCATAACGAATCAAATCGGTGCGGCGGTGACCTTCCCAATATAATTCGCGTCCGCGTTCATCTAAAATATACTGAAGTGTAAGCTGCCCGTCGTTTATATTATTTGAAGCGTTGCCGTAAGCTCTTGTTCTTATTTTATTGATATAACTTAACGCCGTAGCTCTGTCGCCAGTTCCGCCACGCAAAACAGCTTCGGCATAAATCAGGTACATTTCAGAAAGACGAAAGACAGGAAAATCAATATCAGAATATCCTTTTTGCGGGTCTGAAACGGCTAAACCATCCGTACGTTCATTTACATATTTGCGGAAGTGCAAGCCTTGCGCAAAATTGCTCAAATCGTTGATAGCAAGCGAATCAATACTTTCTGCATAATCACTTTTGTAACGGGTTGTTATAAACAAAGCTCTTTTATCAGAATTACCGCTGCGGTCTGGAAAGAGGCTTGCAAAACTATTTGTACCAATATAACCGCCCCAGCCGCCGCTCAAACCTACAATTCCGTAATTGGGATAATCGTCGGAACCGGCAGGCGCATGTAACATAAAAGTTGTATTGCTGTAAGCCTGCGAATAAAGTCCGTCGCAATTGATGGTGAAAATAAATTCATCCTTTCTGTTTATCGTTATCTGCCATAAACAAAGCCGGGTAAGATGGCTGTAACGAATAACCGGCATTGATAACTTTCTGGGCATAGTTGGCAGCATCTGTATAACGTGCTGTGCCGCTATACACTTCCGCATTTAAATAAAGTCTTGCCAGCAAAGCCCATTCCGCCGCCTGGTCTGCACGACCGTAAACGTTTGTTTTGGCAGGCAATAAATCAGCATCTATAGCAAGTAATTCTTTTTCTATAAAACTGAACAAATCAGCCCGGCTGATTTCTTTAGGCAAATCGCCCACGGCACTTGAATCGGTAACGAACGTGCTCTTACCAAAAATGTCCAGCATCACCCAATAATTAAAAGCGCGGATAAATCTTACCTCGGCTCTTGATTTTAAAATCGCATCTGCATCGCTGCCGGTAATTCCGCCGGCAGTAAGATTGGCTTCCGTTGCCTGGTTCAGGTATTGATTTGCCAGCGTTATATTATAAATCGGCCTGGCATACATGCCTTTTACAAACGGATCGGCGCTGTTGTATTGAAGGTTATGGAAGTTTTTTATAGTCTGATCGTTCCAGATACAAATGGCTTCATCAGTAGGCAATTCTTCACAGTTAAAAAAGGCACGGATAAAACCCGTTTGCGAACCGCCATCCAACCCACTCAAATCACCGGCTCCGTTTGGACCATTATTGCCACTTACAGAAAGAGAACCGTAAATTTTAGCCAGTACATCATTATAACCGGCAGCGGTAGAAAAAGCTTTGTCTGTTGAAATTGTATTTTGTGGATAGAGGTCTAATTTTTTTGCGCAGGAAGCTGCCAGCAAACTGCACGAAGCAATGGCAACAACAGGCAAAATTTTATTTAGAATATTCATACGAATCAATCATTTAAAATTTAAAAATCAAGATTAATACCTAACGAATACACGCGCGGACGTGGATAAATATTGTAATCAATACCGTTATTGCCGGATACTTCCGGATCTAACCCTTTGTACTTTGTAACAACAAATACATTTTGAACACTTACTGTGGCGCGCAACGCAGCTTTGTTGTTAAACACGCGGCCGGCATCGAAACCAAGATTGATATTATCAAGCCTGAAGAAAGAAGCGTTTTGAATGTAATAATCGGTCAGGTACTGGTTGTTTACAAACCTTGTATTCAGGTAATCGCTGGCTGCATTGTTTACAATACCTAACGTATTTTGAATGGTATTGAGAATGCCGTTGTTTGAAGCAAAGTTGTTGTACAGGTAATTACCAAAGCTGGCATGACCGGCTAAGCCCAAACTCCATTTGCGATAGGAAACTTGTGTAGTAATACCGCCCAATACATCCGGTGCAGGTTTCTTGTAATAATAACGATCATCATCGTCACCGGCTGTAGTTCCGTCGCGGTCGGCGTCTTCATAAATACCTTCAATCGGCAAACCTGTTTTCGGATCATAAATTTGTTTGTACACAAAGAATGTATATGGTGCATAACCTACGGTTAATTTACCAATGTTATTACCTGTACCGCCGGTTATACCGCTGGTGGCAATACCTTTAAATGAAGGATCCTGAAAACGAAGCAGGTTTGTAATTCTGGTTTTTTGCCAGGTTATATTGAAGCCAAAATCCCAGGTAAAATCTTTGGTTCTTACCGGCGTTGTATTGATTGAAAATTCAACGCCCTGGTTTTCCATATTACCCACATTCTGCAGTTGCGTAATATCGAAATTTTCGCCCGGCGCAATGTTTACCACGCTCAATAAATCTTTTGTCTTTTTAAAATAATAATCTATTGAACCGGTAATGCGGCTATGAGCAAAACCAAAGTCAATACCGGCGTTGCTGGTAGTTGTGGTTTCCCATTTTAAATTCGGATTGTATGCCAAAGGACCTAAGAAAGTCTGGTAAGCCGTTCCCAACTGGTATTGCGCCGTCGTGCTGGAACTATACGCATAATTAGGCAGATAAGCATAATAATCTATTCCATCCTGCTGCCCGGTAATACCATACCCTAAACGAAGTTTTAATTCGCTGATGGCATTTGAATTTTTGAAAAATTCTTCTTTCATTTTCCAGGCAAGTCCTACCGCCGGAAAGTAACCTACGCGATTGTCAGACGAAAATTTAGAACTTGCATCGCGACGTATAGAAGCCGTAAGCAAATACTTATCAGCCAATGTATAGTTTAATCTTCCGATATAACCTTCCAAACGATAACGCGGGCGATCAGTAGCAAATAAGGGTACAGAACCCGCAATCGTATCTGACGGACCATGACCACGCTGGCTGAACGAAGCATAATTACTTACTTCGGTCAGAAAATCCTGGTACGTATGACCCACCAAAATATCGAACTTACTGTTGATACTTTTTAAATCTTTCGTATAAAACAAAAACACTTCAGCCAGCGTGTTTACTTTTTTCTGTCCATAATGGCTGGTAACGCCATTGGTAAGATAGGCATACGCTGAGGTTGAATCTTGCATATCGTTACCTACGGTGCTGGTATTATCTAAACCCAGGTTTGCCTGTACATGCAAATCGGGAAGAAAATGAAATTTATAATCAAACTGAACATTACCAATAATCCTGTCAACTTTTACGGTATTGTTTCTCAGTTCGAGTAACGATAACGGATTGCGTGATGCAAGACCTAAGGGAACGCCGGCAGCAGTAAGCCACTCAGAATAACCACCATATTTGCCTGAAGTGTCGTAAACCGGTTTGGTAGGATCGAAAATAGCCGCACTTGTAATGGCATTGGCATCTGCTTTCCTGTTATCTACATGCGAGCCTTTTACCGAAAGATTGATGGATAAATGATTATCGAAAAGTTTCGGTGTCAGATTTAAAGCACCGCTTACCCGTTTAAAATTATCAGTCTTTAAAATACCATCCTGATCATAATATCCAACCGAGGCGCGGAAAGGAAGCACTTTGCCAATAGTGCCGCCGGCGCTCAGGTTGTTGTCATATCCCATCGCCTTATGAAACACCACGTCCTGCCAGTCTGTATTGGCATTGCCTAACAGGTTTAACCATGTATTATTTCCGCTTAACGTAGCTTGCTCCTGTACCACACTTCTTAGTTGGGAAGCTGAAAAAACAGGAAGCCCTTTGGTTACTTCACCCAGAGAAATTTTTGTATTGAAATTCAGCTTTATTTTTCCCTGTGTTCCTTTTTTTGTGGTTACGATAATAACGCCGTTTGACGCACGTGAACCATACAAAGCCGTTGCAGACGCATCTTTCAGAACCGACATAGATTCTATATCGTTCGGATTGATGGTACTCAATATATTATCAGCACCGGTAACACTATTGCCTTCAACCGGAACACCATCAATAACGATAAGAGGATCGTTGCTTGCATTTAACGAAGAGGTTCCGCGAATGCGAAGCATACTTCCGCCACCGGCAGAACCGCCGCCCGATGTAATTTGTAAACCGGCAACTTTACCAACCAGCAATTGCTCAGGTGAGGCTATATTTCCCTTCTGAAAATCTTTTGTTGTTACAGATGTTATAGCACCTGTCAAATCGCCTTTCTTCTTGGTACCGTACGCCACAACCACAACATCGCCGATGTTTGTATTCAGCGATTTTAAAACAATGTTTACTTTATCATCCGATACTGCTATTTCCTGGTTCTCATACCCGATAGAAGAAAATACCAGGGTGCCGTTGTCTTTTGCTTTAATAACAAAAGTTCCGTCCGGACCGGTTTGCGTGCCCGTGTTTGTACCTTTTAAAAGAACGGTAACACTGGGTATTGGTCGCCCGGCAGTGTCTGACACAGTACCGGAAACTGTTTTTTCCTGCGCCAGGGCAGGCAGGGCAAAGCCGCAAGCTATCGCCAGCACAAAGGCTGTTAGCAGCCATTTTAACTTCATAATGTTCATGTTTAAATAAATAATAAGTAAAGGATGATGCTGTAACAGATACCCATTTATCCGTATACTCTCTCAAGGGAAGCGGATAAGCAGGGATGAATTCAGCAGTTGCTACAATCGGTACTGATAACTAAGCAATCGGTTTAATTTTTAGCAAATGTGTAATATTTACACAATATCAAAAAATTTTTTTGTCTTTCCCGATAAAAACATAGACAGAATCTACCACGCAACCGATGCAGGAAAAAGAAAGTTTATTTGACCCGTTTATAAAAGAAAAAACAAACCCATGTGAGAAGAAATCCGTTTGGGTAAACAAATGAATAGGTTAGGGAACTTTATTTATTTTTCTTCACATTAAAAACAGATAAAAAAGCCTTTTTTCTATTAAGTCAAATTTAAATGCGTTCAAAATACATTTCATTATCTTGCGCGACCTCTTTTGATAAATCAAAAACAGAACTATGAATTTTTAGAAAGTTCGAAGTGCCTTATACAATAGACGAACGTTATACCAAAAAAAGTAGCTTATTTCTCTATGGAATTTGCTATTCACCAGCCATTAAAAATATACAGCGGCGGCTTGGGCTTTTTAGCCGGTTCGCACATGCGCAGCGCTTACGAATTGCGCCAAAACTTAATAGGCATCGGCATTTTATGGAAATATGGTTATTACGACCAGGCACGAAACCAGGACCAGACTTTACAGGTAACCTGGATGGAAAAAATATATAGTTTTCTCGAAGATACCGGCATCAAATACCAAATCATGATTCATGATACGCCGGTATGGATAAAAGCATATTACCTCGCGCCATCTACTTTCAACAGCGCACCGATGTTCTTTTTAAGCACCGATTTGCCGGAGAACGATTATGTGTCGCAAACCATTTGTCATCGTTTGTACGATGCGAATGTGGCAACCAAAGTAGCGCAGTTTATTTTACTTGGTGTTGGCGGCGCCAAGTTGGTAGATGAGTTAAGCTTTAACCCGGATGTATATCATTTGAATGAAGCGCATGGTTTATCGGCCGCGTTTTATTTACTTAATAAATTTAAAAGTCTTGAAACACTAAAGCAGCACCTGGTATTTACAACGCACACACCGGAAGAAGCCGGTAATGAAAAACATGATTTATACTTGTGCCATAAGATGAGTTATTTCTGCGGCCTGAGCGTTGATGAAGTACGCAAAGTAACCGGAACGTACGACGATCAATTCAATCATTCACTTGTTGCGTTGCGCTTTGCGCGGCTTGCCAACGGTGTTTCAAAATTGCACGGCGAAGTAGCGCGTGAAATGTGGAGCAAGTACGATAATATTTGCCCCGATCATATCAATTACCAACGCGCAGAATTATCGTTACTGGGCAGATAAACAATTATATCGTTTTTCTGAAGAACATGATGATGCGGGTTTTGATGATCGCAAAAACTATTTAAAGAAACGCGCTTTTGAAGTGGTTGCCGACCAGACCGGGAAACTGTTTGATCCGAATATATTGACCATTGTTTGGGCGCGTCGTTTTGCCGGTTATAAGCGTGCCGATTTCTTGGCGACAGACAGAGAACGCTTTAATAAACTGATGGCGAATACAGAGCGCCCGGTTCAGATTATTTGGGCCGGAAAGCCTTATCCGCTCGATTATTCAGCCATTTCTACGTTTAATAGTTTGGTGCAGTTAAGCAAGGGTTATAAAAATATTGCTGTGCTTATCGGTTACGAACTCTCGTTGAGCAAACGTCTGAAACAAGGTGCTGATATCTGGCTGAATAATCCGCGCGTTCCGCGTGAAGCGTCCGGTACAAGTGGTATGACGGCAGCTATGAATGGTGCGGTAAATTTTTCTACCGATGATGGCTGGATTCCTGAATTTATAGACCAGGGACACAACGGCTTTGTAGTTCCGAAAGCAGACTATAATCGCATGAATGTTCATGAGCAGGACAAGTACGATTTGGACACAATGTATGATATGCTGGAAAACCAGATTTTACCGATGTATTACAACAACAAAGACACATGGCGGCAGATTATCAAAAATGGTATGCGCGATGTTCGTTTCCAGTTCGACAGTAACCGTATGGCAAATGAATATTATGAATTAATGTACAAGCACGAATAACTTCATCTATCAGATAAAAAATGCTGTCTTATAAAACAAGACAGCATTTTTGTTTATACAACTTTATTCTTTTTGCAAAATGTTTATCAACATATCTTTAAGCTGGTGAGTGCTTTTTCTGTAAACTTGCAGCCTTTACGATAAAAGCGATACATGTATCCCAATTTATACTATTTTTTTAAAGACGTTTTCAACATCAGCCTGCCTTTTTTAAAGGTCATCAATACTTTCGGATTCATGGTAGCCATTTCTTTTTTAGGCTGCGCATGGCTGTTGGTAAAAGAGCTGCAACGCAAGCAGGCAAAAGGTTTGCTTACATACACCGAAACAAAGATAACCGTCGGCGAACCGGCAGGTCTGGGAGAATTGCTGGGTAATTTTATTGTTGGATTTTTGTTTGGCTACAAACTGCTGGGTTTATTTCTGAATGAAAATGCGCTGAACGATCCGCAAAGCTTTTTGTTTTCCCCGCAAGGAAGTTTAATTGGCGGCATTGTATTAGGAAGCTTGCTTGCCTTTTTAAAATGGCAAAGTAAAAACAAAGACAAATTAGCGAAACCGGAACAACGCATCTATAAAATCTGGCCAAGCGATCGCGTTGGCGACCTAGTTATAATTGCGTTTATTGCGGGCTTTGCCGGCGCGAAACTTTTTGATAATCTTGAGAACTGGGATCGTTTTATTGAAGACCCGATCGGAAATTTGTTTTCGCGCAGCGGGCTTACTTTTTACGGTGGTTTGATTGTAGCCGCAATTGCGATATATTTCTACGCAAAAAAACACAACTTTTCTTACGTTCATCTTTGCGATGCGATTGCGCCGGGACTGATGTTTGCTTATGGCTGGGGACGTATGGGTTGCCAGGTGGCCGGCGATGGCGACTGGGGTATTGTAAACAGTGCTTATATAAGCAATGATGATGGTAAAGTGCAGTTAGCAACATCCGATCAGTTCACTTCTCAATTAAGCCGTTATCAGAATTTATACGAAGATCATATTGCTTCTACCGGCGCGGTGCAACACGCAGCTGTTAAGTCTTTCTGGGGTTTGCCCGATTGGATGTTTGCGTACACATATCCGCACAATGTAAACCACGAAGGCATTCCGTTAGCACATTGCGGTTGGGACGACTTTTGTAATTATTTACCGTTGCCTGTTTTCCCGACACCGCTTTATGAAATCATAGTTGGCTTGCTGTTATGTCTTTTTTTGTGGCGCATCCGCAAAAAAATAAATGTTGCCGGCAGATTGTTTGCCATCTATTTATTTGTAAACGGACTGGAGCGTTTCTTCATAGAAAAAATAAGAGTCAATACACGTTACAGCATCTTTGGCTTTCATCCTACACAAGCCGAATTAATCTCATCATTACTTATTGTTGCCGGTATTGTTTTGTATTGGTATGCGCCAAGATTACAAGAAAATAAGATAAAGAAAACAGTTACCGTTTAGATTGTAATTGCATACATAGGATTGATAAAAAGTCGCGTAGCGCAGCCATTTATTTTGCGGTAAAAAAGAATTACTTTGCATGAGGAAGGAGATTATGATATATGCTTTCTAAGAAAACACAATATGCTTTTAAAGCCTTGATGTACCTGGCACAAAAGCCTAATAGCGAACCAGTGCTGATTGCCGAAATATCGCAGCAGCGCAACATACCTTTGAAGTTCCTGGAAAACATTTTACTTGAACTAAAGAAGAACGGAATTTTAGACAGTAAAAAAGGAAAAGGCGGCGGTTATTATCTATTAAAATCACCGGAGAAAATTTTTTTAGCTGAAGTATTACGATTGATAGAAGGACCCATTGCATTGTTGCCTTGCGTAAGCCTTCATTTTTATAAACAATGCGGGCAATGCGATGAACGTAACTGCGGACTTCACCGTATTATGATTGAAGTGCGCGACGCTAATTTAGCGATTCTTGAAAACAAAACCGTCGCTGATATTTCGTATTCACCCGAACCGGTTGTAGAATGTTCTTCTTCCTGAATTCCGGCTTCTTCATCTTTTTGATTTTATTGTAAATTCAGTAACATATCTTTTGTTAGCTTTTGTAAGTCGTATTCCGGCTTCCAGTTCCAGTCTTTATTAGCAACAGTATCATCAATGCTTTGCGGCCAACTGTCTGCAATTGCCTGCCGGTAATCGGGATTATAACTAACAGAAAAGTTTGGAATATTCTTTTGTATTTCAGTTGCAATATCATTTGGCGAAAAAGAAATTCCGGTTACATTATACGACGTACGAACCGAAATATTTTGTGCGGGCGCTTCCATCAATTCTAACGTAGCGCGAATGGCGTCGGGCATATACATCATGGGTAAATATGTATCTTTTTTTAAGTAACAATTGTAGAAATGATTTTCTACCGCTTCATAAAAAATTTCGATGGCATAATCGGTTGTTCCGCCACCGGGAGACGATTTATAACTGATTAAACCCGGGTAGCGAATGCTGCGTACATCAACACCATAACGATGATGAAAATAGTTGCACCAGAATTCACCGGCATATTTACTGATACCATAAACTGTTGTTGGCTCTATGATGGTTTGCTGCGGACACAGTTGCTTTGGCGAAGTTGGACCAAATACCGCGATGCTGCTTGGCCAATACACTTTCTGCAGTTTTTCTTCGCGGGCAATATCAAGCACATTTAGTAAGCCCTGCATATTTAAACTCCATGCAAGATTTGGATTTTTTTCGCCCGTGGCAGAAAGAATCGCTGCCAGCAAATAAATCTGTGTAATGTTTTGGCGAATAACCTGCACATGAAGCATTTCTTTGTTCATCACATCAAGCGATACATAAGGTCCGCTGTCTTTAAGCAACGGATTTTTGTTCGCGCAAATCAGACGCAATTACGTTTGCATCACCATATAATTTTCGCAGCGCTAAAGTCAGCTCCACTCCTATTTGTCCGGAGGCACCGATAACTAAGATTTTTTCTTTGGCAGCCATACAATATGAATAAGGTTTTAGTTCTTAAAAGGCGGGCAAGATAATGTGCTTTTTACTTTGGCTACGCGATATTTGTAATGCAAATAAATACTATTAACAAAATAGAATTGTATAAGTAAATACATAGCTTCAAGATAAGGAAGATGAAACCCAAAGCAGAACAACGATTACTTGCATATAAACGCAGCAAGGTTATAAGTAATGATGATTTTATTAGGATAAATAAACAAAGCGATTTTATTTATCCGTTTTGCGCTGTAAAACAGTTGCGAGATATTGTATTGCGAACGGAATTTTCATCATCATCTTTATTAATTTTTTTGTCAGTATGAATAAAGCCGGAAGTAACAATTCTACCTTTCAGAAATATCATTTTATAAAGCCTGAAAGAGTAACATTACAATTGGCTATATCTTATATTTACACTAACTAAACCTGATTCATAATGTTGTCCATAATTCTGAAACCGCTATATCACCGCAAGCAGGAAAGCATTGGCATTTATTGTACACTAAATGCGGTTCTGAATAACCTTATTAAAATAGTGCCCGATGTTAGGTGGAGCCGGACACACGGATGCTGGTACATTCCCTTAGACAGGAAACATTATATGCAGTTATTGCAATCTGTTGGCAATAAGGCTGCTGTAAATAATCAAAGCCTGGTGGTGTACTTACAGCAACGGAAAGCGGTGATTTTACAAACGGATAAGCCGGTTAGTAAACCAACGGTAACTTTGATTACGACGTACCCTTTGCATCAACATAATTTAAAGGCTCTGACCGATTACAAAAACATGTTGCTGTTGAAAGCGTATAGTTCAAATACAATCCGCAATTATTGCAATGCGTTTCATCATTTGCTCAGGTTACTTCACCAAATACATGTGGCTGATTTAACCAAAACCCAGATTATGTCTTACCTGCTTTGGCTCATTACAAAACAAGGATATAAAGAAATGCATGTGCATGTAACAATCAATGCCATCAAGTTTTATTTTGAAAAAGTGTTAGGCAGACAGGCAGAATTTTACGATATTCCCCGTCCTAAAAAGCCATTTAAACTACCAGAGATATTGGCTGGCGAAGAAGTATCTAATCTCATACAAAAAGTTGAAAACCTGAAACACAGAGCTATGTTGATGACCGGCTATTCGGCGGGTCTGCGGGTAAGTGAAATCGTAAGTCTTACAGTTAAAGATATTGATAGTAAGAGAATGATGATTCACATACATGGCGCAAAAGGAAAGAAAGACCGGATGGTGCCTTTATCAAAAAAGCTGCTGCTTACGTTACGGGAATATTTTCTGCAGTATAAACCGAAGTCCTATCTTTTTGAAGGACAATACGGTGGCGCTTACAGTACCAGAAGTGTTCAGTTAATACTGATTGCTGCCAAAAAGAAAGCCGGTATTACCAAAAAAGGCAGTGTGCATTCGCTCAGGCATAGTTATGCGACTCACCTTATGGAAAGCGGAACTGACATTCGTTTTATCCAGGATTTACTGGGACATAACAGTATTAAAACAACGATGCGTTATACACATGTAAGCAAAAGAGAAATAGGCAAAATAGAAAGCCCTTTAGATAAACTGAATTTGTAAGAAGGTTTCGCTTTTCGGATATATTGGTTTGATATAGGAAATGTTGTGTAAGATTAATATACTCAAAAAACGAAATGGTTTTGTATTGATACTGAATGAAAAACATATTTTTGTCCTGCCTAAATAGCGAAACAAAAGTTTCGTATATTTAAGTGTTATGCGTCATTTTGTAGACCGACACCTAATAAACACCAATGCTTAAAAAGTCGCTTAAATATTTTGCAATTGTGACAATCAACTTAATCTTGTTGACTTTTTTGCTTGCACTATGGACAGACCGACTGGAGCTGAAACTCAACAGTTTTGTTAGACCGACGGAATTTGTAAAGATTATTGGGTTTTGTATTGCTTCATTAATTGCAATCAGAATACTCATTTCTTATATCGGGAGAAGAAACTACGCAATAAGCAAAAGAACTAAAATTAAACTTGCTTCATTACTGACACTTTTAGTTTCGTCGTATTTATATGTTGATTACGTTTCAAAAACTACAATGAACATTGTTGTTGACAAGGATTTTAGACAAACCCTTTCGGACAAAATCAAGCCATCAAAAGGACTTGCTAACGGAACACAGGCTGAAGGGTTGACAATTAGAGAATACCAAGAGATTTCCAAGTATACGGGCTTCAAAATATTACCAATAGCAGCTTCTAACATTAACTACGTTTATCAGTATGACGGTTTTTTACCTGATTACTCATTCAGTTTGACATATGATTTACCTGAACAATTGAACGTTGAAAGTCTTAATTACAAAAATGGTGACTTTTCCAAATATCAATCGTTTGAGATTATTGACAATAAAAAGCGAGTGACGTACGAAGAAAGCGAGCAATAAAACGAACGCACAACATTGCATTGGCGTTAGCAGCCATTGCTGGACAGCCGAAATTGAATCAGCTTTTATCAGTTAAAATAACACAGACATTTAGTTTGACACAAAAATGAACGAATTACTTTATACTGATTTAGAAGGGCAATATTTTATGTTGGACTATTCGCCAAGTCATAGCGAAATGATTATTCGCAGAATTAATAAGACAGATCCTGACGATGTTTTCAATATTGACCTTTTTTTTAAAGCTGTCTATAATATACAACTTGGGACAAAACTGACTGGAATAAAAGTTTATAAAGTTTCTAGACATGACGAAGCCATTTCAATTCCAAATCTTGTAAACAGAAAAGAAATTTATAAAATTGTCGACGGGGAAGGAAATGTTGGTTTCATTGATGCAAGTGTCTTCGTCGTTTTTCATAACAATTTGGACATTTTAACAACAAGTCTTGGTGACTATACTTGGACAAAGGAAAATAAGGAAATGTTTTCGACTGTAATTCATTGAACCCTGTTAAACGGCTGCTAACAAGGGGTTTTCTGCTATGCTGGCTGAAGAATATATACTGATCGTCCTGTTCGCTTATCATCTTTAGTCCGGGCTGAACGAGTTAAGCCAAGCAACAGAATATAACATCAACTACATAACTTTACTCAGCAGCGGTTCGGGCTGACGAATCACAGAATATCAGCACAGCAGAAAGCCTTGGACGTTGCCTGCCACTTTTAACTGTTTCATTTCAGAGCTGTTTGTTCTTTTGTTTCCAGTTGTTTTACTTAAGAAGTGCTAAGCATCAACGTTTGCTTGCAACGCTGTTTTGTATTGTGTTGCCGGCGCAGGCTCGTTGTGGTGACACAATAAAGCAGGCAGGCAACAAATGGCTTTACGCCAGCCCGGCTGACACTTGCCAGCCGCTACTTCCGTTCTCTTTCCATCTTTGGTTCGTGGCTCGACGGAACGCGGCTGAACATTGGGTTTTGTTTGTTTCTTTTGTGCTACTTTCGGCTTCCGTTCCAAGCCGGCGGATTGCATCCGTCGTGCCGGGCGTAAAGCCCGGACGTTATGCGCAATACAATGAAACTTTTAATTTTTATAATCTCTATTTCAATATGGGCAACTTCATGTGGACAAACTAACAGAACATATCAGTTTAAAGAAATCGGGTGGACAATTACTTTGCCTTCTGACTTTACATTAGACGATTCTGTTACAAATGCTCAAAATATAGCAGGTGGAAGCAAAATACTAGAAGGTGCTGGTGGCAAGCCTGACATTTCCAAAATAGAAAACGTATTAAGTGCCACAAAAGGACAAGTGGGTAGTTTTACCGTAACAATTTCAAAATCAACAGTAACAAATTTTCATTATTGGGACTCAATAGATAACAACGTAATAAAGATTTTTTATAAAGCAATGGTTAATCAAGCACCAACAGCAAAGTTTGACACGCTAAGAACAACCGACACAATTGATGGTTTAAGATTTAAAAATTTTCAAATGCACATTAAAGTAAATGAAAATAAAACAGTTCACAATTATTATATCACAAGACTTTATGACGGATATTCGATAGCTATTAATTATTATTATATTGATGACGCTACAGGAGAAGAAATAAAAAAAATGTTAACACAATCTAAGTTTGCAGTAACATTAATTGGTACTTTAAAATAATTGCAAATGGTGAGTGACAAAAAAATGCGCATAACAAAAGTATTTGTGCAAGCAGGGCTGACATTACGCACTTCGGCTTTAGTATCGCTATTTAGCTTCAATTCCGGCTGAAACAGCGCTGTTATACTTTTTATCATAACTTCAACTTTAGTTTTTCAATCGGCTTTTGTACTAGGCTGACACGGCGCTGAATGCCCTGCCTGCATAAATACCGACCCGTAAGCGCAACTTTTGATAGCAGCCAGTCTTTATTTTGTTTAATTCTTTCAGTTGGATTCTTCTAAGCCAGCGCTTTATTTTGCAAAACTCTTTTGTCTGGTGTAACTTATGTTGGCAACTTCACATTGCCAACATAAAGTCTGCGCTTAACAAGTGCTTGCCAAAATAGCGGCTGACTCAAATCAGTCAGCAACTGGTTTCTGTTGAGCTTTTGTATTAGATTTGAACGCAGGAATAAAAACGCCGCTACTTCGGCAAGCAGTGGACCGTTAAGCGCAACTTTTAATAACAGCCAGTCTTTATTTTGTTTAGTTCTTCAGTTGGATTCTTCCAAGCCAGCGATTTATTTTGCAAAACTCTTTTGCCTGGTGTAACTTATGTTGGCAACTTCACGTTGCCAACATAAAGCCTGCGCTTAACAAGTGCTTGCCAAAATAGCGGCTGACTCAAATCAGTCAGCAAATGGTTTCTATTGAACGATATAACTATATTTGAGCAGACGAATACTATTGCCGCTACTTCGGCAAGCAGTGGAACGTTGCCTGCTATTTCTATGGACACTCTACAATTACGGAAAGAACAATTCCAAACTTGGTTTGACACAACTATTGAGAAACAATTCCAATTGCGACAGGAACTTGCTGGACAGATTATAGAAGGAATATTTTATACTTCAAAGGTTGACGGATGGGATATTGAGGTAGAGAAGAGTGGTGCAGTCCATATCCCTCTTGGGTATTTGACACTTACGACAACTACTGGAAACATATACCTTGTTGACACTAATTACCAAACGTGGTATGGTGGAATTTTTGGAATACTTCTAAAGAAACTTACCGATAATAACACTCATAAGCCGACTGTTTTTCCTTTGATAAACCAGTTTCGTGAAGACGAAAAATGGAACCGTATAAAGGGGGCAAAAATTAGACAAGTAGACTGGAATTGGAAACGTGAACCTGAATGCAAATTAGACGGGCAAAGTCTTTCAATTAAAGAGGTTCACAAGTTTTTACAGGAAGACAGTTTTGTTCCTGAAAGCCTTGTATTTCATTTTGACAATGACAAAAGCGTGTTCTTTTTTGCACTGGAACCTAACGAACAAATAGACGATAAACAGACCTATACATTAATAAGTGGTGGAGAAGAAATCATTATCTTCTTTGACAAAGCAGATTTAAGGCGTTGGAACATAAATACACTAGGTTTCCAAATTCGACAGGACTAAAACAGCAGGCAACACCGCATTGGCATTAGGCGGCGGACACTTTGCGGGAGGCTACGTTGCGTACCTTGCGGCCCAACGCCAATGCTTATTCGTTGCCTGCAATTTTTGACGACACAATGAATACTAACAGCAAAGAATATCAAGAACATCAAATTTTTGAAGAACTCACACTGTATATTGAGTTTTACAAAAGCCTATCGTTTTCAATAATGGGTTTTGTATCAATAGGGACAAAGGCTTTTCTAAATATTGACACTTATATTTTCTCTTCAATCCAAGGGACAGTTGATTCCATAAAAACGCTACTTATAAATGGGAGAATAAATGATTCCTATGCTTTACTTCGGAAATATTATGACTCGACAATTATAAACATTTATTCAAGCCTCTATTTGCAAGACAACTTTAGCTTAAACAACTTCATTGTAGAAAAAATAGACAATTGGTTACAAGGTAAAGAGCAACTTCCTGAATATCGAGTTATGAACGACTACGTTAGAAACTCAACTAAACTGAAAGAAATTAATGACTTACTTTTTCAGGACAAGACAACATATAAGAAGTTAAGAAATCGTTGCAACGACCATACGCATTATAATTTCTATCATAATTTATTGCTCAATGACAACGAAGTTTATTTAAAGCATAGAATTACAACCCTAAATCAATTTTCAGCAGACTTGAGAAATATATTCATTTTGCATTGCTCGTATTTATTCTATCTCAACGAACACTATATGACATCAAGCGATTATATGGACAGTTTTGAGTGTGGTTTAGAACCAGAAGAAGGCTCTCAATATTTTGTTGCACCATTTATTCAACATGCCTTTGACAAAACAATCAAAGCTTACAGACAAGACATTGCAAAACTAATTTTAGACAAGACTTGTATGCAGCTCGAATAAAACTGCAGGCAACATGGGGTTTTGTGCAAGCAGGGCTTGACGTTCAAACTTCGGCTGTTTGCATCGCTGTACTTTGGTTCGGGCTGGACGGAATTCTGTTGGGCTTTTAGTTGTTATCTTGTACTTTTATTTCTTTATTGGGCTTCAGTTCCGGGCTGGACAAACAACAATGCCCTGCCTGCACAAAGCCCTGTTCGTTGTGTGCCATATTATGCAGACATCTAATAAAGATAGACAAGACAGAATAAAGTATTTAAGAAAGCAGGAAGACCGAAAGCGGCGACTTCCTGACTTGCTTAACTTTCTGACGACTATTGCCGGACAAAATATTGTAGAAACGGACGTTCTACTAATAGATAAAACTGATGAAATCTGGACAAGCATCCGAGGTAGTGAAATTATTCATACAGTGCATTTTAGTTTATCGTTTCCTTATCGTGACAAAGCCAATTTGAGAACTGTTTTTAAAGCATTGCAAAGTTCATTGAAAGGACAAAAGCAATATTTCACAACACACAAGTATCAGGACACTTGTTTACTTTATATTGACACTTCGTTTTGTGTTGATACTTACGACAAAATCATTGAGTTTGACGGTGACACTTTTTATGTTTATGACAATGACTTGAAAAACGGATTTTGGATAGACACAAACGAAGAACATTGGACGGACAAGCAAGAATACTTGTGGACTTATGAACTTAGAGTTTTTGGTTCAAAATGGATTGACAAAGTATATTCTGCCTATAGACAAGTTCAGACAACTTAATGACAAAAAATACGGCACACAACAAAAGGTTTTCTGCTATGCTGGCTGACACTTCTCACTTCAACATTTGTAATTCTATTTATCTTTAGTAAGGCATTCGGCAGACGGAATGCTAATGCCAGCACAGCAGAAAGCCGGAGCCGTTAGCGGCTATATTATGACGACCTTAAAAATTATAATATTATTCTTATCAATCACACTTTATTCATGCGGACAGAAAAACTCTTACAGCAAAGTTGACGTTAACGTCGCAAGGCTGAGTAATAAGATAAATCTTTTAATTAATCATGTTGACAATCCTGATAGTTTGCGCAAAAGCAATTCTAATTCTTGACAGTGCAACGGCAATTGACAACAATTGTTTCTTGTGTTATTATAATAAATTAATGTTCTTGTCTTCACTAAAGCAACGCAAAAGACTATTTTCAACAATAGATACTTGCATTCAATTAAGACCCGATGCAAATGACTTTATTTAACAGCAGGAATATTACATGAAAAATTTTGCGACACAATATTATCAAAACCTTATTTTAAAAAATCACTGACAATTTGTGATTCGGTTTTAGATACAATGAAAACAAATAACAGAGATTATGCAATGTTGACTACTAATAAAGCAATTAACTTAATTATGTTCGGAGATTCAATTCAAGCAAATCAAATACTTCAACATCTTTATAATGTCCAACATGACAACTTAGAAATTGATAATGCTGAGAAAGAATATACACTTTCACTTATGAATAAAAGTAAAGCTCAATTAATTGACACATTATCTAACTTCTAAAATACAGCCGCTAACAAAAGTATTGCAGCAATTTGGGCTGGATTGCTATGGAAAAAACAAAACTATTTTTAGGCTATTTTTATGCTGCTTCCGATACGTTATTAACATAGGGTTGTTGTTTATTCACTACTGCTACTACTCTTAGTAGGAGCTTATTTCTGATTGCGTTTAGTACCAGCATTCCATTTTTACCTTCTGCCTTTTTACGGTGGAAATATTGTTTGAATTCGGGTGAGTATTTGATGGCGACAAGTGCGCAGAGATGTAACATTTTTTTGAGTTCTTTGTTTGCCATTTTGTGTACTTTATTTTTGCTTTAATGCTGGTGCCGCTGCTGTTGCCAAAAGGTACTACGCCTGCATAACTGCCCAGTTGTTTACCATTTGGTCTTGAAGCAAAATTATTGGTGCAGCAGATGATATATATCGCTGTAAGATGTCCGATACCCGGTACGGTTTTTATTAGATTATATTGGTGTAAATAGCCTGGTTTTGTTGTATGATTTTTTTCAAATCATTGCTTCTATTTGTTCAATGCTTTTTTTGATACCTTCTATAGCGGCATAATGTGCTTTATTTAGCATAGTCAG
>CBDATZ010000030.1:0-10419 GCA_965199845.1 Ilyomonas sp.
GCACTTGTCCTTTATATGGAATTGGCTTTGGTAAAATGACATCAAAGGCTGAGATACGGTTGCTGGCAATCATTACTATAATATCATCGCCTATGGTATAAACGTCTCTTACTTTTCCTCTGTAAAATGCTGTTTGGTTGGGAAACTGGTATGGCATCATGCTGCAAAAATAGCGGAACAATCGGTTGCTTTTTGCTCTCTTTTATTTCAGCAATATAATTTCCTTTTTCAATTTTTTTAATGGTTACCGAAAAAAATATTCTGAAATAATTTGTAATCCTAATCTTATAAAGACGCTGATTTGTACAATATGATTTATATAATAAATGATATTCTTATGCAATCTTGTGACTATTGTTTTGTGGAAATGAATCAGCCAATGAATTATTATGAATAGATAGAAATAATAATCGTTTTTTTCGTTTTATTAAAAAGAACTGCTTTTCTTTACTCTAACATAAACAAACCTATTTATGAGAACTTTGCTTGCTTGCCTTCTCCCTCTTTTTTGTATGCTTACTTCGTATGCGCAAAATGAAACAGTAATATCGGGAACAGTAAAAAATAAAACAACAGACGAAGCTGTTGCATCGGCTTCCGTTGTTGTAAAAGGAAACACTTCTGCCGGCACATATACAAATGAAAAAGGTTACTTTAAACTATCAATCAAACAATCATTACCGCTCACTCTTGTTATTTCATCGGTTGGTTATGCGTCTAAAGAAATTACGGTTGCCAATACAGGCGAGCAGGCAATCACTTTATTAGAACCGGCTTATATTCTGGGGCAGGAAGTTGTTGTTTCGGCAAGTCGAACGCCGGAACGTATTTTAGAATCTCCGGTTACAATTGAGCGGGTAAATACAGCAGCTATTGCGGCTGCGCCGGCATCTTCTTACTACGATATTATCGGCAATCTGAAAGGCGTGGATATGACGACTTCCGGACTGCTTTATAAAACACCCAGCACGCGTGGTTTCAACATCAGTGGCAATACACGTTTAAACCAATTGGTTGATGGTATGGACAACCAGGCGCCGGGACTCAATTTTGCCGTTGGTGCCATTGTTGGACCAACAGAGCTGGATGTCGAAAGTATGGAATTGTTAAGCGGCGCCTCTTCTGCATTATATGGACCGGGCGGCATGAACGGAACCTTATTAATTAATAGCAAAGATCCATTCAAATACCAGGGATTGAGTGTGCAGTTAAAAGGTGGCGTTAATCATATAAACGATTATGCGCGTAGTGCTTCTCCTTATTATGATGCGACTTTGCGTTGGGGTTATAAAGTATCAGACAAGTTTGCTTTTAAAATATCGGGAGAAATTGTTACGGCGAAAGATTGGGTTGCAAGAGATACAACAGATTATCTGCGTTCGTCCAGTTCTGCCGGTCATGTGATACCCGGTCAAACCCGTCTTACCGATCCGAACTATGATGGCGTAAATGTGTATGGTGATGAAACAAAAGGCGATATCCGCGCCGTGATGAACGCTGCCATCGCCGGAAACCCAAATCTTAACGGCATTCTTCAGCCTTATTTGGCAACTCCGTTTAATGTATCGCGCACCGGTTATAAAGAGCAGGATGTTATTGACCCGACAACTTATAATTTCAAAGCCAGCGGTGGTTTGTATTATATGATTAATCCGAATACGGAACTGTCTTTTATTGTAAATCATGGCAATGGTAATACGGTTTATACCGGCAGCGACAGGTATTCTTTAAAGAAATTATCTATCGAACAATATAAACTGGAAGCCAAGAGCAAAAACTGGTTTGTAAGAGCTTATACAACACAGGAAAATGCAGGACAATCTTATAATGCAACGGTTACTATGCAGTTGCTAAACGAAAGCTGGGCGCCTTCTTCCACAGTTTGGTATCCCCGATTCGGAAGTGCTTTTATACAAGGCGCCGCTACTGTTTGGCAAACCGCATTTGCAACAGCAAAACAAGGCGGTGCCGACGATGCAACAGCCGCTGCCGCAGCAAGGCAAGCCATGTTGGCTAATACACCAAACTTTTTAACAGCAGCCCGCGCTTATGCTGACAGCGCCAGACCAATGGCTGGAACTTCGGCTTTTAAAACTATTTATGATGCCGTACGTAAGCAACCCATACCGGCTGGTGGTTTATTTGTAGATCATACTGCTTTGTACGTTGCAGAAGGACAATGGAACCTGACGGATTTATTAAAATTAAAAACAGAAGACAACAAATCAGACATATTGATTGGCGCAGATTACAAGCGTTATGTTTTAAATTCTCAGGGAACTTTATTTGCTGATACAGCCGGCAAAATTCCTATCAATGAAGTAGGCGCTTATTTACAGGCATCGCAAAAGTTTTTTAATGTTCTGAGACTTACGGCATCCGGACGATATGATAAGAACGAAAACTTTGCAGGTCGGTTTACGCCACGCATTTCTGCCGTGATTACGGTTGCAAAAAATCACAACATAAGATTGTCTTATCAAACCGCTTATCGCTTTCCTACTACACAACAGCAATGGATTAATTTAACGATTGGCGGCAATACAAAACTGATTGGCGGCTTGCCAAATCTCAGAGAGTTTTATCATTTTAATACCAATCCTGTTTACTCGCTCGAAAGCTTTAATGCATTTGCCGCCTCCGGCGATCCAACAAAATTACAGGTACAACAATTTGGCGAATACAAACCTGAATCCTGTCAATCATACGAAGTGGGGTACAAAGGCTTAATCAGCAATCAATTGCTGATTGATGCGTACGCTTACACATCATCATACAAAAACTTTATTGGTCGTACTGTTGTTGTACAATCATCGGACGGTCAGCCAACCGGGCTGGCAACTCCGAATGTATATTCTGTATCTGTAAACAGCGCTTCTACAGTTAAAACAGACGGTTGGGGACTTTCATTACAATACTTATTACCAAACAATTTTACGGTCGGCGGCAATTTGTATTCTGATGAAATCAGCAAGGTATCTACCAATTTTATTTCCGGTTTCAATACGCCTAAATACAGAACCAATATAAGTTTTGGAAATACAGGTTTTCTGTATAAAAAACAATTTGGCTTTAACCTCGTTTATCGCTGGCAGGATAAAATGAATTTTGAAGGTGATTTTGCCATTGGCAACGTTGGCGCTTTCAGCACACTCGATGGGCAGATCAATTATCATTTACCAAAAAACAATATTGTATTCAAACTCGGCGGCACCAACCTGTTGAATCATTATTATGTAAATGCTTTTGGTAATCCATCCATTGGTGCATTGTATTATCTTAGTGTTACATTAAACGTTTTATAAACTTATCAATAGCATAAAAAAGAAGCTCTTTCAATATGTTGAAAGAGCTTTTTGTTATAATCATTTTTAATAAAAAAATTTACGAACGATAAAGCTCAGATCAAACATCATCGCTATTGGCGTGAGCAGCAAACTGTTCACTTGCACGACTTTTATTAATTGAGTAATGAATGTTTGAACAAAATAAAAAGACGTAGAAATTCTTTAGACGTTTTCATTCCAGCTATCTAATTTTTTCAAGAAATCATCACCCGTTTTGATATGTTGTTCTCTTGTTGCAGCCGGCATCTTATCTAATGTTCCCAACAATAAACCAAGTCTTGGATTGCTTTCAAAAAAACTTCGATGTGTATGCATAAAACGCCAGAACAAACCATCCCAGATTTGTTGCCATTCACCTGTTTTATAATCACCCATTTTCATTAAATAATGGCTTCCGCTGATGTATGGTTTTGTCATCATCAAACCTCCGTCGGCAAACTGCGTAACGCCGTAAGTATTCGGAACCATTACCCAATCATAACTATCAATATACATTTCCATAAACCACTTGTACACTTCATTTGGGTTGAACTCGCAAAGCAGCATAAAGTTTCCCATCACCATCAGCCTTTCTATATGATGCGTGTAGCCACACAGCAATAGTTTTTTAATCACGTTATCAACCGGTTCTATGCCTGTTTCCCCGGTCCAAAAAACAGGCGGAATTTTGTGGGTGAAATTCCAGAAATTTTGCGTACGCTGCTTTCTGCCTTCGCGTTCATAAACCAAGAAAATATATTCGCGCCAACCCACAATCTGGCGAATAAAACCTTCCAGCGCATGAATGTGAATTTTATAATTAACAGCCGCCTGCAAAGCTTTCTTCAATACAATATCCGGCGTTAATAAACCAATATTTAAAAGAGGCGACAACTGGCTATGAAACAAAATATTTTCACCTTTTACAATCGCATCTTCATATACACCAAAGTGAGAAAAGCGATTCTCCAAAAAATCATCCAGCCATTGTTCTGCTTCTGTAAATGTAGTTGCATAAACCGCCGGCTGGTGCTGCATTTTACAATCTATATTGCCATAATTTTTACTAAAATGTTTTTCAACATATTGCTTAGCTTCCTTTACGTATTTATTCTCTTCCGGAAAGCGATATTGTGGCAATAAACCGTTCTTCGGAAAACGTTTGCGGTTAGCTGCATCAAAACTCCATTTGCCACCTTCCGGTTTGTTATCAGCCGCCATCAGCAAATTGCGTTGCTTACGCTGTTCAATATAAAAATCTGTCTGGTGATAACCTTTTCTTTCAAAATAATTAGCCATACTTATTACCTCGTTCATAAACATCGGCGTTGCGTAAGTATGTATTGTAACGTTGTGTTTTTTTGCTGATGTAAACAAGCGTCTTTGTAACCAGTCATCAGTCACATTTGCGATATGAATTTCAGTGTAATTTTTTTGGTGCAACCACGCAATAAGTTCTCTGACATCTGCGTGTTTTTCAGTCGCTTCCACATAGGTTACAGTATAACTTTGTTTCTCCAGCCATTCCTTATAAAATTGCATGGAAGCCCGGTGCAAAACCAGCTTTTGTTTATGAAAATTCAACTCTTTAAAATACAGCCATTCTTCAATTAATACAACGTTTCGTTGTTTATCTAAAGCCGGATGATGCTGAAATAATTGATGTGGAAAAACAAGAACGACTGATTGCATGTGTAAATGTGATTGCAGGAAATAAAAAGAAAATAAAAGTCAAGAAACAAGCCACAAGCCGTCATAATATCAAGTTTCGAATCTAATACTGTAACTTGAATTTGATCTTACTTCTTTCGTCTTGTCACCTAAATTTTTGCAGATAGAACTTTTTAATCTACATTCTTTCAACAATCCTGTTTGCGCTGTTTTTACTTCATTTACAAAACCGATATTCGCATAACGAACCTGTGCAGATATGGATTTATCTTTCGACAATACAAAAGTGGCGTTTGCCTATAAAAATGATAAAGAACTGAAATCCGGGCGATTTCTTTTCAATACCATGAATTATCCTATGTTTTCAGCCGTTGGCGTACGCATCACGCCATTTTTAATGAAGACAGGCTTGCCTATTCACGGTCTTATCCGCGGCACCATTTTTAAACAATTTGTAGGCGGCGAAACCTTAGAAGAAACAACCAGAGTTGCCAGATTGTTAGATGATTATCATGTAAAAGTGATACTTGATTATGGCGTAGAAGGCAAAGAAGGCGAAGCCAATTTTGAAGAAGCCACAAAGCAATTTATACATGTGATTGATTATGCAGCTTCTCAAAAAAACATTCCGTTTATCAGCATCAAAGTAACCGGTTTTGCTCGTTTTGGTTTGCTCGAAACGCTGAACGAAGCGCCACGTTTACGCAGCGGTATTCACGATCATGAAATTGAAAATGAAGAATGGTCGCGTGTTCGTGAACGTATGTACCGGATTTGCGAAGAAGCTGCTGAAAAGGGAGTTGGTGTTTTGGTAGACGCGGAAGAAAGTTGGATACAAGATCCTATTGATAGGTTAACGATGGAAATGATGGAAGAATTCAACGGCGAAAAAGCAGTTGTTTACAATACCATCCAATTGTATCGTCACGATAGGTTTAACTTCATGAAATTATCCCACACGATTGCCAAGAAAAAGAGTTTTATTCTGGGTGTTAAACTTGTGCGTGGCGCTTATATGGAAAAGGAGAGGACGAGAGCTTCGCAAAAGCGTTATCCGTCACTTATTCAGCAAGACAAATCTTTCACGGATGGCGATTATAATGCAGCCGTTGAATATTGCATTAATAACATTGATACCATAGCAACTATTGTGGCTTCGCATAACGAATATAGCAACCTTCATGCAGCCGAATTGCTGGATGCGAAAGGTATTCCTCACGATCATCCGCACATGCACTTTTCACAACTGTATGGCATGAGCGATAATATTACATTCAATCTTGCCAAAGCGGGTTATTCGGTCAGCAAATATGTGCCGTTCGGACCTATCCGAGATGTTATTCCATATCTTATGCGACGTGCGCAGGAAAACAGCAGCATTAACGGGCAAACGAGCCGGGAACTGGTGTTAATAAATAAAGAATTGTCGCGAAGAAAAGGAAAGAATAAAGCTCCTAACTCTTAAAGATGTAAAGACGCTTATTCTTTTAAAATAAATATTCAATAATTAATTTTAAAAATTTCCCTTTAGGGATTAAGCATGGAACAATACCAGCAATTACTTCAGCATATTTTAAATAACGGCGCCGTAAAAACAGACCGTACCGGAACCGGTACACTGAGTTGTTTTGGTTATCAGATGCGGTTCGATTTACAAAAAGGTTTTCCAATTGTTACAACAAAGAAACTGCATGTAAAAAGTATTGTTTACGAATTGCTTTGGTTTTTAAAAGGCGATACCAATATAAAATACCTCAACGATCATAACGTAAAAATCTGGGATGAATGGGCTGATGAAAACGGCGATTTAGGACCGGTATATGGCAAGCAATGGCGTTGCTGGGAAGGCGCGGATGGACAAGTGATTGATCAAATCAGCGAAGCCATCAAACAAATAAAAAATACGCCTGATAGCCGCAGAATCCTGGTGAGTGCCTGGAACGTTGCCGAACTTCCCGACATGGCTTTGATGCCTTGCCATGCGTTGTTTCCAGTTTTATGTAGCCGACGGAGAATTGAGTTGCCAGTTGTATCAGCGCAGTGCCGATGTGTTTCTTGGCGTGCCTTTCAATATTGCATCTTATGCGCTATTAACGATGATGATAGCGCAGGTATGCGGTTTAGAATACGGAGACTTTATACATACGTTTGGTGATGTTCATTTATACAGTAATCATATTGAACAGGCAAACCTGCAATTGAGCCGCGAGCCGTTTGCTTTACCAACTATGAAAATCAATCCTGCGGTAAAAGACATTTTTGCTTTTGAATTTGAAGATTTTCAACTGGAAAATTACCAGTTTCATCCGCATATTAAAGCGCCGGTAGCAGTGTAAATTGTATTGGTATTATGTAGTAAGTATTATGATGGTTTTAGGGAAGATACTTATTGCAAAATCACATTACAATATACCATTCCTAATACTTATTACATAATACCTGATACTTATAAATGACCATTTCTCTCATCGCTGCTGCTGCTGAAAACAATGCCATTGGCAAAGACAACCAGATGCTCTGGCATTTGCCCAATGATTTAAAATATTTTAAAAATATAACCTGGGGAATGCCGGTTTTGATGGGTAGAAAAACATTTGAATCGTTTGGCGGAGGCAAGCCATTGCCGGGCAGAGCCAATATTATTTTAACCTATAAAAAAAATTATCACCCCGAAGGAACCGTTGTGGTAAACAAATTAGATAATGCACTTTTCTTTGTTAATGAAAATGATTTTAATGAATTGATGGTAATTGGCGGTGGAGAAGTTTATAACATGATGCTGCCAAAAGCCGATAAAATTTACCTGACCCGCGTTCACGAAAGCTTTACAGAAGCAGATGCTTTTTTTCCTTCGATTGACGAAAAAAAATGGCAGCGAACCAGCCAGCAAAACTTTACGGCCGATGAAAAACATCTATACGCTTACAGCTTTGAAATTTGGGAAAGAAAGAAGTAAAATCAGAAACATTTCTTTGTTTCAAGCTTCGTATTTGCAATTCAATATTCACCATTTACAACTTATCCGTTATCATTGCGCTTATGTACAGTAAGCTGCAACTTGCGTTCAAATACATTCAGTATTGGCTTCGTTCTTCAAACGGAAAAGGTCATGGTATTCATTCTCCTTTTGTGTTTGATTTTGTAACAAATGTATTGAATGATAAGCGTTCATTTTATTGTTACAATGCCATAGAATCTTTACGCAAAGAGTTAAGTCAAAACAATGAAACACTTACTGTAGAAGACTTTGGCGCCGGTTCCAGAGTTGAACATTACCAGCAAAGAAAAATCAGTTCCATTGCGGCTTCTTCTGTAAAGCCAAAGAAATTTAGCCAGTTATTGTTCAGAATGATAAATCATTATCAACCATTAACCATACTTGAATTAGGAACTTCATTAGGCATCACAACGTCTTATTTAGCCAGCGCAAAAGCAGATGCCAAAGTAACAACTATGGAAGGCGCAAAAGCTGTTGCTAATATTGCGCAGCATAACTTCAACAAACTTCATTTGCAAAATATAGAATTGATTACGGGCAATTTTGATGATGTGTTACCAGATATTTTACAAAAAAAATCAATTGTTGATTTTGCTTTTGTTGATGGTAATCATCGTAAAGAACCCACTTTATCTTATTTTAAACAATTGCTTGTAAAAGCAAACGAATATTCTATTTTTATTTTTGATGATATTCATTGGAGTAAAGACATGGATGCTGCCTGGAGCGAAATAAAAGCTTGTGATGCGGTTACGTTATCTATTGATTTGTTTTTTATCGGTATTGTTTTTTTCAGAAAAGAAAATAAAGAGAAGCAACATTTTATAATCCGGTTTTAAACAAATTATTTCTCTGCAAAATAGTCTTCCTGTTCTTTATAAAGTTTATCGGCAAAACGTCCTTCGGGCACAATCACATCATCAAAACGTATTGCGCTGTCTTTTGCAATATCACTTTTAAGAATACAACCTTCGGCTAATCCCATCGGTAACAGATTTTCTTTTCTTCTCGTATCTGCATTTTCACATTCACCATACGTCATGTAAAACCCAATGCCATCAAGGGTTTCACCAGCTTTTAAATCTCTTTTCGCAATGGCTATTACTTCAACATAAGGTTTGCCGATCGGCGTTACAGCAGCATCGCCTAACAGCACGGCACGGGCAATTGTATTGGACGCTAAAAAATGACAAAGATGATACGGCTCGTAGAACAAATACAATGGACCTTCACCCAATTTGTAGAGTTTTAAAAACTGCGCTTCATACGGGTCGTCGGTAGTGGCTAAAACAAAAATACCGGGCGCCGGCTCGCTCACGCCAACAATATAATCTACAATGCCGGGACCGTTTATAATATCTTCTAAAGGAAAATAACTGATGACGTCTTTGATGGTTGTATTGGGTTTCGCCGTTGGGCCGTGCATACCTCTTTTTGCCACTCTCATACCTGTATTGTTCGCAATGATGGATTGCTCAAAAGATATTTTACTGCCATCGGCAAATGAAGCGACTTTATCGGGCTTTTGTCCCCATTCTTTTGCAAAAGAAATTTGCGTAGTCGGGTTGCGATACGGATCCTGCAGACCTTTCATATTGCCACACATCACAGGTTTTAAACCCATGCCTTTTACCATGCGGTAAACATTCATAATAACGCCCGGCTGGTCGCCATCAACGTTTGTATAAACAACGCCCATTTTATCGGCATACGTCTTTAATATAGGTCCAACAGTTGAGTCAAGCTCTGCATTCATAGAGATGAAATGCTTTTTATTTCGAATTGCATGCCAGGCTATGGCAACCGCATATTCAATAGAACCGGTAACTTCAACAACGGCATCTATACCCGCAGCTTTGCAAATGAGCAAAGGATCTTTAGCTACGCTATATGTTCCGGCAGCAATATTTTCTTCCAGTTCTTTAACCGTATGTGGTTCTTTTATTTCGGTAATGCCTGCATTTATATAAGCTTGCTTTGCTTTTTCAATATGCCGGTTAGACGTTGCAACGACTTTAATACCCGGTTTGTATTTGGTAATCTGAAAAACCAGCGCGCTGCCCATAAAACCGGTTCCGATAATGCCAACACGTATCGGGTTGTTTTCTTCTGCTCTTTTTTTGAGTAAATTGTCTATGATAATCATGAAATCAATATGTTAGCCTGAATAAAAAGAGTCATGTTGTTTTGTTTGTTTCTGCCTGGAAGAGTGGATACACTTTATCTTTTGGCGACATCACCTGCGGTTCCATCGGCCAGGTAATATTAAAAAAAGGATCGTTCCAGAGAAGTCCTTTTTCATAACCGGGTTTATAAAATTCAGACATCTGGTAACTAACTTCTGTATCATCTTCCAACGTAATGAAACCATGCGCAAAACCTTCGGGTATATACAATATAGTTTTATTTTTTTCTGATAATTCT
>CBDATZ010000031.1:0-74094 GCA_965199845.1 Ilyomonas sp.
CTTACAAAAATGCCAATGCTGCCGGTTCCGCAATATAAATCATACACCGTTTGTGTACCGTTTAGTTCTGCAAACTCTCGCGTGATTTGATATAAAACTTCTGCCTGTTTTGAATTGGTTTGAAAGAAAGATTTCGGACTGATTTTAAAAATAAAATCTTCTAATTTCTCATGAATAAAGCCATTTCCGGAAACGGCTTTTGGCGAAAGATCGAACAAGCTATCGTTCCATTTTGGATTGATGGTAAATAATAAAGTTGTGATTCCTGGAAACTGCTGAAGCAATATTTGTTGTAACTCTTTTTGATGCTTTTTATCTTCATAACCAACCACAACATTAACCATAATTTCGCCGGTAACCGTCATGCGAACCTGCACATTACGCAGCCAGCCAACGTGTTGCTTAATATCGTAGAACGGTAAATTATTTTCGTTGCCAAAAGCGGCTATGGTTTTACGAATCGCGTTGGTAGGTTCGCTTTGTAAATGACAGGTATTGATTTCAACCACTTTATCAAAAACGCCTTTGGCATGATAACCGGCAACATTTCTTACATGCGTTGTGGCTTTTTCTTCAAAAGTTAACGAATCAAATTCAGTATCCGGCACATATCGTTTATTGCTGTATGTATATTCTAATTTATTGCGATAGCGCCTGGTTTCTTTGCAACCCACAATCGGCTGAATGTCGGGCAAACTAATTTTTGCGATCCGTGTAAAATTATCTTTTACCTGCTGTTGTTTATATTGAAGCTGTTTTTCGTAAGGTAAATGCTGCCATTGGCAACCGCCGCAAACGCCAAAATGTTCGCAGAAAGGCATTACGCGTTCTGCTGAATATTTTTTAAACCGTAACGGGTAACCTTCTGCCCAGTCTTTTTTATTTTTGAATAATTGAACATCAACCACATCGCCGGGAACCGCATTTTCTATAAATACGGCTTTGCCATTTACACGGCTGATACATTTGCCTTCGGCTGCATAATTTTCTACCAGAACATCAGTCAATACAACAGGCGGTTTTCTATGTCTCACGCTGCAAATGTAAGCATGAAGCCTCCAACCCCTAAAGCTGTGTTTGTTAGCAGTTTCCTTTTTTCTTTTGATAAATAAAATGTAATACTCTCTTTAGAGCTAAAGCTTATATTAATTTTTCCAGAACATAAACCACGATAGGGCAGAAGGTAGAATTTTTTAGTGTGATAGATTGACGTTTCAAAATCACATCTTCATCTGTGTAGGGAAAACGCTCACAATCGGATGGACGAACTTCATAAATGGAGCAATAATTATCTGCACCGAGAAACGGGCAAGGCGTTGATTTTACAACATAATCGCCATCGCTGTCGAGATTAAGATAGGTTTCTATAAAAGCACCTTCCTTCATTTTTAAATGCTTGCTGATGCGTTTAATATCAGGTGTTTTAAAACGTGGTGAATAATTTTTACAACAAGCGGCGCAATGGAGACAGTTTACATTTTCAAAAGCTTCTTTGTTTAATACCGGTAATTGTTTTAAGACTTTATTTTTATCAGCGCGTTGCAAAAAGCGTTTGTATTCTTTCTGATGATCGGATGATTTTTTTTGCCAGTTGCTGTTAATAAAATCTGCCATGATAATGCGAAGGTGACTTAAAAAAAGAAAGGATGTATTTTACAATTACTTAAAATATTTTACGCGTTACTTTGTTTTGTCAAATCAGGTTTTATGGAATCGCTGAGAGAATATTGGCTGCTGATCATTTCCACGCCATTTTATATTGTGATAATTGGTTTGGAAATGTTGCTGACTCATTTGCAGGAACGGCCTGTTTATACAATACACGGAACGGCATCGAATATTTATCTTATGCTGCTGAACACCTTGATTGACGCGGCTTTCCGGCTTTGTTATCTTTTTATTTTTGCACTTTGTTATAGCCATTCAATCATCCAGATTTCAAATCCCTGGATATATTGGATTGTATTATTAATCAGCGAAGATTTTTTGTATTACTGGCTGCATCGTTTCGATCATGAAATTCGCCTTTTCTGGGCCGTGCACGTTACACACCACAGCAGCGAACAATTAAATTTTTCTGTGGGTTTCCGGTCATCGGTGTTTGAGCCTTTATATCGTTTTATTTATTTTATTCCGCTGGCTTTTTTAGGATTCAAACCGCTTGATATAGTGTTTATGTATTCGGCTACGCAAATCTGGGGAACTCTGGTTCATACAGAACTAATACGCAATCTTGGCTGGCTGGAATATGTGCTGGTTACGCCTTCGCATCATCGCGTACATCATGCGAGCAATACAAAATATTTAGACAAAAACATGGGAATGTTTTTGATTATCTGGGATAAAATGTTTGGAACGTTTCAAAAGGAATTATCGGCAGAAGAATATGAGCCGATTCAATATGGTTTGGTTTCTAAGTTAAAAAAACCAAATGCGGTAAATCTTGTTTTTCATGAATGGAATGGAATGAAAAAAGATTTGCGGAGAAAAGATATAAGCTGGCGTAACAAACTGAAATATATATTGAAAGAACCCGGCTGGAGCCACGATGGAAGCCGGCTTACCAGTAAGCAAATGCTGGAACAGGAAAAACGCCAAAGTAATAGCCAAATTATTGTTCCGAACGTACAAGTGAGTGACACAACGGACGCTCAACCGGAGTTACAAACGATGGCTACCTAATTGTATTTTGTATTTTCTTATTCAAACTTCAAATGCCTTACGGTTGTTGTTTTTTCTATCATTTGCTTTAGCGAATCAATACCGATTTTTAAATGCCGTTCTACAAATTTGCTGGTAATTAATTTATCGCTTTCAGCCGTTTTTACGCCTTCCGGAACCATTGGCTGATCGCTGACAAGCAGCAGCGCGCCGGTTGGAATTTTATTAAAAAAACCAACCGTAAAAATGGTTGCGGTTTCCATATCAATGGCATACGCTCTTACTTTGCGCAGGTATTCTTTAAATTCATCGTCGTGCTCCCAAATGCGGCGATTGGTTGTGTAAACCGTTCCCGTCCAATAGTCAACTTTATTTTCCCGAATGGTTGTCGAAACAGCGCGTTGCAAAGCAAAAGCGGGAAGCGCAGGCACTTCGGGCGGAAAATAATCGTTTGAAGTTCCTTCACCACGAATGGCTGCAATGGGAAGAATTAAATCGCCGAGTTTATTGCGTTTTTTTAAGCCGCCACATTTACCTAAAAACAAAACGCCTTTGGGATTGATAGCCGACAGCAAATCCATAATGGTTGCGGCTCCGGCGCTGCCCATCCCAAAATTAATAATGGTAATTCCATTTGCCGTGGCGCATTGATAAGGACGGTCTAGCCCAACCACTTTTGTATTGTTCCACTCGGCAAAAAGATGCACGTAATTACTGAAATTAGTAAGCAAAATGTATTGACCAAAATTGTCTAATTTTTCGCCGGTATATCGCGGCAGCCAGTTGTTTACAATATCCTGTCTTGATTTCATGTACAAAAAATTTTACAAATATAATATACCTGTTGCCGGTAGCTTTGCTTTATGTTGACGATTGAATTTCCGGAACCGAAATTTCAGATTACAAAGCGGGAAGGAAAGGAATATATTTTTGATTTGATAAGGAAAAAATGGCTGCGCCTGACGCCGGAAGAATGGGTACGACAAAACATATTGCAATACATTATTCAGGTAAAAAAATATCCGTCTTCTTTATTAGCCATAGAAAAAGAAATTGTATTGGGTGAATTGAAGAAACGCTGCGATATTGTTGTGTATAAAAATGCTAAAGAGTGGATGATTATCGAATGCAAACAGACAGATGTTCCGCTTTCGGAAGATACATTGATGCAGGCAATCCGTTATAATATGGCAAACTGCTGTTCTTATCTTATTATCAGCAACGGTCATCATACAAAAGGCTGGTGTATCGAAAATGGTAAGGCAAATGAAATCAGCGAAATTCCGGCCTGGGAATAAAATAATATTATCCGGATTAAACTTCTAAAATCAATTGTTATCAGAGAGCCTTAAAATATTGTTACGAAACGGAAAAGCCATGCCAGATTGCGCTTTTCATTGTATAATTGAATAATATTGCATAACAAAACAAAATGAAAATGAAAAAACTGATGGTAGCGTTAAGTGCTGTATTGATGATATCTGCAGCTCACGCACAAACATCAACAACTACTCCTGCTACTGCTCAACCAGCTGCCCAGGATGTTGCCAAATTTATTCAGATTAGCGATGCCGATCATGACATGGGTAAAATACCTTATGGCAAGCCTATCGAGTATGAACTATCTGTAAAAAATGTAAGTTCAGACTCTATCAAGCTTCAGAACGTTCAGGCTGGTTGCGGTTGTACAACGCCGGTTTGGAAACCAGGTCCTTACGCACCGGGCGAAACTTTTAAAATTAAAGTTGGCTTTAACGGCAGCAGCAAAGGTGGTTTTACAAAAAACGTAACCATCTTCTTAGACAATGGTTTGAGCAAGCAAATTCATTTTCATGGTGAAACCTTCGAAACACCTGATAATGCAGCGCCTGCCAGCCCGGCACAAGGCATGAAGCCATCTTCCAAATAAACTGATTTTTGATTTATGAAGTACTTCTTATCATTCCTTTTCATCGCATTTGTAAGCGTTTCGTTTGCGCAGGATGCGCCTGTAAAATTTACCGAAATCAAACATTCTTTTGGTAAAATAAAACAAGGCACGCCGGTAACAACCGAATTCTCTTTTACTAATACATCCGGCAAGCCGGTTATTATTGAAGTGGCTACGGCTGAATGCGGTTGCACAACGCCTGATTATCCTAAAACGCCAGTTATGAAAGATAAAACTTCTTCTATAAAAGTGACTTATAACGCAGAAGCGGAAGGTCATTTTGAAAAGAAAGTAACGGTGAAATTTGCAAAAGTTCAGCAGCCTGTAATTCTTACTATTGAAGGCGATGTAGAAAAGAAAGCGAAATAGATAACTTTCATCATATTTGTAAAACATAAGGTCTTAGTAATAAGACCTTTTTTATTTATAAACGATAATGAGTGAGCCAATGAAAATATGTGTACGGATGCCCAACTGGCTGGGCGATACCATTATGAGCCTTGGCTTTTTACAATTGTTGAAGGAAGCCTATCCGGATGCTGATATTTCTGTTATTATAAAAAAAGGATCGGAACAAGTGATTGGTTTATTACCCGGAATCAACCGGATTTATACCTTTTCAAAAGAAGAAAACAAAGGACTAAAAGGAGTTTGGAAGTTTGGAAAACAAATAGCGGCAGAACAAAAATTTGATTTATTTTTTGTATTGCCCGAATCTTTTTCATCGGCTGTTATGGCGTATGCAAGCGGCGCTGAAAAGCGTATCGGTTTTCGTAAAGAAGGCAGAAATTTTTTGCTCTCTCATTCATATAAAAAGCCTCAAAATAAACATCGGGTTGAAGAATACGCATCAATTCTTCAGTTTTTCAATCCTGATATTTTGGATAAAAAGCCGGTTGTTCATCTTCCTTCTTTAATTGAGAAAAAATCAGAGCCATATCTCATTATCAATACGAATTCAGAATCAATTACCAGTCGTTTGCCTGTACCAAAAGCGGTTGAATTAATTACCATTTTTCAGCAATACTCGTTACCTATAAAATTGATTGGCGCAAACAAGGAAGTGACTTATGTAAACGAAATTTTTGACTTGTTACCTCAAAAAAGCGGTATTGAAATATTAGCCGGCAAAACAAGTTTACAACAATTAATAACCTTGTTGCAACAAGCTGTTTTGGTAATTAGCACAGATAGCGGACCAGCGCATATCGCAAGTGCATCCGGTATTCCGTTGGTTGTCATTACCGGTGCCGGAGATGAAAGAAATACCGGGCCATATCATAACAACAAAGCAATTGCTGTACGCAATGGAAAATTGCCTTGCGAGCCTTGCGTAAAAAATTATTGCAAGCTTGGTCCATTGCCGGTTTGTTTGTTAGAACTTGATTTGCAAAAAGTAAAAACAGCAGCCGATATTTTATCAAATCAACAAAATAAAAATGAACCTGGATTTTGAAGAAGATGTGGAAGAAAGTCTTCGTGTATTGAAAGATGGCGGGATTATTTTGTACCCGACTGATACCATTTGGGGCATTGGTTGTGATGCAACTAATTCAGAAGCGGTTTCTAAAATCATAACCTTGAAGAAACGGCCTGACAGCAAGAGTTTTGTTGTATTGGTAGCTGAAGAAAAAGATATTCTGAAATATGTGGCGGCGCCCGATTTAGCTTTATTTGATTATCTGGAAACGACTCAAAAACCTACAACCGTTATTTATGAAGGCGCGATTGGTTTGGCAGAAAATGTTCTGGCTGAAGATGGTTCGGTTGCCATTCGTATTTGCAAAGAACCTTTTTGCCGGCATCTCATTAAACGATTGCGAAAACCGATTGTAAGTACATCAGCAAATTTTTCAGGAATAGCTTCGCCGCAAAAATTTGCTGATATTGATAATGGAATTATTAATGGCGTTGATTATGCTGTTCAATATCGTCGCAACGAAAATAAAGAAGCATCGCCGTCGGCTATTATTACATGGAAAAACGGAACAGTTATTTATATCCGTAAATAAAAATTATTCCTTCAGATCGGCGGTATCTTTTACGCCGGTAAATATCACCGACATATCTTTTGCCTGGTAAATATTGCGGTTAAATTTATTACCCAAAACAATAATGGTAGCCGTATCCTGAACAAGCCTTGTTAATACCGTATTGCTGCCATGCCACTTGCCGTTATGATATACGATTGAGTCGGGACCATTATTAAATAAACGCCAGCCCAAACCGTAGTTGTGCATCGAATTGCGCTCATGGCTTTGCGGCGTGAAAGCCGAATCCAGCGTGGGTTTCGTAACAAAAGTGTGTTGATATAAAGCTTTGTCCCATTGCAACAAATCGCGCACAGTACTGTACACATTTTTATCGCCGTAGGTGCAATCCAAATAGTCCATTTCATAAGGACGATTGCCAACATAAGTCGGAATATATTTAAGTGTATCGGTAATAGAAAAAATATACGTGCTGTTCATGCCAAGTGGTGTAAATACGCTGTCTTTCATAAATTGCGGAAATGGCTGGTGCGTTATCTTTTCTACCACCAGCGCAAGCAACATAAAGTTGGTATTGCAATAATGAAACACTCTGCCCGGCGACGCGTCAACAGGCGGTTTGTGCGCAATCATATAATCAAGAACATCCTGATTGGTGGCTTTTTGTTTTTTGTTCCAGTCTTTGTCCATAAAATACAAATAATTGGGCAAACCACTGCGGTGCGAGAGCAACATTCGTATGGTAATGCCAGGGTAAGGCAACTCCGGAAAATACTGTTGCAACGTATCGTTCAAAGATAATCTGCCTTGTTCCCAAAGACGCAGCACTTCCGTTCCTGTAAAGGTTTTAGAAACAGACGCCAAATGAAACGTTGTATTTGGATTGATAGAATCTTTGGTTTTAAAATCGGCAAAACCTGTATAATCTTCAAACAAAATTTGTCCGTTCTTGGCTACCAAAATACTTCCGTTAAAGCCGGATCTTTTCAGATGCGTTTCGTAATAAAATTTAGCTTCGTTACCATAACGGGATATTTCTGCCGGAGATAATTTTCTAAAGTTGAAATCAGGAGAAACAGACGCGCGGTTAAACTTTTCGGTTTTCTTTTCCGCTTTTGAACTGCAGCCCGGAATCAATACAAAAGAAACAAACAAACAACTGAGAAACAATACAACTTTCATAAGTGAAGAACAAAAATAAGGCGATTCATATTTACTTGGTTTGCTCGATTGCAATGTCAACAATAACTTTACTTTTCTATATTGATTCACAAAAAAGAATTCCTATTTTTTAATTCATTTTTAAGTTTTCTATGGCTTTTATTTTGTTCGATACACCCGCAAGGTCAAGGTTATATCCGTTTACTTATACAAAAGCCGTTGCCGATATTCGCTTTGGCTTATTTACCATGAAAGAACGATGGCAGAAGCTTTTGAACGAGGACGTTTTTATAAATACGGCCGACTATTTACAATGTTTATACACGCCAGTTCCTGATGGTATTCATACGTGGATTGATGCGTGTTTATTGCCTTCGGATGAATTGATTGAAAAGATACAAATGCTTCGGCAAGGCGATGTTATTGAAGATGAAACCGGCATTATTGCCTGCAAAGGATTAGGGAAAATTATAAATGAAGTTTTGGAAAATTCAGCTATGAATTTTGCAACAGTCAGCGACACCAAATGGCTCAAATATCCGCACCAGGTTTTACAGTGGAATGCAGGTTTTATACAATCCGATTTTATATTGGCAACGAAAGACAGAACCTCTCATTCTTTGTCACATACAAATCAATATTTAGGTAAAGAAAAAATTTTTATTGAAGAAGGATCGAACATAGAATTTTCTATAATTAATGCTTCTGACGGACCAGTTTATATTGGCAAGAATGTAACTATTATGGAAGGCAGTTTATTAAAAGGTCCGTTGGCGATTGGCGATAATGCTGTGATAAAAATGGGTACTAAAATGTATGGCGCAACTACCATCGGACCAAACTGTAATGTTGGTGGCGAAATAAAAAATGTAATCATGCAAGCCAATAGCAACAAAGCGCATGATGGTTATTTAGGAGATTCTATTATTGGCGAATGGTGCAACTTCGGCGCAGGTGCTAGCAACAGCAATGTAAAAAATACCGCCGGTGATATTAAGTTCTGGAGCGAGTACGATTATTCATTTATAAACGCGGGAAATAAATGCGGTGTGATGATGGGCGATTATACACGCGTTGCAATTAATTCTTCCATCAATACAGGCAGCGTTTATGGCGTAAGCTGCAATGCGTTTGGAAACAGCTTGCTGCCCACCTGGTTGCGAAATTTTTCGTGGGGTTCTAACGGACAAGGATATGCCATTGACAAAGCCATCAAACACATCAGGCAATGGAAAAAATTTAAGCATCAAACATTATCAAAAGAAGAAGAGTCTGTTTTGACTTATATCTTTGACAACTTTATCAATCAATAACAAATTTCCAAAACCATCTTCCAATGAAAGCATTTGAATATACCGTATTGGAAGTTCCTGTAACCGGCTGGTTTTGGGGTGGGAGAGTAGATGCTAAAGCGTTGGCTTATAAATTAAACCAGCTTGGTAAAGAAGGTTGGAAAGTTGTAACCGCCAGTGAAACAAATATATGGCGCGGCTCGTCCCTGAACTTGTTAGTGATTTTACAAAGAGAAATTTTATAATTATACATACTATGAGAAAACAAATTGCGGCGGCTAACTGGAAAATGAATCTTACCTGGCAGAAAGGCCGTGAATTATTAGATGCCATTCACGATAGTAATTATCAGTTAACAAACAACCAGCTTGCGATTTTTGCAGTGCCGTTTCCGTACATTCATTTGGCGCAAAAACATTTGCAGGATAAACAAGGCGTGTTTGTAGCCGCACAAAATTGCAGCAATAAAAAATCGGGCGCTTTTACCGGCGAAGTATCAGTTGAAATGTTACAAAGCATAGATGTGAAATATGTAATTGTAGGTCATTCTGAACGCCGAGAATATTTTAATGAAACCAACCAGGTGCTGGCAGAAAAAATTGATCTGGCTTTGAGTCACGATATGATTCCTATTTTTTGTTGTGGCGAACCTTTGCAAATTCGCGAAGCCAATACACAAAATGAGTATGTCGCTAAGCAGTTAGAAGAATCAATTTTTCATTTAAACGAAGAGCAGATAAAAAAGATCGTGGTTGCGTACGAGCCAATCTGGGCAATCGGTACAGGCAAAACAGCGAGTAAAGAACAAGCGCAGGAAATGCACGCTTTTATACGCAGTGAGCTGGCGAAAAAGTATAGTGAGGAAATAGCAGATTCAATTTCTATTTTGTATGGCGGAAGTGTAAAAGCCAATAATGCAAAAGAGATTTTTGCAGAAGCTGATGTGGATGGTGGTTTGGTTGGTGGCGCGTCGTTGGTAGCCGATGAATTTATTGCGATTATTAAGAGCTTAGAATAATTTATTTACCATAAAGACACGAAGAAAAAAATAAAAACTTTGTGTCTTTTCTCTTCGTGGCAAATCTTATTTTCCTTTAAAAACCGGCTTTCTTTTTTCGGTAAAAGCTGAAGTTCCTTCAATCATATCTTCAGTTGAAAAACATTTTCCGAACTGTTTAATCTCGTAATCAAATCCTTGCTGTGTATGATTAAAATGATTAACACAATCCATAATTTTTGAAGCTGCCAGCGGCGATTTTTCAGCAATCAGTTGCAAGGTTTTTTTTGTTTCTGACAAAAGCTGTTCCGGTTCACAAACCTTATTTATCATATTATAACTTTTCGCTTCCTCGGCACTAATTATTTTGCCGGTGAGCATCATTTCGTTGGCAATGTTTTTTCCAACCAAAGCCGTTAACCGTTGTGTGCCGCCATAACCGGGAATAATTCCCAGGTTAATTTCCGGCTGACCAAATTTTGCGTTGGTTGATGCATATATAAAATGACAAGCCATGGCGAGTTCGTTTCCGCCGCCTAATGCAAAGCCGTTTACAGCCGCCACAATTGGCTTCGGAGACGATTCAATTCTATTAAACAAATCATGACCAAACTTGGCTAACGCTTCTCCGGCGCCGGAATCCATTTTACCAAATTCAGAAATATCAGCGCCAGCAACAAATGCTTTGTTACCACTTCCGGTTATGATCGCTGATTTGATTTCCGGATTGTCGTACACTTCATCAATGGCTTTGTCAAGCTCATGAAGAACCAATTGGTTTAATGCATTTAATTTATCGGGACGATTAATTGTGATAATAAATATGCTCTCTTCTATACTGGTTTCTATGGCTGTGTACATAACGTAATTACAGGAATTTTTAAAACAAAATTTAAAATCAGAAAGCAAAAATATCCGAATCTCCACGCTGAATAATGCCGCCACCAATCACTTCATCGCCTTCGTAAAATACGGCACTTTGCCCCGGAGCAATACTTTTTACAGGTTCTGTAAAACGCACTTTTATATTGTTGCCATCATTGTATAAAATACTTTCTGCACCGCGGTCTTTGTACCGGATTTTGGTATGAGCCAAAAAGCCATCTTCTACGCCGTTATATTTAAGCCAGTTTATTTTGCTAACAGTCATGGTTTGCTGCGCTAAATCATCTTCATCGCCCAATACAACTGTATTTGTTTCCGGATGAATCGCTGTAACATAAGCCGGTTTTCCCAAAGCAATTTCCAAACCTTTCCGCTGACCGATTGTATAAAACGGATAACCTTTATGCTGACCTAATTTTTTGCCTTCTTTATTTACAAACCAGCCGCCATCAACTTGTTCTTCCAAGCCACTGACGTTGCGTTTTAAGAAACCGCGATAGTCGTTATCCGGCACAAAACAAATCTCATAACTTTCACTTTTTTTAGCCAATTCAGGATAACCAAAATCAAGCGCCATCTGCCTGATTTCTGTTTTGCGATATTTACCCAACGGCAGAAGCGTTCTGCTTAATACCGCCTGGTCTAAACCCCACAATACGTAACTCTGGTCTTTGGTTTCATCCAAACCTTTGCTGATTGTGTATCTGCCATTGTTACTTTGATATACGTTTGCATAATGCCCGGTTGCAATAAAATCGCAACTTAACGCATCGGCTCGCTTCAATAAAGCCCGCCATTTGATATGCGTATTACACATCACGCAAGGGTTTGGTGTGCGACCGGCCAGATATTCTTCTACAAAATTCTCTACCACGAAACCACCAAACTCTTCGCGTATATCCAATATAAAATGCGGAAAACCATTCTGAACAGCAGCTTGCCTGGCATCGTTAAAACTGTCTATATTGCAACAGCCGGTTTCTTTATGGCTGCCGCCGCTGGTTGCATAATCCCAGGTTTTCATAGTAATTCCGACCACTTCGTAGCCTTCGTTGTGCAACATCAGTGCTGCTACGGTGCTGTCTATACCGCCGCTCATCGCAACCAGCACTTTTCCTTTTCTGCTCATTTGCCGCTTTTTTGCAAAGATACTTTTTAATAAGGTTTTTATGATTAATGCAATGTAATGTGTTAGTCAAGTGTTGAGATGGAATGCCGATATAGATTTACTTACAAATCTTTTATCAACGATTATAAATTGAAATAGCTTGCTTATAAAATCAGCTGCAAACATTTCATTACAATGTTGTATCCAGCTTGTTTTCAATGTTGCCTGCTGTTGCAATAACAGGTTCAACCTTACACGGATAACCAAATAAACAGCGGTCTTTTATCATAGTTGCAACTTCGGCAGGAACATATTCTTCCCAACCTTCTTCGCTGCCTTTTATCATTTCAAGTACCCGGTCTGTTTGCACATTCAGGTTATTTTTATTGTAGTCAAGAATGTCTTCTATTTTATCGTTGGCAATTAAGTAACGATATAAATCTATCAAGTGCGGCGGCAATTGTAAACGCTGGCAATTCTGAATGATGCTATCGCGTAAAGTGGGATAAATGAATAATTTTACTTTACGACTAAATAAAGTTGCAAACGATTCTAAGATGCCGCCGGGCAAATCTTTATAATGATCTTCGGAGAAAATATATTCAAGGTTCGGATAGCCCAACACTACGCCCAGCTTGAGTTTGGTAATGGTTGAAAGATAAGCTACCAGTTTATAATACTCGTGGAAATTAGAAATCATAACCGTCTGTCCCAACGAACATAAAATATCTACACGGTCGAGAAAATCTTTCTCATCAATGTCGGCGTTCAAATCAGCATTTCTTTCTTTTAAAGATTGCAGAGTTAATTCTGTTAATACAACGACATTGTTTTTATCAACATCAGGCTCTTCAAGAAACTGGTTTACACCTGTGTTCAGCATATCAATATGTACGTTGATAACAGGACGGAAACGACCTCGCACAACAACAATATTCTTTTTATAAAGCACTTCCGAAGGCTGTTTATTTTTCCCATCTGCTCCAAAAACAGCTGCGTCTGAAAAGCCGAATTTTACCAAGTGAAGACTCATCAAACGGTTATCTACTTTCAGAAAATCAGGACCTTCAAAACGAATCATATCAATCTGCAGGCGGTCTTTGGATAAATCGTCAAGCAACGAAAGCAAGAATAAAACCGGGTTCTCATGATAATTAAAACAAGCGTAAATCAGGTTCACACCCAAAATACCAACCGCTTGCTGCTGCAGGTTATTATCGTTATCAGATAGTTTAACATGCAATACAACCTCATTATATACACCACCTGGCTTTAGTTGAAACCGAACGCCCAACCAGCCATGCCCGGAATTTGTCTTTTGATAATTGAGTGCTGCTACTGTATCGGAAAATGCAAAGAAAGTTGTTGTAGCGCCGCGCTGTTCGGCCAACCGCTCAATGAGCAAACTATATTCGCGTTCAAGCATTGCTATTAACCTGTTCTCGCTTACATAACGGCGCTTTTTTTCTGCTCCATAAATGGCATCTGAAAACAACATATCGTAAGCCGACATGGTTTTGGCAATTGTGCCTGATGATGCGCCCGCTTTAAAAAAGTTGGCAGCTACGTCTTGTCCTGCACCGATTTCGGCGAAAGAACCATAAATTTCAGGATCAAGATTAATTGCCAGCGCTTTTTGTTTTGTTCCAATATTACTGCTTTGTGAAGGTTTCATTTACGCATTTATTTACATAATTCCTTATCTAAAAAGATACCATGAAATTATAAATTTTCTGTTATTTAATGCTGCTTTTAACAGGAAGATACTGTATTATCTTTTGTAAATTTGAATGTTAGTGTCTATACGTTTCAAAAACGTAAAAGTAACAGACCACATTCAAATCACTTATCTTCATGGTGTTATTATATCAGCATGAAACTTGACAGATATGAATTTAAATCTGGCGATACATTTTAAATTATGAATTTTTAAGTGAAGGACCAAAAGGAAAAATTGAAAAGTTGATCCAGTTCTCACTTATTAATCAAGATAATTTATTTTTCAACCTTGCTTTTGGTGACAAGAATTCGGAAACCGGGGAAATTGATGATATGATTATTACTGACAATGGCGATAGTGAAAAAGTTCTTGCAACAGTTGTATCGGCTGTTTATGCTTTTTGTGACAAATTTCCACAAGCATGGATTTACGCAACCGGAAGCACAGTTGCAAGAACCAGACTTTATAAAATGGGTATTAATAAATATTTTGATATAGTTCAAGAAGACTTTGAAATTTTTGGATTAGCAGAAAATGAATGGGAACGCTTTATAAAAGACAAAAACTATCAGGCATTTGTTGTACAAAGAAAAGAATCTTAAATTTGAAATATGAAGAGCGTACTTGAATTAAATGAAAAGAAAGTTCCTATTGTTCGTATTGACAAATCATTAAATAAATACGACAATGTTATTCTCTTTCCCGAGAAAGTAGAGAAAGCTAAAAAAGCTTTTGAAAAATTCGGAGTTCCTGATTTAAAAAAACAAAGCCGCTAATTTTATCACTGTCAAAAGCAAATTAATATTCAATACATACAAAAGCCTTTGCAATATTGCAAAGGCTTTTGTATAAGAAAATAATTATTCTAAAGAAATAAGAACTAATGAATCAACCACATTATCTGGTTGATATTATCATTTCCGCCGTATTGATTTTGCACAGCTGCATCCACATTTCCTTTATTATAATCGTACTCGCTTTGCGGATATTGCCAGCGCTTGGGAACCATCATATTGTTATATGTTCCGGGACCAACATGCAATGTTGGAATTCCTGTGCGACGCTGCTCATAAAAAGCTTCCCAGCCAGACTGCATAAAAAGCGCAATATATTTTTGAATGATGATTTGTGATATGGCATCTTGCGAATTGAACTTTACATCAGGTTGATTTAAATAGTCTGGCGAAACGGTAATTCCATAAAATGCCATAGAAGCAGTAATACCATTAATATAATGTTGTTCTGCAGTTACAGCATCGGTAATCCAGCCGCGCGAAATGGCTTCTGCAATCAAAAATTCCTGTTCCGGGTAACCCAGCAAGATTAAAGGTTCATTAACCGGGTTTGTAATATCATAATACCGGCTGTTAATACGCGAAGCGTTTGCCGAAGCTGTTTGCTGATCGGCAAGCGTAAGTCCGCCGTTAACGCCTGCATAATTGTCAAACACATTGGCAGGCAAACCGCTAATTGGCTGCGCAAAAGAAAACAGCCGCGGATCTTTCCTGTCTTTCAGAATATTTACAAATCCTTCTTCCATAGAAACCGCTGTGCCCAACGAAAGATAACCGGCCGTTGGATAATAGTTTGATGTAGAAGATGAATTAAAAACTATCTGGCCATTATCACTATTGCTTTCCATCAACGGATACATATCAGGCTTGCTGATGATATTCTGAAATTGTTGTTTGATGTCAATGCTGCTGTTGCCTTCTCTTTTACTCAAATGAATAAGCAAACGAAGATGATACGCGTTTACAAGTTTTTTCCATTGCGAAGCTTTGCCACCAAAAATAATGTCGCCGCCAATAGAGCCATTTGCATCATCCAGTATTGTATTGGCTTCCTCCAGTTCAGATAAAATGCCTTTGTACACATCTTCCTGCGCATCATATGTCGGGCGCGTATTTCCGCTAAAACCTCCCAACGCATTTGAATAGGGTATATCGCCAAACCGCTCGGTAAGCTGACTGAATAATACGGCTCTGAAAAATTTCGCAAGACCGGAATAATTCTTTTGTCCTTGTTGCTGCGCAAGCGTATCCATCGTTGCAACCTGTCTTAAAATATCATAATTATCATAGTTCCAGTTTGTCCAGCTGTAATCGGCGTTCGAGTTACTTCTTTCATAATACGTAAGCTGGCGGGCTGCAAACGCCGGATCGGTAGGTGAATAATTGAAAACACTTACACAAACATTGGTAAGCAATAAAGCAGGCGTGGCACTTGATGACTGGTTGGGATTGGTTTGAAAATTTTCATACTTTTTGCATGAAAAGATGAGCATAGAAAAGCCGGCCAGCAGTAATATTTTAAAATATGAACGCATCATATTGTTGTAGTTTGAGAATTAAAAAGTGAGATTCAGATTGAGACCAATGTTGCGGTAAGACGGATCGGCTAATGTTGTTCCTGAATAACCATCCGGATCCATATAAGGCACTTTGGTAAATAAGGCGAGGTTGCGTCCTGTAACCGAAACGCTGGCAGTTTTAAAAGGCGTTTTTGCAACCACAGCCGGCGACAGGTTATAGGTTAATGTAACTTCGCGCAGCTTCACAAATGTTCTTTTATACATATCAGCATCATCAATACCGGTAACATAATTTGCGAATATCCAGTCAATATATTTTACCGAAGTTGTATTCGGCGCAAACTTGCGCGTATCGCTCGTAATATTTCCCTGAACATCGTATTTTACTTCGCCGCTGGTTACTACAACACCTTTTCCAACATACGTTGCTTTGCCGGCGTACGAATCATCACGATACGAATTGTCTGTATTTACGTGCATTCCGCCTTCATATAATTTTTGTTCTACGCCGTCATACAATACGCCGCCAATTCTTCCATCGAAAGAAAAGCTTAACCGGAAGTTTTTGTAAGAAAGGCTGTTGATGAAACCAAATTCCCAGTCAGGACTGGTATGACCCATATTGACCAGTTGATTTATGTACTTTGGAAACCCGTTGCTTCCGTAAACAATCTGTCCGTCGGGCGAGCGCTCCCAAGCATAGCCGCGATAAACATCTGTTCTGTCGCTAACTTTAACGCCGTCACGAATGCTATCGCCACCGTAATAAGATTTTACTCTTCTGCGAAGCTGGCTGTAATTTACCGTAACATCCCAGCGAAAATCTTTTGTTCTGACAGGCGAACCGGTAACAACAAGTTCAATGCCTCGTCTTGTAATTTCATCCGCGTTCAGCAAAAGATAGTCATAACCTGATGCTTGTGAAACCGGAACTTGTTTCGGGAAATTCTTTTCGAGATAATTGTAATAAGTAAAATCAACATTAATCCTGTTTTTTAAAAATCCTAGTTCTGCGCCGTATTCACCGGAAATAGTCGTTCTCGGTTTTATGTTTGGATTGATAATCGTTCCCGAAGCCGAAACTGATGAGTTTCCGTTCCAGCTTGTGCCCAAACCATAAACCGGCAAGGTGTAATACGGATCAACATCAGAAGAAATATTAGCATAAGAACCGCGCAGTTTAAAGAAAGAAATAAACGAAGGCAGCTTTACAATTTCAGAACCAATTACACTTAACGAAACAGAAGGATAAAAGAATGAATTAAATGGCTTTTGTAAAGTCGTCGTCCAATCGTTACGTCCTGTAACATTCAGGTAAGCTATATTTTTATAACCCAATTCAGCATACCCATACAGGCTGTTTACTTGTCTTTCGTATAACGAATTGCCGACATCGGTACCAGGACTTAAAGGATTTACAGAATAACTGATATTGTAAGCTGTTGGAATGGTAAGCCCGCCATTTGTTCCGGCATAAGAACTTTTTGCCTGGCTATATCTTGTGCTGGCGCCGCCGGAAACCGTAGCATGGAAGTTTTTCAGGAATGTTTTTTTATAAGTCAGCAATACATCTGTCTGCAAAAGAATGTTGCTTGAGTTAGTTACGTCGTAACCACCTTTTGGTGCGGCGCTGGTTCCGTAATTGATATAACTGTACGGTGTTTTTATATCGGAAGAAACGCTGTTGGTAGTAAGACCGCTTCTTATTAATAGCTGTAAGTCTTTTGAAAAATCGTATGTGCCATTTACCTGCCCAACAATAACATCATTATAATAACCATGTACATTTTCATTCGCTAAAAACCAGGGATTGTTATACCAGGTATAATTGTAGTTAAACTGCTGTACATCTTTTACACCATACGGAATATACGAACCGGAACTGGTGGTACGCCCGCCTGCCGGCTGCCAGTAATTGCGCAAATCATTAATGTTTACATCCGGTCCCATCCATAACAGAATATTGTAGAAGTAATTATTAGGTCCATAACCGGTTTGCGGATAGTTTGGTGTGTATTGTTTATTGTACGATAAAGTTGCTTCTGCTTTAAACTTGCTGGTGAGTTTTATACTGCCGCCCATGTTTAAAGTTGTAGAGTTTAGCTTCGTATTTGGCACCTGCCCTTTTTGATATACATGCGAAACAGAAATCCGGTAATCGCTGCGGTCAGATTTTCCTGAAATGCTTATGTTCTGCGATGTCGAAAGTTCGTTGTTCAAAAAATTTGTCAGGTTGTTTTGCCCTTTTGTAATCCAGGGTGTTGGTTTATAATGACTATAATCTGTATAACCATTTTGTGTAAATGCATATAACTGGTCAGCATCGTAAGGACTGTTATATTGAGGATATTCTTCGTAACCACTTGGGTTAGCTGCATTTTTTACATTTAGTTTTGGACCCCATACATAACCATAATCATCATACCATCCGTTTCCGCCTTTTCCATCAATAAAAGCGTAATAACCATTCCAGCCCATTCCGTAATCTTTCTGTGTTTTGGGTAACGTAAGAAAGCCAGCCTGCATTTGCGTGGTAGAGTTATAAGAAATTTCGGTTCCGTTGGCGCCGCCTTTTCCTTTTTTTGTGGTTATCATAATGGCGCCGTTAATACCGAGCGAACCATATAAAGCCGAAGCAGCCGTGCCTTTCAATACGTTTACATTGTCTATATCGTTTGGATTGATATTCCAGAAATCGGTTTGCGTAGGCACGCCATCAATTACCACAAGTGCACCTTCGCCGCGCAGATACACTTCCGGATTTTCGAACAAGGTTGATTTTGTGTACACACTTAAACCGGCTACTTTACCAACTAAATTGCTGGCTACGTTAGTTTCAGGCGCTTTTTGCACGGCTTCTCCTTTTACTTCCTGGGTCGCATACGCAACTTCGCGTTTTTCTTTCCGTATACCCAGAGCCGTAACAACAACATCATTCAATTGATTTGCTGCAGGTGTAAGCAAAATTTCCATTCTTTCGGTACTGGCTACTGCAACTGTTTTGTCGTTGTAGCCAATGGCTTTTATTAAAAGCTCATCACCTTTTTTTGCACGCAAAGTGAAATGACCAGTCGAGTCGGTAATTGTTGCATTGGTTGAATTGTTTACCGAAACGGTTGCCTGAATTGCCTTGCCGGCTTCATCTGTTATCACGCCTTTTAACTGGAAAGATTCGTTAGGTTGTTGTGCCCGGCTGTGAAGGCATAGAAATAATAAAAAAATTAAGTAAAAGAGTTGTAAGCACTTCATAAACAGTTTCTTTTGTCGGCGTAAACATAGAAATTAGTTTTAGAATAAAACAAGGGAAACGTTTGCGTAAATTTTTAGAATCTGTTTGGTTATGAAAAACAAACTGTTCTAAATTCTCTTTTTTTACTATTTGTTGATTTAGAGATAAATAAAATGCTATTTATTGATTTCAGATTTTTATAGCTTGATGTAATATCAAACGTATATATAGCCAACTTGATATAATTGTGGTAGATAGATAACATCACACATATTCTTATAATGCACAAATATTTTTATTTCCAAATGCTCTCAAACAACGTAACAAAAAAAGCTTTTGCAATTATGCAAAAGCTTTAGTCTGTATTATTAAAGGCTTTTAAAATTGAAAAAATTATACTATCAATTTCCTGAAAAGTTATAGGAATTACCGCTTGTTATTTATCTGATTGTAATACAGAAAATCACTTTTAAACATCATACTTTATTACTGATTTTTGGATAAGAGTTTATAACTCTGTATCACTTTATTAAGATGTTCTATAAATTTCTGAATATCGGCATCATATCCATAACCTTCGGGTGCCAATTTGTTTTCGTTTCCATCTAAAAAGAAATAATACGGTTGCGTATTGGCGCCAAATTTTGTAACCTGCATATCCGCATTTTTATCGCCCAGTGTTTCAACCGGCTTATTTAATGATTTTGAAAAATATTGTTCTTTTTCCGGCAAATCAATATTCTGTACATCAACATATAAAGACACAATTACAAAATCTTCTTTCAGCATTTTCATAACTCTTGCATCGCTCCAAACCTGTCCTTCCATTTTGCGGCAATTCACGCAGTTAATTCCTGTAAAATCGAGCATCAATGGTTTATGTAATTTACGCGCAGCAGCCAGCGCTTCATCATAATCAAAATAAGTAATCATTCCATATTTTACAACAACATCAGGTTCATATTTTTTCATCACATCATAATACATAACGGGCTGTAATGTTGAATCGTTTGTTGTTATATTTTGAAAGGATGTGTTTGAATTATTTGATGATGATGTATGAAAATCCTGCGTACCCATCGGCGGTACAAATGCGCTGATGCCTTTTAACGGTGCGCCCCACAACCCGGGAATCATATATATGGAAAACGTGAAAGCGGCAATGGCGAAAAACAATCTTGTAATACTCAGATAAGGTTGACCAAAATCATTTTTCGGCAATTCATCGTCATGATGAAATTTTATCTTTCCTAATAAATAAATTCCGAGTAAAAAGAATATCACGATCCATAAACAAATAAAAACTTCCCTGTCTAAGATGCGCCAGCCTTTTACAAGATCGGCATTCGATAAAAATTTCAGCGCCAGCGCCAGTTCTAAAAAACCTAACGTTACTTTTACCGCGTTTAGCCAGCCGCCGGCTTTGCCCAATACATTTAGTTTATTCGGAAAAAAAGCAAACAGCGCAAACGGCAATGCCAGCGCCAGTGAAAAACCAAACATGCCGGTTAGCGGACCGTAATAGTTTCCTGTGGATGCAAGCACCAACAAATTTCCAATGATGGGACCTGTGCATGAAAATGAAACGACCACTAACGTAAGCGCCATAAAGAAAATGCCGCTGAGATTTTTTATACCAGCTTTGCTATCACTTTTTGTTGACCATGATGACGGCAATGTAATTTCAAAAGCACCTAAAAAAGAAATTCCAAAAATTAAAAAGATAGCAAAGAAAATAAGATTTGCGATCCAGTTTGTAGCAAGATTGTTTAAAGCGGCCGGACCAAAGATTAATGTTATCAGAAAACCAAGAACTGTAAAAATTATAATGATTGAAGCGGAATAAAATAATGCATTTCTTATTCCTTCATTTCTTGATTTGCTGCGTTTTGTAAAGAAGCTTACAGTAATCGGGATCATTGAATATACGCAAGGCGTAAGCAGCGCCAGCAAGCCGCCTAAAAAAGCAGCTATAAATATTTGCCACAAAGATTTTGTCGCATAACTGTTTGCTGAAGCAACTTGTGCAGATGCAGGCGCGGCAGGTATATAAAATTTAAAATCTTTTTTTCCCGGAATATATTCGCTATTGTATTGAACCAGGTAATTTAATGCGCCTTTCAATACAACACTATCTGTACTTTTTGCAAATACCTTTTTTTGCCAGAGAACTGTGTCTGTAAAAAAACTGGTTGATGTTTTTAAAGCTGTGTCGTTTTCTGTTTTAAGATTTCCATTTTCTATTATAGCGCCGCTAAGATGGGTGTTACGGGTTGTATCAAAATCAATTGATGAATACAAAGCATCATCAGTTTTTTTTTGAAGCGCGTATAATTTATAGCCGGGTGTAATAGTTGCTTTTATATTCAATAAAACAGAATCAGCATTAATTCTTATTTGAGAATAACTAAATGAAACGCCTGTTGTGTCCTGCGCCATTGAATTGATGACAAGAAAAACAGCAAGAAAAAAAAAGTAAATTTTAAAACGATTTTTCATACAATTAAAATCAGCGAAGCTGTAAGCTTATTGTATTGATATACTGAAATTGATTGTTTTGGGCGGAAGGCATTGCTGGTCGTTACAAACCATATATTTTATAGTTCCAGCTGCCTTTGTTTTTATATTGGCTTTTACAGTTACAGTCTGCACAAAATCCACTTTGTTTGAAAACTGTTTTACATCAACATCAAAAATTTTATCGTGGCTGCTTTCCATTTTACCTTCTTCTTTTGCTATTCCGCTCGTTGTAAGTAAAGGATTTTTTGTAAAGTTGATTGCTGTTGGAACTGGTCCGCCTTCGGGTGTTGTTTGAGAATAAATGTGCCAGCCGTTATCAATATTAGCGGTTAAATGCACTTCATATTTTCCCGCGCTTATTTTTTTTGAACTATATGCCCACTTAACAGGATTTTGAATTTGCGCAAATAAGGTTGTACTTGTAATAATTATTGTGAAGAGGAAAATTATTTTTTTCATGTATCATAATTTTTTTTGGAAAGACTACAGCAATCTGTTTATGATTACTTCAATAATTGCAAACTTGTGCTAATTTTTTGTTTGATTTTTATTTCAATACTTCAGCCAGTTTATTTTTCAAATCATCACCACGAAGATTTTTTGCAATAATAATTCCGTTAGGATCAATTAATAAATTAGAAGGTACTGATCCAATACCATATTCTTTTGCAACTGCATTATCCCACCACTCTAAATCTGAAACGTGGTTCCATACAAGCCCGTCTTTATTTATGGCTTTTATCCAGCTTGCTTTATCATGATCCAAAGAAACTCCGAGAATGGTAAAATTTTTATCTTTAAATGCATTGTACGCTTTTACCACGTTAGGGTTTTCTTCCCGGCACGGATGACACCAGCTTGCCCAAAAATCTATCAACACATATTTGCCCCGGAAATCTTTTAATGAAACCGGTTTGCCCAATGTATCATTTTGTGTAAATGCAGGCGCTGTTCTGCCTATGCCGGTTAATTTTTCTATTTTAATGTTATGAATAATTGTTTTAGCTGGTATGTTGTTTTTTGCCTCGGGCGTTAACCTATTCATCATTGTATCCAGCTCATTTAAACCTAAGCCGGAACTCAACTGTGTTGATATTGCAAAAGCACTAATGCTGGATGCAGGATGCGCTGCAACCCATTGTTTCACCAGGCTGAAATTAATAGAATCCAGGCGCTTACGAACAGAGTATGTGGCTACATAATTAGCACTATCGCGTTTTGTAAAGTATTCAACAAGCTTTTTATGTACACTATCTCTATCTTTTAACAGCGGGTTGTTTTTGGTTGAATTAGTAAAGTCATTAAAATCTTTTATATAAGAAGGTCCTGAAAGTTTGGCTTTTGCAAATTGGCTGTAAGTGCCATTTATGGTTATCGTTCCTTTATCAAGATATAGAAACAGCATGTTACTATCTAATATTAATGTATAAGCATTTCCTTCGCCTTTTGGAATATTCAATTTAAAATGAAACCCATCCTGTACTGTTTTTACAGAATCTACTTTTGTAGTCTCAGACCAAAGATTAACCCATATCCCCGGCTTTAAGCCCGTAAGCTTTGCATTTATAATTGTATTTGTTTGGGCTGATATTGCTGCTGGTATGGCAAACAGTATAAAAATTACTATCCTTTTCATCTATAATCTTGTTTTTTATTTTTTACGATTGAAAATCAATAATCTATATTTTGTTTTGATTACTTCAATAATTCCAACTTGTGCTAATTTTTGTTTGATTTTTATTTCAATACTTCAGTCAGCTTATTTTTCAAATCATCACCACGAAGATTTTTTGCAATGATGATTCCGTTGGGATCAATTAATAAATTAGCCGGTACTCCGGTTATGCCATATTCTTTTCCAACTGCATTATTCCAACCTTTTAAATCGGAAACGTGGTTCCATACAAGCCCGTCTTTATCTATTGCTTTTACCCAGCTTGCCTTGTCTTCATCTAAGGAAATCCCGATAATCGTAAAATTTTTATCTTTAAATGCATTGTACGTTTTTACCACGTTAGGGTTTTCTTCCCGGCACGGATGGCACCAGCTTGCCCAAAAATCTATCAATACATATTTGCCACGAAAATCTTTTAATGAAATCGGTTTGCCCAATGTATCGTTTTGTGTAAATGCAGGCGCTGTTTTTCCAATGCCGGTTAATTTGTCTGTCTCGATGCTATGAACAATTGTTTTAATTGACGCATTGTTTCTTACCTCGGGCGTTAGTTTATTTATCATTGTATCCAGATCATTTAAACTTAACCTGAAACTCAACTGTGTTGATATTGCATAAGCGCTTATGCTTGATGCGGGATGCGCTGCAATCCATTGTTTTACCAGGCGAAGATTTATAGAATCGAGATATGTAGCCAGAGGTCGCGTGGTTACATAATTAGCACTATCGCGTTTTATATAATATTCACTAAGCTTTTTATATACACTATCTTTATCTTTTAACAGCGGGTTGTTTTTGGTTGAATTAGTAAAGTCATTAAAATCAGTAATATAAGAGGGTCCTGAAAGTTTGGCTTTTGCAAATTGGCTATAAGTGCCATTTATGGTTATCGTTCCTTTATCAAGATATAGAAACAATATACTGGAATCTAATATTAACCCGTAAGTATTTCCTTCACCTTTTGGAATATTTAATTTAAAATGAAACCCATCCTGTACAGTTTTCACAGAATCTTTTTTCAAGCCATCAAAAGACTGGCAATAAGCCCACATCCCCGTTTTTAAGCCTGTAATATTTGCATTTATAATTGTATTTGTTTGGGCTGATATTGCCGCTGGTATGGCAAACAATATAAAAATCACTATCTTTTTCATCTGTTATTTGTTTTTTATTTTTTGGTTGAAAAATCAGTAGCCGGGGTTTTGTTGTATTTGAAGGTTTCTGTTGATTTCGGTTTGCGGTATGGGTAACGTCAGGACTTCTTTATTTTTGATGGTGGGCAGTAAGTTTTGCAGCGTTGCAAAAGGCAGCCTGCGCACGGCAAACCAATCCAGCCCGCTTTCGAAGACAAAGTTTTTCATTTCTTCTTTTACAATCAGAAGTTGCAGTTGCGCCTGTGTAGTTGCAGCATCGACTTCGGTAAATTCTGTAAAACCTGCATGCTGCAGGACCGTTTTCAATAAATCTCTGGCTTCATTCATCTCTCCGCCGGAGGCAACGATGGCTTCGGCTTCTAATAAATAAGCTTCCGTTAACCGGAACGCATAACTGTATTCCGTCAGCGGGTCAGGCGTTGGGTTGTTTACGTCTTTTGTATAATATTTGGTGATGACAGGAGCGCCGTCAGGAATAAAATAATTAAAGCCTTTTTTAACCATCCAGTTGCTTCGCGGATCGTTAGCCAGCATACTCAGCAAGCTGTCGCTTGCGATGTAAGAGCTGAAAATGTAATTCAGGTACTGGTATTTATAAGCCTGCGTCGGGAAAGGCTGTACACCGAGTATCACCTCTTTACTGGCAAGGTTTTTATTTAGAAAAATATCCTTTACACTATCTTCCAGTGTAAACGGGCTGTTGGCAATCATATCTTTGGTAAGTGATATTACCGAAGCGTTATCGCCCTCTGCATTCCGGTTTATCAGCAAGCGTGCTTTTAAGAGTTTGGCTGCCCACACACTGGCAGAAGTGTTACCGGCAGCATTTATATTGGGCAAGGCTGCAATGGCAGAATCGAGGTCTGTTACAATATAATCATACGTTTCGGCTACCGTGCTGCGCGGCAAGGTTAAATTTTTTGAACTCACAAATTCTGTACGCAGCATATTGCCGTACTTACTTGTTACATCAGCATACTGCCCAAAATATAACAACAGGTTTGTATTGGCAAACGCTCGTAAAAACCGGGCTTCCCCTATCATTTCCGTTTTTACCGAATCCGCTATGCTGGTTACCGGCAGCACATTTTTAATAAAGCCGTTTGCCGCGTTGATGATGGCATAGTTATAATTCCACATATCCGGAATCGTATAACTCTGCGAGTTGTAGGTGTGTTCCGCCAGGTCATAACCGCTGTAAACGCTTGCCACCAGACCACTTAATCCCGAAGCCGGAACTTCATTCACACTCACCCATTGAATTTGCTGCTGGTTAACGGCATCAGCAAAAAGATAATAGACGCCGTTTAAAACTGTTTGCGCACCCTGCCGGTCAGCAATCACATTACCATCCACTTCCTGCGAAGTCGGGAAAACATCAAGCTGTTTTTTACAGGCTGATATTGAGCAGGTAAAAAAAGCGAACAATAAAATTTTTATGTACATGTTTTGCATCGTTTGTTTCTTTAGGTATCAAAAACCAACTTTTACACCTGCCGTAAAAGTTTTTGTATTCGGGTAATTGCTTGCATCAAAATAACCGCCGCCAACGCTGTAGGGATCGTCTGATGTTTCGGGATTATTACCCGGATACCTGGTAATGGTAAATAAGTTGGTGACGGACAAATAGACGGACGCATTTTTCACCGATGCTTTTTGTAAAAAGCCCGATGGTTTCAACCTGTAATTAAACGTAACGGTTCTTAGTTTTACATACGAAGAATTAAAAATGCTGAGACTGGTTTTGAGTGTATATATGCGGCTGTCATATATTAGTCTTGGCTGATCGGTCGGGTGTTCCGGTGTGTAGCGGTTCAGCATTACCGCATTCGAGTTGGAGGTTCCCCTGAACTGTATACTTCCTACATGGTCTGCCCACATCAGCTCGCCGCCCACCGAGTAGGTAAAATAAAAGTTCATGTCAAAGTTTTTGTAGGTAAACCCTTGCGTAAAGCCGCCAAAATATTTAGGCGCGCCATGACCCGCTATGGCGCCATAATTAAACTTGTGCGTTACGCTGTCCATCCCGTACATCGGGTCGCCAAGTCCTAAAAAAGGATAAGCATTAATATAACCGGCTGCTGTTAATTGTGCTTTATAATCGTCAAGTTCTTTTTGTGTTTTAATAATACCGGTTACGGGCAGGGCGGTTATTAGCCCTAAGGGCTGCCCCTGTACAAGCGCCGTATTCTGGTATTCCAGCCCGGTGAGGTTTCCGATCTGGTCACGGCTGGCTTCCGGGTTTAGCTGGGTAACAATCGATTTGTTCCAGGTGATATTAACGGATGCGTTCCAGCGAAAATCTTTTGTCCTGATAATATCTCCCTGCAGCGAAAGTTCATAGCCTGTGTTTTTTATACCCGCCGCGTTATATAGCAGGGAAGCGTAGGAACTGCTCGGTGTAACGGGTAGCGACAACAGGACGCCTTGACTTTGTTTATGATAATAATCTGCCGTTCCCTGCAGCCTGTTTTTAAAGAAAGAAAAATCGATTCCCAGGTCGGTTTCTTTTGCCTGCTCCCATTGGATAGCGGCATTGCCCAACTGGGTGGGGATCAGTGCACTTGCGCCCCGGTAGCTGGTGGGTGAGTATAAGGTGCGGTACATCTGGTTACCGATATTCTGGGTACCGGTTAAGCCGTAACTGCCCCTCAATTTAATATCATCAATCCAGTTTACCTTCTTTAAAAAGGTTTCTTTGGATATGCGCCAGGCAAGGGCACCTGAAGGGAAGTAGCCGAACTTATTGTCAGGACCGAATTTGGATGAGCCATCTGCCCTGCCGGTAAAGGTAACGAGGTATTTATCCAGGTAGCCATAATTAGCCCTGGCATAAAACGATACGAGGTAGCTTTGCGGCTTACCCGGGTTATCGCCCTGCACCCGCAGCGGCGTAACGGCAGAAGACAAGTTGTTTAATATATCATCGTTGGGATAGCCGTATGCCGTGGCGCTGAAGAAGCTGGTTTTATTGGTTTCATACGACGTGCCCGCCAGGATATTTACATCGTGTTTCTGATGGAATGAATGATTGTAAGTGAGTGTATTTTCTATAAACCAGCTGGTTAACTGGCTGGTCGAGTTGCTGCCGATACCGGCAGTGTTGGCACCGGCAAAAGAGCTTACGCCTATATAAGACGGCGTATAGTTGCGCTGGTTATAATTGGTGAAGTTTAAGGATGCGGTGCTTTTAAACTGCAGGCTTTTGGTTATATTGTACAGTGCGGTAAGCGAACCCAGTAAGTTCAGCATTTTAGAGTTGTTGGTGGCAGTGGCAAGGGCAAGCGGGTTAATAAACCTGTTTGGGTCCCTGCCATCCACCGTACTGAAACTGGTAGGTTTACCTAAGGAATCGTAGGCAGCATAATCCGGTCTTGCCCGTAAAGCCTGGGCATAAACGCCGTTTGACAGGTTTTGATTGGTATAGCCAAGGTCGAGGTTGGTAATAAAAGAAAAGCGGCTGCCGATTTCGTTTTCAATATTTATTTTGCCTGCCACGCGCTGGTAATCGGTTGCTATCACAACACCCGGTGTGCTGTTAAAGGCAATGGAACTGTAATACTTGGTAGCCGAACCGCCGCCCTGTATGGATATCTGGGCATTATTGGAAAACGTATTACGGGTAACGAGGTCCACCCAATCTGTATTTGCCTTGCCGAAAAAAGTGCCCGGTGTATGTAAGATAGCATCGACATCCGGGGGAGGCGGCGCCCCGTAGCCCGCCAGCCAGGTACTGTCAGTTACGGCTCCTTCAGTAAGCAGCATTTTATATTGCGATGCATTTAAAAGATTGGGTTTTCTGATGATCCGGGAAAAAGTGCCGGAGTAATCAAAAGTGATTTGCGGCTTCATATCTTTCTTTCCCTTTTTGGTGGTAATGATTACCACGCCGTTGGCTGCCTTGGAACCATAAATAGCTGTTGAAGAAGCATCTTTTAAGATAGTGATGGATTCGATGTCATCAATATTTAAAGTGCCGAGGCTGTTTAAACCGTTTACAAAAGCGGCAGACATGCCGGTGCTTACCAGACCGGCTACGCCCACGATGTCATCAGCCACAGGGCTTCTGACATCGAAACCGGGATTAATATAATTGGATTTTACCTGCACCGGCACGCCATCAATAACATATAGCGGGTCATTGCCGCCTAACAGGGAAGTAGAGCCCCGCACCCGGATGCGCACGGCACCACCGGGCGTGCCATCCGTTTTTGTCACCTGCACACCGGCTGCTTTGCCGGCAATAGCGTTATCAACCGTCATAAAGGGAACGTCCTGGATGTCTTTTGTAGATATGATGGATACAGAACCGGTTACATCTTTCTTCTGCACGGTCCCATAACCTATCACAACTGTCTCACTTAACTCCGCAACTTTTGTTTGTAACGTAATGGTTGGGTTACTGGTTGAATTATTAATTTTATACTTAACTGTTTCGAAGCCGATGTATGAAAATTCCAGTACTTCATTGTTTTGTGCTTCGATACTAAAATTTCCGTCTTTATCTGTTGACGTGCCTCTTTTTGTTGTTTTATTTACAACCGAAACATTTGAAAGCGGCTCATTTTTTTCGTTCACCACTTTGCCTCTCACAACCGCTTTTCTGTTTTGGGTTGACGTATTGCTTCGGGTTGCAACAACGGTTTGCTTTTCCATTATCACAATTGTTTTATCGGCAATTTTATAATCAACCCCGGACGATTGAAAAATTTGTTTTAATGCATCTTCTACATTTATATTCTCAACATGAATGCTTATGGGATTTGATTTTTGTAAAACTTCTTCGTTATACAAATAAGTAAAACCGGTTTGCTTGCAAACATCTTTAATTACATTATCGAGCGTCGCATTTTTATAATTCAGCGTTACATTTTGCGAGAAAGATTTCGCATGCACCTGCATCAGCATTATTAAAAGAAAAAATGCTGTCAGCTTCATAGTTTTAGGAATCCGGAAAATAGTAATACTCAGATTTTTTGAAAGTGGTTTTCTTTGTTGCATAAGTAAGCAGTGCTTGGTATAGTTTAAGAATAAGTGGGATAAGTTTTTTGAGTGTAAGCCTTGCAAAATTTACCGGGAACGCAGCTACGTTCCCAGCTTTTTATATAAAGGCTTACGGTGAATAGTTTTATTTTTTATAAATTCAATCTAAATAGCAAATCCCGGGCTTAAGAGGTTCTTCTATCAATCTTCAAATTTTTTTAGCTTTGGGTTATTATTATTTTGTTACCGATTATTTTAAAATGAACGCCGCTTGCTAATTGCAGCAAGTTTAAAACCTTTGATAAATTCTCCTGCCTGCTTATGGTGCCCGAATAATGTTTTGAGATTGATTCATTCATAATTATATCAACATTATACCACCTGGAAATTTGTTTCAGCACTTCATTTAGATCATCATTTTTAAAATAGAAATTCCCGTTTTTCCAGGCTGTAACTTGTTCGATATCTGCATTTTCAATGGTTATATTTTTATCGTTTGGTTGAATGGTTGCCTGCTGTCCGGGTTTTAAAATTGCAGTTTGTTTGCCTTTTGCAATCTTAACGCTGCCTTTCAAAAGAGTCGTTCTTGAAAACGGTTCATCTTTATAGAAATTAATGTTGAATTGAGTGCCAATATCTTCAACGATTTGTTCACCGGCAATTACTCTAAAAGGTATTTTATCATTATGAACAACTTTGTAATAGGCTTCGCCTGATAGCAATTCTACTGTACGGTATTGTCCTTTAAAAACAGTTGGATACCGAATAGATGTTGCCGCATTTAGCCATACTTCTGAACCATCGCTCAAACGGATATTATAAATACCTGCAGCAGGTGTAGTAAGTATATTATAGTCTTCAGTTTCCTGCTCATGTAATGAGTTGGCTGCTGTTGCATTTTTATATGTTAATTGTCCGTCCTGGTTTTTAATTAATGATACTTTTCCCTGGTTTGCGATAACGCCATTCTTTATATTATCAAGCGATATTTTTTGTCCGTTAGCAAGTGTTAATAAAGCTTTATTACCACCGGGCGGTATATCATTTTTTGCATTTATAATTTGTTGAGAAGACTTATTATGAAAGAAATAGTAATACCCAAAAGAAAATATAAACAGAACAGAGGCTGCAACTAAAAGACGCGGCCACAACTTGATTTTCTTAGAATCTGTTTGTTTGCCTTCTTCAATAGCTTGCCACATTTCGCTATGTGCGGCAGACAAGTCCTCATCTGAAAGTCCACTATCGCCTGCTTGATTGAGCTGATGAAGCCAATTTTTAGCAATAGCTTCCTCTTCAGGCGTATATTGTCCTGAATGTATCTTTTCCAGTATTGCCTTTATATCTTTTTGTTGCATTTTATTGTGCAGGAATTGCAGTCTGATCCAGATATAGACAATCCAGAGAAAACAATTAGGTATCGAAAAGAAAATTATTTTTTTTATGTACAATTGCGGTAATAAAAATTACAAAAACCGGCAAAGGATATAACTGAGATAAACAATAAAACTCAGTTTGGTTTTTAAAATTTTTACAGCTTTTTTCATTTGTGTTGACACAGTTAATTCTGAAATATTTAGTTTCTCTGCAATTTCTTTAGTGCTTAAAAAACTTTTTCTTTTCAGTTCGTAAACTTCCCGCATACGCGGCGGCATAGCAGCAATTTCTTTTTCAATTAATGCGGTAATATCTTTTTCCCGTATCAGGTAATCGGTTTCTGATTCGCCTGTTTCAATATAAGAATTATTAGCACTTATATATTGCTGTACAATATTTTTATGTTTGAATATATTGAACACTTTGTTCAATACAGACTTGTATAAATAGGCAGATAATGCGGTTTGTAAAACAAATGTTTTTCTCTGGTTCCAGAGGTTTATAAAAATTTCCTGAACCACATCTTTCGCTTCTTCTTTATCTTGTAATTTTCGAAAAGCGTAGGTGTATAAAAGAGTATCATAACGCAGATAAATTTCTCTGAATGCAGCCTCATCGGTTAACGCAAGCAACTCCATTAATTCCATATCTGTACACTGATGATACGCTTTCATGCACCGGGTTTAAAATCTAAATATACAAAGTACATTAAAAAAATAAAATAAGACGATAAAAGTCATGCGCTTAATTTACATACAGAAAAGCAGCCGGTTCTTTCTCGTAAATAAGTCTTTGTTTATCTTATAAAAGATGAACAAACAGGTAAAATGCGATAACGTATAAAAATTACAAAGCCCGCAATATAATCAATTACCAGGCTGTAAGCACAAGTTAATAAAGTTACTTGTCGGGATGACAAGATTCGAACTTGCGGCCTCTTCGTCCCGAACGAAGCGCGCTGCCGGGCTGCGCTACATCCCGCTAAAATAAAAATAGTGATGACTGAGTAAATCAATTCATCACTATTATAATATTTCAAACAAAAACTAACGAATTGACTTATTGTCTTTTGGAACCATTACAGATCCTCTTTCGTTTGGTGGAAGCTTGCAAGGCGGTTGTCCTTTCTGCTGTCCGCCGCCTTCGGCCGGACGTTTGCAAATTGGTGGCAATTTGGTATAACTGTCTTCGGTTGCTTTAGCGCTGTCAACATCAAAACCGGCATTGTTGATTGCTGTTTTAATATAGTCCAACGTAATTCTATCAGGAACGTATTGAATGCGGATGGAACCGCTCGTCATATTGATTGTCCACTTCATAATACCTGCATCGTCGTTCGGACCTTTTTCGCGCTGCAAATATTTTTCAAGCCTGTCTTTACATTCCCAACATTTCAACTGCGGAACCGATAAAGTTGCCCATTGCGCTTTCGCCTGCATTACCTGCGCATTGGTTACCGTTGCGCTGCAAAATAATAAAAGAGCAAATAATATTTTCTTCATAATGTTATAAACGAATCAAGTGAACAAATCTGTTTGTCAATATAACCTGCGTTTGCAAATTTATCTAATCTTTATGATGGCAAACCATTCCAGTCTGCCGGGTTTTCTCTCCAGCTTAAAAGAATACTTTCCACTTCCGGCTGAATGGTTCCTTTTTCCAAAGCCAGTTGTATAAGTGATGAATAATTAGTAAGTGAAACCAGTTTTACTTTGGCGTTTTCAAAGGCTTCGGAAGCCACGGTAAATCCATACGTAAAAATGGAAACCATACCTGCAACTTCCAAACCGGCTTTCTGCAAAACTTCGGCAACCTGCAAACTGCTTTTGCCGGTAGAAATCAAATCTTCAACAATTACTACTTTCTGGCTGGCTTCAAAATAACCTTCCACCTGGTTTCCCAAGCCATGTTCTTTTGGTTTTGGACGAACATAAATATAAGGCAATTTCAATTGATCAGCTGCCATCGCGCCCCAGGCAATTCCGGCTGTTGCAACGCCGGCTAACAATTGCGCTTCCGGAAACATTTCAAAAATTACATTGCACATTTCACTCTTTATAAAATCGCGTATGTAAGGAAAAGAAAGCACTTTCCTGTTATCGCAGTAAATCGGACTTTTCCAGCCGCTTGCCCAGGTAAAAGGCTGCTGCGGACTTAGTTTTACAGCACCAACCTGTAATAATTTTTCTGCTATTGCTTTTTCGTTTGCCAACATATTTTATTCAGAGTAAAATGGTTTGAACCTCGTTTGCAACGCGAATATAAGCGCACTGAACCTGACGCCGTCATAATGTTTTACTTTTGCGGGCATGACAAAAAAAACAATCATAGCTGCTGGTGGAATTGTGCAGAATGATTTTGATGAAATCCTGCTCATTTTCAGACGCGGCGTATGGGATATGCCAAAAGGAAAATTAGATGAAGGCGAAACCATTGAACAATGCGCCGTGCGCGAAGTAGAAGAGGAGACAGGCTTGCGAAATATTGAACTGGGAAAGTTTGTACAAACCACGTATCATGAATATGCTGATAAGTGGATAAAAAAAGAAGTGATAAAAGAAACGCATTGGTATGCGATGCGAATGCATGGCAATCAAACATTAGTTCCGCAGACAGAAGAAGACATCGAGGAAATTTTGTGGGTGAAGAGAGAAGATATCATCAATTACATGAACAATATGCATAAGAATATTATAGAGGTTTTGCAAAATTTTTTATCATCCAATATCACTTCCTGAGGTGTTACGGGAATCATATTTGTAACGACACCACTTGATGTGAATGGCTAACGAAATGAAAACGCATGAGTAAAACTATAATCGTATCTAACCGGTTGCCTGTAAAAGCTGTTGTAAAAGACAATCAATATGAATTTACAACTGCGGCAGGCGGACTGGCAACGGGATTGAATTCAATATTTTCGGAAGATAAAAACAGCGTTTGGATTGGTTGGCCGGGGCTTGATGTACCAAAGGAAAAAGAAGCTGATATAACAGCCGGTTTAAAGGAACAAAAGCTTCTTCCGGTATTTCTTTCAGCAGAAGAAATTACGCAGTTTTATGAAGGATTTTCAAATGAAATTTTATGGCCGGTTTTTCATTATGTACCAACCTACGCCAATTATGAAACAAGCTACTGGAATTATTATCAGCAGGTAAATAAAAAGTTTTGTGAAGCCGTGATGCAGATTGCAGAGCCTGACGATATTATCTGGATTCACGATTACCAGTTGTTGTTATTGCCTTCCTTATTACGCAAACACGCACCTGAATTTACCATTGGTTTTTTTCTACACATTCCGTTTCCTTCTTATGAATTGTTCCGCCTGATTCCCTGGCGTTGCGAATTACTGGAAGGTATGCTGGGCGCCGATTTGCTTGGCTTTCATACTTATGATGACGCGCATCATTTTTTAATATCTGTCTCCCGCATTTTACAAATTTCATATTCTGCAAATAAGCTTACTTATAATAACCGGTCTGTTGTTGTAGAATCTTTCCCGATGGGAATTGATGATGCAAAATTTGAGCAGTTAATTGATAATGAAGTTGTCAAAAATAATCTGCACCAGTTGCAACAAGATTTTCCTGGTGTACGTATTATTCTCTCTATTGACAGGCTCGATTACAGCAAAGGTATCATACAGCGGTTACAGGCATTTGATCAGTTTTTACAACACAGTCCTGAGTTTATACAACAAGTGTCGTTGTACATGATTGTTGTGCCGTCTCGCGATAAAGTGCAACAATACAAAGACCTTCGAGATGATATTGATAAACTGGTTGGTAATATCAACTCGCGTTACCGTACCAACAACTGGGTTCCCATTCATTATTTCTATCGTGCATTTGCCATTGAAGAATTATCAGCATTATACCAGTTTGCCGAAGTTTGTTTGGTTACGCCTATGCGCGACGGCATGAACCTCGTTTGCAAAGAATACATTGCAAGCCGCAGAAATAACGATGGTGTTTTGATATTGAGTGAAATGGCGGGCGCATCTAAAGAACTGATTGATGCATTGATAGTAAATCCAAACAATGTTTACCAAATGAGCCGCAGCATTGTAAAAGCACTTACGATGCCTTTGGAAGAGCAGCAACGCCGCATGAAAATTATGCGTGGTCTGGTGCAGCGATATAATGTAACCAATTGGGTAAATGTGTTTATGGAAAACCTGAAAAAAGTAAAGAATCGCCAGCTGGCTTTACAAACCAAATATTTAAGTGCGCGTCTCCAGGAATTTATAAAGGGAAAATATGCAAGAGCGCAGAAACGCTTGCTGCTATTGGATTACGACGGTACGCTGACAGGGTTTGCCGATGTTCCCGCGCACGCAAATCCCGATAAAGATTTATACAATATACTTGAGCATCTTACAAAAGATGAAAAAAACGATGTAGTGATTATCAGCGGTCGCGCGCATACAAAACTGGAAGAATGGTTTGGCAACATGCCAATTCATTTGGTTGGCGAACATGGCGTTTGGTACAAAGAAAAAAATAATCAATGGGAGCAAATACGAGGTCTTTCTTCTGGCTGGAAAAGCGATATTCAGCCGGTACTCGATACGTATAACGAACGTACGCCGGGCACTTTTGTAGAAGAAAAAACCTTTTCGCTTGTGTGGCATTTTCGAAAGGCTGAAAATGAGTTGGGAGAATCACGCGCATCAGAATTGATAAACACACTTCGTTATACCGTTGCCGATTTAGGTTTGCAAATGCTTCGCGGAAATAAAGTGGTTGAAATAAAAAGTGTGGAAGCCAACAAAGGCAAATCTGCCATTCATTATATCAATCAGAAAAAATATGATTTTGCGTTGGTAATCGGCGATGATACAACGGATGAAGATATGTTTGTGGCTCTTTCCGATAAAGCTTACACAATAAAAGTTGGTACTAATATGTCGGCAGCAAGGTATTTTTTAAATGATGTGCCCGATGTACGTCGCTTTCTGAAAGATATCTCTTCTTCCCATTTATCAATAAGTAAAGTCTTCAGCAGAATAAAACAAACGTTTCCAAAGACCTTTAAGCGATTGAATATAAAGTCTTAATTTTTATATTTCTTATAAAAGAAAGTACAGGATTTAAAAAGTTCTGTGCTTTCATTTTATATTGTAATGATGTGTTTGTGACTTATTCTTTTGTATGAAGGCAGCAAAATATTTGCACTTTCATCATTAGTTATCTTCCTGAATTTTGGTAAGTTAATAAGAAACCAAAAGCAAAACTTTCCATCCAAAATCCAAAGATATTTTCTGAAAACGAAGTGAATATCACAACAGATTTTCTTCATTCCAATACCACAGAGTTTTCTTTTAAAAAGAACTTTTTTCTTTGATTGAGATTATTACAACGGCAGTGGTTGATATTCTGTTCCTTATACGTTTCCTGTATCTTCGTTTCTTATAAAGGAAAGTTTATATCATCAAGTAATTTTTATATTTCGTGAGTTGATAACAATTTTGCTTTTTATAAGATTCCGGATTTTACAATGAAAAGAATTTGATGATGGCTTTCGTTGTTCATCATTATCTTAACCTGTATTGTTAGACTGCCGGAATTTTGCTTTACAAAAAAACAAGTTTAGTTGCCGAAGAAATTTCAATCATTTAAACGATACACATGCTTAGCCATCAATTAAAAATTTACAGTAAGGAAAATGTATTGGCATATACAGAAGTGCGCAAGTTTGAAACAAAAATTGGCGAGATTATTCAAACATTATCCAATACTGAAAATGCGGAAGAAGCTCTCCGGCAAAGCACGGCAAAGTTTGTAATTGTTGGTGTGCCCGAAGACATTGGTATTAAAGCAAACGGTGCAGAAAATGTAGCAACCAGCGCGTGGGTTTCTTTCCTGCATTCTTTCCTCAATATTCAAAGCAACGACTTTTTTGATGGCAGCAATATTTTGTTGTTGGGACATTTAAATTTCGCTGGTGTGGCAGAAGTTATTGAAAGCAACGCCGGTAAAAAAGATGAACGTATTGAAGCGTATCGTCATAGTGTAAGCCAGATTGATGATGCGTTGGAAGATGTTGTAAAAACAATTTCGGCAAGCGGAAAAACGCCGGTTATTATCAGTGGCGGACATAACAATTCGTATGGTTGTATAAAAGGCGCCGCCAAAGGTTTGCATAAAGCAGAATCTATTTCGCTCGCGCAAATTAATGTTATGAACTTAGATGCCAATTCAGAATACAAACCGCTGGAAGGCAGGCACAGCGGCAATGCGTTGCGATATGCAGATGAAGATGGCTATCTTGAGAAATATTGTGTGATTGGTTTACACGAAAATTTATTGCCCCAAAATTCATGGCTTGATATTGCCAATAATCCGTTCTGCGATTTTGTTACGTATGAAGATATTTTTATTCATGGTAAACAAAGTTTTGTAGAAGCCGTTCATCATGCTATCAACTTTACCAGCGATGATTTTTGTGGTATTGAATTAGACTTAGGCGCCATTCAAAATGCAGGCAATTCTACCATCGGTATTTCTGCGTTACACGCCAGGCAATTTATTCATCTGGCAACGTCAAATGCAAAACCAGCTTACTTGCTTCTGTCAGAAACATATAACCGCGTAGCCGATAAATATGATACTGATGCTGTTGGAAAATTAATGAGTTATTTGGTAAGCGATTTTGTAAAAGCTACGAATTAGTAACGATAAGAATTTATATAAAATCACTTGCCATGAAAATTATTTTCGCTTCTTTATTTTTCTTAAGTTTTCTATCTGCAACAACTGCACAAACGACACTTCAGGAAAAACTTGGTTATCCAAAAGATGCAAAGCTTTTGATTATTCATGCCGATGATTTGGGCGTATCACATTCAGAAAATGAAGCAAGTATTCAAGCTTTGGAATATGGCTCTGTAAGTTCGGCAAGCATAATGGTTCCAACGCCCTGGTTTCCCGAAATTGCTGCGTATGCGCAAGCTCATCCGAAAGCAGATTTGGGTTTACATATTACGTTAACCAGTGAATGGAAAAACCTGAAATGGACAACTGTTGCCGGCAAAGAAACAGTGCCTGAATTAATCAATCATAATGGCTTTATGTTTTCTGCTGTTGATTCTGTTTTACGTAGCAGCAATGCAGAAGAAATAGAAAAAGAATTGCGCGCGCAGATTGAAAGAGCAAAACAATTTGGTGTTGACTTTACGCATTTCGATTCGCACATGGGAACATTATATGCGAAGCCTGATTTTATGAAAGTGCTCATTAAATTGGGACATGAATATAAAGTTCCGGTAATGCTGAATAAGCCTGTATTGTTTATGACAGATATAAGTGTTAATGAAACGGACGATGCTTTATTAGATAGCATTTATATAGAAAATCCGCCAGACTATAAAAGTGGTACGCAGGCTTTTTATACAAAGGTTTTAAACTCTGTAAAACCCGGCGTTAGCCTGATTATTTTACATGCTGCGTATGATGACAGAGAAATGAAAGCTGTAACCATAGACCATCCTGATTATGGTTCTGCCTGGCGCCAGGCAGATTTTGATTTCTTTACAAGTAAGGAATGTAAAAATCTGTTGAGTAAAAACAATATTCACGTTATCACATGGAGAGAAATCAGGGATAAAGTAGTGAGGAAATAAAAGAGTAATTATTGCTTTACTAACACGTTATATCAGCTTATTTTTTTGATTCTTTCTTATCATTTCCGGAAAAGATAAATTGTATTGCATCGCTTCTGCGGTTTGCGCAATACGCTTTGCTTTGGTAACATCTGTCTTTGCACTTTCAATCCATTTACTAAAATACTTTTGATGTGAATGTGGCAACCTGCTAAAGTTTGCAGACGCTTCCGGCATATCTTGCAAGCAATCTAAAAGATCATTATTTATTTGATAAGGAATTTCATCGGCTTCTAACTGCACCTGCAAAATTGCGCCTTGATTTTTATGAAGTTTCTTACGCAAATCTCCTTTTAACGCCATAATAAAATTGCCGCCGCCCATTGGCAACAGGCTAACACTTTTAATAACGACATCATCTAATTTACCTTTTACTAAAAAAGAAACTTTGGTATCTGGTTTAAGCTGTTCCGCTATTTCCGCAGGTATTTCAATATAACACCAGCCGGTTTTTTCACCTTTATCATCAAACTTTTTTATGGTTGCAGAAAAACGAATCATGTATGAAAAAAGTATTGTGAATTGATATTACCTGGTAATTCCGATGGCTAATAAAATCCAGCCGGCAATCAAAAATAATCCACCCAACGGTGTGATGGGTCCAACCCAATTTAATGAAGTTGAATTGATGGCTTTTGCATACGTAAGAAGATATAAAGAACCGGAGAAAAACAAAATGCCAATAATAAAACAAATGCCTGCCCAGCTTATAAAATTGTTTGCATACTGGTTGTATAAAATGGCTGTTAGAGCCAACGCAAAAACATGGTAAAACTGGTACCGGACGCCGGTTTCAAAAATTGAAACAGCCTCTTCAGGAACAATCTTTTTTAAGGCATGTGCACCAAACGCACCCAGAATTACAGACAACGCACCAAGTAAAGATGCCGTTATTAAAAAGCCTTTATGCATGTTTTAAAAGTTGAGTAAATGTTTCTAACGAAATATCGTTTCCATGAAATTTGAGTTTGGCTTGCGAGTAAAAAGGTTCGCGTTCTTCCAGTTTATGAATAACAAATTCTTTCAATTCTTTATCGTCAAGATGAGCGATTAAAGGACGTTTGTGTTTGCCTCGTTTTAGCCGAGTTACGGTTTCATCAACATCAGGCTGCAGCCAAATAGTGGTGCCGTTATTGTTCATCCATTGCATATTATTATGAAAGCAAGGCGTGCCGCCGCCACACGCAACAACCAGCTTGTTTACAGAAGATAATTGTTGTAATGTATCGCGTTCTTTCGCTCTGAAAAAGTCTTCGCCTTCGGTTGCAAAAATTTCCCGTATTGTCATCTCAGTTGCTTTTTCTATTTGCTGGTCAAGATCAATCCAGTCGCATTCTAATAAAGTAGAAAGACGTTGCGCCCAATAAGTTTTTCCCGAACCCATTAAACCAATCAGGAAATAAAGACCGCGCCGTAAGTGTTCATCCTTTGGCGGGGAATTTCGCGCTTCATTATTATTTGTTATCTCTTTCACTTTGTAGAAAATCAAAATTAAATTTACGTATACTATTCTCAATATCATTCAAAGCTTGGATTTCTGTTATTTAAAAGCATTCAATCCGGTAATATCCATACCAGTAATAAGTAAATGAATATCATGAGTGCCTTCATAAGTAATTACGCTTTCTAAATTCATCATGTGGCGCATAATACTATATTCACCTGTAATGCCCATGCCGCCTAATATCTGGCGTGCGTCCCTGGCGATGTTTACAGCTATTTCACAACTGTTACGTTTTGCCATACTTACCTGTTGCGGTGTTGCGCGATTTTCGTTCATTAATATTCCCAAACGCCAAATTAAGAGTTGTGCTTTGGTAATTTCTGTAATCATTTCTGCCAGCTTTTTTTGTTGCAACTGAAAACCGCCGATTGGTTTATCAAACTGCACGCGTTGTTTGCTGTATTGCAAAGCCGTATCATAACAATCCATCGCGGCGCCCAAAGCGCCCCAGGCAATGCCGTAACGCGCTTTGGTTAAACAACCTAACGGACCTTTCAAACCTTTTGTATCGGGCAATATATTTTCTTTCGGAACTTTCACACCATCAAACACAAGCTCGCCGGTTGCACTTGCGCGAAGGCTCCATTTGTTGTGCGTGACTGGCGTAGAAAAACCTTCCATGCCGCGTTCTACAATCAGTCCATGAACATAACCTTCGTCATCTTTTGCCCACACAACGGCAATATCGGCAAAAGGCGCATTGCTGATCCACATCTTTGCGCCGTGAAGAACAACATGATCGCCGGCATCTGTAAAATGGCTTAGCATACCGCCCGGGTCGCTGCCATGATTGGGTTCTGTTAAACCAAAGCAACCCAGCCATTCGCCCGAAGCAAGTTTAGGCAAATATTTATGTCTTTGTTCTTCGCTTCCATACGCATAAATGGGAAACATAACCAAGCTGCCCTGCACGCTTGCGGTTGAACGAACGCCGCTATCGCCACGTTCCAGTTCCTGCATCATCAATCCGTAACTGATATAATCCAAACCGCCGCCGCCATATTGTTGCGGAATGGTAGGACCAAAACAACCCAAATTGCCCAATTCTTTTACAATTTGTCTGGGAAATTCGGCACGTTGCGCATAATCTTCTATAATAGGAGAGATGCTTTGTTTGACATAAGTTCTGACTGTGTCGCGAATGAGTTTTTGTTCATCGGTAAGCAATTCATCTACTAAAAAATAATCGGGCGATTGAAACGTATCTTCTTTTACAGCCATCGTTAGAAATTATATGCAAGAATAAATGAAAAGGCACAAAAGCAAAAGCCACGCGCCAAATAACATATTATTTAACCAAAGGCTTTTATAAAAGCGAAATCAAATAAACCTGGAAAACTATGTTGTATTGATTTTCTTTTGAAGTGCTGAATTAGACTTTGTTGCTTTACTTATTTTCGGTTTTGTTACGATTGTGATACACGCTTGCAAAAAAGATGATAGCACTAAAGTTAGAAACGGCGAGCAAAGAAAAAATGTAATTCATGTACCCATATGTTTATAGCAAATCGAATTATTCAAAGCAGAATAAAATCCTATTTGAATAGTAGGAATCATTTTTCAACAAAAAAAGAAAGAGTTATATTACTAATCTCTTTCTTTCTGATTTATAAAATGCCTTACAAAGCTTCGTTCTTTTCAGTCAGGATTTCGTGGCCTAATTTATCGCGTTTTGTCTGGAGATATTTATGATTGTGGCGATTCGGCAGTACTTCAATAGGAACAATATCTACGATTTCCAAACCATAACCTTGCAATCCGGCACGTTTACGCGGATTGTTGCTCATCAGCTTTAATTTACTAACACCTAAATGACGAAGGATTTGCGCACCAATTCCATAATCGCGCTCATCCATACCAAAACCCAATTGCAGGTTGGCTTCTACCGTATCCATACCTTCTTCCTGCAATTTATAAGCTTTTAATTTGTTTAATAAACCAATGCCTCTGCCTTCCTGATTCATATACAATACAATGCCTTTACCTGCGTTCTCTACCATCATCATGGCTTTGTGCAATTGTTCGCCGCAATCGCAACGCATACTTCCTAATATATCGCCGGTAAAACAACTGGAGTGAACACGTGTTAGCACAGGCTCGTCTTTTTCCCATTCACCTTTAAAAAGAGCTAAATGTTCGGCGCCGGTTTTCTTTTCACGAAAAGCTGCCAGTTTAAACATGCCCCATTTGGTTGGCATTTCTACGCGAACCACTTCTTCTATCAGCGAATCGTATTTCAGGCGATAGGCAATGAGATCTTTTATCGAAACAATTTTCAAATCAAACTTATCGGCAATCTTTCTCAGTTCGGGCAAACGCGCCATCGAGCCGTCTTCATTCATAATTTCAACCAAAACACCGGCAGGTTCAAAACCGGCAAGTTTAGCCAAATCGGTTGTTGCTTCCGTATGACCGGCGCGACGCAAAACACCGCTGCTTTTAGCACGAAGCGGGAAAATATGTCCCGGACGACCTAAATCAAAAGGTCTTGTATTTGGATCAATCAAAGCCTGAACTGTCTTGGCGCGATCGTGCGCGCTGATGCCGGTTGTACAGCCATGACCTAACAAATCTATACTTACGGTAAAAGGCGTTTCGTGAAGTGCCGTATTATTATTTACCATTAATGGCAGTTCAAGTTCATTGGCTCGTTCTTCATCAATAGGAGTGCAGATTAAACCGCGGCCTTCCTTGCTCATGAAATTAATGATTTCGGGTGTGACGTTTCGGGCGGCCGTTATAAAATCACCTTCATTTTCACGGTCTTCATCATCTACAACAATTACCAGTTTTCCATTGCGTATGTCTTCTATCGCACTCTCTATACTATCCAGCATATAATTAAAATATTCGGCAAAGGTAAGATGGAAAGATTGCCCGATTAATAGTGAATTGTTGATTGTTTGTAAAGACATTATAATTAAGTGGCGAGTATTTCATATTGCGGTTCAATCCCTTCTAAGTTACTAGCACTTGATAATATTTTCTTAACAACAAGTTAAGGCGTTTTAACGATTAATTCTTTCCTTTGCGGCTTGAAAAACACATCCAATTCTTTCTGTATCAAATTTCAGCTTATGATAAATCAAAGAAATTTACACATTTTTATTTTCCTTATTTCTTTATTTTCTTTTACAGCCGGCTTTTCACAGGAAACAACCTCAGAAATTCAGGGTATTGTAACAGGTAGCGATAATGCACCTTTGGCCGGTGCAACTGTTGTGGCTATTCACGAACCAACTGCATCTCAGTATTCAACCACAACCCGTAAAGATGGTCATTACAACTTAGCAAATTTGCGTGTTGGCGGACCTTATACTATTACTATTACTTATGTAGGTTATGAAGATAAAAAGTTTGATAATGTAAGTTTATTGCTTGGACAAAGCTTTGTAGCTGATGCGCAATTAAATTCCTCATCAACACAATTGGCAGACGTAGTTGTTGCGACTACAAGACAAAATAGAATCATCAATAATAACCGTACCGGCGCACAGGAAATTATCAGCCGCGGACAAATAGAAAGACTACCAACTATCAACCGGTCGTTACAGGATTTTACCAAACTGGAACCCACATCAAATGGTTTAAATTTCGGTGGTCGCAACAGCCAATATAATAATGTTACCGTTGATGGTGCTAACTTCAATAATTCGTTTGGTTTGTCGAGTACGTTAGGCGGACAAACCGGTTCACAGCCAATCAGTCTGGATGCAATTGAGCAAATACAAGTAAATTTATCTCCGTATGATGTGCGCCAGGGCGGATTTACAGGTGCAGGTATCAATACAGTAACACGCAGCGGAACCAATCAATTCAGAGGCACTGTTTATACATATCTGAAAGGTGAAAACACACAAGGTTATCGTGTTGGCAATACAAAAGTTACCAAGACACCGATTGACTTTAATTTACGCGGCTTTGCTTTGGGCGGACCGATTGTAAAAAATAAAGTTTTTTTCTTTGTTAGCGGCGAACAAGTGCGCCAGGAATTGCCGGCTACAAGTTATATTGCTTCCGATGCCAGCCATCCGATTGCATCTGGCAGCGTATCGGTGGCAAATGCAGATACATTGACAAGAATTTCCAGCTTTCTCGATTCTGCCTTTGGTTATCAGACAGGTCCTTTCCAGGGATATAATTTAAAAACGCAAAGTGATAAAATCACAGCCAAAATAGATTGGAATATTAATAACCAACACACGCTTACTGTAAAATACAATTATCTGAAGTCATCTGCCGATCAGCTTCCGAGCACCAGCAGAAATGGGTTTGCCGGTTTTGTGGCAGGTCAGTCGCCGGGCAATCTTGCCATGCCGTTTCAAAATAGCGGGTATGTAATCAATAATAATTTCAACATCTTTATTGCCGAATTAAATTCCCGTTTTACAAACAGAGCCGTTAATAAATTTCAGGTAGGTTTTACACAGCTGAGAGATTTTCGTGCATCGAAAGGAAACATAAATTTTCCTTTGGTTGATATTCTTTACAACAACAATGTATATACAAGTTTTGGTTACGAAACATTTACTTATAACAATAAGCTGAATACGGATGTATTCCAGTTTTCAGACATCTTAACTTTATACAGAGGCGGTCATGAACTAACCATCGGAACGCAAAATTATTTCAGAAAATATCTGAATGGATTTGCGCCGGCTTACGAAGGTATTTATCAATTCAGCAGTCCTTCCGCTTTTTACAATAGCGTATTGTACGATTCTGCTGCGACACGTTTTGCCAAGCAATCTTCTGCCCTAAAAGACAGTTCATTTCCTTATGCCAAAGCGGGTGTGAATGAACTTAGTTTGTTTGGACAAGACAAATGGAGAATCAATAAGAAATTTACGTTTACTTACGGTTTGCGAATTGATTATTCTGCTTATACCGGAACTTTCGATCAGAATCCTGATTTTGCTGCGCTTACATTTGCAAACGGCAATCATTATGATGTTGGTAAAAAACCAAAGAACAGACCTTTATTTTCTCCGAGAATCGGTTTTAACTGGGATGCTTTGGGAAATCAATCGTTACAGGTTCGTGGCGGCGCCGGTATTTTCTCCGGACCTCCGCCTTTTGTATGGATTAGTAACCAGGCAAGTAACAATGGTGTTCAGTTTAGTCAGGCTATTTATAATAACAGCGTTGTATTCAATCCAAGCCCGGGCGCGTATTCAACCACAGGCGGCGTTAATACATCTTACGCTATCAATGTAACAGATAAAAACTTTAAATACCCGACTGTATTTAAATCAAGTCTTGCGGTTGATAAAAGGTTTACAAACAATCTTATTCTGACATTGGAAGGCGCTTATTCTAAAGATATTAACGCTGTTTATTATTCAAATGTCAATTTAAATCAGAACGACACCAATACAATTGCGCTGGACATGCCTATATCGCGCAACAGGTACGGCGCAAATGGAAATAATAAAATTTTCTCAGGTGCCGGCGGTGCAACAATTACAAACCCAAATATTACGAATGCCATTTTGATGAGCAATGCAAACAAAGGTTATACATACAGTGTTACAGCACGTGCGCAAAAAACATACAAAGACCTTTTCTTAAGTGTTGCTTATACGTATGCACAAGCTAAAAACACTTCAGAATTCGGAAGCACAGCTGGTGGCTTGTGGAGTGGACGCGCTGTACAAGGCGACCCGAATACAGCAAACCTGGCTGATGCAGCGTGGTATCAGCCGCATCGTGTTGTTGCCTTTGCATCATATCGTTTTACTTATGCAAAATATCTCGCAACAAGTATCGGACTTTATTTTGAAGCAGCGCCGGCCGGCGTTACATCTTACGTGTATAACGGCGATTTAAACAATGATGGAAATACAGGTAATGATTTGATTTATATCCCACGTTCCGCCAGCGAAATTAATCTTGTAAAATCAGGCTCCGGTGGTTCAGGAATGGGTATTGGTACTCCAACTAATCCGGTGACTGACCAACGTACTTCTTCGCAGATATGGGCGCAGTTAAACAACTTTATTAACCAGGACAGATATTTATCTGAAAACAGAGGCCAAGTTGCGAAAGCCAACGCCGTTGTATTGCCTTATTTTAAAAGAGTAGATGCCAATATTACGCAGGATTTTTCGGTAAAAACAGGTTCTGAAAGACATACGCTTCGTTTATCGTTAGATCTTTTAAACTTAGGTAATTTGCTATACAAACAATGGGGTTTAGTAAAAACGCCTGTATTAAATAACTTCTTACGTTATGAAGGTTTAGCGGAAGATGGTAAAACACCAAGCTTCTCTTTCACTTACCAGGATGCGAATAACCAGGTTCCGGTAACAAACAGTTTCTCAAACAGTACCAGCATACTTTCCCGCTGGCAGATGCAGTTTGGTATCCGTTATTTGTTTAACTAAAATTAATATTGCAATATCAAAAAAGCTGTTCAAAGTTTGAACAGCTTTTTTATTTTCGGGCTAATCAAAGGAAGAAGAAACCACTTCGGCAGCAAGCTTTTCATTTTTCTATATTTGTAATCTTTAAAAGGAAGCGTTATGTTGAAAGTTGGAGTTTTTGGTACCGGGCATCTCGGTAAATTTCATTTGAATAACTGGAAAGAAATTGAAGATATTGAAATTGTTGGTTTTTACGATCCGCACGATGAAACTGCAGAAGCAGTAGCAAAGCAATATGCCATAAAAAGGTTTTCGACGCCCGAAGAATTAATGAATAATATAGATGCCGCAGATATTGTAGCACCAACCAATCATCATTTTTCGTTGTGCGAACTGGCAATCCGCAATGGCAAGCATGTATTTGTAGAAAAGCCTTTGGTAAATACAATTGCAGAAGGAAAAGTTATAGTTAAGATGGCTCGCGAAGCAAATGTAAAAGTGCAGGTTGGTCATGTAGAAAGATTTAACCCGGCTTATCTTTCTGTAAAAAACATGAACCTGAAACCGATGTTTATCGAAGTGCATCGCTTAGCGCAATTCAACGTGCGTGGAACGGAAGTGAGCGTGATTCTCGACTTAATGATTCACGATATAGATATTATTTTGAGCATTGTAAAAAGTGATGTCAAAAACATATTTGCCAGCGGCGTTTCTGTGCTTAGCGATACACCTGATATTGCTAATGTAAGAATTGAATTTTACAACGGTTGTGTTGCCAATCTTACCAGCAGCCGCATCAGCATGAAGAAAATGCGTAAAATGCGTTTGTTTCAGAAAGATGCTTACATTAGCATTGATTTTTTAGACAAAAAAACAGAAGTTATTAAATTAAAAGAGGAAACCGATATCTCATCATTTTCGTTTGATATTGAAACGCCGCATGGTGTAAAAACCATTTCAGTCGCTAGTCCTTCCATAGCGCCGACGAATGCTATTAAAGATGAATTGTTATCTTTTGTTGATGCTGTTAAGAACGATAAACCGGTTGTTGTGAGCGAGATTGACGGCTATGCCGCAATGGAAGTGGCGCATAAAATTTTAGAAAAAATCAACAATACCAAATTCAGTGTGTAAGATTTATTATAACCCAAACCCATGCGCTTTATAAAAAAAATGATTCATATAAAATGGTATGTAATAATTGATGGTATTACATCGTGCCTGGTATGGATTTTTATTTCTTTATATCGTCAAAAATTATCTCATCAATATTTTTCTTTCCATGAGTTATTGACTTATAACAACTATTTTTTCATCAAATCATTTTTGTCCTTTCCTGTTTTCTGGGTTCTCTTTTTCACAATCATGGGTTCTTATAAATACTCATTATACACAAAGTCAAGACTAAGTGAATTAACCAATACAGTTATTGAGTGTTTGATCGGATGCATTGTTATTTTCTTCACTATTTTTTTAAACGATCAGGACGCCAATTATTTTTATTATTATAAAGTTTTTTTTGCTTACCTCGCTTGCCAGACTACGCTGACTTACGTGGGCAGATTGTTGTTGCTCACCATAGTAAAAGAACAATTAAAAGAAGGCTTGTTTACCATCAAAACAATATTTATCGGCAACAGCCATAAAGCTTCCGACATTTATAAATCAGTAGTAAAAAAAAGGCAGATTTCTAATATCAACACCATTGGTTTTGTTTCATCTGATGGCTTTAGCGGTAATGGTTTAAGTCATTACATACCCAAACTCGGAAACTTAGCAGATGTAGAAAAAATTATTGATGCGCAAAATGTAGAACAAGTAATTGTAGCATTAGATAAATCGGAATTGAAATCGCAGCAAAACCTGTTGGCAAGGTTGAGCGATAAAGACATTTCTATAAAGATAGCACCCGACAATTTTGATATTCTTGCCGGCTCGGTAAAAACAAAAAATGTGATGGGCGAAACGCTTATAGATATTAACACCAACCTGATGCCTGCATGGCAGGAAAATATAAAACGCACCATAGATGTTGTCGCCAGTATCCTCGCATTAATTTTACTAAGCCCGGTATTCTTATATGTAATGTATCGTACCAAACTTTCGTCTCCGGGAACCGTATTTTATTCACAAGAAAGAGTCGGTTATAAAAGCAAGTCATTTACTATTTACAAGTTCCGTTCTATGTATATGAATTCGGAAAATGACGGCAAGCCACAATTATCATCCGATGCAGACGCACGTATTACAGACTGGGGAAAATTTATGCGTAAATGGCGTCTTGACGAATTGCCGCAACTATGGAATATTCTAACCGGCGATATGAGTTTTATAGGACCCAGACCAGAACGTAAATATTATATTGACATCATTCAACAACACAATCCATATTATAAATATCTTCTGAAAGTAAAGCCTGGCCTTACTTCGTGGGGAATGATACAATTTGGTTACGCGTCTTCGGTAGAAGAAATGCTGGAGCGAATGCAGTATGATTTGCTTTACATCAAAAACATTTCTTTACTCGTAGATTTTCGTATTATGCTTTACACCATACGAATTATTATGCTGGGAAAAGGCAAGTAAAGAAGTTAAATGAAATCATATCTCTTATCTTCACCACTATAAAAAACTAACATTTATAACGTGCGATATTTCTGTTTGTTTGTGGCTTGCGGAATTAGCTCTTTTTGTTTAGCGCAAAATAATTACTGGCAGCAAAAAGTTGATTATAAAATACATGTAACGCTGAACGATACAAGCCATTCGTTAGATGCCGATGAAACGATTACTTACTTTAATAATTCGCCCGATACATTAACGTATATCTGGTTTCATTTGTGGCCGAACGCGTATAAAAATGACAGAACTGCGTTTAGCGAACAGATGCTTCGCAACAACAATACAGACTTTTATTTTTCGGATGAAAGCCAGCGCGGATATATCAACCAATTGCGTTTTACGGTAAATGAAACCCGTGCTGTATTATTGCCCGACAGTAACCATATTGATATTGCAAAACTTGTTTTGCCACAACCTTTATTGCCCGGAAAATCTGTTGTTATGGCAACGCCGTTTCATGTAAAATTACCATATAACTTTTCGCGCAGTGGTTACGAAGGACAAACATTTCAGGTTGCGCAATGGTATCCGAAACCAGCGGTTTACGATAGCAAAGGCTGGCATCAAATGCCTTACTTAGACCAGGGAGAATTTTATAGTGAATTTGGAAATTATGATGTTTTTATTTCATTACCCGAGAATTACACAGTGATTGCATCGGGCGATTTGCATAATGAAACGGAACTAAATAAAATGAAAGCAACCGGTAAATTGCCGGCAGAACAACAACAAAATTTTATTGATTGGAATAAAGATTATAAAGCAAAAGCCATTCGTTTAAAAAAGCGTTTTAATGAAGTAGCGCCTGCGTCTTCATCAACCATAAAAACACTTCGTTATACATTAGACAGCGCGCACGATTTTGCCTGGTTTGCCAGCAAATTATTTTTAATTCAGTACGATACAATACAACTACCAACGCATACAATTGATGCATTCAGTTTTTATAATCCATGGAATAAAAGCAGTTGGAAAAACAGTTTACAATATGTAAAAAGCGCGGTTCATTTTTACTCTGAAAAATTAGGCGAATATCCATACAAAGATGTGAGCGCTGTGCTTGGCGATGCCGCAAAAGAAGCCGGCGGCATGGAATATCCGACGGTTACTTTATTAGAGATGAGCGATAGTGCAAAGCAACTGGATGCAACGCTTACTCATGAAATTGGCCACAATTGGTTGTACAGCATTTTAGCTTCTAACGAAAGAGATCATGCGTGGTTAGATGAAGGCATCAATACGTACTACGAAAACCGTTATATGGATGAGCGTTATGAGGAGAACCTAAAAGCTCATTTTCCTTTCAATAAGTTTCCGGAAAGTATGGATACTTTATTGATGGAAACAATAATAAAACTTCGTAAAGACCAACGTATAGAAACGAGTTCAGACAGTTTTACGGCAGCTAATTATAACCTCGTTGTGTACGGCAAAACCGCCATGTGGATGAAGCAAATAGAAGCGCAATTAGGTGTTCCTGTTTTCGACAAAAGCATGAAAACATATTACACGCAATGGAAATTTGCACATCCTTATCCGGACGATTTTCAGCAAAGCATAGAAAAGAGCAGCGGGCAATCTCTATCCACTTTTTTTGATAAGTTTTATACAACAGGTTCTTTATTTTCATCGCAACAAAAGAAGGTAAAACCAACACTTTTTTTCAATGAAAAAGAAACCAGTAAATACAATTATCTTTCCTTTTCACCGGCGATTGGTTATAATTATTATGATAAATTCATGATTGGTGGTTTGATACATAACTGCCAGTTTCCAATGAACCGGTTTCAATTTTTGGTGGCTCCGTTATATGCAACCGGCAGCAATACTGTAACAGGCGCTGCCAGGTTCAGTTACAGCACATTTACAAAGCAAAGCTGGCTTGAGTTTGCGCTTAGCGGTGTCAAGTATGACATCAATTCGTTCACGCAATACGACAACAGTAAATTGTACTTTGGCATGTCGCGTATTGTGCCTTCTGTAAAATATCGTTTATACAACAAAGATTTGCGCTCAACGCAACGATGGACGTTTATCGCAAAAAGCTATTTAATAAGTGAACAGCAATTCGGAAACTTTACAAATGTTATTGTGCCGCCGGATACCTTTTTTGTTGCGCAAAAGCAAACTACAAATCGTTATGTAAATGAACTTCGGGCAACCGTGAGCGATAACCGCAAGTTGTATCCGTATGAAGCCGACCTGACAATTGACCAGGGAAAAACGTTTCTCCGCGCTGGTTTTACAGGCAATTATTTTTTTAATTATACAAAGAAAAATCAAGGTATTCAAGCCCGTTTTTTTGCAGGCAAATTCTTTTACTTACAACAAAAAACTTTGCTTTCCAAAGGTGAAAACGATCGTTACCTGTTAACGCTTTCCGGGCCAAACGGCAGCGAAGATTTTACTTACAGCGATTACTTTTTAGGAAGGTCTGAGTTTGAAGGCGGATTGAGCCAGCAGATTATGCAGCGTGATGGTTTTTTTAAAGTCAGCACGCCGTTTTTAAGTGAGGCGGTTGGTAAAACAGACAACTGGTTGTTATCATTAAATATAAGTGGCGATATTCCGGATGAAATTAATCCGCTAAATGTGTTGCCTTTCAAACTTCCTGTTCAGTTGTTTCTTGATATTGGAACTTACAGCGATGCCTGGAACGAAGAGAACAGTAACGGCAGATTTTTATACGACGCAGGCATTAAAATATCCATTCTGAAATCCGCATTCAGCGTGTATTTGCCAATTATTTACAGCAAAGTATATCGCGATTATTACAAATCATTTTATCCCGATAAACGCTTTGCTCACACTATCGCATTTGGCTTTAATCTAAGCGCGTTTCAACCAAATAAAATCAACCGGAATTTGCCTTTATAACTTTCAAATCAATGCCAAGTATTATTAGTTAGCTATGCAGCAAAATGCCGATACCATTCGTTATTTACCTTATCATAAAATTGATAAAACAAAATGGGATATTTGTTTACAGGCATCGGTAAATCCGCTGATTTATGCGACTTCGCTTTATCTCGATAATATGTGTACACAATGGGATGGTTTGGTAATGAACGATTATGAAGCCATCATGCCGTTACCATGGAACAGCAAGCTCGGAATCCGATATGTTTACTCGCCATTCTTCGTTATTGGCGGCGGTGTATTTGGAAAAAATCTGACAGCAGATAAAATCATACAATTCATCAAAAGCATACCTGGAAAGTTTTTATATCTTGATATAGATTTTAATGAATTCAATTTTTTTCCTGATGAATTCAGCAAAGAAAAAATTGTTTACACAAAACGAACAAATACATTGCTTTCTTTGCAATTTTCTTATCAAACTCTGTTATCAAATTATTCTGCACAGGCAAAAAGAAAAATAAAGAAAGCAGCTACGTATAATCTTCAGTTTTCAAGTTCAGCTTCTGTAAAAACAATTGTTGATTTGTATTGCAAACATTATTTAGCTAAAGATAAAGTAGTTGCTAAGTTTGATTTTACCAATATGATTTCATTTTTACAAAATCAATTGGCTGATAAAACGCGAACTTATTTACTATCTTTTCCGAACGGTAACGTGTGTGCTTTTTATCTTTTGTTGTTCGATAAAAATTATGTGTATTGGTTGCTTGGTGGCAGCACGGAAGAAGGAAAAAAAATGGGTGCTTTTTATTATTTAACGGATAAAATTATTTCAGAATTCGCCGGTACAAACCGAATGTTTCGTTTTGAAGGTTCTGATATAGTAGGCATCAATTTGTTTAATAAACAGTTTGGAGGTCAGAATGTTTTTTATCCAAGATTGATAATAAATCGTTTGCCAAAACTGGTTCGCTGGTTGAAAAATTAACATTACATTTTACAAAAAATATCAATTGTCTGGTTAATATTTTTTAGATTATCCAGCAAAATTTCTTTATCCATATAATCGTTGTAAACAAGCGCATCGCTGAGAGAGAAATTAAACTTCGCCGTTTGTGAAATCATCTGCAAACGCTCAATACATTGTATGGTTTCATCCATAAAAGCCGGCAACATAGCTTCAAATGATAATAATGCAATTTGTTGTGAAAGTCCTTGTATCACTTGCCATTCATAACCTTCTACATCAACTTTTATATAAGAAGGTTTTCCATATTGCTGAATCAGATTATCTAACGTGATTGCCTTTATAAGCGATGCGTGATTTTGTGTTTCCTGTTTCTTTATTTCGTTCCATTTATAGCTAAGCGTTCCGGTTGCATAATCGTTTTTATCTTCATAAAATAGTTGCTCTCCGTTATAATGACTAACCGCAGCCCGGAGCAATAAAACAGACTGATTATTATGAAATTTTGCCCGCAAAATTTTGATGTTTCTCTCTGATGGTTCTATGACTAAAACATGGTTCGAAAGTTGCGAAAAAATATTTGTCAGCATTCCTTCATTCGCCCCAACATCAAAAATAAGATTTGCCTTTTTGCCTACAACTTTAGTATAAAATTTCTGCTTTGATTTGATATGATCGCGAACATCTTTTCGCCAAAGCAACCAAAGCGTATGTACAAACCTGCTGTAACGCAGCCGCATATAACCATCACTTTTTTCAAGCGTTGATTTTAATTTTTTCAATACAAACATGATTGATAACAATAAAAGTTAGCTTATAAATTGATTTGCAACTGCAAATAAAATCAACACAATTTATATTGTTTGATCAGTTCTTTTCCGCAATACACTTTCGGCGATTAATAAATCCAAAGGTCTTGTGATTTTAATATTTTCATACTCGCCTTCAATTAAATGTACTTGTTTTCCAAACGCTTCCATAACGGTTGCTTCATCAGTAAATACATCTTTATATGGTTGTGTAAAAGCTTCTTTTAACGCTGTGCTGGTAAAGGTTTGCGGCGTTTGTACAATCCTGATTTGCTGCCTGTCAATTACAAAATGCGAAGCCTCTTTTTCTATACGCAAACTATCCGTCGCAGCAACTACAGGAATTGCACTGCCTTTAATAATTGTTTGTTCATAACAACGTTGAATCAATTGTTCCGAAAGCAAACAACGCACTGCATCATGCACAAACACAACCGCATTGTCGGGCACTTTATCAAGTCCGTTTTTCACTGATTGAAAACGCGTTTCGCCGCCTTGTACTATCGTTATTTTTTCGGATGAAAGCCTTTGTAAAAAATTATTTTGTAAATGCGTTTGCGGAACAACAAGTATAAATTTGATGTCTTGATACGCTTGTTGAAATGCCTGAATAGAATGCCATAATATGGGTTTGCCATGAAGCAATAAAAACTGTTTTGGCACAGCGTTTCCCATTCGCAAACCTGCGCCGCCGGCAACAATCAAAGCATATTTTTCCATTCAGTAAAGAAATAAAATTTATTGTTTTATAAAACGGCTTTCACAAAATGTAAAGACGCAAATTGTTTTTTGGAATAAAGTTTTCTGGTAAACACGCAAATGAAATGATATGAAACGGTTACAGTTAGGAAAATCTGATTTGCATGTATCGCCCGTTTGTTTTGGTGGCAATGTGTTTGGCTGGACGATAGATGAAAAAACTTCTTTCGATTTATTGAACGTTTTTGTGGCTGCAGGCTGCAATTTTATTGATACGGCTGATGTATATAGTCGCTGGATACCGGGCAATAAAGGCGGCGAAAGCGAAGCTATTATTGGTAACTGGTTAAAGAAAAATGGTGGCCGCGAAAAGGTTGTGATTGCTACAAAAGTGGGAAGTGATATGGGGAAAGGCGAAGGCAAAACGCTTCGTAAAGATTATATTCTGAAAGAAGTGGAAGATTCTTTACAACGTTTGCAAACCGATTATATTGATTTGTATCAAACACATTATGATGATGAAAAACTGCCGGTTGATGAAGCGCTGGAAGCATATAATGAATTGACAAAAGCCGGTAAAATAAAATGGATCGGAACATCGAATATGAACGCAAAAAGATTGCAGGAATCGTTAACAGCGAGCGAAGAAAAAGGCTTTCCTGTTTATCAGACATTGCAACCCGAATACAACTTGTACGAGCGCAAACATTTTGAAGAAACATATAAACAAATCTGTGAAGAAAATAATGTGGGTGTGATTCCGTATTATTCATTAGCCAGTGGTTTTTTAACGGGTAAATATCGTAGCGAAGCTGATTTAAACAAAAGCCAGCGCGGCGGCGGCATTAAAAAATATCTGAACGACCGCGGCTATAAAATATTATCCGCGCTCGATGAGGTTTCTAAACGCTACAATACAACACAGGCAACGGTTTCATTAGCGTGGTTAATGGCGCAGCCAACCGTTGTGGCGCCAATTGCAAGTGCTACCAGCACAAAACAATTACAATCTTTAATTGATGCTGTGGAGTTAGAACTGGATGATGATGCTTTGAAAATCTTGAGTGAAGCAAGCGATTATTAGTGTATGATAGCAAGTGTTTGAAGTATAATATTTTGAAGAAACTATATTGATTTCAAAACCTGTCAGAGTGTGATGTAATAAGGTGTAAGATCGCACTCTGACTATAAACTTTATATTGATTTATCAGCGTATAATAAGTTGTTAAGATTTCAAAACATCATACATAAATCACCACAATGGTTTGGACTGGTAATAATCTAAAATTTTACTACGCAAAATATAATCGTATTGCGCAGAAACAAGGTTCAGACGAGCTTGATCAACCCGACTTTTTACCACTAAAAATTCAACCGAAGTGAATACACCGGATTCAAATTTTATTTGCGCTTCGCGGAAAGATTCACCCAGATCTTCAACCTGCTGATTAAGTGTTTGGTAACGTGCAAAAGCTGATTTGTTATTCACGTAAGCCTGCTCAATAGATTGCTTTAATTGTGTTTTTGTAGTGGTTTCTATAAAAGCAGTCTGGTCGGCAGTTATCTTAGCTTGCTTTATGCGGTTGCGTGTTTGTAAACCATTTAGTAAAGGAATGGTTACCGCAATATTTACATACGAATTAAAGTTGTTTTTCCACTGGTCGCCGTACGGAATTTTTGCTGTTGAATAAGTTGGATTTGGCGAAAAAACAGGAACTTTTTCATTGTTTACAACAACATAATTATCGCTTGGCACATCGGTTGATGAAACATAATTTTGTATTGTGCCCGTGCTTGAATAGTTGGTTCCCAAACCACCGTTCAGGCTAAGTCTCGGATACAATAAACCTCTTGCCGCTTTGATACTGCTAAGCGCACTTAAATGATGATAAGTTGCCGCTTTTACGATGGCTAAATTTTTCTCTGCCGATGCATAAATTTCCTCAACTTTTCCTTCGTATATAACAGGCGATTTTTCGTTGCTGATTCGTTCCAGAATAATATCTTCCCGGTAATCTACATTCATTAATTGCGCAAGACTTACTTTGGCAGTTTCCAAAGCGTTTTTGGTACTGATAATACTCAGTTCATCCGTAGCAAGCTGACCTTTCAAATCGTAATATTCTGATGGCGCTACCGCACCTTCTTTGTTCAGAATTTCCAAACGTTCAACCTGTTTGCGGCTTACGTCAGCTTGTTGCTGCGCCAAGGTCAGCTGGTCCTGATTGCTTAGTACAGAAAGATAAGTGAGTATTGTATTGATGGTAATATAATCGCGCTGTTGCTGCGCGTCCATCTTGCCAGCTTCAAAGTTTAATTTGTATTGCCGGATGCTATTTTCAATACTTAAACCATTGAAAATATTTAAAGAACCATCCAGGCTATATTGCGCAAAGTTTACGCTTTGATTGATGTATGTATTTGTATATGGATTGATGTTGCGTCCCTGGTTGCTGCCATGATAAACAGCCCCGTTCACAGATGGCAAAACCTGCGCTTTCGCCAGTTGAAAATCTGCCTTTGCGCTTTCGGCAGAGTAATCGCTGCGCCTTACATCAATATTATTTTTGATAGCCGATTCTATGCACTCTTTTAATGTAAGCGTAACAGCGGTGGCTGTTGAATCCTGCGCATACAGCTTTCCAATAAAAATGCAGATAACAGCCGTTAAAAATAGTTTCTTCATATCCTTCTATATTGAGCTAATATTTTCCTCTTATGTTATAATTATGCTTTGGCAGCGGTTTCAATTTTCTCAATTCTTCCGTCCATTAAATGAATAATGCGATGACCATACGCTGCATTTTTTTCGCTGTGCGTAACCTGGATAATGGTAACGCCATCTTCTTCATTCAGCTTCTGAAATAACTGCATAATTTCTTCACCTTGTTTCGAATTCAGGTTGCCGGTTGGTTCATCTGCCAATATCAATTTCGGGCTTGCCACCAGCGCTCTTGCAATGCCAACCAACTGTTGCTGACCACCGGATAATTGTGTAGGAAACAAATCTTTTTTACCAACAATATTAAACCTGTCAAGTATATCTGAAACAATGGCTTTGCGTTCTGCTGATTTATGATTTTGATAAATCAACGGCGTTTCAATATTCTCAAATACAGTGAGTTCATCTATTAAATGATAAGCCTGGAATACAAAACCGATATGCGATTTATATAACTGTGAACGATGTTTTTCTTTTAATGAAAACACGTCTTGTTCTGTAAAAGTATATTTACCTTCCGATGGCTCATCAAGCATTCCGATTACATTTAAAAGACTGGATTTGCCGGAACCGGATGGACCCATAATTGAAACAAATTCGCCTTCTCTAATGGTAAGGTTGATGTCTTTCAGAATAAAGGTACGGTTGCCGCCAATGGTTATCCATTTTGACAAGTGTTCAATTTCTATCAAAGCCATGATGTATTGAGTTATTTAGTTGCTGCAAATTAACCAACGCGTATGCCAATGTCTGAAAGCCTTTGCTACATTGCGTTTCGGCGACTTTTATATACGAGGCTGTACGAAAGCGAACACTTTTTGTACGGTAATGAAGATGGAAATCTTGGGAAGCCAAATCAAGCGTTGCTTATAAATGATATAAGCGGGAAATATCTTTGTTGATTAATTCTTATGTTACGAACTTAGAAACCTTAGTTGCGCTTCTGAAGATTGTAAAATGAAGTTGTTTTATAAAATAAACATGGCTTATTTAAAACGATTCAAAGCGTTCAATTATCAAAAATTATGGTTTCTTCAATTGCGTTATCGAAACAACATCGCCTTTATTTTTCTTAATAAAATACAGGTTTTTATTTTCCTGGTAATCGGGAACTAAAGATTGCGTATTCAGCATTACGGGTTGAATTGCAAATTGATTATTGTATGTATAAGCAGAATCTGATAAACGCCCGGGAAACTCATTTGCGTAATCATTTACTAAGTGCGTATAATGATACATCGCTTCAAAACCTTTATATACCAAATCGCTTGGGCGCGCAAAAAATTTGTCTTTGTAATCCGATGTCAATGCCTGGATATTTGGATTTGTAGCGGAATAATAAAAAGCCGTTGAATAAACAATATCAATATTCTCATAATCTGTATTGTAAAGCTTTCTCATACCGTCCCAGTTGGGCATTCCGATTACCGTTGTTTTGTATTGCGGATTGTTTCCCAACGCTTTAATAAGCGATAATGCAAAATCAGTATTCATCGAACCGCAGATAATGGTGTTCTGGCGATTGCTGTCTAAATAAGGCTTTAGGTTATCAAAAAACACATCGTTGTTTAACTGCAAAACCTTGTATTGAAAATGATTTCTTACCAATGAATCATTGGCTTTAAAATCAGCCGCAATACGATTTTCTAATGAACCAGTCTTGGTTATAAAAACAGGTTTATTGGCTAAAAAATTTTGATTTACATAATGATAAATTCCATTGACATGTGTTTTTAAAGTTGAATTTAACATTACAAAATATGGATTCGCTGTTAAGCCTATATCATTTGGGTATGTAACGGAAATAACCGGAATGTTATTCGCGAATGAAAAATCGGAAACCATTTTTTGCTCGGCTGACGTTGCAAATGAAGCAATGATAAGTGAGAAATTCAGCGACTTCATTCCCTGCAGAATTGTATTGATACTGGTATTTAATTTTTTAGTATCATAAACCCAAACTTCCGCGTTAATGTGTTCTTTGTTCAGAGAATCAACCGCCAGCATTACGCCGTTATAAAAATCAAGACCCGTAAGAATATATTGCGGCATATTGTTATTGCCTAACTTATATGTGTAGTCTGTAAAAGCCGAATCTAAGTAAAGCGGGCAAAGTATAGCCACTTTGGTTTTGTGATAAAACGGTTGCTGCGCAAATACGGCTGAAGAAATTATAATTGAAAATAAAATAAAGAATAACAGGATTGCTTTGCTGTTACTTATTTGCCGTGTTTTTCTGAAATATTTTTTCATGCGTTGTTACTCTCTTATTCCCATTCAATCGTTGCCGGTGGTTTGCTGCTGATATCATATACCACGCGGTTAATTCCTCTTACATTATTAATGATGGCATTCGATACATCAGCTAAAAATTCGTAAGGTAAATGCGACCAATCGGCTGTCATTCCATCAACAGAAGAAACGGCGCGTAGAGCAACTGTATGTTCATACGTTCTTTCATCGCCCATCACACCCACGCTTTTTACAGGCAACAAAATAGCGCCTGCCTGCCAAACCGTATCGTACAAATTGTATGCTTTTAATGAACTGGTATAAATATGATCGGCTTCTTGCAAAAGAGCCACTTTTTCTTCGGTGATTTCTCCCAGAATCCGTATTGCCAAACCTGGTCCCGGAAACGGATGACGTTGAATCATTTCTGTTGGAATTTCTAATTCTAATCCTACTTTTCTCACTTCATCTTTAAACAAAGACCGCAAAGGTTCTACTAAGTTTAAGTGCATTTTTTCGGGTAATCCGCCAACATTGTGATGCGACTTGATAGTAACCGAAGGTCCGTGAACACTTACGCTTTCTATTACATCGGGATAAATAGTTCCTTGTCCTAAAAATCGCGCTTCGGGTACTTTGGCAGCTTCCTGCTGAAAGACGTCAATAAAAAGTTTACCAATGGTTTTGCGCTTATGTTCCGGATCTGTTTTTCCGGCTAATTCGGAATAAAACAATTGCTTGGCATCAATACCGGCAACATGTAAACCGATTTGCTTGTAAGTAGAAAGAACTTGTTCAAATTCATTTTTGCGAAGCACGCCGTTATCTACAAAAATACCGTGCAACCTGTTGCCGATGGCACGACTGATAAGCGTTGCCGCAACCGTACTGTCAACGCCACCGCTCAGCGCCATAATTACATGCGCATCGCCAATCTGCATCTTTAATTGCTCGATGGTTTCATGAACAAAAGAAGCCGGTGTCCAGTCTTGTTTGCAATGACAAACATTCACCAAAAAGTTTTTCAGAATTTGCTTGCCTTCGGTGGAATGATATACTTCCGGATGAAACTGCAAACCATAAACCGGTCGGCTGTCGTGTGTTTTATAACAAAAAGCAGCTACCGGAATGCTATCGGTTATAGCAGTAATTTCAAAGCCTGCCGGAAGTTCGCTGATAGAATCGCTGTGGCTCATCCATATCTGGCTCAGGTCAGCCACATTTTCTAATAATAAATCATCGTGGTTTTGAATCCGAAGTTTTGCGCGTCCGTATTCACGCTTGTTTGATTTATTGACTTGTCCGCCATAAAGTTTTGCCGTTAATTGCGCACCATAACATAAACCCAATACAGGCAAGTCTTTGCTGATAGCAGCTATATCAACCACAGGCGCATTTTCATCATTCACACTAAAAGGCGAACCACTTAATATAATGCCTTTTAAAGACGGATCAACTGTAATTGGCTTTAGATACGGAATGATTTCGCAATACACATTGGCTTCGCGAACGGCGCGTGCGATGAGTTGTGTATATTGGCTTCCAAAATCAAGGATGATAATTTTTTCAGTCATTTGCCCGCGAAGGTAAAATAATAAGAGACAAGATAAAAGATACAAAGAACAAGAATCAAGGAACAAGAATTAAGACACAAGTTTCAAGATTCAAGGAACAAGAAACAAGAATTAAAATACAAGAATAAAGTATCAGGAATCAAGTTGTAAGAGGAAAACAGTTGCTTCCAGCTTTAATCGTGTTTGTATTATCTTTTCTCTTGCTTTTTGAGCCTTGTACCTTAAAACTTGTTTCCTGTCTCTTGAATCTTGTTCCTTATATCTTATCAAAAAACTTAACGCTTCTTTATAATGGCAAGCCGTGCGCTAAAAATTACATTTGCGATAGTATGAAAATTACGTTTTCTCTTTTGTGTTGCCTGCTTTTTGCTTCCATTCTACAGGCGCAGTCATTGACGGGTGTTTGGCGCGGTACTTTTTATTCGGGGCTTGGCATTTTTCGCCAGCAATACAAATACGAAGTACAATTTAACCAGTTAAAAAATAAAGCGCTGCAAGGCGTAACGTATTCTTATAACACGACTTCATTTTACGGCAAAGCAGGTTTGAAAGGCATTTATCAAAATGCTGCCAAGTCAGTTATTATGAAGGAAGATACGCTGCTGGAAGTGCGCGGCAGCGGCGGACAAACTTGTTTGATGACGTGTTATCTTGATTATAGCAAAGAAGGTAAAACCGAAATTTTGCAAGGCAGTTTTACCAGTGTTGTGATGAACTCCGGTGCAGATTGCGGAAGCGGTACGGTTTATTTGGAACGTGTTGAAACGTCTGATTTTACAAAAGAAGATTTTTTGCTGAAAAAACAGCCTTCCAGACCATCTCCGAATGTGCCGCAAAGAACAACGCCGCCGCCGGTTGTAAAAAAAGCGCCGATTCAAAAAGATACAATACCGCAACGTAAAAGCGAGGTTGCGCCACCACCGCCTGATACGATTGTAAAAAGACAACCTGCGCCATTGCCTGTTCCGCCTGCTTTAAAGGAAAGACAGAATGATTTGGTGCGAACGATTATTACAAATTCACCTGAAATAAAAGTTGATTTGTATGATAATGGTGAAATTGATGGTGATACCATTACGGTGTATCATAACAACCAGTTGGTCGCTTACAAGAAAGGTCTAAGCGCAACAGCTATTACTTTACATATTACGGCAACCAAAGAAGACGATGTTCATGAGTTTGTAATGTATGCAAATAACCTGGGTAAAATTCCGCCCAATACAGCCCTGATGGTTATTACAACCGGCGGTAAACGTTATGAACTTTCCATTACTTCTACCAAAGAAAAGAATGCTAAAGTAGTTGTGAAATATGAGCCGGAAGCTGCGCCATAGCTTAATGACGACGTATGCCCAACTGTAAAGTTATCGTGGTATCAGTCTTATATTTTCCTTCGAGCAATAACGTATAGTTGGCGGGAGTTGTAAGATCTCTGCTTGCAAATTTTGCCAGTGTATCTTTATTGTTTATACTGTTTATAACCAGAAAATTATAAGTGCCCGTTTTTATAGCTGTAAATGTGTTGATGGAATCTAGAGTAGCTTCATTTTGAATGCTTCTATTCTTCCAGATTGATTTATAATTTGTGCTGTCGGCATAATAAATATCAACAGGCGGAGCATCGGGAGAAAAGTTGAAAAATCGCAGGTAAACAGTGGTGTCATTGGCGGTTGTATCTTTCAGATTGTCTTTTAAAAAAACGGATTTTATAGCTTTAAATGAATCAATTAAAAAAACAGAATAATACGCGCCTGCTGTAGTTGAAATGGTAGTATCAATAGATAAATTCTGATTGGTTGTTTGTAATTTAATAGCAATATTGCCTGCCGCAACCGGGTTGTATAAAGTGTAACTTCCAAAAGGAATATCAGCCGCGATATTATTTCCATTCATAAAAAAATTGAAGTTGGGTGCATCTGGCGACAACGCATATACACTTACCAAAGCCGCTGATTCGATACTGCTATCAGAATTATCTTTTAAACAGGAACTTATCAGAAGCAAAAAGCAAAAGGAAAGAAAGGAGAGAAGTCTGTTCGTCATAACACATTATGTTTGTGCAAAGTTCTGTTTGATTTTATTTACCTGCTCTACGCTTGCTGCCAGCAAAGATTTCAAATAAACATCAAACAAAATTGTCTTTTTATTTGAAGATGATGCAGGATAAAAAAACGTTGCCTGCTGTTAAATATTATCCGGTATGTTGCACGAAGCCATTTCAGCTTTCGATATGTTTAAAATTGGTGTCGGTCCATCCAGCTCGCACACGTTAGGTCCCTGGCGTGCAGCTATGATGTTTATCGAAAATATCAGTAAACAAAACAATCTGCAACAATTACAATCGCTGAAAGTATTGTTATATGGCTCGCTGGCAAAAACAGGAAAAGGTCATGGAACTGATATTGCCGTTCAGATGGGATTGATGTACGAAGACCCGGTTACGACTGATGTATCTCTTTTGTTTGCCAAAATAAAAACCATTGAAACGGATAAAAAATTAATAGCCGGCGGTAATGTGATGGTGCCTTTTTCTCCGGAAACTGATATTGTTTTTTTTATGAATGAAGTGCTGCCCTTTCACCCGAACGGACTTTCTTTTTTAGCAACGTTTTCTAATGGCGATGCCATCAGCGAAACGTATTATTCCATTGGCGGCGGTTTTGTGGTTAAAGAAGGAGAAAAGAAGCAAACAAAAGAAATGCGGATTGATTTGCCGTTTCCCATCAATACATCTTCCGATTTATTGTTTTGGTGTATGAAAACCGGTTTGCCGATATACGGCGTTGTTTTAGAAAATGAAAGCGCCTGGCGAATCGAAAATGAAACCAGGCAAGGATTGCTGACGATATGGAATGTAATGAAACAATGTATGTATCGCGGTTGCCATACCAATGGCGAGCTGCCGGGCGGTTTGCATGTGCGCAGGCGTTCGTACGACTTAAATAAAAAATTAACCACGGGGAAAACTTATCATACTACAGATGAATGGATGAATAGCATCAAAGAAAGCGCAACAAATTTCTCCGTAGTGCTCGACTGGATTAGTTGCTTTGCTTTGGCAGTAAATGAAGAAAATGCTTCGTTTGGAAGAGTGGTTACGGCACCTACAAATGGCGCTGCCGGTGTTATTCCGGCTGTATTGATGTATTATGTTTTGTTTTGCAGCGGCGACAGCGAGGAAAAAATCATCCGCTTTTTATTAACGGCTTCCGAAGTCGGAAGCATATTTAAAAAAGGAGCTACTATTTCGGCAGCGATGGGCGGCTGCCAGGCAGAAATTGGTGTCTCGTCGGCAATGGCGGCGGCAGCTTTAACAGAAAGCCTTGGCGGCACGCAACGGCAAGCATTAATGGCGGCAGAAATTGCTATGGAACATCATCTCGGTATGACCTGCGATCCGGTTGCCGGTCTGGTACAAGTTCCGTGTATTGAACGGAATACGATGGGCGCTATTAAAGCCATTACGGCATCGCAACTTGCCTTACAAAGTATGCCCGATTATGCAAAAGTTTCGCTCGATACGGTTGTAAGTACCATGTGGGCAACGGCAAAAGACATGAATGCGAAATACAAAGAAACGGCTGAGGGCGGTTTGGCTATTCATCTGCCTTTGGGTATGAAAGAATGTTGATTTGACCATCATCTTTATTTGTGCATTTTCGTAGCTGTATTTATTTACAAAACCAACGCATGAGGCAATCCAAAACAGCAAAACGTTTACGTCCATTACAACTCATTGCTGTTATTTTTCTTACTGTTTCCGGCGGACCTTACGGCTTAGAACCTTTGTTGGTTTATGCTAATGAACATGCTGCGTTGTTGTTATTATTAGTTACTCCGTTATTGTGGGATATTCCTGCTATTCTTACCGTGCTCGAACTCAACAGCATGATGCCTGTTGAAGGCGGTTATTATCAATGGGTAAAGCGGGCACTCGGTCTGCGCTGGGCTTTTTATGAAGGCTGGTGGACATGGCTTTATACGTTTGCCGACTTAGCTATTTATCCTGTGTTATTTGCTGAATATTTATTATTCTTTTTTCCTCAATCCGAGGCTTATAAAATTCCGGTTTGCTTGTTTGTTATTTGGACAAGCGCTATACTTAATATATTTGGTATTGTGCCGGTTGGCAAAGTCGCTACGATTTTGGGCGTCATCGTTATTGTGCCATTTTTAATCATGATTGCTATGGCTGTTACATCGCCACATTTTTCATTCACAATGGAAAAACCATCTCTGCAGGGAATGAGTTTGCCGGCAATCGGCATTTCATTATATACTATCATCTGGAACTTTATTGGCTGGGATAACGCCACTACGTACGCAGGCGAAGTGGAAAAGCCAATCCGCACTTATATCATATCAACTCTTGTCGCTTTTGTTTTGATTATTACTCTTTATTTTCTTACCGTTTTTACAGTTCAGCAACTACATATCAATCCTGAAACGCTGAGTGAGCAAGGCTTTCCGGCGGCGGGTAGTTTGCTTGGTGGTTATTGGTTAGGCGCTCTGTTATCGGCTGGCGGTTTGGCAAGCGCGTTGGGTTTGTTCTCGGCTGTTTTGCTGTCGGTATCACGCGTACCAAAGGTTATGGCGGACGATAAATTGTTGCCTGCTAAACTCGATGTATTGCATTCAAAATATAAAACGCCTTATCTCTCCATTATTATTTGCGCCGTTGTTGTAAGCCTGATGATTGTTTGGTCTTTGGAAGATTTACTTATTATTGATGTGATGGTTTACGGCGCCGGTTTGTTTGTTGAATATATTGCTTTGATTGCTTTACGAATAAAAGAACCCGATGCACATCGCCCGTTCAAAATCCGGCTGAATGTTTTTGGTTTGAGCGTGATGATTATCGTTCCGTTTATTGTGTATGGAATCGCGGTAAGCGGAGCGTTGGCAAACGAAGAAAACACAACCACAATAAAACCTGTTTTGTTTGCTGTGGCGGCTTTGTGTTCGGCAGAAGTGATATGGCAAATCATACGTTTCAGAAAGAAATTTAACGCACAAACGTGAAGTTCTCAAAACGGCTGGCGCAAAGCCTGGTATGGCGCGGCGTCTATTTTATAACCTTGTTTTTTGTCAACCTGTTGATGTCAAGATATTTACAGGCGGCTAAAAGCGGACTTGTGTTTTACATCTCCAATACGTTTGCGTTTGTGCAATTGGTAGCCGGTTTATCATTCGAAAACGGAATCACTTTTTTTGCTTCCGGAAAGTTAATGTCTGCTAACAAATTACTTTGGTTTTGCCTTTTGTGGACCGGAATCATTATTCTTCTTCAACTCATCGTTTTTCATTTCTTTTCATTTGGCGGTGATGGTTTTGAGTCAGATGAAATTCCGCAATATGCGTTCTGTTTTATCACCGGTTTATTGCTCACAACTTATTCGTCAAATATCTTTTATGCAAAAGGAAATTTTTTTGTTCCCAATCTGATTTTATCGGTTTTCAATTCCTTGTATATTCTTTTTCTTTTGGTTGATAATACAATGTTGCAACCCGATAAAGAATTGATGATTGATATTTATTTCTACATGTTGTTAGCTGGCGGCGTTACCCTTGCGCTCAGTTGTATTGTGGCGAATAAAAGTTGGCAGGAATTGGATCTTCCCAAATCGTTTGAAATAAAAAAATTTCTCCGGTATTCGCTCTCTGTTTTGTTGTTTAATGTATTGTTGTTTTTGGTGTATCGTATTGATTATTACTTTGTCAAATACAGTCCGGTTTGCACTGCAAGCGATTTGGGCAATTATATACAGGCTTCTAAACTGGGACAAGTGCTTTTGGTAATTCCGCAAATTATTGGCAGCGCCATTTATCCGCAAGTGTCTTCAGGAAATGATGTGCAGGCAGTAAGACGAATCATTTTTTTGCTGATGAAAGTATTGGCTGTTCTTTATCTTTTGCTTATCGTTTTTGTCTGGTTGATTGGCGGCTGGTTGTTTCCTTTTTTGTTTGGCGAAACGTTTCAATATGTACAAATGCCTTTGCTGTTTTTGCTGCCGGGAATGTATGGTTTGTCTGTTATTTCTTTCGTATCAAATTTTTTTTCCGGCCAGGGAAATGTTTTAATCAGCGTTCGAGCGGCTTCCGTTGCTTTACTCATTGTTGTTACAGGCGATTTTCTTTTGGTTTATAAATATGGGATTGTATCCGCTGCTATTGTTAGTTCTGTTGGTTATTTAGTGATGTTTAGCCTTTATTTTTTTCTGTTTAAAAAAGAATCTGATTTGCGATTTGCCGATTTTTTTCGATGGAAGAAAACCGATTTGTTATTGATACGAAGTCTTTTGACAAGAAAAAATAAAACCTGATATTACGATTTCTTTGCCGATACTTTTTTAAATTCCTGGCACTAGTGTTTATCATTTATTATGATTTTATGGTAATGCAAACTGTTTGGTTTCTTACAACGATTTTGATTTGATGTTAGTCAGAAAATGTTCAATCGGCTGCAATGGGCTGCGGGATGGAAGTGGAAAGCCCGTAAAGCGCCAACGGAGAAAGAGAGAAGAATACAAGAAACAAGAATCAAGATGAACAGCCGGCGCTGCGGAGTTATTTCGGTTATAATGATTTTTTATGGTCTCAATGAGTGCTTCGCAGTTGTAACAAACAGCCCGAATGAAAGTTATATTGAAATACAGGAAGATGACAGCCCCAAAATCAAATCATTTATCAATCAATTCTTAAAATACGAAGACGGGTAAACACTTTCGCCAGTTTCCATTATGTTTGCCCGTCTTAAAAAAACTGCAACGTATCATGAATTTTAAACGGGTCAATAATATTACCGGCTGGGTTGTGTGCCTTGTAGCCTGTACAGTGTATATTTTAACGGCTGAAGCCGGCGGTAGTCTTTGGGATTGCGGCGAATTTGTGAGCAGTTGTTTTAAGGTTCAGATTCCGCATCCGCCGGGCGCTCCTTTGTTTGTATTGATTGGCCGCTTCTTTATTGTGCTCTTTGGAGATAACCCGATGACGGCTGCAAAAGCGGTCAATGTTATGAGTGCTTTGGCAAGTGGTTTTACCATATTATTCCTGTTCTGGAGCATTACGCACTTTGCGCGTCGCGTTGTTCAGAAAGGAACCGAACTCTCATTTACAACAGGCGAAATGATAAGCATTATGGGCGCCGGTATTGTGGGCGCGCTGGCTTATGCATTCAGCGATTCGTTTTGGTATAGCGCAGTAGAAGGTGAAGTCTATGCGTTGTCGTCTTTATTTACGGCGCTTGTTTTCTGGGCAATTTTGAAATGGGAACATGAAGCCGACAGACCCGGCGCTGACAGATGGATTGTGTTTATCTTCTTTATGATGGGTTTGTCTATCGGTGTTCACTTGCTGGGATTGCTTACGATTCCGGCAATTGTAATGGTGTATTATTTCCGCAGACGACCTTCGTTTAATTATGTGCTGGTTCGTAAATATTTTATTTATGTTGTTATCATCGGCGGCGTTTTAGGTTGCATTGCGGCTTACCTGGCGGGCAGAGGCGAAGCTAATTTACTAAGCGATTATCTTCCAAACCTTCAGCAACGTTATGGCGATGATGTTACGATAAACGATTCTACGGTTTCCGGCTTATTGATTTTAGGCGCCATCGTTGCCATTGGTTTATTATACCTGATAGAAAAAGTAAAACCTGCCAAAAAAGAATTGTATGGCGGCGCTTATATTTTCTTTGTTATTGGTTGTGTAATCACCGGTATTGTTCAGGTTGCCGTAATTCAGCTTTCTATAAAAGCGGCTGGCTACTTCGATATTTTCTTTGTTAACAGCGTGGGTCTTCCTTTCTTTTCCGGCTTTACCATTTTCTTTGTTCTCGTTGCCGTAGGCATCTGGTTTGGCTTGCGTTACGCAGCCAAAAAAGGTTTGGGTTATCTGCGTTTGAGTTTGTGGTGTTTAACTTTTATGCTGATTGGTTACAGCACGTACATCACAACCATGATTCGTAGTAATGCAGATCCCGCCGTTGATATGTTTAATGTGGATAATCCAATGAGCTTAGTTGGTTATTTGGGCCGCGATCAATACGGAGATTTCCCGATTTTATACGGACAGAAATTTACAGCTGATATTGTTCAGTACATGGAAACCTCTACCAAATACCAGAAAAGTCGTGTGGAAGGAAAAGATAAATATGTAGCCACTGGCAAAGACGGCCATTATGTGTATTTGCCAAAAGATAAAATGGTGTTCCCGCGCATGTGGGATGCGAGCAACGATCAGAACCATGCTGATTATTATGCTTTATTTGCGAACATCGGCAAAATGAAAGACGGCACGTATGAACGCGCACCTGATTTTGGCGACAACGTAAAATTCTTTGTCGGTTACCAGAATTACTTTATGTACCTGCGCTATTTCCTCTGGAATTTTGCAGGTAAACAAGACGACCTGGAAGGTTTGTTTATCGGTAATAAACGCGATGGTAACTGGATAACCGGTATCAGCCCGATTGACAATGTAATTTACGGTGACCAAAGCAAAATGCCGGATAGTTTAAAGAACAATAAAGCACACAATACATTATTTGCTTGCCCCTCATTCTCGGGTTAATTGGTATGTTTTATCATTTTAAAAAGCGTGGCGATGATGCGTTGGTAACATTCCTCTTATTCTTTTTTACTGGCTTTGCCGTTGTTATTTACTTAAACCAGCCCGGCTTCCAGCCACGCGAGCGAGACTATGCTTATGTAGGTTCTTTTTATGCATTCGCTATTTGGATTGGGCTTGGCGTATTACAGGTAAGAGATTGGTTTGGCAAGAAAACAAACCAAAATGTGGCGGCTATTGCGGCATCGGTTATTTGCCTTTTGGCGGTTCCGGTTTTGATGGCGCAGCAGGAGTGGAACGATCATGACAGAAGCCGCAAACAAATTGCACGTGATGTGGCAAAAGATTATCTTGAAAGTTGTGCGCCAAATGCGATTTTATTTACGTTTGGCGATAACGATACATATCCGCTTTGGTATGCGCAGGAAGTAGAAGGCATTCGTCCTGATATTCGCGTAATCAATACAAGCTTGCTGGGAATTGATTGGTACATCAACCAGTTTCGTTATAAAGTAAACCAAAGTAACCCGATTGATGTTATCTGGTCGCCTGCGCAGATTGAAGGCAGAACCCGCGACATTGCGGTTTATAAAGCGCAGCCGGGATATGCAGACAACCAGTTTTATAATTTGTACGACATGATGAAGAATTATGTTGGTAATAATGCAAATGTTGATGACCGCGGTTATTATATTTATCCGTCAAGAAAAGTATCGGTTCCGGTAAATGCGGCTGAAGTAAAAAGCAATGGCACCGTAAATGCAACGGACAGCGTTGTGAATTCGGTAAATTTTGAAATACCAAAAAGTGCTTTGTATAAAGGTGATTTAGCGATGCTGAACATTATTGCCGCCAACAAATGGCAACGCCCGATTTATTTTACCATGAATTATGGTGAGCTTGGGTTTGGCAATTATCTGCGGAGAGATGGTTTAAGCTATCGCCTTGTACCGGTTGAAAATTCATCTGTCAATACAGATTGGATGTTAGATAAAGTGATGAACAAATTCGGTTTTGGTAATGCCAATATTTTCGGTGTGTATTACGATGAAGAAAATCGTCGTCACCTGAATATTATTCGTCGCGCCGATGCAGAATTGGCGCTTGATTTAGCAGCTAAAAACCGCAAGGAAGATGCGCGTAAAGTGTTAGATAAAACAGACAATATGATGTTGCAAACCAACTTCCCGTATGGAATGGTGGCACGAAACAATGAGCATAACCGGATTTCATTGATGTTCCTCGAAGCTTGTTATCGCGCAGAAGATAAAACGCTTGCCGCAAAAGTTGCCAAAAGTGTAAAAACCGATTTGCAGCAACAGGTGAAATATTATAATAGTTTAACCGGCGTTGATGCAGAAAATATGGCTTACGATTTACAGCAGGCGCAGAATTTATTGCAGACAATGGACCAGATGGAAAAAGCGTATAATGGCAAACAGCCAGCCGTTCCTGAAAATGGTAAGATTGGCCGCGATTCCGGTTTGTTAAACGATCCGGGCGATGCCGGGGAATAATTCATTTTAATTTGAAAGTTATAAAAGTCCCGCATTAGAGCGGGATTTTTTATGAGAAATCCGTAGCTGATTTTTTCGAAGATTATACAAATACACTTCTCTTTAAAAGTTACTTTTGTTCATCTATGAATAAACTTAGCACACTGGCCGAAAGTATGGTCGGTTCGGAAATTGTAAGACTTGGCAACCAGATTAATGAGCGCATTCGTAATGGCGAAACCATTTACAATTATACAATCGGCGATTTTGATCCGTCTATTTTTCCAATACCCAAAGAGTTAGAGTCTTCGATCGTCGAAGCTTACTATGAACATTATACCAGTTATCCGCCGGCTGAAGGATTGCTTTCTTTACGCAAAGCGGTTTCTCAATTTATAGAAGAAAGAGAAGGTTTGCATTATGAAACGGATGAAATTCAAATTTCCTGCGGTGGACGACCTTTGATATATACATTGTTTCAAACGCTGGTTGATACAAATGATAAAGTGATTTACGCAGTTCCTTCATGGAATAATAATCATTATACAAATCTCAATCACGGCAAACATGTATTGATACAAACCACGCCGGAAAATAATTTTATGCCAACGGCAGATGACATTGCTCCGCATATCAGCGGCGCTACTTTGCTTTGTCTTTGCACACCGCAAAACCCAACAGGCACAACGTTAAGCAAAGATGATTTGAACAAAATTTGTTTGTTGGTTATTGAAGAAAATAAAAAACGGAGCGCCGATGAAAAGAAGCTGTATGTTATGTTCGACCAAATGTATTGGACATTAACTTATGGCGAAACAGAACATTATAACCCGGTTTCTTTACAACCGGCTATGAAGGAATTTACCATTTTTATTGATGGCATTTCAAAAGCATTTGCAGCAACCGGCGTTCGTGTCGGCTGGTCTTTAGGACCGAAAGATGTTATCTCAAAAATGAAAGCTTTTCTAAGTCATATTGGCGGCTGGGCGCCGATGGCAGAGCAACATGCCACAGCGCAGTTTCTAATCAATGCAAAAGCAGTTGATGAACATTTGGTTGATTTTAAAAAAGCTATCGAGATGCGCCTAAATAAAATATACGATTGTTTTATTGACCTGAAAGACAAAGGTTATTTGGTGGATGCGGTTTCTCCACAGGCTGCAATTTATTTAACCATCAAACTTGATTTGAAAGGTAAAAGAACAAGTGGCGGAAATGTATTGGCAACGCAGGCAGATGTTACAGATTATATTTTAAGTGAAGCCAAACTTGCGGTGGTTCCGTTTTATGCGTTTGGTGCCGAAAAAGATTCGCCCTGGTATCGTTTGAGTGTTGGCAACTGTAAACTGGAAGAAGTGCCTGATATGTATGGCAAGTTAAAGCAGGCATTGCAGAAACTGCAATAAAAAAACTCCTTATTGCAGCAAGGAGTTTTAATTTGTTTCAGAAAACAGTAATACGATTGCCCAATTAATTTTTATTATTGATAAATACAAAAGGAGGTAACGTAGCACAACTGATAACTTGCTGAATGAGATGCTGCTTATGAATAATTTTACACCTGTTTACATCTAAAATTTCATTGGCAGCGCAGAACACATTTAGCTGTTCTACGTGGTAAAGCAAATCGTTAAGAAACCGAACCTCTTGTTCAAGCTCTTCCTTGTTCATCGTTCTTTTCCCTGTAAGTACCAATAAGTCGTGATATGGAGTCCTCATAACTTATGATGTATTTACGATTACAAATATACTTATTAAGATTATCCAACTATACCTCGATGCGTAGAACAACCGCAAAATTTCGTTTTTTTACCGTTAAATGAGTAGCTGCGCGAGCTGCAGGAGCTAACCAATATACTTGTAACAAGTAAAACAGCAACGCAACGGAAAAATGTCTGTTTCATAAAAAATATAAATATAAAAGTAATAATTTGAAAAGCTGTAATTCCAGAATAATTTGAAAAAAAAAGATTCCTTTCGTGTTTTAATTTCTCCTCTCGATTGGGGACTTGGTCATGCCACGCGTTGTATTCCGGTTATCAATGCTTTTCTAAAAAACAACTGCGAAGTATATGTTGCCTGTAATGCAGTTGCTAAACAATTGCTAAGTCAGGAATTTCCAAAGATTCACTTTCTTCCTTTACCAGGTTATAATATCAGCTATGCTTCATCAAAACGCAGATTCGCGTTTAAAATTTTATTGCAAATTCCTAAAATTCTTTTAGCCGTCCGTAACGAAAACAAATGGTTGCAAACGACTGTCAGGAATTATGATTTTGACTTGATCCTGTCAGACAATCGTTATGGTTTTTTTCATAAAAAAATTCCATCCGTTTTTATCACGCACCAGCTACAAATACAAACTCCTTTTACCTGGTTGACGAAATGGGTTCAGAAAATAAATTACCGATTTATCAATCGTTTTTCTGAATGCTGGGTGCCCGATTATGATTCGGAAATTAATATAGGCGGCAATTTATCTCACCCAGAAAAAATGCCCAAAATTCCGGTTACTTATATTGGTCCGTTATCGCGATTTTCTAAATCTGAAAGTAATAATATAAAGTATCAGTTTTTATTTGTTTTATCCGGACCTGAACCGCAGCGAACCCTTTTGGAAAATGCAATTGTTAGAGAATTTTCTTCAATAATGAATCCTGTTTTATTCATACGCGGTTTGCCGGTCGCCAATAATATATTAAAACTGCCGGCGAATTTTACAGTTTATAATCATTTATCAACAAGTGAAATGCAGGAGGCGTTTGCTGAAAGCGAATATATCATCAGCCGTTCGGGTTACACAACCGTTATGGAAATAGTAGCGATGCAAAAAAAATCAATCTTAGTACCAACGCCCGGGCAAACTGAACAGGAATATTTAGCGCAAAAGCTTATGAAACAAAACTGGTGTTTCGCAAGTGAAACACCAGATAATCTTTTATATACTTTAGAATCAGCAACAAAATTCAATTATAAATTACCCGAACTGCCGCAAACATCTTTAGCTGATTTGT
>CBDATZ010000032.1:0-85510 GCA_965199845.1 Ilyomonas sp.
TTGCCGGCGCAATATTTTTTATTGCTACGCAATACACTTTTCCTGTGTTACGGGCAAATGTTGACAGCGTTTATCCTTTTATGGGTGCCGGTTCTGCCGTGATGGCTGTCGCCATGGCTACAACCACACTCGCGCCTGATTATCGCCTGCTGCCTATGATTAACGGCGGCATTCCGCTTTGGGTATTAACGCTCATCTTTGCGGCTTTCGATTTTACAATAATCGCCAGTGCCAATGCAGGCGTTGGTGTTGCGCATTTGGCGGGTGCAGCAACGGGTTTTGTTTTCATCAAACAAATGCAGAAAGGCAGAGATTGGAGCAACTGGATGAATAATTTATTTGACTGGATAAATAATTTATTTAACCCGGAAAAGAAATACGAAAAAAAACCAATGAAGCAGCAGGTTTTTTACAAATCAGCTAAAAAGCCTTTTGAAAAAGTATCATCGCGTTTTTCGCAGCAAAAATTAGATGAGATTTTAGATAAAATAAACGAAGATGGTTACGGCTCGCTAAGTAATGATGAAAAAGATTACCTGAGAAAAGCCAGCAAAGAAGACCTCTGACAACCCAAACTGAATGAAGAAATCTTTAAAAGTCTTATGGCGAATTGGTTGTATTGTTTTAGCTGTCGTGTTCCTGTTTTCCTGTTTTACTCAACTTATTCCCGCACGCGTATTTAGTTTTACTGTTTTTTTTGCGCTTTTGTTTCCCTATTTGTTCCTGCTTGTTTTCTTAGTGGCTGTTATTTATTTGTATCTCAACAAAAAATGGTCGCTGTTTTTTTTTATTTTATTGATACCCGGATTGTATAACTTCTTTCATGTGGTAGCCATTTCGCCTTCCGTTAGCTGGAAGATGGAAAAAGATACTGCATCAACGCGAATTATGACGTGGAATGTTTCAGATTTTGTAAACCCGGCGCCGCTTGATTTGCCGGATGCAAAAGAAAGAAGAGAAATCTTAAACACCATTTCACAATACAATCCCGACATCATTTGCATACAGGAATATTACAATGCCGATAGCAGCCGCGATTTGCCTTCCGAAAAACATGAGTTGGATTCATTGGGCTACAAATACCTTATTTTTTCAAATGATCAAAGGTTAGAGACCTTTTTTGGTATTATAGAACGAGGTGTGGCAATTGCCAGTAAAATACCGTTTTTAGACTCCGGGCATTTGCAAATTCGAAGTGATTATCATCCTGAGTTTTTAGTGTATGCAGATATTATGATTCACGAAAAACCCGTTCGGATCAATACAGCTCATCTGATGTCTTATTACCTGTTTCCCGATTCTGCAAAAGGTTATGGAGGAAGAAAGAATGTAGCTAAAAAAATATATACCTACAAACGCGATGTGGAAGCCAAATTGCGCGATGTAGAAAAATTTCACGATAAACAAGCAATTCAAATCAGCACGTTCTTGGCAACAAGTCCATACCCGATTGTTTATTGCGGCGACTGTAATGCAACTTCTGCCATGTACAGTTATCGTACGCTTAGAGGCGACAAACAAGACGCGTTCTTAAAAGGCGGAAATGGCATCGGCGCCACGTTTTACAACATTGTACCAACGCTCCGTATTGATATGTGTTTTCCGGATAATAATTTTACGGTTGAACAATGCACCGTTGTTCAACGAAAATTGGGCGACCATTACCCGGTTGTGGCCGACGTAAAATGGAAAGAGCCATAACATACAAACTGCTTCCTTTACTTTTACAATATGGCGGGTGCTTTCAGAAATATCACACGAAAATTTATTTTTTTTCTCACGCTGATTTGTTGTGTGATTTACGGTGCTGCCTGTGTAGTTCCTTTTATCAGTCCTGAATCGTGGTGGATTACCGGTTTTTTAGGCCTCGCTTTTCCTTATTTGGCTACGCTTTTAATTTTTGTAATTATCTTTTGGCTGATTGTAAAGCCGCGCTACGCCTTGCTTCCACTGTTTATTTTTGCACTTGGCTTCAAGCAACTGAATGTATTATTTGGCATTCATTTTAACAGCTTTAAAGACGAAAAACCGGCGGGCAGTTTACGTATTGTAGACTGGAATGTTGGCAATATGTACGGGCTTAGCAGCAACAAAGACACACGCAAACACAATCGCACAGAAATTGCCGGCGCTATATTAAAACTCAATCCCGATATTATATGTCTCCAGGAATTTAATCATTCCCTTACGCAAGGCGAAGAAGCCGATAACATCGGTTTATTTTCTCCGCAATATCCATATCATTATTTCTCGAAAGATGTGAACCGTAAAAACGGGTTCTATCAATACGGTTCTATTATTTTTTCCAAATACCCGATTGTTGATACCGGCAAAATCAAGTATCCGCATTTCAGTTACGAAAGCCTGATTTATACCGATCTGAAAATAGGCAGCGATACCATCCGCGTTTATACAACGCACTTGCAATCGTTTAAATTTTCGGGCGAAGATTATGCTGATATGGATAAAGTTGATAATGCAAATGAACAAGCTTTGGAAGCTTCTAAAAACATCATATCAAAAATGAAAATTGCGTTTAAGCGCCGGAGCGGCCAAGCTGATGTGGTGAACAAAGAAATCAATATCTGTCCGCATTCTTCTTTGCTGTGTGGCGATTTTAATGATGTTCCCAATTCGTACACTTATTTTACAATACGAGGCTTGCGGCAGGATGCGTTTTTGAAAAAGGATTTTGGCATCGGCAAAAGTTTTAATGCGCTTGCGCCAACGCTTCGTATTGATTATATTTTGCCGGATACGACTTTCCAGGTTCAGCAATTTGATATGGTTGATGAAGATTTAAGCGACCACACCATGCTGGTATCTGATGTTTCGCTGCGCAAATAAAACGAAAAATGTAAAATTCATCAGACAGTTTTCTTGTTGAAAATGCGGTTATTTTACTTAATTTTCTAATTCCCGATATTCATAACATCTTCTCAAATCCCTATCCCGGCTTATCTTCGCGCTATGCTGAAAGTATATAATTCATTAACACGTCAGAAGGAAGAATTTAATACGATTGTAGAAGGATATGTCGGCATGTACGTGTGCGGACCAACTGTGAGTGGCGAAAGTCATTTGGGTCATGCGCGGCCTTATATAACGTTTGATATTGTGAACCGTTACTTACAACATTTGGGTTATAAAGTTCGCTATGTGCGTAACATAACGGATGCCGGTCATTTTGAAGAAGAAGGTCGGGAAGCAGAAGATAAAATCAGTAAAAAAGCTGTGATTGAAAAACTGGAACCTATGGAACTGGTTCAAAAATATACCAACCTGTTTCATTGGGGAATGGAGCAATTCAATACACTTTCTCCGAATATAGAACCTACCGCCACCGGGCATATTGTTGAGCAAATAGAAATGATTAAAAAAATCATGGCAGATGGATATGCTTACGAAGTAAACGGCTCAGTGTATTTTGACGTAAAAAAATACGATGAAGACTTTACGCCAAAAGGCTTGCCGTATGGAATTTTAAGTGGCCGCGTTTTAGAAGAAATGATTGAAACAACCCGCGAACTCGACAACCAGGCAGAAAAACATAATAAAGCCGATTTTGCTCTTTGGAAAAATGCACCTCCGGAACATATTATGCGCTGGCAAAGCCCCTGGGGTGAAGGTTTTCCGGGCTGGCATATTGAATGTTCGGCGATGAGTACAAAATATTTGGGTGAACAGTTTGATATTCACGGCGGCGGTATGGATTTGCAGTTTCCTCATCACGAATGCGAAATTGCGCAAAGCGCAGTTTGCAATGGTGAAATGGCGGCGCGTTACTGGATTCATAACAATATGATTACCATTAACGGGCGTAAGATGGGAAAGAGTTATAACAACGTGATTAAACTAAGCGAAATGTTTAGCGGCAATCACCCGATGTTAGAGCAGGCTTATCACCCGATGACTATACGGTTTTTTATTTTACAAACACATTACCGCAGTCCGCTCGATTTTAGTAATGAAGCTTTACAAGCCGCCGAAAAAGGCTTGAAGCGTTTGTGGGAAGCGTATGAAAATCTGAAAAAATTATCCGTTATCAGCCAGCAGCCAGCCATTGATATTGAACTGGATACGAAATGCAGAAAACTATTAAGCCAATTGGATGAATTTATACAAGATGATTTCAATACGGCAAAAGTGATGGCGAATTTGTTTGAATTGGTGCCGGTAATAAATGGATTGAGAGATAAGCATCTTTCTGCTGATGCCATTAGTGGAAATACCTTACAGGAAATGAAAGACAAACTCAAAATTTTTATTGAAGATATTCTGGGTTTAAAAGATATAAAGCCTGCCAACTCCTACCAGGTTGATGGCATTATGGACTTACTGATTGACCTGCGCCAACAGGCAAAACAAGAAAAGAATTACGCGATGAGCGATTCTATTCGTAAACGTCTCAGCACACTTGGCATTCAGTTAAAAGATGAAAAAGACGGAAGCATGAGATATACAATCGGGTAAAAAAAGCCGGTTACAGGTAAAAGGAAAGCTTATGGCTTTCCTTTTGTTTTTAAATTTTTTTAATCCTTCTCTCATAAATATTCAAAAAAATCCGCAAAACTTAGAAAACTGTATAATCAAATCAATTTACCAATCAATAACAATAAATCCCGTTTTCAATTTTAATCTCTCTTATAAAACTGAAATTTTACTTTTAGCCATTCAATATACAACTGCAATGAAGCAACACTTTAAAACTGCCTTTCTTTCTATTCTCTCTTTCAGTTCCACTATCATCCTTTTAGCACAGCCCGGATCGCCTGATCTTTCGTTTGGCAACAATGGAACACTTAAAGATTTAACCCGGCAATCTTACGAAAAAGCTATTGTTTGTTTAGCCAATAAACATATACTCATTGGCAGCAGCGGCTTTTATAACGGTTACAATACTTTCCTGGTAGATTGCTTGTTGCCAAATGGTAAAAAAGATTCTTCTTTTGGTGTTAATGGAACTGCGTTTATCCAGTTTTCGCAATTTATGTTCTCTTTTTCTGCCAGCGCACAAATCAACAGCCTGGCTGTTTTACCAAATGGCAGAATTATAGCCGCCGGTTATGGAACGGCTTCAGGTATTAATGGAAATATAGCTCTTGCTGCGCTAAATTCCAATGGGACGCCCGATACCACATTTGGTAAAAAAGGAACTTTATTAACCGGCTTCGATGGTAACGAAACCGTGAATGCCATTGCTCTTCAGGCAGATGGCAAAATAGTAGTTGGTGGAAGAGCCACCCAGCCATTTTCTCAGGATGGTAGTCATTTTTTTGTTGCCCGTTTTCTGCCTGATGGTTCTAAAGATGCCAGCTTTGGTAACGGCGGAATTTTGTTGAGTAACAGCATAGGCAGCGTCAATACAATTGTAATTCAAAAAGATAAAAAAATTGTTGCCGGCGGTTACAATAACAGCCAGACAGGCGTAAACTTTCACTTGGAGCGTTATATATCAAATGGCAGTTACGATAAAAGTTTCGGTTCCGAAGGTATCATAAGCAGTTCTGTTAATGATGGTAGTCTGAGTTATATCAACGACGTTATTTTACAAAAAGATCAAAAGATAGTTGTTGCCGGCAGAACCATATTTAATGGTTTGCAAACTTTTACGGTTGCGCGTTACAATACAAATGGCGGCTTTGATAATAGTTTTGGTAATAAAGGTATTGTTACCACTGAATTTCCTCAAAAGATCGGAAATGCTGTAGAAGTTTTAATAACGGGTGAAAAGGAAAATAAAATTGTGGTAGCCGGAAGCAATTATGCAAATCCATACGGAGGTACAATTGTTGTTGCCGCTTATAATAACAATGGAGATTTAGATACCACATTCGGCACCGGCGGCATTACAATGACCAAATTGGAAGGATCTGATTTTATTAATGCCAGTTCTTTGCAACCCGATGGCAGAATCGTTGTATTGGGTAATGATCAGACACCTTTTTATCCGGCTTCCCGTGCGCTTGCGAGCTACAATGGATATCCGCAAAAAAAATCGCTTTTTGTAATAGCCAAACGCTGGCTTCAAAATCATAATATCTCATGGAATGGTTTACCGGCTTCAGATAATATAGCTTATTATATTGTTGAACAAAGCAAAAATGGTGTAACCGGTTTTACACAAATAGCCAAAATATCCGGCACCAATCATCAAACTGATTATAGCACCATTAACAGTCATCTTTTGCAAGGTGCTAATTATTACAGGATAAAAGCAGTAAGCAACGGCGGCGCCATTACATATAGCGAGGTAGTAAGCGTTGATAATTTTATTTCCTTGTTTACTTTATATCCAAATCCTGCAAAAGATTACATTAGTGTTTATGGTTTACCGGTTGGTAAAATGGTTAACCTGAGCTTTTGCGATGCAGCAGGAAATGTATTGGCTAAAGGTGTAAGCAATGGTAATAATCAATATCGGTTTCAAATTACGAATACGAAACCAGGCACATATTATATCGGCATAACAGCAGATGGCAAAACAAATAAGATGATGTTTTTGAAACAATAGTCAATCGGTCATAAAATATAAAGGAGAATCTTTACTTGAAGATTCTCCTTTATATTTTATACTTTACCTTCAGTCAATACCAATTCAATTACACACTTTCGACATTGATATAAGAATTGATAAGTTGCGTTATTTCGTGTAATGATGTATTTGTTTCAAAAAAATCGTCGGCGCATCCGTCTTTCAATTCTTTTATAGAATTAAAAACAGAAGAAAACAGGATAATGGGAATTTTATCAGCAAACCTGTTTTTAATCTGTTTGCATATACTTCTTCCATCTTCTTCTTTCAATTTTACATCAAGCAAAATTACATCCGGCAACGTAGTTTCTAAAGCTGTAAAAATGGTTTGTGAACCCGAAAATGTCCTGACGTTAAATCTCCTTGCAGTAAGCCATTTATTTAATGACAATAAAATATCAAAATCATTGGCTACAATATATATCGTTTTCAAATAAAATTTTAGTATAATATGAAAACATTATGCCAGTAATAAAAAATCAGATCCTTATAAGCCGTTTATTATTTTATCAACTTTGGATAGTAAGATAAATATTTACATGAACGTATTGTAAAATAAGGATTTGTGTTACAATCACATCAAAACATAAGGCTTGTTTTATTTTTTGCCTTACAAACAGGTAATAATTGTCTTGTGTGCAGCACTTATAGTAAACAGGAAGTCAAGTAAAGAAGCGAAGATTTTTTATTCTAAATCGAAAGCAATGGTTATAAACAATTCATCATCTTATCATTTTATTTATATAATTTATTAGCGTTGAATTGAATAACTAATTTTAGCTTTACATAAGCATTCATTTCTACTAATAAATTTGTTAGCTATGAGAGGTGTAAACAAAGTAGTGTTGATAGGAAATCTTGGTAAGGACCCGGACCTTCAGTATTTAGATGGAAATATTGGTGTTGCGAAATTTCCTCTTGCCACAACAGAAACCTATAAAGACAAAGGCGGTAAGCTGGTATCGCAAACAGAATGGCATACCGTTGTTTTATGGCGCGGACTTGCCGAGCTGGCGCAAAAATACCTGCACAAAGGCAGCCTGATTTATGTAGAAGGAAGATTGCGTACCCGAAGCTGGGAAGATAAAGAAGGTAATAAAAAGTTTGCAACTGAAGTTGTTTGCGACAACCTGATTATGCTTGAAAAGCGCAGCGAATTCAATACGAATAACAAACCGCATTTAACAAGCGAACCTGAAAATTTTACGGGCGAAGAACCTCCGTTGCCCGATTTGTCGGAAGAACTTCCTTTCTGATAGTTTGTGAACAAAATTGGGTAAAAACAAAGGTTGTTTTACAAAGCGGCCAATGTGTTTGTTTAAGGTAATCCAGTAATATTGTAATCAAATAAATTCTGCATTGGAACCTCCGCTAAGTTTGAATGGTTTACATAGCATATTAGGAGCGGCAGCCTTTACGAACCAGGGAACGACAGTCATGATTATCATCCTGTTGTTGCTCTTGTTTATTTCTTTTTCGGCAGCCGGTTCTGAAGTCGCTTTTTTTTCGCTCACTTATAAAGACATCAATCTGCTGAAAACCAAGCAGCAACATGCTTATAAGCGTGTGATTGATCTATTGGAGAATCCCAAGGTTTTACTTGCTTCTTTACAGATTGCCAAAGTAACGGTGAATATATTTATCATCGTTATTGCCAATTATCCTCATCAATTCCATTTCGTTCAGTTTTCGCAGGCAGGCGATTTTCTGGTTAAGTTTCTTAGTGATCGCTTCTGTCCGTCATTATCCTGTTTTGCGAAGTGCTTGCCTAAGACTATACGCCAATTATCACAGTATCCGTTTTGCGAAAGACTTCGGCTTTATAACCGAAGCGACTGTATCTCGTGTTTAACCGCGTTGGAAACTGGATGGTACAAAGTTCGGAAGCGAGGCTACGGAAAAAAGGCTCGCCGGTAAAGAAAAACAATTATTCACAGTCGGAAGAGATTTCGCACGCCATTGATAAAACTTATCCTGAGGGCAAGGTAGAGGAAAAAGATATTTTACTTAGGTATCTTAAAATTCGGAAACATCACCGTAAAACAGGTGATGCAAACAAGGCTTGGATGTGCAGCGGTATCGAATTTCGTACATCGTTTGACCGACCTGATTAACCATGGTGGAAAACCTGCATTTCAGCCGACTGCCTGTTTACAACGATAACCTCGATAAAATTGAAGGAATTATTCATACAAAAGACCTTGTTGCTTTATCTTAAATGAAGCGCCGTCGTTCGATTGGCATTCGCTGATGCGGCCGCCGTATTTTGTTCACGAACAGTAAATTGATAGAAGATCTGCTGCAGGAGTTTCGGCAAAAGCATATTCATTTTGCCATTGTGGTAGATGAGTTTGGCGGCACCAGTGGCATTGTAAACGTTAGAAGATGTGCTGGAAGAAATTATTGGTGATATTCATGATGAGTTTGATGAAGAAGAAGCGCATTACCGAAAGCTGGATGATAACAATTATGTCTTCGATGGCAGCGTTATGATAAGCGATGTGGCTAAAGTTATGCATTTGCCCGAAGACACGTTTGATAAAGCAAAAGGCGGCAGTGAATCGTTAGCTGGTTTGGTACTGGAAATTACCGGTTATATACCGCAGGAAAATACCGTTGTTTCCGCCGGCGATTTTGATTTTACAGTAACTGATATCAAAAGAAATCGTTTGCAAAAAGTGATGGTTACCATCAAACCTCAAAACATCAGTTAAGCTGTAAAGAAGTGATGAGAACAGACAATACATTAGATTCAAATGTCAGGAAAAATGTTACTCATCACCCATCTAACATCATTTATCTTATAGCTTTTTGCTTCTTGTTTTTCCTGTTTTCCTGCAACAGTCCTTATGTTCCAAAGCCGGAAGGTTATTTTGCTATTCCGTTACCCAAAAAAGAATACCGGCTTTTTAACGAGCCGGGTTATCCATATCGTTTTGAATATCCGGTGTACGCAAACGTTGTAAAAGACAGCACTTTCTTTGACAGCACAACTGAAAATCCATATTGGATTAATGTTGATTTTCCGCAATTTGCCGGGCGTATTTATATAAGTTATAAAACGATTGGTACTTATAAATTTTCAACATTGGTTAATGATGCTTATAATATGACGAATAAGCATACATCAAGAGCATCAGGTATCAACGATTCACTGATGATAACACCCAACGGAGTTCATGGCGTTTTCTTTTCTGTTGAAGGAAATGTTGCCACAGCTAACCAGTTTTTCCTGACAGATTCTACCAAAAATTTCCTTCGCGGCGCTTTGTATTTCGATGCCACTCCCAACCAGGATTCTTTGCAACCGGTCAACCGTTTTTTGGTAGAAGATATGAAGCATCTAATTAATACTTTTCAATGGAAATGATTTGATATTCGATCTCTGAAAAGCTTACTTATTTTCAAAGCGTACAGGAAAGATTACGATGCTAGAGGTAATACACTGGTGTATAAAGGGCTGTAATTTATTGATTTCATACTTCAGCCTGTGATATACTATAATCAATTCAAAAATCTAATAGTATATCCAATCATTGGTAAAGCCAAACTCGTAACAACGAAATTAACTGGTCAATATCAATGGGCTTGGAAATATAGTCGGAAGCGCCGGCCTGCATACATTTTTCACGGTCACCATACATAGCTTTTGCGGTAACAGCCAAAATCGGAAGATTGCGGTATTGCGGTATCCGGCGTATGTTTTGAGTCGCTTCATAGCCATCCATTTCGGGCATCATCATATCCATCAGAATTATATTCACTTTTGGATTTTGCTTTAACTGTTCCAGTGCATCCTTTCCGTCAGTTGCAGAAACCACGTTCATTTTATGAGCTTCCAACGCTTTGGTTAGTGAATAAATATTGCGGATGTCATCATCAGCAATCAATACCGTTTTGTTTTCCAGCACTTGTTCCAAAGCACCCAAACGCCTGGTTACCGGCTTTGATTTATCTACATTATTTTCTTCCACAATCTGCAAAAAACACATCTATCTCATCAAGAATACGCTTGTAAGAATTCGCTGTTTTTACAACAATAGAATCGGCCACTTGTTTAATTCGCGATTCTTCTGTTTTCGATAAACTTTTGCCTGTAAAAATAATAATTGGTAAATGTTCTAAACCGGCTGTGTTTTTCACAGATTCCAACGCTTCATAAGCACTATCGGTAAATACTTTCATTTCGAGAACTACACAATCTGCGCTGCCATCTTGCAAACTTCTAATGGCTTCGTTTATTTCCTGCGTTCCTTTTACGTTTTATATTATACGATTCGAGAAAATAGCAAAGCGCCTGCGCATGTTTCTCGTTTTCTTCAACAATTAAAATCTTTTTAGGTCCCCGATTTAAAGCGATCTCAATCGTATTAAAAATCTGTGGCAATTTTTCTAAGGAAGCGGGCTTATCTATAAAATCTATGGCACCACGATCGAGGCTTTCTTCTTTCACCTGCATGGAAGACATCATGTGTACTGGAATTAGCTTGGTAACAGCATTCTTTTTCAATTCATCCATAACTTCCCAGCCATCCATCACCGGCAGTTTTATGTCGAGCAAAATTGCATTTGGCAAGAATTGGTTCGCAAGCTGAAGCCCGTAATCACCACGATGCGCTATCAATCCTTTATAGTTGTTTTTATGTGCAAACGATAACAGCGTTTGCGCAAACACAGTATCATCTTCAATAATCAATATAATTTTATCGCCGATTTTTATATTGTTCCTGTCATCAATTACATTATCATTATCTAAACCAGTTGGTAAAACACGTTCAGCAACAACAGGTTTTTCTATTTTCGGTTTTGATATTGGCTGCGCTGGTTTTTCTTCTGCTACGATTTGCGGCGTTGATTTAACGGGAATGATAAGAGTAAATTCACTGCCTTTGCCCGCTTCACTTTTCAATACAATTTCGCCGCCTAACAATTTGGCTAATTCGCGGCTGATAGATAATCCCAAACCGGTGCCGCCAAACTTGCGCCTGGTAGAACCATCTGCCTGCTGAAAAGCTTCAAAAACAAGTTGCTGTTTATCTGCCGGAATACCGATACCTGTGTCGGTAACAATAAATTGAATCTTATTACCATCGGCTGGTTTCACTTCCATTTTTACGCTGCCTTTCGAAGTAAATTTAATAGCGTTTGAAATCAGGTTTTTTAATACTTGTTCAACGCGTAATGAATCTGTTTGAATGGTAACTGGCGCATCCAGGCTGATTTCTATAGAAAAAGGCAAATTCTTATCTTTTGCAATTGGTGTAAAGATGGCAGTGAGATTGTTTTTTATTTCGTTTACCGTAACGTCGCGAAATTCAACTTTCATTTTCCCGGCTTCTATTTTTGACAAGTCTAAAATCTCATCTATCAAAGTGAGCAAACCATTGCCGGAATTCTGAATAACAGTAGCAAATTCAACCTGTTCTTTGGTGAGATTTTTCTCTGTATTTTCTGCAATCAACCTGGAAAGCAGCAAAATTGAATTTAGCGGCGTACGAAGTTCGTGCGACATATTTGCCAAAAATTCACTTTTGTACTTGGTTGATATTTCGATTTCTTCTGCTTTCTTTTGTATTTCGAGATTGCGTTCTACAATCATCTGGTTCTTTTCTTCCAGCATCGAACTGCGTTCTTCTAGTTCCTGATTTGCCTGCAATAATTCTTCCTGCTGCACTTTTAATTCTTCTTCGGAAACCTGTAGTTTTTGCGCCTGGCTTTCCAGGTCATAATTCATGTGTTCCAACTCGTGCTGCTGCATTTGCAACTCTTCTGCCTGCGCTTGCGTTTCGCTTAATAATTGCTGCAGCCGTGTATATTGTTCTGCACTTTCTAACGACAAACCAATTGTAGCTGCAATGCTTTCGTAATACTGTATTTCTTTGGCTGTATATGGCTGAAACGAAACCGTTTCAATAACAGCCTTTAACCTGTTTTCCCAAACCACCGGAAAAACGATAAGATTGCCAGGTTTTACTTCGCCGGTTGCATAGCTGATGATAATATCCGTCTGCGGCATCTGGTTGAGAACAATCATTTTTTGGTTGCTCGCACATTGGCCTACCAAACCTTCGCCGGGTTCAATTTTTTTCTTTATCTGATCATTTAAAGCAACGCCGGCAGCTAAATCGAGCGAATCATTTTCCAACAAATAAATGGCTGTGGCATGGCTGTTTGTATAGTCGGCAATTGTATTGACTATCGTTTTAACAAGCACACGAATGTCTTTTTCGCCAATCATTTTGCCACTTAATAAAGCCAAACCATTTTTCAGCCATTCGCGGTTTTTAAAGTCGTCAAAAGAATTATCCAGCGCAGATGCCATTTTGTTGAAAGCTACTGAAATAACACCAAGACTCTCTTCGCCACTTTCGGCAGCGCGTACTTTATAATCGCCCGCCGAAACTTTTAAAGCAATATCTTCAAAAATATGAATGCGCTTTTGGGTTTCTATTTCGTTAGCTTCTAAGTTTTGCTGCAAACCAACCCGCAAATCGTAATCGTGTTTAAGCTTTCTGTAAAAATTAATGGTTATTAAAATAGAAGATAAAGCTGTAAGAATAAGAACCAATGGTGTAAGCCAGGCATAGATAGCAAAGCCTTCGTTACGAATAAGGAGCAACCGGTTTTCTTCTTTTTGAATATCTGAAATTACTTGCCTGATTTTAGACATGATATATTGTCCATCAAGAAAATCGGAAGGTTGCGTTTTTCTGCCCGTCTTAAATAAGTTGATATGTTCTTCTAATTTGGCAAATCGCTTTTCGATTAGCGTATGTAAAATTCTGCAATTAACCCGCTGTTTTGGATTGTCGTGTGTAAGTTGTGTAAGTGTATCAAAACTTTTATAAACATTGGCTTTTGTTGATGAATATGGCGTTAAAAAACTGCTGTAACCGGAAAGAAGATAGCCTCGTTGCTCACTTTCCGATTCGCTTAGCAAAGCAGATAAATCTTCCGATTGAAACAATACAATATTGGTGTGATTAACCCATTCTGCGCGGTCTTTTAATTTGTAAATGCTGTAATAAGAAGCCACAGAACTTATAAGAAGAATAAGTAAAGATAACCCGAAACCTCGTTGCAGGTTTCGCAAGAATGGATTTGCCATATATGAATGTATCTATAAATTCAGCTGAATTGGTTTCAGAAAACAATTCAATATTATCAATCAAAACCGGGAAAACTAATTGTTATATTGTGGTTGAACCGGTATGGTAAAATAAAATACAGAACCCTCTCCCTCTTTGCTTTCTACACCAAACTCGCCGTTATGCCGTTTTATAATTTCGGCACAGATATATAACCCGATGCCCAAACCTTGGAAACGGTTGGAAGAAGCTTCAGCGCGGTAAAATTTTTCAAAAATATGTGAGCTGCTTTCTTTCGAAATTCCGATGCCAAAATCGCGTACGGAAACATGCAGTTTGTTTGCATCAGACGTATCAATATCAACTTCTACCGCATCGCTTTCGGGAGAATATTTAATGGCGTTGCTTAAGTAATTAATCAGAACCTGTTCAATACGCATTTCATCGGCATAAATTTCTATATCAGCATTTCCATTGACAGAAATCTGCGCCCTCGGATACGTTTGTTTTACAATTTCTAACGTATTGGAGAGAAGCGATTTGAAAGTAAAGAATTTTTTGTTGAACTTCAGTTTGCCACTTTCTATTTTAGATATATCAAGTAAATCGGCAATCAGTAAATAGAGTTTATCAATTTGCTTTTCAGTTCGTTCAATAAACATGGTTGCCTGGTCTTTCGATTCGTCTTTTATAGCTGCGTGTAAAAGATGAACATACGCTTTGATACTGGTAAGCGGCGTTTTCAACTCATGACTTGCGATGCTGATAAATTCGTCTTTTTTATCCAGCGCTTTTCTTTGTTCTTCGATGTCTGTGAAAGTGCCAACCCATTTTACAATTTCCTCGCCTTCATATATCGGCAAAGCCCGCAAAAGATGCCATTTACAATTGCCGCTTTCGCGCCTTTGAATACATACTTCAAGTTCTACCTTAGTGCCCGATGTGATGGCTTTTATCCATTGTTCTTTAATGGCTGTTTCATCCGGCAATAATTTTGGAAACTCAGTTCCGTCAAATGAATATTCGTACCAGTGCTCGTTTACAAATTCAATAGTTCCATCGGGTTTTGCTGTAAATGCAATCTGTGGAATGCTTTCGAGAATGGATTGAAGTTCGCGGTTTCTTTCTTTTAACTGCGCCTGTACTTCTTTCCTGATTTCAATTTCTTCGCGAAGTGAATTTTGAATTGCGTTTAAAGCCTGTGTTTGTGTGTAAAGCCGGTAAAACGTTTTTACTTTCAGAATCAAAATATCCGGATCAAATGGCTTTGTTATATAATCTATCGCACCGGAAGCATAACCTTTGGTGATGAATCTTTTTTCGACATTTACGGCAGATAAAAAAATGATGGGAATGTCTTTCGTTTTGCTGGTTCCACTGATAGCTTCGGCAACTTCAAAGCCGTCCATGCCGGGCATTTGAACATCGAGTATAATAAGAAAATACGAGTTTTTGAGAATTTTCAGCAAAGCTTCTTCTCCCGAAGACGCCGTATCAACCCTAAAGTCGTTTATCTCAAGTATTTTTTTTAAAGACAATATATTTTCACGCTTATCATCAACAATTAATATCATGAAAACAGTACAAGGTTTAAAAAAAGTAAAAGTAGATGAATTAAACATGCAAAATATATTATGCAGTCTAAAGTTCAATGTCCTGTTTCGCAATTGATTGATATTGATTCTACTTTTTTGTTTGCCAAACGCAGCAAAGTGTATAACTGTTTTTGCAGCCTGTGAGGTAATATTTTTATTTTGTGAACAAAGTATAAACTGAAAATTTTTATTGCCATATTATGTAGCCTGGTTGTAACGCCGGGCTTTGCGCAGTATTACCTGCAGGGAGAAATAAAAAATCCGCAGGGAAATGTTGTGCAGTTTGCTAAAATCAGACTATCATCTAAAGGAACTTCTGTTTTCACAAGTGGCACTTCCGGCGGTTTTGGTATTCCGCTTACGCAAAAACAAGATACGATAACTGTTGCGCTGGATGGATATGAAACGCTTGTAACGGTAATCGCAACCGATAAATTTCAAAATCTTGTATTGCAGCCGTTATTGGCTTTGGCAAGCAATCAGTCAAGCGGATTGATGTCGCTCACAAAAAGTAAAATTGATAAGAGTCAGTCTGCAACAACTTCTTATGGCGGCGAAACGTACACATCACTTGCTGAAAATAACTTTGTAAATGCAAAAACTTCTGCCGAAACAAGCATTGCGTTAAACATAAATTCGGCTTCTTACAGTAATATACGCCGGTTCCTGAACATGGGCATTCAAGTGCCGCCGGACGGTGTGCGGATAGAAGAAATGCTGAATTATTTTAACTTAAATGAAATCAATAACGATTCTGCAAGGCAATCTTTTTATATCAATACACAACTCACTTCGTGTCCGTGGAATGATACTAATCAATTACTGTTTGTACACGTTCATGCGCCTAAAATAAGTTATCAAAATATACCACCCGCCAAGCTGATTTTTTTGATAGATGTTTCAGGCTCGATGGATAAAGACAATCGCTTACCGTTAGTACAATCCGCATTTAAGTTTCTTGTAAATAATTTGAGAGCCGAAGACACGGTTGGTATTGTTACTTACGGAGGATATGTAGGTATTGCATTGCCACCCACATCGGGCGGCGAAAAAGAGAAGATAGATAGCGTGATTGATGGTTTGCGCGCAGATGGAGATACGCCCGGCTCGCAGGCTATCCAGACGGCTTATCAGCTTGCTGAAAAGATATTTAATGCACAAAGTAACAATCGCGTGATCCTGGCAACCGATGGCGATTTTAATATCGGGCAAACCTCAGATAAAGAATTAGAAGCCATCGTAAATCAATATAAAGAAAAAGGCATTTATCTTACTTGTTTAGGCACTGGCATGGGCAATTATAAAGACAGTCGTTTGGAGATGCTTGCCAAAAAAGGCAACGGCAATTTTGCTTATATAGATAATATGCAGGAAGCGCAAAAAACAATGGTCACCGAGTTTACAAAGAATATGTATGCAGTTGCCAACAATGTATCTTTGCAGGTTCGTTTTAACGACAAAGCTGTTACGCAATATCGTCTTATTGGTTACGATAACCGGAAAGATGCCGTAAACGATACATTATTAACGGAAGGCGGCGAAATTGGCAGCGGACAAAGCACCGTAACCGTATTTGAAATTGAACCTTCGGCAATCAGAAATCAATCGCCTGCATCAATACAATTGCATTATCGCCTTCCACAAAACAGTTCTGATATGGTCCAGAATTTTGATGCAGGCAACCATATTATTCCTCTCGATTCTGCCAACGCCAAGCTAAGAATAGCAACAGCGGTTTGTATGTTTGGAACGATATTAAAACACTCGAAATATGCTGCAAATTGTAGTTGGGAAACAATTGAAAAGCTTGCCAAATCTGCTGCTTCGCCCAATAATATAATGGACAAAGAATTTTTGGTTTTGATAAAAAAAGCAAAGCTGATTTATAAAGAAAGCAATCGCAGCGATAAGAAGAAAAAGTAAGTGCCAGGTTGATCTATTGTTCCTGCTTTTATAATAACGTCTTTCTCAAAAAAGATTCTTGTATAATCTTTGCATTTTGATTTGGTATGACGAAACTGAGTGTCAATATTAATAAAATAGCCACATTACGAAACAGTCGCGGCGGCAATAATCCGGATGTTGTTAAAGCTGCCATTGATGCGCAGATGTTCGGTGCTGATGGTATTACGGTTCATCCGCGACCCGACGAAAGACATATTCGTTATAACGATGTTAGAGCGATCAGTCAAATTATAAAAACCGAGTTTAACATTGAAGGAAATTGCACCGAACCTCGTTTTGTTGATTTGGTATTGAAAGTAAAACCGCAACAGGTTACTTTGGTTCCCGATGCTTCTGACCAGATTACTAGCAATCACGGCTGGAACACAATCGAGCACAAAGCCTACCTGGCGCAAATGATAAAGATCTTTCAAAATGCAGGCATTCGTGTAAGCCTTTTTGTTGATCCGGTTATTGAAATGGTTGAAGGTGCAGCGGCAACCGGAACAAACCGTATTGAACTTTATACAGAAGGTTATGCAAAAGAATTTTTGGTTGATAAAAAAGCTTCGGTTTCGTATTATATAGCTGCCGCCAACAAAGCGAAAGAATTAAATCTCGGGTTAAATGCCGGCCACGATTTGGACTTGCAAAATCTAAAATTTTTCAAGCAAAACATTCCTCATCTTGATGAAGTTTCCATTGGTCATGCACTTATTTCTGATGCTTTGTATCTTGGTTTTGAGAATGCTATACAAATGTATAAGCGGCAGTTGATTGAATGAAAGAATCAAGTTACAAGATTTAAAAAATAAAAGTCAGGAATCAAAAAAAAGAATCAAGAAATAAAATCCAAGTTTGAAGGAAAAGAACTTTTAATTGAAGTAAATAAATCATTTTTATTACATACCTGAATTGTTCTTTACAAATGAAACTGGATACCTTGCGCAAGTGGCAAATCAGCGCCCCAATTGATGGTATTTGTTTGCCGGCGCATATAGGCTTTCCACGCATCGGAACCGCTTTCGCGACCGCCGCCGGTTTCTTTTTCACCCCCAAAAGCGCCGCCGATTTCGGCTCCGCTTGTACCAATGTTTATATTAGCAATACCACAATCACTGCCTTTATATGATAAAAATTGTTCAGCTTCACGCACATGTAAAGTCATAATGGCGGAGCTCAACCCTTGCGGAACATCATTTTGTAAAGCAATAGCTTCTTCTATCGTTTCATATTTTAATAAGTATAAAATCGGTGCAAAAGTTTCGTGTTGAACAATAGGCCAATCATTTTTTACTTCGGCAATACAAGGCTGCACATAACAACCACTTTCATATCCATCGCCTTGCAATATATTTCCTTCCACTAAAAATTGTCCGCCTTGCTTTTTACATTCTTCAATAGCAGATAAATAATGATTGACCGCATCTTTATCTATTAAAGGACCCACGTGATTTTTGTCGTCTAACGGATTTCCAATTTTTAACTGGCTGTAAGCTTTGCAAAGTTTCTCTTTAAAACTATCATAAACAGACGAATGAATAATTAACCGCCGCGTTGTTGTGCATCGCTGACCAGCCGTGCCAACAGAACCAAACAAACTTCCAATCAGCGACATATCCAAATCGGCATGTTGCGAAATAATAATTGCATTGTTTCCACCCAGTTCCAAGATCGTTTTTCCTAAACGTTCAGCCACCATAGCGCCAACCTTTTTGCCCATTCTCGTAGAACCGGTTGCTGATATAAGCGCAACACGATCATCTTTGCATAACCACTCGCCTACTTTGCTGTCGCCTTGCAGTAAACAGCTAACGCCTTCGGGAATATTATTTTTTGCAAATACCTCAGCCACAATTTGCTGACAGGCAATAGAACATAACGGCGTTTTTTCGCTTGGCTTCCACACGGTTACATTACCGCAAACCCAAGCCAGCGCAGCATTCCAGCTCCAGACTGCAACCGGAAAATTAAAAGCTGATATGATGCCGGTAATTCCCAACGGATGCCATTGCTCGTACATGCGGTGATGAACACGTTCGCTATGCATCGAGAGTCCGTATAATTGTCGGGACAATCCCACGGCAAAATCACATATATCAATCATTTCCTGCACTTCGCCCCAACCTTCCTGCAGGCTTTTTCCCATTTCATAACTTACTAATTTTCCCAAATCATCTTTATGTTGTCGTAACGCTTCACCAACTTGCCTTACAATATCGCCACGTCTTGGCGCGGGTACAGCACGCCATTGCAAAAAAGCCTGCTGCGCTTGTTGTATGATGTTATTATATGTGTCTTTATGGCAACTCTCAACATTGCCAATACGTTCGCCGTCAACAGGAGAATACGATTCGATAACCGTTTCGCCGCTAAACCATTGCGTTCCGGTTGAATTTCCTTTATTGTTTTGTTGAATGCCGAGTTGTTTCAGAAATGCTTGCATGGAGAATTATTAAAGGATTGCAAGGTAAGGAAGATGAATACATCGGGAAAAAAGAAGTAAAGAAGAAGAAACACAAAAAAGCCGGAATGAAAAATTCCGGCATGGTATCATTTTATATTGGTATTCTATTACCAGATTCTGAGAAAATTATTGGAGCTGACATGCAAATTGCTCAACATTTTAAGCTTCGCAAATGCGTACAGAAAACCATTTAATTGTTCTTGTAGCATTTTACGCAAATCGCCTACAACAATACCATCGTTTAATAATTTTCGGAACTCGCTGATCAGATTTTTCTCTATGCGCACACAATCTTCCAAAACTTTGTCCATGTGTTCAGGCGATTCATTTTCCATATTGTCAATATCAAAATGATACTCGGTGAAAATCGTTTCATTAAAATCAACTTCACCTTTTAATACCTGTGCATGTAACGACAACTCGCGATAAAACTGAAACGATTCGGTTGCCATTCCAAATACTAAAATTTGTGCTTTTCTATCGCTGCAACGGCCTGCAATGTGTTTAAACGCTTTATTTGCGTTTTGTAAGGTAGCTGTTAAGTTGCGAATTTTGCTAACAACAATGGCTGTCTGTTTGTTTATCTTTTTTGTCTGGATAAATGGATTCATATAAAACGGTTTTAAAATTTACTGACGGAATGATTTTGAAAACCCGCTTACTTTATTTCCTGGCTTCAGTTACAATACAATCGTATAACATTTATTATTTAAGGTGCAAATCAAGTGCTAAAATATCTACCGTATAAAGATACAACTTGTAGAAAATAATACTCAATTAAAAATTACTTAAAAATATAATTTTTCACAATTACAGAAAAAGAAAGTACAGGTATAGAATTTGGTTCAATTCACACAAAATATTATAAACATGTTCAAGCCCAGCGAAATGACAAGTTCTTCCGTTATATTGGAAAAACTTCGTCTTAAGAAAATGGATAATGAATTTAAATGGACTGATAAAGGTTTCACGGCAGGTAAAAATAAATTTTATCAACCGGAAGATTTAAAAATAATAAAAACATATCGTTTTGAAGGTGATTCTGACCCAAGCGATTCAAGTATTATTTATTTGATTGAAGCCAACGATGGTTTGATTGGCTATACCATGGATGCATACGGCGTTTACAGCACACAGGAAGACGAAGAAGTGTATAATAATTTTGTTCGCCAGATTCCTGTTGAAGAGCGTGATGAACAGCTGATTTTTGAAGTATAATAATTTTATTTTTCATTAAATAAAAACAGGACATAATTATTTTATGTCCTGTTTTTATTTGCGAATATTCGTATCTTTTTAAATAAAATTTTGTTTGATTATTTAGTTGCCAAAAGACATGTTTTCGCGGTAATCGTAATACTGTTTATCAATAAAAAAATGATACGCACTTTCATGCTGAGAAAACAAAAGTTCTTTTAATTCATTTTCAAACTGTTTTATCGCCGGTTCATTATTCGTGATTGTTTTTTCAGTCATACTAACAAGCTTGTTATTATCGCTAACTTCTTTACTGTTGGCAGGTTGCAAACCACTGATTCCTATTTTCCAATCATCATCGTCTTTGCCGGTTTTATATTGAAAGAAGTAAACAAAACCACTGTCTTTTGCTGCTTTTACATAACGCTTATTTACAAGTTGTATAGTCTGAAATTTTTCCTCGCCTTTGTCATTTAATAAAACAGATTTTGCTATGGCTTCCTGGTTGGCTTCTTTTTTTGGAAATAAATCTTTGCGGTGAATATCTTTCAAATTTTTGAGTAAGAGAACCCGGTATTTATCATTAGAAGCTAAGTTCATCCAGGTGCTATCGGGCACTGTCATTTTATTCTTTGTCATCGCAATCGCAGCATCCAAACGGATAGATGGATTTTTCGAAGACAACAGCTTTTCAAAGAAAGAAGCAACGGAAGTTTTGGTTTGATAAAAAGGCATCAGCAAAGTAGAATACGTTGACAAATCATCATTGCCAGTACTTATTTTATACATCGGAAGATGATAAGAAGAAGTCAGAATTCGTTTTGCTTGTGTATCTTCCGCATCGTCTTCTTTTTGAAGCAAACGCTCATCGTTATTCTGCATTTTTTTCATTTCAATTTTCGCATCAAAATAAATGCGGCTGAAATACGAATCATAATCGGCGGCTTTAATCAATCCACTGTCAATGAGGTTTACCAACAGATTATTGACCGGCTTTTTATAACTTTCTATTGAGCTTAACTGAAGAATATCAGGAAACATACGTCTCGTTAGCTGTAATGAATCCTGCAACAGTTCGAATAAATTATCGTAATCATCATCGTCATCAAATACAGGCGGATCTTGTAACAAAAAAGCTTGCAAACTGTCGTACGAAGCCTTTGTTTTTAAGCGGGCAAGAGCTAACAATATTTCATTTTGAAAAAAGGCTGTATCAGCCGTTTTCCTGTACAATTGCGATAAAAATTTTTCTGTATTGCCAGCACAATCCGAATCGTTTATAAAACCAAGCTCATGAATAAATTTGTTCTTGTTTTCAAAATAATTCTTGTCGCCGTATGTAAACGAAGAAATCAATTTTTGTAATTGAGGAAGCGCCTGGCAAGTAAAATAAACATTAGCCGCTGCATCGCTTGCCATGTTGTGCGTAGCCGAATCTTTACTTTTATAATCAGCAAAAAAAGTATTTTGTTTATTTGTAAAAACAGGTTCGCCTTTACTATTATCATCAGGCTGAAACGTGCTGAAGAAATTTTGTAAAAAAGCACTTTGTTTTCCTACCGTATCGCCAAGCGCCGTAATGCGGAACAACTGGTTTTTCTTTAGTAAAGCCAGCACGGTAATTTGTCTTACAGTATTTGTATCCTGCAAAACAATTTTATAACCGCTGCAAGAATTAACTATTTTATAAGTCTCTTTGGACCTAACAATAAAATCTTTATATTGATCTAAATACAATTCGTTTTTCCAGAAACTTGCCGAGTCTTTACTGTAATAATATTTCGGGTAAACAGTAGAGCTTACCAAAACCGCTTCGCCAGTAGAATCGCTTTGAAAAAAAGCTGTTCTGTTGATGTTCCGGTAACTGTTATAAGAAGGCAAATTCTGATAATACCGGCTGTCCATAGATTGCTTTATCATGTTTAACAGGAACGTGTCTAACACAGGCGCAACAGGCGTTTGAACCGTAAAATGCAAAGTTGTATCCTTATACAATTCTGCCTGCGGATAAGTAAAATCAGCCAAAGAAAAAGAACGCAAAAAGGATGTTGCGGCAGCTTCATTTTTCTTATCAGATGTTGCCATGATTACATAATAATGCGCGCCGCGAAGCACAGCTTTGGCTTGCAATAAACTGCCGTTCTTCAATATAAACTTCATATTGAGCGAGGCATATCCATTCAGCGTAGTAAAGTTGCGGCTGGTTTCTTTATCAATCAAATCGCTTCTTTTTATGCTTTCTTCTATCAGGCTCAAATCAAATGTATCTTCTTCTATGAAGCCATAATTATTTACTGTTTTTTTCCAGACTATATAAGCGTTTCCGGTAGTTGTATCAACAGCTTCCCATTCCGTTGTTTCAATGTTATCGTTATTGCCGCCGGTAACAAACCGTTGTGGCATTTGAGGAAACTGCGCGCGAAAACCAGCGCTGTTGCTTGCATACAATACAGATTGCTGCGGATGATTTTGAATATGAATGGAATTGAAAAAAGTATCGGCTTCTGCACCCGACACATAATCTTCGTTTCCACTCATCTTGCAAATAATTTCCTCAAACGGTGTGATGATGATATTGTAGCGTTGCAAATCGCCGCGCCTTGTGCGGTTGGTAATATCAATAACCGGAAAACCATCTTTTTGTAAAACTGATTTCTTGATAATTTTTCCCGGGATGTTTTCGTATAAAAGACTATCTGTTTTGTATTGCTGATCTTTTATGGTTTGTCCAAGCAAAGCCGCTTCTGTTTGTACACGAATGATTGTATAATAAGTTCCGTTTTCCATATCGGCATATTGCCAGCTTTCGTTGCTGCGGTTGCCTGCATTGCCGCGCTTATATAATGTGCCGGGCAATTGCATGGAAATAAAACCATCAGCCGTTTGTGCATGGCGAAATACAACAGGCACTTTTATCTTATCAATATCATCTTTCCGGTCGGCATTTCTATCCTGCATTTGTACCGGGCGAAGATGATAGCCTTTTCTACGAAGCAATTCTATCACACCACGTTTTCCCGGCAAATGCGCAGCGCCAACGCCAACAAATAGAGAATTGTGTTTGAGAATCGTATCTATAGAAGCAGCTTGTATTTCGTTTCGTTTGTATAAAAATTTTTCCAGAAAAGCTGCCGATGCGTATTCAAATTTTTCAAGTGAATCCAGCAAATCCAGATCGCCCTGGCGATAGGCGTTTTGTATCTTTTTTTCTATGTCGTACATAGACTCGCCGTTAGTATTTCTTTCCTTTTTATTCTTGTCGTTCAGCGCGTCTTGGTAAGCTTCAAATACAATACGTTCAGTTTGATAATAATCTTCTACACCAGCTGCCTTCTTGCCAAGTTTTCTCCCGGTTTGATAAATGTATAAATCAAGATAAGTATTCTCTTCGTAATCTTCCTGCGCCTGGTAATTGCGATACAGCAAGCTATTTACAACCTGAGGTTCATCGGTAAGCGCGGCGCGTATATCATCTTCATATTTATCTAACTGAAAAGATTTTTCGGTGATATAATTGTTTGCGCCGTTACGCATGTAACCGGTTATCTTTTTTTCTTCATCACCAATGCGCATCATATCGCGCTGCCAGTAAAGCGGGTTTTGTTCCAGCGCCACTTCATCTACATTCTTAATTGCATAATAAAAAGAATCGCTGAGATGAAACACCATTTTACTGCTTACGTGCATGGTGCCAAACAGGTATGAAGGCTTTCGCAAACCATTGCCTGTAATTTCCCACAACAGGCTGGAATATTTTTTTGTCTGGGCAAAAGCGGAAGAAAATAAAATTAGTAATACAATACAAACGCTGCAGATTTTTCTCATCACGATATTCGAATACATAAACGCTCAAAAGATATTTAGAATGTTGTGTAAGCTAAGAGTTATTGAGCAGAACACAAACAGTAAATATTCCCGCGAGAATCGTATTGTTATATTAAAGAGTGATCTTTTTTACCAAATCTTCAACCGGCAAACCATCGTAATTGCCGCTGCTCATCAATAAAAGATTGGCGTTGTTATACGATTGTTCTGAAAGCCAAAACATGAGTTTGTGTTTATCAGTAAAAACCAACAAATCAGGCTTTTCAAAACCGTCTTTTATATCCGTCACATTCAGCATGGGCAAGCGTTTTAAAGCCAGCGCGTGTTCCGAATAAAACACAACAGCCACATCGGCTTTAGCCATAGCGAAAGCGTATTGATGCAAAAAATTTTTATTTAAGCTGCTGTATGTGTGAAGTTCTAAAACAGCAAATAATTTTCTGTTTTGAAATTGCTCTTTTACGGCATCAATGGTTGCTTTTACTTTACTGGGCGCGTGAGCAAAATCGCGGAAAGCAGTTGTTGTTTTGTTAGCAGCCATTATTTCCAGGCGTTTTGAAGCGCCGGCAAAATGACTGATCGCTTGCATAAAAACCTGGAAAGAAATTCCATACGTTGTACAGGCAAGATAAGCTGCCTGGAGGTTCAACAGGTTATGGTTTCCAAAAACCTGCAGTGAGGTTTCTTCGCCATCTATCGTTACGGAAGTAATACCGTTTTCAATGTTGTGTTTTGGAATGCCGTAAGGTTTGTATTGAATATCGTCTCTCTTATTCTCAGTTACTATTTTATTCAGCACTTCATCGGTTTCATTATAAATTAAAGTTCCGCCTTTTTCTATTTTATTTATAAAAATGATGAACTGGTCAAGATAAAAATCGAACGTAGGAAATACATTGATATGATCCCACGCAATGCCTGTAAGAATGGCAATATGCGGATATAAAAAATGAAACTTCGGACGCTTTTCCAAAGTGCTGGCAGGATATTCATCGCCTTCGCAAATAATAACCGGCGCATCGGTAATATCTACGCTTTGCGAAAAGCCTTTTAGTTTAGCGCCAACCATATAATCGAATGGTTTTCCGCTTTCTTTAAACACGTGCATGATCATGCTGGTAACCGTTGTTTTGCCATGACTTCCGCCAACTACAATACGCGTTTTATTGCGACTTTCCTCAAAAATATATTCGGGAAACGAGTAAATTTTCAGGTTCAGACTTTTTGCTTTTGCCAGTTCAGGATTGTCTTCTTTGGCGTGCATTCCTAAAATAACAGCATCTAATTGCGATGTTATTTTTTCGGGAAACCAACCTATTTGTTTTGGCAGCAAACCAGATTTTTCAATATTGGTTTTTGCCGGTTCAAAAATTTCATCATCACTGCCTGTTACCTGGTAACCTTTATTGTACAAAGCAATTGCGAGTTGGTGCATAACGCTGCCGCCAATGGCTATAAAATGAATATTAATCATTTTTTAAATCTTATATCCTTTGAAAGAAATTAATTTAGCGCACAAGAACAGAAAAATTTTGGCAACTAACGCCTTTTTATGAAAAAATATATTTCCGGTTTTGTCTTCCTTTGTATTGTGTCGCTGTTTTTATCTTCCTGCGTAAGTGCAAACGCAGGTACACATAGAGGCGATTGTCCGTCGCACGACAAGAATTATTTCAGAAGATAGAAGGCACACAATTTGCGCGACAAACACAATATGAACTGGATTACACTTAACAATATCAGCCAATTAACAGATATTCAGCAGCAATCGCACGAACGTGCGCAGGTCATCTTTAAACACAGTACACGCTGCAGCATCAGCAGTATGGTATTGAAAAGATTAGAGCGCGAAGGCAAGCCTGAGAATATGGACTTTTATTTTTTAGATTTGATAAAGTTCAGAGACATTTCTAATAAGGTATCAGAAGTTTTTAACGTGTATCACGAATCGCCGCAGATTCTCCTGATTAAGAACGGCGAATGTATATATGATGAAAGTCATTATGCCATTACCATTGATGCGCTAACAGAAAACTAATTTTCGTTTCGGGTTAATATCACTTTTACAGTTACCAGCAATTGTCCTGTGTGTCGCATCGTATGTTCGGCTGCATGAAACAGCAAACCAATTTGTGTAGATGGTATTTTTTTGCGGCCAACAAATCTCACTTCTGTTAGCGTTTCCGGTTTAATTTTTTTCAAATAATTGATTGATGTTTCTATTTGATCATCCAAATTTCGCAACAATATATCAACTGTAATTTCACCATTCATTTTTCCTTCATCAGACAAATAGCGAAGTTGCTCCGGCGAGAGTTCTTCTTCATTTGCATAGGTAAACAACCTGTTGAGAACGCCGGCAATATGTTGTAAATGAAATGCCGGAGAAGCATTGCCCGCGCGCTTTTCCCATAATAATGAAACCGGAAAATCTTTCATCAGTTTATGTATTTCCATTTGCGCCTGCAACAACGCATGAGCGGCTGGTTGCAATACGCTTGTTATATCAGGCAACGGACCGAGCAACCAAAATTCTACAGATTCATTTTCCATATTCAATACAAGTTTGCGAAATAAATTGATTTGATAAGTAATAATAATTTTTACGCGAAATTCATCTTCTCAATTCAACTCTCGCACAGCTTTTGTAAAATTAGCTTTCACAATAATATCTATGAATTACACTGGCAAGAACAGGTTTCTATTTTGTTTTATTTTTTCGTTTCTCATCATCTCATTTCATTTACACGCACAAAAAGGATTACCTTCTAAAACACCAACGGTTGCAGTTGTTCACACGGCGTATCCGCAGTTAGAAGATTTTAAAGAAAGCTTTATCAGCCGTATAAAAGTACCGGCTGGTTTTAAAGTTTCCGTTGCTGCAACGGGTTTGGGAAAACCGCGCATGATGGCAATATCAGATAACGGCAATTTGTATGTAACTCGTCGTGACCAGAATGATATTTTAATGCTGACTGATGCCGACGGCGATGGTCGTTTTAAAGACATGAAAACAGTCTGGATAAAATTTAATGATGTTCATGGTATTACCATAAAAGACGGCATGTTATACGCCGCTTCCAGCAAAGAAGTAAAGCGCGCAAAAATTCAGCCTGACGGAACGCTTACCGATACAACAACATTAATCAAAGATTTGCCTGATGGCGGTCAGCACGACAATCGTGTTATTCATTTTGGCGCTGATGGAAAAATGTATATATCAGTTGGCAGCAATTGTAATGATTGCAAAGAAACCAATGCAGAAAATGCAACGCTGCTTCAAGCCAATGCAGATGGAAGCAACCGAATCATTTTTGCACGCGGCTTACGCAATACAATCGGTTTCGACTGGCAGCCACAAACAAAAGAAATCTGGGGTTGCGATAACGGCACCGATTGGCGCGGCGATACATTACCCCACGAAGAACTAAACCGTATTGTAAAAGATGGCGATTACGGCTGGCCGCAGGTATATGAAAAACAAAAAGTTGACAATACACGCGAAGATCCAAACGGTACAACTAAAGAAGCGTATGCAAAAACAACTGTTCCGGCTGTGATGTTATTTCCGGCACATAGTGCGCCGATTGATTTTTTGTTTCTCACAAACGCAACCAATTTTCCCGCAGATTATAAAGACGATGCCATAGTTTGCTGGCACGGCTCATGGAACCGCGAACATCCCGAAGGTTATAAAGTACAACGCATTATTTTTAAAGATGGTCAGCCTGTAGGTGCAGAAGATTTCTTTTCCGGTCTGCTAAGTAAAGATGGCAAAACTCGTTTTGGTCGTCCTGCTGGTTTGGTCATTTCTCCAAAAGGAACGCTTTATATTTCTGATGATGAAAGCGGCGCGATATATAGTGTAAGATATTCTTTAGGCAATACAGCAATGGTTAAATAAATAACAGGTTATGAAACAGAAAAGACAAATTATTTTATTCTTAATTGTTACTCTTTTTATACAACATATTTCATTTGCGCAAACACCAAGAATCAATTTTGGAATGCCGGGCATTTATCCCGAAGGCGTTGCTTACAGCGATAAAACAAAGTTGTTTTATGTAAGTTCCGTTACTACCGGAACCATTGGAACCGTAACGCCAACCGGCGAGTATAAAGAATGGTTTATAGATACTTCTTTAAAATCTACCTTCGGAATTAAAGTTGATGAAAAGAACAATTGTTTATGGTTTTGCGCCAGCAATCCAAACGAAAAATACAGCAAATACACCGATTCATCCACATTAAAAAAAGAAGCCCGAATTATTTGTTTGGATTTATCAAGCGGAAAAAAAACGGCTGATATTGATTTATCGAAAGTATATGATGGCAAGCATTTCTTAAATGATATTACGTTTGATGACAATGGCAATTTGTATATCACAGATAGTTACTCGCCGGTGATATATAAAATTGATAAAAACAAAACAGCAACTGTGTTTGCAACAAGTCCGTTATTTAAAGGCGAAGACATTGGTTTGAATGGAATTGCCTGGTACAAAGCTGGTTATTTAATTACGGTAAACAATAATACCGGCGCTATTTTAAAAGTTGATGTAAACAATCCGGCCAATATTACAAAAGTAAAAATCGACAACTTATTTTCCGGCGATGATGGTATTATGTTCGCTGCCGGTAATCATTTGTTTATAGTTCAAAATAAAGGTGTAAATAAAGTATCTGAATTAGTAAGCGCAGACAATTGGCAAAGTGCTAAAATAGTTTCTGCTACTTCATCTGAAGATCGTTTTGCACAACCTTCAAGTATTGCAATGATGAATAACAAAACGTATATTTTGAATTCAAAATTGAACGAGCTGATGGATCCGACAGTTCCAAAGTCAAAAGATTTTTCAATACAAATGGCAGTCGTAAAACCTTTATAAATATTTAATCGGGTTGCGGCGCGCCGAAAGAATATATTGTTTGATGTTGAGCCAGAACGCCATTATCATATACACGATAACCGGCGAGCCCATGGTAAGAAATGAAATGTAAATGAACCAGGTTCGTATGCGCGATGCGGCAATACCTAATTTATTGCCAAGAGCAGAACATACTCCAAATGCCTGCCATTCCAGAAAATGTCTAAGCTTGTTCATATCTGCAAATTAAGAAGTTTTTATAAATCAATAAAACCTGTTTTATAAAAGCATTCATTTGGTGTAGATTTGCAACGCTTCGATAAACCAGTTTATTATCAAATAAATCTTTAGATATGGCTTTTGACATCGAAATGATAAAAAAGGTCTACACAGAATTACCGGGCAAAGTGGAAGCAGCCCGTAACACTGTTGGCAGACCGCTCACACTTGCTGAAAAAATTCTTTTTGCTCACCTTCATTCTGATCAATCTTTACAATCTTTTGACCGTGGTAAAAATTATGTTGACTTCGCGCCGGATCGCGTAGCCATGCAGGATGCAACAGCCCAGATGGCTTTATTGCAGTTTATGCAGGCTGGCAGACCTACGGTGGCTGTGCCTTCTACTGTGCATTGCGACCATCTTGTACAAGCTAAAGTTGGCGCAAAGGAAGATTTGGATACCGCATTATCAAAAAATAAAGAAGTTTACGATTTTCTCTCTTCGGTTTCTAATAAATATGGCATTGGTTTCTGGAAAGCCGGTGCCGGCATTATTCACCAGGTTGTATTGGAAAACTATGCGTTTCCCGGCGGTATGATGATTGGTACAGACAGCCACACGCCAAACGCCGGTGGTTTGGGTATGATTGCTATTGGAGTGGGCGGTGCCGATGCCTGTGATGTAATGGCGGGTCTTGCCTGGGAATTAAAATGGCCAAAACTAATCGGTATTAAATTGACCGGAAAGTTAAGTGGCTGGTCAAGCGCGAAAGATGTGATTTTAAAAGTGGCGGGTATTCTTACTGTTAAAGGTGGAACCGGCGCTATTGTAGAATATTTTGGTGAAGGCGCTGATAGCTTAAGCGCAACCGGCAAGGGCACCATTTGTAATATGGGTGCCGAAATTGGTGCTACCTGTTCTCTTTTTGCTTATGATGAAAAGATGGCGGCGTATCTGCAAAATACAGCGCGTGCTGATGTAGCTGAACTGGCTGATACAGTGAAAGAACATCTTCGTCCCGATGAAGAAGTCTATGGCAATCCTGAGAAATATTACGACCAGGTTATTGAATTGAATCTAAGTGAATTAGAGCCGCATGTAAACGGACCTTTCACACCAGATTTAGCTTGGCCAATCAGCAAATTTGCTGATGCAGTCAGAGAACATAGCTGGCCAGAAAAATTAGAAGTGGCTTTAATTGGTTCCTGCACCAATTCTTCGTATGAAGACATTAGCCGTTCGGCTTCTTTGGCAAAACAAGCCACAGATAAACACTTACAGGCACAAGCAGAATTTACCATTACACCAGGTTCCGAACAAGTGCGTTTTACCATAGAACGTGATGGTTTATTAAAAACATTTGATGAAATCGGCGGTGTGGTTTTGGCAAATGCCTGCGGACCTTGTATTGGTCAATGGGCGCGCCACATGGAAGATCCGACCAGGAAAAATTCCATCATTACATCTTTCAACAGAAACTTTGCAAAACGCAACGATGGCAATTCAAATACGCACGCTTTTGTTGCTTCACCTGAAATTGTAACTGCGTTTGCTATTGCCGGTGATTTAACTTTTAATCCATTAACCGACACATTGAAAAATGTAAACGGTGAAGATGTTATGCTTGATGAGCCGGTTGGTTTTGAACTTCCGCCCAAAGGCTTCGCGGTTGATGATCCGGGTTTCCAGGCGCCGGCAAAAGATGGCAGTCATATAGAAGTAAAAGTATCACCGACCAGCGACCGGCTGCAACTTCTTGAAGTATTTCCTGCGTGGGAAGGAACTGATTTGAAAGGCTTGCGTTTGCTGATAAAAGCAAAGGGAAAATGTACTACCGATCATATTTCTATGGCTGGTCCGTGGTTAAATTATCGTGGTCATCTGGACAATATATCAAACAATCTTTTGATTGGTGCATTGAATTATTTCAATGAAAAAACAGATACTGTTAGAAACCAGTTAACCGGTGAATTTGGCAGCGTTCCGGCCACACAACGTGCTTATAAAGCTGCCGGTGTCGGAACCATTGTTGTGGGTGATGAAAATTATGGCGAAGGCTCTTCCAGAGAACATGCGGCGATGGAACCAAGACATTTGGGTGTTCGTGCTATATTGGTAAAATCGTTTGCTCGTATTCATGAAACCAACCTGAAGAAACAAGGTATGCTGGCATTGACTTTTGCTGATAAAGATGATTATGATAAAATACTGGAAGATGATGTAATTGATATTGATGGCTTGACTCATTTTGTGCCTGGCGAATCGCTTACTATTGTTTTGCACCATAGCAATGGAACGACAGACAGTTTTGAAGTTAATCATACTTATAATGAACAACAAATTGAATGGTTTAAAGCGGGTGCGGCTTTAAATATTATTCGTGCGAAATTCAATGCTAGTAAATAAATAAGAAGTATAATTGATAAAATAGAAAAGCCGGTAAATATTTACCGGCTTTTTATTTTATGGTAGTATTCGCTTAGCGATTTCATTGATTTCAGAATGTTGAAGTAAGCATTTGCTGCTTCAACACGCAAATTGACAACAGACGATCAACGGAAATTCAAATGCTCACTACCAAAACTGTATTTTTCTTTGTTATGAAATAACAAAACCGTCTGGTAGTACAGCGCCTTTTTTTACTACAATAACGCCGTCTTTAATGGTGTAAAGAACATGATCAATATCCTGCAAATGCGCGCCGCCATTGATGCGGACATCGTTACCAATACGGCAATTTTTATCAATGATAGCATTCTTAATAAAGCAACGTTCGCCGATGCCAAGTTCAGGAACACCTCTTTTCTTATTTGCTTCGATTACTTCTAATGTTTCGTAATAATCGTTACCCATAATATAAGTACAAACAATGGTGCTTCCGTAGCCAATACGAGCGCGAACACCAATAAGCGATTGCTCAACGCGGTTGGCAAGAATGATAGAACCATCAGAGATTACAGTGCGCTCTAAAAAAGTACCGCTGATTTTTGCCGGCGGCAACATACGGGCGCGTGTATAAATGGTATTATTACTATCAAATAAATTAAACTGCGGCACGGCTTCCGTTAAAGCAATATTGGCTTCAAAGAATGCGTAAATGTTTCCAATGTCTGTCCAGTAACCTTCGTATTGGTAACTGATGACTTTGAAGTTAACAATAGAACTTGGTATGATTTCTTTACCGAAATCTTTTGCTTCCGGAAATTCGTCTTTTAATAAATCTTCAAGCACATTGCGGTTGAAGATATAAATGCCCATGGAAGCCAGGTAATCTTTACCAACAGCGCGCATCTCGGCGCCTGTATCGCTCACCCAGTCTTTATGCAATTCTTTGGCTGGCTTTTCTATAAACGATGTAATAAAGCTCTCTTCATCGGTTTTCATAATACCAAAATCAGTAGCATCATCACTGTTAACCGGAATGGTAGCAATCGTAATATCAGCCCCTTTATCGCGATGGTTAATAATCATCTCGGCAAAGTCAATTTGATACAATTGGTCGCCGCTGAGAATGAGAACATATTCAAAATCGTTATTACCAATATGGCGAAGCGATTGGCGCACGGCATCGGCGGTTCCCTGGAACCAGTTGGAATTATCCGGCGTTTGTTCCGCCGCAATAATATCTACAAAACCTTTGCTGAAATTACTGAAAGAATACGTGTTTTTGATATGCTTGTTTAATGAAGCAGAGTTAAATTGTGTAAGTACAAACATGCGGCTGATGTCTGAATTAATACAGTTACTGATGGGAATATCAACCAAACGATATTTACCGGCAATGGGAACGGCAGGCTTAGAACGGCTGGCAGTGAGCGGGTATAAACGTGTTCCCGCACCGCCGCCTAATATTACGGCAACAACAGAGTTAGATAGTGAAAACATACTATGGTTTTTTATTTTAGACTTTTATATAAGTTAATGTATTGCAGAACGGCATTCTCCCAACTGTTATCTATCTGCATCATGTGCTTACGCATGGCGGTTAGCTGTTCTTTACGCTGATATACGTCAAAAGCCCTGCCAACAGAAGAAACAATATCTTCCAGATTTGCATGGTTAAACCGGATGCCCCAGCCGTTGGGTTCGCCCATATCTATTACGGTATCGCGCAAGCCACCTGTACTGCGCACCATGGGTACAGTGCCATATTTCATAGAATACATCTGGTTTAATCCGCAAGGTTCTACACGGCTTGGCATCAATAAGAAATCGGCGCCGGCGTACATCAAATGACTTAATGCTTCGTTATAACCAATCATTGAATTATAAGCACCGGGGAAATAGCCATTTAGCTGCCGCAATTGCCATTCTACATGTGGCTCACCACTACCCAGAATCAGAAAACTTACATTGTTGCTGTATGCATACATGGAAGATAAAATAGCATCCGGCAAAACATCGGCAGCCTTCTCTCCTACCAATCTCCCAATGAAGATGATTAAGGGTTTTGAAGAATCTAAACCGAAGCGTTTGCACAATTCAAGTTTGTTTTTTTCTTTGCCTGAATCTACGTCATCAACATCAAATTTATCACCCAAAAATGTATCTGTCGCAGGGTTCCAAACATCGGCATCTATGCCATTTAAAATGCCGGTGCATTTGCCTCGTTCGTATTCAAAAAGCGCTTCAAGTCCGTTAGAATTCCAACGCAATTCTTCTAAATAACTCCAGCTTACTGTTGTTACTTTCCAGGCACATTTTACCGCACTGGCTAATGGATTAATATCTTTTTTCCATTCCAGCAAACCGCTTTTCCAGCTATCATAAGCCGGTAACAGATAGTTGTTGTTCCAGCCCATCCAGCCCTGGTATTGCGCATTGTGTATGGTTAATACGGTAGGAACATCAGCTAACATGTTATAAGCATACGAATGCTTGAACATGAACGGAATTAAGCCTGTATGATAATCGTGGCAATGCACCACATCGGGGCGATGCTGCCAATGACTAATCCAATCTGTAACGGCAATCTGGAAACCTACGAAGCGTTGTGTATCATCATCATAACCATAAATTTTATCACGGTCAAGAAGACCATTAATATCAACCAGAAACAAGTCAAAGCCAAGCTTATTGGTATCTTCTTTTATAACTGTATAATCGAAATACCAGCTGCCCATTTGGGCGCGACCTTTAAAGTCAACCGTAAACTGATTTTCGTATAAAAACTTCGTTTTATACATCGGCATTACCACTTTTGCATAATGCCCCATTTTCGTCTGGTATTTTGGCAAAGCGCCAACTACGTCTCCTAATCCGCCGGCTTTAGCAACCGGATAACATTCGGCAGTTACGTGAACTATTTCCATACAGAGTGATTGATTTTAAATGGCTTGTCAAATGTTATGAATAGTAATGATATAGACAAATAAGATTTGCAGTTTACCAAAATGAGTAAGGTTATGATTGCGGTTTGCTCTTAAAGCAAATTGTATCGGTCATGATTAAAAAGATAGTTTTCATCAATTACCAATGGCGAATCCCTTACGCATTTTATCAATCTTATTTCTTTCCGGCTGTATTGTATGTAGTTTTTTATGCTTCATGAATTAACCAAATACAAGATTCTATTTCTGACAACTATTGCAGGATTATTTATGGTAGTGGCTCAGTTTGAAATTATAAAGTTTTATGCTGTCATGTCGGTTTAGTTTCAACACAATTGTTCAAAACATGCTTTCCCACAGGAAACAGCTTAGCAAAACATATAGACTATTACACAGGAAGATGCGTTGGCCTGGACGGATGCGCGGAGCGATCATGCCGTCCTTGACTTTTTTTCCTTCTTTTTTGTGTCAAGACAAAAAAGAAGAAGGAGATTGTATTAGGATCAAAGCCATTGTCAATGTTTCGAACAGTAGCAGGTTTTCGCTTATCGCAGCAATAACATTTTCAAGCTGCGTCACTACTTTATTTATTACTTTTAGTCAACCTTTCTTCGATATAATGCCACTGCAAATACCTGAACGTTGGGCGTAATTCCTGACATAAATATTCTGCAACTATGAAACGACTAAATCATTTTGAACTCTTTGTTTTTTTATTTCTCTTTTTCACAGGTTGTAAAGGACAAACAAAGAACAATACACCAACACAAAACGAATACGACGCAAAAAAGCTTATTGGCGGTGGTTGCGATGGTTGCGAGATTATGTTTATTGATATGCCAGCAAATATTTCATCAGTTGACACAAGTGTGGGCTGGGCAGAAAAAGGGCAGAAACTTTTAGTAACCGGCAAGGTTTATAAAATTGACGGCAGAACACCAGCGCCAAATGTCATTATTTATTATTGGCAAACTGATAACAACGGTTATTATTCACCCAAACCTGGAATGAACGAAAAAGCCAAACGACATGGACACATTCGTGGTTCGGTAAAGACAGATGAAAATGGCAACTATTCAATTTATACGATCAGACCGGCGCCTTATCCAGATGAAGATATTCCGGCACATATTCATACATCCATCAAAGAACCAAACATTGGCAATGAATATTATATTGACGAGTTTGTTTTTGATGATGATAAACTTTTAACAAGCGAAAAAAGGAAAGCGCTTGAAAACCGTGGCGGCAGCGGAATTTTGCGGGTTTTACTTTCAGACAATTTACAAATTGCAGAACATAATATTGTATTAGGACTTAACATTCCAAATTATCCGGAAACAAATAAATCTACAATGCAATCAGGGTTGCAAATCGGCGAAGACAATCCATCATTCACTCCTTATCATGCCTTTGGTCCTGACAAAGGAACCAGAACCTGCCCGGTTTGTAAATACGGCCGTTTTCATGGAATCGTTTACTTTGTTGGCAATCATCCGGATTGGAACGATATACAAAAATGGCTGACTTTTTTGGAGCAGGAAAGTATTGCCAGAAGTAAATATTTGAAAGCTTATTTTGTTTACGGAAATGAAAACAATTATTCAAAAACCGCAAGACAAAATGAGTTAGAAAAATTAGGTAATGAACTCAATTTAAAAAACGTGGCTTTAACTTTTGTTCCTTCCCTGACAGATAAGGAAACTGAAGTTAATCTCAACAAAATAAACCCAAACGCAGCCAATACATTTGTTGTTTTTAAAAACAGAGCCATTGTTGATAAATATATAAATTTTGAAGCCACAGCAGACAATTATAAAATAATTTCGGCAACGCTTGATAAAACAAAAGGCGACTGTTTCAACTTACCGGAACCAGAACACGACTGATAAAAAATGATATGAATATAAAAGCAGTCTTGTGTAATGTTTAATGACGAAACCTTATCATCATATAATTAATCTTTTACTCTGTTTTCTGATACACTCGCACATAATCAACTTCAAACTTTTTAGGAAAATCAGTACCAGAAGGATCGCCGCCGTTCAATCCGCCTAATGCAAAATCGAGCAGCATATAATGTGGTTGACGAAACGGATTAAAACCAGAACCGTCTTTATTTTCCAATTGGCTCATTTCTACTTTTGTCAGCAAAGAATCATCAACATATAAAGCAATCGCCTCCTCATCCCAATCCATTCGCCATACATGAAACTGAGATGCCCATAAAGAATCAACTGGTTTTGTACGGCTGAACCATTGAGCTTTACGATTCGTGTCTAAGCAAGCTATATTAGCCAGCAATTTGCCGCGGTAATATTCCATAATATCAATTTCGCCATTGGCTGGCCAAGGTTTCGATACACCCAACGTCCACCAGGCTGGCCACATGCCTTTACTAACATCAATTTTTGCCCGCATTTCAAAGCGGCCGTATTGCCAAGTATGATGATTGCGCGTTTGTAAACAAGCCGAGGTATAATTTATTTCTTTGCGGTTCTTTCGCCAGTCTTGACTGCCTTCTATGTAATCGGGATTTGGTTTGGTTTCTCTTTTTACTTCGATGATAAGATTTCCGTTTTCGCAGTAGGCATTCTGAGGCTGATACCATTGCAGTTCTTCGTTGCGAACAAATTCTTTTTCAAACGACCAGTTAGCGGTATCCGGTACGCCGTTTTTGTTAAACTCATCTGACCAGGTTAGTGTATAATTTTTATTATTCACCGTATCGTTTTTATAATGCAGCAATGGTTCTAATTCTGCTTTGGTAACCCGTAATATGGTTCCGTGTTTGCAACCTGTTGGCAACGAAATCCGGCTCGAAATATCTGTCCAGTGTTTCAAATCTGTTGATTCAATTGCGCCATAAACATGGTCAATATATTTATCAAAATAAACAATCCATTGATCGCCTTTTCGCAATACAGTTGGACCTTCTGCCCAATAATTTCCGGTGATAGGTAATGACGCATTTGAATAATTTCCGGTTAGCGTTTTACTTGTAGCAATGCGAATATTTTTCTGCGCAGGCGAATCATTTTCATTCTTTAAAAACATCAGGAAATCATTACCATTTTTTTGAATGGTTGCATCTATTACACTAAAATCTTTATCGTACAAAAGTTTAGCAGCAGTAAAATTTGTAAAATCTTTGGTGAGCGTGTAATACATGCGGTGATTGTATTTATCTGTGCTTTTCATACCCGTATCTGGAAATTTTCCAGGTATTGTAGAAGCCCAATAAATCATATAGTTTCTGCTCTTATCATCATAAAATATTTCCGGCGCCCAGGCATTCAAAGTGGTTGTATCTTTTTGCATAACCGGTATCGTTTTTTGATCAGACCAATGCAGCAAATCTGAACTGCTGGCATAACCAATTGTGCGTTCATTCCAGCTTACCGTCCAAACCATATGAAACCTGCCGTCCTTTCCCCGAATAATACAAGGATCCCGCATAAGTTTATCTTTACCGGCTTCTGGTTTTAAAAAGGATTGATCGTTGTGTAAAGCCGTCCAATGAAATCCATCTTCACTGTAAGCTAAATGCAATCCGTCTTTTGCCGGATCTTTAAAATAAGCAAACAACCAAACGCTGTCTGATAAATTTTGTGCTTGTATTGATGAGTTAAAAAATAAAAAGAATATTATCAACAACAATACAATACGCTTTCTCATCGTCAAACGGAAATTACAATACATTTCTTTTTGCATAAGCTGATTGATATAATTTCTGAAAGTATTTCAGCACGAAATTGTTAGATAAGATTAGCTCTATTTTATTTTGTTTGATAAGCAAATAAAATAAGTAAGAGAATTTACTTCGTTACTTATTCAGTTACAAAATAAGAGTCTTTATCTTTCATCTTCTTGGTTTAAAATATATACTCACAAATAATTTCTACAGAAAAGCGAACGTTTGCTAACAGTTTATAGCAAAAGCGGTAAATTCATTTATATTTTTGTTTCAGTTACAATAAACATTGCTTTTGCACTATATGAAAATCACATTATTATCATTTCTTTTCTCGTAATTTTTTATCTCTGTTAATACACAAACCATAACCGGATTTCCTTGCATGATTTAGATAAAACAACAATAACCAATGTTGATATTACATCAGGAAAAATTGCTTTTTTTGATCCGGGTTTCGAGCCTTGCAGCAGTAAATCTAAATAAACAATTTTACCGATTCCGATTTGTTACGCCATTATAAACTAGTATGAAATAAAGATTACCATGAATAATAAACCGTTTACAAAAGTTATTGCAGCGTCTTTGCTTTGTCTTATAACGCTGTCGGCATTTTCGCAAAGTGATAAGATAGGAATTTTTGATGGACATGGCGATGTGGGCACGAATGTAAAACCAGGTTCAGCTACTTATATCCCGCAAACACAACAATATGTAATTTCCGGCGCGGGTTATAATGTTTGGGCCGATCATGATGAGTTCCAATACGTATGGAAAAAAATGAGCGGCGATTTTATTCTTTACACGAAAGCCGAGTTTTTGGGTAATTGGGTTGATTATCACCGGAAAGTTGGCTGGATGGTGCGCAAATCTTTAGACGGCAATTCTCCGCACGTGAATGCGGTTGAGCATGGCGATGGATTAACGTCTTTGCAATTTCGCAGAACGGCGGGCGCGCAAACAGAAGAACACAAAATGAATATTACCAAAGCCAATATTCTCCAGCTCGAAAGAAAGGGCAATACTTATATTATGCGGGCTGCTGCCTATGGACAGTTGTTTACGGTTGATTCCATCACAGATATTGACCTTGGCAATGATGTATATGTTGGTCTTTTTGTTGGCTCACACAATTCTGATGTGTTAGAAACCGGCGTCTTCAGCAACGTTAGCATTACTGTTCCGGCGCCGGCGAGCTTACAAGCTTATAAGCAATATTTAGGTAGCAATTTAGAACTTCTCGATGTTGCCAGCGGCAAGCGGGAAATCATTTATACGGTACCCAATTCAATACAAGCTCCAAACTGGATGCCCGATGGTAAAAGCTTGCTTTATAACAGTGAAGGTTCTATTTATACTTTCCATTTAGACACTCGCACACCACAACTGCTAAATACAGGTAACATCAAGAATAACAATAACGATCATGTACTTTCTTTTGATGGTAAGATGCTGGGTTTAAGCAGTGGCGTTGACAAATTGGGCGGTTCTATTGTTTATACAGTTCCGATTGGTGGTGGCAATCCAAAACAGATTACACCAACGGGTCCTTCTTACACACACGGTTGGTCGCCCGACGGACAAAGTCTTGTTTTTACCGGTCAGCGGAATAAAGAATTTGACATTTATAAAGTGCCGTCCGGTGGTGGCAAAGAAGTACGTTTAACAACGGCTTTGGGACTTGATGACGGACCGGAATATACGCCGGATGGTAAGTATATTTATTTCAATTCTGTTCGTTCCGGCTTAATGCAAATCTGGCGTATGAAACCCGATGGAAGTGACCAGGAACAGGTTACCAGCGATAGTTTAAACAACTGGTTTCCGCATATATCACCCGATGGAAAATGGATTGCATATATCTCGTTTCTTCCTAACGAAGTAACGCCGGGCGATCATCCTTTTTATAAACATGTTTACATTAGAGTGATGCCGATTGCTGGAGGAGAATCGAAAGTTGTTGCCTATGTTTACGGAGGTCAGGGAACCATGAATACACCAAACTGGTCGCCTGATAGTAAGAAGCTGGCTTTTATTAGTAACAGTGATATGAGCGGAAAATAAACATGAATTCAAAGGATAATAATAAGCGTGATAGTTTTATTCACTAATCAAATTCTCTTTGCAATTATCGGTTATAGCAGCAACAATCATTCACTCAAATTTATAAAAATAGCTAAGATATTTTGGTTTTTATAAAATCAATTTATTGATTCCATCTTGCAGCGGATATTGTTTGTTATTCCATACCAAAAAGCCGCTTGTTTTTTGTGGCAAAGCAATTATAATATTCCACTTATTATTTTTTAGTTGATAACTCACAGCTATTGTTCCATTGGGATGAGGCATTTCTCCGCTGATATTTGTTAAGCTTCCCAAATGCGGTTCTATCTTCACTTTGGCAAAACCCGGCGCATCGCTGTCTATACCCAAAATGGTTCTGTAAAATTCTATGTTTGGGCTTGCGCCCCAGGCATGGCAATCGGAACGGGCATTGTTGATATCAGAAATTTCAGCCCAAGTTGTAAGACCCATTTTTATATTCTCACGCCATAAATCTAACCAGGATAAATAGTCATTGCCCAAGCCAGCTTTTATTAAAGCCTGGTGCAAGTAATATTTAAAATAAATAGAAGCCGGTGCTAAGGATGTGTCTGTAAGAAGTCGCTTTGCTATATCTGTTTTTTCTTCATCGCCGGCGACGCCGGTAAGAATGGCTAACGCATTTGTATGTTGAGAAAATAAATCTTTTTCAGAACGATCGGCAAAGAGTTTTTTTGTATTATCCCAATACTTATTATGTATTGTTATTTTTAATTGTTCAGCATAGTCATTATAAAGAGAAGCATAATCTTTCATTCCCAATTTGCTTTCCATATCTGCGGCTGATTGATATGCCCAAAGTAGTTGCAAATCAAGCAAAGCAGACGTGCCATCTTTACCTAACGGACCTACGCCAAAATCCCAATCTTTCGCATCTACCCAATCTGTAAAAATCCAGTAAGGAACGTTTTTCAAAGAACCATCCGGCTGTTGAAAATGATGAAAATAAGTCAGCACATCTCTTTCTCCATGCAATTTATCTTTACTAAAATCAGTATCTTTTCCATACATCATATAATCGTGCAAAACACCAATATACCACAACGAAAAAGTAGGAATGTATTGTGGCGTTGCTGACGGATGGCGACTCTCCGTTATACCTTCCGGCTGGCGTGAATTGTCCATTTGATTGATGGCATTTTTCAGCAGCCTGTCATCACCGCTATTATATAAAGAAACCAAGCCTTGAATACGTGTATCACCAATGTATTGCAGTTGCTCGTAGTAAGGACAATCTGTGTACGTTTCCCACGCACAAAGCCTTGCTGTGCGCCAGCCAATATCGAGCATTTTATTTATCTCGCTGTCACCGGATTCTATCTTTGCTTTTAACTGAAACGGGTAACTGGTAAAGGTTCCATATATATCATTCAATACAAGCGGCTGCTCATTGGTAACAATTTGTAATTGAATATAACGATAGGTTCTGAACGATAACGCAGTAAATTCCTGGTTGTCTTTACCATTCGATAAAATACTATCTTTTCTTCCTAACATTATTTTGCCTGCTATTTCATTTCGGTTGCCTTTAGACGGATATTTAGTAAACAAAGCTTCTGCATAAGTAGCTGCAAGCGTTGCATTTTTACCACCACTAAAAATAAGGGTTGGATAAGCATTGGTGAGAAAGGTTTGATCGAGTAAAAGTGTTACCGTTTTATTAGCCGGAATTGTTAGTGAAGTTTTTGTAGAAGGAAAGGAAGCCGGAATAACAATACCATCTGTTCTTCTGGCTTTCAGCAATCGCTGCTCGCTTAATTCGCGCTGCGGAAGGGAAGAAGGAACGAGCATCCAATCAACCGGATTGAGAGAACCGCCCATATTGTTTTTAGGATTGCCCGCTGATATTATTTTCGCCGTCTGCCAGGCATCTTCTTTATAATCCATTTTATTCCAGTTATCAATGTGAAGATTCATATTGATAGCTTCACCCGGACCTGCCACATAATAAGCCGGAACGGAAAAGCGAATGGGTTGATAACTACTGTCTTTTATGCACTTCCAACTGGTGTCTGTATTCACCATTTTTTCGGTTGACGTATTGCCTTGCATAACAAAGCCGGTACGAAATGAAATTTGTGCTTCCGGCCGCCATTCACCTTCATTCCAAACCTGCGCTGCTATTACATTTTCGCCCGATTTTAAATAAGAAGCTATATCAATGGTTTCGTAGTTCCAGTGTTCCAAATCACCTCGCACCGGACCTATTGAAACGAGCTTTTCGTTTACAAATAATTTATAACGGTTATCGGCAGAAACATGAACAACAAAAGAATCTGGCTTAGCATTTATATTGATGTGTTTGCGAAATAAATAAACGCCGTAACTATCAGGCTTTTCGCCGGGAACGGTTATCCAATACGCTTTCCACGAATGCAGGAATAGCAACGAATCTACCTCCTGCGCAGCTGAAGTAAAACAAACGAACAGAAGACAAACAAGAATAAAATTGCTTTTTACTTTTTTCATGGAAAGTAATTTTCCGGTGACTAAAACAGAAGTAAATGTATTTCTAAAATTAAGATTTTATGATGGCTTGGTTTGATGGATAAAACCGTTTTAGTTCTATTAAATTATGTGGTAACGAAAACGGATTCCAGGCTTCTTTTATTGCGATGGCAGCCCCGAGAGCGGATGCTTGTGGCAGAACGGCAGAATATACTTCATTATGGGGAAAAGCATCTGCCAGCAGGTTCATATAAACATCGTTCTTACTAAAACCGCCGTCAACAAAAATTGTCTTTACCGGCGCATTTTCCATCACCCGTTTTGTTGATGTTTTTTGCTGAACAATAACATCATGTATAAATTGATGATACGCTTCATTGTAAGAAGCAAACTGTTGTAAATTCCTTTTACCAAAAGATGATTCACCTATCATTACCTCATTGTTTTCAACAGGATCATTTGATTTTGTTTCATTAAGATTTGAATATAAAGAAGGATCATAACAAATCGTTTTGTAATAATCAACCGGCATATTAAAATAGGCTGCCAGCCGCTTAATTTGCTGTTCGTGTTCGTTGCCTGCAAACAACCTGGAAGCCTTTACCCGCCTGCCTTTGTAAGAAAGATAACATAAGCAGTCGTGCTGTAAATCATTATGAGTAAGCGGTGTATTATCAAATGGATTCAGGCTGATAGACCACGTACCTGTAGACAATAAAACAAAAGGCTCCCGGTAAGCCGCTAAATACGGAATGAGTGCTGCTGAACTATCATGAAGACCACAACCGATTGCTATTGTTTTGTTGTTTATATAAGTAACGTCTGTTGATGATATTATGGGCGGAAATTTATCCGTCAATTTCTCTTTGTAAACCCAATCGTGGTAATCATTTTTTTGAAACGCCCAGAGACATGTATGACAGCCAACACTTGTTATATCCGTGCACAACCTGCCGCCCAGAACAAAGCTTATATATTGCGGCAAATGAAGTGAATATCTGATTTGCTTATACACCTCCGGCTCCGTATGTTTTAACCCATATAACTGCATACCGGAATTGAGATTGCGAAGCTGCGGAGAAGCGGTTTGTATTGCCAGCAATTCATCTTTATTGTACTTTTCGCTGAAGCTTTTTAGTAACTCTTCCGGGTAAGGTTTTAAGTAATTGTAAAGAGGAACAAACGGCTGCAGTTCATCATTCAAATGAACGAAAGAAGCACCATAAGCTGAAACGTTTACCGCAATTATTGTAAAGCGATCATCATGCAATAGTTTTTGAAACGATCCGATAATCCAGGCAGTTAAAAGCTGAACATCTTCGCAGGCAAAACCATCTTCATCTTTTGATTCTTCCAATTGTTTTGACTCTTCATAAACGCATTCGTATTGCCGGTTAAACAGCAATATTTTCTTGTTGGTTTTGCCAACATCAAAAATGAGAACAACAGGCAATGACATGCAGAGATAAATTATGATGAAAGAAAATTTATAACCCGGTTGCTACCGTCTTCGCGCCTCTTTGCTGAATAAGATTCTCTCTGACTTTTTCCTGCCTGTAAACCGCTAACGGATGTAAGGCGCCGCCGCTTCGCAAACGCGCTTCTGCCACCAACGTACGCACATCTGTACGGAAAGCGTTTTGCAACACTTCCTGCGCGGCAACTACATCGTTTTGCAGTTGCGCTTCGGTTAATTTTTTTCTGTCAACCAACAAAGCCTGTGCATACGAAATCATAATGGCTTCAACAGATTGCAGCAAATCTTCCAGCGGGTCTTTTACGTTATGGGAAGCATCTATCATCCAGCCTAAATCTGTTGCGTGATTCATTCCTTTTGCGTCCATGCCTTCTATCAGTTCATTGAAAATAAGAAACAACTGGTATGGCTTAATGCTGCCAACGGTTAAATCATCATCGCCGTATTTACTGTCGTTAAAATGAAAGCCGCCGAGCTTGCCTTCCATCAGCAGTAAAGAAACGATTTGTTCGATGTTGGCATTGGGTAAATGATGACCTAAATCGACCAGCGTATAAGCTTTGCTGCCAAGCTTTGTTGCATAGAGTAACGATTGTCCCCAATCGCCTACTGTTGTTGAATAAAAATTGGGTTCGTAGGCTTTGTATTCAACAAACATTTTCCAGTCATGGGGCAAAGCCGCATATACTTGCTGCAAGCTTTCCAATGTGTTTTGAAAGGCTTTTCTAAAGTTTAACTGTCCTGGAAAACAAGAGCCATCGCTAAGCCAGACTGTAAGCGATTGCGAGCCTAATTCAACTCCGTATTTTATGACTTCGATATTATGTTCAACCGCTTGTTTGCGTACCGCTTTATCTACATGCTGCATAGAACCAAACTTATAACCAAGCGCTTGTCCGGGCTGGTCCTGGAACGTGTTTGAGTTCATGGCATCGAACTTCAAACCGTATTGCGCAGCTAATGCTTTTATGTTGTTTGTGTTTTCCGGTATATCCCAGGGTATGTGTAAAGAAATAGCGCCGCCCGATTGATTTAACGCATGTAATAAGCCAATGTCTTCTATTTTTTCTTCCAGGTTTCGAGGCTCGCCGCCGCCGCCAAAACGGGCAAAGCGCGTACCGCCGGTTCCTAATGCCCAGGATGGAATGGCAACCTGGAAATCAACCAGCTTTTGCAGTATTTCTTCTATATTGTTTACCTCACTTTTTATATAATCGTATTTCCGGCGATGCGCTTGTAAAACGGATTGATTGTGCTCTTCAATCTTATATTTTTCAATGGACATAGCAAATGGTTTTTTATAACGTTAGTATGTAATGATTCAAACTGTTTATTCCAAGTAAAACACTTCTTTCAACGGAATGGTTACGGGTGATTTATCGTCGTTGGTCAGCATAATATCACTCATAAAATGCCACCATCGTTTCATAACAGGATGCTGCGGCAAGTCATCTAACCGGCTTTTATCTTCGATGCTGAATACGCCAAACAAATCGTTGTTTTCTGTATCCAGAAAAATGCTGTAATCAACAATGCCTTTCGATTTCAATAGTTCCTTTAAATCAGCCCGAATAGCATCGTGTCTTTGCTCGTATTCGGCTTCGCAACCTTTGTGCAGCTTCATTTTAAAAGCTATACGTTCCATGTTATTAGACAATTGAAATCGTGTTTGGAAAAAAGTCTGTTACCTGTAAAAACCCATGGCTACGCCGCCGTCAACATTCAGAGCATTGCCGGTTGATTTATTAAGCCATCCACTTACAAAAACATAACAGGCGTTAGCAATATCGGCAGGCAAAATCACTTCATTTAACAAGGTGCGTTTTGCATAATACGCAGGTAATTCTTCCACCATAATGCCGTACGCTTTGGCGCGACCTTCTGCCCAGCCACCTGCCCAGATGTTGGAATCAGAAATCACGGCATCAGGGTTGACTGTATTGACACGGATCTTATCACTTCCTAATTCTGCCGCCATGAGCCGGGTAAGATGCGCCTGGGCTGCTTTGGCAGAGCCATAACCCGGATTGTTAGGACCGGCAACGACTGCGTTCTTGGAAACAATATTTACAATATCGCCGCCAAAGCCTTGCTTCCTCATAATTTCAATGCCGGCTTTTGACACAATGAATTGTCCTTTTACCAAAATATCATACAACCTGTCCCATTCGTCAAGCGTGTGCTCGGAGATGGATTTTGAAATAGAGATGCCGGCATTATTGACTATGATATCAACACCGCCAAAAGCTAAACAGGCATCGTCAAACGCTTTGTTGGCAGAATCTGTATTTGTTACATTCAATGTGGTGGCGGCTACGGCATCTTTACCAAAGAGTTTTTGGAACTCTTCTTTTGCTCCTGTAAGACGTTCTTCATTAATATCATTGATAATTATACAAGCGCCTTCTTCGGCAAACTTTTTTGCAATGGCTTTACCAATACCGCCTGCGCTGCCTGTTATCAGTGCGATTCTTCCGCTTAATGTTTTTGGCTTTGCCATGCGCTGCAACTTGGCTTCTTCCAGCAGCCAGTATTCAATATTAAACGCTTCCTGTCGTGGTAAGGAAGTATATTCTGAAATGGCTTCCGAACCCTTCATGACATTGATGGCGTTGATATAAAATTCAGATGCAACGCGCGCCGTTTGTTTGTCTTTTGAAAACGTAAACATGCCAACGCCGGGATAGATAATCACAACGGGATTGGCATCGCGCATAGCAGGACTGTTATCGTGTTTGCACCTGTTGTAATAATCTGCATACATGTTTCGGTATTCTTCAAACTGAACCTGTATCTTTTCTTTTACAACCGTTACATTGTTTACATCTTCATCTGCTGTAAGGTTAAGAATTAGCGGGCTTATTTTAGTTCTCAGGAAATGATCCGGACAACTGGTTCCCATCGGCGCGAGCCGTTCCAAATCATTGGAGTTAATATATTCCAATACTCTTTCATCATCTGTAAAATGACCTATCATTTTTGTTTGCGGGGAACAATAGCCGCGCAATACAGGCGCTAATAAAGCCGCCTTTTTTAAGCGTTCATCTTTTGGTAATGATTGTATTTTTTGTCCCCCGAAAACAGGTCCTTTTTTTCCATAATTATCTTCAAGATACTGGGCGCAACGCTCTACTACTTCAAGCGTATTGATATAACTTTCATAAGCGGTATCGCCCCAGGTAAATAATCCATGCGAGCCAAGCATGATACCGCGGATATTTGGGTTTGCATCCAAACATTCTTTCAGTTTTAAGCCTAAATCGAAGCCTGGTTTTTGCCAGTCAACCCAGCCCAAAGTGCCGCTGAATAACTCTTCTGTAATACGCTTACCATCTTTAGCCGCAGCAATAGCAATCGCTGCATCAGGATGCAGATGATCTATATGTTTAAAAGGAAGAAAGCCGTGCAAAGGTGTGTCAATAGAAGGTGCTTTGGAGGCAAGATCGTAAATGCAATAATTAAACAACTCAACCATTTCATCTTCCTGCTCAATACCCCGGTATATATTCTTCAGGCTACGCAAACGATCTACATATAAAGCGGCGAGACCCGTTTTTGTTAATGTGCCAATGTCGCCACCACTTCCTTTTACCCACATCACTTCTGTTTCTTTTCCGGTCAGCGGATCTTTCGCCGTCGCTTTACAGGATGTATTGCCACCACCATAATTGGTAAGCCGTAAATCGGCTCCTAATAAGTTGGAACGATAAATCAATAAGCCGACTTCATCACCTTGCAAAGCAGCCGCTTTAGCATCATCCCATAAATAACTGACATGCCTGAATTGCGCTGCTGTTGTATTCATAATTCATTATTTAAAGATTAAAAATATAACTCTTTTACTGCATCGAATTGCCGATACCAACTATAATAACGGATAGAAAAATTGTAACAATACCAAGCGTAATGGTACGCGCTGTTTTTTTACTTACGCCGTTCCATTCTTTTAAAACAATGCCCCAGGCGTTTGCAACCAGTATAATAAACGCCATGTGCAGTATCCACGAACTGGCGCCGTTACCCAGCTTACTTTCACCCATTCCATAAAAGAAAAATTGTAAAAACCAAATGGTGCCTGCCATAGCCGCAAAGAGAACATTTCTCGCCACCGGCGTAGTTTTATTTGTATAATCGCTGTATGATTTATTCCTGAGATTCAGAAATAAACACCATATAAAATTAGTAGTTAATCCGCCCCATAAAAGCACTACATAAATGACGTTATTCTGATATAAAAATTCTGTTGTTGCAGTTGGATGAGAGGCTTTCCATAACGCATTGGCTGTCTCTGCCATTGGTGTTCCGGCTTCGATACCGTAATTGAAACAGGCACTGAGAATACCTGATACAATACAAACTAACAATCCCTTTGAAAGATTAAATTCCCTGATGCTTTCCTGTCTTTTTTCTGCGGGCATTTCTTTCTCTTTTAATACGCCTGCCCTCCCGCAAATGTAGATGCCAATCAAACAAATAACAATGCCAGCCAAAACCGTTCTTCCCCAGGAAGTGAATAACAATTCAGTTAGTGTTGTTTTGCCTTCTTTGGGAACAAAGTTGTAATAAATAGCCGGTACAAGAGCGCCAAAGGCAGAGGTTAATCCGAGTAAAATAGAATTGCCCAGCGACATACCCAGGTACCGCATACCCAAACCATACGTTAAGCCGCCAATTCCCCAAAGCAAACCCCAGAAATATGTCCATCCCAAAGTAGAAGCCGATGTTTGTGAAATGATGTCTGTAAAATTTGGAATCGTAAGCCAAGCCGCTATTGGCGGAATTATCAACCAAGAAAACAGTCCGCCAATAATCCAGTAACTTTCCCATGCCCAGCCTTTTACTTTTTTGTAAGGAACATAAAAGCTGCCCGAAGCAAAACCACCAATAAAATGAAAAAAGATACCGAGAATAATTTGCATCGTTATGAATGTGTGTTATTAAGCCTAAACAACCGAAAGAGTAAAAATAAGTGGTGTAATTTATTTAACCGGTATGAACTGTAATGAATTTGAAAAATATACAACCCAATATAATTTCCTGCTCATTATAATATCATCGTAATTCCAAATGAATTATTCATAAATGATTTGTATTAAATCATGACTGCAAAAAGAAGGTTTAATTTTGGCAAAATTTGCTTTTAGCTGTTATGACCTTCAAGTGTTTTGCTAACTAACTGTCATTCGATTAGTAGCATTGACGAGTTGTCAATGCGCAATGTATTTAAGCCGGCGCTTTATAAATTATGCAATGACTAATCCGATACAAAAAAACAACAAGCTACTAAAATTAATACTTTTCACTTTCTATATCGTGTCAAGATAATGTTTACACTTTAATTTAATGATTTGATAGTTAAAGAATGAGCTTATAAGAGAATTCGCTTCTCTCCATCTTATATGTTTGTACTTTAGGTTGGAATGTGAATTAAGAAAAGTTGTATTAATACAACAGAGACCTTTAATTCTAATGATATCACAATCAAAAAATGCTTAGACATAAGTTTATAAAAAACACCCGTTAATGAACAAAATGATAGTGCAGATATTGTTTTGACAGATGTATTATTCGGAGACAGATTAAATGTAATTTATGATAAGAAATTTAATTTCCTTTTAATTGTGAACAATGCACTTATAATTATTTTTACTGTTTATTAAACCTAACTAAACGCACGCTTATTGAGAAGCAGGTTCAAAAAATGAGTCTATTTAATAAATTTACTTTTGTTATTATAATCCTGATTGGCTTAAGTCAGTTTTCGCAAGCGCAAAACGCACCTACCTTATTAGAAAGTTTAAAAGCGATTCCAAAAATATCTAATATAAATAATAGCTCGGCTTTAAGATCAATATCTATTAAAAATAATTCTCAGGAACGTTTGCTTAACGAAGAAGATAATCAGTGCGATACTTACACATATGAACAAGAATTAGGTTCAAATAATGCATCAGAAATCGTCAACAGTCTATATACCTATACTTCCGGAGATGTATTATTAACAGGAAGCGTTGGTGATGTAAATAAGACAGATGGAATTCTCATTAAAATGGACAAGCAAGGAAACAGGGTCTGGGTAAAACATTTATCAAACCCTTCTCTTTCGCTTACGTTTTCAAACGTATCAGCAGACAAGGATAATGCAATCATTTTAGTAGGTACAGCCAGAGATATTAATACGAATCACTACTCAATTGTGATTTGTAAGCTGAAAAGTGATGGCAGCATCGTATGGACAAAAACATTCTACACTTCTACAGAAACAGATGTTTTGCATGCTGCAGGAATTGTTTGTTTAACCGAAGGTGGTTATGCATTTGTTGCAGACAATTCAACCAATATTATTTACGGCATTTTAAATAAGGATGGAAGTACAAAGTGGACTCAGACTCTGCATACATTTGATAGTTCTAACACTTTTGGAATAGTTGAACCGGATGAATACGATGATTTATTTATCGGTATCAATTGCAAAGTAAATAGCAGCCATTTCGGTGAGATGCTCAAGGTATCAAAAATCAATGGAAGCATACTTTGGAACAAAAGATTAGGCGGTGGAAAAGATACAGCATATATTCTTCATAGCTTATCATGCGTTGACCTTAGGCCAAGAATAACCGGAATTGTAAAAGATAAAATAACCGATTGGCAACCGTTTCGATTAACAATCAATACATCAGGGCAGCTAGAAAATTTTGAACAGTATGCCATTGCCTCAGTACATTTCGACAGTACATCTTTTATTTGCCAAAGTTCTCAGTCTCAATATGTAGGAATGAGCCCTGACAATCATTCTAATTCATCTATAATTATCAAAGACAGTCCCGAAGGCTTATATTTCTGGTGTAAAAGATTTACGAGTAATGCTCTTATTCAAACAACAGCTGTTCAAAAGACTTTCGACGGCGGAATGATAAGTGCTTCAATCAAAGTAAATAATAGTACGGATAAAAATATACTGGTAATAAAAACAGATAGTGCTGGTATATTGCCTGGCTGCGATGCATCTCTTTTAGAAGTAAAAAAGATTCATGTTTATAATACACCTCTGTATGATGAACCAAAGTTGGTTTCATTGGAAAACTTACAGGAAAATATTATATCTTTTTCATTAAACACTTCATCAATAGACTCCGTTATCTATTGCCGACAACAATATTGTTTATCATTGAATGATAGTAATAGGTGTTCGCCCACTTTCGCCAAAGAATACAAAAACTATAGTCAGTGCCTTGTAGCCCGGAACTTTCAATTGACAGATGATGGCATTATTGTTCCCGGCAGTAAACGGGACAACCCTTATGATGGCGGTGAAACCGGATCATTTTTAAACAAGTTAGATGCAAAAGGAAACATGATAAAAAGCATTCGCTTTTCTGAAGAAAAAAGTGGTGCTTACAATACAATTTCTACTCTTGACAGAAACTATATCACTCTCGTTGAGTTGTTTACTACAAATCAGCTTATCACACTTTATAAACACGACAAAAACTTAAATGCAATATGGCAAAAAACATACAATATCGGTGTTTATAATTACACTGTACGGGACATAAAAGAAGATGAGCAGGGTGCTATCTATATCTACATCACTTTCAAGTTAAATGAAAGAACCTGGAGTGATAAAGCAGCGTTGATAAAATTTGATAAAGAAGGTAACTTTTTATGGATCAAGACTTTTTTTGCAGACAACACGTATTTATGGTTTGAAAGTGGCGGACTTGCTGTTGTAAATAACTTTATATACCTGAGCACGGATGAAGTAAGCAACAATGATACTTATGTGTTGAAGATATCTGAAAATGATGGTTCGGTTCTATGGTCGAAAAAGATAATTAATAATGGCTCCCGAATTTTTTTAGGAACCAAGATTCTACCTTTTGGTAACAACATTTTGTTACATGGGTACACTTTAAATAGCGGCATTGGCTTGCCTTCTTATATTGTTATGAACAGCAGTGGAAACATCATTCATAATACACAAATCACGCCCCCTTCCGGTTATATGTATAGTACTTATGCACTTTGTACAAACGCTGGTATTACCGCCTCCGCTTCAACACAAATTAGTTCGTTAGACGGCACTTTATACCAGTGCAATTATGATATTGATAGCACTTTAAAAGTGATAAAAGCTACCACGTTTCCAAACACTGCCCCACCTTCAGATGTTCATAGGGATGCTTATGGAAATTTGTTTGAATTGGATTTTGAAAACACAGTAGACCCATATTTGTATAGTTATATTATAAGAAAATATTTGCCGGACGGCACACTTGGTAATTGCTCAGGAACACCAACTATTTTAAACAACCAAAATTATCCTTTTGTTATAGAAGATACAGCTATACAATTATCGAATACTATTGCTGTAAATGCGGTAGGTGAAAACTTAACTACTGAAAATTACAGAGTGAATACAACAGCGGAGCTTTGCAATGGTGGCAGCAATTGCAGTTTTATAAAAATAAGTGGCGACAACAAACTCTGCAACCTCCAAAATAATTACACCTATAAATTTAAGAAAAGTGATGGGTGTGTATTGCATCCTAATCTACATTTCGATGAGGAAAAAATACAGTTAGTGTCAGAAACTGATACAAGTATGATTGTAAAATTTTTACAGGCAGGCAGGTTTATTTTAAGAGCAACTATAAATACAGGTTGCAAGGAAATTTCAGATAGCATAATAGTTGTAGCATCTGCTCTTAACGATACACTCAATTTAGGTAAGGACACATTATTGTGTAACGGCAATTCGATATTGTTATCGGCAGGTGATGGATTTGTAAGTTATAATTGGCAGGACCATTCCGCGAAGGCATCTTATCTTGCTACGAAAGAAGGAACTTATTATGTAAATACAATTGATGCCTGTAACCAAAAATACTTTGATACAATTGTTGTAAGTACCGATCAATTGCCTGCTATTGATTTAGGTATAGATCAGACAAAATGCAATAACGACTCTGTATTAATTACTGCGTCATCTTCCTTTTTAAATTATCATTGGTCACCGCTTACGAATATCTCAAATTCGGATACTAATGTTGTAAAACTTTACCCGCAAACAACAACTATATATACACTCAATGCTGTAAAAAGCAATGGCTGTTCAACACAAGATTCATTAATTATTTATGTTAAACATTCACCATCAATATATCTCGGTAACGATACTTCATTGTGTCCCGGGGATTCTCTTTTGTTAAATCCCGGAAATTTATTCACTTCTTATCTTTGGAATACAGGCGAAACAGTGCAGTCAGTTAAGGCTACCGAAAAAGGTAAATATTGGGTAAAAGCAACTGCTTCTAACGGCTGTTCTTCTTACGACACATTGAATATCCTTAGTATTCTTCCACTTCCCTCATTTACTTTAGGTCCTGATACAACACTTTGCGAAGGGAATCAATTAGTTTATGATTTCAATTTACCGAATGCTTCATATCAATGGAATAATGGTAGTTTGTTAAGCCATCAAACCATTACACAGCCAGATAATTACTGGGTTGCAATAACACAACAAGGTTGTAGAAATTACGATACTGTTGCTATTGCTTTTCAGCCTTCACCTATAGTCAACATAGGCAATGATACTATGTTATGTGAAGGTGCAACTAAACTCTTGGTGGCTACTAATACAAATGCAACCTATCAATGGCAGGACAACAGTGTAACTTCGGAATTTCTTGTTCAAAAAGCGGGTCTATATACCGTAACTGTTGATATAAATGGATGCAAAAGCAGTGACGCTGCCTTAATTAGTTACACACCGAAACCTTATTTTGATTTGGGAAAGAACATATTTTTGTGTGAAGGTTCCAGTTTGATATTGACGCCTTCTGTAAATACAACAGCAGATTACCTATGGACAAATGGTTCCAGCAATTCTTCTTGCCTGATTCTGAAGCCGGGAGTTTATTCACTTACTGCAACGAACAGATGTGGCTCATTTAAGGATTCTATTCTTATTACAAATCAAATTTGTAAGTTGGCTATGCCATCGGCTTTTACTCCTGATAAAGATGGATTAAATGACATCTTCAAAGTAAAGTATCCCTTTCCTGTTAAGCAATTTGATATGGTTATTTACAACCGTTGGGGGCAAAAGTTATTTGAAACGAATAACATTACAAAAGGATGGAACGGCACCCTAAACAACGTTGATCAAGATCCAGACACTTATATATGGATGATTTCTCTTGTTGATAGTGATAATATTAAACAGTCAGTACATGGCACAGTGACATTAATCAGGTGACATACACTTTAAAAAAGTTACATCCTTTACTAATCAATTACTAAAAACATTACAATCTATTAAAATCAATACCTTTTACTTTCTGTATCGTGTTGTGAGGTGTGTCTATTTTGACGGACAGTAAAGTTGCTTAGGTTTTATAAAAATAGTAGTTCTTTTCAAAATCTGCCGGACATTCATAGTTAAGAGAAGAATGCCTTCGTTTTGTGTTGTAATACGGGTGTATTCAAAGATTTCTGTGTGGGCATCTTCCGCATTGTCAAAGACACCATCTTGGAGCAGCTCTGTTTTAAAGCGGCTGAAGCAGGATTCCATAAACGCATTGTCATAAGGATTATCAGCCCGGCTCATGCTCTGCTGTATTTCTTTTGAACGAATCAGCTTTCTGAAGCTATTGCCGGCATATTGACCACCCCGATCCGAATGAACAATCAATCCCTTTGTAATATTTCGCTTCATCATTGCTTTTTTAAATGCCTCTGTTACCAGTGCTTCCTTCCTGTTATCATCCAGGTGCCAGCCGATAATCTTTCTTGAAAACAAGTCCATCCATACTGCCAGGTACAGAAAACCGCTGTTTACCACCGGTATGTAAGTCATGTCGCCTACCTATACTTCATCCGGCTTTACCGGGAAAGTCCGTTCCAGCAGAAGGTTCGGACTAATGGGATAAGGATGACGGCTATCCGTTGTCTTTGGAACAAAGCTGCGGGGCTGAATGGCTTTCAATCCATTCTTCTTTAGCACTTTACGCACCTCGTAAGCACCCACTTCTATCCCGCCGGCTCTTAACTCGGCTACAATCCTGCGCACACCGCAACGCCTGCGATGTTCCTCAAAGACACGGATGAGGCTCTGCTCCGTTTCTTTTTTCTTTTGGTCAGCACCTGCGCTTTTCTTCTGCTGCCAGTTGTAATAAGCACTGCGGCTTACAGCAAGCACTCCGCATACTATCTGTACCGCATACCGGCTTGTACAGGCTTCAATAAAATGGTACAGGTCCTTTACGGCTGACGGCTGAAAATGCCCAAAGCTTTTTTTAAAATATCCCTTTCTATCTCCAACTACCCAATCCGTTTGACCAAAGCCTGATAGTCTGCAGCCGAAACAACAGGGCTGTTTTCCTTACTAATTGTAGCCGGCTGTTGGCTGCTATGGCTCTTCCAACGGTAAATGATGTTCTCACCAATACCTAAGCGCCGGGCTACCTCGCTTACCGGCGACCATTGTAAACCATCTTCAATACTTCTTCCTTAAAGGAAGCATCGTACTTGCGACGCTTCGTACCACTGCTCTTTTCTTTCATTCTTGTTGCTAATGTAAGCAACTTCACTGTCCGTGTTTATTGAAGCATCTCATACTTCCAAAATAACTTATGGACAGATATCTTACTAGAATAGAACTGCATAATGCTAACCCTGATGGCAGTGACTACACCAAGCTTCACAAATTTATGGCAGATGCAGACTTCTATAGAGTGATCCCAGATTATCAAGGAAACATTTATGAATTGCTAACAGCAGAATATTATAGTACACAGCAATATAGTACAGCCCAATCTGTTAAAACACTGGCTATAGTAGCAGCCATGCGTACAGGATTAAAATTTGGTGTCATTGTAATTAAATTCCAGGATGCTTCGTGGGAATATCTTCCCCTTGTTCAAAACTGATTTTGCCTCCTCCCACCTTCGATTCATCATAAACCTTCCTATCTGAATAGATATAGGCAGGAATCCGTATTTATATCACTACTTCCCTTCCCTCTAAACGCTTTGTAACTTTTGCTGCGCTTTGAATAACTTGTTGCTCTCTTTCAGGAGAAATTGTTTCTTGTAACATAATGATTGTGTTTTATAAAATGAAAAAGCACCTCTTTTGAAGGTGCTTATCATAAATTAATAAAAGCTATTGAACCTCATAAATAGGTTTTATAGATTTTGACTGCTCAAGAAAGGTATCTAAAGCTTGTCTACGTTTTTCGTCTGACATTCGATTTATTGTATCGCCAAAAAATTGCATTTTCCAGCCTTCTGATTCACTTACTACAATCCAGCCTTTTGGAAAAACAAAAGTTCCCGCAATAAATATGATATTATTTTTTCTCAACTGTAATTGAAATGCAGGAATATTATATTCTGCATCAAATATTTCTATAGAATTGCTTGAATAATATCCGTTAAAAATTCTATTGGAATTGGGAATAGGTACATTATCTCTAATCTTTGCTATAAAATTATGTTCACCAAAACCTATAATATCATTTGATATAAGCAAGTTGTTTTTGTCAACCCTAAATCTGATATATGCAATTGCGTCTGGCAGGTATATAAAATCTTTGAATAAAGAAAATGTTTTCCCGTTTTTTAATTCCTGATAGGTTATATCTTCAAATGTAGTTGTACCCAATACTATTGCAAAAGGTTTAGTTGTGTCCAACCAATTTTTAGTAATCAAAATGTTATCCTTATTTTCTTCATTAAAGATATTATAAACTTTAGTAACTCTATAATTGTTAATAGTCTTATTACCTTTTACCACATCACCTTTCACGGTATCGATATGAATATTTTGTGCTTGCAAAGCATAAAAAGGAGAATAATAGGGAAATCAGTATAACTAATTTCATTTCTTTTTAGGTTTAGAAGTATCTAAAATATTGTTTGCTGTTTTATTGCCCATCACAAAATCACCACCAACACTTTCTACTGAAATGGATGTTTTAGGAGTTGAATCATTTGTTTCTGTTTGTCTCTTTGTATTGACATCTTCGCTGTTGTTTATAGAGTGATATTTCCAATAAACACCCATGTATATTATAAATAACATTGAAAACACTATGAATAAAGTTGGAACAATGGTATCTTTATCTTTCAAGCCTTTATATATATTTAGAATTGCCTTTATCATGAACTATATTTTATATAAAAATACTAAATATAGTAGCACTTTTATAAACGACCTTTCCACATATACAACTTTCGGAGTGGATAAGTCAATCCGATTTACATTTCAAATATTGGTGTAATTTGGTATATTAGTGCCTAAAATAAATCAGTTTGTTACAGCGCCGACAATTAATCTTGATACGATTACCTTACGTTTATCCGACAACCTGTTACCATTACCCGAACAACCTCCTAAAGCTTCTTGCTAATTATCTTTTTACTTACTTATTGTTTCTTATTGTAACCGCATCATTCCAATGATATGTTCCCGTGTATAAGCATTTGTAAAAGATACTTTAAAGCTGTTTATATAATAGTTTGAAGAACGATAAAATATCTGCCAAAGTAAAAGCAACTGACTAAATAAATCTATATACAAGCGTGTAATTGTGTTACACGACAATTCTGTCTTTTAAGGATTTAGAAAACTTAAATAAAAATTACCATTACCATTTACAAAGATTATGGTTATTGATAAAAAATTATTGGTAAGAAATAGAAACAATAACAGTACAAGAACCATCATTGAAAGGCATTACCTTCATCATTATTCCAGTGCCGGTCTAACGATAGCCTTTGCTATCTGCTTTATCAGCATCCTGTTCACTGGTATTAGTTCTATGTTTATGTTGGTGTATTTGCCCGTCATCGTGAAAGAATTGTTGGGTACAGTTTCGGATGAAAAGATAAACAATGTAAGTGCTTATATCAATTTCATCTTCATTTTTGGAAGCATGTTCGACGGCTTTGCCTGGGGCGTGATCTGCGATAAAATCGGGCGGTCTAAAGCGGTTACTCTATCAACCGGTTTAAATGGATTGTTTACCATCCTGACAGCATTTTCATCGTCATGGCTGATGGTAGGTGTGTACCGTTTTGTTACCGGGTTTGGAGTAGGTAGTGTATTGTTAACCACCAATGTATTATTAGCCGAACTCTGGCCGGAAAAGAAAAGAACCATGGCATTGTATCGTCGGCGATGCCGGTTGGGTTTACTGCTGCCGGCGATATGAACAACTTGTTATCGGACTTGCACAACGCTTTTTTAATGGGCATCGTTCCATTCGTCGTAGCTGTTTTTGCGTTGTTCCTGTTAGCAGAATCGAAGACCTGGAAACAAATATTAGAGCCTTCTTCCGATCATCCATTCAGTCCTAAACTTTTTACTTCAGGCTACAAACAAAACCTGCTGAAAGGTTCTGTCATCTTTGGCTGTATGCTTATTGGTTTGTGGGCAGTGTTTTCATGTGCGCCTACGTGGATAGAAAGTATCACAGGTGATGTTGCCAAAGCAAAAACCTGCGCGGCTTAACCATGATGGTTTTGGCTACATCAGGTTTATTAGGAAGCATTGTATCCGGATGGATTGCTAATGCGATTGGCTTGCGCAAAACCATGATGCTGTGTTTTGGCGCCAGCTTTATTATGACGTTCACGGTTTTTAAATTGAACACATCTATTTCTGCCGCAACTTTTATTGAAATGGGAATCATGGCATTCTTCTTCGGCATTAGCCAGCGCACATTATCCGTTTATATTCCTTATTTATTTCTCACCGTTGTAAGAGCATCAGCTACCGGATTTTGTTTCAATATTGGCAGGCTGTTTACGGCAACAGTGGCTTCTTTATCGGCGATCTTGTTAGTTTTCTTGGCGGATATGGCAATGCTGTATTTACGTTCTCATTCATTTTTTTAATCGGATTTTTCTACACTTATTTTTCAAAAGACAGAATGAAAACAACAACCGGAGAACCCGAATTTATGACAGCTTTTGCTGATAGATTTCATTAATAAAAAATAAAAATTATGGCACACATACAAGTTGAAGAAGGCGTACCAGGCATCAGAAGCCTCGTACAATTCAGACCCGAAACCGGCAAACCTTTATATGAATTAACACAGGTTTTATTACGAGGAGAATCGCCTTTAAGCGAAGGAGAAAGAGAACTCATCGCAGCTTATGTATGGAAACGTAATGATACCATGTTTTGTTTGATGAGCCATGCTGCAGCATCGCGTCATTTATACGTAGATGATAAAGATATAATAGATGATGTGTTGAAGGATGCAGGCCACGCCAATATCAGCGATAAGCTGAAAGCCTTGCTGCATGTCGCTTCCAAGGTGCAGATATTGGGCAAAGAAGTATTGCCGCAAGACATTGAAGCCACCCGGAAAAAAGTCGCGAACGACAGGGAAATACATGATACCGTGTTAATAGCTGCTGCCTTTAGTATATATAACCGATATGTAGATGGCTTAGCTTCTAACACACCGACAGACCTTTCTTCTTATGCTGCCAGTGGGAAACAGGTAGCTACGAAAGGCTACGGAAACCATATTCTCTCAACCCCCGCAACCCGCTTAGTTTATACAAGTACCAACCACATCGCACAAACATTTTAGCATCTATTAACTAACATCAAACAATGATAAAACAATTGTTTATTCTAACAGGCTTTCTATGTGTTCTTTTGATGCCTGTTCTTTCTTTTGCACAAAATAAAAACACAACTCTGCAGGTTACAGAAACAAATGGCCAACCAATACGGGGAGCTACTGTTTCTACCAGGAAAATATCTCAAACGACAGCAGCAGATGCGCAAGGAAAATTTACAATCACGCTCGCTCTTGGTGCAGTATTAACAATAAGCGCAACCGGCTTTACAATAAAAACAGTTCATGTAAATGATATTGCAAATGCAACTATTATTTTACAAGAAGATGTTGCAAAACTTGACGAGGTAGTGGTAAAAAGATTTAGCCATTTCTGTAAAAGAAGAAACCTTGCCAATGCGGTAGCTACCATCTTCTTCCAAAGAACTGAATGGCACAGCACCAGCGCAAACCTAAGATGCCGCATTAAACGGCAAAACCGGGCGCTCTTATCAATGCCAATACCGGCGCACCCGGTGGAGGCATTTCTGTGAAATTGCGAGGCTTAACTTCTGTATATGGAACAACGCAACCTCTGTATGTGGTGGATGGTGTATTTGTTGACAATATGACAACTTCTTCGGGATTGAAAGCTGTTACTTCTGCTGTTTCGAGTGGTTCATCCACTTCGATACAAGATAACCCTTCCAATCGTATTGCAGATCTTCGCCCGGAATATATTGAGAACATCGAGATTTAAAAGGAGCTTCGGCTGTGTATGGCTCTAAAGCAGCAGCCGGTGTTATCATCATTACAACAAAGAGAGGCAAAGGAGGAAAAACAGCAATCAGTATTTCCCAGGATTTGGGTTTGATAACAGCCCGCAAATTATTAAGAGTAAGAGAATTTACAGCTGACCGTGCAGTTCCAAAGGCTGGTGTATCGTGGAATCTGACACGTTCAGGCATCATCAAGGAAGGATTTTTTGATAATATAAAGTTGTGTGCAGCTTATGGTCAGGCTAACAATGTACCGGCTTACGGAAGTAAGTTTACATGTATGGAAATTTCAAATATTGCTGGTAATCCCGGTGTGATTGTAAGCACACAGAAGGTCAATCGAACATTAAACCTGAAAGACAAACTTAGTTTGAAACCGGGGCAGATTTCAGTGTATTGAAAGGCAGAGCTGGCTTCACATTAACCTATTTTAACAAAACTATTGATGACTTCTTAATGTTGCAAAGCCTGCCATCCTCTTCAGGCTTTTCGAGCAAATGGGTGAATGCCGGCGACCTGCGTAACCGTGGTGTAGAATTGGGCTTGAATGCGCGACCTCTCACCCGGGAACAGCAATGTATAAATGATCTTGACGAGAAGTCAAAGTTGCTATACTTGCAAGCATTGCAAAAGTTTCTATTCTGATAGATGCGCAATGCTAATTACAAGAAACACTAATTTGAAATATCAACGAAAAGTCTGTAACTCCGGATTAGATATGAAAACAGGTAAAGTGTGAAAAGAAGATTAGGTTTTAGTTTGGTTGTTAGTTCCAAAATGCTGAAGCTCGCTATAAACAATTATTTCCCTGCAAGCTAATACACAAGATAGCTGCCTATTCCTCAAAGCCATCACATCTCTTATAGTTACGAGATAGACATTATCATATCAAAAGGAGCTATTCCAAATCATTTTAAAATGTTAAAAAAAATAAAAAGCGTTACAAATAAATATCGTAACGCTTTAAAAATCAAGTGGAGAATAGCGGGTTCGAACCGCTGACCTCTTGCATGCCATGCAAGCGCTCTACCAACTGAGCTAATTCCCCGGAAAGGCGGCAAAAATAGAAGGATTACAATTGGCAACAAAAATATTTCTGCTACTTCACTTCTTCAAAGTCAATATACTCGCTGTCGGTAGATGCGGTACTATTTTTATTATGTCGCGAAGCAGATGTATACGGATTTTGCTGCGGTTCTTGCGCTGCCTGGTTGTTCTGCATATTCCGCATTTGATGCTTGACGGAAGAAACCGTTTTAGAAACGGGAACCAGAAAACTGAATACCAGCTTATACAAAAAGTATATTGCGATAATTACGTAAATTAAATCAATAAGTGCCATAATCATACAAAGATAATCACGCGACTTATGCAGATGCAGAAAAGCATTTTGTTTTTTACAAACGGTTAACAGGCTTATCATTTGGCGATTACACATATTTTAGTGTATATTTGCCGTGGAAAAAATTGAAAGGAAGGGAACGCAATCGTTCCCTTCTCTGTTATCATAATATGACGTCAGCAGATCATTTAGAAAAAATTGAAACATTCATTACGCAGCTTCTGGCAGACGAACCGGAGTATTTTTTAGTGTCTGTACGCATCAAGCCAACTAATAACATAAAAGTGTTTTTAGACGGCGATAAGGGTTTACCAATAGAAAAATGTGTGTACTTCAACAGAAAATTATATAAGATGATTGAAGAAAGCGCATTTTTTCCCGAAGGCGATTTTTCGTTAGAAGTCTCATCGCCGGGCGTTGACGAACCACTGAAATCGCATCGTCAATACACGAAAAATATTGGCAGGTTGATAGAAGTGCTTTTCAAAGACGACACAAAAAAACTGGGTAAACTAATACAAGTCGCAGACACAGATTTAATTATAGAAGAAACATCGGGCAAAGGAAAAAAAGCGATAATACAGCAAACGGTTATTCCTTTCGATAATATAAAAACAGCAACGGTTCAGATACAATTTTAAAACGTATGATGTTCGACAATTCATATCGTACATCATACATCGTAAACTTACATTAATATGGCAAGTATCAACCTGATAGACGCATTTCAGGAATTTAAAGATGCGGAAAATATAGATCGTCCAACTATGATGAAAGTGGTGGAAGATGTGTTTAAAACTTTACTCCGTAAAAAGTTTGGCAGCGATGAAAATTTCGATGTCATTGTAAATGCTGAGAAAGGCGACCTTGAAATCTTTCGCCGTCGTATGATTGTGGAAGATGGCGAAGTGATGGATCCATTGGCAGAAGTAGAATACAGCCAGGCGGTGAAAATAGAGCCTGACTTTGAAGTTGGTGAAGAACTCTTTCAGGAGATGGATATTCTCGATTTTGGCCGTCGTGCTATTCTGGCTGCCAAACAAACGTTAGCCAGCCGCATTTCTGATTTGAAGAAAAATGTGCTGGTAAAAAAATATGGCGACCGTATAAACGAAATTATTAATGCAGAAGTTTATCAGGTCTGGAAAAAAGAAGTCTTGCTATTAGACGAAGAAGGTAACGAATTGATTCTTCCGAAATCAGAACAAATACCGCAGGATTTTTTCAAAAAAGGTGAAAATATTCGAGCCATCGTTCGCCGCGTTGATTTGAAAAATAATTCTCCGGTTATTATTGTAAGCCGCACGGCGCCTGAATTTCTTGCAAAATTGTTAGAAATAGAAGTGCCTGAAATTTTTGATGGGTTGATTACGATTCGAAAAATTGTTCGTGAGCCGGGCGAAAGAGCCAAAATAGCTGTGGAAAGTTTTGATGATCGTATTGATCCGGTGGGTGCGTGCGTGGGTATGAAAGGCAGCCGTATTCATGGTATTGTGCGTGAATTGAAAAATGAAAATATTGACGTGATTAATTTTACAGCCAATGTTCAGCTATTAATTCAGCGTTCGTTAACGCCGGCTAAAATCAGTTATATGAATTTAGACACCGAACAAAAACAGGCTGATGTATATTTAAAAGCCGACCAGGTTTCGCTGGCAATCGGCAGACGTGGCGTAAATATCAAATTAGCTCAGGAACTTACCGGTTTTGATATTGATGTCTTCCGCGAAAATGAAGGTCAGGAAGAAGAGTTTGATATTGATTTGGATGAGTTTTCAGATGAAATTGAACCTTGGATTATAGATGAATTAAAACGTGTTGGTTGTGATACTGCCCGCAGTGTTTTAAATTTGAACGCCGAAGAATTAGAACGTCGTACCGATTTGGAAAAAGAAACCATCGCAGATGTAATCAATGTGTTGCAGACAGAGTTTGACCGTGGTTAATGCAAGTATATCTGGCAGGGCAATTGATAAAATAAACTGGCATTATTTTCTTGCTTATTAAGCATTTATGTCACGTTATTTTCAATAAAACATTTCAAAAGTATCGTCTGACTTTTTAATTCACTTAATCTGGATTAAACATAGAAATAATAGTGAGTTCAAAGGTTACTTTTGTTACAAACAAGAATCAACATATAGAATAGAAAAAAGTAGTTTTCAAAATGGTAAATTATAATTTGCTATTACCTTTTTTAATAACAAACTTTACAAAGAAAAAAAGAAAAGCTGTTTATAAAAATGATTGCATAAACAGTTAAGACAAATAAAAACACTGAATGTCAGATTTTAAGTCACCAAGATTATTAGCAGCCGCAAAAGAATTTAATATTGGACAAGATACGCTTGTCAATTTTCTTTCCGGCAAAGGTTTTAACCGCGACGACCTTAAGCCCACTGCAAAGCTTAACGAGGCCATGTATCGTGCATTGCAGCAGGAATTTCACAGCGATAAAACAGCGAAGAACAAAGCTGATTTGGTTGAAATTCCAAAAACCCAAACAGAACGCAGGCAGCGTAAAGACGAGGAAGATTTAAGTTTTAAAAAGGAAGAGAAAAAGCCTGTTGTTAAAGAAGAAATTCCGCAGCCAGTTGTCGTTTCACAGCCGGAAATAATGGAACCGCAATCGCAGCCACAGACTGAAGAGCCGGTTGTTGTTGCATCACAACCTGAAGAACCTGCCGCCGTTGTGGAAGAGCCGGTTGTTGCAGAACCTGAATCTGTTCAGGAAACGCCGCCTCCAACAATTAGTGCAGAACCGGAAATAACTCATATTGAAGCTCCAATATTAGAAGGTCCAAAAATTTTAGATAAGATAGATTTGTCTGCTATTGATTCTTCTACACGACCAAAGAAGAATGTGGCACCGAAAGAGGAAGTGATTGAAGAAGAACAACCACAGCCAGAGCAAGTAAAAGAGGAAATAGTTGAAGAACAGCCACAACTGGAGCCTGAATATTTACCTGAACCTGCTGCTGTTTTAGAAACAGAAGAAGAAGCGGAAGATGAAGTGTACGAGCCGCAGCCGGAAGAAAATGAACAGGAAGAACCGGTAATTGAAAATATACGAGCAGAAAAAATAGAAGGTCCGAAAATTTTAGGCAAAATTGAATTACCTGTTGACAGCGATACACGCCCGAAAAATAATACACGGGATGAAAAAAGAAAACGCAAACGTATTCCCGTTGACAAAAAAGGTGATCCGACACCGAATGGACAAACGACTTTCAATCCACAGGCACGTGGCGGAAATAATAATGGTCAGCCTTTTAACAGAGAACGAACAATAACGCCTCAACGCAGTGGACAACCTGGACAAGCTGCTAACAATCAGCCAAGCAGTAATCGTCCGGTTGTACAAGGAAGAAGTCAGCAAGGTAGCACTACCAATACAGGCCCGCGTATTCAAATCAACCGCAATCCCGGAGGTGGAAGTAACAATCGAGGCGGGCAAGGCGGAGGTCACGGACATGGTAGAAATGACAGGTTTCAACGACCGGATGATAAAGAAATTGACCAGAAACAAATCCAGGATAAGATACGTGAAACACAGGCAAAACTATCCGGGCAAAGCGGACGTGGCAAAAGCCTTAAAGCCCGTTATCGCCGCGAAAAACGTCAGGAAGCGGCTGAAGCCATGGGTGGAATTGGCGAAGATAACAGGTTGCAGGTTACAGAATTTGTTACCGTAAGCGAGCTTGCCAATCTGATGGATGTAAATTTTACAGACATTATCAGCAAGTGTATGAGTCTGGGCATTATGGTGTCTATCAATCAGCGTCTTGATGCAGAAGTAATTGAATTGGTTGCCGGCGAATTTGGTTATGAAGTCGAATTCCTTGGGTTGGATGATTTAGACGAAGATGATGATGACGATGATTTTGATGATGATGACGATTTACAAAAACGTGCGCCTATCGTTACGATTATGGGTCACGTTGACCATGGTAAAACATCTTTGCTTGACTATATACGTAATGCAAATGTGGTGGCTGGTGAAGCTGGCGGTATCACGCAACATATCGGCGCTTATGAAGTAACATTGCCGACAGAAGAGCATATTACGTTCCTTGATACGCCTGGTCACGAAGCCTTTACAGCGATGCGCGCCCGTGGTGCGAAAGTTACTGATATTGCTGTGATTGTAGTAGCTGCTGATGATGCGGTGATGCCTCAAACAAAAGAAGCTATCAGCCATGCGCAGGCGGCTGGCGTACCGATGATTTTTGCAGTAAATAAAATAGATAAAGACGGAGCGAATCCGCAGAAAATATATGAGCAACTTTCACAAATGAATATCTTGGTAGAAGAATGGGGCGGTAAATTTCAAAGCCAGGAACTCTCAGCCAAAAAAGGTTTGAATGTGGATGCTTTACTCGAAAAAATATTGCTGGAAGCAGAAATTTTAGACTTAAAAGCGAATCCTGATCGCGAAGCAACGGGTAGCATTATTGAAGCTTCACTTGATAAAGGTCGTGGTTATGTAGCAACTGTATTGGTTCAAAATGGCTCGTTAAAAGTCGGTGACATCATGGTGTCCGGTCAGAATTATGGTCGTATAAAAGCTATGTTTAACGAACGTAACCAGCGGGTAAATGAAGCGCCGCCATCAACTCCTGTTCAGATTTTAGGTTTGAATGGCGCACCACAGGCAGGTGAAAAATTCAAAGTTTATGCTGATGAAGCAGAAGCCAAAGATGTTGCAACAAAACGCGCCCAGATTTCGCGTGAACAAGGCTTACGTGCGAAGAAACATATTACCTTGGATGAAATTGGTCGTCGTTTGGCTTTGGGTAACTTTAAAGAACTGAACGTGATTATTAAAGGTGATGTGGACGGTTCTGTAGAAGCGTTAAGCGATTCATTACAGAAATTATCTACTGAAGAAATTGCAATCAATGTGGTTCATAAAGCAGTTGGTCAGATTTCTGAAAGTGATGTATTGTTAGCCACTGCATCGGATGCCATTTTGATTGGTTTTAATGTTCGCCCAAGCAACCAGGCAAATAAACTGGCAGAAAATGAAGGTGTGCAAATTAAAATGTATTCCATCATATATAATGCTATTGAAGAAGTGAAGAGTGCTATGGAAGGCTTGCTGGAACCGAAAATCCAGGAGAAAGAAGTTGCTACCGTTGATATTCGTGAAGTATATAAATTTGATAAAGCTACCGTTGCAGGATGTTATGTTACTGATGGTAAAATACGCCGCGACAGCAAAATCCGTTTGTTCCGTGATGGTATCTTAATTTATCCGAGAACAGAAGGTGGTTATGCAGAATTAGGAAGCTTAAAACGCTTTAAAGACGACATGAAAGATGTGGCTGCCGGTTATGAATGCGGTTTAACACTTAAGAATTTCGCTGATATACAGGTTGGTGATAATATCATTGCTTACGAAGAGGAAGAAATCAAGAGAACCTTATAATTGTAAAATCATAATAAATAAAAAGCCGTCTACAATTGTAGACGGCTTTTTATTTATTTATATTGATAGTATTTCGGCTGCTGATTAAAAATCTATTCAATTTACTTCAGAAGAAAACAGTTATTTATAAATTGGATTATAAAACGCTGGTAAAAAATATTCTTTTGAAAATAGTTATAGATGAACTTGTAAGCTTTTATTATTGTGCAACAGCTACTCCAGCAGGCATTTTAATATCTGCCAGCATGGGAATTGTATTTAAAGAAGGCCAATCGAATTTAGCATTTAAAACAGGTGAGTTACGGGCATAAACAGCATCAGTGCTATAAATGTAAAAACAAGTTCCACCTTTTATTTCATCAATAATTTGTTTGCTTTCAGTATTTGCAATCGCCGGACAACCCCAGCTTCTGCCCATCATAATGCCATTTTTAGCTCTGTCGCCGCACACATAAGCGCTGCCATGCATTACCACATCGCGCGAGCGAACATTGTCATTAATTCCCGGTTCCATACCATCAAAACGCATACTATAACCATTATGACCAACATACGTTTCAGCTGTTACTAAAAAGCCTTCCGAGCTTTTATTAGAACTGTTGAGATTGGAAAAACTGGTTGCTAAATCAGCTCCGGAATTATGTCCGTGCGCAACATAGGTATTGTAAATAATCGAGTTGTTTTTCAAATCAATTACATACAAACGCTTCTTGCAGCTTGGCTGGGAATAATCGCAAATAGTAAGTAAATCTGTATTTGTGAGTTTGTTCTCGCTAAGAAGATACTGATAGCCTTTGTAAGCGTTGAAAAATGCCTGTTTGTTTAAACCAGCTTCCTCCAAATGAATATTCTCATACAAAGAATCTATCAGGTGTAAAGCCGCAGGTGCAGCTGAATTATTTGATAGTAAACCTGGCAGGTTTTTGCCATCGGTCGGGTCGGTAGTAATATTGGTTTTTGTAGTAAAGGCACAAAGGAAAACAAAACTCAATAAAGCGATTCTCTGCATCAATTCTTAATTTTTGTATTTGAAAAGCTGTTTGAGTATAAATGTTTCGAATCGCTGAATTATTGTTGTGCTTACGAAATTAACTCATTAAATTAAGCTGAAAAAGGATATAAAAGGTATTAACGTTTGTTTGACTTACTATTAAACTCGTTAGCGTAAATCTGTAAAAGAATAATAAATAACGATATTAAAATAGGTCCGAAAATAATTCCTATAAAACCGAACAGGTTGATGCCCAATATAACACCTAAAACAGTAATCAGCGGATGTACATCACCCAACTTTTTCTGCAATGCAAAGCGGGCAATGTTGTCAGAAACTCCAACAATCAAAAGACCGTATGCCAATACAGCAACGCCTTTCCATGTTGGTCCTTGTATTAATAACAGAACAGCTAAAGGTACATAACCAACGGCAGCGCCAACCACAGGCAACATAGCGCCAAAAGCCGTTATGGCAAACCAGAACAGAGCATCGGGAACACCAAAAATAAGGTAACCGATAAGCGCAATGATACCTTGGGTTAAAGCAATAGCCGGTACACCAATTGCATTATTCAATACCAGTCCATGTAATTCAGACCCCAGCCAGATTACATTTTCATCGCGCAACGGCACATTTTTTACCAGCCAAGCTTCCATTTCTTTGCTTTGAACAAGCATAAAATAAAGCATGAAATATAACATCAGCAAAACGGTCAATGTATTGAAGGTAGCTCCCAAAATATTGGGAAGGGCTGCCGCAACCATACTGCCTGCTTTATTAATATTATCCGGTGATAATATTTCAATATTATATTTCGTCTGGATGCCCGCCGCAAATTGTTTAACCGCTGCCAGCACTTCGTTTGAGCGATTGACAACAGATATAATTCGTCCACCCAACAAATTACCAAATAAATAAAGCGGTATCAATACAATTAAGATAGATAAAATGATAAGAAGAGTAGCAGCCATTCCTCTTTTCATTTTTCTTTTATTAACAAGATTGTTATTCCATTTTCTCAGAATAACATAAAAAGTTATCGCTCCTAAAAAGGAAGGCAAAAAGATAGTGAGTTGAGTAAATAATAAATAAGCAAACAGTATCAGCAATACAAAAAAAGAAACTTGTCGTAAACGTATCGCTGATATCGGATCGTTGCTTTCCTGGTTCATAAGATGTTGTTATAGTACAAAAATGTGCGATGAAGATATAACGTTTTCAAAAAAGAATACCTTACTCTAAAAAATCAGGTTTATAAATCATTTACAAAACAAGTTTCATTGCCAACATATCGCAAATCAATCTTACTATATTTGTTGCCCACAACAACACAGGAAATGAGCGAAGAAAAGTCATTAAATTTCTTAGAAGAAATTGTTGAAGAAGACGTCAAAAGCGGTAAATATAAATCAATACTTACCCGATTTCCGCCTGAGCCAAATGGTTACTTACATATGGGTCATGCAAAAAGCATTTGCCTCAATTTTGGCTTGGCAAAAAAATACGGCGGCGCTACCAATCTGCGCTTCGATGATACCAATCCATCCACAGAAGAAACGGAATATGTAGACAGTATAAAAGCCGATGTAAAGTGGTTAGGTTTTAATTGGGCAAATGAATTTTATGCGTCTGATTATTTTGAACAACTTTATGAATTTGCTGTTGATTTAATAAAGAAAAGACTGGCTTATGTTGATGATAGTACCAGTGAAGAAATAGCCGCCGGCAAAGGCACACCAACGCAATCCGGAACAGAAAGTAAATATCGCAATCGCAGCGCAGAAGACAACCTGCAATTGTTTGCCGATATGCGTGCGGGCAAATATAAAGATGGCGAAAAAGTGCTTCGTGCAAAAGGCGATCTGGCTTCGCCAAATATGCACATGCGCGATCCGCTGATGTATCGTATTAAACAGGCTCATCATCACCGCACGGGCGATAAATGGTGCATTTACCCGATGTACGATTTTGCGCATGGACAAAGCGATAGCATCGAACATATCACGCATTCAATTTGTACGTTGGAGTTTGTTCCGCATCGTCCGTTGTATGATTGGTTCATAGAAAAATTAAACATCTTTCCTTCGCATCAATATGAATTTGCAAGACTGAATGTTACGTATACGATTATGAGTAAACGTAAACTTCTGCAACTGGTAAATGAAAGAATTGTTGATGGCTGGGACGATCCGCGAATGCCAACAATAAGTGGTATGCGTCGCCGTGGTTTTACGCCGGAAAGTATTCGTGATTTCTGCGACAGGATTGGCATTGCCAAACGCGAAAATCTGATTGATTACAGCCTGCTTGAATATTGTGTTCGCGAGCATTTGAATAAGATTGCTTTGCGCCGTATGGTTGTGTTTGATCCGCTGAAAATTGTGATTACAAATTACCCGGAAGGACGAGTGGAAATGATGCCAAGCGAGAACAACCCGGAAGAAGAAACGGTTACGTATCGCGAAGTTCCGTTCAGCCGCGAATTGTATATCGAACGTGAAGATTTTATGGAAAATCCGCCAAAGAAATTTTTCCGTTTAGCGGTTGGTCAAATGGTGCGTTTAAAAAGCGCTTATGTTATTACATGCAATGAAGTAATAAAAGATGAAACAGGAAAAATCACACAACTGAATTGTACTTATTTACCCGAAAGTAAAAGCGGCGCGGAAGGTTCTGCTATCAAAGTAAAAGGCACGTTGCATTGGGTAAGCATTCCTCATGCGATCAATACAGAACTGCGTTTATACGATCGTTTATTTACTGAAGAAAATGTAGATGAAGCGGAAGGTGATTTTAAAAATTATATCAATAAAAATTCATTACAAACTGTAATGAACGCGTATGCTGAACCAGATTTAGCTAAAGCCAAATTTGATGAGCGTTACCAGTTTATCCGGAAAGGATATTTTACTTTGGATAAAGAAACCAGCGAAGAAAAAATTGTGTTCAACAGAACCGTAACACTAAAAGATGCCTGGGCTAAAGAACAAAAGAAAGATTAAATTCTACAACGAAAAAGCAATCAAAAAAAGGTTGCATTTTTTATTTGTTTTTGTATTGCATCAATATAATTTTAAGATTGTTGAGATATACTGTTCACGATTTTTTTTCATCAAACATTCGTTTGATTATTCTGCAATATAATTTGCGCTTACCAGTTTAAAGTGTTCATCAAACTCATACAATCTCGGAACGCCGGTAGGAATATCAATTTGCGTAATGGCTTCCTGCCCGATGTTTTCAAGCACCATCATCAGCGAGCGAAGACTATTTCCATGAGCGACAATCATACAATTTTTTTGCTCTTTTAATAAGGGTTCTATATTGTGTTGATAATAAGGCAACACGCGCTTTTGCGTATCTAATAAACTTTCGCCGCCCGGCGGCGCCACATCAAAACTCCGGCGCCATGTATGAACCTGGTCAGCACCATATTTTTCTGCAATTTCTGCTTTGTTTAAACCTTGCAATTGCCCGTAACTGCGTTCATTTAGAGCCGCATCGCGAAAGATTTTAATATTGGGTTGATTGATTTCCTGCAAAATAATTGTAAGTGTTTCTTCGGCTCGTTTTAGAACGGAAGTAAAAGCTGAATCAAACTGAAAATTTTTGTTTTTTAATTTGTCGCCGGTTAATTTGGCTTCTGCCCTACCCTGCGTTGTTAAATCAACATCTACATTTCCGGTAAACCGATTTTCTAAATTCCATTGCGATTGTCCATGACGAACCAATACCAAGTAACTCATTTTATGTGATCCGAAATTTTGTTTATAGAATCTTATTTAATCACAATACCCGCCAACGCCGGCAAATGAATGTGGAGAGAATATTTTTGAGTTTCTTTGTCTTCTAAAGTTGCTTGTATATCAGGATTGTAAACATCGCCGGTTCCCCAGAAATTTTTATCGTCACTGTTAAAAATTTCCGTCCATTTATCTTTTCCATAAGCTGTTATGTGCCAGTCTCTGCGCACAACCGGCGTCATGTTTAAGATTACCAGAACATCATCTTCCGGCTTCAATCCTTTTCGTTTATAAACAATAACAGCTTCATTGCGATGGTTTAAATCAACCCATTCAAAACCTTCCGATTTGAATTGTAATTCATATAAAGCCGGTTCTTGTTTATACAATTCATTCAGCTTTTGTACACAATACTTCATGCCACCATGACTTACATATTGAAGCAATTCCCAGCTAAGTTCAGATTTATAATTCCACTCGGTTGTTTGCCCGAATTCATTGCCCATAAACAACAGCTTAGAACCCGGATGTGTAAACATGTAAGTATAAAGTAAACGCAGGTTGGCAAACTTCTGCCATTCATCGCCAGGCATTTTATATATCATCGGGCTTTTACCATGAACCACTTCATCATGGCTTAGGGGAAGCATAAAGTTTTCATCGTAAAAATACGCCATACTGAATGTAAACTTGTTTTGCATGGCACCGCGGTAAAGAGGATCTATTTTAAAATAATTCAGCGTATCGTGCATCCAGCCCATCATCCATTTCATACCAAAACCCAAACCACCAGCAAAAGTTGGACGGCTGATGCCCGGCCAATCTGTAGCTTCTTCAGCAATAGTTTGAACATCTTTAAAATCCCGGAAAAGTGTTTCATTTAAATGCGTGATAAACTTGATGGCTTCTATATTGCCGTTGCCGCCATATTCGTTGGGTTCCCACTGACCTTCGGTTCTGCTGTAATCAAGTCGCAGCATAGAAGAAACTGCATCAACGCGCAAACCATCGGCATGAAAATAATCGCACCAGAAACGCCCGCTGCTGATAAGAAAACTTTTTACTTCGCCACGTGCATAGTTGAAGATATAAGAGTTCCAGTCGGGATGATAACCTTTGCGCATATCAGCATACTCGTACGTATGCGTGCCATCGAACATGAACAAGCCATGCGAATCGTAAGGAAAATGCGAAGGCACCCAATCTAACAAAACACCAATGCCGGCCTGGTGAAAACAATCAACCAGCCACATAAAATCCTGCGGATTACCAAAGCGGCTTGTTGGTGCAAAAAAGCCAATGCCCTGGTAACCCCAGCTACCATCGAAAGGATATTCCATAACGGGCATAAACTCAACATGCGTAAAGCCCATTTCTTTTACATACGGAACCAAACGCTCAGCAATTTGCCCGTACGTATTATATCTTTCTTCGTCGTTTTTATCGGGTCGCATCCAGCTGTTTAAATGCACTTCATACACAGAAAAAGGCGCGTTTAAAGAATTTTTTTCACTTCTTATCTGCATCCATTCTTCATCGTTCCAGGTATAATCCAAGTTCCAGGTTATTGAAGCGGTAAGCGGACGTTGCTCCCAGAAGTTTGCAAACGGATCGCCTTTATCAAGCACAATTCCTTCAAAGCCATGAATATGATATTTATAAATTTCACCTTTTAAAAGATCTGGAATAAATCCTTCCCAAATGCCGCTGTGGTCGAGCCTTACAAATAAAGGATGCGTATGCGTTTGCCAATCGTTGAAGTTTCCTTTTACAAATACTTTAGTTGCGTTGGGTGCCCAAACGGCAAAATAAGTTCCGGCAACGCCATTTACTTCTACTTGCTTATTGCCAAATAATTTATAGAGACTGTAATGTGTTCCGTTCTGAAAATTGCTGATGTCTTCTTCGGTAAATAAAGAGTAATTCCAAACTGGTTTGGTGCTGTCAACAAAATGGATGTCTTCATATTTTTTCATAGCGCGGCAATAATTAAAATGTGAGATTTATAAAAGGGAAGAACAAATTGTTTCATTAAGATGGAAAGATAATCAGATGTTGCCTGACTTAACCACCAGTTTGATTTATTTTCTTTTTTGAGTCGCAGCAAAAACATAACCGTTCATACTCATTAACCTTTTTTTTAGAAACTTGTATGGAAAATGGGTTATTATTGAATCACCATTATCCGGACTAACGAAACCAACATCCATCATATGAAACAAACTTTGCTTTTATTGTTAAGTCTGGCATTTACCGCCCTGTTGTTTGCGCAATCGAATATTTCAGGAACTGTAAACGATACCATTAATAAGCAAAAACTCGAAAACTCTTCGGTTGTTTTAATGCGAGCCAAAGATTCGGTTTTGTACAAGTTTACAAGAAGTAACGCGCAGGGAAATTTTAGTTTCAATAAAGCTGATACAGGAAAATATATTTTATTGATTACGCAAAATTCTTATGCCGATTATGTTGACAATATTGTTATAAAAGATTCGGCTTCCTCTCTCAATCTTGGTACAATTGCAATGACATTAAAAGCCAATATTCTTAAAGAAGTGATTGTAAAACAAACCATCGGCGCCATCAGGATAAAAGGAGATACAACAGAATATGCAGCTGATAGTTTTAAAGTGCAGGCAGGCGCTTCCGTAGAAGACTTGCTTCGTAAACTGCCGGGTTTGCAGGTTGATAAAGATGGTAAAATAACAGCGCAGGGCGAAAGCGTTCAAAAAGTATTGGTAGATGGCGAAGAGTTTTTTGGTGATGATCCAACGCTTGCTACAAAAAACATTCAGGCTGATGCGATAGATAAAGTTCAGGTATATGATAAGAAAAGCGACCAGGCAACTTTTACCGGAATTGATGATGGCGAGAAAACAAAAACCATTAACCTGAAATTAAAAGCTGATAAAAAGAAAGGTTATTTCGGGAAGGTTGATTTAGCCTCTGATTTCAATAACCGGTGGAATAATAGTTTGATGATAAATAATTTTAAAAACAAACTCAAAGTCTCGGCTTATGGCATTACAAGCAATACCGGCAAAACCGGATTGGATTGGGGTGAACAAGATAAATATGGCAGCGGTAATAATATGGAATATGACGATGATTACGGTGGTTTTGTCAGCTTTTCGGAAGGTGATGATTTATCGAACGGAGATTATTATGGCGAAGGTTTGCCGAAAAGTTGGGCGGCTGGCGCAAACTTATCTAATAAATGGAACGATGATAAAGTAAGTGCAAACGGAAGTTATCGTTATAATAAACTCAATGTTGAAGGAACAAGCGCTACAACAACACAATCGTTATTGCCGGACAGCAATTACTATGTAAACAAAGAAAATGCTTCCATGTATAGTTCGCGCGAACGGCATTCTGCAAACGGAACTTTAGACTGGCAGTTCGATAGCTCAACTTCTGCAAAAGTTGTTGCCAGCGGTTATACAGGAACTTCTTTATCGCGCAGCTTTTACAACAGCTCGTATGCCAATTCAGCCGGCATTGCAGTAAACAACAGCAACCGTATTTCTACATCAGACGGATCCAATCAAAACCTGAATGTAAATGCCATTTTCAGAAAGAAGTTTAAGAAAATCGGAAGAACACTTTCTGTAAACATCAACGAGATTTATAAGAAAACAAATTCTACCGGTTTACTAAAAGCCGACCTGGTTTTTAATAATGCAAAAACAGGCACTTTTGAAAAAGACAGTGTTGTAAATCAACAAAAGATTAATGATAATTCTATCAATACTTTCAATATAAAAGCAACCTATACAGAACCGATTACTACGAAACTTTTTGCCGAAATCAATTATGCCATCAGAACCAGCAGCAGTAGTTCAAAACGTTTGTCTTACGATAGTACAGAAGATGGAAAATACGAAGCTTTAAATGCGTTATACAGCAACAATTACCAGTTTAATGTTTTGACAAACACAACCGGTTTAACGTTTCGCTACAATACAAAAAAGCTGATGGCTTCTATTGGCAGCAATGTTGGTTTTACTGATTTTTACCAGAAAGATCTGATTTTTGATACCAACTATAACAGACATTACACGAACCTGTATCCGAAAGCGCAATTCAACTATAAGTTCAGCAGTAATTTTAGTATGAATTTATCGTACAACGGAAATACAAATCAGCCATCTATTACACAATTGCAACCAGTACGAGATAACACCGATCCACTGTCGGAATACTTGGGAAACTCAGGACTGAAACAAGAGTTTGTACACAGCTTACGTTTAAATATCAACAAATACAATGCGTTCAAACAAAGCTTTACTTATTTCAACGCTTATTTTTCAACAACAACACATGCTATTGTTTCCGACCAGTTTACCGATACAGCAACGCTTAAAACAACATACCGTTATGTAAACAGCAATGGCAACTTTAATTATTACGGATATGGTGGTACCAGTCAACATATAAAAAAACTCAATCTTGATATCAGGGAAGGTGTAAGCTTTAATGGAAACCAATACAGCAATATTATAAACGGCACCAACAATACAACCAATACGTTAACACCTGGAATCAGGTTAGGTTTGAATTTTTATAAAGACAAAAAATTCTATGTCGGATACAACTACGAATATTCATACAACTTCTCCAAATCAACGGTTAAATCAAGTCTGTCAACCAATTACTGGACGCAAACGCATTACCTGAACGCAAACTTTACATTGCCATGGAAGCTGGAAATAAATACAGATATCAGCTACAATCTTCGCCAGAAAACATCAGTTTTTACAAGCAACAACAATGTATTTTTATGGAACGGATATTTTGGTAAACATTTCCTGAAGAATGATAAGGCAATTATAAAGATTACAGCAAATGATATTTTAAACCAGAATAAAGGTTTCAGCCGTAACATTAACAGCAACACTATTGTTGAACGAAACTATCAAACTATTAAGCGTTATTTTATGCTTGCCTTTACCTGGAACTTTTCTAAAACCGCTGCCGGAGCCGCAGCACCATCAAACTAATACAACTATGAAACAAGCATTTTTTATGATAATGATTTGTTGCGCCACGTCTTTATTTGCGCAGCAAAAATTTATCACCAGCGGCAAAATAGAATTCGAGAAAAAAGAGAACGTTCACAAAACAATTGATATGCTGGCAGATGAATGGGGCGATGGCGAAAGCAACTGGATGGAAGATATGAAAAAAAACACGCCGCAGTTTTCTGTCAATTATTTCGATTTGTATTTTACTCAAACCAAAAGCTTGTTTAAACCCGGGCGTGAAGTTGTAACACAAAATCAAAATGACTGGTTTCAAAGTTCGGCTAATGAAAATGTTATCTATACAAACCTGACAAACGAATCTTTTACGGCTCAAAAAGATATTTATGGAAGTATCTTTCTGATAAAAGATTCTGCGCGAAAAGTTGAATGGCGCATTACCAGCGAAACGCGCGAAATTGCCGGTTTTGAATGTCGAAAAGCCGTTGGTAAATTGCTGGATAGTGTTTATGTCGTTGCTTTTTATACCGACCAGATTTTGGCAACTGCAGGTCCCGAATTGTTTCAGGGTTTGCCGGGTATGATATTAGGTCTTGCCATCCCAAGGTTAAATACAACCTGGTTTGCCACCAAGTTAGAGATTGTGCCGGTTACAGATGCCAATTTAGCCGAACCCACAAAAGGCAAAAAAAATACGGCTTCAACCTATGCTAAAACGCTGCAGGATTTGGGAAAAGACTGGGGGAAATATGGTAAGCGAAGAATATTACAGGCACTTTTGTAAGTCGGTTTATTTCTTTAATTCATTCAATACATCATACATTTTATTCGTTACGCTTGCGGTTGAACCATCGTAGTTATTTACGATAATAGAGAATATATATTCCTTCCCATTCGCCGCTTTCTGGTAACCGGAAAACGCTCGCACGCCGGAGATGGTTCCGGTCTTCATGTGCATCTCGTTCACAATCGGCAAAGCATCATAAAAGGTTTGATACCAAGGTTGTTTTTTCGCATATAACAACGCTTTTACCAGAGCATCTGTTGTTACTCTTGTTTCTGCTGATAAACCGCTGCCATCGGTTATTTTGATGGCGCTGCTTTCAATTCCTTTGCTTATCCAAAACTCTTGTAAAAGTTTAACGCCATCATTTGTTGAGCCGTAACCATTTTTCTGCAAGGCAAATGTTTTTACAAAATCTTCGCCATAAAGGTTGATGCTTTTTTTCAGAAAGAAATAAATCATGCTATCTAATGTTGGCGAATAAATATAATCAATCAAACTATCGTAACGAGGTAACGGTTTGTTTTGTAAAACCAAATCCATAGATGTCTGAAAACTTCCGGCAAAAACAATATGATTAATGGCAAATCCTTTCTTGATTGCAGAAATGAAAGACGTATAAGGATTAGGTAAAGAGCCCGATATGGTAAACAAATCACCTTTCGGAATGGTTCCTTCAATAATCGCGATGTCGCTGTTGGGTGACAGATAAATCAAACTATTATCGCCGCTTCCGGCTTCGGCCGTCTTGAGTTCGTTTATAAAAGTGACAGATTCATTTTCGGGATCTATCTTATTTATTTTTGGTGATTCACCAATATTTTTACCAGGTTGTAACTGCATGTCATATTGGTTTTCGTGCCAGCTTAAACCCCAGGTTCCCGCGCCATAATAATTGCCCATATCTTCCCAGCTCCATCCGCCGGGAATTGCATTGTTATTAAACGCAGAGCCATCTAAAATAATTTGCCCTTTTATCTGATGAATACCTTTATTACGCAGTATAATACACAAGCGTTTCATCAAACTATCAGCGCCTGTTTGCGCATAACGCCAGCTTCCGGTAGTCGGGTCGCCGTTTCCTTTTATAAATAAATTTCCGTTTAAAACACTGTCTTTAATATTCCCCGAATAACCAATTTCTGTTTTGTATTGATAGTCTTTACCAAGCAAATCTAACGCGGCGATACTGGTAAATACTTTCATATTGCTGGCTGGCGCCAAGCCATATTCATCATTCAAATGAAAAATAATTTTTCCGGTTGTATCAGCCACGCATAAACTCGCAATACCATGTTTTAACTGCGCATCTTCCGTAATTTTCTTCATTGCAACCGACAATCTTTTCTCCAGCGTTTGCGCTTCGCTTTGCCATACAATAAAAGAAGATAGCAGCAAACAAAAAATGAATCTGTAACGCATGCGCCGAAAATAAGCAAGCATTTTGGAGTTGAAAACGATTACCGAATTTTTCTTGCGCAAACTTATTTCTTCAATACAGTTTTATGTAACGGGCATTTGAAACTCCGGTTGCACATCGTTGCGTCGCACTCTTGTACACCTTGTTATCAATTCAACAATTCATTACTTATCATTCTTCATTCAGATCATTTCTTCATTCAAATCATATCTTCATATTATCAGTAGACATTATCTCTTCTTACGAATAAAGAGTTGAATGAGTTTAAAACAGAATACTTTTGCAACCTGTTTTTCTTATCTAACTTTTGCAGACACTATGAATCAGGTTACAGCATCCATTATTACAATCGGGGACGAATTATTGATAGGACAGGTTATAGATACAAACAGCGCGTGGATGGCGCAGGAACTTAACAAAGTTGGTGTTTGGCTCAAGCGCCGCGTAGCCGTTGGGGATGTGTGGAACGAAATCTGGCAGGCGTTGGACGAAGAATCAAAAAAGGCTGATATTGTTCTTATCACCGGCGGTTTGGGACCTACAGCAGATGACATAACCAAACCACTTTTATGCGACTATTTTGGCGGCACATTGGTAACAGATCAAGGCGCTTTAGCTAACGTAAAACACATCTTCGAAAGAGTTTTAAAACGACCGATGCTGGATGTAAATTTAAAACAAGCCGAAGTGCCTGATGTTTGCACGGTTATACAAAACACGCGCGGCACTGCGCCCGGAATGTGGTTTGAAAAAGACGGTACAATCTTTATCAGTATGCCCGGCGTTCCTTTTGAAATGAAAGAGATGATGACCAGTTATGTTTTACCTCATTTGCAACAGCATTTTACCATGCCTGTTATCTCGCATCGAACATTTGTTACGTATGGTTTGGGCGAGTCTTTTTTAGCCGAACAAATCAAACCTGTTGAGTCTGCATTGCCTTCACATATCAAGCTGGCTTATTTACCTAATTTAGGAATGGTACGACTTCGCTTTACCGCAAAAGGCGATGATAAAACGGCAGTCGAAACCGATTTGAATAACATCGAACAGCAAATCGTTCCCTATATAAAAGATGTTCTTATTGCTAAAGAAGACATCAGTATGGAAACTGTTATTGCCAGGCTTCTAAACGAACATAAACAAACGGTTGGCGCTGCAGAAAGCTGCACCGGCGGTTATATTTCGCACTTGCTTACAGCCAATGCAAATTCATCTTCTTTTTTTACCGGCAGCGTGGTTTGTTACGATAAAAAAGTAAAAGAAGACGTATTGCATGTAGATGAAAAATTACTTGCAGAAAAAGGAACCGTAGATAAAGATGTTGTTGAGCAAATGATAACCGGAACGCTGGCGCTTCTTAAAAGCGATTATGCAATTGCCGTTACCGGTTTGGTTGGTCCGGGAAATGGTGGCGAAAAAAAACCGGTCGGCACGGTTTGGATCGCGGTTGGCAACAAGGAGAAAACAATATCCAAAGAGTTTTATTTCCGTTTCGACAGAAAACGAAACATAGAATTATCGGCTATGAATGCGTTGAACATGCTTCGGCTGTTTATTATAGAAAACAGTCAAAAAGGTAACTAACGTTTATTAATCTTCAAACCTTTATTTTTGATTTCAGCTTGCTTTACTTTACGTTAACTGGTAAGAAAAAAATCAACAAGCCGGCTTCATTTATTTTATAAACTCTTTTTATGGCAATTGTAGATTTGATAATGCCAAAACTTGGTGAAAGTATCATGGAAGCAACCATCTTAAAATGGCACAAAAAGCCAGGCGATGCTGTGGCAAATGATGAAACGGTTTTAGACATTGCCACCGATAAAGTGGATAGTGAAGTGCCATCAACAGCAAGCGGCATTCTTACAGAATTGCTATTTAAAGAAAATGATATAGTGCCCATTGGTGCTCCCATTGCTCGCATTAATACAAATGGCACATCCACAAATAACGGAGTTGCTAATATTCAAACACCAATACAGGAAACAGAAGAAGAGATTCAAATTCCTTACGTTCCACAACTAAAACCTGTGCTGCCGAAAGTTTCGGGCGGCATCAACCGTTTTTATTCGCCCTTGGTTTTAACCATCGCCAACAGCGAAAACATCAATATGTCTGAGCTGGAAACCATACCGGGAAGCGGCAGTGATAACCGTGTTACCAAAAACGATATTCTGGCTTATATAAACAATAAAAAGAGCGGACATAATACACAAAAAATTCAATCACAATCTCAGCCACAAGCAGCTACATCGCAACCAGAAGCAAAACCACAACAACAGCCAGACGTACAACAAAGTCCGGCTGCATCTGAACCACAGCCTTCAAAAAAATTCGGCGACAATGTTGAGATTATAGAAATGGACAGAATGCGCAAGCTGATTGCCAAACACATGGTTGACAGCAAGAATACCAGCGCTCACGTTACCAGTTTTTCAGAAGCCGATGTTACCAATATGGTTATCTGGCGCAATAAAGTAAAAGGCGATTTTGAAAAACGCGAAGGTGTAAAACTTACTTTCACACCACTTTTTATAGAGTGTATTATTAAAACAATAAAAAAATATCCCATTCTAAATAGTTCGGTTGATGGCGATAACATTATTTTAAAGCGTGACATAAATATTGGTATGGCAACTGCGTTACCAACGGGCAACCTGATTGTTCCGGTTATACGCAACGCCGATTATATGAACCTGACTGGCTTGACAAAATCGGTAAATATATTAGCTAATAATGCGCGCAATGGAAAATTAAAACCAGACGATACCAAAGACGGTACATTTACGTTTACAAACGTCGGCACATTTGGTAGCCTGATGGGAACACCAATTATCAATCAGCCGCAAGTGGCAATTCTTTCTGTTGGCATCATCAAAAAACGCCCGGTGGTAATTGAAACAGAACAAGGCGATACATTGGGCGTACGGCACATGATGTATTTGTCTTTAAGTTACGACCATCGTATTGTCGACGGCAGTGCCGGTTCTTCTTTCTTAGCCGATGTGGCAAAAGAGATTGAAAATTGGGATGAAAAAAGAAGTATTTTTTAATTGATAGTCATCATAAATATATTTTAATTTGCCATAATAAAAAAATGTTATAGTCCGTCGTTTGCCGAAAAATAATACATCTGCCAGAATCCAGCATTGAATCTATATCGTAGGTAAAACGTATTATTTTCTGAGTAAATCCGCTAAACTAAATTTTCATTATGAAATCTGGTTTCATTGGTTTCGACATGCAAATGTCTGGAAACCCTTCATCGCCCTGTACTTTATTGTTTAGCGACTTATTCAATTTATTTACTGATTCATTTCAAAATGTAATCTCACAATTTGAAAACTGGTATCGCATTTTGGTATATACCGATTCGGGTTTTAATTCGGAAACCGGCGATAGAAAGCTACGTCATAATTCGTTAAGCGGTTATGCCGATGATATGATAAAATGGCTGGAAGACAATAACATAACCAGAGTTATTTATGTTGCGCATTCTGTTAACGGATTGCTTGCTTTAACAGCGGCTGCAAAGGCGCCGCATTTATTCGAAAAAATCATCTTTACAAGTGTTGCGCCATGCCTGTTTCGCGATCCGGAAACACAATATAAAAGCGGTTATGAAGCAGATAAATTAGATTATTTATTTGCTTCGCTGATACATCAAAATGACGATTTTCATGGCAAGATTCATCAGAATCACGCAGTACAATTAACTGATATTTTAAGCAAGGCTTTTTCTGAATTGAATGTACAAGATGCACAGGCTGTTTTTTCGTTACTTTTCTCTGTAGACTGCAGAAAATATTTAACCGAATTAAAAGTGTTAACCGTCATTTTACAAGTAAGTTCCGACCTTGTTGCTACTAACGAAGCCGGATATTTAATGTATCGCACAATACCTGATTGTCAATTTATCAGGATCAATGCAAAAGGACAGTTGCCACAGGTAGAAGCTCCAGAAGAAATTATATTGGCAATGAATTTTTTTATCAACTCTGCGGCTTGCTAAATTATATTTTTTGATAAGAAAGATTGATTTTTGAATCTCAATCGGGCTTTATTTTATTTTATCAGAATTACAATTCTTCATTTCTTTTTACTGAACTCAAATTTCATTTTATCAGTCTGTAATCTCAAATATCGGTTGCGTACATACTATATTTGCCGTTGCAAACAAACATTATGAAACCTGCAATTAGAAATGATTGGTCATTAGAAGAAATTAATTCTATTTATGAATTGCCGTTGCTTGATCTTGTATTTAAAGCAGCCAAAATTCATCACGAATATAATGATACAGCAGAAGTTCAGGTGTGTACGTTATTAAGCATAAAAACAGGCGGCTGCGTAGAAGATTGCGCGTATTGCCCGCAGGCAGCGCGTTATCATACCGGCGTTACAGTTCATGCGCTGATGCAAAAAGAAGAAGTGTTATCGTATGCACGCAAGGCAAAAGAAGCCGGCAGCACGCGCTTTTGTATGGGCGCAGCCTGGCGCGAAGTGCGCGACAATCGTGACTTTGATCGTGTATTGGAAATGGTACAAGGCGTAAATCAGTTGGGAATGGAAGTTTGCTGCACATTAGGAATGCTGAACGAACAACAGGCTGAAAGGCTGGCTGATGCTGGTTTACACGCTTACAATCATAACCTCGATACATCATCAGATTATTATAACGAAATTATTACCACACGTACTTATGAAGACAGGTTGCAAACGCTTGATAATGTTCGTAAAGCAGGCGTAACGGTTTGTTGCGGCGGTATTATTGGTCTTGGCGAAACGCATAACGACCGTATTAAAATGCTTCACACACTTTGTACATTAGAACAACATCCGGATAGCGTTCCTATTAATGCATTGGTGCGGGTAAAAGGAACGCCGTTAGAAAATAATCCGAAAGTTGATATCTGGGATATGGTTCGCATGATAGCTACGGCAAGAATATTGATGCCTAAGACAATGGTTCGCCTAAGCGCCGGCCGCGCCGAAATGAGCGTTGCTGAACAAGCGATGTGTTTTATGGCTGGCGCCAATTCAATTTTTACGGGCGACAAATTGCTGACAACACCAAATCCTTCTTTCGATGAAGATAATATGATGTTTCAGTTGCTGGGTTTAAAGCCGCGCGAAGCGTTTAAAGAGGAAAAAATAAGAGAAAGCTTTACCGTAAACGAGACTGTTTAATTCTTCGTTCTTCATTATATAAAGCTGATAATTTTGTGCTAAAGAAGAGGATTAATAATTATTAAATGAAGTGGAATGGCTGTTTTAAAATTTAGAATTTATTTAGAAGAAGACGATGCTGTGTACCGCGATGTATTGGTAAAACATACACAATCTTTTGCCGATTTACAGGAAGGAATTTTAAAAAGCTTTGAGTTTGATAACAAACACGAAAGCACTTTTTACAGAAGTAATGATAACTGGCAGCGAGGACGCGAAATTAGCCGCGAACGTTATAAAAGACCTTATACCGTTGAGCCGTTACTTATGTCGGATACGGCGGTCGGCAGCGAAATACGCGATACCAATCAGAAATTTGTTTATCAATACGATTTTACAAAAAACTGGATTTTCCTGGTTGAGTTAATTAATGTAAGTAAAGAAGCAAACAGCAAAACAACGTATCCGTCTGTGGTAAG
>CBDATZ010000033.1:0-60000 GCA_965199845.1 Ilyomonas sp.
CGTAAACCACGATGGTGTTGAGGCACGATTAGGTGTAAGATTCTTTGGCTTCCCGTTGCCGTTTGCATCTATCATAAAAATCTCTCCGCCGGTGCCGCCCTGATCGCTCATCAAACCTTCAATAAAAGCGATTTGTTTACCATCGGGCGACCAGCGTGGTGAAGCAATCTGAAAGGTTGGCTGGTAAATAAGCGTTGTGTCTTTACTAAGAATATTTTGCCTGTAAATCTTTGCTATATACCAATTGTCGTCGCCGGGCGGAAGCGCGGCTGTATAAACAAATTGCCTGCTGTTTGGCGACCAATCGTATTCAAAAATATAAAGTCCTTCCGGTGTAGATTCTATGGCTTCGCCTGTTGCACGATTGATAACTACAATGCGTTGTACATTGTTATTAGCCATCGAATCAATAATGCCGGTGGCTCTGTCTTCGGCTGCCATTGGCGAAGGTTCGCGGCTCGCTTTATGCACATACAAAACGCTTATATAATTGCCATCCGGCGACCACTGAAGATGCGAGACATAACCATCAAAATGAGAAAGCGGTTGTTTTGTAAGCAATGCACCGGTTGCTGCATCGGCAATAAATAATTGCAGATGATCGTGCGTTTTTGCATCGGATAAAAAAGCAATCTCTTTTCCGTTGGGCGACCATTGTGGTTCTGTTTCATTGCAGGATGAATCAGGCAAAGAAGCGGTTACTTTTATTGTTTTATCCGGATGCAGAACAGATGCAATAGAAATGGTTTGACCTTTCTCTCCGTCGGCGCACCACGCAACGGCTGTTCCCGCAGAATTTATTGTGGTTTGATAAATATAACGAACACTTGCCTGCTGGTTAAAAAAAGCAGTGATAAGTTCTTTGTGATTTGTTTTGGAAGAATCGCTTGCTGTTTGTGCAATGCAAATCGAATGAGCCAACAACAACAAGATAAAAATATATATTTTTCTTACTGAAAATGTATGATGATTTAGACAACAAAATGTATTGATTTGAAATGATGATTACAAGAAACGTTTACCCTTCAATTCGTTTTATGTATGTTTTGATAAGAAAATAATTTTGATACAAATACAATGTGTGCTATCTATATCAAAATGTTTTACGAATCAGCTACCTAATACGTTTGAAGCCTGCATTTTCCTTACTTATCTCATTTTTAAAAAGCAAATTATGAATCTGAAAGATTGCTCTTAATTATTTTCATTATCTTTTTTATTCATTGTTTACTTTAGAAAAATTTATCAACCAAAGTATTGCAATTCAATCTTGATAAACGAATGAATATAAATGACTTGGCAACAAGAAATATATCTTGTTTTGATAAGTGAATTAAACTCCGTTCAAATAAAAAATCAAACATCTGTTTGATTTATCCGTTTATCGTAGTTAAATTTACTGATTCAAATAGAGAGGCTTATGAAAACAGCATCAATACCTGTATTGGATTGGAATGAGTACATGCCCGATTCTGATTTCGTTATTAAGACAATGGATGATACCAATATTCCTGCCCGCATGAAGGCGCCACACCGCAATAACGGTTACAAGGTTGCTTTGCTGGTAGAAGGCAGTATAAGTGCTGATATTGACTTTGAAAAATTTACTGCAAACGCGCCTGCAGTTTTGTTTTCATCGCCCGAACAAGTCATCCAGGTTACAGGTTATTCCAATCATAAAATGATACACATTTCCTTCAGCAAAGATTATTTGCTTAACGATACCAGAAGTACGCTTTCGTGCTGGGAATGTATGTTTGGACAGATTATAATTCCGGTTACAGAAGAGAAAGATTTCGGCGAACTGAAAGTGTATATTAAACTGATGCAGCGTGAGTTTATGGAACTGCGTGAACAAAAAGATTTAGTCATACGGAATTTACTCAACGCATTCCTTGTAACGTCGGCCAGACTTGGCACCTGCGAAACAAACCTGACAAACATAAATGTTTCGCAAAACAAAATTTTGCAACAATTCAGAATGTTGGTTGAAGAACATTTTGTAATCAGAACCCAGGTAGCAGAATATGCGGATATGATTTACATAACGCCGGGTCATCTGAACGATACAATAAAAACAATTACCGGTAAAACAGCCAAACAAGTAATTGATGAACGGATAATGACAGAAGCCAAACGCCTGTTGTATTGGGGCGAGGTTTCGGTGAAAGAAATTGCAGCACATCTTAACTTTGAAGATGATGCTTACTTTAACCGTTTTTTTAAAAAACATACCGGGCGAACGCCTGCTTTGTTTAAAAAAAATATCCTTTAAAAGTGCAATAATTCCCCTGATTCTGGTAACTCTTATGAGGCTTAATCGTTATACCTTTGTGTAGATGAGCAAGTAATTATTATACAATCTCCTGTTAGAAACTTACATTATAGAAACTGCAAAAATTAGTTTCTTCTTTCAGTATTGCACCTTACTGTTATCAACATAAGGTTACAAACAACATTACTGCCGTTTATCCTTTCGATTGATTTGCTTCAACAATTTGTATTGATCATTTAAAACAGAGTCAATGGCATCGCTATTAAACAAACTATTACACAGTCAGTTATTAATACCTATCATCGGTATATTTATCATCTTACCATGCGGTTGCAGTTCATCGGCTGCAGAAAATAACAACAACACAGCACCGCCGCCTCCGCAAGTGCCGGTTATCGAAGTGGTTACAGCACCTGCTGTTACGTACCAGGAATTTCCGGCTTCGCTGGAAGGAAAAGTCAATGTAGAAATCCGGCCGCAAGTAGATGGTTATCTGCAAAAAATTTTTGTGGATGAAGGCGCTTATGTAAAAGCCGGTCAGCCACTTTTTAAAATTGACGATCGCCCTTACCAGGAACAATTACAAAACGCAAAGTCAAGCTGGCAAACGGCTCAGGCGAATATGCAGCGCGCGCAAGTAGAAGTTGACAGGCTGGCGCCGTTGGTTGAAAATAACGTTATATCTGATGTACAGCTAAAGACAGCCAAAGCCTCTTACGATGCGGCTAAATCTTCTGTTGAACAAGCAAAAGCTGTTGTAAATAATGCGCAGATAGATGTTGGATATACATTGATAAAAGCGCCTGCCAGCGGCTATATCGGAAGAATTCCTTTTAAGCAAGGAAGCCTGGTAGGTAAGAGCGGAACACAGCCACTTACATTATTGTCTGATGTAAGCGAAGTGTATGCTTATTTCTCTATGAGCGAGCCGGATTTTATATTGTTTCAAAACAAGTTTGCCGGTAATACTATGGAAGAAAAAATAAAAACTGTTCCGCCTATTGAACTGGTGTTGGCTGACAACAATGTGTACAGCGTTAAAGGTAAAATCGGGTTGGTAGAAGGGCAGTTTGATGCTACGATGGGAGCTATTAGTTTCCGCGCTTCTTTTCCCAATGCCAACGGCGTTTTGCGTTCCGGAAATACGGGTAAAATAAGAATCCCGACATTATACAAATCAGCCCTGGTTGTACCGCAGGAAGCTACTTACGAAATACAGGATAAAGTGTTTGTATTTGCAGTTGGCGACAGTAATAAAATAACAGGCAAACCAATCATTGTTTCGGGCAAAACAGACAATTATTATTTTGTTGATAAAGGCGTTTCGCCAGGCGAAAAAATTGTATTTGCCGGAACAAATAATCTCAGGGATGGAATGCAAATCGAGCCGCAAATTGTTTCAGCAGACAGCTTATTAAAAGCAAGACCTGTGCAGGGAACAAAGCTGTAATAGGTAAGTCTTATCAAAGTCATTTAAAACAGGTTTGCGCAGTGTAAGTAAACCTTGTTTTCTCTTTAAGTAAACACATATCATTGGCTGATAAAAGCATGTTTTTATCAGCACACTAAAAGTACATTCTATGCTGAAAAGATTTATAGAAAGACCGGTATTATCAACAGTAATATCTGTGCTGCTCCTGCTGTTGGGCGCACTGTCTTTATTCACATTGCCCATCACGCTTTTCCCGGATATCGCACCGCCAAGTGTAGTGGTAACAGCGTCCTATCCGGGTGCGAATGCTGAGGTTGTTGCAAGGTCGGTGGCAACTCCGTTGGAAGAAGCCATTAATGGTGTTGAAAACATGACTTACATGACTTCCAATTCCAGTAATGATGGAAGTATGACACTGACTGTTTTTTTCAAGCAAGGCACCAATCCGGATATTGCTTCTGTGAACGTTCAGAACCGCGTATCAAAAGCCGTTAGTTTAATTCCGCAGGAAGTAATTCAGGCAGGCGTTTCTACGCAAAAGCAGCAGAATAGTATCATCATGTTTGTAGCTGTATCAAGTAAAGACAGCAATTACGATGAAACCTTTCTGCAGAATTATATAAAGATCAATCTCATTCCTCAAATTCAGCGTATCTCCGGCGTTGGCGATGCGCAGGTATTCGGCGCACATGATTATTCAATGCGCATCTGGCTAAAGCCGGATCGCTTAACAGCCAACAACCTGACACCACAAGATGTTACCAATGCGATTCGGGATCAGAACTTAGAAGCAGCACCCGGACGATTTGGACAAAGCAGTACACAAACGTTTGAATATGTTTTGAAATACAAAGGCAAGCTGAATAAAAATGAAGACTATGAAAATATCATTATCAAAGCAGAATCGAATGGTTCATTTATCAAGCTGAAAGATGTGGCCAGAGTTGAATTTGGTTCCTTTACTTATTCGGCTAATAGTAGACTAAACGGCGGCGCTACATCAGGATTTGCTATCTTCCAGACTGCGGGTTCCAATGCCAATGATATTCTTACTGAAGCCGAAAAGCAACTGAAAGAGTTTACAGCCACGCTTCCTAAAGGTGTGGAAACAAGCATTATGTACAATTCAAAAGAATTTCTGGATGCTTCTATCAGCCAGGTAAGAGAAACCCTGTTGATTGCCTTCATATTGGTTTTCATTGTGGTTTATATTTTCCTGCAGGATTTTCGTTCTACATTAATTCCTGCTATTGCTGTTCCGGTTGCTATTATCGGCACCTTCTTTTTTATGCAACTGTTCGGTTTCACAATTAATCTTCTTACCTTATTTGCCCTGGTGCTTGCCATTGGTATTGTGGTAGATGATGCGATTGTAGTGGTAGAAGCCGTTCACTCAAAATTAGAACGAACAAACCTGCCGGTAAAAGCAGCCACTGTGGAATCTATGAGCGAAATATCCGGTGCTATTATATCAATAACATTGGTCATGGCAGCCGTATTTGTGCCAGTTGGTTTTATGCAAGGACCAGCCGGTGTGTTTTATCGCCAGTTTGCTTTTACACTGGCAACAGCCATTCTTATTTCTGCGGTAAATGCCTTAACGTTAAGCCCGGCTTTGTGTGCTTTGTTTTTAAAAAGTCCGCATGAAGAACATGCAAATAATGGAAAGAAGAAAAGCTTTGCCAAACGCTTTTTTGCTTCTTTCAACAAAGGGTTTACAGCACTTACCAAAAAATATGTCGGAAGCCTGCAGTTTTTACTGCGTAACAAATGGGTTCCGGTAACAGGCTTGCTACTTATTTCTCTTTGTGCCTTTCTTTTAATAAGAAGTTCCCCTACTGGTTTTATACCTACCGAAGACCAGGGATTTTTGTTATACGCCGTAAATACGCCACCCGGCAGTTCACTCGACAGAACGCATAAAGCAACAATGGAAATTGATAGTATTATGAAGAAGGAACCGATGGCGGATAAGCGCTACACCATTGATGGTTTGAACTTTCTTTCCAATGCCAATGCGTCTCCTTATGCCGCCGGTTTTGTGCGTATGAAAGATTATAAAGACAGGGGCGAAGTAAAAGATCTGAACCAGATTATCAATACCATGACACAGAAGATCGGAAGCGCTGTAAAAGATGCGAATGCTTTCTTTTTTACATTTCCAACAATACAAGGTTTTGGTAATGTAAGTGGCTTTGAATTTATGCTGCAGGATCGCAGCAACGGAGCTTTGGATAAATTAGGAAACACAGCCAACGCATTTACCGGCGCCTTAATGAAAAGACCAGAAATCGCGGCTGCCTTTTCAACTTTCTCAACAAATAATCCGCAATATGTAATTGAGGTAGATGATGCCAAAGCAAAGCAATTGGGAGTTTCTGTAAGCGACTTGTTACAGACGATGCAGATTTATTACGGAAGTTCTTTTGTGTCTGATTTTAACCGCTTTGGAAAGTATTATCGCGTGATGGCGCAGGCAGATATTCAATATCGTGAAGATGCTTCATCCCTGCAAAGTATTTATGTTAGAAATACTTCCGGCGAAATGGTTCCGGTTAATACATTAGTTACTTTAAAACGGGTTTACGGACCAGAAACGGTTACGCGAAACAATCTCTTTAATTCAGTTACCATTAATGGAATTCCAAAGCCTGGTTACAGCACCGGCGACGCCATTAAAGCTATTGAGGAAACCGCTAAACAAGTGTTGCCACGGGGCTATGCTTATGAATGGACAGGCATGACAAGAGAAGAAATTGCAACGGGCAATCAAACCGTATTGGTGTTCCTGTTGAGTATATTGTTTGTTTACTTTTTGTTGTCGGCGCAATACGAAAGTTACATCTTACCACTTGCCGTTATCTTAACCATTCCGACCGGTATGTTAGGTGTATTTCTTTTCATTCATCTTACCGGTATTGAAAATAATATTTATGTACAGGTTGGTTTGATAATGCTCGTTGGTTTGCTATCAAAGAACGCCATATTGATTGTAGAATACGCTGTCCAGCGAAGAAGGTCAGGCATGTCAATCATAGCGTCTGCGCTGGAAGCCGCACAATTACGGCTGCGACCTATCTTGATGACATCACTTGCCTTTATTGTGGGTTTGCTGCCTTTGGTAAGAGCAACCGGCGCATCTGCTTTGGGCGATCGTTCTATTGGTACCGGCGCGGTTGGCGGAATGCTTACCGGCGTTGTGTTTGGTGTGTTTTTAATACCGGTGCTGTTTGTCATCTTTCAGTATTTGCAGGAAAAAGTAACCGGCGCACCAAAAGAAAAAGTACCAGCCTTGAGCGAATAAAATGAACCGGATTTTTTAATAAAAGGACAATCATATTTTCAACTTTATTGCTCATTACACTACATGATTAAATATATAATGATGAACAAAAGATTTCATTTCTATATCATCTTACTCTTCTTATTAAATGCTTGCGTGGCGGGTAAAAACTATGAGCGACCCTCGGTAGAACTGCCGCAGCAATTTGGTAACATAGCGCCATCAGATACCAGCATTGCCGGTATGAAATGGAAGCAGTTTTTTAAAGATACTACATTACTTAATTTGATTGATAGTGCGTTAACCGGCAACTATGATTTGCAATTGGCAATGAAGCGTATTGAAGAAGCAGAAGCTTATGTAAAACAGGCAAGAGCGAATTATATACCTGTTGTTACGGCGCAGGCAAGCGCTGCCATCAATATTCCGTCAAAGAACAGTTTAAATGGTAAAAGCCTCGAAAGCTTTATCGGGCAACAACATATTGAAGATTATACAGTCAGTTTGGCTGCATCCTGGGAAGCAGATGTCTGGGGAAAAATCAAAAGACAAAAAGAAGTGACACTTGCTAACTATTTGCAATCGTATGAAAGCAAAAGAACCGTGCAAACAACATTAATTGCCAATCTCGCCAACAGTTATTTTAATCTTCTGATGTTGGATAAACAGTTAGATATAACTCATAAAAATCTGCTGTTGAGCGATACATTAGTCCGCATGATGAACCTTCAGAAAACAGCCGGACAAGTAACGCAACTTGCGGTTGAACAAACAGAAGTGCAACGCTTAACAGCCGCTATATTAATACCTGAATTAGAACAGCAAATCGTGATACAGGAAAATGAAATCCGTATCTTATGTGGCAAATTACCAACGTCAATAAAACGGTTTACCAGCTTAACTGATGTTGTAATGACAGACAGTATGTCAACCGGTTTACCCGCAGAAATTCTCAGTCACCGGCCGGATGTAAGAGCCACAGAAATGGCATTGGTAGCAGCGAATGCAAGTGTTGGTGTCGCACAATCTCAAATGTATCCATCGTTTACGCTTACCGCTTCCGGTGGTTTAAATGCGTTTAAAGCAGGACAATGGTTTTCGATGCCGGCATCTTTATTTGGTACCGGGCTGGCGGCTATTGCGCAACCTGTTTTGCAGCACCGGCAGTTAAAAACAAATCTTGAAGTCGCTAAGGTGCAAAGAGACGAAGCTGTTATTGATTTCAGGCAAGCTGTATTGAACGCAACCGGAGAAGTGATGAATGCTTTGGTTCAGATTGATAAATTAAAAGCAGAACAGCAGTTTGCGTCGCAACAGGTTGATACTTTGCATAAAGCCATCTTCAATGCAGAATTGTTATTCAAAAGTGGTCTGGCAGATTACCTGGAAGTGATAACCGCACAAAGCAATTCTCTCAATGCCGAATTGAATTTAGCAACCATTCAAAGACAAAGATTGAACGCTAAAGTTGAATTGTACAGATCATTAGGTGGCGGCTGGGAATAAGTGCGCTGTTTAAACTGTAAGTGTTCAAAACAAAATTGGTATTTGTGATTGCTTTGGCAAATCAGGATACGTAAAGAGCCACTTTTTTATGTATCCTGATTTGCACTTTTATATAGTTTGATAATTTGTCCTTTACCTGTTTATTCTTGAATACTTAGTTAGCGATATACAAATGAATAATTTGCTATAAACAAAATATCGCCAATTAAAATCATGCTTTTCTAATAAAGTTTTCCTGCTCAATCTTTATAAGCCTATTATTTCCTTCTTCAAATTTTTTGTTGCCTGAATACATCTTAAAGAATTGATTTAGACCAAATATTTATAAGGCTTTGTTTCAACTAAAAAACAACAATATCATTTTAGCAACTCTACAAACCATACTATAGAAACGTTGCGGAGAAAAGATATATATTTTTTAATGAATGTTTTTTATCAAACTATTTGGATTATCTATCTTACTTTTGCTTTATTCATTTATTTCTTCTTTACAAGGACCGAAACACTTTCTTCTCCAACAAGTTTTACCCGGTCAGCTTGAACAAGCAGGTTATTTGACCGGTCTCCCGTACCGTCCGGAAGACTGCTATTATTTTATTTTAAAACTTATATATTTTGTTATTTGAACAATTAAATTTGATACAGCCCATATTAGAGGCGATCAAAACAAAGGGATATACCCAACCAACACCAATACAACAGCAAGCGATCCCCGTAGTATTAGAAGGCAGAGACCTTTTAGGTTGCGCCCAAACAGGTACAGGTAAAACGGCAGCGTTTGCCATACCAATCTTACAGATATTACACAACAATAAAAAAGCAGGTCAAAATAGTGTTGGTGTAAAAGCATTGATATTAACACCAACACGCGAGCTCGCAATACAGATTGATGAAAGTTTTGCCGCTTATGGCAAGAATACAGGACTAAATCACCTGGTAGTATTTGGCGGCGTGCCGCAAGGATCACAGGTACAGGCGTTGCGCCGTGGTGTAGATATATTAATTGCTACACCAGGCAGATTGCTGGACCTGGTAAATCAGCGGGTGTTGAACCTGCAAAACATTAGTCTGTTTGTACTTGATGAGGCTGACCGAATGCTGGATATGGGATTTGTGCAGGACGTAAGACGTGTGATTCAAAAGCTGCCGCAAAAAAGACAAACCTTATTTTTCTCAGCTACCATGCCGCCGGAAATTGAAGCTCTGGCAAACAACATATTATACGAGCCGGTAAGGGTGGAAGTAACGCCGGTATCGTCTACTTCGGAAAAAATAGAACAAGCCGTATATCATGTCGGAAAGGAAAACAAACGCGCCCTGCTGGTGCATTTGCTGAATGATAAAAGTATTAAAAACGCGCTTGTATTTACCCGCACAAAACATGGCGCCGATAAAATAGCGCGCTATCTAAATCAAAGCCGCATACAGGCAGAAGCGATTCATGGAGAGAAATCTCAGAATGCAAGACAACGTGCACTGGCACAGTTTAAGAACGGGCAATTGAGAGTGTTGGTAGCTACTGATATCGCAGCCAGAGGCATTGATGTAAGCGATCTATCGCACGTAATAAATTTTGAATTGCCGAATGTGCCGGAAACTTATGTGCACCGTATTGGCAGAACCGGCCGGGCAAGTGCAAGCGGCATTGCTTTATCCTTTTGCGATTTGGAAGAACGGAGTTACCTGAGAGACATCAGTAAACTTACAAAACAAACCATACCGGTAATCAATGAACATCCGTATCCATTGCCTTTTCATCTTACAGAAATAAACGGCAAAACTGCACCAATGGCTGCACCAACTCGTAGTAGTAAAAAAGGACGTGGCTGGAGCCAGCCAAAGATGATGAGCCGCTGATAAATATCACAATAACATTTTTGATTTGAAGTAAAAAGCTGCTTATGGCAGCTTTTTTTATGGATATATATTTTTTTATCCGTAAAACAATATCGCGTTGTTTGCTTATCGTTATTACCTGTTGCAAACATGATTCGTAAAAAATAATCTCTTATCTTACATCTAAATCAACTGCCTGCAATTTCCGGTTCACATAACGATTGACCAGACAAGCATTTTGCTGCACAGCATCATGGAGCCGCTTGCTTTTTTTGTTGGCTTCCGGTATTTTATGTTTCTGCGCGGGAGAGAAGGCGATGTCATTGATTCACCTAACCGGATATGGATTTTTATCGGTGCCATCTTCGGTGCTTTCATTGGCAGCCGTTTGATTGGCGGACTTGAAAATCCTCAACAAATAAAGCTGGCAAGCAATGTCTGGTGGTATTTTTATCAAAACAAAACTGTGTTAGGTGGTTTTCTCGGCGGCTTGCTGGGTGTTGAACTGGTAAAGAAAATGATTGGTGAAAAAACGGCCTCCGGCGATTTGTTTACGTACCCGATGATACTTGCGCTTATCATCGGTCGCATCGGTTGCTTTAGCATGGGCGTGTACGAAGAAACGTATGGTTTACCAACCACTTTGCCGTGGGGAATGTACCTTGGCGACAGTAAATTAAGACAGCCGGTTTGTTTGTATGAAATCTTATTTTTGATTCTTCTGTGGATTGGTTTGGTTCAGCTTGAAAAAAGATACAAGTTTCAGAATGGGGCGCGGTTTAAATTGTTTATGATTGCATATTGTTTGTTTCGTTTTCTGCTCGATTTTATAAAGCCACATTATACATTCGGCATTGGTTTATCAACCATACAAATCACGGCGTTATCGGGTTTGATTTATTATTATGAATACATCATTCATCCAAATAAACTGATTGAAAATAAAAGACGATTTGTTATAAAGCCAATGGAGGAATTTACTTAAAACAATTACAATACGATTTCAAGCTTTCTTCAAAACAAAATTTACCGGCTATGCCTGAACGTCCTTATACTTACTACGATTTTACGTTGAGTCTTTGTCCCGTTTGTCTGCAAAGAGTAGATGCAAAAATTGTGTTTGAAAACAACCTTGTGTTTATGCTGAAAAGCTGCCCTGAACATGGTTTTCAAAAAGTGTTGATTGCAACAGATGTTGAGTATTATAAAAATATACGCAACTACAACAAGCCAAGCGAGATGCCGCTGAAATTCAATACCAGCACGCATTATGGCTGTCCGTACGATTGTGGTTTGTGCGCCGATCATGAACAGCACAGTTGCTTAACGGTTATTGAAATAACGGATCGTTGTAATCTCACTTGTCCCACGTGTTATGCTATGAGTTCGCCGCATTACGGAAGGCACAGAACAGTGGAAGAAGTGGAACGAATGCTTGATATTGTTGTGGCAAATGAAGGCACACCCGATGTCGTGCAAATCAGTGGTGGCGAGCCAACCGTTCATCCGCAGTTTTTTGAGATATTGGATATTGCCAAAACAAAACCGATCCGGCACATTATGGTTAATACCAATGGCATACGGATAGCAAAAGACAAAGCTTTTGTGCAACATCTTGCGTCTTACATGCCGGACTTTGAAATCTATCTGCAATTCGATTCGTTTAAGCCGGAAGCATTAGAAATTTTGCGTGGACAAGACTTAACTGATGTTCGTATGAAGGCATTAGAACATCTGAATGAATTTAATGTTTCTACTACGTTGGTTGTTACACTTCAGAAAGGTTTAAATGATGATGAAATTGGTAAAATCATTGACTTTGCTTTGAAGCAACGTTGTGTTCGCGGCGTTACATTGCAGCCAACACAAATTGCCGGCAGGTTAGAGAATTTCGATCCGTCAAAAGACAGAATTACTTTGACGGATGTCCGACAAAAAATTTTAGAACAAACAACTGTTTTTCAGCCAAACGATTTAATTCCGGTTCCCTGCAATCCCGACGCTTTAGTAATGGGTTATGCGCTGAAACTTGCCGGCCAGGTTTTTCCAATGACGCGTTATGTTGACCCGGCGGATTTACTGAACAACAGCAAAAATACCATTGTATATGAACAGGATGAACAGCTTCATGCGCAGATGCTGAAGATATTCAGTACCGGAATTTCTGTTGACAGAGTGGAAAATAATTTCAAAGAATTATTATGTTGTTTGCCGCAAATACACGCGCCGGGATTGGATTACAATAATCTGTTTCGTATTATTATTATGCGGTTTATAGATGCGTGGGATTTTGATGTTCGCGCTATCAAAAAAAGCTGTGTTCATATTGTTCATAAAGATGGTCGTATTATTCCGTTTGAAACGATGAACTTATTTTACCGGGATGAAAAAGAAGAAATTGTAAAACGTTTTCAGAAAGAAAAAGTATCAACTTCAATTCTTTAATTTAAAAAAATGAAACTCATTTATAAAATTCTGATTGCAAATATTATTATTGCTGTTGTCATCACCACAATTGCATTGTTGTTAACCGGCAGCGGCTACAGCAGTGGCGACGATACGGCGGTTGCTTTTGGCATTGTTTGTCTGGGCATCGGCATTCTCAATCTTTTTGTTGGGTTTATATTATTGTTTACCCAATTAAAAGCGTGGGGTTCGGGCATGTTATTAAGCAGCGCCGTTTTATTATTGTTAAGTGGAATTTCGTGCAGCCAGGGTTTCAATTTGCATTAAACCGATTTGTTCATATCAAAACATCTCAAAAAAAAATTTTGAAAACAAGATAAAATTATAATATTGCAAAACGAATTGTGAAAAGGATAGCTGCTATATTATTACTTCTCATCTTCCTGTTCAACCTGGTGGGTTACAGAATGTGGTTCAATTATGCGCAGCAACAATCCGATATTCAGTTAGAAGCTTCTCTCGATAACAATCAATACAATTACACCGAATTAATCACCATCAAAGTTCCGCTTTCCATGCCTTATCAAACGGTACAGTCTGATTGGGATCGTGTAAATGGCGAGATTAAAGTTGATGGCAAAATTTACAAGTATGTAAAGCGCAAAATTGTAGATGGCGAAATGGTTTTACTGTGTTTGCCCGACCATAATAAAATGCGCATCCAGTCGGCAAAAGATGATTTTTTTAAGACGACAAATGATATTGCGCAAGACAATTCTTCAAAAAAGTCTGACAACGCAAAAACCAATGTTTCCAAGAATTTGGTGAGCGATTACGAGCAGCCGATTACTTCTCATTCCCTGGCACAAATGGGTGTTATAATAATACACAGCGCTTTATTGCGAAGCGATAAACTTCTTTCTTCTCCTCATACACCACCGGTGCAGCCACCAGATGCTATCTAAGCATTGAGCAATTTATTTGCTGTAATGTATGTACATAAATTTATGTGACTGCATTATTACTATCGTGGCTTTCTGTTATCATTCGATAATAAATTATTCCAAACAGGATTTCAGTAAACTACATTAAGACTTTTCTAAGTCCGAAGTATTTTGACAAGCAGATTTCCCTTCGTGTGTAATACTGATGTATCTGGAAGAATAATAAGTTATTAGATGGATAAAGCATATCAAATAAAAGCAGCATCAGGACTTTTTTAAGTCTGAAGTGGTTTTTGACAAGCAGATTTACCTTCGTGCGCTTTACAATTGATTGTATAAATAATACACTTACAATCGTTCAAAACGTTGAGCAAAGTGTAACAACAAAAGCTAAATAGTAATAATGCAGTTCGTAACCCAAATATTTCATTTATTACGTCGTTATCAGCAACCAAACAAAACTTTTCGGGTTTATAGTATGAAACAAGCTTTCTTTTTTCTTTTCGTGATTCTTGGTTTTAGTGCGTGCAAAAACAGTGGCGAGTATAAAAAAGTAATGCACAATCCGTTGCTGTATTCACAAACGGTTCACGAACTGAACAATATTGTAATGGGAAACAATTTTACACCTGTCGTAGCGTCCCGCAATTACACATACGCCAATATTGCTGCGTATGAAGTTGTAGCTGCCGGCGACCCAAAACACTACACTTCTTTGGGCGGACAATTACATGGATTACAAGCATTACCAAAGCCTCAGAACAGCGACAAAATAGACTATCCGTTTGCCGCTTTATTAGCGTATTGTAAAGTAGGAAATGCGGTTACATTTCCCGAAGGAAGTATGGATGAATACATTGCCGGTTTACATAAGAAAGCCGAAGATGCCGATATGCCGTCTGATGTGTTTGATGCCAGCGTTGCGTTTGGTGATACGATTGCCAGCGCCGTTTTAAAATGGGCAAAAGGCGATAACTATTTGCAAACTCGTAGCGCCAGCAAATTTACTGTAACACAGGAAGAAGGTCGCTGGGTGCCAACGCCGCCCATGTATGCGCAAGCCGTTGAGCCGCACTGGCGGGAAATACGCCCGATGGTAATGGACAGCGCTGCTCAATTTCGGGTTCCGGCGCCGTTACAGTATAATATAACTGATAAAAACAGCGATTACTATAAGCAGGTAATGCTGATAAAAAATGCGGTTGATAGCTTAACACCTGAACAGGAACACATCGCAAATTTTTGGGATGATAACCCGTTCAAATTAAATGTAAACGGACATGTTATGTTCGGTACCAAAAAGTTTTCGCCAACCGGTCATTGGATGAGTATTGTTGGCATTGCATCAGAGAAAGCAAAAGCCGATTTTGATAAAACGGTGTATGCTTATACAAAGACTTCCATCGCTATGTTTGAAGCTTTTATCGAATGCTGGGATGCAAAGTACACGTACAATACAATACGCCCGGAAAGCGTAATTAATAAATACATCGATCCTAACTGGAGACCACTTTTACAAACGCCTGCTTTTCCTGAATACACCTGCGGACATTCTACCATTTCTTCTGCGGCTGCAGAAGCCTTAACCAGCGTGTACGGCGATAATTTTAAATATAAAGACACAACTGAATTAGAATTCGGAATTGACAGCCGGTCTTTTCCTTCTTTTCGCGCAGCGGCAATAGAAAATAACTGGGCGCGTTTTTATGGCGGCATTCATTATCACAGTTCCTGCATTAAGGCTACCAAATATGGTCGCAAAGTGGGCGATTTTGTTGCCAATACATTGCACATGAAAAAGGATGAAGATGCCATAGCTCCGGCTACTGATACCACTCATTACTATTAAAATTTTAAACAAAAAATCATTTAATTTTTAACTGTTTATGAAAACGATTTTTACAATTTTATCAATTGCTATAATAAGTATTTCTCAAACTTATAAAGTAGCGGCGCAAGGTTGCGTTGCCATTCGCAGTACCGGAAATATGTGTATGATGGCGCATCCCGACAGCACAAATCACCTTGCCAATAAATGGGTGTTGGCAACCAACTTTCGTTATTTTAAATCGTTTCGTCATTTTTCCGGAACCGAAGAAAATAAAGCCAGGTTGCAACAAGGCACAGAAGTAATTAATCATACCGGAACGATGGATATTAATCTCACCCGTATATTAAATGACCGCTGGTCTTTAATGGTTGATTTGCCTGTCATTTCCAACTCTCGTTCTTCTTTGTATGAACATGGTTTAATAAACGGTGTAAACAATTTCAACCAGCGTCATACCATGCATTCATTTGGTGTTGGTGATATGCGTTTGGCTGCGTATTACTGGCTCTTAGATCCTACCAAAAATAAACATGGTAATATCCAGGTTGGTTTAGGAATTAAATTGCCAACCGGCGATTACAATTATGAAGATTACTGGTATAATGTAGGACCAAACGGAACAAAGGAATTGCGCCCGGTTGACCCAAGCATTCAGCTTGGCGATGGCGGCACCGGCTTTACAGCCGAAGTAAATGCTTTCTATAACTTCATACCTAATTTCGGCGTGTATGGAAACTTCTATTATCTCAGCAATCCGCGCGAGCAAAATGGTACACGCACGTACCGCGAAACATTATCACCAACCTTAGCTAACGAAGCTATTACGAGCGTGCCCGATCAATATATGTTGCGTGGTGGTTTTAGTTATGCTTTTGGTGGCGCGGTAAAAGGTTTGTCTGTGGCTGCCGGCGCCCGTTTAGAGTGCGTTCCTGTTCATGATTTGATTGGCGGCAGCGGCGATTTTCGTCGTCCGGGTTATGTGTGGAGCGTAGAACCAACCATCAATTATTCGGCAAAGAAATTCAGTGCTTTTGCCAGCGTTCCCGTAGCCTTAGTACGCAATAGAACGCAAAGTGTTACCGATAAAGAAAATTCAGTTACTTACCAGAAACATGTGCAGGGCGATGCCGCTTTTGCTGACTATGCCATCAGCGCCGGTGTTGCTTTTAAATTTTAATTTTTATCCTACAAACTACTGCTTATGATAACGCGTATCATCACGTTTACTTTTTTTGTTTTGCTGGCTGCCATTGCGCAGGCGCAAACCGACCACGATGCCATTATGATGAATAAAAAACAATGGTGTAATGGTATCAGTTACGAACATTTGCAATGGAAAAATTATTGGGAAGGAACTTTAAAAAGAGACAATGAAAACATTGGAACTTTAACTTCTCAATCTGCTATGTTCATGACCAATTACGGTATTACAAACAACCTGAATGTAATGGCTGGTTTACCTTATGTCTGGAATCATGTTTCGGGCGGAACATTGCACCAAATGGATGGTGTACAAGATGCAAGCCTGGCTGTAAAATGGAGACCGGTTTCTGTAAAATGGAAAGCCTCAAAGCTGTCTTTATTCGCCATCGGCAGCGTAAGCACGCCGCTAAATAATTATGTGGTTGATTTTCTTCCGTTGGCAATTGGCTTAGGTTCTACAAATGCTACCGGCAGAGCCATGGCAGATTTTCAGTCGGGTAAATTTTTCGTAACGGCTTCTGCTGCTTATACATTGCGCAGCAATACCAAAATAGACAGAACTTCTTATTATACTGACCATGAAATTTATTCGAACAAAGCGGCTATGCCCAATACAAATAATGTAATGATCAGTGCCGGATTGCGTAGTAAATATTTAATTGCCGAAGCGATGATAAGCAAAACAACAACGTTAGGTGGTTTTGATATTCGTCGCAACGATATGCCTTTTGCCAGTAATCGTATGAATATGACAGCCATTGGCGCTCATATAAAATACACGTTGCCTTTTTATACGCACATCGAAATAACGGCCGATGGCAGCCAGGTAATAAAAGGCAGAAACGTTGGTCAGGCAACAAACTTTGGCGCAGGCGTTTATTATCTTTTCAATTTCGGAAAGAAAAAAAATCAACCAGCTACACATTCATAATATCAAAACTTACTGTTCACAATTCACATTATTGTTATGAAAAAATATCTCTGGCTTTCCATTTCAGCCGTAATCATTTCAACTGTTGTTATTGGTATTTCCTGTTCAAAAGAAGTAACCGGCCGAACAGACAATTTAGCTGCTTTATCGCCCGCAGACAATGATACCAACGCTGGTAATTGGAAAACCATTTTACTAAAACGTCCTGATACGTTTGCTGTAGCTGCGCCAGCTGCCACCAATACGCCCGGTTATGTTGGCGAATTAAATGAAGTAAAAGGCTTGCAGGAAAATATGACTGATGAGCAACGAAATATTGTAAAATACTGGAGCGCCGGTGCCGTGCTTCGCTGGAACGAAATATTGCGCGGACTTGTGGCAAAACACAATCTTCCGCCGTATCAAAACGAAGACGGAACATACCCGATTCCAAACGCAGCTAATCCGTTTAATTATCCCGAATTTCCATTTTCCAATCCGCCGTATGCGGCACGTGCTTATGCGTATATAAGTGCTGCGCAATACGATGCTTTGGTAAGTGCCTGGCATTATAAAATGCAATACAAACGTTTGGCGCCTTATAAAGTAGATTCAACGATTAACGCGCACAAAATGATTCCGGCTTCCGATCTGCCTTCGTATCCTTCCGAAGACGCTGTGGTAGCAGGCGTTACAGCCGAAATGATGAAATTATTTTTTCCGACAGAAGTTGCTTTTATCGAACAAAAAGCTGCTGAAGCCGAACAGGCAAGATTGTTAGCCGGCGCGAATGTTAGAAGCGATTTAGTTGCGGGCGAAGCATTGGGCAGAGCCGTTGCGCAAACCTTTGCAACTCGTGGCCGCGGCGATAATGCTGGAAAAGCAGTAGGAACGCCAACCGACTGGGCAAATTTTGTAACTGTATGCGAAGCAAAAGGTGAAAAAGCCTGGGTGAGTTTGGAAACGCCGGTGCGCCCGCCGATGTTACCCATGTATGGCAATGTAAAAGCATTCTTGTTCGATTCGGCTACTTGCGTTTCTCTTCGTCCCGGACCGCCGCCATCAACCGGCAGCGAGCAAATGAAACAGGAAACAGAAGAGATTTATAACTACGTAAAAAATCCATCGCGCGATAACATTCGTATTGTACAATTTTGGGCTGATGGTGTTGGCACATACACGCCGCCGGGACATTGGAACGCGATTGCTGCAGAAGATTTTATCAAACAAAACTGGAGTGAAGTGCGCTGGGCGCGCAATATAGCTTTGCTCAATATGAGTTTGATGGATGCCGGTATTGTTTGCTGGAACACGAAGTATTATTACTTTAATCCGCGCCCGACACAAATGAACCCGCAAATAAAAACGCTGACTGGTATTCCCAATTTTCCATCTTATATCTCAGGTCATTCTACGTTTAGCGGCGCAGCCTCTGAAATTTTGGGTCATATCATTCCTTCGCGTGCCGGAGCGTATGCGGCAATGGCGCAGGAAGCATCGGTATCGCGCATGTATGGCGGCATTCATTATCGCAGCGATTGTCAGACCGGTTTGGATGTTGGTAAAAAAGTGGGCGATTTTGCTATTGCCAGGGCGCAGACAGATGGCGCGGAATAAGTTGAAAGAATGACTTTGTTTTTTGAAATACAGTTGTGTTACAAGCTTTTGATACTCCGGTTGAACATCGTTGTCAATTTGCGTGTCAAAGCAGCAAATTGCTCACTTGTACGCTTTGTTATCACTTGAACTTTTTTTGAAACACGAAGACACAAAGAACACAGAGTAACACAAAGTTGTTTTGTTGCTATTGAGAAACAGAAAGTGATTTGTTGATTTATTGATAGTTCAAAACTCGACAAAGTTCAATAGAATTTCTATTGTTGATGGGCTGCGGGATGGAAGTGGAAAGCCCGCAGCGAGGAACGAGTGAGGACTTGTAACGGACAGCCCGAACAACAGTTATATTGAAAAACAAAAGATAACAGCCCCGAACTCAAATCCGAATCAAATTACCTCGATGGTTGTTGTATGAAGAGAATTTGTTTACACAGATAATTTGATATGAAGAGATTTTTCGTTTTAGGTATTACGGTTTTGGTAGCAAATCAATTGCTGGCTCAGAAAGACACACTCACCTGGACGTTGGATAGCGTAACGGTAAACAGTTACCTACGAAGCCAAATAAAACAAAGTTTGCCCGACATATATGAAACTTACATTTTCGCGGGTAAGAAAACTGATTTGCTGAACCCTGATGCGTCAAAAGGAAATATGGCGCAAAACATGGGCAGGCTTCAGTTTGCGCAGATTCCGGGTTTACATATGTGGGATATGGATGGCGCCGGAACGCAGCTGAATATTGGTACGCGCGGCACCGATGCGCATCGTGATATCGAAATAAATATGCGTCAAAACGGTTACATGACAAACAGCGACGCGTTTGGTTATCCTGAAAATCATTACACCGTTCCTATGCAAGGCATTCAGCAGCTTCAATATGTGCGTGGCTCGGCGGCTTTGCAATTTGGTCCGCAGTTCGGTGGTATGATGAACTATATTATGAAGGAAGGCGATACCACAAAACAGTTAGCGATAGAAAGTGAGCAAACGGCAGGTTCAAATGGTTTGTTCAATTCATTTAATGCGGTTGGTGGAACGGCCGGCAAGCTTCAGTATTATGCGTATTATGATAACAGGAGCGGTAATGGCTGGCGCGATAATTCGCACTTTAACTATCATGCGTATTATGCCAATATAAACTATCATTTTACAAAGAAAACAAGCCTGGCTTTTCAGTATTCCAGAATGGATTATGTGCAGCAAATTGCCGGCGGATTAACGGATGCACAATTCGCTCAAAACCCAAAAGCTTCGGAACGTGCAAGAAATTATTTTGAACCTGAAATTAATTTGGCTGCGCTGGTATTTAAATCGCAATTGAGTAATAATACAGAGTTAAATATTACCTCTCACTTTTTGTTTGGTGAACGCAACAGCGTACAATTCTTAAACGCAGGAAATATTCTGGATACGATCAATACAACAATCAATAACTATAACCCGCGGCAAATTGACCGTGATTATTATAATGGTTTTACCGCTGAAGCCAGAATCCGTCATAGCTACCAGTTAGGGAATCAAAGAAGCGCCTTGTCTGGCGGCGTTCGTTATTTTACAGAAATCACCAAACGGAAACAAAAAGGTTTGGGAACGTCGGGCAGCGATTTTGATTTGTCGTTGACGAGTCCATATAGTATTGATCTTCGTTTTACGACTCACAATTATGCTGTATTTGCAGAGAATATTTTTCAAATCAGCAGACGTTTTTCTTTTACGCCGGGCGTGCGTTATGAAGTGATTGATACCAAACTTGCGGGCGCCATTAACAGCACAGACAAAGTAGCTTACACAGGCAACAGAACATTTCCTCTGTTTGGCGCAGGCTTGCAATACGATGTAAATAATTTCAGTCATTTATATGGAAATATATCGCAGGAATATCGTCCGTATTTATATGCGAACGTAACACCGGCTGATAGGCTCGACCAGATTGATCCAAACCTGAAAGATGTAAAAGGTTATGATATTGATTTGGGCTATCGCGGCAATTATAAAAACGTGGTCAGCTGGGATGTAAACGGCTTTTATGTATTTTACGGAAACCGCATCGGGTTAACGACATTCACCAGCGCAGACAGCACCAAACATTTATATACGACCAACGTTGGCGATGCGGTTGCAAAAGGCATTGAAAGTTATATTGAAGTTTCGCTTTTTCGCTTAAGTAATATTGTATCCGGCGGAAATGATATCCGCATCTTTAATTCATTGTCTTATACACATGCGCGTTACCAAAATGCTGCCATTAATAAAAGCGGCGTAAATACAAACATAAAAGGAAATTATATTGAAAACACGCCTGACTGGATTGAAAAAGCCGGTATTACTTTCAAACATAAAACAGCCAGTCTGCGCTTGCAATACAGCTATGTAAGCAAAGAATATAACGATGCTTTAAACACGATATCAAGCGCAAACGGCGTAACCGGAATCATTCCGTCTTACCATTTGTGGGATGCTACTTTTAACTGGCAGTTTTTAAAGAATTACAGGTTGAGCGCAGGCGTTAATAATTTTACAAACGAAGACTATTTTAACCGTCGTATTACCATGTATCCGGGTCCGGGTATTTTGCCTGCTGATGGCAGAACCTGGTATGTTTCTTTTGGCGTGAATTTGTAAAAGTTTGGAGAAGCTGGTTAAGTATGTTCTTCAATAGCTAACTCATTGTTCATAACTTATAACTGAAATATAGCTTATTGTTTCGCTGCGCGCAATTGTAACTGGCTTCCTTCTGTAGTCAGGTTATTATCTACAATACGATTGTTGTATTGCTGTATCATAGCTCTTATTTTGGTAGTAAGAATTTGTGTTGTATCCCGTAATTGTGTAAGCAAATTATTCTTCTGTGTAAAGTCTTGTTTGTAATTATATAAAGCAATGGCTTTATCATTCTGATACATCAGCAAATAATCACCGTAAAATAAATTGTAGGTATTATCGAGATAGTTAAATGTATAAGGTGTAGTATTTTCTTTAAACACATCTCTGCCAAAAGCAATGTATGGTTTATCGTAATGCAGATAGCCTAAAATAGTAGGCAGAATGTCTATCTGACCTATCGTTTCCTGCTTAAAAGACGACCAGTTTTCGCCGGGTTTATAAAAAATAATCGGGATCGAAAAAAAGCCCGGCACGGTACTGTATTCGGGATAATGCGTTTCGGGCGATGCATGGTCGGCAGTAAGTACAAACAATGTATTCTTAAACCATGGCATTTTTTGCGCGGTTTCAAAGAAACGTTTTAATGAATAATCAGTGTATTGAACGCACTTGTCAACATCCAGCGGACCACCTTTAAAAACATTTTTATATTGATCCGGCACTTTGTAAGGATCGTGTGATGATAATGTAAATAAAGTTGTATAAAAAGGCTGTTTGAAAGTGTTTAGTTTATTGGCAAAAAACTGCAGAAACGGTTCGTCCCAAATACCCCAGATACCATCAAAATCTGCATTGTTATTAAACTCGTTTTTGCCATAATAACTATCAAAACCGGTGGTTTTAGAAAAGGCTAAAAAACCCATAGAACCATTGGGCGCGCCATGAAAGAAAGATGTGTAATAACCTTTTTCTTTTAGCAAAGACGCTAAGCTGTTTACGGTATCGCCGGAATAATGTGAAAGCACATACGGCACTTCGATAGAGGGAATGCTGCACAAAACAGAAGGCATGGCTTCAATAGATTTTCTGCCGTTGGCAAATGAATATTGATAAGCCCGGCTTTTACCAATTAACGAATCTATAAAAGGAGCGTAGCTTTGGTAGTTGGCTTTGCCTTTATTGTATGCGTCTACAAATTCTTTAGAAAAACTTTCTATAATAATCACTACAACATTATCATACCTAAATTTTGCCGTATCAGCCGGAATATGTAAAGGCGTAAACACGCTGTTCAGTTCTTCCTCTGTCTTAAAATAATCCACTTTTTTCACCACATCTGTAGTTGCTGTTCTGATGATAGCAAAAGGCGTATTCAAAACAATATTGATGTCTCTGGGCTGGTCGCCAAATTCGGCGGCATTGCTTAGCGTTATAGGTCTTACACTATGCGCAAAACCACCACGCACGCCGCCTACAAACAAAGTAACAAAAACAGGAACCAATAAAATACCAGCTATATAATGCTTCCACACATTAACCTGAAATCGTTTGTAATCAATCAACTCGTATGCCTTCTTCAAAGCAATTATTAAGATAACAAAAAGAAGAACCGCATACCAGTAAGTAAAAAAGAAATGTATGAACAAAGTTCCCAAATTATTTTCATGCTGAAACTGCGAAAAGATACTAAGCGTGGTTCTGCGAAGCGTAAATTTATAATAGATAAAATCAATAACATTGGTTGCGATAGCAATGGAATTGACAACTACAAACAACCACTTGGCTATCTTTTTATAAGTTTGATGAAATCGCCAGGGATTTGGTATAATCATTATAAAAACAAACAGCGCATTGCTGTACAGCACAGCCGAAAGATCGAACTGCAAACCGCCATACATAATGTTTAAAAAATTTGCCAGCTTCATGCCGGGGAAAGTAAGACGTATTGAACAGGTAAAAACCAATGCGGCAAAGTGAATAAAACAACATAGCCAACAGCAGGTATGCAATAAGAGCTATATAAATATTTGTTTGAATACCGGCGGGGCGGTTGTTTTGAACATTTCGTTTCATACAGCAGGTAAAAATATCCAGATGTTGCTTATGAATAACCAACTGGTAATAATTTAATAACAATTTAGTAATACAAATTCATTTCTTTTTTGAGATTTAGCCAGCTTATATTTCATCAGGATGTTTGCTTTTTGTTCTTTTATCATGTTTTTATTATCATCTTCCGCTTTCCTTCATCCATTAAAATTACATTTGCCACAAAACCATAACATGGCATTTGATATTCAGGGAAAATTAATTGCTGTCTATAATACCGTTCAACGTTCAGAAACCTTTAAAACGCGCGAGTTTGTAATTGAAAATTCGGAAGAAAGTAACGGTCGCGTATTTACCAGTTATATTAAATTCCAATGCACACAAGACCGTACTTCCATGTGCGATAAATTTATGATAGGCGATAATGTAAAAGTTCATTTTAACCTGCGTGGCAGCAAATGGACAAAAGACGGCAAAGACAATTACATAACAAATCTCGATGCTTGGCGCATAGAACATACACAAGCCGCACAGGCAGGCAATCATCAATATGCCGATCAGCCATCCGGCAGTGTTACCAACCAAACGCCCGATTCTGAAGATGATTTGCCGTTTTAATTTTTTCAAACCCAATACTACTACTGCTATGAAAAAAATCGCTTTTTGCGCACTTGTAATGTTTTTCTCAATAGCTGCTTTTTCTCAAAAAGGCATTGGTGCCGAACTGGCTTTTGGTGTTGATTTTGGCGTGCCGGTTGGCGATTTCGGGCTTAATGTAAATCCCGGTATTGGCGGCGATGCAAAACTGGGCTATAACTTTACACAAAACTGGGCTTTACTTATACAAGCCGGTTATATTGCTTTTTTTACAACAGAAAAATATAACGACCGCAACATCGGAACCATCGGCGATGGCTTCTTTAAAGTATCAGGGCGTTATACAACCAAAGGCAGGTTATATTTTGAACCGGCTTTAGGTTTTTCTAAATTCAGCACCGGCAGCGTGAGAGATATTTATGGTGATGGATTTACGCTGGCTGGCTCGGTTGGCTATTATGCCGATAAAGCTAAAACCTTCGATTTCAGTGTTCGTTACGAAGCCACTGTTAATTCAGAATCCATACATTTTGTCGGGCTTCGGTTTGGTTATCGTTTCGTGTCTGGTCATTCGTTTTAGTCTTTTTATTTTCTGCTGTCGCAGAAACGATTTTATATTTTTTGTTGAATCTTTTAGGATAAATACCTGACATCATGCAACAAACCATTACGCTGAAACTGCTTCCGCACGAAGCAGAAAACAGCGATATTGTAAAAGAATTTATCGCTCTGTCTGCCGGTAAAAACGTAACAGATATTACCGGTTATTTCATTCAGAAAAAATCTATTGATGCCCGCAGCAGGCAAGCTTATATCAATCTTAGCGTAGAAGCTTTTATCAACGAGCCTTTTCACCAGCGAACTTTCACGCCGGTTAATTATCAGGATGTTTCAAAAGCAAAACATTCCGTTGTCATTATTGGTGCCGGACCTGCGGGTTTATTTGCTGCTTTGCGCCTCATTCAGCAAGGCATAAAACCTATTTTATTAGAACGGGGCAAAGATGTTCGCTCCCGTCGTCGCGATTTAGCGGCTTTAAATAAAGAAGGGCTGATTAACCCCGAAAGCAATTATTGTTTTGGCGAAGGCGGCGCCGGCACGTACAGCGATGGAAAGCTCTATACGCGCAGCACTAAGCGCGGCAATATAGACAGCATTCTCCGCACGTTTGCGCAGTTTGGTGCCGAAGAAAAAATCCTTTATGAATCGCATCCGCATATCGGTACTAACAAATTACCGCAGATCATAACTGCGGTGCGGCAACAAATTGAAAACAGTGGCGGAGAATTTTTATTTGAAAAGAAAGTAACCGATTTTATTATTGGAGATGATATTATAACAGGCATCGTTACAGCAGACGATAATCAGTTTTATGCCGATGCTGTTATTCTCGCAACAGGTCATTGTGCACGCGATATTTTTAGCTTGCTATACAATAAAAAAATTCTTATCGAAGCCAAACCGTTCGCGCTTGGTGTTCGCATCGAGCATCCGCAAAGTTTAATTGATAATGTACAATATCATCAACCTGTTCGCGATGAGCATTTGCCACCGGCTGCTTACAGCGTTGTGCAGCAAGTTGATGATAAAGGCGTTTTTTCTTTCTGCATGTGTCCCGGCGGCATTATCGCGCCGGCAGCAACCAGCGCCAATGAGTTGGTTGTAAACGGCTGGAGTCCAAGTAAGCGCAATAATCCATTTGCAAACAGCGGCATGGTGGTAACGACTGATGTGGCTGATGCTGTATCTGACAGCCGTTTTAAAAAAATAATGTATGATAATAAATGGCAACCAGATTATCCATTATTACTCATGTATTTTCAGCAAATGGTAGAACAGGAATCGTACAAAAGCGGTGGCGGAAATTTTGTAGCTCCGGCACAACGCATGGCAGATTTTTGCAACAATACAGTGTCTTCTACACTTCCGGTTTGCAGTTATGTTCCCGGCTTGCAAAGCACATCTTTGCAAACGGTTTTGCCACAATTTATCCATACCAGGTTGCAGCAAGGATTTGTTGCTTTCGGCAAAAAAATGCGTGGCTATTATACCAACGAAGCCATTGTGGTAGCAACCGAAAGCCGCACATCATCGCCGGTTCGTATTCCACGTAACCACGATACATTACAACATGTTCAGATAAAAAATTTATATCCCTGCGGCGAAGGTGCCGGTTATGCAGGCGGTATTGTAAGTGCGGCTATTGATGGCGAACGTGTAGCCGTTGCGGTTTCTGAAAAGTTGTTGAATGAGTAAATGCAGAAAATTATTATTGTCAAAATACTCTTGTACGTTCTGAACAGCAATCAAACTTTTTTCAAACAGCCAGCGGCTGTATTTTGCAATCACAAACAGTAACACATGCAAGCTTCATTTACCATAAAAGGAAACCTTGTTGATATATGGGCAAAACAAATTTATACAGCTGAAATATATGTGTCTGATAGTAAAATCGCAGATATAAAAAAGTGTGAAGAAGATAAGACTTTGCCCTTTATTTTACCTGGCTTTACCGATGCACATGTACATATCGAAAGCAGCATGTTAATACCTTCCGAATTTGCTAAGCTGGCTGTTGTACATGGAACGATTGCAACCGTAAGCGACCCGCACGAAATTGCCAATGTATGTGGTATGCAAGGCGTTCAGTTTATGATTGATAATGGGAAAAAAGTTCCATTCCGATTCAACTTTGGTGCGCCAAGTTGTGTGCCTGCTACAACGTTTGAAACATCTGGCGCCACGCTCGATAGTAACGATGTGGACGCTTTGCTGCAACAGCCTGAAATCAAATATCTCAGCGAGATGATGAACTTTCCCGGCGTCTTACACAAAGACGAAGAAGTAATGAAAAAAATAGCTTCTGCGCATAAATTAAACAAGCCGGTTGATGGTCACGCACCCGGCTTGCGGGGCGAAGCGGCAAAGCAATATATTGATGCCGGTATCAGCACCGACCACGAATGTTTTACAGCCGAAGAAGCGCTGGAAAAATTAAGCTATGGTATGAAGATTATTGTTCGGGAAGGCAGTGCTGCACGCAACTTTGAAGCTTTAGCGCCATTACTAAATGATCATTGGGAAAATATGATGTTTTGCAGCGATGACAAGCATCCGGATAGTTTGGTGGAAGGTCATATCAATAAACTTTGTGCCAAATCTGTAGCAAAAGGAATTGATATTTTTAAAGTGTTACAAGTGGCTTGCATTAACCCGGTTTTGCATTATAAATTAGATAACGGTTTGCTTCGTATTGGTGATGCTGCTGATTGTATAATTATAAATAACCTGACTGATTTTATTGTATTGAAAACATATATTAATGGTGAATTGGTAGCAGCAGATGGAACGTCATATATTAAAAGTGTTTCGGAAAAACCCATCAATCATTTTTTGAAGCAAACGATTCTTCCGAGCGCGTTTGATCTTCACAAAAATGCTTATCCCGATAAGGATAATTTAATACCTGTCATAGAAGCTTTGGATGGCGAACTCATCACCAATAAATTGTATTTGGAAGGTAAAGAAGAAAAAGATTGTTGGGTAATTGATGTAGAAAAAGATATTTTAAAAATCGTTGTTGTCAATCGTTATCGGCAAGCTCCGGCGGCGGTTGCATTTATCAATAATTTTGGCTTGAAAAGTGGCGCTATTGCTTCGTCCGTTGCGCATGATAGTCATAATATTATTGCTGTTGGCGCAGATGATAAAAGTATAGCTGATGCTATATTTCCTCTTCTATCAAATGAAGGCGGAATTAGTTGTAAAGATGATAATGGCGTTCATGTTTTGCCTTTGCCTGTTGCCGGTTTAATGAGTTTGGAAGATGGCTATGAAGTGGCAAAAAAATATACGGAGATCAGCCGTAAAGCAAAAGCCCTGGGAAGCCCGCTGCAAGCGCCTTTTATGACATTGAGCTTTATGGCATTGCTTGTTATTCCGCACATAAAACTTAGTGATAAAGGTTTGTTTGACGGAGACACATTTTCATTCGCCTGACATTCTTTTATGTCTTGTTGTTTTATAATTATGTCAGGTTATCAAAAGTTCCGTTTCTTTCTTTGCCTCATTAAATCATACTTATGCGATTGCTGTTTATCTTCCTTCTTTTTCTATTTTTTTTTGCAACGGTTTCTGCACAATCTCTCTTTACTCACGGTCGTTTGCAGGCAAGTAAAGATGGACATGATTTGCAATTCAAAGATGGAACACCTTTTTTTTGGCTGGGCGATACCGGCTGGGAATTATTTCATCGTTTGAAATTGGATGAGATAAAACAATATCTCGATAATCGTTCTGCCAAAGGTTTTACCGTTATACAAGCCGTTGCGTTAGCCGAATTTGATGGTTTGCGCAAGCCAAATCAATATGGTGAAGTTCCCCTGAATAACTTGGATCCAACGCAACCAAACGAGAAATATTTTGCCATCGTTGACAGCACAATTCACATGGCTAAGGAGCGCAATTTATTTGTAGGTCTTTTGCCAACCTGGGGCGATAAAGTAACGAAGTTGTGGGGCGATGGACCTGTTGTGTTTGATAGCATCAATGCATATACGTATGGAAAATGGATTGGCAACCGCTATAAAAATGAACCCAATATAATCTGGATTTTAGGCGGCGACAGACCTGCGATAAGAGACAGCAACGACTGGCGTCCGGTTTGGCGCGCAATGGCGAAGGGCATTATCGAAGCTACTAATCATCAATGTTTAATTACATATCATCCGTGGGGCGGAGAAAATTCTACTTCGCAGTGGATACAAAATGAGCCGTGGCTCGATGTCAATATGTTTCAGTCTGGTCATGGCAGCGGGCATGATGTTGCCTGCTGGGATTTGGTGAAACGTGACAGAAGTTACACGCCGGTAAAACCTACATTGGATGGCGAACCAAACTATGAAGATCACCCGGTAAATCCTTGGCCAAAATGGAATCCGGACAACGGTTATTTCCGCGATTATGACGTTCGTAAACAAACGTATCGCTCTGTATTTGCCGGTGCTTGTGGCGTTACGTATGGACATCACGCGGTTTGGCAGTTTATGAGTGCCCGGGAAGAAGCTGTCAACTATCCGGATCGTGGCTGGATAAATGCGATGGATCGTCCCGGCGCTTACCAGGTTGGCTGCCTGCGCAAATTGATAGAATCGCGACCGATGCTGCAACGTATACCAGACAATTCTATTATCATCAGCGGGCAAGGCGAAAAAGGTGAACATATTGAAGCCTTTCATGCAGCGGATAATAGTTATGCAATGATCTATCTTCCTGTTGGTAAAAAGATAGTGATAAATACGGCTAACATGGCTAAAAGATTATCCGGCTGGTGGTTCAATCCGAAAGATGGAAAAGCGCAAAACCTCAGTGCTTGGGATAATAAAAACCGTTCGGAATTTACACCACCTTCTTCCGGTGTTGGAAACGATTGGGTATTATTAATTGATGATGCAACAAAAGGATATAAAGAGCCGGTAAGTAAATGACAGGCATATTGTCTTTATTATTCCAAAATTTCATCGCAGTTCGGTTGCATTTTTTAATCTGATACCCAATAAATAAAATCCCGTTGAAGTAAAAAGACAAATGCCTGCAAGCAGCCACCAGAGCGTGTTGTAGCCATAATCAACAACGATCTCACTTCCCAAGATTGGCGCTGTAATTTGAGCAATGCTCCAAGCAATAGTGTACATAGCCGCGTACTGTCCCCGGTTGCTTTCTACAGTCCGGCTCACCCAGAATGAATTCATAAAAGGCATGGATAAAATTTCGCCGAATGTGATGATAAATATAGACACAATCGCTGTTAAGGCAGATGCCGGTAATATATTTAAAACGGCATAAGCAACACCTATCAACAACACGCCAAAACGTATAAAATAAGTAAGCGGTTTTTTGCCTTCAATAGAATATACAAGAATCATTTCTATGCATACAATAATGACACCATTCAGTGCCATAAGTACACCGATAAATTGTTCGTTTAAATGCCATTGCGTTTTATAAAAAACAGGTGCGATAGTAAACAAATGAAAGAAGCAGTATCCCAACAAAATCGTCAGCGTAATAAATACCAAGTAAGTTTTGTCTTGATAAGCCGATGCTTTTGCCGTTGGTACCGTTGTTTGATTGTGTTTTGAGCCGGCTTTTACATAAGGCAACAATTTCAATAATAAAAAGGCCGCCACGATGTTTGTGCAGCCATCAACCCAAAACAACAAATCGTAATTTACTGAAGCTAAAAAGCCGCCCAAAGCGCCGCCTACTGCCCATCCGAGATTGACGGCAAGACGATTCATTGAGTAAGAGCGTGTTCTGTTGTCTGGTGTGCTGTAATAAGCAACAGCCGTTGCATTTGCCGGGCGAAACGATTCGTTGCAAACACTCAATATAAAAGTGCCGGTACAAAGCGAAAGATATGTGTGCAGGTAGCCGGTAACAATAAACATAACGCCGCCCAGCAACAAGGCTGCAGCCTGTAACGGATAAAAGCCCCATTTGTCAGTTATTCTGCCGCCGATAAAAGCGCCTGTCATTGCGCCTAAGCCAAACAAACCCATTACAAAACCAGCTTGTATAACAGAAAAATGTAGCTGTTGTGTGCAATATATCGTCATGAAAGGAACGACCATTGTGCCGCTTCTGTTGATGAGCATAACAATAGATAAATACCACGTGTTCAGCGATAATCCGGCATAAGCATTTTTATATAACTGGCGGGTAGCAGATAGCATATTTGTATGCGAATGTAAAATGAAAGGTATTGAATACAGGTTTGTATTTGATATGCGGTTGTTATTGCATTTGCAAACACACAAGCTATCTTTTATTCAACTTGCAATGAATGAAAAGTCCTTGTTTTTTCTCTTCTTTTTATCACTTCAATTGTATCACCCACATGTATCAAACCTTCGCCGTGGTGAAGAAGATTTTGTCCGAAATAAATCTTGTTATTTTGCCTGCGGTAAGTGGCTAATGTTCGCAAAGGTTCTTTGCTTTTTTCTGCTGTGTTTGGGTTGATTGTAATCATCACACAACGCCCGCAAAGCTTCACGCCAAAGAATTGAATATTATTGATTGTAAATGCTTCCAAATCGTCTTCTTCATAAGGTTCTGCGCCGGTAAAAACTATGTTTGGACGAAAGCGTTCCATGCTTACTTTTTCCGGTAAACGGCTGTTCAAATCATCTAACGAAGATTGCCCGATAAGTAAGGTTGGATAACCATCCGCAAAGCTGGTAATTTCTTTATCTATCGCATACCGGCCATCAACTCTTCGCTTCGTTGTATCCGGCATATATACCAGCTTGCATTTGGCAGAAAGTGCATCAGAAAACCAGGCATTGGCTTCTTCACTTACAGCTTGCGCCCGGCACCTGTCGCTCCATACATCAACCATTAATGTATCTGTTGTTTGCAGCTGAAACGGAACAAGCAAAGATTCGCCGTTTTGTTTATGGGTTATATGTAAGCCATCATCATTTATTGAAGTTTGCAGCAAAGCCATTGCCGGCATTTCTCTTTGTGTGATGAAATTGTTTTGCGCATCTGTCAGCATCCACCTTCTGTCGTGCTGTAAGCCGCGCTCCGTAAGAATTGCAGAAGAAACAGCAATACCACCTAATGATTTTACCGGGTAAATAAACATTTCACTAACTATAAGCATATACAACTTTTTAAAGCTTGCTGATTTGGGCAAATTCGTCTTTTAATTTTGGATATAATCGTTGAAATATAGCGAACAAAGAATCATACAAATTTCTTGTTTTTGTATTGGGTGAATACGATTGCAAAGCCTCGGAAAAACGTGCGGCTTCCGATAAGTTTTTGATATGTCCCAATGCATACATAGCAATAATGGCAGCACCGGTTGCCGATGCATCTGCGTTGTTATGAATGATGATTTTTTTTCCTAAAATATCTGCCATTGTTTGCAGCCAGAAATGAGATTGTGTAAAGCCGCCGCTTGCATATATTCTTTTAATCGGTTCGTTCACTTCTTCTATTGCCTGCATCACGCTGCGCAAGGCAAAACAAATTCCTTCTACACCCGCGCGAGAAATATGGGCTTTGGTATGTTGTTGTGTAAGCCCGAACAAAACGCCTTTTGCATTGGCATCCCACATCGGCGCACGCTCGCCTAACAAGTAAGGCAAAAACAACAAAGCATTGGCGCCTGCCGGAGATGTTTCGGCAAGTTGCAACAATTCATCAGGCTCTTTTGCCGATTTACCATTCATTACTATTTTACTCAGCCATTCCATGGTAATGCCACCGTTGTTGATAGCACCGCCGGTAATGTAAATGTCTTTGGTAAGAAGATAAGTAAAAAGCCTTTGTTCGGCATCTGGTTTTATAGTGTCTGTTGTCAGGCGGATAGCGCCGCTGGTACCAATGGTAAGTGATGCATCACCGGGCGAAATAACACCGCTGCCTAAATTGGCAAGACATCCATCATTACCTCCTACAATAAACTTTACAGATTGTTTTGACCCGAATAAATTTTTATATGTAGGTAATAAATTTGTCTCGCTATGCGTAACCTCAACCGGCTGCGATAATTGCTCTGTCTGAATACCGGCAACCTGCAAAGCTTCTGCGCACCAATTTGTTTGTTTTGTATTGAATAAGCCGGTTGCCGAAGCAATGGAATAATCAATAAGATAGGTACCAAATAACTTCAGAAAAATGTATTCTTTTATCGAAATGAACTTGTATGTTTTACTAAAAATTTCCGGCTGTGTTTCTCTAAGCCAAATGATTTTACATAACGGCGACATGGGATGTATCGGCGTTCCGGTTTTATTATAAATTGTTTTTCCGGCACTGCTTTCTTTTAGTTTTTCTGCTTGCGATATACTTCTTGTATCAGCCCAGATAATAGCATTGGTTATTGGTTTTCCTTCTTTATCTACGGCTATTAAACTATGCATCGCCGCGCTAAAACCAACCGCCGTAATTTCTTTGTTTGCAGTTACTGATTGTTGTACCAGTTTTATAACAACATCAAATATCTCATCGGGTTTTTGCTCGCATTTTCCATGTTCATCTGTCTCGGTCGCATAGCCATCTTTTATTGAATGAATTACGTTTCCGTCTGTATCGAAGGTGACTGCTTTACAGTTCGTGGTGCCGATGTCTATTGCCAGAATCAAATCCATTTTCTTTGTATTAAAATGTAAAGATGAGTTTGATTTTACAAGTAAAAATTCAAAAGTAAAAGTTGATGAAGTAATCGGCAATCATCTTTCCACATTTTGCCTGATTGGCTTTTTCAAAACCACAAATCAATTTTTGATGAAACTCTCCAATATTTTGACATTAACATGAAAAAAAATTTCCGAAAACGATAATGCACTACATTTATCCCGACTAAAAAACGATTTGCTACATGGCTGATTTGCAGATAAAAAAAAGTTCTAAAAAGTACGATGCCATTATTGTTGGCTCTGGTGCGGGTGGTGGTATGGCAACGTATGTGCTTGCCAACGCAGGTTTAAAAGTTTGCCTGATAGAGGCGGGTCCAATGTTCGATCCTAAAATCAATTCTTTACAGTTAAAGAAGCCCTGGGATTCTCCGAGACGTGGCGCTGGTACGCGTTTTCGCCCGTTCGGCGACTTTGATGGCTGCTACTGGGCCTGGGAAATTGATGGCGAACCGTACACACATGCACCCGGTACAGAATGGGATTGGTGGCGTGCGCGCATGTTGGGTGGCCGTACCAATCACTGGGGCAGAATTTCGTTACGTTTCGGACCTAAAGATTTCAAGCGTAAAGATGTGGATGGATTAGGCGATAACTGGCCGATCGGTTACGAAGACGTCAAACCATATTATGACAGAATTGATAAGATGCTGGGTGTGTTTGGTACCAATGAAGGTTTGGAAGATCATCCGGATGGATATTTTCTGCCGCCGCCAAAGCCTCGTCTGCACGAACTGATGATTAAGAAAGCAGGAACTGCAGCAGGCGTGCCGGTTATTCCATCGCGTTTGTCTATTCTTACCAAAGCCATTAACAAAGAACGGGGTTCTTGTTTTTATTGCTCGCAGTGCGGCAGAAGCTGTAAAGCGTATGCCGATTTTTCTTCTTCTTCCTGCTTGGTTCTTCCCGCTATGCATACCGGCAATGTTGACCTGGTTACGAATGCTATGGCGCGCGAAATATTAACCGACCAAAATACAGGTTTGGCTACTGCTGTGTCTTACATCAACAAAGACGATATGCAGGAATACCAGGTGTCCGGCCGTACTGTAATCTTAGCTGCCAGCGCCTGCGAATCTGCTCGTTTGTTGCTCAATTCAAAATCAGGTCGTCATCCCAATGGCATAGCTAACAGCAGCAATGTAGTGGGTAAATACCTGCACGATTCTACCGGCTCCGGCATGGGTGGTATCATTCCTGAATTGTTTGATAGAAAACGCTATAACGAAGATGGCGTTGGTGGTATGCACGTATATTCTCCCTGGTGGCTTGATAATAAAAAGCTTGATTTTCCGCGCGGTTATCATATTGAATATGGCGGCGGTATGGGAATGCCTTTGTATGGCTTTAGCTGGGGCATCGAAAACCTCAATGGCAAGTATGCAGTACATGGTATGCAAAAAGAAGGCGGCGGTTATGGTAAATCGTTAAAAGAAGATTACCGTTTCTTCTATGGTGCTGGTGTTGGTATGGCTGGCAGGGGAGAAGCACTGGCTTTAGAAAGCAATTTGTGTGAAATTGACCCGACTACCGTTGACAAATTTGGTATCCCGGTTCTTCGTTTTAATGTAAAATATACCGAGCACGAAATATTACAGGCAAAACACATGACGGAGACTTTCTCTGAAATTCTTCACAATATGGGGGCTGTAATAACATGGGGCGCCAACAATAGTAAAGAGAACAACTGGGGCTTGGAACCGCCCGGCAAAATCATTCACGAAGCTGGTACTGTACGTATGGGTAACGATCCTAAAAAGTCAGCGCTTAATGCCTGGAGCCAGGCGCATGATGCCAAGAACGTATTGTGTGTGGATGGCGGTCAGTTTGTATCGCAGGCAGATAAAAATATCACCTGGACAATCCTGGCTCTTTCTATGCGTGCCAGCGAGCATTTGGTTGAAGAATTGAAAAAGAACAACATTTAAAATGTGCAAGTGCAAGAGAAAATCATGGCACAAGCCAACCACATTGTATATCATAATTTATAACTCATAATTCATAACTCAGTATTATGGATAGAAGAAAATCACTCAAAGCGTTACTTGCCGGCGGTGTTGCCACAGGTGTTATTTTAGAAGCCTGCCAGACAGATGTAAAGACCGATAATACCAAAGATTTGCCTTCGCAAAAAGCGGTGGAAAATAAAGGCAACGACTTCGACCGTATGAAGGAAGAAGAAGCCTATTACAAAGAAGTTAGCGGCGAGACTTTTTTTGATAAACACGAAATGGCCACTATTGCTGTATTGGCTGATATTATTATTCCGAAAGATGAGGTTAGCGGAAGCGCAACCGACGCTAAAGTGCCCGATTTTATTGAGTTTATTGTAAAAGATATGCCCGAGCATCAAACACCTATGCGTGGCGGTTTGCGCTGGCTTGATATGCAATGCTTCTCCCGCTACAACAAATCGTTTGTTGATTGCGATGATAAGCAGCGCATTGAATTGGTTGACCAGATTGCTTACCCTGCGAAAGCCAAACTGGGTATGGGTGCGGGCGTTACTTTCTTTAGCCTTATGCGTAACCTTACCGCCAGTGGTTTTTATACCTCCGAAATTGGCGGTAAAGACATTGGTTATATGGGCAATATACCCAATGTATGGCAGGGCGTACCGGCAGATGTATTGAAGCAATACAATATAGCTTATACCGAGAAGGAATTGAAAGAGTGTGTGTAATAGCGATAGTGAACTTTAATTTTAATGTATAATAGCAATGCCTTACTAATTTACAGTAAGGCATTTTTGTTTTAGATAGTGTTGGAGAGAAGATTGTATTTACATTTTCTTATTTGTAAGCAACCACAAAACGACAGAGAGAAGCATCATAAGGGGTATCGGAATCTGCGTTTTTTATCTTTATTCTCATTTCGCGGGTAAAGGATGGATAAAAGTTTATGATGGCTACAGCATCGCTACTTTCATCACTACTATAAAGTGTTCCATCTTCATTATACAAAAAAAGATCTATATCATTTACGTGAGAATCGTTTGATATGCCGACTATTTTGTATTGTAAGCCTTCTGAAAAGGTTTTATCGGAAAAAACTATTTCTCCTTCTTTTAAATAACCATATTTTTCTGTACTAATTGTATAGCCATCTTCTTCGAGCATGTCAACAACGTGTAAATAGCTGTCGGCATATCTTATGTCGGCATCAGAATAGGGAAGATATTTGTAAGAGGAATTTGTGTACTGCGCCTGCGCCGTACAGAGACAAAGAAAAAAGAAAGCTGCGGATACGATAGCGGTTTTCATAACTTTTTTTTATTGATGAAATAATGTTGTCAGCAATTTTGTTTGCTATGACAAAGTAAGCCTCTCATCAAAGCGATTTCAATGTGATAAAAGCGGATATTGGGCACGTACTTTCCTCCTGAATATGAATGGGAAAACAACCTTAGTAGTTTTGGAAGCGGGTTATGAAAGTTATAGATTAATGAAATGATTATTCTAACGGCAGAAGACATTTTTGGGAATGAATGCTGATACTTATGATGAGATGCTGCTATCGCCCGGCATGGCATCTTTTCTCCTTTTATTTATTGAAACCAAACCTCTTACAACGCTTTTTATACCAACTTTCAGACTAACCTTTTCTCTTGTTTATTGCGTTGCTAATGGCGCTTGTTCTGTTTTGTTTTCTTCGAGATTTAGTTTACGAACGGGATGATGACTACGAGCTGATATGGTGTTATATATTTTGTTGGGTTGAGTAAGACATATAATTACAAAAAAGAAGAAGCCTGTTATACCGGCTTCTTCTTTTTATATTGATTGAACGCTACTTGCAAGGCTGATGTGAAGAAGGTATATTTTACCTTTGAATGGTAAGCTCGCCGGTGTAAATACTGTTGGCTACTTCTTTGCCATCGGCAGAAAGAAAGCTTATCCAGGTTGCTACGGTGTAACCGGAAAAATTGGTTACCTCAAACTGGTCTTGTATCTTATATCAATCATTTCATAAAAAATCTATACTGTATAAGTATTAAATTTTGCAAACGCATTGATTATTAATAGAAAATTGTTCTGAATTTTTGTGGGTTAACTTACTTCTTTGAGAAACGATGCCGGAACCGGAATTTTTTGACTTTTGTCAAAGTTGTTGTCTTTTCAATGCATCACCTTCGCCATTCGCTAAATAAGGCCGCTCATGAAAATTGTTACAACGGTTGTTATCATATTACTTCTTATAGCACAGAGTTGCATAAAAGATACCGGCCACCCGCTGCCGCCCGAAACGCACACCGGCGCTTACACCTTTGGCTGTAAGGTGGATGGAAAAGTATATGAAGCAAGCGGGAAACCTGAATTTGAGGACTTTGTGAGTGCTGGCAATATTTCCTATTCATCAAGTTCAGGGGATAGCACCATTTATATATCTGCCGTTAATAGATTCACTTCCGACTTTGATTTTGACATAAGAATGCCTTTTCCTGCCAGCACAGGTACCTATTCTTTGAAAGGTGGTCATTACAGTGCGAATTTCACAGATAACAATATCAGGGATGCCACTGGCTATGCAATCAGTTACAAAACTTCGGACGTGGATACCGGCAGCATTACCATTACTTATTTTGATGGAACATATACTCCCTTTTTTGGCGGTAATATACTTGCAGGTACTTTTTGGATGAATGCGGTTAGCGATGATGGAAAAGTGATTCATATTACAGATGGCAGATTTGACATTGGCAATTAGAACACTTATTTTAAAAATAAGGTTTATGAAAAAGAAAGTTTACTCAATTGTTGTTTTCTTCCTATGCTTCTGGTTCCAGCATTAATAACCAATATAGTTTTATGAGTTAACCTAAATCTTTGAGAGACGATGCTTGAACCGGAAATGATTACATATAGCTGCTTAGATTGTTTGGAAAATTGGATTGGATAAGTAATGCCATTTGTTTTGATGTGATCTTGAGGATGAATTTGCCGGTTGGTTTAGCGGATGTTTACGAGCGTGAAAAAATGGCAGGTTGATAGTGATGTAATGAAAAAGTAAAGCCCGAACAAAAAGCGAACAAAACAAGAAGAAAACCGAACAAAACCTCTGCGCTGTTTTACGAAAAATGGCTGACAGTATGGTGGAGACGGCGGTTATTTATAATTTGGTTTGTGGTGTTTGAGGTATGGAAACCCAGTAGCCGCTTTGTGACGCAGCGTCTTTCGTTTTGCTGATGTTGTAAGGATGATTAGCGATACGCTTGCTCGATGTAGCGAAGGATATGGGGTTTATAGAAATATTTCCTGATGCCAAAATTAGAATAGTGAGAATGCCTTTTGCGATGTAATTGTCAACAGTGCGGGCGGAGATATGGAACTGCTGCATGAGATCCGCCTTGTCTATCCAATCTTCGAGACGAGAGCCTTTAATTTCTAAGTCTGTACATTGCCCGGTTTGTGCTGCATGGGTGGCAGCGGGCTTTTTTGGTTTCATACTTTATAGGATTTTTATTTTGATATTGGTTGTGATATCAGAATTGGTTGACGCTAAAGTAAAATGGTTTTTACAGCGCGAAAATTATAATTTGATTAAAAAGATAATGTAGGTAAGAAGGGGTATCCAGTTTGCGGTTCGGTGAAGGAAATTTTAAGGGCAGAAGGTATTGCCATAATTTATATTGGTATCATTACAGGTTATGCTTTGCCGGCTTGATATAACCTCAATTACTTTGCAGGAAAGCGAGCAAAGCTCTCATATCTTCTTCTTTGCTGTAATCAACCTTATGGCTTTTCAGGTATGGCACTAAGGCAGTTTGCTTTTTGCCAAAAAGATTGATAAGATTTTTTTTGCCGGCAGGTAAAAAATTGTTGTAGGTATCACCAAAATAATAAGTTGTTTTCTTCATAACAGTGAGTGCCTTTTTTTCGGTAAGTTTTGTAATGCGGTCATTGGAGTTTAACGAACTAATGGTGGTGATGGAGCCAGTAGAAGATTCCTGGTCGTAGCCACTCATTTTGCTTGCACTAACAACGCCTAAAGCTTCGTTCTTAGCGAGTTTTACCGTATTGTTGCCGGTAACCAACTGCACAAATATTTTGCTGTAAAAAAAAGTATCGCTGCCAATGATGATGTGCTTAATGGTGGCTTCGTTAGTAACGGTAAGCGTATCTGTTTTTGGAGTGATAAACTGCATTTCTCCGTTTAGTAAATTGTAGTTGAGCAATGCATTGGAACCGGTTCCGTCTCTGAAAAAAACAGTGCCTTGCGTAAATTGCGGGTAATGAAATTTTACATCGGCAGGAAGCGCTGTATTGATGTTTTCGCCCGCTTTTACAATCCACCGGTCGGTTTGTGCATATATGTGAAACGGGAATGCGAGTAGTGCAAATACAGCAAGCCAGGCAGTTTTCATTATGGCAAAAGTTAGTGTGTTTCAAAGTTATTTAAAAAGAACCACTTATTGGGCGCAGCGTTATTTAGAGTATAAAACCGGTGGGGAAAATAGATTTCTACGCTTTGGGATTAGTAATTACCCAACAACGTGTTTAGCCGGTTTCGGGCATCAAATTATATATTGAGGCTTTTACTTGTTTTTATAAAAACACAGAGTGTACGTTATTTTTTATGTAAGTCCGGCAGCCGTAACAATCAGTTTTTTATATTGCTTATTAAAGAATAAAAATCCTCTGCCTTATGAATAATACAAGTTAGGAAGAAACGCATACGGATTGATAGAAAACGGAACTTCGATAGTTTGCGGAGACTGGCACAATTCAATATCAAGGAATGATTTGCCTTGGAGAATATCCCACAGAAAAAGCGGCTTTCCGTCGGCTGATGTATCAATGATTTCGGGCATCATAGCTTCCAGCCAGCCTTTCCAGCACGCTGCCGTTAATTGTTCAGTATGCGTAATAAAATTTTTTTTATCCAGGGCTTCTTTTTCAGAAAGTTGTCTTTGCGATAAAGACGTATTTGTGAAAAGAAGTATCTCCTGCTGAATAGAATTTGTTTCCATATTCTGAGTTTGTTTGTCCTACAAGTAAAGACATACTATTTGTGATGAAGTAAAATTGCCAAAGTAAAAAATACGAATAAAAAGAGCTTCTGGTTGTTACATACCTGCTGATGCAGACACGGTAAGAACGGAAGCATTTACCGGAGCATGAGCAGTAGAAATTGCAATTCCCATACCGTGTTCTGTATTGTATGTATCGTAGAATTATACGTAAAGGCAAACAAAGGCAGATTTATATCGTTTGCTATTGTTGTTATTCTTTTATTATTTTATCTAAGCGGAAATGAAATGCAGCCGGTAATAAACAGCTTTTTCCTTCTTATTTTCGTTCGCTATAAATATGTATGGGTATGATGAATCCTGGTGATGATTTATTAAAAAAATATGCGCTGATAATGGTAAAATATGCCTTGAATAACGGTGATGGAATTAATAAAGGCGATACCGTTTTTTTGGTAGGACAAGAGTGCAGTAAAGATTTGTTTATGGCAATTGCCAAAGAAATATATGCAGCGGGCGGCAACCTGATTACCAACTATCAACCCAATAATATCCGGGATAACAGCCTTGCGCGTTTTTTGCTGGAAACGGGCAGCGGCGAGCAGGTAAGCTTTTTTGCAAAACCATACTGGAAGGGCATTGTAGAAGCCGCTGATCATATATTGTTTATTATTTCTGAACCAGATATTCATGCGTTTGAAGGATTGTCTTCTTCTAAAATCAGTATGATGAACAGCGCGCGCGCGCCTTATATGAAGATGCGCGAAGAAAAAGAACAGGCAGGAAAATTATCCTGGTCGTTATGCCTGTACGGAACGCAATCTATGGCCGATGAAGCCGGGCTTAGCTTAGATGATTATTGGGAGCAGATTATCGAAGCTTGTTATTTAAGAGATGATGATCCTGTAGCTAAATGGAAGCGCGTGCAAAAAGAGGTTGAAGACATTAAAGACAAATTGGATGTTCTGGATATTGACAAGCTACATATTAAAGGCGATGATGTTGATTTGCATATACAGATTGGTAAAAACCGTAAATGGCTGAGCGGCGGCGGCAAGAACATTCCGTCTTTTGAAATATTTACATCGCCCGATTGGCGCGGCACCAATGGTTCTATTCGGTTTAACCAGCCGCTGTATTATTCCGGCAAGCGCATTTCGGGTGTGTCGCTCAACTTTCAAAACGGTATTGTTATAAACGCTTCGGCTACCGAAAATGAAGACGCTTTACAAGAGATGATTGCGCAGGAAAATGCGGATAAAGTGGGTGAATTTTCGCTTACCGATAAACGCCATTCGCGCATTACTAAATTTATGGCGACGACCTTGTTTGATGAGAATATGGGCGGCGCATTCGGTAATACGCATATTGCTTTGGGCAATGCGTATAAAGACGCATTTACAGGTGATATGTCAATGGTAACTGATGAGCAGTGGGCTGATATGGGTTATAATTCCTGCCCGAAAGTACATACCGATATTATCAGCACGAGTAACCGAACAGTTACAGCAACGTTAGGTGACGGAAGTGAAAAAGTGATTTATAAAGATGGTGAGTTTGTATTATAAAGTAAAGCTTTATCTACTGCTTATGTAGCCTTGTATTTTGTTTGCAGAACATTGACGAGACAATACAATTTTTCTTCTTTGTTACTAACGATATTCGAAATATAAAAGCCGGTTTGGAACCGGCTTTTATATTATACGCTATCAAAAATTAATTATTGATTTGTGCTTGTAGAATCTTTCTCCGGCGCTTTGTTTATCAATTCCATAAACTGGTCAAGCTTCGGCGTAATGATGATTTGTGTGCGCCTGTTCTTTATTTTTCCGTCCGGCGTATCGTTGCTGGCAATCGGGTTATATTCTCCGCGTCCGCCGGCAGTTAAACGTTTTGGATCTACACCAAAATTGTTTTGCAATGCCTGTACAACAGAAGACGCTCTCAGCGCACTTAAATCCCAGTTATTGCGGATATTCGGTTTTGCAATCGGCACATTGTCTGTGTTACCTTCAATCAACACTTCAAAATCTTTATAGTCGGTAATGATTTTCGCAATTTTAGACAGCGTTGCGCTGGCTTTATCAGATATTTCATAACTGCCGGATTTGTAAAGCATATTGTCGGAAAGCGAGATGTAAACCACACCTTTCAAAACCTGGACATCTACATCCTGCATTTCTTCGCGACTTAACGAGCGGGTAAGATTGTTTGTTAAAACCATATTCAAAGAATCGCTTTTGTTCTTTGAATTTACTAATTGCTGAATGTATTTGTTAGATGAATTAATTTCATCTACCAGTTTTGAAATGTTTGTATTGCCCTGGTTTGTAGAAGTTAAACATTTGTCTAAAGCAGACTGTAAAGATTGCACATGCGCGCGTTCTGCCTGCAATTGGTCCTGAAGTCCCGCGATCTTAACATTAGCGCCGCCGAGACTGCTTTGGCAGTCATCGTTTGCTTTTGCAAGCGCATTGCTTTTGCCTTGTAATGTATTATAATCAGATTGCAACGACTGAAACTTTTTGTTGCTTACGCAACTGGTAACAAATAAAATGGTTGCGGCACTAAGGAGCAAGCGAAGGTTGGATTTGATCATATTTATTATTTTAATTTAAAAAAATTGTTCATCAATTACAAAATCATTACCAGTCTTTTTTATTGCTTTTATGGAGTCAGTTTCGTTTTGTATGAACTTTTGTATTCCGGCAAAAGAACTACAGATTATTGGATATTTTATTAGTGGTTGATGAAAATTAATTTATTTATAATTTCATTCCAAGCATTATTTATATCGTATTCGCAAACGGATGTTGCCACGGACTGCGGTAAGGACGTTGCAGCAATTTGTTTGCTTCTGGATCATTTACAATTTCCCTCTTTTGAGAATCGTACACCAGCGGGCGACCGACTTTCATAGATACATTTGCCAGTATGCAACTGGCTGTTGAGATATGACCTTGCTCAATATCTGCAACCGGTTTGCCGCCGCTTTCTATGGCGCCAAGAAAGTTGAGCATGTGCAAACGTGTGGCCGGCGCCGTGTGCAACTCAATACGCGGTTCGGTTACATCTTCCGGGTATTTTTCTTTTTCGTACACCACATCTTTATGAATTTTAGGACCATCTCCTTCGGGAATAAAATCGTACTTGTAAACATCAGCTTTAAGCGTGCCTTTATCGCCATAAATTTTAAAAGACCAGGGATATTCCGGGTCTGAAGGTGCGCCCCAGGTACGATGCTGCCATATACAATTCAATTCATCATATTCAAACAAGGCGGATTGTGTATCTGAAATATTTGATTTGCCTTTTTTCTCAACATAAATGCCACCGGTAGAGCTGATGCGTTTCGGCCATCCTAAGTTCAGCATCCATCGTACCGCGTCAAACATGTGTATGCCCATATCACCCATAATTCCATTTCCATATTCCATAAAGGCGCGCCAGCTTCCGTGCAGCAATCCATCGTATGCACGCAAAGGCGCAGGACCTGTCCACATTTCATAATCTAAATTAGGAGGAACCGTTTGTGCGGGCGGGTTGCTATCATTTCGCATGGGATAATAACAACACATTTCAACATGAGATACTTTTCCCAGCAAGCCGGCATCTACCACATTCTTCTTGGCATCTATCAAATGCGGTGTGCTTCTGCGTTGCGTACCAACCTGAACCACGCGGTCATATTTGCGCGCTGCGGCAACCATGGCTTCGCCTTCCAACACATCTACACTAATTGGTTTTTGAACATACACATTGGCACCTGCTTTCATGGCTTCAATGGCAGTAAGCGCATGCCAATGGTCGGGCGTTCCAATCAGCACAATATCCAACTGGTTCTCTGCCAGCATTTTCCTGTAATCGTTGTACAGCTTGGGTATTTTATCTGATTTGATACGTGCGCTTACCATTTTAGCGGCTTCTGCAAGCTGGTTTTTATCTACATCGCACAACGCTACTACGTTTACAGGCGCTACCTGGATTAACCGGAACAAGTCGCTTTTTCCATACCAACCGGTGCCGATTAAAGCCACGCGAAGGGTTTTGGAAGGACGCCAAATGTTCATACCGGAAGCATGAAGGGTAGCTAAAGCAACAGACGCAGCAGCGCCTTTCAATAATGTACGACGGTGAATAGAAAATTGAGACATACAGGCATTCGTTGGATGGTTAGTAATAAAGCGTGAAGTTAAAAATTCGGAAGAATGATTGCGTATTAACGTAATAAACTAAACAGGTTAAAGATAGTAAATCAATAAAAGGCAAAAAATTCCGCTTACTGAATAAGGATTTTGTAGAATGTGCTTCTCGTTATTGCTTTTTAATTGATTATTTTAGAGCCAACATTACCACGACTTATGAATCATCAAAATGAGGCAACTGAAACATTAGAATCTTCACCATCATCAAACAGAAAAAGAGTTGTTTTAAAAACCACGTTTGCACCACAACAGCGATTGTATTCACTGGATGCGTTGCGTGGTTTTGATATGTTTTGGATTATGGGAGCCGAAGAAATTTTTCACAGTTTATACAAAGCAACCGGTTCGCCGTTTTGGGGCGCCGTTTCTGTTCAATTAACTCATCCCGACTGGAATGGATTTCATTTTTACGACCTTATTTTTCCCTTGTTTCTTTTCCTGGCTGGCGTTGCAACGCCTTATTCTGTAGGTCGTGAACTGGAGAAAGGAAAAAGCCGTCAACAGTTGCTGATGCGCGTTATAAAAAGAGGTTTGATATTGGTGTTGCTGGGCATTATTGCCAATAACGGTTTGGTGATAAAACCAATATCAGAAATACGTTTTGCCAGCGTGCTGGGGCGAATTGGAACGGCTTATGTATTTGCCAACATTATTTATTTGTATGGAAGCAAGCTGGCGCAAATCATTTGGTTTGCCGGTTTGCTCATTGGCTACTGGCTGGTTATGAAGCTGGCTCATGCGCCCAATTTTCCTCCCGGCGATCTTACTATGCAGGGAAATTTTGCATCGTATGTAGATCGTAGTTTTTTACCGGGTAAATTGTATTTAGGTATTCACGATCCCGAAGGACTTTTCTCTACCATTCCTGCTATCGGAACAGGATTGCTTGGCATATTTGCCGGAAATTTTTTAAAAACATCGCCTCTTGGCGGACAGCAAAAATCGTTGTGGCTGGCGGCAGCCGGTGTTATTTTTATAGCACTTGCCCAGTTATGGAATCTAAATTTCCCGATTAATAAAAACCTGTGGACAAGCTCATTTGTATTGCAGGTTGGCGGTTTAAGTTTGTTATTGCTTTCCGTTTTTTATTATATTATTGATGTAAAAGGACACCAACACTGGTCGTTCTTTTTCCGCGTGATTGGTATGAACTCTATCCTCATTTATATGTCGGGACATTTTATTGATTGGGATTACACAACAGACAGTTTTTTTGGCTGGCTTGGACAATTAGCCGGTAATCCTTTCAATGCTGTTGTAATGGCAATGTGCTATGTATTTATCAAATGGCTGTTTCTTTATTTTATGTATAAAAAGAACGTCTTTTTGCGTGTGTAAGAATGAAAGATAAAGTCTGAAAAAATTGAAAGGAAAGCTGTTTTTTGCTTTCCTTTCTTTTGCATATAACTCATTCCATTTTTTATTCCAGGCTATTTTTGTATTATGTATTCTAAACAAGAAGCTTCGCGGTTGCGGCAGGAATTCTGGACGACTTTCGGTCAATATATGTCGCCTGTTCTTTCTTCAGAAAGTGAGAAAATAAACTGGATTAATTATAAAACCGGTGAGAAAGATATTTCTTTCAGAATGAATGCTGACAATAAAAAAGCTTTTGTCGCAATTGAGATCACTCATAAAGATAAAGACTTGCAAGCTTTGTATTTTGAACAGTTTCAACAACTCAAAACAGTATTACAAAACACATTGGAAGAAGAATGGACATGGCTTCTGCATACGCCTGATGAGGCTGGTAAAACAATCAGCCGTATTTATACAGAAACACAAAACGTTAGTATTTTTAAGAAGGAAGATTGGTCTCAATTGATTTCATTTTTTAAACCTCGCATCATTGCGTTGGATGAATTCTGGTCAACGGCAAAATATGTTTTTGAAACATTGCGATAACAGAAGTAAGGCAGTTTATTTTCTTGGCAATACCAATACAATTATCTTTTTAAAAACAGCCAGCGTATCCCAGACAAAGCGGTTATTATCATGACCTCGTTCGCCTATATCAATCATTGCGCAGTGATAAATTATCTTGTCGGTTATTTTATTGATAAAGGAAAGTGATGAAGCTGATTTTATCCAGTTGGCCATTTTTTCAACATACACATGTCCCCAAATTTCAACGGCAATAGAAGAATTTGAAACGCCAAAATTTGTATTGAACAAGTTGCGATACTTTTCCCGAATAGCCGCAACCAATTCGTTTGTTGAAGTTTCTGTTTTATGAGCTAACAAGTTTGTCAGATCATCATCGTTCAAAATCCGGATGGCATGTGGCAGAAAGCGAATGCTGATGTTCTTATTGCAGACCGTAATAATTGTATCCATGAAAAGATTCTGAGTTAAAAATAAAACATCAGAATCTTTATCGTAAAAAAATTACAGGTGCAGTTATTCTATCCAGCTCATTGTATAGCTTTTATTTTCAATCTCCAAAGCTTGCTGCGTAAGCATCAGCGGGTGAAACGTATCTACCATAACCGCCAGCTCTTTTGTTTCTTTCGCACCAATACTTTTTTCTACTGTACCGGGATGTGGCCCGTGCGGAATACCAGCCGGATGCAATGTTATCATGCCGCGCGTTACATTTTTGCGGCTCATAAAATCGCCATCAACATAATACAAAACTTCATCGCTGTCTATATTGCTATGGTTGTACGGCGCAGGAATAGAAAGCGGGTGATAATCGAACAAACGCGGAACAAAACTGCATACCACAAAGTTGTTAGCTTCGAAAGTCTGGTGCACCGGCGGTGGCTGATGTACTCTGCCCGTAATGGGTTCAAAATCGTGTATGCTAAAAGCGAATGGATAGCAGCAGCCATCCCAGCCAATCACATCAAACGGATGATGTGCATAATACAACGGATACAAAACACCTTTTTTTTTACCTGTATCAAGAACTCGCCTTTTTCGTCAATGGTCTGTAAATGATTTGGCGTGCGAATATCTCGTTCACAATACGGAGACTGCTCTGATAACTGACCGTACTTACTCAAATATTTTTTCGGAAAACGGATTGGCGAAAACGATTCTACAATAAACAGGCGGTTGTCATTACTATCAAAATGAACCTGGTAAATGGTTCCTCTGGGAATCAACATATAATCGCCGTAAGCAAATGAAATTTCGCCATATTGTGTAAGCAGTTTGCCGCTTCCTTCATGTATAAAAATCAATTCATCAGCATCTGCATTTTTATAAAAATAATCCTGCAAACTTTCCTGTGGCGCCGCTAAACTAATACTACAATCGTTATTAACCAATACCGGTTTCCGGCTTTGCAAATAATCTTTTTGCGGCTCAATTTGAAACCCTTCAAAACTGCGATGCTTCAGCATTTTTTCTTCGGCAATAACGGGCGCAACTGGTATTGGTTCGCCGGTTTTAATAATAGCTGTTGGCGGATGCGTATGATACAGCAACGAATAATCGTTACTAAAACCTTCGGTTGAAAACAATTGTTCGGAATACAGCGAACCATCTGGTTTGCGAAACTGCGTGTGGCGCTTATGAGGCAAAGATCCAAGCGATGTATAGTGAGCCATGGCAAGATAAATAGGTTATCAAATGGGAATAACAAGTTGCAAAACACAATCGCATCGGGCAATTGTTTCATATAGCGTGATAAAGATAACGAGAAGTTATAATGCAAAGTTTAAAAAACTAACAACTGTTATTATTTTAAAGAAGTTAGCTACTTTTGTGGCACGATGCGGCCAGATTATGCTCATAAAATCTTTAATAACCATTGCAATCCGTATGCTTGCCTGATGGAAACGCTTGCTACCGATAGCCGTAGTTAATATCTCTCACCGGCTACAAGCCACTGTTTCTTTTGTTAACCATTTTACGCATCATAAAAACTCTATATCAAAATGCTTGCTCATACACAAACGCCGCGCGCCGCGCAACAAAAAACGAAAAGTGCCGATTTTCTTCCTTTACAAGGAACCGATTATGTAGAATTTTATGTGGGCAACGCCAAACAGGCAGCTCATTTTTATAAGACAGCGTTTGGCTTTCAAAGCCTGGCGTATGCCGGTCCGGAAACCGGTGTAAAAAACAAAGCCAGTTATGCCATAAAACAAAACAAACTCATATTTGTTTTTACCACGCCTTTACGAAACAACAATGAAATCGCGGCTCATATTCAGCGGCATGGCGATGGTGTTAAGCACCTTGCTTTGCGTGTTAATGACGCAACAGATGCCTGGAACCAGACCATGATGCGTGGCGCAGAATCATACATGGAACCTGTAACGCTGCAAGACGAAGATGGCGAAGTTGTTATGAGCGGCATTCATACTTATGGCGATACCGTTCATCTTTTCATTGAACGGGAAAATTACAAAGGCTCTTTTTTGCCGGGTTATAAGCCATGGAAATCGTTATACAATCCAACCGAAACCGGCTTGCTGTATGTTGATCATTGCGTTGGCAATGTAGATTGGAACGGCATGAATTATTGGGTTGATTTTTACGAAAAAGTTATGGGCTTCCGCAATATTTTAACCTTTGATGATACTGATATTTCTACCGAATATTCGGCGCTCATGAGTAAAGTAATGAGCAATGGAAATGGCTTTGTAAAGTTTCCTATAAACGAACCTGCAGAAGGCAAAAAGAAATCGCAGATAGAAGAATATTTAGAGTTTTATAATGGCGAAGGCGTACAACATATAGCGCTGGCTACAAATCATATTGTAGAAACAGTTACCGCGCTACAAAACCGGGGCATCGAATTTTTGAAAGTTCCGTCGGCTTATTACAATGATTTACTCGAGAGAGTTGGACATATTGATGAAGATTTACAACCCTTACAGGAATTGGGAATTTTGGTAGATAAAGACGAAGAAGGTTATCTTCTTCAAATCTTTACCAAACCGGTAGAAGATCGTCCCACTTTGTTCTTCGAAATCATTCAGCGCAAAGGCGCAAAAAGCTTTGGTAAAGGCAATTTTAAAGCTTTGTTTGAAGCTATAGAAAGAGAGCAATCATTGCGTGGAAATTTATAATGTTCCATTCAAATACACTTCTCTGTCTTCTCTTAACAAACGAAAATAAAGATGAGTTATGAAATTAGTATCACACTTACATAACGGTAACGAGAAGCTTGCTTTCCTGGTAAATGGAATGTTGTACGATTGTGATATAATGAATCCCATGCTTCCTTCCAATATGAAGATGATGCTGAATTTTTGGGATGATATGTTTCCAGTTGCGCAGCAAACCGAAATGAAAATCCGGAATGGAAATACAAAAGAAAGCAATGGTATTTTTTTGCAGGATGCAAAGCTGCTGGCACCGGTTCCGTTTCCGGCTTCCTGCCGCGATGCATACGCATTTCGCCAGCATGTAGCCGCCGCCCGCAGAAACCGTGGCGTTCCTATGATTTCTGAGTTTGACCAAAATCCTGTTTTCTATTTCACCAATCACAACAGCATTCAGGGCGAGGGCGATATTGCTTGTATGCCCGACCATTTTTGCAAGCTCGATTTTGAACTGGAAGTTGCCATTGTGATTTGTAAAAAAGGACGAAACATTACAGCTGAAGAAGCTGATAACTATATCGCCGGTTTGATGATTATGAATGATATGAGCGCCCGCACGTTACAAATGGAAGAAATGCTGCTAAACTTAGGTCCGGCAAAAGGCAAGGACTTTTCAACTGTAACAGGACCGTACTTGGTAACATTAGACGAGTTGGAAAAATACGAAACCGCAGCCAAAGACGGACATACCGGGAAGAACTGGAATTTACCAATGACATGCGCTATAAATGGCAAGCAAGTAAGTAAAGGCAATTTGAGTGATATGGACTGGACGTTTGCCGAAATAATTGAGCGATGCAGTTATGGCGTCACATTACATCCCGGCGATGTTATCGGAAGCGGAACCGTTGGCACAGGTTGCTTTTTAGAATTGAATGGAACCGGGAAATTAAATAACCCGACTTATAAAGAGCAATGGTTACAGGAAGGCGATATTATAGAAATGGAAATTGAAGGCTTGGGTGTTTTAAAAAATAAAATTGTAAAAGAAGAAAGTCATTTTTCTATACTCCAAAAGAAGAAATTATGATTATTCATTTGGCTGATATATCAATAAAAGAAACACAGGATTATTTAAATCATGCAATCGGTCCACGACCTATCGCTTTTGTTAGCACAATAGATAAAAATGGTAAGACAAACCTGTCGCCGTTTAGTTATTTTAACCTGTTTTCTGTAAATCCGCCGGTTGTAATTTTCTCTCCGTCGCGAAGAGTAAGAGACAATACAACCAAGCATACGTTAGAAAACATAAAAGAAATTCCCGAAGCTGTTATCAGCGTGGTAACGTATGATATTGTTCAGCAGGCATCACTGGCAAGTTGCGAGTACACAAAAGAAACGGATGAGTTTATAAAAGCGGGTTTTACGCCTGTAAAAGCTTTGCACGTTCAACCGCCGCTGGTAAAAGAAAGCCATATCAATTTAGAGTGCGAAGTCATTGATATAAAGAGTTTGGGAGAAAACGCCGGCGCAGGTAATCTCGTGATTTGTAAGATTATTTACATGCATATAAACGATGACATTTTACATGATGATATGCGTACGATAGATCAAACAAAATTGCATCATGTAGCCAGGCTCGGCGGCGATTGGTATTGCAAAGTGGATGAGAAAAATTTATTTAAAATTGCCAGGCCAAGCACAAAAGCAGCCATCGGTTTCGATAACCTGCCAATAGAAATTTTGCATAGCGATAAACTTACCGGAAACCATCTTGCCCAACTGGCTAATGTAGAAGCCATTCCTGATGTAGATAGTTCTTTCAACAATATGTCAATGACATTTATTTTGAAACAATACAAAAAGAATCCGGCAAAAAGAAACCACGAATTGCACAAGTTAGCGTCCGAATTGCTCAACAATAACCTCGCAGAAGATGCCTGGCAAATTTTATTAAGAAGCCTCGAACCGGTTGCTTTCATGAAGCAGTCATCCTAAAAATAAAATCATCTGATTATGCAACGAAACAAGCCACTCACACAAAATTACAACGCCTATACTGCTGAAGATTTTCATGTCTGGAAGTCGCTGTACGAAAGACAGTTTCCTGTTGTAAAAAAAAGTGCCAGTAAGCTGTATTTAGAGGCGTTGGATAAAATAGGATTTACAGCAGAAAAGATTCCTGATTTTTCTGAAACATCAGAACGATTGCAACAATATACCGGCTGGCAATTATCTGTGGTTCCTGAATTGGTGCCGCAAAAAGATTTCTTTCAAATGCTTACCCATAAAGTGTTTCCGGCAACGTGCTGGTTGCGAACCTTGCAAGAGCTTTACTATATTGAAGAACCGGATATGTTTCACGATACATTTGGTCATATACCGCTTTTAGTGAATCCTGTTTATGCAGAGTTTATACAAAACTTTGGTAAGCTGGCTATGAAATGGATAGACATTCCGGAAGCTATTGTGTACTTAGGTCGCTTTTATTGGTACACAGTCGAGTTTGGTTTGCTTAACGAAGATGGAAGTCATAAAATATTTGGTGCGGGCATCATTTCATCAATTGGCGAAACAGCGCATGTGTTTACAAATGAAGCGGTAAAAGTTCCGTTTGATATAAAACAAATGATAACTACGGATTATCGTATTGATACATTGCAACCTACTTATTTTGTTATGGATTCATTTGAGCAATTATGTTCTGCAATAACAGATATAGATAATAAGGTAACTTTACTACTTTCAAAACAATTGATTCAATAATTTATGTGGCAGGAAAAAGAAAACGCATTGCACAAAAGTTTTACGTTTACAGACTTTTCGGAGGCTTTTGCTTTTATGACAAGAGTTGCACTAATAGCAGAACGTATGGATCATCATCCCGAATGGAAAAATGTCTGGAATAAAGTTGACATTACACTTAACACGCACGATGCCGGTAATACAGTAACTGATAAAGACAGAAAATTAGCTTCTGCTATTGATAAATTAGTTTCATAAAAAGGCTTGCAAAAACTATGACTAACAAATAAAAATTTTCTTTTACAAACGAATTTCTGTTTACTTCAAAATTACTTTCATCACATCTTCTTTTAACTGTCGGCTTACCGGTATTTGCTGCTGATTGATATATAAAATATTTCCTTCAATACCGGTTATTTTGTTGATGGCAACCACATAAGATTTATGCGTTTGCAAGAACTGATGAATGGGTAACTTTTCAAGTAAAGCTTTTAACGTGCTGTGCGTAATCAGCTTTTTTTCTTTTGTATAAATCACCACGTAATTTTCCATGCCTTCTGCAAACAAAACATCATCAAACACAAGTTTTTCCAGTCTGCCTTCTGCTTTAATAAATACGTAAGATGGCTGTTCAATATGGTTTTGCAAACTGAAATAATCTTTTGCTTTATTGGCTGCTTTTACAAAACGTTCATACGAAATGGGTTTTAGCAGGTAATCCAATACATCCAGCTCAAAACCTTGTAACGCATAATCAGAGTACGCAGTTGTAAAAATAACTTTGGGTGGATTAGATAAGTTTTTTATAAAATCAACACCTGTTAGATGTGGCATTTGTATATCAAGAAATAACAGATCAACCGGTTGTTGCATAAGCAAAAGACCAAGTTCTATGGCATCTTCGCATTGCCCTTTAATGGAAAAGAAACCCGATCTTTCTATATAACCCTGCAATCCTTTTCTTGCATAAGGTTCATCGTCCGTAAGGATGCAGCTAATTGCCATACAAATCGTTTACTTGCAGTTCGGCTATAAAATAATCGTCCTGTTTGTTTGTTGCCAGTTTATGTTTATCAGGATAAAGCAATTCTAATCTGCGCTTCAGGTTTTCCAGACCAATGCCACCAGCGTTTGCAGATTGTATTTCCAATTTATCCGGCAAGGCATTTACAACTGTAAACAGAAGATTTTTATTTATTAATTCGGCTGTGATGGTAATTTCATATTTGCCACCCACGTATTTAAAAGCGTTTTCTACCAGCGGCAAAAACAGCAACGGATAAATAAGCTGGTTCTTTAGGTCATTGCTAAATTGAACTTGTAAACACAGCCTTTTGCTGGTGCGTGTTTTTTGCAAAGCCATGTATTTTTCTACATAATGAAGTTCTTGTTCGATGACAACTTTTTGTTGCTGATCGTACAACTGGTAGCGCAATAATTCTGATAATGTTTCTACGCTTTGCTTGGCAGCAAACACATCATCATCCATCTGGAAATAAATGGTGTTTAAAGCATTAAAAAGAAAGTGCGGATGAAACTGTGCTTTCAAAAAACGAAGCTCTGTCTGCAATTGGTTGTTGGTGAGTTTTTCAACCAGCAATTTATGCTCAACATAAGCTGCCAGGTATTTTCGGCTGCGTACAAATCCATAATAAATAAAAGTAAATAAAAGCGGAACAATATTAATAAAAGCCAAATCGCTGCGCGACAAACCATCATCTGTAAAAGCCGCCATCGGCGTAAGCACTAAATTAAAAAGACAGATATTAATGACGGCTAAATAAAACAATTCGCGCCATAAAACATTGGTGTGAAATGCCTGAGCCGAAATGCGGTTATCAAAATATTGCCAGAGCCGGTTGGCAATGATAACAACTAAATACCCGATTGCTATGCTAAAGCCAATTTCCAAAGCGTTCTGCTGCCATTTGCGTTGCCAGAATTTAAAGCCGCTGGATGTGTCTTGCAGCAACCGAATGGTTGCAAATACAAGCAAACCGTACAAAGCAGGAAACAGGTTTTTAAACAATTGCTTCATGGTTTTTTTTTAGATGATAAGCTGGTTCCAATATTTTTTCTTTATCATAATACATCGTGGTTTTTATATCAGCTACGTTCTTTTTTATCGGTTTCATACCAAATAAAAAACGCATTACCGGGAAAGGCCTGATAAACAAATGAAAAATGCTTATTGAGATAAATAAAGTTATGCCTACCGTAAATATATACTTCAAACCAATACCATCACCGGCGGCATGTATCATATAAAAAGTCAAAATTACAATTACGGTCTGGTGAAGAATATAAAAAGGATATACAGCTTCGTTCAGATAAGACAACGCACGATGTTTACGGTTGAGATATTGCTTGCCATAACCTACCAAACCGAGCATCCAACTCCAGGCAATAACAGGTCGTAATATTCTTTGTATGATATGAATGGAATTCGTTGATAAAACAGAAATCTCATCTCCGTTAAACCAGTTATAATAAAACAACATGAGGCAGGCGAAACCTATTGTGATGGCAAACTTGCGGTTGCGTTGCAGGCTATCCATTAACGATGGCTGAAGAATGCAAAGAAAACCGGCGAGTAAAAACAGAAGCCAATACACAAAATAACAACCATCATGCACAAGATCATTGGTAGATGGATATTGCTGACTTAACATGACATACCAAATAACAGAAGGAATAGCTAACAAATAAACCCGTTTTCCTTTACCCAGTTTATGCAATGCATTTTTAAAGCCATCGCTTTTTGGTGAAATCAGCCACATAAACAGGGGCGCAAATAAAATATCGTAGATAAAAAGATAAGCAATAAACCACAGGTGATGCCAGCTAAAACTTCCTTTCGGATAAGCTTCAAATTGAAATATTGTTTTGTACCAATCCCAATAGCTGCCATGAAATCCCTGCGTTAATCGCTCCATATAAATTTGCGGTGGAACAATAACAAACATGCCGACAACAAGTGGAATAAACAACCTTGTAAAACGCAGTTTGATGAAAGACGCAGCCGACCGGCGCTGCATCATATAATAACTTACCGTTCCTGAAATAAAGAACAGCAAAGGCATACGAAACATGTGTAAAAACGCAATCATCCACAAAAGCAATGTGCTGGTTTGTCCATTTTTTATGTGCCAGCTTTCTTCGGCTACATAAGGCATGGCAGAATGAAGAATTAAAACACCTGCAATGGATAAAATCCGTAACCAATCTAAATACGTTTGTCGCTGTGTAGTTTCCATAATTATTGATTTGATACCAAAGGAAAACCAACAGGAGCGGCGGTTATAATCTGTTTGACCAACTGTATAAAACTGTTGACGAAATGCAGATATATAAGCAACCGCAAATGAAATTATTTATTTTGTTTCTTTACCTGCATTATTGCTATGATTAATTTGCAGCCATCACTATGTTTATAGAACCAACATCAAATAATACAGCAGCGCCACATTATCTTGAAGCAAATGGAACTAAGCAGAAGAATACGTTCTTCCTGGTTATGCTGTTAGGACTTCTCGATACTATTACGCCGTTTTCTATTGATATGTATTTGCCGGCGTTTCCGGATATAGCAAGAGACCTGAATACAACGGTCGAAAATGTTTCGCTAAGCGTATCTTCTTACTTTTTAGGCTTTGCGCTGGGGCAAATTTTGTATGGACCTTTGTTAGATCGCTTTGGAAGAAAAATCCCCTTGTATATAGGTCTTCTTTTGTACATCGCAACAACCATTGGCTGTGCTGCTTGTCAAACCATTCATAGCTTACTTATCATGAGGTTTGCGCAAGCATTGGGTGGCTGTGTGGCATCGGTCGCCGCTATTGCTATGGTGCAGGATTTTTTTCCGCCTAACAAGAGTGCTTCGGTTCTTTCTTTTCTGGTATTGGTAGTGGGTCTTTCGCCTTTGCTTGCACCAACCGTGGGAAGCTTCGTGGTTAGCAGCCTGAGCTGGCATTATGTGTTCATTGTACTGGCTGTTATTGCGGCGATTCTTTTAGTTATTACCTGGTATTTTTTACCGCAAGGCGCGCCACCTGATACGTCGGTTTCTCTTATGCCGAAACCCATTCTTTCGGTATTTAAAAATATACTTCTGGCGCCAAATTTTTACGTGTTTGCCATAGCCGGAACTTTTTCTTTTTCCGGATTGTTTATTTATGTTGCCGGTTCGCCTGCCATGTTTATGGACTATTTTCATCTCAGTGCCAAAGAGTATGGTGGCGTATTTGCGTTCTTGTCTGTCGGCTTTATTGGCGGCAGCCAGTTAAATCACATTCTTACACGGCAATATTCCAATCAAAAAATTTTTGCTGCTATTCTGTATATACAGGTTTTTTCCGGCATCTTGTTTACAATCGGTGTGATGAACAACTGGCTTTCTCTCAGCGGACATCTTGTATTTTTATTTGTTATTTTGATTTGTACCGGATTGAGTTATCCGAATGCAGCTTCTTTGGCATTAGCTCCTTTTTCTAAACAGGCAGGCAGCGCTTCGGCGTTGTTAGGTTTTTTGCAGATTGGTATCGGCGGTATCATTTCTTCTGCAGTTGGATTGCTTCATACAAAAGGAAGTTTTTCTACCGCGTTTAGCATGGCAATGTCGTCTTGTATTGCTTTGGTAATTTACATGGCGGGTAAAAAGAGCGTAGCCAAAGCAAAGCTGATACGTGAAGCAAATGATATTTCTATCCATCAAAATAAATAAAAGTCGAAAGGTTATTAAAGGTTTGTATTATGATGAAATATTTTTTCTTATTCATGTTAATTTGTCTGTTGGCAAATCATCTGCAAGCTCAATCTATCAAAGCTTTTAATAAATATCTTACTTATAACAACCAGGTTTTATTTGTCAAAACAATTTCCGAAGATTCTATACAAGGAACTATGTTTTTGTATGAAAGAAACAGCAACAGAAAGCCCTGGAAACCGATAGATTCGTTTCCTGTTGTTGTAGGTCGCGCAGGCTTGGCAAAAGGTGAGCAGGCAAACGTTTTATTTGGTAACAACATGCCTGTAAAAAAGGAAGGTGATGGCAAATCGCCCGCAGGCATTTTTCCGCTGGGCGATGTCTTTAGTTATCATAAACTGGATCATTTAAAGATGCCTTTTGTACAGGTTGATACCAACTTTTATTGTGTTGATGATATGGCTTCTTCATACTATAATACATTGGTTGTAAAAGATACTGCGAAAGAAGTTTTCAACAGTTTTGAATATATGAAACGGAAAGATAGTTTGTATGAATACGGCGTGTGGGTTCTATATAATAGTAACCCGGTTGAAACTGGTAATGGCTCCTGCATTTTTATTCATGTCTGGCGGGGTGAAAATAACGGCACGTCAGGTTGCACAGCTATGTCAAAACAAAATATTTTGCGATTGATTCGTTGGCTTGACAAAAAGAAAAATCCGATTTTATTGCAGATAGTAAAACAATAAGCAAGTGCATATTTATCTGTATGTGATTGCTTATTTGTTTGGAAAAATGGCTGTATTGGATCGGCTTGTATTTGTTTGATTGTAAAAGACCGGATAACTGTTTCGTTCCACACCAATACTTCCAGATATAGAGAATGTTTTTTCGTTGTTGATATACATCAGTCCAAGCTCTGCTCGGGAAGACAAACTCAGATTGTTATTGTTGAAGGAAAGATTGTTGCCATTGATTTTGCCGGGATTTGAAGAAAGAAACGCATTATTAAAATTGATGTAGGCCGGCGCTACGGATACGCCTGTAAAAGCATAGAGATTATTATTTAACCGGCGGTTTATTTGTATGCCGACAGGCGCTGCAAAAACAGATGCGCTGCCACCTTTGAAAAAGCTGTAACCAACTGAAATATCAGCATATTTACTAAACGACCATTTCTTATGATAGCTGCTGTCAAAAACAGGCGCATTTCTAATAGCGTCGCCGGTTGTATAATTTAAATAACTTCCGGGTAAAACGGTTTGCGCTTTAGCCGCTACAACAAAAATTATCACCACAAATACAAAAATCATCCGCATGTAGAAACAGTTATTTTATAAAAGTACAAGTTGTTGAATGATTAGAAAAAAGTAAAGCAAAAGCTAACAATTCTTTTTACAGTTGTATTTGCTTTTTTTATTTTAAACATGAGATTTATGATGCTTTTGCTTTTAAAAGAGCTACCACTTCTTTCCAGTTATTGGCTCTTGTATGATGAGTGTAATTCGCATTATGACCAGCCGAAAACATAATGGTTTCACCTTTAGAGAAATCAAGATTTTTACAATGATCATCAATCATATAATCGGTGTTAATGATGCTTTTGTCACCACAAAAAACAATATGCTTCCAGCCAATAAAAGGAAAATGTTCTTTCAGCCATTCATATTTTTCGGCTAACGATTGCGGAAATTCCATTGCCGCAGAAACAATATACACTTCATAATCTTCCATTAATGAAAGAACAGATTCGACAGCATCCTGCATAAGCGGCAAGGTTCTGAAAAAGCCGGGCGCGGTTACAAATTTCCGTACGGCGCCTTTGTCGGGAAAAGCATCTCCTTCACTAACGCCAATCAGGTTTTCTTTAGGCACTTTAATGCCATAATCGGGTTCATACCAATTCAGAAATTGTGTTTCCACATCTGCCAGCACGCCATCCATATCTATTGCTATTGTCTTCTTCATTTTACTCTATACTTTTATCCAGCAAAAGTAAGAGCACTATAGTTTAGGAAGCGTTTGTTTCAAATGTAACTGTTGGTAAAAGCAATACCAAACTATTTATATTAGTTGATAGATAAGTTCTTTTCTAACTGATTGTGTATTGCGAAAGATTGGGTTTATGTGAACAGATACTTTATAAAATTATCGTCAGGCTTACTCAATTCAACTTTCCCCAAAGTTGAAATTCGTGTATAGCCGGATGTAGCCCATCGTAAGTACTGATGAGTTTAAACTTTAGATACTTTGCAGTAAATTGATCAAAAGAAAATACCTGGTATGGCGTTGCGTATAATTTGACATTTTGTGTTTTAAATTTTCCTAATGAAGTAAATTTTCCTGTTGGCGAATCGTTGCCTGCTAATAGCTCAAAATCTTTAATATTGTACTCTGCTGTTTCACCAATGAGCATCGTAAATGTATGAAAGGTTGCGCTTTTACCATCTTTAAAACCATATACAGCCTGCTGTCCAATTCCATAATTTAATTGTGCCCAATCTTCCGATCCATCAATCGTATTCTTCCAGTCATCATCACTTGCTGCTACGATATTGCCACCATTTTCCTCCGATAGAAGATTGATTTCATCCGACTGATTTGTTGTAGAGCTATTTGCTGTTACTTGCTGATTTTTTGTTGCCGTATCAGACTCGGTTATCG
>CBDATZ010000033.1:62500-177693 GCA_965199845.1 Ilyomonas sp.
TGTCAAGTCATCATGGCCTTTATGCCCAGGGCTACACACGTGCTACAATGGGGGGTACAAAGGGCTGCTACCTGGCAACAGGATGCCAATCTCAAAAAACCTCTCTCAGTTCAGATTGCAGGCTGCAACTCGCCTGCATGAAGCTGGAATCGCTAGTAATCGTAGATCAGCAACGCTACGGTGAATACGTTCCCGGACCTTGCACACACCGCCCGTCAAGCCATGGAAGCTGGGTGTACCTAAAGTCGGTAACCGCAAGGATCTGCCTAAGGTAAAACTAGTGACTGGGGCTAAGTCGTAACAAGGTAGCCGTACCGGAAGGTGCGGCTGGAATACCTCCTTTTTAGAGTACTGTTTATCACTTTGTTCTGTTGTTTCCAATTCTTTTAAATTATTCAAGTTCTTTCACGGTTTAGTTTGACCCGTTTCAGACCCGTAGCTCAGTTGGTTAGAGCGCTACACTGATAATGTAGAGGTCACCAGTTCAACTCTGGTCGGGTCTACTTATCATTAAAGAGGTTATACGGGGGGTTAGCTCAGCTGGCTAGAGCATCTGCCTTGCACGCAGAGGGTCATCGGTTCGACTCCGATATCCTCCACTATTTATGTTCTTTTATTCATTTATTGATGTAGGCATTAGGTCAATAGATTCATTATCTAAACATCAACATAATCAATTACAGTAATGCGAATTGATTTAGCTCTTTGACATATTGGGAAAGCGAATTATGAATTAATAAGCAAATAGTTTAGTGGTGGTAACATCACTACAATTTCAAACTTTTTTAAAGCAACATAAGGGCGCATGGTGGATGCCTTGGGTCTGAGAGGCGATGAAGGACGTGGTAAGCTGCGATAAGCTTGGGAAAGCTGCACACGAGCATTATATCCCAAGATTTCCGAATGAGACAACTCACTATATTGAAGATATAGTACTCGAAAGAGAGCCAACCCGGAGAACTGAAACATCTAAGTACCCGGTGGAAAAGAAAATAATAATGATTCCCTAAGTAGTGGCGAGCGAAATGGGAAGAGCCTAAACTTAAGCGGCGTGCCGTTTAAGGGTTGTAGGACTGCATTTAGAAACTGTTATCAAGTTGAATCTTCTGGAAAGTTGAGCCATAGCGGGTGATAGCCCCGTAAACACAAATTAATAGGGACGAGCAGTATCCTGAGTAGTGCGGGACCGGAGAAATCTTGCATGAATCTGCCAGCACCATCTGGTAAGGCTAAATACTCCTCAGACACCGATAGTGAACCAGTACCGTAAGGGAAAGGTGAAAAGCACCCCGAACAGGGGAGTGAAATAGTACCTGAAACCGTGCGCCTACAAGCGGTCGGAGCATAGCAATATGTGACGGCGTGCCTTTTGCATAATGAGCCTACGAGTTACTCCTCACTGGCAAGGTTAAGTTCTTATTTAACGGAGCCGTAGCGAAAGCAAGTCCAAATAGGGCGATTAGTCAGTGGGGGTAGACGCGAAACTTTGTGATCTATCCATGAGCAGGTTGAAGGTGTGGTAACACATACTGGAGGACCGAACCCATTGACGTTGAAAAGTCTTGGGATGACTTGTGGATAGGGGTGAAAGGCCAATCAAACTGAGAGATAGCTCGTTCTCCCCGAAATGTTTTTAGGAACAGCCTCGTATTTTGAAGTGTGTGAGAGGTAGAGCTACTGATTGGGCTAGGGGGCTTCACCGCCTACCAAACCCTGACAAACTCCGAATGCTCACACATATCTGCGGGAGTGAGGCTGCGGGCGCTAAGGTCCGTGGCCGAGAGGGAAATAACCCAGATTAGCAACTAAGGTCCCTAATAAGTAGTTAAGTTGATCAAACGCGGTGGGATTTCTATAACAGCCAGGATGTTTGCTTGGAAGCAGCCATTCATTTAAAGAGTGCGTAACAGCTCACTGGTCGAGAAATCCTGCACGGAAAATAATCGGGCATCAAACTACTAACCGAAGTTCTAAACTCAAGCTTAAGTGCGCGAGTGGTAGGGGAGCATTGAAACCTGCGTTGAAGCTGTTGGGCGACCAATGGTGCAGCGGTTTCAAAAGAAAATGTAGGCATAAGTAACGATAATTAAAGTGAAAAACTTTAACGCCGAAAGTCTAAGGGTTCCTGATCAACGTTAATCGGATCAGGGTTAGTCTGGTCCTTAGGAAAACCCGAAAGGGGTATCTGATGGAAAGGGGGTTAATATTCCTCCACCTGCTATATATTAAAAGTGACGCAGAATCGTGGTGGCTACGTACTGACGGAATAGTACGTTGAGCTGAACCTTCGGGGGAGGCGAAGTCATAAAAGTTCTGCCGAGAAAAGCGAGTATAGCAGCCAGTACCGCAAACCGACACAGGTAGACGGGATGAGTATTCTAAGGCGCTCGGGTGAGCCGTGGAGAAGGAACTAGGCAAATTGACGCTGTAACTTCGGGATAAAGCGTACCGCAGCGATGCGGTCTCAGTAAATTGGTTCAACCAACTGTTTAACAAAAACACAGGGCCCTGCAAAATCGTAAGATGACGTATAGAGCCTGATACCTGCCCGGTGCTGGAAGGTTAAGGAAGGATGTTCGGCGCAAGCCAAAGCTTCTGACTGAAGCCCCAGTAAACGGCGGCCGTAACTATAACGGTCCTAAGGTAGCGAAATTCCTTGTCGGGTAAGTTCCGACCTGCACGAATGGTCTAATGAGTTGAACACTGTCTCCTCCACGAGCCCGGTGAAATTGTAGTATCGGTGAAGATGCCGGTTACCCGCCACGGGACGGAAAGACCCCGTGAACCTTCACTACAACTTTGCATTGATTTTGAACAACAAATGTGTAGGATAGTTGGGAGACTACGAAGCAGTGTCGCTAGGCATTGTGGAGTCAACGTTGAAATACCAACCTTTTGTTGTTTAGAACCTAACTCCTTTACTGGAGGACATTGCATGGTGGGTAGTTTGACTGGGGTGGTCGCCTCCTAAAAAGTAACGGAGGCTCGCAAAGGTACCCTCAGTACGGTTGGTAATCGTACATAGAGCGCATTAGTATAAGGGTGCTTGACTGTGAGGCATACACGCCGAGCAGGTGCGAAAGCAGGCTAAAGTGATCCGGTGGTTCTGTATGGAAGGGCCATCGCTCAAAGGATAAAAGGTACTCCGGGGATAACAGGCTGATCTTACCCAAGAGCTCATATCGACGGTAAGGTTTGGCACCTCGATGTCGGTTCGTCACATCCTGGGGCTGGAGAAGGTCCCAAGGGTTCGGCTGTTCGCCGATTAAAGTGGCACGTGAACTGGGTTCAGAACGTCGCAAGACAGTTCGGTCCCTATCTGTGGTGGGCGCTAGTAAATTGAGAGGACATGACTTTAGTACGAGAGGACCGAGTCGTATGTACCGCTGGTGAATCGGTTGTGGTGCCAACTGCAATGCCGAGTAGCTACGTACAGCCAGGATAAACGCTGAAAGCATCTAAGCGTGAAACCTTCCTCAAGATGAGTTTACTTTTAAGGGTCGTCAAAGACGATGACGTTGATAGGCTATAGGTCTACAGCTGGTAACAGCAAAGCCAAGTAGTACTAATTACCCGTAAGCTTTAATTTTTATTTAATTTATAATCACGCTTCCCAATATGACTTTATTCAAGTAATAAATATTGATATTTATTACTTACCTTTTTATGGTGGTTTTGCCGAGGGTGTTCACCTCTTCCCATTCCGAACAGAGAAGTTAAGCCCCTTATGGCCAATGGTACTTGGTTTTCCTGGGAGAGTAGGTAGCTGCCATTTTTATTTAAAAGCCTCACTATTTATTTAGTGAGGCTTTTTTGTTTCTATTTTTATCCACTTGTATGTTTCTGTTAAGACATATTAGACATAATTGTATTGATAGTTTCAAAATGTATATGGTTTGAACAAGCGCGCATTTGATTTATAATTTTATATTGTTATGACTGGCAATGTTCAAATTGATTTGTGCAAATAGTATCTCTATTTATATTTTTATTTGCAATGAGATTTTTATATATACTAAATAAATGCAAAGCATAGTCTTTATTACTATCATTTGTATCCTAAATCATTTTTAATACAATCTCTTTATGTAGTAAGTCTTATAAATCAAATCAGATTACTTCCTTATCCTTACTCAATTAGACGCAGATTGCTTAGTTGAATTCTTACTTTATAAATAGCAAAGCCTCTATTCAATACGAATGGAGGCTTTGCATTTGTCTGGACTTGAGGTTGAAGAGAATATCTTATTGTTGAATCACAACTTTCTGCTGGTAAACCATACCACCGCTAATGCCGTCTCTGATCACAACGTGATACACACCGGCTGCCAGATTAGCGAGATTCAGGTCCTTGGTTTCACCTGTCATTACAAAAGAAGATAGCTTCTGACCGATGCTGCTCATAATAGAAATATGCAGCAGTTTTGTATTTCCTTTAGCCCTTATCTGCACCCTCTCTTTGGCAGGATTTGGTGTGACTGAGAACAGGTTTTTAGCTTCAAAGAACAAAGGCCGGTAAGCAGAGTAGTCAAAGCTTCCGTCCCTGTCAACCTGTTTGATACGGTAGATGTTGGTTCCGGTGGCAGGATGCTCATCTGTAAACCGGTAATTGCTTTGCGAGCCGGTGTTTCCGGCAGCTGCCAGTGTACCAAGGGAAGAGAAGGTAACACCGCCATCAAGGCTTCTTTCTACTTCAAAACGCAAAGTATTGGTTTCTGCAGCTGTGCTCCACTGCAACAATGCTGAGCTGTTTACTTTTGTTGCCGTAAACGATAACCAGCTTACCGGTAAAACACCAGGGTTTATTGTGGTAGAAATAGTGGAAACCGAATATAGCTTACCCGCCGTATCATAACACTTTGCCGTATTATAAATAAGGGCTTTTGCGTGGAAATATATTATATATAGCTGCCAGCCTGTAACACCAGACTGTGTGGCTGCGCTGTCACTATTATCAGCCGTTGCCCAGCGAAAGCGGATTTTTACAGTTTTGCCGGCAAATGAATTTAAATCAATAGTAGAAAATAAAATCCAATACCCCGGTCCTGAAAATGCCCGCCTGCCTGCAATAGGTGAATTAACTGTATCAGGTATGGTAGCATTATATCCGCCACTAATCATATAAGGTCCTAAATCCTGCCAGGTAGCTTCATTGTCATCTGATATTTCAACAATTCCCCCGGTATGCGTGCCATCTGAAATTCCACCATGAAAAAATTGAAATGTAGTTTGTATGCCTGGTATTATATAAGCACTTTTCGTTGTAAGGTAATTAATACTTCTGCCACTTGTATCGCCTGAATAATAATTACCAAATCCCTGCTCTGTCTCTACTGTCCATTTATGGCGGGCAGGTCCGGTTTTCCATAATTCACCAATATCTTCCTTTTTAGGATTATCAATATAAATAATTGTTCCACCATTAAAGCCAGTTCCTTTATTAGGTATAGCTTTAAAGGTGAGTAATGTTGAGTCGCCCGTTGGTAAGCTGACATTATTAAAAGTAACAGTTCTGTTGGCTTCATTATATGTGCCACCGCTGCCGGGTACATAACTAATGTTGGGAGCCAGGGTATCTACCACAATACCACTTACCGTAGCTGGAGCTACGCATACAGCCACTGCTTTTACGCTGATATTATAAGTAAATGGCTGCCCTTCAATGACAGAATCTTCCGTGCTTTTGGTGATTAACAACCCGGTGGTGCTGAAGCCTGCCACTTCGTCTCCTACAGTAAGTGAACTGCCCTGAGAAGCAGATACGCCCAGCCCCCTGCCGGTAAAGGCTTTCCAGATGGCGCAACTGTATTTTCCATTATATAGTAGGGTATCGGCTTTTAATATTGCATTTCTCCCGTCAATGAAACCAGGATAGCAGGGCTGCAGTTTCATACCTTCATATACCAGCTTTAAGGCAACAGAGTTACCGCCGGCTGCATTGGCATCGTAAATATTGGTATTAATTATACCATCCATCTGTATAATGTTCCATGTCATATCCCAAAGCATGGTACACCATATTTCACCAACAAAGTGTGTCTCAGGGTTTGTAACAAGTGTGGCATATGTCAGTTTATCAATGGTTGTATCGGTTGAATAGGGATAGGTGCGGATGCCAGCGCCGTTTGCGGGCTGTCCGTACACATAGGTTCCGATAGGATGCGGCTTGGCGCCATCGTTAACGGTAGCTGTTTTCCAGTCTGTGGTGAGCATTAAAGCATTATAATCGCTCCATCCTTCACCCATATTTTCTGGATTATTCAGGCAAGCCGCTCCACTCTTGGGGCCGCCAGTTAGTCTTGTAGAAATGCCATGTGTGTACTCATGTGTTATCACAGTAGCGTCAACGTCACCGTCCAGCCCAATTCCGCCGGCATCTTTAAGAGTAGCGTTGACAATACCGGAACGCAGCAACGTTTTTATTGAATCACCGGTTTCATAAGTAATCATTACGGCAGGTATGGTATCGGCATAATTAGTTCCGCCCATCGTAATTATCCCGCCGTTTGGAACATTATTAATAATGATAACCCCTATGGCGCCTGCTGCCTGTGCATTGGCAATCTTTGCCGGGAAAAGACAAATACCTCTGTCTATCAATGCAATTTTTCCTTTTAATGAGGCAGCGTTGGAAGCAGCGCCGCAACCTAAGTGCGTGGTATCACCTTCATCATTATACAGCACCACATCGCCTGTAACCGGCCCTGTCTTACTCAACTTATTGTTTGTGCCTACTATAGAACCTTCCAGCGACTGTTTGCCACCAGCAAAAGATTTGGGCGTGTTTACAAATAAGGAAGGCCCTATATTAACGCCACTAGGGCTGAATAAAAACATACGCATTCTGCCTTTTTTCCCATCCCGGGCACGCGTAAAATCAGCATTATTTATATATTGATCTTTACCTTTGCCATCTTGTGCAAAAGCTACTATATAATCGCTGTCGGCGCCGCCTCTGCCCATATTGTTTTGCTGAAAGTTGCCGGATACCTCATCAAACCCGTATTGATAAGATATGTCATGAACTATATTGTTCCAGTAAAACAGGTTTGTAACGGCAAACTGTGTGTTCGCAGAATCGGTCGGTTGTTTGCTGAAATCCGGTTTGTAATCAAATGAAAGATCCGGAAGCGGTGTAAGAGAATGAACGGCACCTGTTGTTATAGTATCCAGGGATTCAGGATCGTCCCAATTTAGCTGGGCGTACACGTTGTTTCCTTTAGTACTGTCATAAATATTGACGCCATCATAATTCCATTTTAGCGTAGTTGCCGGGTTATTTACGCCCGCCAGTTCCCACGGGTTTTTGTGCAGGGAAGGTTCGCCGCCCGGAAAGTTGGGTGAGGGTGCCGGGAATTTTACAACCCGATACGTAGCCGAGTTAATATCATCTGCACCGGCTGCGCCAAACGCCGCTGTTTTATTATATTTATTAAAATTGGCGGAAAGATTGTTTACGGTGTAAATGGGTTTCTTATCTGCTTTTACTTCTCCCCACTTGCAAGTCATCGTATAGTTTTCTTTACCAATTACTTCACCGGTTTGTGCATCTACTTTTACCCGCCAGGCATCATCGCTGCCAACCGGTCTTATTTCTACCGCCCAGCAGAGTTTTATTCCAGTCAGAAAAGGCTTGTTCAAAAGGGGTTGCTGATGTTTAAAAGCTTCCTTTTGGTCGCTTGAGTAAGTAACTGCGTTTTGCTGGTCGGAAGTCACCCAAATCAGTTTGGCAGTCACATCATTTGCCACATTCCTGACATTGCCAAAGTTTGTCTCCCTGACCGCATCGTATTTGGCAGACAGCGGTATGACAAGTGATGACATCACCAGGTTCAGGTGTTTGGCAGAGGCTCTTACCGCCTCGGACGCCGAAATCTTTGGCGTTGTTGTTAGTGAAGCAGATTGCCTGACTGAACTGATATTGTACCGTTCTCCCATGGCAGACATCACCTTATCGTTTTTAAAGGCAAGCACACGGATGTGTTTGTCCACATCAATACCACCGTAGGTTTGCTGCAGGTAAACGAGCGTGGCACCGGAGAGCTTATCAAGATAAGTATCGGAGACACGGCTGTTTTGCAGGTCAGTTTCTGTTAAGCCGGAAGCTGCCAGGTTTTGTTTGATTAATTGCACAGCTTTCTGGGCATCGGTCAGGCTTTGTGCCTGCACATGAAAGAAGCTGAAAAGAAAAAGAAGGAGACAGAAAGCAAGTCGTTTTTTGGAAAGTTGAGTTTTTGTCATGGGTTACATTTGATGGTTCTTAAAAATGATCCTGCTTATTAGTAGAAAAGAAAGTCGCTTTATTACATACCTTTTAACATTTTTTTTATTGCTATGTTTTTTAGTGGGTCATCAATTTATAAAAGCTTATCGGAAAACTCAATCATCAATATGACAAAAACAAAAAAGTCTGGCGAAAGCCAGACTTTTTATATTCCTTATATTTTTATAACTCTTAATACCTGTTATAACCGCCGCCGCCTTCGCTGCTTCCGCCGCGATTGCCTTTATAGCCTCCGCCACCGCCGGAACCTCCGCGAAATCCACCTCCGCCACCGGAGCCTCCACGAAAGCCACCTCCACCAGAACCACCGCCGCCGTATGGTTTTTTCTTATATCCGCCTCCGGCAGCACCGCCGCCTTCACCGGCTGCTTTTGGTGCCGATTCGTTTACAATAATTTTTCTGTTCAATACTTCTGTTTCGTTAAGGCCGCTGATGGCTGTACGGGCAGCTTCATCATCGCTCATCTCAACAAAGCCAAAGCCTTTGCTCCGGTTGTTATTGAACTTGTCTGTAACAATTTTTGCTGATACAACTTCACCATAAGTAGCGAACAGATTGTACAAATCGTCACTGGTCATACCCCAGTTTAAGTTTCCAACGTAGATGTTCATTTTTCAGTGATAATAATTAGTAAAATTTGAAACAGTGAACCAAAGCTATAAACATCTGCATTAATGTTCAGGATGCTTGGAGTACTGATTATTTATTGCTTTACGAAGAAAAGTAAATTAATTTGTTCAGCCAATTTTTTTTAAATTTTTATTAAAACTTCAATTTACAATTCTTTTTCTCTTTTTATTTTATATTGAATGCACACCTTATTTTTGCCGACTACTATTTAAAAAACGAAATATAATGGCAACAACAGCTGATATTAGTCGCGGAATGATTTTGAAACTGGAAGGAAGTTTATATTCTGTAGTTGATTTTGGTGAAAACAAAACGGCTCGCGCAGCAGCTAAAGTGTGGGCAAAATTAAAAGGTGTAGATAACAACCGGTCAATTGAGAAAACCTGGAATAGCGGCGAAACTGTTTTCCCGGTTCGCGTAGAAAAGAAAACGTACCAGTATCTATATAAAGATGAGTCGGGTTATAGCTTCATGGATAATGAAACTTTTGAACAGATTGCTTTACCTGAAACTATGATTGATGCACCGCAGTTCTTAAAAGACGGCGCTGAAGTATTTGTATTTATCAATACAGAAACAGACCAGCCGATTGGTGCCGAACTGCCTGAAAAAATTGTATTGCGAATTACATATTGCGAGCCGGGCTTACGAGGCGATACTGCAACACGCGCTTTAAAACAAGCTACAGTTGAAACCGGTGCTACGGTTCAGGTTCCGCTTTTTGTTGATGAAAACGAATTGATACGTGTAAATACGAAGACCGGCGATTATGTAGAACGCGTCAAGGAATAATCGCGTTTACTAATTTGCAGCCGCCTTATAATGGTTCGTATTATCAGTATTAAAAATATTGGCTACTTTGCCTTCGTTCTATATAACATTTGCTTACCCATTTAATTAAATTGTCTTATGGATTTTAAACAAATTCAGGAACTTATCAGGATCATCAACAGAAGTAATATCGGCGAGCTGAGTATAGAGGATAACGATTTTAAAATTACAATCAAACAAAAAGAAGATAAGACGCAGACTGTTGTTGCCACATCTCCGGCAACAGCACCTGCCATACAGCAAACGCCGGTTCAACCCACAGCTATTTCTGCTGCTGAAACAGAAACATCTGCCGCAACCGCAGCTGCTAAGACAGATAATTTAATTACAATAAAAAGTCCTATGATTGGTACTTTTTATCGCAAATCTTCTCCGGATAAACCTTCTTTGGTAGATATAGGCGACGATGTAGCGCCAGGCAAAGTGGTTTGTATTATTGAAGCCATGAAGCTGTTTAATGAAATTGAAAGCGAAGTGAGTGGTAAGATTGTAAAAGTATTGGTAGAAAATGCCAGCCCTGTCGAATATGATCAGCCGTTATTTCTGGTTGAGCCGGCTTAATAAATTTGAAGATGAGGCAATTTGGAAATTTGAATCGGCACATAGTATTTCAAATTTCCAAATTGCTTTTGTTTTTCTGATCATTTTCAAATTGTCAAATTTTTAATTTTCAAATTACATTCCTGTGTTTAAAAAAGTTTTGATAGCAAACCGAGGTGAAATTGCTTTGCGTGTAATACGAACCTGCCGCGAAATGGGTATTAAAACAGTAGCGGTTTATTCAACTGCAGATAAAGACAGCCTGCATGTAAAATTTGCTGATGAAGCGGTTTGTATTGGCAAACCTCAAAGTGCTGATTCGTACCTGAATATAGCTCATATTATGGCGGCGGCGGAAATTACCAATGCCGATGCTATTCATCCGGGTTATGGTTTTTTGGCCGAAAATGCCAAGTTCTCTAAGATTTGTAATGATCACGGTATAAAATTTATCGGGCCAACTGCTGATATGATTAACAGCATGGGCGATAAAATTACTGCCAAGGAAACGATGATAAAAGCCGGTGTTCCGGTGGTTCCCGGCGGCGAAGGTTTATTAGAAAGTGTAGAACAGGCTAAATCGTTAGCAAAAAATGTTGGTTACCCGGTTATTTTAAAAGCTACAGCCGGTGGTGGTGGTAAAGGTATGCGCGTGGTTTGGGAAGAAAGTGAAATAGAACGTGCTTACAATACAGCCAAAGCAGAAGCCGCTGCTTCTTTTAAGAATGATGGTATTTACATGGAAAAGTTCGTGGAAGAACCACGCCATATTGAAATACAGGTGGCTGGCGATCAATATGGAACAGTTTGTCATTTAAGCGAGCGCGATTGCTCAATACAACGACGTCATCAAAAGTTAGTAGAAGAAAGTCCTTCGCCGTTTATGACGCCGGAATTGCGGCAAAGAATGGGTGAAGCCGCTATTAAAGCAGCGAGCGCTATTAATTATGAAAGCGTTGGTACCATTGAGTTTCTGGTTGATAAGCATCGCAATTTTTATTTTATGGAAATGAACACGCGTATCCAGGTAGAACATTGCGTTACGGAAGAAGTGGTTCATTTTGATTTGATAAAAGAGCAGATTAAAATCGCCAACGGCGAAAAGATTTCAGGCTTAAATTACGAGCCGCAAGGTCATGCAATCGAATGCCGCATCAATGCAGAAGATCCGTACAATGATTTTCGTCCGTCACCTGGGAAAATAACTGTATTGCATACGCCCGGTGGGCACGGCGTTCGTGTTGATAGTCATGTTTATACCGGCTATGTTATTCCGCCATATTACGATTCTATGATTGGCAAATTAATTACAACCGCACGCACACGCGATGAAGCGATAGATGCTATGTATCGCGCCTTGAGCGAGTACGTAATTGAAGGCGTAAAAACCACCATTCCGTTCCACTTGCAGCTTATGCAAAACGAAGATTTCCGGAAAGGAAATTTCACAACAAAATTTTTAGAAACATTCACGATGCAGTAGATTAAAAGCCTTCTTATCGGAAGGCTTTTTTGTTACCATTACTTTTGTTTTATCTCTTTACTGCAACCACAGAAATCTTCTTATAATTCCTCTTTCTCTATGTACGTTTTTGACTGTTTATAGTCAAAAAATATCCTTTACTAAATTATTTTGATTTCCGGTTTATTTTATTCGGAAAGACATATTACATTCATTTCTGATAAATCGAAAACAAATGAAGCAACTGCAGCAACGTCTTCAATCTATTGATGTCATTCGCGCATTAACTATGTTCCTGATGATTTTTGTGAATGATTTTGACGGTGTAGAAAACGTGCCTGAATGGGTAAAACATGCAAAAGCTTCCGAAGATGCGCTTGGCTTTGCCGATACTATTTTTCCCGCGTTTTTGTTTATACTTGGTTTATCAATCCCGATTGCTATAGAAAATCGCCTTAAGCGCGGACAAACAAAATCGAAGGTTTTCATTTATATTGTATTGCGTTCATTGGCTTTACTTATCATGGGTTTCTTTCATGTTAATCTCGAAAATTATAGCAGCACCGCTTTATTGCCACAGCCGGTTTGGGAAATACTGATTACGGTTGCTTTCTTTTTAATCTGGTTAGATTATCCTGAAACGATGAAGAAAGCCACACGCTATTTTTTACAAGGTTTGGGCGTTGTAATGCTGATTGTTTTAGCCATTCTGTACAAAGGAGAAAACGAAGCTCATCTTTTAGTGCCAATGCAACCACAATGGTATGGCATCTTAGGTTTGATAGGCTGGTCATACCTCATTTGTGCAACCATCTTTTTATTTAGCAAAGGCAAAGTCTGGCTTCAGTTTGCAGCCTGGGCTTTCTTTTTTCTTTTTTCTGTTGGCGAACATGCAGGTTTGTTGGGTAACTTCGAAGCTATTCATCATTATATATGGATTGTTGGCAGCGGTTCTATGCCGGCTTTTACCATGGCCGGCGTGGCTGTTATTGTATTGTATAGAAAACTGATTGCAGAAAATAAAACAAGTGTATTATGGTTGTCAATTATTGGTTTTGGATTGTTTAATTTGGCAATTGGTTTTCTAACGCGGCCACTCGATGGCATTTCTAAAATTAACGATACACCTTCTTGGGTTGGCATTTGCACAGGTATTAGTATTTTGATGTTTGCGCTAATGATTTATTTAGTTGATATCAAAGAAAAAGGCGATTGGTTTGCCATCATTAAACCAGCGGGAACGGTCACGTTAACCTGTTATCTCATTCCCTATATTTTATATTCATTGTACGATATTTCCGGCTTTTCATTTCCGCAATTTTTAAACGAAGGCTGGGGCGGATTTATACGTTCCGTCCTCACTTCTTTAGTTGTGATATGGATAACTGGCTGGCTTTCTAAAAGACACATCCGGCTAAAGTTGTAAATTGAATATATAAAACAAAATATAGATAGTGTAACCAGCGTCTGCAACTCCGGTTGCGCATCGTTGCAATCTAAGATTTGTTGTTTTTTCTCTTTTGCGTAAAGAGAAAAAAGAATCACTCTTGTACGTTAGGAAATCAATTGCGCAATTCTTTCTAAAAACTTTACATGATTGAGGTACAAGTTTTGCCAATCAGAGAAAGGAAACAAGAATGAAATTTGCCATTTTAAGAAGCAATCATTTCATTTATATAATAATTTTGTTTCTCAATATAAAAATCTACACTTATGGATAACAATCAAAATGGAAAAGCGCAAAATAAAACGCTTACCACAAGGCAGGGACATCCGGTAACGGACAATCAAAACCTTCGCACCATCGGCGATCGCGGTCCTGCGACGTTAGAAAATTACCAGTTCTTAGAAAAAATTTCTCACTTCGACCGCGAACGTATTCCCGAACGCGTGGTACATGCGCGCGGAGCCGGTGCACATGGTATTTTTGAAGCTTACGGCACTGTGGGCAATGAGCCGATCAGCAAATACACACGCGCTAAATTGTTCCAGGAAAAAGGAAAAAAAACGCCTGTTTTTGTTCGCTTTTCTACTGTAATTCATGGTGGTCATTCGCCCGAAACAGCACGCGACCCGCGCGGTTTTGCGGTTAAATTTTATACAGAAGACGGCAACTGGGATTTGGTAGGAAATAACCTGAAAGTATTTTTTATCCGCGATGCGATGAAGTTTCCCGACATGGTTCATAGCCTGAAACCAGATCCGATTACAAACATCCAGGATGGTGAGCGCATTTTCGATTTCATGGGCAATACACCGGAATCTGTGCACATGATTACGTTCCTGTTTTCACCGTGGGGTATTCCGGCAAACTATCGCCAGATGCAGGGTTCAGGTGTAAATACATACAAATGGGTAAATAAAGACGTACAAGCTGTTTTGGTAAAATATCATTGGGAACCTTTACAAGGCATTCGCAACTTAACGCAGGAACAGGCAGATGAAATTCAGGGAAAAAATTTCAATCACGCGACACAGGATTTATATGAGCATATTAAAATGGGTAAATTTCCTGAATGGGAATTGAACGTACAAATTATGAGCGACGACGATCATCCTGAATTGGACTTCGATCCATTAGATGATACGAAGCTTTGGCCACCAGACCAGTTTCCGTTTTTGCCCGTAGGTAAAATGACATTAAATAAAAATCCCGAAAACTATTTTGCAGAAGTAGAACAAGCTGCGTTTGGTACCGGTGTTTTGGTTGATGGTTTGGATTTCTCTGACGATAAAATGCTGCAGGGACGTACGTTCTCATATTCTGATACGCAACGTTACCGCGTAGGAACCAACTATTTGCAATTACCTATCAATGCTCCGAAAACGCACGTTGCAACCAACCAGCGTGACGGACAAATGGCATATAAAGTAGATGCGGCAAACGGACAAAATGCGCATGTAAACTATGAACCTTCAACCTTAAATGGTTTGCAGGAAGCGTCAAAAGCAGGTAAAGATTATGAACCGGAATATCATGCAAAACTGGTTCGTAAAAAGCTTGAGCGTCAGAACAATTTTAAACAAGCCGGCGAACGCTACCGCACATTTGAAGATTGGGAACGCGATGATTTGATTAACAACTTAGTGAATACGTTGAAACCGGCCGATAAAAGAGTTCAGGATAAAATGATTGAATTGTTTACGCAGTGCGATGTCGATTATGGTCGCCGTGTGGCAGAAGGTTTAAAAGGCGGCACTGATGATACGCAGCGTGGACCGATTGGTACATCACATTCTCATGATGCTGTTGTAATGGCGGAAGAAGAATCTACCGAAGCCAAACAATATTAGTTTTTATTCAACTGGTTTAAAACAGCCGGAATTTTCCGGCTGTTTTTTTGTGTAAATCATTCATTATGGCAACAGCATTAATAACTGGCAGCAGTAGCGGCATTGGTAAAGACCTGGCAGAAGTATTTGCAAAGCATCAATATGATCTTATATTGGTTGCCCGCAGAAAAGATGTATTGGATAAAATGGCGATTGATTTAGAGCAGCGTTATCAAATCAAAGTCAACTATTTTGATATTGATTTATCGGTACCAAACAACGCTACTCAGCTATATGATTTGGTGAGAGATATTAATGTAAATATTGATGTCTTAATTAATAATGCCGGTGTAGGTCTGTCGGGCGAAGTATGCGATATGGATGTAGAAAAAGTAACCGCCATGCTGAACCTGAATATGATTAGCCTGACCGAACTGACACTTCTGTTCGCGCAAGACATGAAGCAAAACCGGAAAGGTAAAATCCTGAATGTCAGCTCGACGGCTGCTTTTCAACCAGGTCCATATTTAGCCGCTTATGCAGCGAGTAAAGCGTATGTACTTTCTTTCACCGAAGCTTTGCACATTGAACTTAAAAAATATAGAATCAGTGTAAGCGCATTGTGTCCCGGACCAACAGCGACCGGCTGGGCAAAAGGAGCTGATATGGAATCGTCTAAATTATTTATGACCGGCGTAATGTCGCCAAAAGATGTGGCTGCCCGCGCTTATAAAGGATTGATGAAAAACAAGATGACCATTGTTACGGGATTGCGTAACAAATTGCTTTCAGAATCAACTCGCTTTTTCCCAAGAAAATGGGTAGCTATGATAAGTGGCAGATTGCTGAAATAAAGTATTAAGTAGTATGTAATAAGTAATGAAGTAAATACAATTATGTAAAACGAGTTTGAAAGTTTTTACCAATATACCTAATACCATATACTTAATACTTATAACTTAATACATACTACTTTCATCACAATCTTTCCATCAGGCGCAGCCAGCGTTCCGGCAATTCGTTGTTGCGCGCGGTAACATAATCATGATACGTACAGGCAACATAATTGCCTTCCGGCATCTTCATCCACCAGCGATGCGTTTTTTTACTTTGTAAAAAAACGGTGTCTGTTTCAGCAAATGCCATGTGAAATTCATTAAAGTTGTGCGACTCACTAAAGTCAGCTTCCTGTTTGCTTTTATACACGCCATCCATATAATACCAAAGCATGTGGCTGATTTGTTTTGCAGTTAAATCGTGTACATCAAGGCTTGGCTGGTAACCATAAATACCAACTGAATTTACATTCTTACTCAAACCTGTGTATTGCATCAGCGTACACGCTTCTTCACCGTTAAAACCATTTGGTGTTAACGTATTTGCCGGTGCTGCAGAATATTGCAGAGCCGCAATATCAAATCCAACCAAATGACTGTTGCGGATTGCCGGTTCCATATCATCAATGTTCTCTTTTACTCTGCCTACACGGTAACAATCGAAGCGGAGTTTATCTATTGTTTCCAGCATATTCGGATGCACCAGATAACTCTGAAACCCAATGTGGTTATAGTGTTTGATAAAGTTAGGAGCCGATGTCAGCATCTTCATTAAGAAGTTATCTGCCGGCATCACGCTATCCATATTCAGGTCAATGCGCGAATCAATACAAGTCGCTTCAATAATGGTTTCCGTGCTTGCATAAGCCGCATATTGTGCCATCATAATATCATGCGAACCACCAATAATCACCACGCGTTTTCCTTGCTGAATCAGTTCTGAAGTAACCGCTTGTATGGCAGCGTATGTATCTTGTAAAGTTGCGCCGGACTTTATATTTCCAACATCTGCCAGTTGCACTTCTTTGTGCCAGTGATAGAGTTGATAAAACGCTTTACGCACAGCATCGGGCGCATTATAATTATTTGAACCTTGCGCCGCACCGCGCATTTCGCCACAACCAAGCAGCACAACATCGGCGTGTTCGATGTCGGGAAAATGTTCATCATACAAATCAATATGTTGCCCAAGCTGCGTTTGGTGATACGATTCATCTTCTGAAATTTCGTACTTATTAACCGGTTCTAAAAAATCTGTGATATTGTAAAGTGTTGAGCTGGACATGCGTAACTTTTATTAACGACAAACATACACTTATGCCCCTTACATTATACAAAATGTGGATTAGCTTTGCATTGTAAAATAATTATTCAATGGAAGCAATCATTACAAATAAAGTAGCGGAAAGTGGTATTATGACCATTGACCTGGAAGACTTCTATCCCAAAGGCGAGATTGCCGTATTCGATATAAAAGATTATCTTTTTATGGGTTTGATTTTAAAGGAAAAAGATTTTCGTCTTGCCCTGCAAAATCTTGACGTAGAAAGTTATCATGGTAAATATGTTGCCGTTACTTGTACGGCTGATGCCATTATCCCGATGTGGGCATACATGCTTATTGCAAGCGCGTTACAGCCTGTTGCAAAAGACATTGTATTTGGTAACGAACCAACATTAATCAACACTATATTCATCAAAAATCTTTGTAAGATAAATGGAGAAGAATATACTGACAAACGCGTTGTGGTAAAGGGTTGCGGCGATGTGCAAATACCGGAAACGGCTTATCTTGAAATCACCAATGTTTTGCGCCCGTTTGCCAAAACCATTATGTATGGCGAACCTTGCAGCACCGTTCCTATTTACAAGAAAAGATAAATTTTTCATTAATTTTTAAAGCCTCGCATTTTGCGGGGCTTTTTGTTTGAACCACAAAGACACCAAGAATAAAGAGTTTCACAAAGAAACATAAGCGCGCTTTCATCATTCACAGTTATCAAACAAAATTCCTAAACTTCGGCAAATGCGAACGATGTAAAAGCTTATCATCTGTCAATATAAAAAAATCCGGCTAATCTGCGCACGAAGTTCGTGTCATCCGTGTTCTATTCTTCCGTCTGGCGTTTTATTTGTTTATACATAACGCATTCATTTCAAACAAGAAATTGATTTCTAAAAATACCATTATGAAAGACTATCCAAAATCATCAGACATCAAAGGACAAAAACAGCCATACCCGGCAAAGCAATCGCATATGAAGCCGTTGCCGGATACAAGCTTAGATAACTATAAAGCTGCCGGAAAATTAATGGGTAAAACAGCGATTATTACAGGCGCCGATTCCGGGATTGGTCGTGCGGTTGCCATTGCCTTTACAATGGAAGGCGCCGATGTTGCGATTGTTTATAATGAGAACGACGAAGATGCTGCGGAAACCAAAAAATTATGCGAACAAAATGGCAAAGAATGTTTAGTTATCAAAGCCGATGTGCGAAGTAATAAAGCTTGTAAAGATGCTGTTGAAAAAGCAATAAACAAATTCGGAAAGCTCAATATTTTAATTAATAACGCAGCCTTTCAAATGGCGCAAGAAAAGTTTGAAGACATTACGGAAGAACAGCTTCGCCGCACATTCGAGACAAATATTTTCGGATATTTTTTCATGGCACAAGCAGCTTTACCTCATCTTGGTAAAGGCGACGCAATTGTAAATACCGGAAGTATTGTCGGTAAAACCGGTTTGCCTATTTTGATTGATTATTCTTCAACCAAAGGTGCGATACATACGTTTACAAAGTCGTTGGCATTGAGTCTTGGCGACAGAGGCATCCGCGTAAATTGCGTAATTCCCGGACCGGTTTGGACGCCTAATATTCCAGGTACAATGCCTAAGAATGAAGTTGAAAATTTTGGTCATGAAGTCATTTTAAAACGTCCCGGCCAACCGGAAGAATTAGCACCTGCGTATGTATTGTTGGCTTCCGATGATGGCAGCTTTATGACAGGCAGTTTGGTAGAAGTAACAGGTGGAAGATTATCAGCAGAATAATATGAGAAACGATCATTATCCGCAAGGTACGGTCCGGGCATTATTGCAAACCGACTTGGTTACACCGCAAACAAAAAAGGTTTTACAGGAAAGATTAGACAAACCGGTTGTAACAGAACCGACTTTCTTTACAAAAGAAGAATTTCAAACATTACAAGCTGTCTGCAAACGCTTGTTGCCGCAACCGGAAGAACGAATTGAACAAATTGATTTAGCTGGCATTTTAGACACAAATTTCTCAAAAGGAAATACAAGTAACGGTTGGCGTTATGATGCTATGCCAACTGATGAAGAAGCTGCTCACCAAGGTTTACAGGCAATTGAAACAACTTCGCAAAGTCTTTATGGTAAAGCATTTCATAAGTTAGAGACAAATCAACAAGATGAATTGTTAAGTCACATTCAACACAAAAAAATTGATATATATATATGGAAAGATGTTTCGTCAGATTTGTTTTTTGAAGAGCTTCTTTCTGCGCTGGCAGAAATTTATTATAGTCATCCGGTTGGCAAAGAAGACATTGGTGATGTTTCGTTTGCCGATACAAAAGGTTGGCATCAAATACAAATAAATCAAACGGATGAGCAGGAACCTAAAGCCGTAGATAAACGCTAACCAAGTGCAGAATTTATGAATGGAAATGACGATAGGAAAATGAAAACATATCCGCTCAATGATACAGTGGATGCTGTTGTTATTGGAACCGGCGCGGGCGGCGCTCCGTTGTTGGCGCGCTTAGCAAAAGCAGGATTGAAAGTCGTGGCTTTGGAAGCTGGTAATTTCTGGAATCCGGCAACCGATTTTAAAACGGATGAAGTTGCTCAATCCAAATTATTCTGGAACGATGAACGGTTAAGCGCAGGCAACAATCCGGTGGCTTTTGGTAATAATAATTCAGGCATTGGTGTTGGCGGTTCTACACTTCATTTTACAGCTTATACGCCACGTCCGCAGGCAGATGATTTTAATTTATATTCAGAATTTGGTGTGGGAGAAAACTGGCCGATTAGTTATGATGATCTTGAAAATTATCTGGATGAAATTGAACAGTTTATAGGTGTTTCCGGTCCGGCAGAATATCCCTGGGGATCGAAGAGAAAATCAGTGTATCCATTGGCGCCGTTGCCTTTAAATGGTGCCGCACAACTCATGCAGAAAGGCTGTAAAACATTAGGCATCAAAACATCGCCTGCGCCAAACGCAGCTTTATCAAGTAAGTATTATGTAGAAGGTTATGGCTGGCGAAATGCTTGCACCAATCGTGGGTTTTGCCAGGCGGGTTGCACAACCGGCGGCAAAAGCAGTATGGATGTTACTTATATTCCGTTCGCCATTCATTATGGTGCTGAAATCAGAGACAATTGTTATGTAACTCAGTTTGAGTTAAAAGATACTAAGATAACCACAGTTATTTACAACAAACATGGTATTGAATACAAGCAGAAGTGCAGGTTTGTTTTCTTATGCGCCGGCGCAATTGAAACACCAAGATTATTGCTGGTAAATAATATGGCCAACAGCAGCGGACAGGTTGGTAAAAACTTTATGGCGCATACAGGAATGCAAATCTGGGGACAATTTGATGATGATATTCGTCCGTACAAAGGTATTCCGGGTACACTCATTTCCGAGGATTATCACCGGCCAAAAGAGGTTGATTTTGCAGGTGGATATTTATTGCAATCGATTGGCGTAATGCCGGTAACATTTGCTTCGCAAATGGCGCGTGGACGCGGCTTGTGGGGCGATTCTTTTATGCAGGCGATGCGTGGTTACAATCACACGGCAGGCATCAATATTTTGGGTGATTGTTTGCCTTACAAAGAAAATTTTGTTGAATTGTCTGACGAAAAAGATAAGCGCGGTTTACCCAAACCAAGAGTTCATTTTACCAGTATGGAAAATGAAAAACGCTTAACCAGGCATGCCGAAAATATGATGCGTAGCATCTGGCAGGAAGCTGGTGCATTTGACGTGTGGTCATTCGATAGAAATGCGCATATTATCGGCACTTGTAAAATGGGAAATGATACAAATAAAGCTGTTGTAAACAAAGAATGTCAAAGCTTTGATGTGCCTAATTTATACATCGCAGATAATTCTGTTTTTCCAAGTGCGTTAAGTGTAAATCCGGCGTTGACAATTATGGCAATTTCTCTATATACGGCAGATCGTTTTCTTGAACGTAACAAAATGTAATCATCATCCATGTTTGTATTTAGAAATACAATGGTTTTATCATAGCCACCGGTTTTAACCAGTGCTATTTAATATATAATAAATGGCAAAGCAAACAAAAGCAAAGGGTTTTTTAGACATCATAAAAAAAGAGATTGGCGATGGCAATTATGTAGGCGATAAACATGGCGGCGCTACCGGTTCTGCCGGCAGTGGTTTGCCAACTTCATACGCTGATAATTTTCTTTTTGCTACGGGCATCGAATGTTCTTACCCAACTATTGACGGCGGTAAAATAAGGCGCGACCAGTTGGAAGAATGCGGGCATTACAAACACTGGCGTAAAGACTTGCATCTTGTTAAAGAAATGGGTTTAAAAGTATTGCGTTATGGATTTCCGTATTATAAAGTTCATGTCGGTCCCAACAAATACGACTGGTCGTTTGTTGATGATGCTATGAATGAAATGAAGAAGCTGGAAATCACGCCCATATTGGATTTGCTGCATTTTGGTTTGCCGGATTGGTTGGGCAATTTTCAAAATCCTGAATTCCCGGTTCACTTTTCAAGATATGCAAAAGCTGTTGCAGAGCGTTATCCCTGGGTGCGCTATTATACACCTGTGAATGAGATTTATGTTACTGCAAAGAAGAGTGCAAAAGAAGGTCTTTGGAATGAACAATTGAAGGATGATAAATCGTTCGTAACGGCATTGAAACATTGTGTAGCCGCGAGTATTATGGCAACACATGAAATAGCTGCAAAACGTCCGGACGTGATTATCGTTCAAAGTGAATCTGCCGAATATGTTCATGAAGCTAGGGCAGATCAATCGCCGGAAGTTAGATTATTAAACAAGCAACGCTTTGTATCGCTTGATTTGTTGTATGCTGTGCCGCCGGATTCTGATGTTTGTTTATGGTTAATGGACAATGGATTAACCCGTGAAGAATATAAATGGTTTATGGCAGGAGAGCCGCCGGGCTACCAGATTATGGGCAATGATTATTATGGTAGAAACGAAAGTATCATTATGCCGGATGGAAAAATGTCAACGGCTGAAGATGTAATGGGATGGTACCAGATTACGCATGATTATTATACCCGTTACCGCAAGCCGGTGATGCACACAGAGACCAATACATTTGATGCTACGCAGGCGCCAGCCTGGCTTTGGAAACAATGGATCAATATAATGCGGATGCGCGCAGATGGCGTGCCTGTATTGGGTTTCACGTGGTATAGTTTAACGGACCAGATAGATTGGGATTGTGGGCTGGCACAAAAAAACAATCGTGTTAACGAATGTGGTTTGTACGATTTGAACCGCAAACCCAGACCTGTTTGTGAAGCTTATCAAATGCTGCTAAAAGAGTTTGGAAGAATTACAATTGTGCCGCACGGAGAGTTGTTTGAAATATCAAGACGTGATGCAAGATTGAAGGTTGATGTATAATACGATAAAAGATGAAACTGCATTATTTACAAACAGGCAAAGGCAACACGACATTAGTATTTCTTCATTATTTTGGCGGAGCTGGAAATACATGGCAAGAAGTAATTTCTTACCTGCAAAATGAATTTCATTGTATTGCCATTGACTTGTTAGGCTTTGGAAAATCGCCTGCGCCAAATAAACAAATCTCTGTTGAAAGCAGTGCAAATGCTGTAACAGATTTCCTGCAAAATATGAACCTTTCAAATTATATTTTGATTGGTCATTCTATGGGCGGAAAAATTGCTTTGAATGTTGCTGCCAAACAACCAGACAACTTGCAATCTCTTGTATTAATTGCGCCATCTCCGCCAACGCCGGAGCCAATGAAAAAGGGTGAAAGAGAAGATATGGATAATGCGTTTGGCAAAAAAGAAGCGGTTGAAAAATTGGTTCGTAGTGCAACCGCACATCCACTTCCTGAAGAAGTTTCTAATAAAGAAGTCAGCAACAATTTAGAAACATCTGAAACTGGCTGGCATTCGTGGCCGCGATTGGGAAGCCAGGAAGATATTTCCGGCAATATGAAAGATATTCAAGTGCCGGTTGCCATTATTTGTGGTGAGAGCGATAAAAAATTTCCAAAAGATTTTTTGCAGAAAGAATTCAGCAATTATTTTTCTTCTTTTACAGTAGATGAGATACCGAACGCCGGTCATTTGTTGCCGGTTGAAGCGCCCGAAGAAGTGGCGAATGCAATCAGAAGAATTGTATTGTAAATACAGAATCTGATCAATAGAAAACTTCGTGCTTCTCTGTATTCTTTGTGTTTCTCAATAGTCTTCGCATAAATGTTCCATTATTTTCGGAACCTTGAACGGAGCGTCGCAACAGACGATCAACCGGAGTAGCAGGCGCTCGTAACATAACCTGTATTTTTTATAATTATTGATTTGAATCCATATTAACCAATACCTAATTTATCCAACGTCACTTTTGCCATCTTATAAAACGCTTCGTGGCTATAGCCTGCGATATGCGGCGTTACAATTACGTTGGATTGATTTGTGAGCCAGTGTAATTGTTCTGTTTGTTCTTTGGTAAAAGTTTCTAATTTTTCATTCTCCAAAACATCTAATGCAGCCGCCGCCACTTTTCCGTTTTGCAACGCGCGAATGAGCGCCGCAACATCGGTTACTTTACCACGGCAAGCCGTTAAGAAATAAGGTTTTTGAGTTAATGAACTGAAGAAATTATCGTTTGCATAATGAAAGGTTTCGTCGGTTAACGGAAGATGTAAACTGATTACATCAGCGTATCGCGCCACTTGTTCTAAGCCGGCTTCGCGTACATAACCTTTTGCAAATCCATGGCGATATTTATCGTGTGCTAACACCGTTACATTGAAAGGCGCCAGGAGTTTTGCAAAAGCTTCGCCGGTATTTCCATATCCAATAATGCCAACGGTTCTGCCGGTTAGTTCTGTGCCGCGATTGGCATCGCGAATCCATTTGCCATCCCGAACTTCTAAATAACTGCTGGTGATTTTGTTCATTAAATTCAATAGAAAACCCAGGTTGTGTTCGGCTACGGCGTTGCGGTTACCTTCGGGGCTGCTCACACATTTGATGCCTTTACTTTCGGCATACGGCACATCAATCAATTCCATACCGCTGCCTAATCTGCCAATCCATTTCAGGTTCGTGGCTGCATCTAAAACAGGCTTGTCTATTTTGAGACGCGTGGTTATAATCAAACCATCAAATAGAAGATACATTGTGTAATAATTCTTCAGGCGTAATGGCAGGTTCGTAAACAACTTCGTAGCCATTCTTTTGTAATGTTTCAGTTAAATAAGGATGCGCTTTCGCTGTAATAAGTGCTTTCTTCATATCCGTTTTTCCTGCACAAATATCCGGCTCATTACAGAAGCTGTAAAAACAAGTTTACCATTAATATAAATTTTTTAAATCCCGCTTCCTATTTCGTTTATTTTTGTTTGATGACAGTAAGCACCGAAATGATTGATAACCTTGCCAAGCTGGCAAGGCTGCAATTTACTGATGAAGAGAAAGAAGATTTGAAAAAAGACCTTGCGCAAATGATTGGTTTTATAAATAAACTGAACGAACTTGATACCACTGGTGTAGAACCTTTGCTGCACATGAGTTCGCGAATCAATGTATTGCGCGAAGACATAGTGCAAGGTTCTGTTTCCCGCGAAGAAGCTTTACTGAATGCGCCGAAAAAAAATGACCAGTTTTTTCTTGTTCCTAAAGTGATAAAAAAATAAGTTTCCGTTTATGCAGTCTATCATTCATCTCGATCATATTCAAAAGAGTTACTTCATGGGTTCGCAGGCAATACCTGTTTTAAAAGGTATTTCGCTTGATATTTTTAAGAACGAATATGTTGCTTTAATGGGACCATCAGGTAGCGGAAAAAGTACGCTGATGAATATTCTTGGCTGTCTTGATACACCAACCGGCGGCAATTATATATTGAATGGTAAAGATGTGAGTAAAATGCCCGACGATGATTTGGCTGATGTTCGCAATATAGAAATCGGGTTCGTATTTCAGCAATTCAATTTATTGCCGCGTTTAACGGCCGCCGAGAATGTTGCGTTGCCGTTGGTGTATGCGGGTATCAATAAAAAAGAACGCATGGAAAGAGCCATGGTGGCTTTAGATAAAGTTGGTTTGGCGGATAGAAGTCATCATAAAAGCAATGAAATGAGTGGCGGACAAATTCAGCGTGTGGCAATTGCGCGGGCGATTGTAAACAATCCTTCTCTTTTATTGGCGGATGAGCCAACCGGAAATCTGGATAGTAAAACATCGGTAGAAGTTATGGAAATTTTTGGCGCAATACAATCGGCCGGAAATACAGTTGTTTTGGTAACGCATGAAGAAGATATTGCCAAATATGCCAGGCGCGTAATTCGCTTGCGTGATGGTCATATAGAAACGGATACGACGAACGAAGCGATTATGAAGGAACCGATTTTAACTTCTTAATTCTTTAGCTTCTTTTTAAAATAAGAAATCAATCTTTTCCATCGACTGTTAATAAATGATGACTGCTTGGCTATAAAAATTTATACAAAAACCGGCGATGAAGGATTTACCGGTTTAATTGGCGGAACAAAGATTCTGAAAAGTGATTTGCGTATTGATAGTTATGGAAACATTGATGAACTGAATTGTTATATTGGTTTGTTAGGCGATTACATAACTGACAGAGATATAAAATCTGTTCTCAATGCAATACAAAACAAGCTGTTTGTTATTGGCTCTTTGTTAGCTTGCGATGATAGCAAAGACATCAAAATGAACTTGCCTGAACTGAATGAAAACGATATATTGTTATTGGAACAGGAAATAGATAAAATGAATGAAGATTTGCCCGAATTGAAGCATTTTATTTTACCCGGCGGCCATATTTTAGTGTCCTGCATTCATGTTTCCAGGAGTATTTGCCGGCGTGCAGAAAGAGGTTGTGTTCAATTGAAAGAGCAAGGTTTATTTGTTGAGCCTTTGATATTAAAATATTTAAACCGGTTAAGCGATTATTTGTTTGTGTTAGCCAGGTTTGTTGGCAAGCAGCTGAATATAGAAGAAGTGATTTGGAAAGGATGAATGAACAGATTTACACTGATAACTCCCTTACAAAATTTCTAGTATTTATTCTACAATACAAAACAAAAGAGCCGCAATTCTGTGTTTTAAAAGAAGATACTCGGATTCCAACTCAAAAATTGCGGCTCTTTACATACATGCACATATTGAAATTATTTGATTTCAACGTCAGCACCGGCTTCTTTCAGTTTCGGCTCTTAACATACATGCGTATATTGAAATTATTTGATTTCAACGTCAGCACCGGCTTCTTTCAGCTTCGCAGCTAAATCATCAGCTTCGGCTTTTGCAACACCTTCTTTAATAGGTTTTGGTGCACCGTCAACTAATTCTTTTGCTTCTTTCAAACCCAAACCAGTTAAGTCTTTTACAATCTTAACAACCTGAAGTTTGTTTGGACCACCACCTTTCAGGATAACGTCAAATGCTGTTTGTTCAGCCGCAGCCGGAGCCGCAGCACCAGGACCAGCAGGAGCAGCTGCAACTGCAGCAGCAGCCGGCTCGATGCCGTACTCATCTTTCAAAATCTTAGCTAATTCGTTAACTTCTTTTACTGTTAAGTTAACCAGTTGATCTGCAAACGCTTTTAAATCTGCCATTGTTTCAAATTTTTGCCGCCTTCATTGCCTGTGCTCCGGCGGAATGTTTAAAAAAATTTGTCTGTATTACCTCTCAGGCTTGAGGCAATTATTTTAATTGAAAATATAAATTATTGCGCTGCCACTTCTCTGTCTTCCAAAGCCTTAATAATACCCGCCAGTTTGCTGCCGGCATTTAAGCCGCTGATAACATTCTTGGCAGGTGATTGTAACAAGCCGATGATTTCGCCAATAAGATCTTGTTTGCTTTTTAATGTTTTCAATGTATTTAACTGGTCATTACCCACAAATACACTGCTATCAATATAAGCCGCTTTTAATACTGGTTTTTCAGTATTGGTTGATTTGCGGAAATCGGAAATGATCATTGCCGGCTCTTTTGCGTTTTCGCTGAACATAAGAGCGGTAACACCATTCAGGCTATCATATACACCACTGAAACGCTCAGCATCAATTTGCTCAAGCGCTTTCCGGATTAATGTATTTTTAGCAACCGTTACTTCTACCTGCTTGTCGAAACATACACGACGCAATTTATTTACCTGTGCTACGGTTAACGCTTCGGTATTGGTAATATAAAAGTTATTGTATTGACTGAACTTCTCTTTCAGAACTTCAATCGCTTCGTTTTTTTGTTCTTTAGTCATAACGCTTTTTTTGTGCTTTTGAACGATAAATCATTCGTAAGCGCTTTGTTGAATTTAGCTTTGAACAGATTTGGTGTCAATTGAAATGCCAGGACTCATAGAACTTGCCATACTTACACCTTTCAGGTAAATGCCTTTGGCTGTTGACGGCTTTAATCTCATCAACGCATTAATTAATTCCTGGCTGTTGGCAGCTAATTTTTCCGGAGTAAAAGATACGCGTCCGATAGAAGCGTGTACAATGCCGGTCTTATCAACTTTAAAGGCAATCTTACCGCCTTTTACTTCGTTCACCGCTTCTGCAACGTTGTTGGTTACCGTACCGGTTTTTGGGTTTGGCATCAGGTTACGAGGACCTAATATTTTACCCAGACGACCAATCTTCGGCATTACAGAAGGCGTTGCCACAATAACATCAACGTCTGTCCAGCCACCTTCAATTTTTGTTATAAATTCATCTAAGCCAACAAAGTCAGCACCGGCTGCTCTTGCATCAGCTTCTTTATCTGGTGTGCATAAAACCAATACACGCTTGGTTTTACCCGTACCATGCGGAAGCGTTACCGTTCCACGAACCTGTTGATCAGCCTTCTTCGGGTCAACACCAAGACGAACATGAATATCTACTGAGCTATCAAATTTTGTTGTGTTTATTTCTTTTACCAGTGAGGAAGCGGCCTGCAAAGAATAATCTTTGGTTTTATCCACTTTCGCGTCAGCCAGCTTTCTTTTTTTTGTAATTGCCATGTTGCAAAAAGTTGTAAGAGGTTAATAAATTAATTCTGCCACGGAGCGTTGCCTTCTACTGTAATACCCATGCTGCGGGCTGTGCCGGCTATCATTTTCATAGCGCTTTCTACGGTAAAGCAATTGAGGTCAGGCATTTTGTCTTTGGCAATAGCCTCAACCTGTGCCCAAGTTACTTTACCCGGTTTTACTCGGTTGCTTTCTTTAGAACCTTTCTGAATTTTGGCAGCTTCTAAAAGCTGGATGGGAGCGGGAGCGGTTTTGATAACAAAGTCGAAAGACTTGTCTGTATAAACCGTAATAATAACAGGAACTACTTTTCCTGCTTTGTCCTGGGTTCTGGCATTAAACTGCTTACAGAACTCCATAATGTTTACGCCCTTAGAACCAAGAGCGGGACCTACCGGCGGTGCAGGATTGGCAGCGCCACCTTTCACCTGCAACTTTACGTAGGTTGAAATTTCTTTTGACATGAATAATTTTTTTGGTAATAACGTTACGTCAATATGATCGTAACTCCCATTTTCTTACACAAAGAACTTTTTGGGAGCGCAAAGGTAAGAGAAACAAGTTTAATATATAAGAAGTAAGGTTGAATATTTTGTAAAAAAAGCTTTTAAATAAAGAAATTCTATAAAGCTGAAGTGTAGTTTATTTATAACCTTTGACCAAAACCAAGTCCGCCCCAGAATGCAGAACCGTCGCTGAAAACAGGACAAACGATGGCATGAAAGAAAAATCCTCTTTTTGATTGCAGGCGATAACCTATAGTTACGTGCTCTACAAATGAAGAAAAGCGGGCGTCATCCTTATTTGTCCATAAAATATCAGAACCTGAAATAAAAGTTGTTCCGGCCCCTAATTCCAAAAAATGATGACCTTCGTTTTTCCCAAATAAATAATTGACTTCAACAGGAATAGTAACAGCTGAGTGATCACGATCCGAAAAAACATTTATGTCAGGAAAAATGCCGATGCCAATTCTGCCACCAAAACCATTATTTGTTTTGGTAAAGCGTCTGTCAAAGTTTAAAGAAGCAACGCCGCCAGGACCACCTACTTCAATATAGGCGCTTTTAGCAGCCGTTTGGGCTTTCAGGCTTATTGATGTAATGAGTAGCAGACACGTATATAAAAAAGGCTTTTTCATAAGAGGGAATTTTAGGTTTATTAAGTTTATTTAATTATTGACAGAAGTAGGATTTACGATTGTGATTGTAAGGATGCACAATTGGGTACGTGGAGCAATTGTTTACACTATCGAAATTAGTGTTTTTATATAAAAGTCAAACAGAATCACAAAAATCAATTTCCCTTTCAAACTTTTGTTGAAAAAACATATCAAATAAAATAATTTTTCACGTTAGTAAAGAAGTGTTTTTTATTTACAGGAAATGAATCAAGTTGTGCAAGATTTCGATGCTGACTAAAAACTACTTATATGCTCTACCGCTTACTTCGCAATAACAAAGAAAGTGGTCCTTACACCGCTTTGCAATTAAAAGAAATGGGTTTAAAACCCTACGATTTGCTTTGGGCAGAAGGCAGAGGTGCTGCCTGGCAATATGCTTCTGAATTAGCTGAATTGAAAGCTTTTGCGCCTTCTGTTGAAGAGCAGCCTTTCGATCGTTTTTATAAGAAAAAAGAAAATGAACCGGTTACTGTTCAGCAACCGGCCGTAGCAGAAAAGAAAGTAAAGCCACGTTTTCGAATTTCGGGCGATAAAATAATTATGGTGGAAGCCGGCAATATGGAAGTTGCCAACAATGGTGTTATCAAAGAAACATCTAAGACAATCTTGTCTAAAGAACCTGTTGTGGCAGAAAAAATAGTTGCGGCACCAGACTGGCAAAATGCATACACTGAATGGCAACCACAAACAAAACCTGCAAAAAAAGAAGAACCGGCAGAAATTGAAACCAAATATTCAGAATCGCTCGACAACCTGAAAAAGCGTTATGCAGAAAAGGTTTTGAACGAAAAAACAGAAAAGCCAATATCATCCGTTTCTTCTGCTTCCCTGAAGCAGAACATCATGGCAGCCGTTGCTTTGCTTGTATTGGCTGTTGGCGGTTATATTGGTTATACATTAAAGCAAAAAGATAATGTAAAAACAAACGGTCAGCCCACTGTAGAGCGTGCAGATATTGCGGGCGATAATTCGTTATCTTCTCCGCAAACTGGTAAAGCAAATGATGAAGCAAACAGCGGCAAAAGCAAATGAAGTAAAATCGCCGGTTGATAACTCAACATTAAAAACATCTTCTAAAAAAGAAGCTGAGAATAAAACAACTGTAGCGGCGCCTTTAAAAAAAGAAGCCGATAATACAAATAAAGCATCAGCACCCAATAAGGATCAAAAAGATGTTTTTGCAAAAGCAAGTAACAACGCAACCAACAACAAATCTGTTGCACAAATTCCCGTAAATGGTGCGAATAAAACGGCAAATACAACTGTGCCTGTACCAGTAGAAACAAAGCCGGTCGTAAAGCAAAATATTCAGAAAAAGATTGGTGATTATGTATCTGTAAAAAAGATTAGCGGTTCTGCTAACAGTGTTGAAAATGTTCGCCTGGTGGTAAGTAATGTAAGCGATTTTCCAATTGATTTGGCTGTGGTTGATATTCAGTATTTCGACAGCAAAGGAAAATATCAGAAAGGCGAAACCATGTATGTAAAAAACATTGATGGCGGCAACAATGTAGAAGTCAGAGTGCCGGATAGCGAGCATTCCAGCTCTATTAAATACAAAGTCTCTTTAGTAAGTTCTGAACAGAAAACATTATATCTCGTAGCTGATTAAAATAAAGATTTGCCTGTAACGATCTGCTATTAATTTAGCAACATGAAATGTATTGTACTCTTTGGCGCAGGCAAATCTTCTTCTGCTTTAATAAATTATTTACAAACCATTTCTCTTCAATATAACTGGCAGGTTTTTGTTGCCGATGCCAACTTTGCATTAGCTGCGCAAAAGACCGGCGAACATTCTCATGTAAAGCCTGTACAAATTGATGTGTATGATGAAGAACAACGTGCTTCATTAATCAAACAGGCAGATGTTGTTATTTCACTTCTTCCGCCAGCCTTTCATATCTTGGTTGCTAACGATTGTGTTCAATACAGCAAGCATCTTTTAACCGCTTCTTACATTGATGATCAAATCAAATCTTTAGAAGAAGACATCAAACAAAAAAATGTATTGTTTCTCTGCGAGATGGGACTCGATCCAGGTATTGATCACATGAGTGCTATGCAACTTATTCACGAAATAAAGAAGCAAGGCGGAATTATTACTTCGTTCAAGTCGCATTGCGGTGGTTTGATAGCACCGGAAAGCGACGATAATCCCTGGCATTATAAGATAAGCTGGAATACACGTAATGTAATAATGGCGGGCAAAGCGGGCGCTGTTTATAAAGAAAATAATGAGTCAATATCTGCCTCTTATAATGAGCTTTTTGTAGCTAACAAGCAAGTGCAAATACCAGGTTTGGGAAATTATAGCTGGTATGCAAACCGCGATTCAGTAAGTTATAGCCATTTATATAATCTCGAAAATGCACAAACATTTATCCGAACTACACTTCGTCATCCCGAATTTTGTTTTGGCTGGAAAAACCTGATTGATTTGAAGCTGACTGATGAAACTATTTTTTATAATACAGACGAACTTAGCATCGCCGCTTTTTTTAAAGAACATTTTGATAAATATGGTTTTGGCGACTGGTTGAATACAATGCTGATGAGCCGGTTGGGTTTTGCCAAACAAATCATGGAGAACTTAACACAATTGATAGAAGTTGAAGAAGCTATGGGTGAAACCGGAACAGAAGGCGAAGATTTTTTGATGGTTGATGCGCAGGGCGAACTAACCGCAGTTGATGTAGAAAATGAAAAGAACAAAGCTGCCGAATTGGTAACTGCTAAAATGCACGAAGCCAATCTTACGCTAAACCAATTATTTTACTTAGGACTGAATGATGATACGCTGATTAACAAAGGCACTTGTAGTGCTGCTGATATTCTTCAATTCATCTTAGAAAAAAAACTGGTTCTCTTGCCTCACGATAAAGATATGATTGTGATGCTGCACGAAATAGAATATATACTCGATAATAAACCTCAAAAAAAGAGCAGTTTCCTGATTGTAAAAGGAGAAAACAGCACACAAACTGCAATGGCAAAAACCGTTGGTTTACCACTTGGTATTGCTGCTAAATTATTATTACAAGGTAAACTTGTTGAGAAGGGTTTGCACATTCCTATCAAGCCTTCTATTTATGAACCTGTCTTAAAAGAACTTGCCGAACATGGAATTGTTTTTAAAGAGTTTTAGAGAATGTAAAGATGTAATAAATAGTAAGTATTATGATTTATGAATTGTTCTGTCTTACTACTTATTACATACTACGTAATACCTTTCTCAACTCTTCCACACCTTCTGTTGCCGGCTTTTGAATTTTGGTAAGATTTGAAATATAAGACACGTCAGGAATGTTTTTATCAATGATAAATTTCGGTGCAAAGCGCGGCGCATAATTTACTAAACCGGCTGCCGGGTAAACAGCTAACGATGTTCCGATCACAACAAAAATATCTGCTTCCATAACTATTTGCGCTGCTGTTTCTATCATGAGAACAGGTTCTTCAAACCAAACAATATGCGGACGCAATTGTGCGCCATCTTCAGCAAATTGACCATGCAAAATAGTATCCCTGATTTCATAAATCAAACTCTCGTCTTGTTCACTTCTCATCTTAAATATTTCACCATGCAGATGTATAACTTTGCTGCTGCCGGTACGTTCATGCAGGTCGTCTATATTTTGAGTGATGATCGTTACATCAAAGTCTTTTTCTAGTTCTGCCAAACCGCTATGAGCCGCATTGGGCTTGGCTTTCGCCACGTCTGCCCGGCGCATATTATAAAAGTCAAGCACCAGTTGCGGATTCTTTTTCCAGGCGCGTGGCGTAGCCACTTCCTGCACATCATAACCTTCCCACAAGCCATCGCTGTCACGAAATGTTTTCAATCCGCTTTCTGCACTAATACCTGCGCCGGTAAGAACAACGATGTGTTTTTTCATGGTAAATATTGTTGGTGTTGCCGACTAAGATAAGATGTAATTTCAACGAATATTATAATTGTGTTTCCGGATTATCCGTTAAAAGAATCGCTTCTTAAGTTAGCAAATTAAACCGCAGACAAACGCAACAGTTAGCCTGCGGTTTACAAAGAACTTTATTCTTATACAGTAACTTTTTTACTCTTTCCTTTTTTAAAGTACACATACAAAATAGTACCTGCAAGCAACAATGGCCAGATAGAAACAAACAACAAAACAATGTGAGTAAATACACTGCCGCCTGTAGCAAAAGCCTCTTTAATCTTAGTAAAAAAAGTTGGTTCCGAATTATCTGATGTATTACCATTCAGATACTGGAAATAACTGATGGTAACAGTGCTGTAAGCCGCTGAATGTGATAAATAATTTACACGACCTGCCGCTGCTTCCAGCTCTTCCTGTATATTGTTAATTTCGGACTGCACTTGCAAAATGTCTTTCATGCTTTTGGCTTGTTGTAAGAGTTCAGAATACTTATCACGGAGTTGCTTTTTGGCTTCTATACGGGCTTTTGTATCTATCAATTCTGTACTGACATCATCAGTAGAAATGTCTTTTGATATTATCTGTATTCCATCGCCGCCAATGCTATTCAGCAATGCATCAAACTGGTCAACAGGAACTTTAAGAGTAAGATTATTTTGTACAAGCGTTTCCGATTGGCTTTGCTGTTCACCGGCTATATAGGCGCCAAATCCTTTTATACTATTATGAATACTGCTGTTAAACGTATTATAGTCTTTTGCTTCCAGTTTTACCATTGCTGTCTTTACAATCTTTTTATCCCAGTCCGTATAAGTTGGCGTGCCGCCGGATTGTAACGGAATATCTTCTGCTGTATTTGCTGCAAAAGAAGCTGTATCTGCTGACATATTTAGCACAGGTTCTGTCTCTTCTGTTTTGGGAAGAATTATATCCTGCGTTGCAACGCTTTTTTTATCGTTATCAGAGTTTGAATAAGCCATAAAAAGGCACATAGCAATAACAGCTATGCTGTAAAAGAATAGTTTCATTGATAATGATTTTAGTGTGTTTGTAATGAGATGTTGAAAATGAAATTTTACATAAAATGCAAGTAAATAACTACAAATTAAGTCAATCGAATACAATAGCAAAGAGTGCTACAATGCAGTAGCAGCAATGCTTTAACCATTATTGAAATAAATAAAGAAAATGAAGAAATGTTTGCAGACGTCTGTAAGCATTGATAACATTTATGATAAAAATGTAACCCTTGTTGTAAAAAATTTTAATTTATAACAAAGAATAAAATAAAAAGCCTCTCATGTATTGAGAGGCTTTTAAAAATCAAACTAAAATCTAATTACTTATTTGCAACAAGAGTTTCCGGGCTTGCAGCAAGAGCCGCCATTGCAGCACGTATTTTCTTTATGTGCCTTCTTATTTTGATGGCTGCCTGCAAAAACGCTGGAACTTATGGTTAACGAAATAACTGCTATAACTAAAACTATTTTTCTCATTTTATAAATTTGAATTTTAAAAAAATTGTTCGCTAATAAACAAGCGATTGAGGAGGATGCCAAAATGGAAAAGAAAAGTCTTGCAATTCTTCACTACATAATGTTCTGAAAATTTGCTTATCAGAGTTTACTTCGATTTCTTTTATTACAATAAAATGAACGACTTCAAAAGTTCGGTAACAGCAGTTTACAAAAGGATTGCAGCTGTTTGCACTTGATGTTTCTTTGTTATTTTTCTTTTGCTTAGAGCAACAGTTTGTGCAAATAGATTTTGTTTTGGCAGCATTAACAGGTTGCAGCAAAAACAAGAGTAAAGCACTGAATAATATGGTAACAAGTATCTTCATTAACTATGTAAAAATAACGGTAAATGATTGAATCAAATCTGAGTTTTATCATTGCTTTTTTTGCGATCTTACGAGTTTCGATTTTTTACATGAACGAATACATTTCAATAAAGCTGTTTCATTTTTATTTTATCGTTTCTTTGTATCTTGCTTTATATATCAAACCAAAAGCTCGTACACTTCTGCTATGGTAAAAGCTGGCTATATTTTGTTTACTTTATTATATCCATTGGGCGCAAGAATAGCATCGTTGTTTAATAATAAAGCAAGATTATGGGTTGATGGCAGGAAGAACATTTTTTCTTTTTTGCAAAGCGTATTTACAAACAATACATCACCGGTTATTTGGTTTCATTGCGCTTCGTTAGGCGAGTTTGAACAAGGCAAACCGGTAATGGAAAAACTGAAAGAATTACATCCTACTTATAAATTACTGGTAACTTTTTTTTCTCCTTCGGGATACGAAATCAGGAAAAATTATAAAGGCGCTGATGTGATTTGTTACCTGCCGATGGATAGTCCGAAACATGCAAAGCAATTTATCCAGATTGTAAAACCTGCGTTGGTTGTTTTTGTAAAATATGAGTTCTGGTATTATTATTTAACCGAAATAAAAAAGCAAGAAATTCCGCTGTTATTAGTGTCCGCTTTGTTCAGAAAAAAACAACCTTTTTTTAAATGGTATGGAAGTTTTCACAAACAAATGCTGGCATGTTTTACTCATCTTTTTGTGCAAAATAAAGAATCGCTGCACTTGTTGAATTCAATACAAATAAACAATGCAGAAATTAGTGGTGATACGCGTTTCGACAGAGTTTTGCAAACCGCAAACAACTTTACTTCATTGCCTTTAATAGAAAGGTTTTGTGCAGGCAAACAGGTGCTTGTGGCTGGCAGCACATGGGTAGATGATGACGAAGAACTTGACCATTTTGTTATTCATCATCCGGATATGCGATTCATAATTGCGCCGCACGATATAAGTGAAGACAGGCTGAAAGAATGTGAGACATTATACAAACATATAATCCGCTATTCGCAGTTAGAAAACACTGCACTACACGATAATATAAATACACTGATTATAGATAACATTGGTATGCTAAGCCGCATTTATAAGTATGCCAATATAGCTTATGTTGGCGGCGCTTTTGGCGGCGATGGCATTCACAATATTCTGGAAGCGGCTGTATTTGCCAAGCCGGTTGTGTTTGGTCCGGAACATGATAATTTCCCGGAAACATTTGATTTGATTGAAGCCGGCGGTGCTTTCTCTGTTGAAAATGCGCTGCAGCTCGAAACCATACTCAATAAATTATTGAATGATTCTCAATTTTACCAGGCGACGTGCGTTGCGTCGGGCAATTTTGTAAAACAAAATACAGGAGCCACAGAACAAATTATCACTTACATTCAGGAAAAGCGTCTTTTAACCAATTGATAAAACGCTTTTACGGTTGCGTTATCATCATCCCAGCCCAATTTGTATTTCATTTCGCGTTGAATCCAATATTCAGCTTCAGGTAAAATACTAAATGAATTGATGGTTTTAATACTGCGTTCATAAGCCGTTTCGTCATTGCGAAACAACTCTTTCATAAAAAGATATTTATCGTTAATACCAATCGCTCTTTTTAAATCTTTTATCGGCTCACCGTTTACTTTAGAACCGGCTTCGGGCGCATACGATTTCAATTTATCGTTAATGCTTTGCTCTTGCTGTTGTGCCGTTTCATTCAGTTCAAAAAGCACTTTGGGTTGCTGCTGCGCAAGCGTTGGAATTTGTTCTATCAGTTCGTCTGTATATTTTTCTTCTGCCAACGTATTAATGGCTGAAGTCTGCACCGGCTGCGGTTCCGGCTCAAAAACAGGTTCTGTTTCCACGGCTTCTGGTTCGGGCGTTGGTTCAATCTGTTCTTCTGTTATTTCTTCTTCCGGTAACGAAGGTTCGTTTGTAACAAAAGATAAATTCGTATCTTCTTTAGTTGTGTTTATTTCTTCTTCTGCAATCGTATTGTTACTTACCATTGTCTCAAATGGTTTGTACGGCATTATTACACTCACCTTGCCAGGCTCAACAGAATTATTATGATTATTCTGAAGTTCGGCTACGAGCATGAGTGCTGTATTGAGCAGTAAAGATTCATCTGCCTGTTGCGAATATTGTTGTTGTAAGCGGCTTATTAAAGCACCCGTTTTTTCCATGCAATGCGATATTTTTACGGCTTCAAAGGAAGCTAAGGTAATAAGGATTTTATTTGCAGTGTTCAATTTAAAAAATGTTTATAGAACCGGTTATAGAAGGACGCGGATGGATAGAAGTAATCTGCGGCAGCATGTTTAGTGGTAAAACGGAAGAGCTGATTCGCCGCCTTAACCGTGTGAAGATTGCTAACCGGAAAGCAGAAATTTTTAAACCTGCCTTAGATACGCGTTATCATACCGTAAACGTGATCAGCCACAATACAACCGAGATTGAAAGTACACCTGTAGATAATTCGCAAACCATTCTTTTATATGCGGGCGAAGCCCAGGTGATTGGTATTGATGAAGCGCAGTTTTTTGATATTGAAATAGTAAATGTTTGCGAAACGCTGGCCGCCAAAGGTTTGCGTGTTATTGTGGCTGGGCTTGATAAAGATTTTTCCGGTAAACCATTTGGCCCGATGCCGCAATTAATGGCGATTGCCGATTTTGTAACCAAACTTCACGCTATTTGTGTGCGGTGTGGAAACATTGCATCTTATTCGTATCGTACATCTTTGCAGCAAAAGCAATTTTTGCTGGGTGAAAAAGATGCGTACGAACCGCGCTGCCGAAAATGTTATTATGAATTGTAAACTTGAAGTATGGAAGCTATCAGAAAAATAATTGATCACTCAACACATGAAGTTGTCATTGAGTTACCCGAAAATTACCAGCATCGAAAGTTAGAAGTAATTGTATTGCAGATTGAAGAAGAAAAGGAGCAAAAAAAGAAATACGATTTTTCTGCTTATACGGAAAATTAGATTGGAAAGGCGATGCTTTGGCAGAACAAAAAAGATTAAGAGATGAATGGGAATAGATACATATTCGATACAAATGCCGTGATCAGTTTTTTCAATAAAATCTAATATTTCAAACCTGCAAATTTTATCTTTCTGACAAACAAATCATCACATATCATAACATTAATCAGGAAAGATATTCTTCTTGAAATCCGCCAGCAGTACACCTTTTATGGCATTGCCTTGTATGTAGCTTCCACCATTTTTGTTGTGTTTCTCACATTAGATACACCGGAAGATAATGTTTGGAACAGCTTGTTTTGGGTAATACAATTGTTTGTTTGTGTAAATGCCGTGGCCAAAAGTTTTTTACAGGAAAATAAAAACAGGCTGTTTTATTTTTATTCTATCGCCGGCGCTTCACAATTTATCTTGGCTAAGCTTATTTTCAACGCCATTTTAATGGTGATGATGACAATTCTTAGTCTTATCGTTTTCACTTTGTTTCTTGGCAATCCGTTACATAATTTCTGGCAGTTTTTAGGCATCAGTTGCCTTGGCGGAATCGGCTTAGGTTTAACTTTTACTTTCTTAGCAGCCATCGCGGCCAAAGCGCAGCAACAAGCGGCTTTAATGGCAATTATGGGGTTCCCGATTATTACACCGCAACTGCTTTTGTTGAATAAAGTAGCTGGCAGCGCATTCAATTCTGTTCTTCAATCGGGTTTGCCGCAAATGACTTTATTATTAATTGCTTTTGATGTATTGATTGTTGTTCTCGCCGTCATCTTATTTCCTTTTTTATGGAAAGATTAATAAGGTTAAATTATTGTTGAGGCTTTGCTATAAATTAACTAACGACTGTTTGTATAAATGCTTTGCTATACATTTGCAGCCGCAAAATAATCTTACCGGAAACTGTTTTGCTGTAAATTGTATTTATGCTTCGTAAACCGTGGTGGAAAATCTTATCGTTTGTTCTTTTGCTGTATACCTGCACGGCTGGTTTTTTTGTTAAGATTCCGTTTTTGGATGACAGAATGCAGCAAAGTATCCGCAACCTGTTTTTTCATGTTCCGATGTGGATGGCAATGATGGTTTTCTTTATTGTTTCGGCGGTATATGCCATTAAACATCTGCGTACGCAAAACCCGGTTTATGATTTCTATTCGGTTGAATTTGCCCGTACCGGCGCTGTTTACAGCACGCTTGGTTTTATAACCGGCATGGTTTGGGCAAACTATCAATGGGGCGCACCGTTAAATGGCGATCCAAAACAAATTTATACGATCATCGGCATCCTGATTTATTATGCTTATTTCATCTTGCGTGGTTCTATGATTGATATTGATAAACGCAGTAAAGTAAGTGCCGTATATAACATTTTTGCGTTTGCCATGACCATTCCTCTTTTCTTTATTTTACCACGGTTAAAAGAATCGTTGCATCCGGGCGGGCAAGGTGTGGAAGGCAATCCTGGCCTGAATCCTAAAGATTTGGATGCCAATATGCGCATCGTTTTTTACCCGGCTATTATTGGCTGGACATTATTAGGAACCTGGATAACAACGCTGCGCATCAGGTATCGCGTTGTGCAGGAAAATCATTTGGAATATGAACAGATTTAAATACTTTTTGCTCTCTTTCTTTTCTTCTCTTGCTATGCTTTATGTGTCGGCGCAAGACAAAGCCGGCGGCATAACGCGGAGCGAAGAGCCAACCGATTTTATGCGCAGCAACGGAAAAATTTATGTTGTTGTTGCCGTAATTGTTATTATTCTGATTGGTCTTTTTTTATACTTATACAATCTTGATAAGAAGATAACTGCGCTCGAAAAAACTGAGCGTAAATAAGCCATATTGCCATACATCTTCAATCATAAAATTTTTGTTTATCGTAAATCTTTACTTGTCATAACAATTATTTTCTAACGAATTTTAAAATCAATTATCAAATGCCTCAACCGTACAGTTTTTTCGAAAACGTAAACAAGAGTTTTTCAAAAGCAGCTTCTTTTACCAAGTGGGAACCAGGTTTATTAGAACAAATAAAAGCTTGCAATTCCGTATATCAGATGCGTTTTCCCATTCGCAGAGATAATGGCAAAATTGAAGTGATAGAAGCTTATCGCGTACAGCATTCACATCATAAAACGCCGTGTAAAGGTGGCATCCGGTTTAGCAAAGAAGTAAATCAGGATGAAGTAATGGCACTGGCTGCTTTGATGACGTATAAATGTGCCATTGTAAATGTGCCGTTTGGCGGTGGCAAAGGCGGTATCAAAATAGATCCCAAAAAATATAGCGAATTTGAACTGCAAAAAATTACAAGACGTTATACAACCGAGTTAGTAAAGAAAAATTTTATCGGTCCGGGTACAGATGTTCCGGCACCGGACTACGGAACAGGTGAAAAAGAAATGGCGTGGATATTAGATACTTATATTACGCTGCATCCGGGTGAAGTAGAAGCGATGGGTTGTGTAACCGGAAAGCCGGTAACGCAGGGCGGCGTTCGCGGACGTAAAGAAGCAACTGGTTTAGGCGTTTTCTTTGGTGTGCGCGAAGTGTGCAATATGCCTGACATTATGGAGCGTTTGGGTTTGCAAACGGGTGTGCAAGGTAAAAAAGTAGTGGTGCAAGGTTTGGGTAATGTGGGTTATCATACCGCGAAATTTTTTCGTGAAAATGGCGCGAAAGTCATTGCCATTGCAGAATACGAAGGTGCCATTTGTAATATGGATGGATTGAATGAAGAAGAGGTATTTCAGTATCGAAAAAAGAATGGTTCGATCTTCAATTTTCCGGGCGCGGCAAATATTGTAAACAGCGGCGACGCGCTGGAAATGGATTGTGATATATTAATTCCTGCAGCGTTGGAAAATGTTATCACAGCAGAGAATGCGCCACGTATAAAAGCCAAGCTGATTGGTGAAGCGGCTAACGGACCAACGTCGCCGGAAGCGGATATGATACTGGCAGAAAAAGGCATCATTGTAATTCCTGATATGTATTTGAACGCTGGTGGCGTAACTGTTTCTTATTTTGAATGGCTGAAAAATTTAAGTCACGTAAGATACGGACGGATGGAAAAGCGCTTTACCGAAAACATGAATAAACATATTCTTGGCCAGATAGAAAACCTGACTGGTAAAGAAGTAAACGAAAGTGAAAAAAAGTTTATTGAACATGGTGCTTCGGAAGAAGATTTGGTTCATAGCGGACTGGAAGAAACGATGGTAGAAGCCACACATGAAATTATGAATTGCTGGCGCGAAAATCCAAATATTCCGGATATGCGCACCGCAGCTTTTGTGGTTGCTATTAATAAGGTTGGAACTTCGTATGCGGAGCTGGGAATTTTTCCTTAACAGAAATGTATGGGTTGTTTTGAAAGTTCAATTATTTACCAAACGTTGAACGGAGCGTCGCAACGATGTTAAACCGGAGTTGCAAAAGCTGGTAACATAATCTGCATTTTCTTACAAAAGAAGATACCAAAAACAAAAATGCTTTCTGTAAAAAGAAAGCATTTTTGATATAAGATAACAGTGTAAATATTTATTACCATTTATCTACATCTTCACCATCGGAAGATACGGCAGCTGTTGATGTTTCTGCAACAGGCATTTGCATTTCTTCGTTGCCATCCACCATTACGCTCTCTTCAGAAGAGGTTTCTGTTTCCGGATATTCATGGTTAAAAGCATCAAAGTTAAAGTCGGGCATCAGATCTGTTTTTACATAATCAACAGCCTCGTTTAAAGCCTTTGTAAATTTATTGAAGTCTTCTTTGTAAAGGAAGATTTTGTGCCGGTCGTAGCCATTATCGTTAAAGCGTTTGCGGCTTTCGGTGATGGTAAGATAGTAATCGTTGCCGCGGGTGGCTCTTACATCAAAAAAATAAGTTCTTCTCTTTCCAGCTCTTATGCGTTTACTGTAAACGCTTTCCATTTTTTTCTCGTTGTTTTCGTAAGCCACAGATGATTAATTTTTGGTTCAATAAGTTTTGTCTTACAAATATAGTATTGTTTTGATACTACCAAAATTTTGAAAGTTTTATTTCAAATCAATTTCAACAGAAGTCTTTTGTTCGCTATTCATTTGTAATTGATAGAGTTCTGCATATTCGCCGTTTAGCTTCATCAGTTGTTCATGTGTGCCGCGTTCAATTATCCTGCCTTCATCAAGAACAACAATCTGGTCGAAATGAAACGCAGTGAGAATACGATGCGAAATAATGATGGCTGTTTTATTAGTAAGATATTCCTGCAGGTTGTTTGTAATGTCGTGTTCTGTCTTTGAATCAACAGCACTTAAACAATCATCAAATATCATAACATTAGCGCCTTTCATTAAAGCGCGCGCAATAGAAATGCGTTGCTTTTGACCGCCGCTTAATGTTACGCCTCGCTCGCCAACCATTGTATCGTAACCTTGCGGAAGATCGCTGATTTCGTTATGAATGCTTGCATATTTAGCAACTTTTTCTATCTGCTGAACGTCGTAATTATCGTTGCCCGGCAAACCGAAACTAATGTTATGACTAATGTTATCGCTAAACAAAAAAACATCTTGCGGAACATAGCTAAGGCTTTCGCGCAAATGCTTTAACGATATATCTTTTATATTATCACCATTTAATAAAACCTGCCCGCTATCAACATCATAACTGCGAAGCAGCAATTGTGCAATGGTTGATTTTCCGCTTCCTGTTTTACCCATTATCATTACTTTTTCGCCTTGCTTGATTGACAGGTTAAAATGAGTGAGTGCTTTAATACCCGTATGCGGATAAATAAAAGAAACATTATCAAACACAATCTCTCCGGTGATAACGGTAGCTTTTGGCAAGGAAGGCGAAACAATAGAAGGTTCTGTTTTTAAGAACTCATTAATACGTTTTTGCGAAGCCGACGCACGCTGAATCATACTTGCCGTCCAGCCAATAGCACTTACCGGAAAAGTCAGTTTGTTGATGTACAAAACAAATTCTACAATGGTTCCGGGCAATGCGCCGTGCAACACTTGCAACGCGCCAACCAAAATAGCAATCAATGTGCTTAGGCCAATCATCAAAGTCATACTGGGAAAATAAACCGCTTCGAGTTTTGATAAACTCACAGCGTTCTTTCGGTATTCTTCGCTGTTCTTCTTAAAAAAGCCGAGCATATTTTTTTCCTGAACAAACGATTTAATAACGCGGATGCCCGAATACGATTCCTGCGCATTGGTAGTTAAATCGGAAAGCGAAGCCTGAACTTTTTCGCTCTTTTTATGAATGATGGTATTGACAATATAAATGGTAACCGCTAATAACGGCAACGGCGACAATACAAGCCAGGTAAGATGCGCATCCTGTTTAAACATATAATACAAACAGAAAATAATAGTAGTTGCCAGGTTAATAAAATACATAATTGCCGGACCTGCATACATACGCACACGGCTTACATCTTCGGCAATGCGGTTCATTAAATCGCCGGTGCTGTGTGTTTTGAAAAAGTCGGTGTTTAATTTTTGATAGTGCTGGTAAACTTCATTCTTCTGATCATACTCAATATGACGACTCATAACGATAATCGTTTGCCGCATGAGAAACATGAAAAAACCACGCAGCAACGCCATGATTAACAAAACCACGCCGGCAAGAATAATGACTCTTGCATAAGAGTAATTTGCCGAATTAACCCAATTGATAAATCCTTGCACGATAAAATTATAATTGGCTGAATTGCTGTATTGAACCGAAGTATGCGAACCTTGATTTGTTTTGATGGCTTGCTGAACCATATTGATAACATAGCCGGAAATCTGCGGACTTAAAATGTCGAAGAAGTTTGACAAAATAACAAAGGCAATTCCCCACAACAAACGCGACCTGTATTTCCAGAGATATTTATTTAACGCCGAAAGATGCTTCAAATGAAAAACGATTTGTGCAAAGGTAAACTGAGATTTAAGATTGCGGATTTTTGATTTGTGAATGGAATGATTTGAACAAAAAAAATTCCGGACGATTCACGTCCGGAATTAAAAAATTTCGGTGCAAAAGTCGTTAAGCTTCCACGTTTCCGCTGTTGGCAGAATTGTTTGGCTCTACTCTTCTTACAGCAGGCGATTGCTTGCGGGCACGCTGTGTTTTGCGGTGATCATCTGCACGCTTGCGTAGAAGAACTTCATGTTCTTCGTGCCATGACTGAAATTTTACCATCGCTTGGGTTTCATCAAACAAACCTAACTTAACACCTCTCAGCAAATGCTTCAAATACAGTACACCTTTGAAAGACAAAATACGGCGAACCGTATCGGTAGGCTGTGCACCTTTGTGCAGCCATTCCAAGGCTTTCTGACGATCTAACTGAATTGTTGCAGGAACTGTTAATGGATTGTAAGTTCCGATTTTCTGAATGAACTTACCGTCGCGTGGAGCACGGGCATCGGCCACTACAATAAAGTAGAACGGGCGTTTTTTGCTACCGTGTCGCTGTAGTCGTAATTTGACTGCCATAATTAAATAGACATTTAAAGGCTAAAAGAATAAGGTTTATACCCAAACCGCAAATGTAGAATGTTTGATCTAAAATGCAAATGATGTGAAATAAAAAATTTCACTAATAATCTTTTTTTCGGCGATGCAGAAATTTTTGTCGCCTGATTTTCTGCACCGGAACTCCCTGAATTTTGCTTTCCAGCCAGGCAATTATATCTAAATACATAAAAGAACGCGTTTCAAGAGGATTTCCCCGGTTGTTTTCCAGCTTATTTTTTAACTCTTTAAATGCAGGCGTCATTTGCGAAGGCGAAAGAGAAAACGATTTTTTCAGGAACGAAAAAATGTCTTCTTCCACAACGCTCAGGTTTTTCATATTTCCCATAAAGCGGTAAACCGATTTGATAAGATATTCAAGCAACTGGAAATTGCCCAATTCGTAATGTGCAATCAGGTGCAGTAAACGCGCGTAACACTGCAAATCCGTTCGTAAATCTACTTTCCAGTTAATGATTTTATTAAGATAATCAATCGCGGTTTCATTATTGCCACTGCCGAAATAGAGCGACGCAATTTTATAATAAAACACCAAAATACGGTGCCGGTCTAAGTGCAGCCTGTATTCTGCCAGCTTTTCTTCAATATAAGAAACCAGTTGCAAACCTTCGGTAAATGTGCCTTCCAAAAAATGCTTGTTTATTTTAGCAATGTGCAGATAAATAAAAGTTTGTATAGTAGAATTGATGTTTGTATGCGCTGCCGGCGATGCCGCAAACGTTTCAAACTGCTGAAGCGTTTCGTTGAATTTATCGTAATTATTTAAGTTGAAATGCGCGCTGAGTAAATTGTGTATTCCTTTTATATATTGTCCGGTTTCAACCGGAATCATATCGGGATATGACTCGAAAACCTGAACCCATTTTTGGGTATAACGATAATACATCAGCAAATCCTGCAAAATAAAATTGTACCAGCAATAAGACTGGTAGAGATATAATCTTTCGTAAAAACCCAATTCCGGTTCTTTATAAACCGGTAATGAATGAAGGAAAAATGAGCGGATTGCATGAACATCCCGTTCATCTCTGGCATGACCAGATTTGATATACCAGCTATAAAGTTGTAAGGAAAGATTTGAAAACGTATTGATGAGATGAATATGTTTTAGCGTATTTTCCGATTCTGACGAAAGCGTCTCAGCCCGATTTTCCATACTGCGTGTAATGTGCAGCGCTTCAATCTTTTTTTCAAAAAAAACAGCTTGCATTACAAACGTAAGCTGGTTGTTAGCTTTCGCTGATTGCTTACAACGATCAAGCACTTTTAAGCTTTGATAATACAAACCTTTGTTGTATAAAATACGCGCATAAGCCATTTGCTCGTTCAGAAGCATATCAATGTTATTGTCATCTTTATGCAAATGCAGACTCGCCAGAATTTGTTTGTACAACGAAGCCTTCATATTAGAAAGCTGTTGCTTTTTTATGTCAGGATTTTTCTTCAGCAACAACGCTTCATCATATTCTTCCATCTTATCCAGCGCATCAAAAAGAATGGTAGTTTTTGCATCGGCGATACCATTAGCCCGTTTTATATTGAGCTTAAAATTCCGCTTATCGGTCTTGTCAAGCGATTTTACCAGTTGAAAAAGTTCGTCTGTATTCCTGTTAGGCATTGTAGTTTAACTTATATAAAATCCTTTATTATCAAGGGTTTCGCTAACTTTATCTTTACTTACACGGCGTAAAAGTCTGTATATTTTGTTTTTGTTTGCCTGTTACTCTATTTTATTTTTACTCATGCAGACCGATGTAAGATTATTTTGGCAGGCAATCCATTAACTTAATTAGGTCTGCATTTATTATTTCTAATTTATGGCTACTGATAGAATTTATATTTTCGACACAACGCTTCGCGATGGCGAACAGGTTCCGGGTTGCAAGTTAAATACAGACGAAAAAGTAAAACTTGCGCTTGCCTTGGAAGATTTGGGCGTTGATATTATTGAAGCGGGTTTTCCCATTTCAAGTCCCGGCGATTTTGCTTCGGTGGAAGCCATTGCCAAGGTAATTAAAAATGCAACCGTTTGCGGACTCACGCGCTCGGTTCAGAAAGATATAGAATGCGCTGCCGATGCTCTGAAATATGCCGCCCGCCCGCGTATTCATACAGGTATTGGTTCTTCAGATATTCATATCCGTCACAAATTCAATACAACGCGGGAAGAGATTTTAGAGCGCGCTAAAAAAGCGACGAAGATTGCCCGTAACCTGGTTGATGATGTGGAATTCTTTTGCGAAGATGCAGGTCGTGCCGATGATGAGTTTTTAGCCAGGCTTGTCGAAACGGTAATTACAGCTGGCGCAACGGTTGTCAATATTCCTGATACAACCGGTTATTGTTTGCCGCAACAATATGGTGATAAAATGAAGTATCTTGTTAATCATGTTCCTAATATTGATAAAGCCATTTTAAGTTGTCATTGTCATAACGATTTGGGTTTGGCAACAGCCAATTCGATTGCCGGCGCGATGAATGGTGCGAGGCAAATAGAATGTACGATTAACGGTATTGGTGAACGTGCAGGAAATACGTCGTTGGAAGAAGTCGTCATGGTGATTCAGCAACACGCTTCGTTAGGTTTATATACAAATATCAAAGCGCAAAAGCTGAATCCGATCAGTCATCTTGTTTCTGAAACCATGCGTATGCCGGTGCAGCCAAATAAAGCGATTGTGGGTGCCAATGCGTTTGCGCATTCATCAGGCATTCACCAGGATGGATTTTTAAAAGAATCTACTACCTACGAAATTATAAACCCGGAAGATGTTGGCGCCGGCGGAAGTAAAATTGTTCTTACGGCACGTAGCGGAAGAAGCGCTTTGGCGCACCGGTTTCACAAATTAGGACATGAGTTTACGCGCAACGATATTGATGTTTTGTATCAGCAGTTTCTGAATGTGGCTGATAGAAAAAAAGAAGTGGAAGATAACGACCTGGAAGAACTGGCGCATGAATATGCGGACCAGCACGCTTAAATGTTGAACCACGAAGAAGTGAAGACAATAAGAGGCACTAAGTAGAATGAAATCTTTGTGAAACTTATTTACTTTCTGACTTAGTGGTTTTGAAAAAAAATCAATAGCGGACAAAGCGTACAAGAGTGCGACGCAACGATGTTCAATGCTTGCACTGCTGCTCGTAACATAAATAAAATTCTCTTTTTTCCGCTTGCGGAAAACAACAAATAACATACAATAGAAGACTCAATATGAGTAAGACATTATTTGATAAAATCTGGGATAAGCATGTTGTAAAACATATTGAAGGCGGACCTTCGGTTTTGTATATTGATAAGCATTTTATTCATGAAGTAACCAGCCCGCAAGCTTTTAAAGGTTTGGAAAATCGTGGCTTGCCGGTGTTTCGTCCAAAACAAATTGTAGCAACGGCAGATCATAATGTTCCAACCTTAAATCAGCATTTGCCGATACAGGAAGAACTTTCGCGCATACAGGTTCAGACGCTGAAAGATAACTGCGAAAAGTTTGGAATTGAATTGTATGGTTTGGGACATCCGTTCCAGGGAATTGTTCATATCATTGGTCCTGAACTTGGCATAACACAACCCGGTATGACCATCGTTTGTGGCGATAGTCATACATCAACACATGGCGCCTTTGGTGCCATTGCATTTGGTATTGGAACAAGCGAAGTTGAGATGGTAATGGCAACGCAATGTCTTATGCAAAGCAAGCCAAAATTGATGCGTATTAATGTTGATGGCAAACTGAATAAAGGCGTAGTTTCTAAAGATATTATTCTCTATATTATTTCGTTGATTTCTGCCAGCGGCGCTACCGGTTATTTTGTTGAATATGCAGGTTCTGCTATCAGAAATTTATCTATGGAAGCGCGTATGACTATTTGCAATATGAGCATTGAAATGGGTGCGCGCGGTGGCATGATTGCGCCGGACGAAACGACTTTCAGTTATATGAAAGAAAAAAAGTTTGCGCCGCAGGGCGAAGACTGGAATAGCGCTGTGGCCAACTGGATTACTTTGTATAGCGATGCCGATGCTGTGTTTGATAAAGAAATTAATATCAAGGCTGAAGACATCGAGCCGATGATTACTTACGGAACCAATCCGGGCATGGGAATCGGTATTAGCGGTCATGTGCCTGAGCTGAATGAAATATCAGAAAAAGCTTCGTTTGAAAAGTCGCTTCATTACATGGGATTACATCCCGGCGAAGTGATTAAAGGACATAAAGTGGATTATGTTTTTATAGGAAGTTGTACTAATGCGCGCATTGAAGATCTGCGCATGGTGGCTTCTTTTATGAAAGGAAAAAAGAAAGCGGATGACGTAGAAGTGTGGGTTGTTCCGGGCAGCAAACAAGTTGAAAAACAAGCGATGGAAGAAGGCATTCATACCATATTTGAAGAAGCCGGTTTTGTGCTTCGTCAACCAGGCTGTTCTGCATGTTTAGGAATGAACGAAGATAAAATTCCGGCAGGCAAATATTGCATCAGCACAAGCAATCGAAACTTTGAAGGCAGACAAGGTCCGAACGCTCGTACGATGCTCGCAAGCCCGCTCACAGCCGCCGCTGCAGCGGTTACGGGTGTGGTTACGGATGTGAGAGAACTCTTATAATTATGAATTATAAATTATGAATGATTTGACTGCAAAGGATAATGTTGTTAAAACAAAATCATTTGCTTTTGCTATTAGAATTGTTCATTTATATAGGTTTTTAAAAATTGAAAAGCAGGAATTTGTTTTATCAAAGCAATTATTGCGAAGCGGAACTTCAATAGGTGCTTTAGTTAGAGAAGCGATAAATGCCGAATCAACAAAAGATTTTATTCATAAACTAAGTATTAGCTCAAAAAGAATGTGATGAGACTTGTTATTGGCTGGAACTTCTGAAAGAAACAAATTATTTATCAGAAAAAGAATTTGTTTCCATTATTAATGATGCTACCGAACTTTTAAAGATTATTCGCTCGATCATTTTAAAGGTAAAAAGCAAAGCAAATAATTCATAATTTATAACTCATAATTGTAAAGAACATGCCTCAGATAAAATGGAACAGCAACTTATATGATGACAAGCATGACTTTGTTTCAAAATACGGAGAAGAAGTCATTGAATGGTTGCAACCGAAAGCCGGTGAACATATTCTGGATGTGGGCTGCGGCACCGGAACCTTGGCAAATGAAATAGCTGGTTTTGGTGCTGAAGTGACTGGGATTGATGCATCATCTGATATGATTGAGAAAGCAAAAGCAGTCTATCCAAACATTGAATTCTTCGTAAAAGACGCCACGAGTTTTTCTTTCAATATAACATTCGACGCTGCTTTCTCAAATGCAACATTGCATTGGATAAACGAACAACAAAAAGCATTGCAATGTGTTTATAACAGCCTGAAAGAAGGCGGACGTTTTATATTTGAAATGGGTGGCAAGCATAATATCGAAAGCATTCATAAAGCTGTAATACAAGCCATTACAGAAGCCGGATATCAGGATGCAATTCCGAACAATACAAACTATTTTCCGTCTGTTGCAGAACAATGTACGTTGCTGGAAAAAGTTGGTTTTACGGTTTCAGACGTGTCTTATTTTAAACGTCCAACTATATTAAAAGGAGAAGATGGAATGAAGAACTGGATTGTACAATTCTGTACTTTTTTCTTTACAAATATTCCTTTTGATAAAGTGGGAAGTATTATGAACCGCGCGGTTGAAATAGTAAGACCCACCAATTATATAGATGGTGTTTGGTATGGCGATTACGTTCGTTTGCGGGTAAAAGCCAGTAAAGAAAACTAAGCTTATTGAATGGAAAAATACATTGATAATATAAGGCAGGTAAACAACACATTTGTTAAGTTGTTAGATAGTCTGTCTGTTGAGCAACTGAATAAAATTCCGGGCGGTTTTAAAAATAATATCATCTGGAATTTCGCTCATTTGTTAGCTATTCAGCAATCTATATTTTATGGACTTTCCGGTGTAAAGCCCAGGATTGACGCGATTTTTATCGCTACTTACAAGCGCGGCACAAAGCCCGAAAAATATATAGATGAAAATGATATACTGGTGATAAAGAAAATGTTTGCAAATGCTATCAACACATTTGAAGAAGATTATAAAGCCGGCATTTTTAAAGAGTTTAAAACTTACGAAACAAGCTTCGGTGTTACCTTAACAAACATTGATGACGCAATACAATTTTCAACTGTTCATGATGGCTTGCATTTAGGTTACGCCAGAGCATTGAGGAGATTGGTTTTTTAAATTTTGAAACAGATTATTATGAGCAAAAGCTTAGATATCATTACCTCAACAGTTGTTCCTATTGATATTGAAAATATTGATACGGACCAGATTATTCCGGCACGTTTTCTTAAAGCAACAAGTCGCGACGGATTTGGTAAAAATTTGTTTCGCGACTGGCGTTACGAAAACGATAATGAAAACGAGCCAAAAGAAGATTTTACTTTAAACAATCCAACGTATGGCGGAAAGATTTTAGTAGCTGCCAAAAACTTTGGTTGCGGAAGTAGTCGCGAACATGCGGCTTGGGCAATTAAAGATTACGGTTTTGATGTTGTTATCAGCAGCTTTTTTGCAGATATTTTTAAAAACAATTCGCTTAATAATTTCTTATTGCCCGTAACCATCAGCGATGCTTTTTTACAAAAAATATTTACTGCTGTCGAAGACGATCATACGGTTGAAGTAGAAGTAAATTTGCCGGATCAATATGTAAAGATTTTATCAACCGGCGAGCAGGAAAATTTTGATATAAACAGTTATAAAAAAACATGTTTACTTAACGGTTACGATGATATTGATTATCTCTTAAGTATGAGAAACGAAGTAGAGCAGTTCGAGTTACATAATTAAAAATTTTCTTTAGAGATAAGGGCATTATGGAAGGTTCATCAGTCATAGTAAAAAATATAAGCGTAACACGGCAAGAAAATAAATTGCTAAACGATATTTCATTTGCGTTACAGCCAAATGAACATCTCGCAATCATTGGTACTTCCGGAAGCGGAAAAACAACGCTGGCAAAGGTTCTGGCTGGTCAGTTGTTTGCTAAAGGAACGGTTATAATAAAGTTTGATGAACAATCTTCATTACACAAAAAAGTATTGCTGACCGAACAACGAAATCAATTTAAAAATTTATCGAATACAAATGACTTTTATTATCAGCAGCGTTATAACAGTTTCGATAACAGTGATGCGCAAACCGTAATACAGGCGTTATATCAAATCAACAAAAATCAGCAAACTGAACAGGTTGAAAAGTTATTGTTCCAGTTTGGGTTAGACCAGCGTCGCGATGCGTCATTAATACAATTATCAAGCGGCGAGAACAAACGGTTTCAATTAATAATAGCTATCCTTTCTAAACCACAGATATTGATATTGGATTCGCCTTTCATTGGCCTGGATATAACAGCCAGAAAATATCTGCATACAATCATTACTGAATTAGCCGCTAACGGAACAAAAATAATTTTGATTACAGACGCGCACCAGGTGCCGGATTGCATAACTTATGTAGCTACATTGGAAGAAGGAAGCTTGAAAAGTTTTGTTCCTAAAAATGAATTTAATCCTGATGATAATTCCTTGCATTCGGTACATAATTATGCCAACATTTACTCGTTACCGGTTTCAGAAAATGATGAACAATATAATGATGTTGTAAAGATGAAAAATGTTACTGTAAAATATGGAGAAAAAACGATTTTACATAACATCAACTGGCAAATCAAAACCAGTGACAAATGGTTATTGCGTGGTCATAACGGTGCCGGAAAATCAACTTTAATAAGTTTGATTAATGGTGACAATCCGCAGGCTTATAAAAATGAAATTTATTTGTTTGATAAGCGTCGCGGAACCGGTGAAAGTATCTGGGATATTAAAAGAAAAATTGGTTTTGTATCCCCAGAATTACATGCGTTTTACGATAAGCAAACAAGCTGCTACAATGCAATCGCATCCGGCTTTTTCGATACCATTGGTTTATTTAAAAAACCGTCCGAATCACAGCAAATACAGGTAAAGCAGTGGATTGATTTTTTGCATTTATCAAACGTTCAATATAAGTCTGTTTCAACTTTATCTTTTGGCAGGCAACGGCTGGTTTTATTAGCCAGAGCTTTGATAAAAAATCCGCCACTTTTAATACTCGACGAACCTTGCCAGGGATTAGACGATGAACAAAAAAACACATTTATAAACCTGGTGAATGACATCTGTGAACAGTTTAATAAAACGCTCATTTATATCACTCATTACAATAACGAAATACCACTTTGCATAGATCATGTGTTGGAATTGAAAGCTGGTGAACAAAGCATTTATTCTGTAAAGAAATCAGCGTTAGTATAAATAAAACTAATAAAAATGAGTATAACAACATTAGATAAAATCAAACTATTACCTGCTGATAAACAAAAGGAAATAGAAGACTTTGTTGACTATCTCTTACAGAAATATGCGAAGCCTGAAGAGAAAGTCAGTAAGGAAATACAAGAAAAGAGATTAAGAAACTTTGGAAATATGAAAGGACAAATCTGGATGGCAGAAGATTTTAACGATACGCCGGAAGATTTTAAAGAATATATGTAATGGCTCTTCTTTTAGATACACAAATATTGATCTGGCTTGCTGAAGATTCATCTCAACTATCATCTAAAATGCGACAAATGATAGCTTCTGAATCGCTTGTTTTTATGAGTTTGGTGAGTATTTGGGAGATGGCTATAAAAATTAAAATTGATAAGCTAAAGTTGACAGTCAGTTTGCAAAAAGCAGTTCAAAATTTTCAAACAAATTATGATTTTCAATTGCTTAATGTTGCGTTGTCTCATGTTTATCAAACAGAACAACTTCCGCTGCATCACAGAGACCCTTTTGACAGGTTACTGATTGCACAATCAATAGTAGAAGATGTAGATATAGTGAGTTCAGACGAGATTTTCGATATGTATAATATAAAACGGATGTGGTAAACTAAAATATTTTAAAATTCTCCTTCAGGAGACAGAGCATGAAAAAGAATATTACAGTTATATTAGGAGACGGAATCGGTCCGGAAGTAACGCAGCAATCTATCAAGGTATTGAACGCAATCGGCGCGCAATTCAATCACGAGTTTCAATATTTTTATCATTTAATGGGCGCCGATGCCATTGATAAAACCGGCAATCCATTGCCCGATGAAACGATAGAATCTTGTTTAAAAACAGATGCTGTTTTGTTCGGCGCTATTGGTCATCCAAAGTATGATAACGATCCAACTGCGAAGGTTCGTCCAGAGCAAGGCTTACTGAAAATTCGTAAGACATTAAATCTCTTTGCCAACATTCGCCCGATAACAATTTATCCTTCGTTGTATCATTTATCGCCGCTCAAAAGCAAGAGCTTGGAAGACGTTGACTTTACGATTTACCGCGAATTAACTGGTGGTATTTACTTTGGTAAAAAATATCTGAATGAAGAAGGAACACAAGCCTCCGACGATTGCGTGTATTCAAAAGAAGAAATAGAACGTATTGCACATTTAGCCTTTCAAAGTGCGCAGCAACGCAGAAAAAAACTGACCTTGGTAGATAAAGCCAACGTGCTCGAAACATCACGTTTGTGGCGCAAAGTTGTTCAGCAATTAGCTTCTCAATACAACGATGTTGCGGTTGATTATATGTTTGTAGATAACGCTGCTATGCAGATTGTTTTAAATCCAAAACAGTTTGATGTAATCCTTACAGAGAATATGTTTGGCGATATTATAAGCGATGAAGCCAGTGTACTCAGTGGTTCGCTTGGCTTGGCGCCGTCAGCTTCTGTTGGCAGCGGTACGGCTTTGTTTGAGCCTATTCATGGCAGTTATCCGCAGGCTGCCGGTAAAGACATTGCCAACCCGGTTGGCTCTATTTTATCAGCCGCTATGATGCTCGATTATTTTACCATGTATAAAGAAGCGCAGCTCGTTCGCGATGCCGTTGCCTGGACATTGAAAAGTGGTTTTGTTACAAAAGATATTGATGCCGTTAACAACTATTCAACAACAACTATCGGCGATTTAACCAAAGATTTTATCGAGAACAAATTGCCCGAAGACATCAATAAACAAAACATTGCGCTTAGCAAAAGCACAATTATATAACACCTGATTTATAGCCACCGGATTTATTCATAGCCACCGGATTTATCCGGTGGAAAAACAAACGGAATGACAACAACAGCCAAATACAAATTACAGTTTTATGTAACCATCTTCCACCGCTCCGGTTGAGCATCGTTGCGTCGCACACTTGTACGTTCAGAAAATAATTGAGCAATACAAAACCACAGAGGCACAACGACACAAAGAAGACTAACTCAGTATTGAACTTTCATAACTCTGTAGACAAATAAAACTTAGAGACTTAGCGCCTTCGTGGCAAAACATACAATATGAATCACGATCAAACATTAACAGAAGAAATCAACAACGCGCCAACCGTTGACGAGCAGGCAACCATTGCCAACTCAAAAGGTATTCTCAACAAGTATTCGCAAATACTCACGCAAGACGAAACACAACCCGGAGCGCAAGCCATGTATTATGCCATTGGTTTCTCCGAAGAAGATTTTAAAAAAGCGCAGGTTGGTATTGCCAGCATGGGCTGGGATGGCAATCCTTGCAACATGCATCTAAACGATCTTGCAACTACCGTTCGTAAAAGTGTAAACGATACAGAAGGCTTGCTGGGTTTGCGTTTTCATACCATTGGCGTAAGCGATGGCATTAGTATGGGAACAGATGGAATGCGTTATAGTTTGGTAAGTCGTGATGTGATTGCTGACAGCATAGAAACCAATGCCGGCGCACAATATTATGATGCTTTAATTACCATTCCGGGTTGCGATAAAAATATGCCAGGTTCTGTTATGGCAATGGGAAGATTAAATCGCCCTTCTATTATGTTATATGGCGGAACCATCGCTCCCGGTCATTATAAAGGGCAAGATTTGAACTTAGTATCCGCCTTCGAAGCATTAGGACAAAAGCTAGCTGGCAATTTAGAAGAAACCGAATTTAAAAATATCATTCGTCATGCTTGTCCCGGCGCCGGTGCGTGCGGCGGCATGTACACCGCCAATACAATGGCAAGTGCTATCGAAGCATTGGGTATGAGTTTGCCAAATTCATCATCAAATCCGGCTTTGAGCGAAGCTAAGCAGAAAGAATGTGAAGCCGTTGGCAAAGCCATCAAATTATTACTCGAAAAGGACATCAAACCAAAAGACATTATGACGCGTAAAGCATTTGAAAATGCAATTACCGTTATCATGGTTTTGGGTGGCAGCACGAACGCTGTATTGCACCTGATTGCTGTAGCGAAAAGTGTGGATGTTTCATTAACGCAAGACGATTTCCAGGCTATCAGCGATCGCGTTCCTTTGTTGGCCGACTTTAAGCCAAGTGGCAAATACATGATGGAAGATTTGTTCAAAATCGGTGGCGTTCCTGCAGTAATGAAATACTTGCTCAGCAAGGGTTTACTGCACGGCGATTGTTTGACAGTTACAGGTAAAACAGTTGCAGAAAACCTGGCCGATGCACCCGATCTGGATTTTGAAAAACAAGATCTTTTTTATCCGCTGGAAAGACCTTTGAAAGCCACCGGTCACTTACAAATCTTATACGGCAATCTCGCCGAAGGCGGAAGTGTTGCCAAGATAACAGGTAAAGAAGGTGAGCGATTTGAAGGAACAGCCAGAGTGTTCGATGGTGAACATCATTTGATACAAGGTTTACAAAGCGGTAAAGTACATGCCGGCGATGTTGTTGTTATTCGCAACATCGGTCCAAAAGGTGCGCCCGGTATGCCTGAGATGTTGAAGCCAACAGGTGCTATTATTGGTGCTGGTTTAGGTAAATCAGTTGCACTCATTACAGATGGTCGTTTCAGCGGCGGAACGCATGGTTTCGTTGTTGGTCATATTGTACCGGAAGCCTATGAAGGTGGATTAATTGGTTTGGTAGAAGACAATGATATTATCGAAATTGATGCTGTTAATAACAAGCTGATTTTGAAAGTGAGTGAGGAAGATATTGCGAAGCGAAAAGCAGCGTGGACACGGCCGGCACCAAAAGCCACAAAAGGAATTTTGGCTAAATATGCCAGGGTAGTAAAAACAGCCGCAGAAGGTTGTGTAACGGATGAAGAGTAATTTCAATTCTTTATTAATAATTCTATAAGATAAAAGTGAGAACAATTTTAATCATCGCATTTTGTTTTTTCATCGGTCAGGCATTTAGTCAAACCGTTACCAGGTACTTTGATAGTACATGGGGTGAAGTTCCTGAAGAGCAGGCTTTTTATAGAACTGATTTTGTAAAAGACGGCGATGCATATCAATGCACTTCGTATTGGGCAAACTCCGGCAAGCTTTACGCGACTTCAATATATTCGGATACTAACTTTACAAAAGGAATCGGTATTCAGAAAAGGTATTATGAATCTGGTAAGATGCTTGATTCTATTGTATTTGACGACAAAGGAAGATACAAATCATTCGATGAATTTACCGAAGAAGGAAAGCAAAAATATCATGCTTTTTACGATGAAAAAGGGCATGATATAAAAGCGGTAGAGTTTGATGAAAAAGGAAATAAAAAGCCCGGTTATATCACGTTTCAAAAGCAAGCTATGTTTCCCGGCGGAGCGGATGGTTGGGTCAATTACTTACAAACACATTTAAAAGCTGATGTTCCAACGCGTAAAAAAGCGCCGGTTGGCAACTATACAGTAATGGTTTCATTCTTAGTAGACAAACAAGGCAAAATAAGTGAAGTAAAAGCAGAAACCAATCCCGGTTATGGTACGGCCGAAGAAGCGGTTCGAGTCATTAAAAATGGTCCAGACTGGCTGCCGGCAATTCAAAATAATCATCCGGTTATTTATCGCCAGAAACAGACCATTACGTTTCAGGTAATAGAAGGAAAAAAGTAAAGCCTTTTATAAAACAACAATTTATACTATTAAAATCTTGAGTTTATGGAAACTCTTATTATCGAAAAAGAGCAAACAACAAAGAAGCCGGAAGCGCAAACTACATTAACCGGCTCGCAAGCCGTGCTGGAAGCGTTTATTGCCGAAGGTGTAGATACTATTTTTGGTTATCCCGGTGGCGCTATTATGCCTATTTATGATGCGCTGTACGATTACAACGATAAACTAAAACATATCCTTGTTCGTCATGAACAAGGTGGCATTCATGCGGCGCAAGGTTACGCACGCACATCAGGCAAAGTGGGTATTGTGTTTGCTACCAGCGGTCCCGGCGCTACCAATTTAGTGACCGGTTTAGCTGATGCGCAGATAGACAGCACGCCTTTGGTTTGCGTAACAGGACAAGTGTTTGCTCATTTGCTTGGCACCGATGCCTTCCAGGAAATTGACGTTATCAATATAACAACGCCGGTTACAAAATGGAACTACCAGGTTACAGATGCAAACGAAATTCCTTCTGTTATGGCAAAGGCTTTTCATATTGCAAAAACGGGCAGGCCAGGTCCTGTTTTGATTGATATTACCAAGAACGCGCAGCTGCAAAAAATTGATTATGCAGGTTATACAAAAGTGAATCATTTCCGCAGTTATCGTCCCAAACCAATTGTTCGTAAAGAATATATTGAAGAAGCCGCGAAACTAATTAATGAAGCCAAGAAACCCTTTGTGGTTTGGGGACAAGGTGTGATTCTCGGCAGCGCCGAAAAAGAATTTACAGCCTTTATAGAAAAAACAGGTATTCCCGCCGCCTGGACGATTTTGGGCGAAAGTGCCATCCCGACAAGTCATCCGCTGAATGTAGGAATGTTAGGTATGCATGGTAATTATGGTCCGAACGTGTTAACCAATGAATGCGATGTGATGATTGCCATTGGTATGCGCTTCGATGATCGTGTGACAGGGCGCTTGGATAAGTATGCAAAACAGGCGAAAATTATTCATCTTGATATTGACCCGGCTGAGATAGATAAGAATGTAAAAGCTACAGTTCCTGTCTGGGGCGATTGTAAAGAAACATTGCCCTTGTTGACCGAATTGGTTCAGCAAAAAGTGCATCCGCAATGGTTTCAAAAGTTTAAAGAACTGGAAGAAAAAGAAATCGAAGCTGTGATTTTTGAAGAGCAAAATCCTTCAACAGAAATCATGACGATGGGTGAAGTGATAAAGGTGTTGAATGAACTGACAAATGGCGACGCTGTTATTGTGACTGATGTGGGGCAGCACCAGATGGTGGCTTGTCGTTATGCAAAGTTTAACCAGACAAGAAGCAATATAACATCGGGTGGTTTAGGCACCATGGGTTTTGCTTTGCCGGCCGCTATCGGCGCCAAGTTCGGAACGCCGCATAGAACGGTTATTGCCATTGCCGGCGATGGTGGTATTCAAATGACGATACAAGAATTAGGAACGATTATGCAAAGTGGTGTAGATATAAAAATCATGATCCTTAACAACCAGTTTTTAGGCATGGTTCGTCAGTGGCAGCAACTGTTTCATGATAAGCGTTATTCGTTTGTTGATATTGCCAGTCCCGACTATATTATGGTAGCAAAAGGTTATGGAATTGAAGGTAGAAAAATTGACCAAAGACAAGACTTGAGAGATGCTTTGCAAACGATGCTCAACCATAAAGGTTCTTATCTTTTAGAAGTGATGGTAGGTAAAGAAAACAACGTGTTTCCAATGGTGCCGCAAGGTTGCAGCGTAAGCGAAATCCGTCTTAAGTAAAAATGAAAAATTAAAAAGTGAAAAATGGAAGGCGATGTTTTGCAATCTGTTTTAGAGGAAACGGAAAACGTATATAACATTAAGCACCGTGCTTTTTATTTTGCTAAAGACATTGTTTTATTTATTGAAAAACAAAACTTTGATTGAATTTATTTTTCGATGTTTGATCAATTATTGCGAAGTGCAACTTCTATCGGCGCAAATTTAGTAGAAAGTGCTGCCGGCTTATCAAAAAATGATTTTATTAAGTTCTATACTATCGCACTGAAATCGGCAAATGAAACTAAATATTGAATTTGTCTTATAAAAGAATCAATAAAGATTGATATTATTCTGATTGACTCACTTTTAAAGGAAGCGAACGAAATTTCCAGAATCATTGCCACTATTATTATCAATGCTAAAAAGCAAAAGTTTTATTTTTTACTTTTTATTTTTTATTTTTTAAAATGAAACAGGAATATACCATAACCATTTATACAGAAAACCAGATTGGCTTGCTGAATCGTATTGCGATTATATTTTCTCGCAGAAAAATCAATATCGATAGTCTCAATACATCACCTTCTGAAATTGAAAGTGTTCATCGCTTTTGTATTGTCATTACAGAAACGGAAGAAGTGGTGCAGAAGCTTTGCCGGCAAATAGAAAAACAAGTTGAAGTTTTAAAGGCGTATTATAATACCGGCGAAGAAATTATCTGGCAGGAGTTGGCTTTATATAAAGTGCCGACAGACATGATTGCCGAGAAAGTTTTGGTTGAAAGATTGCTTCGTAAATATGGTGCGCGTGCCGTTGTAATTCGTAAAGATTATACCGTATTTGAAACATCTGGTCATCGCGAAGAAACAGAAGGTTTGATTAAAGCCTTGGAACCTTATGGTTTGATAGAATTTGTTCGTAGCGCGCGTGTAGCTATCATTAAAAGCAGTCATGGGTTTCATGAAAAACTTAAAGAATTTGAAGAGAGTCAACCGGGGGAAGATGCTGCGGGAAATGAATATTTAAACGAAAGAGATAACGTATTTACAATGTAATCGCATCATTATCTTTATCAAAATATCAGCCTTATGAAAGTTGAAAAAACAATACCGATTCTCCGCATCTTCGATTACAAAAAAGCAGTTGAATTTTATATTGACTGGTTAGGATTTTCCATTATCTGGAAACATCATTTTGAAGACAATACGCCTGTTTATATGGAAGTTGAAAAGGATGGATTGATACTTCATTTGAGCGAACATCATGGCGATGGAACACCTGGAACGCATGTATTTGTATGGTGTGATAATGTGAAGGATTATCATGCCGAACTGATAAATAAAAAGTATAAACACAACCGGCCGGGATTGGAAGAAACGTTCTATGGCGCGCTGGCTTTTATAGTAAATGATCCGTTTAACAACCGGATTTCATTTAATGAAAAAATAGAAGGTAAAACGTAATTAATAAAAAGAGTTTTTAATTTTTAATTCATAATTCACAACTAAAAACATGGCAAAATTAAATTTCGGTGGCGTGGAAGAAAACGTAGTTACACGCGACGAATTTCCACTTAGTAAAGCGCAGGAAATATTGAGTGGTGAAACAATTGCTGTCATTGGCTATGGCGTTCAGGGACCAGGCCAGGCACTTAACCAAAGAGATAATGGTATTAAAGTTATAGTAGGTCAGCGTAAAAGCAGTAAGACGTGGGATAAAGCTATCAGCGATGGTTTTGTGCCCGGCGAAACGCTGTTTGAAATAGAGGAAGCTCTGGAGAAAGGAACCATTATTTGTTACCTGCTTAGCGATGCAGCTCAAATTGAATTGTGGCCTACCGTAAAGAAGCATTTAACACCGGGCAAAGCGTTATATTTTTCTCATGGTTTTGGTATCACGTTTAATGAGCAAACCGGTATCATTCCTCCAAAAGATGTAGATGTATTTTTAGTAGCACCGAAAGGTTCAGGAACTTCTTTACGCAGAATGTTTTTACAAGGTCGTGGCTTGAACAGTAGCTATGCTATCTTTCAGGATGCAACCGGTAAAGCCAAAGACCGCGTGATTGCATTGGGTATTGCAGTAGGCAGCGGTTATCTTTTCGAGACTGATTTTAAGAAAGAAGTATTTAGTGATTTAACGGGCGAACGCGGTACTTTAATGGGCGCGATACAAGGCATTTTTTCGGCGCAATATGATGTGCTTCGCAGTAAAGGTCATACACCATCTGAAGCATTTAACGAAACCGTTGAAGAACTTACGCAAAGTTTGATGCCGCTGGTTGCAGAAAATGGGATGGACTGGATGTATGCCAACTGTTCTACCACTGCACAACGCGGTGCTTTAGATTGGTGGAAAAAATTCAGAGATGTTACAAAACCTGTATTTACTGAATTATACGAAAGTGTTGCGGCAGGTAAAGAAAGTCAGCGTTCTATTGATTCAAATTCTCAGCCCGATTATCGTGAGAAATTGAACGAAGAACTGAAAGAACTTCGTGAAAGCGAAATGTGGCGGGCTGGCAAAACGGTAAGAAGTTTAAGACCCGAAAATCAGCAATAATTATATTTTCTTTTGAATTTATACAAATACGCATAAATTGATTTTATGCGTATTTTTGTTTTTATGAAAGCCAGATTGAATCTTACAATAGAAGAAGAGTTGCTGAATAAAGTAAAGGTATATGCCGGGAAAAAACAAAGCAGCGTTTCTCAATTGGTAGAAGAATATTTTGAAAACTTAACAAAGAAAACAAAGAAAAAATCTTTGTTGGATATCATCGAAGATTTACCAAAATCAAAAATCGAGTTTCCCAAAGACTTTGATTTTAAAAAAGAATACTACGAGCAAAACAAAAAGAAGTATGGCTTTTAAAGTTCTGCCTGATGCCAATTTTCTGTTGGATCTTATTTTGAAACGTTCAGATGATTACAATGATCTAAGCAGAATTTATAATAAAATTGTTGATGGCTCTTTTAAAGGTTTCTCTACCACTTCCATTTTGCAAACGACTGGCTATTGGCTGGAAAAAGCAATTGGTTTTAAAAGTGCAAAAGAGATTTTAATTATCACCTTGCATGACTTGAAAATTATTGATGCGCCCCACAATGTTATTGAAGAAGCCCTTCATTCAGGTATGAAAGATATTGAAGACTCGTTTCAATATTATGTGGCGTTGCATCACCAAACGGATGTGATCATTTCCCGGGATAAAGACTTTATAAAATCGGCAAAATCAATACTTCCGGTGTTACATCCAAAGGAATTTATAAAACAATATATAAATGAAGTATAAATGGAGGCTTTAAAAAGTTTAAATGTTGAATTAAATTTCTCCGCTGCTGCGCAACGTTTAAAAGGCGTTGTAGTAAGAACACCATTGATTTTGAATTATAATTTATCGCGCCGGTATAAAGCAAATATTTACCTGAAAAGAGAAGATTTGCAAATGGTGCGTAGTTATAAAATTCGCGGGGCTTATAACATGATAAGCCAGTTACCAAAACAACAACTGGCGAAAGGTGTTGTTTGTGCCAGTGCCGGAAATCATGCGCAAGGTTTTGCTTATAGTTGCAAAGCATTAGGTATTAAAGGCGTGGTTTTTATGCCGGGCATTACACCCAAACAGAAGATCAGCCAGACAAAAATGTTTGGTGAAAATTCTATAGAAGTGAAGTTGGTGGGAGATACATTTGACGATTGTGCCATGGCTGCCATGCAATACACTAAAGAGCATAACATGACGTTCATTCCACCGTTTGAAGATTGCAGAATTATCGAAGGTCAGGGAACTGTTGGACTGGAAATTCTCGAAGATTTACAACATATTGATTATGTATTTCTGCCGGTTGGTGGCGGCGGTTTGGCTTCGGGTGTAGGTTCTTATTTCAAGATGTTTTCGCCGCAAACAAAAATCATTGGTATAGAGCCGGAAGGCGCGCCCAGTATGAAACGCGCCTTTGAAGAAGGTCAGCCGACAACGTTAGAAACCATTGACCGTTTTGTGGATGGCGCAGCGGTGAAAAGAGTAGGCGATCTGACGTACCGAATTTGTAAAGAAGTATTGGATGATATGCAAACTGTACCGGAAGGAAAGATTTGTTCTGTGATTTTAGAGATGTATAACAAAGATGCGATTGTGGTGGAACCGGCTGGTGCGCTACCGGTTGCGGCGTTGGATTTTTTTAAAGATGAGATTAAAGGAAAGAATATTGTTTGTATAATCAGCGGAAGCAATAATGATATTGACCGTATGCCGGAGATAAAAGAACGTTCGCTGCAATACGAAGGTTTAAAACATTATTTTCTCATTGGTTTTGCACAACGTCCGGGTGCATTGCGCGAGTTTTTAAATTTTGTATTGGGACCAACCGATGATATTACGCGCTTTGAATACATGCAGAAAACAAATAAAGAAAGTGGTCCGGCACTGGTAGGTATTGAATTGCAAAATAAAGAAGATTACTGTCACTTGCTTGATAGAATGAAACAATACAATGTTGACTTTACTGAATTAAATAAAGACGATACATTATTTGGTTATTTGGTGTAACAAATAATAAGTAACTATAACAAAGTAAAAAGCATCTGATTCTTTATGTCAGATGCTTTTCTTTTTATTCATTTTATGCGCCGCCAGGGGGAGGACCAGAAGGTGGAGCGCCGCCTTCACCGCCGGGTGGCGGTCCTCCTGCCGGTGGTACATTACCACGCTGCCAGTTGCCATTTCTTTCAAAGCGTTCTCTCATGGGTGCTTCCGGCGCTTGTTTTGTTGCGGCACCCGTGCGAACATTATTAATTTTATAAGTAAACGTCAACATAAAATAACGCTGCAATACATTGGTTTCAACATCTTGGATATACGCAGGATCATTCGTACGATTGATACTTCTATTCTGCTTTAAAAGATCAAATACATTTAAGCGCAAATCACCTCGTTCATTCTTCAAAAATTTCTTTCCGGCACTGGCATTCACCAAAGTAAATGGTTTATTATAACCGGCAGAAAGCCCGGAATAAGTTTGACTGTTTATATCGGTATGAAATACCCAGCCGCTTTTGCTCAAGAGGTTCACGCTTGCACTTGCATAACCGGAATAATAGTTTTGATTCTGAGTGGGTTGAACTGAATTTTTTATAACGTTATAAGTCGGCGTATAGCTAACTGTAAAATCTACATATTCGCTAATGTTGCTGGCTAAAACAAGTCCGCCGCTGTATTGATAATTCTTAGATAGATTTTCTCTGCTATCTGTAATACCTGGCTGTTTTGTATAATTAAATCCACCGTTTATACTGATGTTTGTTTTTGCAGCTTTTATAGGAAAACTATACGTCGCCAATGTGCGGTAGCTCCAGTATCCGTCAAGATTTACGGGTTTACTTATTTGCGCTCCGTTAGATAATATAATAGTAGGCGTTAAAGCTGAATCTCCAGTTACATTGAAGGTCGCATTTGTGATGTAGTTACTGTTTTGCTGAACAAAAGCATTTAAAAAAAAGCTGCTCGATTTTGCTGTATTGGTGTAAGTAAAACGGGCTGATAATGTATTGTTATAAGACTGTTTCAAATCCGGATTACCGGTTGTAATAAAAAGAGGATTGTTTGTGTTATAAACGTTCTGCAATTGCGTAACAGACGGCGTTTGTGTAGAAGCGCGATAAAACAAACGAAGATTTGATTTTGTTCCCAGCTTTTTATTAATCATCAGGTTCGGAAGCAGGTTGTTGAATGTCTTATGTATGGTCAGCATTTCAGGATATGTCTGATCGCTTTTCATATCCGTGTATTGATAATTCAATCCAACCATAAAGTTATTAAACCGATCACCGATTCGGTAACTCGCACCGGCATTGTGTTTTGTAATATCGTTATTAAACAAGTTACTTTGACTGGTATCGAGCGTACTATATTTACCGGTAGCATCATCAAAATGATTTACCAATTGCTTTGCTGTGCTATTTTGATAAGATGGATTGTAATTAAATTGAAGCATCGCTTTTTTTCCTACCGGCTCTGTATAAGCTATATTTCCTGCTATTGATTTTGTATGCGAATTTCTATCGCGATATAACAGCGAATCTTGTCCGTTGTTAATTGTATCGTTGATGATGTCCTGGTAAGTTTCCCCAGTATTATCTGTCAGCCCCGGCGTAATACCAAACGACAGGCTTCTTCCTCTTTTATGAAAGGCATGACGATACAGCAAATTCGCACTGAAATTATAACCGGAACTATTCGTGTTTATATTGTTTATAAGATCACTTAAAAGCTTATCAGATTGGGATGTAATCGTTGCCGCTGTTAAGCTTTTCGAATGGTTATTTTGAAAACTGAGTACAGGTGTAAATACAATTTGATTTGCACTGTCTATTTTATATTCCATTCTAAGATTAACGCGGTTATTATAATTATTGTTCGTGCTGTTTAAATTCTCTTTATAAAAAGTGCTGCTATCACCCACAATGTTTTGCCGGTTGGTAGTTTGTTCCGTTATATTTTTACTGTTATTAAAAAAATAACTTCCGGTAACATTCAGTTTCTTTCCCCAGGTATCGCTGTAATTAATACCAACCGAATTGGTTGAATTAATACCATTTGATGTTCCGGTTAAAAAATTACCGGCACCGCCGCCACCAAACCCGCCGCCTCCGCCACCTCTGTTGCCACCACCTCCGCCGCCACCGCGACCTTGGTTGCCACTTCCGCTGCTTAACACGCCCAATATGTCTTGCTGTGAAAAATTTTGCTGGTTGATATTGTTGGTTAATCCAATCAAAGCAATGCGTCTGTCGCCATTAAAGAAATTTACACTTCCGCCGGCTGTATACCGGTCGTTGGTTCCGTAACCGGCATATACTTTTCCAAACTGGCTGGAGCGTAAACCTCCTTTTGTAACAATGTTAATTGTGCGTTGCGAATTGCCATCATCAAAGCCGGTAAACTGCGCCTGGTCGCTCAATTTATCAAACACCTGTATTTTATCTATCACTTCGGCGGGCAGGTTGCGAAGCGTAGCGGTAGCATCATCACCAAAATATTCTTTTCCATCCACCAAAACTTTTTTAACCTGGTCGCCATGCGCCGTTACCGTTCCGTCTGTTCCAACCGTAATGCCCGGCATTTTCTTAATCAAATCTTCACTGGTAGCATCCGGATTTACTTTGTATTGATTGGCGCTGTATTGTATGGTATCAGCCTTCTGTGTTACAGCCGGTGTGGTAGCTGTAACGGTAACGCCTTCCAGTGTTCCGGTTGCTTTGGCAAGCACAATATTGTTTAGTGTAATAAGGCTATCTCGTCTTACCTGCAAAATATTTGAAGACGTTCCATAACCTACAAAAGATAAGGTAAGAATGTACTTTCCGCTATCCACATTATGGAATACAAAATTGCCGAGACTATCGGTTAATGTTTCGGCAATTGTTACGTTGCCAGTATCGCGGTTTAACTGAACTGTTGCGGCTGATAACGGATGATGACTGCTATCTACAACCTTGCCTTTTACGGTTGTTTGGGCAAATAAAAAAGCAGTAAAAAAAAGAGACAGAAAGAGTAAAATAATTTTCATATCGTGATGTTTCTGACTTATGAGTTTTAGGTAATGATTCTTCTATACAATACTAACAACAATTTTTGCTATTCCGGCAGACATATCCATCAGCCTCATTTTTTTATAGATGAATGCTGATTTGCTTGATTTCAATTTATAAATCAATTTTTTATCCAAATCAAAACAGAGTGATTCTTCGCAGCTAAAAATGTTTAAACAGCAAAGGCAGAGAATGAATTTATTTCGGTAAACGACTAAAAATTTTTACTAACGCTTGTTCTGATAACACATCCTTTTATCTTCGTCACTACCAAAAGATGAAGAAACGATTCTTACATAGCATTCTTGCGCAAAACAATAAAGCCGTGATAACGGCTTCCATTACAATTATTACAACCCTGTAAAGGGTTGCAAATTTCCATATTACCAACGGGCATCGGGCTGCATCTATTACAAGTTTTAATTTTTGTTCGGTAATAAACAACATCTGGTTGTAAGCAGCTCATATTTTAAAATACATTTGACGAAAATCTTATTTATCAACTTATGAAAGTTGTCAAGTTTGGCGGTACATCCGTAGCTAATTCCATCAATATACAAAAGGCAATCAATATTGTAAAAAAGAATCAGGAAGCGCAGATTGTTGTCGTGTCTGCCTTGAGTGGCGTAACCGATTTACTAATTAAAACCGGCACACTGGCCGAAAGCAATGACGAAGCTTACCTGCAAGTATTAAAAGACTTAGAAAACAAACATTTAGATACAACGCGCGAGTTACTTCCGGTTACTACGCAAAGCAGTTGTTTAAGTTTGGTAAAACAGCATTTTAACGAGCTTGAAGATATTTGCGAAGGTGTGTTTCGTTTGCAGGAATTATCGCTTCGCACAAAAGACCGCATCATCTCTTTTGGTGAATTGTTATCTTCTAAAATCATCTCAGCTTACATGCTTTCATTAGATATAAAGCATGATTGGATTGATTCGCGTAAAGTAATTAAAACCAACAGCCAGTTTGGTTTTGCGGCCGTTAATTTTAGTGAGACAAATCAATTAATCAGTCAATTCATTTCTTCTTCAGATAAACAATTCTTTATTGCGCCGGGCTTTATTGCCAGCGATAAAAATAATTATACCACCACATTAGGTCGCGGCGGTTCCGATTATACAGCCGCTATTTTTGCATCAGCAATCAATGCGGGTTCTTTGGAAATCTGGACCGATGTTACCGGCATGATGACCGCCGATCCGCGCTGGGTTCCCAACGCAAAAACCATCAACAGCACCAGTTACCAGGCAGCCATGGAATTATCGCATTTTGGTGCGAAAGTCATTTATCCGCCCACCATTCAGCCGGTAATGAAAAAGAACATTCCGACATGGGTAAAAAATACTTTTAAACCCAACGATTTAGGAACCGTTATACAGAATGCGGACAGCGCCAGCAGCGAAACCATTACCGGAATTTCAAGCATTAATAACATTGCTTTATTAAGCCTTGAAGGCAGCGGAATGATTGGTATTCCGGGCTTTTCAAAACGTTTGTTTGAAGCTTTGGCGAATGAACAAATCAATGTTATTCTGATTACACAAAGTTCATCCGAACATTCTATTTGCGTAGCTATAAATATAGCCGATGCAAACACCGCCAAAGATGCGGTTGACAGGGCTTTTGCAGTTGAAATTAACAACGGAAGCGTTGAGGTCTTAAAGGTTGAAAAAGAGTTGTCGGTAATTGCTGTAGTCGGCGATAAAATGAAGAGTCATCCCGGCATCAGCGGCGGCATGTTTGGCGCTTTGGGAAGAAATGGTATTAATGTTCGCGCCATTGCGCAAGGTTCTTCAGAGCGTAATATTTCGGCAGTTATTTCAACGGATGATGTAAAGAAAGCGGTGAATGTATTGCACGAAGCTTTCTTTGAATCTACCACTTATAAGCAACTGAATGTGTTTGTGGTTGGAACCGGGAATGTGGGTAAAAAACTGATTGCGCAATTACAACAACAACAACAGTTTTTATTAGAACATTTCAATATCCAGGTACGTATTACAGGTATTGCGAACAGCAAAAAAATGTTGTTTTTAGATAATGGAAATGCTATCAATCTTGATACGTGGAAAGAAGATTTAGAAGCTGCGCAAACCATGAACCTGGCTGAATTTATAAATACAGTTATCAATAAAAATCTTCGCAATTCTGTGTTTGTAGATGTAACGGCAAACGCGGATGTGGCAGAGGCTTACATGCAGTTTTTAGAAAAGAGTATTTCTGTTGTAGCCTGTAATAAAATCGCGGCTTCATCAGCCTACAGCAATTATATCAAACTAAAATTTACAGCCAAAGAATTTAATACATTGTATCTCTTTGAAACCAATGTAGGCGCAGGTTTGCCGGTTATTGGCACACTGAATGATTTGCGTAAAAGTGGTGATATCGTAAACAGAATTCAGGCTGTACTAAGCGGCACATTAAACTTTGTATTTAATCATTATAACGGAACAAAACCATTTGCTCAAGTGGTAAAGCAAGCGCAGGATGAAGGTTATACAGAACCCGACCCGAGACTTGATTTGGGCGGAACTGATGTAATGCGCAAAATACTTATTCTTGCCCGCGAAGCCGGCGAAACATTAGAGATGGAAGACATTACAAACAACGGCTTTCTCCCGGTATCTTGTTTTGATGGAACAGTTGATGATTTTTATGCTGAAATGGAAAAGCAGGAATCTCATTTTAAAGCTTTGTACGATGAGGCAAAAAGTAAAAACTGCAAGCTGAAATTTGTAGCGCAATACGAAAATGGTAAAGCTTCTGTGGGTTTACAACATATTCCCTCTGATTCTGATTTTTATCATTTATATGGGAAGGATAATATTGTATTGTTTTTTACACAGCGTTATCCCGAGCAACCTTTGATTGTAAAAGGTGCCGGTGCCGGTGCTGATGTTACAGCAAGCGGTGTATTTGCAGATATTATTCGTGTAGCACGGTAAAGATGCCCCCAACCCCTGAAGGGGAGTTTAGAACAGCGTGAGTAAATTTTACATTGATTTGGTGATGAAGAAAGCAACCTATAATAAGTATGTTAAAAACTCCCCTTTAGGGGCTGGAGGCATGCATTATGGCGCGCATCCCTTAATCTTCAAAAAGGCTGAAGAATTAAGAAACCGGATGACAGCATCAGAAGAATTGCTTTGGAATTATTTGAAAAATAATGATTGGAACATAAAGTTTCGGAGGCAGCATCCAATCTACATGTATGTTGCTGATTGCTATTGCCATCAATTAAAATTAATTATAGAAATAGATGGCAGTATTCATGAATCAGAGGAAGTAAAAAGGAATGATGAAAAGAGACAAAAGAAGTTAGAAGAGTTAGATATAGAAGTTATCCGTTTTACTAACAATGAAGTGCTGCAAAACACAGAATCTGTTCTAAATCAAATCAAACAATTACTACAAAATGGATAAATTATTACATAAAACATACGCTGCTAAAAGTTCCCCTTCAGGGGCGGGGGGCATTCGTGTTTTTTCACCGGCAACGGTTGCCAATCTGGTTTGTGGTTTTGATGTTTTGGGTTTGTGTTTACACGAGCCGTACGACATTATGGATGTTATCTTATTAGACGAAAAAAAAGTGATTGTGCGAAGCGCAGACGGTTACCCGTTGCCGGAAGATCCGGCTCAAAATACAGCCGGCGCTCCTTTACTAGAAATGCTGAATGAACTGGATGAAAACATTGGTTTTGAAGTTCTCATTCACAAACGAATTAAGCCGGGCAGCGGTGTGGGAAGCAGCGCTGCAAGTGCCGCCGGTGCTGTGGTTGCGGCGAATCATCTACTCGACAATCGTTTCAGTAAAGAACAGTTGATACAGTTTGCGATGTTTGGGGAAAAAGTGGCCAGCGGTGTAAAACATGCCGATAATATTGCGCCTTGTATTTACGGTGGCGTTACACTCATTCGCTCCATTTTTCCGTTAGATATTATTCCGCTTTCCGCACCGCCTTTATATGTAACGGTTGTACATCCGCAAATAGAGGTACGAACCGCCGATGCGCGTGCCATTCTGAAACAAAATGTAACATTGAAAAATGCAATTAAACAATGGGGAAATGTGGGTGGTTTGGTAGCTGGATTTTTACAAAATGATTACGATTTGATTGGTCGTTCGCTTGAAGACTTTATTATTGAACCGGTGCGCAGTATGCTCATTCCTGGTTTTGATAAAATCAAAAATGGTTGTAAAGAAGCTGGCGCGCTTGGCGGTGGCATTTCGGGCAGCGGACCTTCTATTTTTATGTTGAGCAAAGAAGAAAAAACGGCTAAGCAGGTTGAGCAAATCATGACAGATACATTTTCCAATTTGCGTATAGATCATCATACCTATGTAACGAAGATTAATCAGCAAGGTGTAACTATTGCAGAATAAAAACTATTATAAAGCAGCGTAACCTTTTATTGCATAATCTTTCTCAAAACAACCAATTGCTTTGAGAAAGATTTTTTTATTCAGCCTGCTTTGCTTTATAAGTGTAAAAGTGCTTTGCCAGTCGGATACACTGCATTTGAAAAATCAGATCCAATTTTCGCCTTTGCGTGTAATTGATTTGGTAAATCCGGGTTTCGAAGTTAGTTATGAAAGATTCTTTTCGTCAAATTATTCAACTCAATTATCGCTTGCTTATATGGCTGATCCGTTCCATATCACACCGTTTAATAAAGTAAAGGGATACCGAATTGGTTTAGAAGAAAAATATTTTATAAAGAAAAAAACAAAAGCTCGTAACTATATTTCGACTGACTTCATTTTTTATCATGTCAATTTTAATAACATCACACAAGGAATAAAAATGCTAGCTGATTCAAGTGAGGAAGTATATAACAACATCAACCATTTGGTTAAATATACAGCTACTATTAATGTGAAATATGGTATGGAAACTTTTCTGAACAATCATCTGATTTTGGATGTTTCTTTTGGCTTAGGCGTTCGATATTTTAATGTAAAATCATTATCACAACCTGACCCTGATTTTTTTGAACCAGTACGGAAAACGGTCTTTATTGATTTGTATGAATTAGCATCAACGCCTGACCATTATTTTACCATCAATATTCCTTTTAATATAAAAATCGGTTATAGATTTTGAGAGTAATTTCTATGTTCTTTTTTTTAAAATTGACCAATCTAATTTCCAAATCAAACTCAAATTTTTCTTCTTCAGTTTTCTGTATTAGTTTACGGCAATGAGCAGCGAAGCAACCGGAACATTAAAGAAAGTATTAAAACCAATTCATCTCTGGGCATTAGCCGTCGGACTTGTTATTTCAGGCGAATATTTCGGCTGGAATTATGGCTGGGGTGTTGCCGGAACGGTTGGTTTTCTCATTGCTACATTGGTCGTTACCATTCTCTATATCACGTTCATTTTTAGCTTTACAGAACTTACCACAAGTATTCCACATGCAGGCGGTCCGTTTGCGTATGCTTACAAAGCGTACGGACCAATCGGCGGTTTTGTTGCCGGCTATGCAACCCTTATCGAGTTTGTGTTTGCGCCACCGGCTATCGCTTTTGCATTAGGCAGTTATGTTCACTTTTTGCATAGCGGCATTCCGGTTATGTTTACGGCTGTAAGCTGTTATATTATCTTCACTCTTATCAATTTTTTTGGTATCAAAGAATCGGCTGTTTTCAATCTTATTGTAACAGTATTAGCCGTTATTGAATTGCTCATTTTCATCGGCATTGTATCGCCGCATTTTAAGATGGAAAATTTCATGCAGAACAATATGCCTTTTGGCATCAGCGGCATCTTTGCGGCGCTGCCTTTTGCGGTGTGGTTTTATCTCGGTATCGAAGGGGTTGCTATGGTTGCTGAAGAAGTTACGGAGCCGCACCGCAATATTCCAAAAGGTTATTTGTGGGGCATTGCAACGCTTGTAATTCTTGCCTTAGGTGTTATGATATTTTCCGGGGGTATTGGCAACTGGCAAAGCCTGAGTAAAATTGATTATCCATTGCCCGAATCTATCAGTATGGTGTTGGGTAAAAACAATAGCTGGACAAATGTATTTGCCGGCATCGGTTTGTTTGGTTTGATTGCTTCTTTTCATGGACTTATTATTGGTTACTCGCGGCAAATATTTGCTTTGTCAAGAAGCGGTTTTTTACCCAAAGTATTAAGTAAAATAAACACAAGATTTCAAACGCCGCATTGGGCGCTTATAGCAGGCGGCGTTGCTGGCATTATTTCATTGTTCACAGGCACAACAGATAAAGTCATTCTCATCTCTGCATTAGGCGCTGTGGTTATGTATGTCATCAGCATGATAAGTTTATTAAAAGTGAGAAAACAAAGCGATCACAAACCATCATTCAAAACACCATTGTATCCCTGGTTTCCGATAATTGCATTGGTGTTATCGGCAATTTGTTTGTTAGCAATTATCTGGTATAATGTATGGCTGAGCGTTATTTTTTTTGTTATATTAATTGTATTATTACTCATATTTATCGCATTGGGAAAACATAAAAAACCAATTGATGATGAATTACTATTGGTAACTGAATAAATCAGCGAAGTATAAATAAAGCAAGCAACAGTAAAACAGCAATACACAAAATACAGGCTGTTTCAAAATCACTTTTACAGCTTTTTATGTACAAACACACAGTTCGCAATCATACATATCACTTCAGCGATTTAAAAACATTGCTCGCAAAGGCAACGCCATTCAGAAGTGGCGATGCGTTGGCAGGCTTATCAGCAGAAAGTTACGAAGAGAGAATTGCTGCGCAAATGTGCCTGGCTGACACGCCTTTACAAACGTTTTTAAATGACGTTATCATACCGTATGAATCGGATGAAATAACGCGCCTGATTATAGATACGCATGATAAAACTTCTTTTCAAATCATCAGTTCTTATACGGTTGGCGAGTTGCGCGATTGGTTGTTAAGCGATGCGGCAGACATAAAAACACTTCAGCAATTACAATACGCGTTTACGCCTGAAATAATTGCCGCTGTCAGCAAAATTATGCGTAACCAGGACTTGATCTTAGCTGCTAAAAAATGTGAAGTGGTAACGCGTTTTAGAAACACAATTGGTTTGCCCGGCAGGTTTTCAACAAGACTGCAACCCAATCATCCGACGGATGATCCAAAAGGTATTGCTGCCGTTATTATTGATGGTTTACTATATGGCAGCGGCGATGCCGTAATTGGTATTAATCCAGCAACGGATAACCCGGCTCACGTACATTCCTTATTGAACATGCTGGATGAAGTCATTCACCGGTTTTCAATACCAACTCAATCGAGTGTATTATGTCATTTAACAACAACTATTCAACTCATCAATAAAGGTGCGCCCGTTGATTTACCGTTTCAATCTATTGGCGGAACAGAAAAGACAAATAAGAGTTTCGGAATTCATTTGTCGTTGATAAAAGAAGCCCGCGAAGCCGCATTGTCATTGCATCGTGGGACTGTGGGAGATAATGTTATGTATTTTGAAACAGGACAAGGTTCTTCGCTTTCGGCCAATGCTCATGAAGGTATTGACCAGCAAACTTGTGAGGCAAGAGCGTATGCAATAGCCAGGCATTTTAAACCACATATCGTTAACTCGGTTGTCGGTTTTATTGGTCCGGAATATTTATATGATGGCAAGCAGATCATCCGTGCCGCATTGGAAGATCATTTTTGTGGCAAAATGTTAGGCGTTCCAATGGGAATGGATGTTTGTTATACCAATCATGCAGAAGCCGACCAAGACGATATGGATAATTTATTATTACTTCTGGGTGCCGCCGGTTGCAATTTTATTATTGGTGTTCCGGGCGCAGATGATATTATGCTCAACTATCAATCTACATCATTTCATGATGCGTTATATGTACGTAAAGCCTTGGGATTGCGCCCGGCGCCCGAGTTTGAAGCGTGGCTTATTCAGCAAGGAATTATAGACGAGAAAGGCAGGCAAATACAGAACTTTTCTTTTAACCAGAAGCTGATTGATAATTTTATGTAACAGAATCATGCAAGACAATAATCAAATCGTAATAAAAGACAACTGGACTTCTTTGCAGCAATATACAGCCGCGAGAATTGCTTTGGGAAGAACCGGCGTATCAATACCTGTCAAAGAAATGCTGCAGTTTAAAATGGCTCATGCACATGCCAGGGATGCTGTGTTTTCTTTACTTGATAAAGATGTTTTGGCTAATGAATTAAACAAGCTTCATTTACCTTTTTTATTATTAAAAAGTAAAGCGGCAGACAGGCATGTTTATCTGCAGCGGCCGGATTTAGGAAGACGCTTGGACGAAGCTTCTGCGATGTCTTTACAATCGTTTGCCAATAACGAATACGATGTATGTATCAATATCGCTGATGGCTTGTCGGCCGCCGCTATAAATCGTCATGCCATACCAGTTATTATGTTGTTGACAGAGATGCTTCAGGCTAAGCAACTTCGTATCGCTCCCGTCTGTTGTATTGAGCAAGGGCGCGTTGCGGTTAGCGATGAAACCGGTTCTTTATTACACGCCAGGTTATCTCTTATATTGATTGGTGAACGACCCGGTTTAAGCTCGCCGGATAGTTTGGGAGCTTATCTCACTTATCAACCCAAAGTTGGTTTGACCGATGACAGCCGCAATTGTGTTTCGAATATTCGTCCGGAAGGATTGAATTATAAAGAAGCGGCTGATAAAATATATTACCTCATAATAGAATCGCTGCGTTTACAATTGTCGGGTTTTTCGTTAAAAGATAACAGCAGCGCGACTTTCGGAATTGGTATGGATTGAAAGAATGATTTTGTTTCTTCTTATAACAAGAAAAATAAATCTGCTTTAAGAATCTCTATGAAAGCCTGACATTATATTACAGGCTTTTTATTTTTATGTAAAAATAATATTGAATATTGTAAATAAAACTCAAACATCCAACAAAAAGCAAAGCGGTTTTTCATTATGAAAAACCGCTTTGCTTTTACATAGTACAATGCTATTTTGCTTTTACATTCACCGCAACGCGGCGGTTCATAGCGCGACCTTCCGCTGTATTGTTATCGCCCACAGGATATTGAGGTCCATAACCTTTAGAATCAGTCAGCGAACCTTTAGAAGTACCTAACGAAATGGCTTTTGCAAAAACAGTTTGTGCACGCTTTTGAGACAAACCAATGTTGGCAGAAGAATCTCCGGTATTGTCGGTATAGCCGCCGATTTTGAACTTCGCAGCCGGGTAAGCTTTTGCTATTTCCACAAAGTTTTTTAGCTGTTGCACAGAAGAATCTGATAACTGAGCACTGCCCGTTTTAAAGCGCACGTTGGTAAACTCAAACCAGTTGCCTTTTGCCGTATCAACTGTTGCACTTTTATCGTTCAGAAAGTTAACCAGTTTGGCTTCTGTACTGTTTTCTCCTACATTCAATACATTTCCATTAGGCAATTTTAAGGCAACAATATTTCCGACATCGTATAAATAATCTCCGGTAGCAGCATCTACTCTGCCCTTCGGTGAAGTTACGATAACGGAAGAAGATGTATCTGTTGGCATGGCAGCCGTTGTATCTGTTGGCGTCGTATCTGCAGTTCTGTTACAACCTTTTGCGCCAACAAAATACCAGATAGCAGCGGCTATAACTAAGAAAATAAGCAACGGCCAAATCCAACGGTTTGTACTGCTGGTTTCCGGTTCTGATGTATAGGTTTGCGATGTTGTTGTGGTTGATTTTGGCGTAAGCGCCTCATGTACTTTTTCTGTTCCGAAAAGTCCTAAACCAAGATTGCCTAACGAACTGCTGAACCCCGCGGGAATAAGGCTGGTAACAGAACTTTTCTGATTATTTATAAAATCGAAAAGTCCTTTGGAATCAAGGTTCGACTGACCAATATGCCTGCCTAATAAACTCAGAATTACCGGTGCTACAGTTGAAAGTAATGTAAGAACAGAAGATTTTGAAATGCCTGCATATTGACTGATTGCAGCAGAAGCATTGTCAGTTTTATTGCCAAGAAGCTGTTCCAGCAGTTCTTTGCCTTTGCTTAATCCTGATGTTTGTATATCAAAAGCGCCGGCTGCGTTTTGCAAAAAACTGCCGTTATGATTTCCTTCCCTGATAAGACTTAATAACGTTTCCGCACCACTTGATGTTTTTGCTTTGTCGAAAATTGCCATTCCGACTGTTGGGATAGCGGCATCAACGGCTTTTTGTACGCCAGATTCATCTTCGCTTAAATAAGAACTTGCCCGCGATATAAGATTGCCGCTGAAAAATTCTTTAGCTGACTGTAAGAGATTGTAGGTCATTTGTTCATGTTTTTGTTTGTGAAAGAATAAGAGTTTTGTTTAAACAGAGATTCGTAAATAAGAATTTATAAAGTGTTTTGTTATAAGGCGCAATCAAATTATTAAGAAGCTTTCACAAGGCAATCACACATAAATCGTAAGCGGAAATGGATTATTCAAATATCAAACCATTTTTTTTGATGTGAATAAGGCTGATTGATAAATAGTTCTTTTGATATAATTGGTCTGATAGATTCGCAAGGCTTCATAACAAGTCAAACCAAAGCTCATCCCGCAAAAATTCTTTACTTTACTCACTTATATCAGACAGAAAGAAATGACAGAATGAAAGGACAGACAAATAGCATTGATTTTAAACAGGAAGGTCTGCTGTACGCAGAAGTAATTGTGCCTTTGTTTTTGCCAAAAAATTATACATGGGAAGTGCCTGCGCACCTGGCTTCCGCCGTTGCTGTTGGCAAGCGTGTAGAAGTATCGCTGCGCAATAAAAAATATACCGGACTGGTAAAAAAAATACTGATAGAAAAGCCCGCCGGTTTTGAACCCAAACCGTTGGTAAATGTATTGGATAACGATCCTCTGTTGCACGAAAAACAATTAGAACTCTGGCAATGGATTTCCGATTATTATATGTGCACAGAAGGCGAAGTGATGCAGGCGGCTGTACCATCGAATCTGAAGTTATCGAGCGAAACAACATTGATGTGGAATGAAGACAATGTAGTTGACTGGGAATCGCTGAATGATGAAGAATATATTGTTACCGAGGCTTTGCAAATAAAGAAAGAACTGAAACTTACCGAAGTGCAGCAGATACTCGATATCAACCATGTATATCCGGTTATCAAGCGGCTGATCGAAAAAAATGTGTGTTATGTGTGGGAAGAATTGCAGGAAAAATATAAGGAGAAAAAGGAAACCTATATTCATTTGAACCCCGATTATTTTAATGAAAAAAAACTGCAGGAGCTTTTAAATAACTGGGGCAAAGGCGCACCCAAACAAATGGAATTATTGCTGGCTTATCTGCATGTGCAAAAGAGCGAAGGCGAAGTAACGCAACCGCAGCTTTTAAAAAAATCTGGCGCGTCGGCTGCGCAGTTAAATGCCTTAATAGAAAAAAATATTCTGAGGGCAGAGAAACGCAGCACAAGCCGTTTGCCTGTATTGCCAAAAGATATTACCATCAATTTTACATTATCGCCGGCGCAGCAAAAAGCGTTGAAAGAAGTAGAGCAAAGTTTACTTGATAAGCCGGTTTGTTTGCTTCACGGCGTAACATCGAGTGGTAAAACGCAGATTTATATCAAGCTGATTGAACAATATATTCAGCAAGGTAAGCAGGTGTTATATATGTTGCCGGAAATTGCGTTAACCGCACAAGTAATAAGGCGTTTACAAATTCATTTTGGCGGGCACATTACAATCTATCATTCCAAATTCAATGCAAACGAAAGAGTTGAAATCTGGAACAAAATAAAAAGCGGGGAAACGAAAGCCGTGCTCGGTGCACGTTCTGCTTTGCTACTGCCATTTAAAGATTTAGGATTGATAATCGTAGATGAAGAACACGATACTTCGTATAAGCAACAAGACCCTGCGCCACGTTATCATGCGCGCGATACCGCAATTTACAATGCGTCTTTGTTTGGTGCAAAAGTGTTGTTAGGGAGTGCCACGCCTTCGATAGAAAGTTATCATAACTGTACCTTGAACAAGTATGGTTTGGTAAAGCTGGCAGAGCGTTTTGGTAATGCCGAAATGCCGGAAATTGAAGTAATTGATACCAAAAATGTAGTAACCAAATTTGGCGAAAAAGTAATTCTGACACCAGAACTTAAATCGGAAATCGAGAAATCAATTAAAGCCAAAAAGCAGGTGATTCTGTTTAAGAATCGCCGCGGTTATTCGCCTTACATGATTTGTTCGGTTTGCGGCTGGATACCGCATTGCCGCAACTGCGATGTTACGCTTACTTTTCATAAAGCCAAGAACAAACTGGTTTGCCATTATTGCGGTACCGATTACCCGGTAATGTACACTTGTGTTGCGTGTGGCAGTCATCAATTTAACCAGAAAAACTTCGGTACCGAAAAGATTGAAGAAACGATTGCCGCAGAGTTTACCGACGCACGCACAGCACGTATGGATTATGACAGCATCAAAGGAAAGCACGACCATGATACGTTGATAAAACTCTTTGAACAAAGTAAAATTGATATTCTTGTCGGAACGCAAATGGTGGTTAAAGGTCTCGACTTTGAACACGTAAACCTGGTTGGCATTTTAGACGCCGATGGCATTTTGAATTTCGCTGATTTCCGGGTGAATGAAAGAGCATTTCAACTCATGGAGCAAGTGAGTGGGAGAGCCGGCAGGCGCGAAACGAAAGGTAAGGTATTGATACAATTGGCAAACATTCATCACCCGGTTTTGCAATTAGTAAAAGACCACGATTATGAAAGCTTGTTTAAGTTAGAAATTGAGAACCGCAGGAACTTTTTTTATCCGCCATTTTCGCGTATTATAAAAATTACTTTCAAACATAAAGAAAGCGCTACGGCAGAAGAAGCCGCGATATTGATGGTGCAAGGTTTACAGGCAAATTATGCCAACTTTATAACAGGTCCGGCTGAGCCGGTTGTCAATAAAATCAGGAATGTTTTTTTGTGGGAAATCTTGCTAAAACTGCCACGCGAAGCTGCGGTAATCAGCAATTGTAAATTGCAGATTTTGCAACAGGTTGCAATCATACAAAGCAATCAAACGTATCGAAGTGTAAAGATTACGCCCGACGTAGATCCGGTGTAAGGAATGATGAGTTGTGATTTATGAATGATGAGTTAGTAATACAAATAATAGAAATAATTTGAATCAGATATCTAAGGAAAGATAAATTTTACGGCTTAACTGTTAGTGTATGATTTAATTTGTTATAGCCGGTTTCCGGTTCCCAAACATCTGCATTTGCAAAGCGAATACTATACGCCGCGCGTTTGGAAAGAGATAAATAAGCGTCTGGTAAATTCAACAGCATTTCGTATTTGCCGGGTTTTAATTTTTTGGGTAAGGTAATATTTTCTTCAAAAGAAATAGAACCCGAAAACCATTTCCTGACATCTGTCTGGCAAGTCAATACAACAACTTCTTTTGTTATTGTATTACGAAGAATTATTTGTATTGGTCTTCGATTATACGGCGAAGCATAACCTTCATTTTTCAGGTTTATTTTTATTTGTAAAGATTGATTTGCTTTGATCGTATTAGGCAAATCTGCGCTCAACAAAACAAAGCGGTAACCCAGGTTTTTCTTGATTTCATTTATACAACCGCCACTATCCCAATCGTTATCTACATTGTTGTTATAAGCTGCGTTCAGATAGCTGTAATGCATCGTTGCCATTTCCTGTTGCGCAGGACCACAATCGTTTTGCGGACTATATGCATCATCGCAGGTTTCACCACCAATCACGGTATAACGGCTGTCTTGCGCAAAATATTTGCGCAGCGTTGTATTGGCTGTATCGCGTTTCGAAGAGGAATTGCCATAGTTATAAAACGTTCCATAATCGTCTGCGCTCGCCAAAAAACAATCGTTATGAAAACCGATTCTCGCTTTATCCGTTCCTGTAAAACCATCGGTACCGGTTAAAGGCTTTGACGTAACCGGCGCTTGCGGTCCATATACAAATCGCTGTTTGATTTGTGGCGTGCGCACCTGAACCATTCTGTCTTCGGGAAGCGCAGCCAGTAAGGCTTTCAGCACTTCGTTACGGTCGCGCCAGCTACTGTCGGCTACATAGCCAAGTTTATTTGTTGAAGCATCACCAAAATAATCGGTAAAATAATTTTCACCCCAGATACCAATAAAACCCATTTGTAAGGCTGCAATGACATCAGCATTTTTCTGAAGCAAAGGTTTTAACTGCGCAATATGTTTCAGCACAATCTCTTTACTTGCATCTCCGTACGGCGGACAAATTTTATATTCATCCGGGCAATCGCCGGTATGCGTTTTATCGGTATAAGAAAAACGAAGAATCATTTTTAATCCGGCAAAACGAACGGCATCAAAATCGTTTTGGATAAGTTGCAAAACGGAAGAGTCAATTGCCGTTGTTGTAAAATTTTCTAAACGATAAGCCCGGTAAATGAGTGAACAATGAATTGAATACGTGGCGCTTTTGGTTTCCTGCGGCTGGCTTTGAAGCGTTAGCAAATAATTTTTATCTAACGTTGTAAAATTTTCTGTACTCGTTCCAAACGGTAAATAAAAACCGCGTTCGGGATTGGAAAAATCTTCCGGACTTTCTTTGTAAATGATATGATGATTTTGCGAAAAAGAAATTAAAAAAAACGTCTGGCAAAGAACAAAAATCAAAATGCCTTTCTTCATAATATATCCAAATAGATCGCTTCAAAAATAACCATTGACAAACGAAGAATTATTAGAAAATACATTTCAGAGAGATTTTATCCATTTTGAATTATCAGATTATCTATAACATAAAATTTCTTTGTTTGCAAGCCGTAACCCTTTATCTTTGCGCTTCTTTAAAATTATTCATCATTCACGGCAAAATCCGTGATTAATATTTTCGAAAATGAAACAAGGTATTCACCCGGAAAAATATAAGTTCGTTATCTTCAAAGACATGACCAACGGACACGAATTTTTAGGTAAGTCAACTGCATCTGGCAGCAACGAAAAATCGAAATGGGAAGATGGCAACGAATATCCGTTGGTAAAACTGGATATATCGAACATGTCGCACCCGTTTTACACCGGTAAAAATGTGATGGTTGATACTGCCGGACGTATCGACAAATTTAAAAAGCGCTACGCAAAAACTACTAAATAATCACAAACTTTATAACGTCCCTCCGGTAATCATCGGGGGGATTTTTCTTTTACACCTTTCTTCATTGCTCTATGCGTAAACCAACAAGTTATCCGAAAGAAAAAATCAATATTTTATTTTTAGAAAATATTAGTGACCGTGCCGTTGAAAAGTTTAAAGAAAACGGCTATACCAATGTCACCAAACTTGCCAAAGCGCTTCCGGAAGACGAATTAATTGAAGCCATTAAAGATGTTCACCTGTTAGGCATTCGTTCCAAAACACAAGTTACCGCTAACGTATTGGCGGCGGCAGAAAAGCTGATGGCGATTGGCGCATTTTGTATTGGTGTGAACCAAGTTGATTTAATTGAAGCTACCAAAAAAGGCGTGGTTGTTTTTAACTCGCCTTACAGCAATACACGAAGCGTAGCCGAACTGGTAATTGGCTTGGCAATCATGCTCATTCGCCGCATTCCTGATAAGAATAAAGCGGCGCACGAAGGTATTTGGATGAAAGATGCCAAAGGCAGTTTTGAAGTACGCGGAAAAACATTAGGTATTATCGGTTATGGAAATATTGGCGCGCAGGTAAGCGTAATGGCAGAATCTCTGGGCATGAAAGTGAGGTTTTATGATATAGAAACTAAACTTCCGTTGGGCAATGCGATAAGTTGCAGAAGCATCGAAGAATTATTAGCTGAGTCTGATATGATTACGCTTCATGTTCCGGAAACAGAACAGACCAAGAACCTGATTAATGAAGATAATTTAAAGACGTGCAAGAAAAATGCATTGCTGATTAATTATTCACGTGGACAAGTTGTTGATTTGGATGCGCTGGCTCACGCCTTACAGGAAGGCAGATTGGGCGGTGCAGCTATTGATGTATTTCCGGTTGAACCCGAGAAAAACGGGCAAACATTTACAACGCCGCTGCAAGGATTATCAAATGTGATTTTAACGCCGCATATCGGCGGCTCTACGGAAGAAGCGCAGGAAAACATCGGGGAAGATGTGAGTATTAAATTGTTTAATTATCTGGAAAGTGGCGTTACAAACGGTTCGCATACGGTTCCGGCAATTAGCCTGCCGTTGGTGCAGGGCGCGCATCGCATTTTGCATATTCACAATAACGTTCCTGGCGTATTAAGTGCTATCAATAAGACATTGGCAGATAATCATATCAACATTGTTGGACAGTATTTGAAAACAAATGAAGAGATTGGTTATGTTGTATTGGATGTAGATAAAGCTTTATCTGGACAAGCGGCTGATTTGCTGCGCCAGGTGAAAGAAACAATAAAGGTGAGAATGCTTTATTAAAAGCTGTTTGTATGATTTGCCTCATTCATAACAAAACATACCAGAGTATTTTGGTAAAATAATTTTAATTATCTTGATAAGCCGATTCACTCTACCGCGACGCAAGAATGCTTAATCAGCATATCAAACACAAAACATATCGCAATAAAAAATCCCGGCTCTTGCCGGGATTTGTCTTATATCCTGTCTAAAAACCTATTCCCTTAATTATCTGAATAAGCAACGCTGTTAATAATTGTCTGTAGCGATGCTCTAACGGTTTTGCTCAGTTTAAAATGCTGTGCGATCTGGTCAAGCGTTGTTGTCTTATTTTTCAAACGATCAACAATTTTTTCATACGCTTTAGAATCCTGGTTCAGCCACGGTTTTTCTGCAACCTGTGTTTTTCCGTTTGCAGTTGCTTCCTGTGGTGTAGATGCGCCGTGAGTAGCCGCGTTAGCATCATCGTCGTCGTCAATGTTTAAACCCAACACAGCCGCCAAAGCGTAACGACGCATGTAGCTGATAGCACTGCCTTGCGCCTGCGGATCGCTTTTTAACGGGTTCATAAAATAATCTGTCTGCATGTACTCGCCACTTTCTGCGTGCATCAAAACGGTTGTTAACCCATTTTGCCCGGTCGGGAACTGGGTAAACGATAAACCGCTGTCTTGCAAAGGCGTTTTTATCGTTTCCAAAATGTTTGATAACGTAGCGTACTTGCTGTTGAAGAACGGGTTGGTAGCATCTTTACTTACTTTACCCATTTTTGCCTGAAACTGGCCTAAAGCCTTGGCAATGTTGACGATTGATTGTGATTTTTCCATAGCATTGAATTGTTGCGCTAAGATACCAAAATATTTAGTATTTATCCACATTGAAATGTGAAAATTTTGTTGATAAATAAAATAAATATTGATTTTATTTTCTAAATATTCATTCAAGATAAATAATTGATTTTCAATTACTTGTAAAGAATCGGAAACGTATTTGCAAAGTGTCAATTTTGCAAAAAGTAAAATTTAGTATTTTGCTAAAAACAGCAGCTACCTCTTTGATAAATTTCTCTAAAGTGAAACGGTTTGTGAGCGATAAATCAAATTGATTTTTTATTGTTAGATGATAATATTAAAAGGAGAAAACGCAAGATTAAAATCGGTATAAAAACTGGACTGCCCGCAGAATGTAACTTATAAGTAATTTATGTTTGTAACATGAAACTAACTCGCTTTGTAAGCCTACTTATTCTTTTTGGTTGCCTGTTTTGCTCCTGTCAGAAAGAAATTGACGGAAGCTTTCTTGATGATGGCAGCGACAGTACAATAAACACAAATTCATCTTTGGTAAAAGCATACAGCGAGGAAACAGTATCAACTGATTTGCCCGATCTGAATGCAAAGGATTCTTTTGCTTTGCAATATGATGATAAAGGCAGGCAAATAAGTTTTAAATTGGTAGATTCTGTAAACCAATTTAAAATCGTTTATAAGTACAATGGTGATAGTACAATTAAAATGGATCAAACCAGCAGCGATGATTCGCCACTACATGAAATTTTGTATCTCAACAACGATTCTCTTGTAGACAGCACTTTACAATACAACGAAGGCGATACCACAACAGAAAAATATATTTATAACGCCAATAAGCAACTGTTGCATATTTACGAGTATGAATATACAACAGCTACCGGCGGACAATTAAGTGCAACATCTTCTTATGAATATGATAATGCAGGTAATCGTATTACGGAAACAACCGGCAGTTCTGTTACCAGGTACACGTTCGCAAACAATTCGAAGAATACAATAGGAAATATTGGCTTGCTTTTTCTTCCGCAGCAAAAATTATTACCCGATACATATCAAGCTATTACAGACAATATTTCTTTATCGGGAACACATACTTATACGTATGATAGCCAGAACCGTTTAATCATGGATAAACAAATCTTTACCGGAGACGCCAATGGTTATTCTATCAAAAGATATTCGTATTGATCATTTTAAAAAGTAAAAATAAAAAGCCCGCTGATGTTATACCAGCGGGCTTTTTTTATATAGAAATTCTTACTTCAGTTTTGCTAATGCTTCTTTGATTCTTATCCAGCCTTTCTCGATATTTTCCATACTATTAGCAAAAGAAAAACGAACACATTTTGGCTCGCCAAACGCATCGCCCATAACGGAAGATACATGAGCTGTGTTTAATAAATACATACTGAAATCAGCCGCGTTATTTATTTTATTTTCACCATCACTTTTACCATAATAAGAAGAAACATCCGGGAAAATATAGAATGCACCTTCGGGTTCAAAACATTCAATGCCCGGCACTTCTTTAATAATTTCCAGCACCCGTTTGCGGCGTCGTGTAAACTCTTCTACCATCTCCATACTTGGGCGCAAATCAGTAGTTAAAGCTGTTATAGCCGCACGTTGCGTAATAGAAGATGTGGCGCTTGTAAACTGACCTTGTAATTTCTCGCAAGCTTTTGCAATTTCAATATTCGCAGCAATATAACCTAAGCGCCAGCCGGTCATGGCAAAGCCTTTACTCAAGCCATTTACAACAACAATCTGTTCTTTGATTTCGGGAAACTGAGCGATGCTTTCGTGTGTGCCGACAAAGTTGATATACTCGTAAATTTCATCCGCCAAAATGGTTATTTCGGGATGTTTTACAAACACTTCTTTCAAAGCTTCTAATTCTTCTTTGCTATATACCGCGCCGCTTGGATTGCACGGCGAAGAAAACATAAATACTTTGGTTTTTTCTGTGATGGCATCTTCCAATTGCTGCGGCGTAATTTTAAAACCACTTTCTGTTGTGGTATGAATTTCAACAACTTTGCCACGTGCTATTTTAACCAGCTCACTGTACGTTACCCAATATGGCGTTGGTATAATCACTTCATCATCGTCATCAACCAAAGCCAGGATTACATTGGCTAAGCTTTGTTTAGCACCGGTTGATGCCACAATATTTTCAGGCTTATAATCGAGGTTATTATCGCGTTTAAATTTGGTACAAATGGCTTCGCGTAAATCGAGATAACCGGCAACCGGCGTATAATGGCTCCAGTTGTCATTGATCGCTTTTACAGCAGCCTCTTTTATGTGTTGGGGTGTATCAAAATCGGGTTCTCCCAGACTTAAATCAATAACATCAATTCCTTTTGCTCGAAGCTCGCGACCGAGCTTTGCCATCTTTAAAGTTTCCGGTTCGGCAAAGCGGTTTAATAAAGAAGATAACTGCATAAAATGAAGATAAAATTAATGCCGCAAATGTAGGATGAAAATGAGTTATGATGTTAGATGTGTGATGTACGATCTTACGTAATATCAAAAGCATAATTTTTCCTAAAGAAATGTTTGTGTTTTTGTGGTTTCGTAGTATAATAAAATAAAAAAGGCCGTCTTAAAAAAGACAGCCGGTTTGCTCAAACGTACACCCTAACATTCCTGTTAGTGGCCTACTCTCATATATTCCTTTAGAATATCTGTCTGTGGATTATTAAACAGGTCTTCGGCATTTCCATGCTCTACAATTTCGCCGTAATACATAAATACTACGTAATCGGCCAAACGCTTTGCCTGTCGTAAAATATGCGTTACCATAATGATTGTGTAGTCTGTTTTGAGAATACCAAACTGCTCTTCGATAACGCGGCTGCTGATGGGATCGAGTGCTGATGTTGGTTCATCTGCCAGGATAATTTCGGGCTCAACCGCTAAGCCTCTTGCTAAACACAAACGTTGCTGCTGACCAATAGAAAGCCTTTGCGCGCTGGTTTTTAAACGATCTTTCACTTCATCCCAAAGCGCCACTTCGCGTAAATGTTTTTCTACTTTTTCAGCAATAATTTGTTTGTTTTTAATGCCTTTTAATTTTAAGCCATAAGCGATGTTATCGTAGATGCTCATAGGCAATGGAAACGGTCGTTGCATTACCAAACCCATCTTCTGCCTGATTTCTGTAATGTCACCACGCTCGTTTAAAATGTTTTCGCCATCTATTTCTATAGCGCCGCTTAATTTTAATTCGCTATACAAATCGGTTAAGCGATTCATACATTTCAATAGTGTTGTTTTACCGCAACCAGATGGTCCTAACAACACAGTAATTTTATTTTTCGGAATGGTGATGTTTATATTCTTCAGAATGTGCGAAGACTTGCTGTGAACATTCAAATTTTTAATGCTCATTACCGGAACTTCGCCGGTTACAGTTTCAACCTGCATTTCTTTATTTACAATTGTCGAATTCATAAATGGTAGTTATTACGTTTGAGATTATTGAAGGTTATTGTTTGCGGTATAATAATCTTGCCGTTACACTGATGACTAATACGATTGCCGTAAGAACGATAGCTGCTGCAAAAGCACGGTTTTGTACTTCTTCTATCGGCGAGCCAAGCTGGAAGAAAATTGACAGAGGTAACGTAGCTGCAGGATCGCTTAATTTCTCCGGAATATGATCGGTATAACCGGCGGTAAATAATACCGAAGCGGCGTCTCCAATGCCTCTGCCAAAAGCAAGAAGAATAGCTGTTGCGAAACCTGGCAACGCCTGCCGGAAAAAGATTTTAAAAGCGGTTTCTGTTTTGGTAGAACCTAATGAATACGCGGCTTCCTGCAAACCTATGGGAATGGTCATCAATACTTCATCCATAGCGCGAATCATAATAGGAGAGATCAATGCCGCAACCGTTACAATGCCTGCGCCGAGCGAATTGCGCAAACCCAGGTACATCATCAATATAAAACCAAACGCACCAAATACAATAGAAGGAATACCCCATAAAACATCGAGAAAAAAGCGAATGCCAACCAATATTTTTGGATACCTGATGAGATAAATATTGATGAAAAGAGCGACTGGTAAGCTTAGAAAAAATGCCAGTATAGTTGCGCCAAAAGCAAGATAGAACGAGCCAACAATAGCGTTTAAAATACCGCCGCCGCCGCCCATATAAAAACCACCTTTTGGTTCCTGCGTTAACACTTCCCAGGTTAATGCCGACGAGCCTTTGCTTATGATACTATAAATGATATGTACCAATACAAGTACAATCAGTAGTGTAACCAAGCCGGAGAAATATTTAAAAAACTGTTCTTCCCATTTACGTCTGAGTGTCATATAGCTTCGGATTTATAGATGATGTAACGGAAAATAATATTGATTGTGATAATGATTAAGAACAGCAAGAGCGAACCGAACATTAATGCTGAATCATAAGAAGGAACAGACATCATTTCACCATAATTGTTGGCAACCAAAGCCGGCAACGGATAACCTGCCTCAAACACAGAAGCCGGTACCTGCACTACGTTTCCAACTACCATCATAACAGCAATAGTTTCGCCTAACGCTTTCGAAAATCCCAATCCATAAGCCGAGATAATTCCTGTTGCGCCTTTGCGTAAAAACACATGCTTGATGGTTTCCCATTTGGTTGATCCAAGTGAAAGAGCCGCTTCGCCTAACTCAACCGGAATCTGGCGAAATACTTCGAGAATCATGTTCAGAATATAAGGCACGCTCATGACACTTAACACCAAAGCACCGGCTAAAATGCTATAACCCAATGAATCGTTATGGAACCACGGCGCAATTGTATCTGCCACCAAAGGCACAATTACCAATACGCCCCAAACGCCATACACAACGGAAGGAATGCCTGCTAAAATATCTATTACCGGACGCATAAATTTCAGCATCCATTGTGGAGCAAACTGAGTTAAATAAATAGCCGCTAACAAGCACAAAGGCATTGATATGATAAGTGCTATAATAGTTACCCAAACGGAACTTACGATAAATGGCCAAAAGCCAAATTGTCCTTCGCTTGGACTCCATTCGCTCGAAAAAATAAGTTTGGATAAGGCTTGGCTGCGCCATAAATCACTTGATTTAATAACTAACCCCAAACCAATAGAAAGCGGCAATAAAAGAAAAAATGAAAGACATATTACCATCCATTTTGATGAAATACTATCCCATATTTTTCGCCTGTTTATTGAAAGCCTGTTTGCGCGCGATTGTGCCGGAATTGCTAAACTCATAGAGGTTGTTTTTATTTATTTAAGTTTATCCAATTGTGCTTTGATTGTAGTGTCAGCAAGCGGTACATAACCATCTGTCTTTACCATTTTCTGACCATCGGTAAGTACCCAGTTAAAAAAGTCGGTAATTTCTTTTTTCTGTGGTTTTCCTTTGGTAATAAAATACAATTCCCTGGCAGGCGGCGCAGGATATTTTCCATCATTTACGGCTGCTAAAAAAGTAGTTAAATCACTATAATTTTTTTCATCTTCATCAATAGTTCCGTTTCCATTTACATCAATCGGTATGGCTTCGATACCTGGTAACTGTTTGCTTGTTTTAATATTAAAAAGAAACAATGTATTATTATAACCAATACCATTCTTATCGCGTTTTACAGCATCAGAAACACCCGGATCGCCATTCATTCCCAAGCCTTTTAAATTCTCTTGTTTTTTACCAAAGAAAGCTGCCCAGCTATCAGCCGCGCCCGAAGCATCAGAACGTGTGTACACGTTAAGTTTGGCGCCCTTGCCGGTTTTGTAAATGTCCTTCCAGTCTTTGATTGTCTGGTCAACAAAAATGGCTTTAAACTGGTCTTTTGTTATGCCTTTGCTTCTGATATCGTTGATGTAAGGATTAGCCGGATTTACGGTTGGTATCACCGCATCTTTACAAAGAGAAATCCACCAGATACCTTTCTTTTTTTCTTCATCCGAAATAGCGCGCGAAAACATGCCAACATCCACGGCTCCGGAAAGCGCATCTGTTAAGCCTTTTCCGGCACCGCCGGCTTGTATGTCAAAGCGAATTTCGGGATGCGTTTTATTATATTCTTCTGCCCATTTCTGTGCTAACGGATATAAGGCAAAAGCGCCGGACATCGAAATGGAAACCTGTTCTTTTTTACTATTACCAGTATCTCCATTTCCGCAAGAAACAAATGATACAATAAGTAAAAGCAATACAGAATGTTTGATTATTCTTGTCATTATTAGTATTTACGTTTGAGCTTGTAGGATATTGCACCCTGTCTTTACTAGCAGGATGCAATGAAGTGTGATAATTACTTGCCGAGCTTTTTAACCTGGTCGCCTATAACACCTTTTGGCAAGGCTACATAGCCGGCAGGACTTACAAACTGCTGTCCTGTTGTAAGCACCCAGCTAAAGAAATCAAGAATCTCTTTACGATTGGTTTTTCCTTTTGTAATGAAGTATAAATTTCGGGCTGGCGGCGACGGATAAGTGCCATCGTTTACAGCCTTCAGAAACTGGCGGAGATTACCATAAAAGTTTTCATTCGGGTCAATTTGTCCGTTACCATTTACATCAATAGGAACCACATCTATACCAGGCAATTTTTTCCCTGTTTTCGGATCAAAAACAAAAAGTGTATTGTTATAACCAATGCCGTTTAAATCTTTGCGAACCGCATCAGCCACGCCCGGATCGCTTGGAATGCCGGTGCCTTTTAAGTTCTCTTGTTTTTTACCAAAGAAAGCTGCCCAGCTATCAGCCGCGCCCGAAGCATCTGCACGTGTGTACACGTTAATTCTATGAGAACCACTTGTGCCTAATAACTGCTCCCATGTGGTAATACTTTTATCAACAAAAATTGCCTGGAATTCCGCCTTTTTTACACCCCGAATCTGTAGTGCTTTCATGTTTGGATTTTTCAGGTTCATCGTTGGTAAAACTGCGTCTTTACATACACTGATCCACCAAACGCCTTTTGCTTTTTCAGCGTCAGAAAATTCACGCGAAAACATACCTACGTCAACAGCGCCACTCATGCAATCTGTAAAACCTTTACCGGCGCCGCCGGCTTGTATATCGAAACGGATATCAGGATGTGTTTTGTTATATTCCTGCGCCCAAACCTGCGCTAACGGATACAAAGCAAAAGCGCCGGACATAGAGATCGAAATTGTTTTTGGCGATTTTGGCGAACGTCCCTGGAACGAAATTGCAAAAAGAAAAAGAGCAGCGAGTATAATACGATTCTTACTTTTCATAAATTGATTTGTTTTGGTTTAAATTAAAAAGTGAATTTGCCGATTGTTGGCGTTACGCGGATACTGAGGTAAGACCAATACGGTGTTTTAGAATATTTATCAATGTTTGTTTTTGTAATTGCGCTGGTTCTTACAACAACCATAGAGTTACTTACAGACGCCCAGCAAAAGCCATATTCAATATCAATAATAGGTGTTGGTTTAAAGTTTACACGCCAGTCGTTTTCAAAACCTAAGTATTTATTATCTGTGGATGCGCCTTTAAACGGAACGCCGGTGTTTGCATAAAACAAATGATTTTCAAAACGTACTGTCCACTTGTTTTTTTGATATTGAAAGAACAAATACGGATTGAAAAGTCCGCCATTTTTTAAATCGGCAGGAAACGTGGTAAACAAATCAAGATTACCCATGAAGCGATGCGCTACACCATACAAAGGCACAAAGTTATTGTCTTTGGTACTGTTGCTGTCTTGCCCGCTCATATATTCAAAACCTAAGCGTGTGCTGAATGTTTTGGAAGAATATTTAATTTCGGGCTGTATGTAGTAAGCAGATAATTTTTTGCCTGAAGAATCTTTACCATACTGATAATAACCGCTGAATGTTGCATACCAGTTATAAGACTGAAACTCAAGCCTGCCGCCATTTGTAAAGCGTTGGAATGTTGTATTGGTTGCGGTTGCGCTTTGGTAACCATCCATTGTATTAATTGTGGTTAATACAAATGATTTGCTGATTTTATAATTTAAAAAGTGAACTAATAAATCTTTATAATTTTTAAAACCATTGGGCACATAATTAGTCGTAAAGTTCTGTTCGGAAGACTGCCCAAATGCAAACAGAAGTTCAGTATTTAAGTTGATCTTATTGTTATAAATCAAACGAACCGCATCGTGAGAATTGCCGGGTAAACGCCAGTCATTTTCAGCAAACAAACGCTGGTTATCATAAATAACTCTTTGTCTTCCGATACGAATACTCCACCTGTCATTAAAATGCGGTTCTATATAACCTTCAAACAAATACAAAGGAAATGTTGTTGACGGATTTGCCGTTATACTTGTGGTAGTTCCCTGACCTTCGCGCGGATCTTGTTCTCCCCAAACCCTGGCATCCTGTAAAGAAGCATAAAAATCGAAGCGTTTTGTTTTGTAATCAAAATTTAGCCTGGTACGCTGGTTTATAAAGAAAGCAGAAGCCGTATCTTTCAACGGAAGTGTACGATAACCATGTCTGAATTCGGTACGTACACGCATATCAACTGAAATTGTAAGCGCGTTTGTGGGTTTTGGTGCAACTGGTGCGGCTTGTGTTGTTGATGTTGCCAGCAGCTTAGAAGAATCCTGAGCTTGTGCGGCTGGTGTTTGGCCACCTTCTGTGGTTTTTGCTTTTGTTGTGTCTGTTTGAGCGTGTAATAAGGAAATAGTAAATAACGAAAATAGCAATAATAAAGTCTTGGTTTGAGCGATCATAGCGGAGTTAATTTCTGCAAATCTATATATTCTACTGATATAGTAGGATTTGATATTAAAAAAAATCAATTAATTTTCTCTAAATTTTTTTTTAATTCTTCTTCTTTTTGAATAATGCTGCTGAGTGTTGCATTTTTCAACATATTTACCGTTTCGTTCCTGACATTGGCAAAAACATCCCTGATTCCACAAAAAGCTTCGTTCTGGCATTCATCGCAGCGTTCATAATATTTATGCGCTACGCAGGGTAATAGTGCAATGGCACCTTCAAATAAACGAACCACGTCGGCTATATTAATTTCATCGGGACTTTTCAGCAAATAATAACCGCCTGTTTTTCCTTTACGGCTGCTAAGCATACCTGCGTTTCGGAGGTCAAGAAGAATGGCTTCTAAAAATTTACGCGGAATATGTTCGCTTTCTGCTATTTTACTAATTTGTACAGGTTCTGTACTGTGTTTGCGGGCAAGATAGACTAAGGCATTAATGGCATATTTTGTTTTCTTGGAGAGCATTGCAGCAAATATAATATCTTATGATTAAAAAAGCTATCAGCAATTGTTATAAATAGTATTGTTGCCGAAGTAAAATGTAAAAACAGAAATGAATTAATATATACGAATAAAGGTCTGTTTATTTTTACTTTGCAGCATGTGGGACGCATATAAAAAAGGATTTACCGGATTTTTACAACTCGAGAAATCACTTAGCAATAACTCGGTAGAAGCTTATATCAGAGACATCAATAAACTAACTGATTTTTTACAAACAACCAACGATTTAAAAACGCCAAATGAAGTTACGCTGAAAGACCTGCAGCAGTTTGTAAAATGGATTTCAGAACTTGGTATTTCACCTTCTTCACAAGCAAGAATTATTTCAGGCATACGAAGCTTTTATAAATATTGTATTGCAGAAAACATTGTAGCGAACGATCCTTCTTCATTGCTGGAAGCGCCTAAATTAAAGCGTTCGTTACCCGACATTTTAAGCTTTGAAGAGATAGAGAAAATTATAAACGCAATTGATGTAAGTACGCCGGATGGTGCGCGCAACAAAGCCATGCTGGAAGTGATGTATAGCAGCGGTTTGCGCGTAAGCGAATTGATAAATCTTCGCAAAAGCTGGCTGTTTCTGGACGTTGGTTTTATAAGAGTGATTGGCAAAGGCGATAAAGAAAGATTGATTCCGGTTGGCAGCGATGCCACGAAGTTTATGAAGCTGTATTGGGACAATATTCGCGTGCATCAAAAGATTGCTAAAGACTGCGAAGACATTGTCTTTCTAAATCGTTTTGGTAAAGGTTTATCGCGCGTAATGATATTTATGATAATTAAAGATCTGGCAAAGAAAGCCGGTATTACCAAGAATATTTCACCACATACATTCCGTCATTCTTTTGCCACGCATTTAATAGAAGGTGGCGCTAATCTTCGTGCCGTACAGGAAATGTTAGGACATGAAAGCATTACCACCACCGAAATCTATACGCATCTTGACAAAGACTTTTTACGAAGCACATTACAGCTTTATCACCCGGCTTTTCAGCATTGATTATTTAGTCTTTTTTGAAAGTTCCTTATCCTGCAGTTCTCCTGCTTTTTGTATTAACTGAATCAGCTCTTTGCGATAGCCTTCTTTGTCTTCGCCAACCGCTTCTGTTGCCATTTGTTTTGCTGTTGTATAAGTAGCTTCGCTCTTGTAAGATGAATTGCGCAGCAACATACCAAACTCGGCTACAGAGGCTGCCAGTTTAAAGTTATCTGATATAGCAACGGAACCATTTGCAATGTCCATAACAGGTTGCTGAATCAGTTGGCTCTTATCTCCGTTGGGTAGCTTGTAGCGAAGCTTAATATTTAATAATTCACTGCCAAAATTGTTGGATGATTTTTCTGTTTTTGTATAACGCAAAGCATCAATATTGATAAATTCAACCGTCGCAATACCTGCTGGAATAATTTCATACAAAGCCGTTACTGTATGACCACTTCCTAATTCGCCGGCATCTTTTTTATCGTTATTGAAATCTTCTTTTGCCAGCATCCGGTTTTCATAACCAATCAAACGATAGCCTTGTACTTTTGCAGGATTAAATTCTACCTGCAACTTTACATCTTTAGCAATAGTAAAAAGCGTTCCGCCAAACTCGTGTACCAATACTTTATTAGCTTCGCTAATGCCATCAATATAAGCATGATTGCCATTGCCTTTATCTGCCAGCTTCTGCATTTTTGCATCCTGGTAATTACCCATTCCATAACCTAACACCGTTAAGAAAACACCACTTTCTCTTTCTTTTTCAATCAATGTTTCCAATGCATCATCGCTGCTGAGACCAACATTAAAATCTCCGTCTGTACAAAGAATTACTCTGTTGTTTCCGCCTTCGATAAAGTTTTGTTTGGCTACTTTATAAGCCAGTTGAATGCCTTCGCCACCGGCTGTAGAACCACCTGCTTCCAGCTTGCTGATAGCATCTTTGATGGTAGTTTTTTTATCGCCTTTTGTAGGTGGCAAAACAAGACCTGCATTACCTGCGTAAACAACCAGAGAAACCTTATCCTGCGGGCGTAATTGGTCGGTTAATAGTTTTAATGATGCCTGCACTAACGGCAGTTTATTTTCATCCGTCATACTGCCGCTGACATCAATTAAAAAGACCAGGTTGCTGGCTGGCAAATCTTCTGAAGAAATAAGTTTTCCCTGCAAGCCAATCATCATTAATTTATGCTTTGTATTCCATGGACAAGAAGCCAGTTCTGTATTGATGCTGAAAGGCAGATCGCCCGTTGGCTGCGGATATTGATAAGTAAAATAATTAATCATTTCTTCGATGCGAACGACACCGGCAGGCGGCAATTCATCATCATGTAAGAAGCGGCGAATATTGCTGTAAGAAGCCGCATCAACATCAATCGAAAAAGTAGATAAAGGATTGTCTGTTACCTTCAGAAACGGATTTTCTTCAATCTTATCATATCCTTCGCGGTTATAATCTGAATCGGTTTGAGAAAAATACATGGGTTTATTTTGATAAGAATTTCTGGCAGCTTTTAGTTTGGAATTGCTTCCCACATATACCCCTGATGCCCGACCTTGCAAAACAGTAGTCGGAGTAGGACTTACTGCCCGAAATTCTTTTGCATAATCTTCGGTTATTCCATAACCTGTCACAACAACTTCACTCAGTTCACCAGTATTTTTTCGCATTGTTATGTTTATGTCATTGTCATCAGTGAGTTTATATTCTTTCGTTTGATAACCTACACACGAAATAATTAATTTGGCTTTGGAGGAATTTATATTGATTGAAAAATGTCCGGCACTATCTGAAGTCGTTCCGGTTTGCGTGCCTTTAATAAGAATGGTTGCGCCTTGTACCGGCTCATTCTTTTCATCCTGAATTGTGCCTGTAATGGTTCTTGTTTGCGGTATAATAAAGGAAAATATAAGCAGGCAAAAGCTGCTGATGATGAGTAAGTTTTTCATTGCTGATGTTTTAAAAATTATTTTATCGAAGCTTCGTATTACCTCAGATGCAGCTTTGGAAAACATTACATACAGAAACTGATTTTTTTTATTAAAACCATTTTCAGGAATAGTGTAAACGGTTTTTTATAGTTTTACTTTTTACCGCATGACGCCAATTAAACAAATACATCAAGCGCCGGAAACAGATGAAGAGTTGTTGCTCAATTTTCAGCAAAGCGGCAACCAGGATGTATTGGCAACCTTGTATTTGCGATATTCAGATTTGGTATATGGTGTTTGCCTGAAATATCTCTCAGAAGCAGAAACTGCAAAAGACGCCGTAATGAATATTTATACGGAACTGTTACATAAGCTGCCAAATCAGCAAATCAATCATTTTAAAAGCTGGTTGTATGTGGTTGCCAAGAATCATTGTTTAATGCAGTTGCGAAGCCGTAATAAGCTAAAGACGGTTGAGTTTCAGCCATCAAATATGCAATCGGAAGATTTATTGCATCTGGATGCTGTATTGGAAAAAGAAGCGGAATTTAAAAAGCTTGAACAATGTATGAAAACATTGGCAGCAGATCAACATAAAGCAATTCAATTGTTTTATCTGGATAACAAATGTTACAACGAAATTTCTGAAGAAACAAGCTGGGACTGGAACAAAGTAAGAAGTTTGATACAAAACGGGCGGCGCAATTTAAAAACCTGCATGGAAAAAAATGGCTGATACAAATGCACATATCAACTATACAGTAACCGATATTGATCGTTATTTAAACGGTCAAATGACGGCAAAAGAAATGCACGAATTAGAACGTGCTGCTTTGCAGGATCCGTTTTTATCAGACGCCATTGAAGGTTATAGAGAAGCAGACAGAACACTGGCTGATAAACATTTGAAGGAAATAACAGCTGCCATACAAGGAGCGAAGCCGGAAGCCAAAGTGGTAAAGATGCCGGCTAAGAAGACTTACTGGTGGCAGATAGCTGCTTCTGTAATTGTATTGATAACGGCTGGCGTTCTTTTCTTTTACAAACAACCTCAAAATAAAAGCCCGCTTGTTATTGCTGATAATCAAACAAAAATCACCAACCCAAAAGATACAAATATTCAAAATAAAATGACTGAATCAGCGCCGGTTACAACTGATTCTTTATTAGCCTTTGCAAAGCCAGGCAAACCTGTAAAAATCGAACAGAAAAAAGCAAGTAAAGGTAAAAAAACAAATGAGCCGGAATATGCAAGAGCCGCAGATGTATCGGCATTACAATTAAAAGCCGGAAGCGATACAAATACTGTAACAAATTGGGAAGCAAGTAAGTCAATCGCAAACAGCAGGCAACAAATTCCAATGGCAACTTCGCCGAATGATAGTATAAGCCTGGCAGATGTTGTGGCGTCTGGTTATGCAACACAATCTGCAAAGAAATCTAAAACCTATACGTGGACAAATGCCAAAGGAAAACCGTTTGTTTTATCGGAAGTAGAACAAATTAATCTGGGCAGAAAACAAACCATTCTTACCGATACTTCTTCTGTAAAACCCGAAGGCGGCTGGCAGTCGTTCCAGGATTATTTGTTCACGAAAATGCACAGAAAAGATACGGCCACATTCGGCAATTTTACCAGCACCAATGGCAACCTGGAGCTTGAATTCTCATTAACCGAAACTGGCTTGCCATATAACATTCAAGTCATTCATGCACAAGATTCAACGGCTGCTAAAAATGCAGTTACGGCTCTCCAGGAAGGACCCAAATGGATAAGTAAAGACAAAAAAGAAAAACGGCTGAATCTTAAATATTAGAGCGCTTTTATTTACAAAATTGCTTTTATACTTTTTTACACATAATAATTTCCTAATTTCCGCCATTCATCCCAACGGGCTGCCATTTATAAAGCAAATTTGTACATTCTAATTTTTCATATGAAGTTCAGTTTTTCAATTCTGTCTTTTTCGGTTGTCTTAGCTACTTCGTCGGTTTTTGCCCAGCAAAAAGATTTAAAAGGCTGGCAATATCTCGACCCGAAAACAGACAATTATAATGGCATCAGCCTTACCCAGACTTACGATTTTTTAAAAGGAAAAAAATCAAAACAAGTCATTGTTGCGGTGATAGATTCCGGTGTAGATACAACGCACGAAGATTTAAAAAGTATTCTGTGGCACAATCCAAAAGAAATTCCGGGCAACGGCATTGACGACGACAACAATGGTTATGTTGATGATGTTTATGGATGGAATTTTCTGGGTAATAAAAATGGTCAGAATTTAGTAAAAGATATAGACGAAAGAACTCGTGTTTATTATGATTTCAAAGATCGCTTTGCCGATAAACAAATAGATACAAGTTCGTTAAGCCAGTTTGAGAAAGAACAATACAAAACCTGGTTGAGAGCTGCGCAGGCAATGCAACCCAGCAGCGAAGACCAGATGGAACTGAGCATGATAGAAATGGCAATGAAAGTCTTAAAAAAGAATGATGCCGTTCTGAGAAAAGAAACCGGCAAAGAGGAATACACGCCTTCTGACCTGGAAAAGATAACACCTTCTAACAACGATGCCAAACAAGCCAAGCTGGCTTACCTCACATTTGTAAAGCTGGTGAATGTGGATGATGATATGAAGAATACAACGCTTCTCGATGAGTTGCAAAGCGAAATGGACAGTAAAAAACAAACGGTAACTGCGCTTAAAACAATACCGCCACGTTATCGCGATTCTATCATCAAAGACGATTATTATAATATCAACGACAGGTTTTACGGCAATCCCGATGTTATGGGTGGCGCACCCATGCATGGCACGCACGTAACCGGAATTATCGCTGCGCAAAGAGACAACAATATTGGCTCACAAGGTGTAGCAGATAATGTAAGAGTGATGATGATTCGCGCAGTGCCCGAAGGCGATGAATATGATAAAGACATTGCACTGGCTATTAAATATGCAGTTGATAACGGCGCAAAAGTTATCAATATGAGTTTTGGCAAAGGCTATTCGCCGGAAAAGAAATGGGTGGATGAAGCCGTTCATTATGCCGAAACCAAAGATGTTCTGCTTGTTCACGCTGCCGGCAACGAATCGGCTGATATTGATACGACAGACAATTATCCAAATCCCGACTTAATTGATTTAAATACAACCGCTTCTAATTTTATAACTGTTGGTGCCAGCAGCGACAGTCATATTGGCAACGGCGAAGACATAGCTACTTTTAGCAATTACGGTCCAAAAGAAGTAAACGTATTTGCGCCCGGAACAAAAATTTACTCTACGCTTCCCGGCGGTCATGAATATGGATTTTTACAAGGCACCAGTATGGCATCTCCGGTGGTTGCCGGCGTAGCAGCGCTCCTGCGTTCTTATTATCCCGCTTTGTCTGCGCGGCAAATCAAATATGTAATTGAAAAATCAGCTTTGCAGGCGCCCGATTCTGTAAAAATCAATATGCCCGGCTCCGGCGGTCTTTGTTCTATGAGCAATCTCTGCACCAGCGGCGGTTTTCTCAATGCATATGCAGCGGCGCGCTTAGCCGCCACGTTAAAGCCTGATGCGCCAACAAGCGATAAGCAAGATGCGCCGAAAATGATTTTTGAAAATGCGCCCGCCAATAAATAAATTGTAAAACGGAATCGTTCATAAATCATCAGAATTCCCTTACATCACACGTTGTTGTTGTAAGGGAATTTTTATGTTACCAGCTTTTGTATTTCAATTGAATATCGTTGCGTCGCACTCTTGTACGCCTTGTTATCAATGAATCATTTTGAACTACAGAGACACAAAGAACATGGAGTTACGCAGAGTAAGTGAAGAGCCAATTGCCATCAATACAATATTTTGAAAAATAAATTTTACAAGAAGTTTTCTGCGAAATCCGGATATTAAGAAGTTGTTTCGCAATTCAGCATAACACATTTCATTTAGATTCAGGCGAAATCCAATTCTGCTGATATTTCTCTTACTTTACAACCATCAAACACAGCAATATGAAAAAATGGTTTCTCTGTTTTACTTTTTATATTTTCATTTTTACTTGTTACTCTCAACCGCTACAAACGCCCGATAAAATCTATGGCGAACTCTTTACAGATGTTCAGATGAATAAAATATATCCTGACAATAAGACTTTCGTTGATTGTATTCCTAAGCGCGATCCTAAAGCCATTGTTGCCGATTATCTGAAAGTAAAACAAGATTCATCCCTGCGTTTTTCTTTGCTTCGGTTTGTAGAAGAAAATTTTCAGGTTCCGGTTAGTCCGACCAGCACATATCAATCAGATAAAAATGGAAGTGTCGTTGCGCATATTCAGCAATTATGGAATGTACTTAAACGCAATCCGGATACAGAAGTAGAAGGCAGTTCGCTGTTGCCTTTGCCATATTCTTATATTGTTCCCGGCGGTCGGTTTCGCGAAATCTATTATTGGGACTCTTATTTTACCATGCTTGGCTTGCAGGAAAGCGGCGAGTACGAAGTGATGGAAAATATGATTAAGAATTTCGCTTACATGCTTAATAAATACGGACACATTCCAAATGGAAATCGTACATATTATGTAAGCCGTTCGCAACCGCCTTATTTTTCCAATATACTCGATTTGCTGGCAGAAAAAAAAGGCAATCAGGTTTATGCGATTTACCAAAATGCCTTGCTGAAAGAGTACGATTATTATATGGATAAATCGGCGGCAACTAAGCACGTAGTTAAAATGCCGGATGGCAGCATTCTCAATCGTTATTGGGATCGGGATGTTCGTCCGCGCCAGGAATCTTTTGTTCAGGATTCTACGCTTGGTATTGATTATAAAGGCAACCGGGCAATGTTATACAAGAATTTGCGAAGCGGTGCTGAAAGCGGCATTGACTTTAGCAGCCGCTGGTTTGCTGATGGTCAGCACATTTCTACAATCCAGGTTACGGATATGATTGCTGTTGACCTGAATGGTCTTTTATATCATCTTGAATTAACGCTTGCCAAATCATTTAAAGAAACCGGCAACCTAATGAAGGAAAAATATTACAACACGCTGGCTGCACGCCGCAAAGTTGCCGTCAATAAATACTGCTGGGATGCGGCAAGCCATTGGTATTACGATTATAATATCAAAACAAAAAAGCGCAGTTCCGAAATAACGATACTGGGTATTTCGCCGCTTTTTTTTCATATCGCCTCTGATGCACAGGCAAAACAAGCTGCCCAGTTTGCCAAAGACAAATTGCTTAAAAACGGCGGTTTTGTTACAACATTAAAAAATACTGGTGAACAATGGGACGCGCCAAACGGCTGGGCGCCTTTGGAATGGCTAAGTATAAAAGGGTTGGAGAATTATGGCGAGCATACAATTGCTCAGGACGCTGCCAATCGCTGGGCAGCCTTAAGTATCAAGGTGTTTCACAATACCGGTAAAATGATGGAGAAATACAATGTAGAAGATACAAACTTAGATGCCGGCGGCGGCGAATATCAATCGCAGGATGGTTTTGGCTGGACAAACGGCGTGCTTTTAAAACTGATGAAAGTGTACAATATCAAAGAATAATCTCTCAAAAAAATGACTGGTATAAAAATAAAAGCTCCATCGTTGTCGGTGGAGCTTTATTATGTTCATAGCAATCGAAGAGGCCCGTTAGAAACGTTTTACAACCCGTTGGTGCAAAACAGTCGTTAAAAGTAGAATTTATTTACAACTTACCAAATCAATTTGCTATTTTCTTATTGTGAAAAGGTGTTTGCTTAGAAATTATTTATTATTGTAGATAGAAAATTAAGATTCTTTTACTGTTTAAACGTTTGCATTTGATATTTTTTAAAGACATAGTTGTTTAATTTTTAAATTAGTCATTTGTCTCTGTCTAAATGAATATAAACCATATCGTATTAAATAAAATAATAATTACTGTTTAAACGTTAAATCATACTGAAAGACAATTAATAAACAACAACGCCATGTGCTGGCGGAGGTGGCGGAACTCTGTGATGACGGCGTTCTTTTACCCGAACCACACAACTTGTTTCACCTGCAACGAAGACAAAAAGTAAAAAGGCAACAATCCATTTTTTCATATACAAATAATGTTTTCATAGTTGTTTGTAAAATCATGCCAACCGGAAACGGCGAAAAAAGGAGCAAACTGTTATTTATCGGCTTTGAAAAAACTTGTTACTTTATCTGCAAATTCCTTTGTTGCTACGGCAGCACCATGATCGCCCGGGACTTTGGCAAATTGCGAACGTGAAAACACGGCAGCTAAATCTTCTGCTTTTCCGTTGTCTGAATCTTCTGTTCCGCAAATCACGAGAACAGGTTGTTTTACTTTTTTTAGTGTGTCAATCGGGGTAGAAGGCTGTTCTTTTTGCATAAGAGCCAGCGCTTGCTGGTCGAGACTGGCATTACTTTGAACGTATTTTACAACAGGTTCCAATTCTTTTACCGTATCGCCTGATAAAGCGCGATAAAACATCTTCCTCCGTGGCCATTCCGGGTTGGTAAAATCTGTTCCCATACCGCCAAGTACAGCTTTGCGTATCCGGTTGTCTAAAACCAATAACCTGGCTGTAATAATAGAACCGCGCGAGTAACCAACTACATCGTAAGAGTGTAAACTTAACATGGTTGCCAAACCCATAATGTCTTTAGCTTCAGCGTCGTTGGCATAGGCTTCGGCTGTATGCGGTTTATCCGATTTTCCATTGCCTCGCATATCAAGCGTAATTACCTGGAAGCCGCCGGTTTGCAAAGTCTTATACACTTCCGTTTTTTTCCAGCCTTCGCCGTTGGTAATAAAGCCATGAACCAAAATAACAGGATAACCGGAACCTTTTACTTCGTAGTAAATCTTTGTATTGTCGAACGAAGTAAAATAATGTTTTGACGTATCAATTTGAGCAGACGCATTGGTAAGAAATAGTGAACAAAACAGGCAGATAATAATTGCGGGAATCAATATAAATCTCATAGGAAAAATTGAAGAATGATTTTATAAAAATAAGACAATCCTGAACAAAGATTTCCGGTAAAAAAAATATTCTGAAGTCGTAAAACGGCAATCATTATTTATAATATAAAAGGATTTATTGCTTTCATAATCAGTCTGTAATACCCGATTGTTTAACACTTTTTAAAGCTAAAAAATGATCAGAATTTAGTAACTTTAAGGAGCATCACAAACAAACATATAGGTATATGACAGAGTCAATAAATAACAATAAAACAACGCTGGTTGTATCAGAAACCAGCAATCAAAATACAATACATTACAATCATCAGAAAGCTTTGGTAAACGTGAGCAAAATGGCGAAAGCGTTTAATCAAACGCCGGCTGCCTGGTTGCGGCTATCGTCTGCAAAAAGATTTCTAAATGAGTTGAGTCATGTAAAAAATATTCCTCTTATCAACTTAATAAAGATTGTAAAAAAGACAGAACCTGATTACGAGAAAGGAGTGTGGATGCACGAAGATGTCGCGCTGGAATTTGCCCGCTGGTTAAGTCCTTCTTTCGCCATCTGGAACAACCAGCGCACACAGGAATTATTGCTGACCGGCAAAACCGAAATGCAGCCGCAGGAAGAGCTATTATCCGTTGTGGCTTCCGGCATTTATAGCCAGGTGGAATGGATAGATGAAGCGATGCATGAACAAATGCGCAAAGCCGAATATCACGATGCTATATTGCAAAGCAAAACACTAATACCGACAACGTTGATAGCAAAGGAATTGGGTATGAGTGCCATCGCTTTAAACAAATGGCTGCACGATAAAAAAATCATTTACAAAACCGATACGCATTGGGTTTTATATTCTGATTATCAAGGAAAAGGTTATACCGGAACCAAGACAGCTTTGTACTTAGATTCAGCCGGTAAATACCAGTCGAATATTCATACGTATTGGACAGAAAAAGGTAGAGAATTTATTCATGCAATGCTGAAAGAAATAAAGCAGATTGCATAATTTCAACTTTATCTTATTGATTAAAAAAGCCGGTCTGAAACCGGCTTTGGTTTATCCGAAATATAACGTTCTCTATGTTTTTATCCGCTCATAATTTTCTTTTGCTCGTACTTCTTAATAAAATTGAAGTAATATGCAGACGCCAAAAATCAAAGCATGAACAGGAGACATTTCCTTCGCAACAGTACACTGGCAAGCGCCGCTTTATCAGCATCGGTTGTTCCGACATTTGCCAATCATACAAATACAAATACTTCTTACGCAGATAATTTCAATCTAAACGAAACAACCATTGACGCTTTGCAGCAAGCTATGCAAAACGGCAACATGACGTCGGCAGATATTACCGGGTTATATGTAAAACGCATTCAGGAAATAGATAAAAGCGGCCCACAACTGAATGCGGTAATTGAGTTGAATTCTGATGCGCTGACGATTGCGAAAGCTATGGATGCTGAAAGAAAAGCCGGAAAGATTCGCAGTCGCTTACATGGCATTCCGGTTCTGATAAAAGATAATATCAGTACCGGCGATAAAATGATGACAACCGCTGGTGCGTTAGCATTAACAGGCAACGTTGCAAAAGAAGATGCTTTCATTATTAAAAAGCTGAGAGATGCCGGTGCTGTTATCCTTGGTAAAACAAATCTGAGCGAATGGGCAAACTTTCGTTCTTCGCGTTCTACCAGCGGTTGGAGCAGTCGTGGCGGTCAAACCAAATGCCCGTATGTTCTTGACCGGAATCCATCCGGTTCCAGTGCCGGCACCGGCTCTGCGGTGGCAGCCAATTTGTGTGCGATTGGTATTGGTACAGAAACAGATGGTTCTATTGTATCACCTTCTTCCGTAAATGGTTTGGTTGGCATAAAGCCAACGGTTGGTTTGTGGAGCCGGAGCGGAATTATTCCGATATCAGCCACGCAAGATACCGCCGGACCTATGGCGCGTACAGTTACAGATGCGGCTATCCTGTTAGGACTTTTGACTGGCGTTGATTCGGTGGATTCTATAACCACGGAAAGCAATGGAAAATCAGAAAAAGATTACACAAAGTTTTTAGATAAAAATAGTTTGCAAGGCAAACGTATTGGTATAGAAAAAGCGCATTTAAAAGGACACGAAGGTGTTGTTGCTTTGTATCAAAAAGCCATTCAGATTTTGCGGGATAGAGGTGCCGAAATTGTACAACTTGATATATTGAAAACCATTCATGATATTAAAAATATCGGCGATGCCGAATTTCTGGTTCTGCAATACGAATTTAAAAATGGTGTAAATAAATACTTAGCAACTGCAAACAGCCAGATGAAAACCTTGCAGGATGTAATTGATTTCAACAAAAAGAATGAAGACAAAGCTATGCCTTATTTTAAACAGGAAACGTTGATTGCCTGCCAGGAAAAAGGCGATTTGTTTTCTAAAGAATACAAAGACGCATTAGTTACTTCCTTGTCTTCGAGCAAAGTAATCAGTGATATGATAGCTGATCATAAGCTCGATGCTTTATGTGGTGTAACAAATGGTTTGGCTTGCTGTATTGATTTGATTAACGGCGATTACGATACGGGTTTTTCTTTTTCAACACCGGCGGCTATTTCAGGCTTTCCGCATATTACCGTTCCTATGGGTTTTGTTCACGATTTGCCTGTTGGTATTTCTTTCTTTTCAACGGCTTATACAGAACCAAAATTGTTGTGTGTTGCTTATGCTTACGAACAAGCTTCTTTACACCGGAAATCGCCCATGTTTAAGAAAGATTTATTGGTGTAATGATTTAAGAAAAATGAAAACAGAATTGATTTGTATTGAAATCATTGTAATCAATTCATCACCAATTCAATTGCTGTTACAGAAGCCGGTGCAAAAGAAAAAGGCTCAGCCATATTCATCACACGTTCTTTTGGCTTTAGCAAATCATTCTTCGCAGACATGATTTCATAAGTTGAGTCTGCCGATAATTCAAATGCTTTGCCCGATGTGAAGTTTCCGTTTAACAACCTAACATTACTTTCTACACGCTTTGTGCGATCCGTATTTACAACATGCAAATAAAAAGTATTTCCGGTGCAACTTGCGGTTACATCAAGTTCTTCCGGCATACCAGTTACCTGCACAAATTCTTTACCTGTATGATGTTTGTACAACTGCATTACTTTGGCTGTTGGCATTAGAAAAGCGTCGCCATCCGGCACCGGAATCATCAAAGCGTTTACCTGCCAGCGGGTACCACAGAAGTCGGCCATCGTTGCTATTTTCAGCACATCGCCATTACGCTCGTGCAGGTTCATGATTCTTCCATACGAAACGCCGGCCGCCCACGAAGACAATACTTCCCAACGGTTTCTGCCTTCAATACTGTAATGACATTCCGTTAAGGCAAGCGGCATTTTGTAAGGCGCGGCTTCATCTCTTAACTTCTTTATTTTTCTTTCGTGAATGGTGTAACCATTCATCAAAACATCCCAGGTAGCAGCCGGATCTTTACGATATTCATTATTACGAACGGGAGAATTTGTTAGTCCTTCACCAGGATCGAACATGTGATGAAAAGCAATGTAATTGATTTGATCGCCGGCTTCTTCCATTAGTAATTTTGTCCAGCCGCTATCGCCCCAGCCAATCAGTTTTAAGTCAGGATCAACAGCCCGCAACGCTTTCGCAAATTCTTTGGTTTTTTTAGCGGCGGTTGCATTATCAAACCCTTTACCGGGACAATATGATGTCTCATTACCTATCTGCCAATGTTTTATAGTTAACGGGTCTTTAAAGCCATGCGCAATGCGTTCTTTATTCGATGGATTGTTGCAGTAATCAACCCATTCGGCGGCTTCTTTTGCATCGCCCTTTCTGTTTTCGCCTCTGCCGTTTATGGCATATCGTTGCATCCCATCCGATTCAAAATTTACACATACCAGCGGGTCAGCACCGCCCACACGATTACAGAAATCTACAAATTCAGCCGTACCAATCTGACTGCTTTCAATACCGCCCCAATCTGTATTTAAAAAGGGTATTCTTTTATTACGTGGTCCGACACCTTCGCGCCATTTATAATAAGCACTCATGTTTCCGCCCCAGCGCATCATGCCGGGCGATAATTCTTTTGTTACATCAATAACCGTTGGATTCCAATCGTTTTTTGTATGATCCCAGGCGGCTTCCACCGAACTATCCGTTACACCAAGCGGTTCCATAAATTGCATGTATAAATGAGGACTTAACGCAAACATTGGTTTTGGATCTACGCTTATTGTAGCGATACCGGGTTTGTGAACAAAAGCTTGTGATGTATTGGTTACAACGGCTGCAGATAAACTTCCGAGTCCGGATAATTTTATAAAATTTCTTCTTTGCATAGCTATCGTTTATTTGGTATGTTGTTTCGCAGGAACGGCGATGTAAAGTAAGGCAGTTCGTGAAAATAAATAATGCCTTTATTTGTATATAAGGCAGGATATTGTAAAAGGATACAGGAGTTTAAATGAAATAATAAGAATAAAGAAAATCAAGTAAAAAACACGCGCTCAATTGTCCAGTATAAAGCAATCAATCCAATTAAAGCAGACAATGGATATACAACTCGTTTCCGGTAGTTGGGTATGCCTTTTAAGGGTACGATAATAAAGGCAAATACAGCAAGGATAATGGTGATTTGCCCTAACTCTACGCCTACATTAAAAGACAAAATGGAAGTGAAAAATTTATTGCGCGGCAACCCGATTTCATTTAGAGAACTCGCGAATCCCATCCCGTGAATTAACCCAAACATAAATACAACTAAAACACGCCACGGCTTTAGTTCTGTCAGTAATAAATTTTCAACCGCGATAAATAAAATAGATAGTGCAATAATTGGCTCTACAACTGCGCTGGGAGCCACAATTATATTCTGCATACTCAACGCCAGCGTGATGGAATGTGCTACTGTAAAAGCTGTAGCCTGCCAGAGGATGACGCTTACTTTTGTACTTAACAAACAAAGCCCGACAACAAACAAAATATGATCGAACCCTTGTGGTAAAATATGCGTGTAGCCAAGCTTTAGATAAAACCAGACAACATCATTTGTTGGTGCTTGTTCAAGCGCATAATTAACAGTATGCGCATAAGAAGTAATGGAAGAAAATAACAACAAAATAATACCTGCACAAGAAGACAAAGTCGCCAGCTTTTTTGGCTGCATTAGTACACGTTTACGATAATTAGATGGAGCTATAATTTACCCGTAATAACTGTTGTTTCGTTCTTTAACGCAGCATCAATATAAGGATTGCTAAGCGATGTTTCAGCCAACGTAGATTTTGCAAGTTCAGGGTTACCTGCTTTATAATAAATTAAAGCCGCACGACTTAGCAGAACCGGATTTTTAGAATTTGTTTTCAACGCTTTTTTAATATAGTCAGATGCTTTTGCATAATCGCCGCGGTTATAATACACCCAGGCAAGCGTTTCGTTTACATCAATGTTTTCAGGGCGGCGATTCCATTCCATTTCTGCATGTTCCAATGCTTTATCTTTATCATTCAGCTTCAGATAATCGTAAGCCAGTTCACGATCAGAATAATGCCCCATTGCCGGATCTTTTGTACTTGCCTGCGCATCTTTATTTAAGCCATCTACAACGTCGGAAAGAATTTCATTCGCCTTCTTTGTATTTCCCATTCTCCGATATACATCAGACATTTCTTCTTTCACTGTATTATCGGTTACAATTGAATCTGCTTTCTGGTAAAAGAACAGCGCTTTATTATAATCGTTGGAAACCATAGCTACATGTGCCAGACCTACCAGTGCATAAGGATAATCGGGTCTCATGCTCAGGGATTGATTATACAACTGTTCAGCGGTTTTATAATCGCCTGTTTTTTCATATAAAGCTGCCAGTTGAGAACGTGTCCATTCCGTATATTCATCACCTTGTCCGCCCGCTTCTGCGGCTTGTTTCATCGCATTAATCGCACCTTTGTAATCACCAAATATTTCACGCAGGTAAGACACGCGCGAATAAGATGTCAGGTCCGGCCTGATAGACACCATTTTATCGGCATATACAACCGCCGAATCGTAATTTCCCATCTCTACATTTCCATCAACCAATAAACCATAGATATAAGCATTGTAAGGGTTTACCTGTTGCGCCTGGTGAGCCACCGCAAGTCCATCAGCAAAGTGATGCTGCGACATATAAATGAGCGATTTATACACCAGTGCATCAAAGTTGTTCGGGTCTTGATTCAGAACCACATTTACGTATTTCATAGCTGCTTTATCGTAGTAAATATGGTTGCCTGTAATACGCGCTTCTTTTATGTATAAAGCTGCCAGTTTAATGGCCGATTTTGTATCTGCCGAATCAACTTGCAAAGCCTTTAATAATTCGATTGATTTTTTCTTTGTGACTTGCCATTCTGGCGTATTTGCGGCTTCACCTTTGCGGTCTAACAAACTATATGCTTGTGCTTCTTCTGCTTTCTGTTTGTGATTATAATTGATAATAATACCAGCTATTGCAACACAAAACGCCACGATGCAAATAAGGTAAATAGTACTCTTCTTCATGAAGCAATCTGTTTATAATAAATAATGCAATTCAAGGTTTAAAAATACAGTTTTTGTAGTGATCGTCTGAATCTCCGGTTGAACATCGTTGCGACGCTCCGTTCAACTATACAATACGAATTGAACAATCTCAACTTAAAATTTATATGATCAAAGACATATTATAAGTATCTAAAAAAATGATTACACGGCTGTAACACCGTGTAATCATTTTATAATGAAATGTAGCAAAGAAACTTAGTGTTTGATAATTTTCTTTGTATCTACACGCTTACCCTTGTTATCTGTTGCCACCAGTGTATAAACACCGCTTGCTAAAGAAGACACATTGATTTGCGCATTGTTATCTTTCATAATTTGGGAAATCACTCTTTTTCCGCTGTTATCATATAAATACAAACGCAGGTTTGGAACCGTTGAGTAAACATTTGCCACTGTAGTAGCCGGGTTCGGTGTAACAGTCAGCATGTTAGTCGCCGTAAATACTGCTGTTTGTACCGAAGACGTAGCTATTCTTCCATCTTTATCAATCTGCGTAATACGATAATAGTTGATATTTTTCAAAGACGGAGAAGCATGTGTGTACTCATAATTGCTGTTATTATTATTACGGGACGTAACAGCTGTTAATGTTGAATAATGAATGCCATCCTGGCTGTATTCAACATTGTAATGATCGCTGTTTATTTCGTTAGCAACCTGCCAGTTAAGTACAACTGTCTGATTGGTTTTAACAGCAACAAAACTTAAGAAATTAACCGGTAAAACAGTGCTCTTGGGTCCTGAATATTCGGCACCGGTAAAGCCTCTCCACGGTGTTTGCACATATGGGAAACACCATTTTAAAGTGGTATCATTATGTGTAACACCTGCATTAAAGCCAAGCACGTTGGCAAGGTCTTGCGTTACCGGACTATTAGTAGCAGAATCAGCTAAATTATAATCATCATACCATAATCCAATAGCTGCTAAAGCAACACCGCTCATAGCCTGCAGGGAAATAGTAGCTACATCATCTTCTAAGCGTCTACCGTTAGGAAATCCATCCATATTGGGAATAAACTGAATGTTAGTATTTGTGTTATACTTAGCATCAGTTAAGCCTAATACTGCGGCTTCTACGATACCTAAAGAACTAAAGCTGGTATCTGTACGCGAAGTAACTGGTACTGCCATGTTTAAACGGAGATAATCACCCAACGTAGGCAGGAAGTTATTGATGAATGGCTTGCCTGGTGCCAATGGATTACCAGCTGGTTTACCTGTTGCCAACTGATAAGGTGGCAAATTAGGAACACCAGTATAAAATAAAGGAAGAATATCTACTGAACGTGGGCTATGATCATTTGGCAAAAGAATATTACCATAAGTAGCCGGGTCTAACGCTGTGCCTTTTAAAGCTGCATTGCCTTTTAAAACATACAAACCTTCTTTACCATTTCTAAAGTCAACATTACCAAGTACAGTCTGCGAATTAGTCTGGATACGCAATTTCGATAAACCTGGGACGGCAGGTCCATACTTAGAGTCATCCATGTATAAAGCCAGCTCAGGGTTTACAAAATTAGGAACGAATACAGAATCGCCACCAGCGTATGGATAAGTTGCATTCCATCTGTCCTTTTCTCCAATAGGATTTATAACTTCGTTGGTGAGTGGCATACCTAAGCGTGATACTTGTTTCCAATCACCTTGAGAAGATACAGTGCCGGTAGAAGGATTAAATGTGGTTATACTTTGGCGGCTGGCAGAAGCATAAACGCCTATTACAAAATCACCATCAAGAATACTGCTGGCAGCTTTTGTTGTCTTACCACCTTTTTGTAAAGTCGAAATGGGCACCTGGATACAAATAGAATGACAGTTGTATTTTGCCAAACCATCTCTACCCACCGGTCTGAAACCGCCTAAATCAAAAGCAGCACCTAAATCTACAAAGAAAGGATCATCTGCAGGTCCGCAGAAAATAGTTTCGCCGGTAGAAGCTGTGGTAATAGCTTTCGATATGAGGTTATCATAAGAAGTACCTAAGCCAACAGTTGCATTATCAATAGAACGTGGTCCAATATTATTTGGCGGAACTATACCATTGGTAACAACAGTTGTAAAGTTTTTACCACCATTTATACTACGCTCTAATTGGTAAGTTGTTTTTAAATTTTGCTTACCCAACCGGATGTTAAAAAACGTAGTTGGATCTTCGTTGGTTTGTTTAAATGTAAAGCGATAAATAATATCATCGCCTGGTGTTGCTGTGTTGTTATCCACGTGAATTTCATAGCGGATATTTTCTCCGAAGTTGTAATAATTCGGACCGCCCTGAGGCAATTCAAATGGAATATAATCGGCGATCATCACCACTTGGTTGGTATCGCATGGACTGCGAAAAGCATATAAATCTGTGTTGTCTGCCAGCGGATCATTTGAGATTAACGGCGCCTCGCGGTGAGAGGATGCCGAAGCGTTATAGCTGAATGCCAGACAAAGCAATGCAGCCGTATATAATTTTATAATTGATTTCATATTCATTTCTATTTTGTGGTTAGAACCTTGGTTGTAATGTGTAATCATATCCTCTCCATGGAGCCTGCACATACGGGAAAGAAGATTTGAATGTTGTATCATTATGAGTAGGTCCTGCATTAAAGGATAATACATTCATCAAATCTGTTGTTACGCCGCCCGTTTTATCGCCGATTGTATAATCATCATAAAACAAACCAATGGCAGCTAAAGCAACACCACCAACTGCCTGCAATTCGATTGTTGTAACATCATCTTCCAGCCTTCTGCCATTTGGAAAACCATCCATATTAGGTATGAACTGAAGATTTGCATTGGCATTAAACCTCGCATCGGTAAGACCTAATACAGCCGCCTGAACAATACCTAACGAACTGAAGTCTTTACTGTTTCTTGGTGTCACCGGTGTTGACATATTTAAGCGAAGCATATCGCCAAGAGTTGGTAAAAAGTTATTGATAAATGGTTTGCCATTAGCCAACGGATTACCCGCCGGTTTGCCTGTTGCCAACTGGTAAGGTGCTAAGTTTGGAACACCTGTGTAAAAGATTGGCAGAAGGTCTACCGCACGTGGACTCATACTATCTGGCAAAAGAATGTTTCCAAAAGCCTTCGGATCTAAAGCCGTACCGTTTAAAGCTGAATTACCTTTTAAAACATACAGACCCTTTTTACCATTTCTGAAATCAACATTGCCAAGTACCGTTGGCGAATTGGTTTGAATGCGCAGAGCATTTAAAGATGGAACCGCGCCGCCAAACTGCGTACCATCCATATACAAGGCCAATTCAGGATTTTTAAAGTAGGAAGCAAAGGCAGAATCGCCGGTTGGCATGGTTGCATTCCATTTGTCTTTATATCCAATCGGAATAATAGCTTCGTTGGTAAGCGGCATTCCTAAGCGGGAAACCTGCACCCAGCTTCCACTGTAATTTTTTGTACCATTGTCATTGATGGTTTTTATTTGCTGACGACTGGCAGAAGCATAAACACCAATTACAAAATCACTATTCAAAATGCCTGTAGTAGCGGTTACACTTAAACCATCTTTCTGAAGCATCTTAATAGGTATCTTCAAAGCAATGCTGTGTATATTGTAACGGGCTAAGCCATCTTTGGTAGGATTGGTAGTGTTACCTTCCGGTCTAAAATTGCCAACATCAAAAGCACCGGCTAAGTCAACAAAGAAAGGATCATCTGCGGGTCCGCAGAATACTTTTTCACCGCTTTTTGCAGTTGCTATCGAACTAGTAATCAGCGTATTGTAATTGGCTACTCCCAAACCAACAGCAGAATCTATAGAACGGGGTCCAATATTGTTAGGTGGCACAATACCATTTGTTACGATTGCGGTAAATGTTTTTCCACCATCCATACTTTTCTCGCATCTATAAGTGGTAAATAAATTCTGTTTACCCAACCTAATGTTGAAATGCGTGGTAGTATCCTGATTCGTTTGCTTAAAAGTAAAACGGTATGTAATGTCATCCGTTGTTGTTGTGGTCTTGTTCTTAATGTGAATTTCGTAGCGAATGTTCGGTCCAAACGTATAATAGTTGGGTCCGCCTTCGGGCAATTCAAATGGAATGTAATCGGCAATAATCGTTACGGTACTTGTGTCGTCGGGGCTGCGAAAGGCATAGACATCCGTATTGTCTGCCAGCGGGTCATTTGCAATCAATGGCGCTTCCCTGTGCGAGGAAGCAAAGGCAACATTCATTATTATTGCTGAAAACAATAACAATGAAAACCGCCACAGGATCATGTGTAAAGCTCTACTTCTCATAGATGTGAAGATTTAAATTATAAATGGTGAATGAATCAAAAAGTTGAGTTTTCGAAATGTGTAAGCTAAAAGTGTTATACGCAAGAATCGAGAATATCAGTTTGCATTGAAGAAAATAAATTTTAAAAAGCCTGGCTAAGCATATTTGGTTGTTGATATATCTACCTGTAAAAGCAATTTTTAATCAAAGACGACCAGGTATTTGATCGGAAAAGTAAAACAAAGAAAGCAAATTATATTGGCAATTCCTTTAGTAATCACTAAAATAAATTATATTATATAGCATACAAAAATTATTGATTATTGGTTACAGATACGTATCAAATTAAAGTCCAAAACTGTTTATCCTTTATTCTTCGTTTATCAATACAAGTAATCCGATATATTGTTTCTGATAGAAGCATTGAAACGATTACGAATGTCGGCGACATTAAATTTAGATTAAAAGAATACTTATTTACTAAGTGTATTTGCATTTAGTAAAAATTTGCTCACAGAGATACGCAAAACAGGCAGAATTCTACAGAGTTGTGTAAAAAGGTTATCACATTATATTTCAGGATAATAGAATGATGAAATCATTATTAATAATCCACGAATTTTATAAATGAAATGCTTTACAAGATAAGATGATAAATTACTCTTTACTTTGCAAACCGACGCCTGCGGTTTCTTCTTTACGATTTTGCTTACATGATATATAATTAATGAAATATCCGGCTGCTTATTATCTCTTCTTACTTTATTGCACTGTTATGGTTCGATGTGCAATACCGGCAGTATGCGATGGATTGTCTCATCTTTTTAATGAAGAAGAGCACCTGGCAACCGTACATGCAGTATATGGAAGTAATCACTTACAGGCTGAAGTTGCCGGTGAGGTTACAGAAAATCATTC